>CAWJRB010000017.1:0-73669 GCA_963845155.1 uncultured Flavobacteriaceae bacterium | reverse complement strand
GCCCGATGGAAAAGAAAATATCTGTGCAGGACTTGAGCATCTTTTTTCTGTCCTGATTGCAACTTTCACTTTGAGAAAAGAATCAAAGTAAAACAGCCAAAATAAAAATCCCTTTTGCTGATTATCATTCTGAGTTCAAAACTGAAATTCATCTTGTCAAACAAAGATTTCCCGAACTGATTAAAATTTTTCTTTCAACCGAATCTCAAATCAAAATTGAACTGCTTTCTTCTGCATTTGAAAAATTGAAAGCTGCTTTTGAGAAAACTGATGATGATGTTGACGATATTATTTCTTGGTCGTACCAATTTTTGAAAAAGGATTTAGAGAAATCTGCTTTTAAGAGAATCGGAAAAGACAATGCAAAAATTGAAGATTCAGATTTGCTTTTTACCACTGAGTTTTTCACTGATAAATACATGGTGAAATATTTAGTAAATGAATCCTTGTCGGGCTTTGATAAAACCGATGTTCAAAAAATAGTTGTGATTGATTCAGCTTCTGGTGGTGGTAATTTCCTAAATTATTCTTTTGAGCACCTTTATAAACTTTACAAAACGTCACACCCGAATTGGTCAAACCAAAGGATTGTTGACACGATTTTAAATGGTTCAATTGTCGGTTAGATTTAGATTCAAACCTTTCTAAAATTGCTTCACTTTCTTTGTTTGTGAAAGCTTGCAGTTTTGCTGTTCCTAGCAAATCAACGCCGATTAAAATTTTGGTGGAGTTGCTAATGATAAATTGGGTTTCTTGAATCCTAATGTTGCATCAATTCAATTGGCAGAACGACTTTCAAAACTCAATTAGAGAAACTCAATAAAAAGAGAAGAAAATAAAAGTGTTTGGTAACCAATCCTCCATTTATGGGGCAAACAAAATATGGATACTTCGCTGAAAAATTATTTGCTTGCAAACTATCCCGAAAGCAAAGGTGATTTATGTGTTTCATTCATACAACGAACTATTCAGTTGATGAATGAAAAGATGTATTAGGTGTAGTTGCTCAAAATAATTGGATGTATTTGTCCTCACTTAAAGGTTTCAGAAAAATTTTTTTAGCAAAGCAAACTTTGAAGGAGTGCATTGATTTAGGAAGTAATGCTTTTGAAGATATTAACGGAGAGAAAACAAATGTTGCGTTGTGTGTTATCGGAAACTCTGAAATTGAAACTACAAGGTTTTACAATTTGAAGTTCAAAAACATTTCGGAGAAAAAAAGTTTGGTATCACATAAAAATATTTCTGCTGAACTGACTTTTGAGTTGAACCAAAATCAATTTTTAAAAACAGTCATCTTGAATTTAACTATCAATTGGAACATCGGTTTGAAAACATTCAGGGACTTCAACTTTATTCAGAGTTTGCAAATCCCATGCAGGGAACTTCAACAGGAAATAACGCTGAGTTTGTAAAGTTTGCTTGGGAAGTAAATGGAAGTCCTGACTGGAAATTAGTTAGTAAAGGTGGGGGGTTTAGCAAATGGGCTGGCTTAAATTATTACAAAGTGCATTGGGGGAGAAAATGCGGAAATTATAAGAGCAAATAAGGGAAGTGCATTAAGGAACATTGATAAGATTCCTACAACACAACTTGTTTATAGTGATACAGGAACTTTAGGTTTAAATGTGAGGGTGCTGAAAGAGAATCAAGTATTCATTGCATCAGGTCCAGGTATTCAAGTTTTGAAAGGAGATAAGTATGCTCACCTTGCCTTTCTTAATTCAAAGATTGCAACTTTCCTGTTGAAACTGATCAATCCGAAATTCACAATCAGTGCAGGTTATATTTCCAAAATTCCTGTCGCACATAGTATTTTGGATTCATCATAATTGCTGAAGAAAGCAAAACATGTTTGGTGCTTAAAAGAAAAATATTGCAAAAGAAATTGCCAAACTTCGAGTTTCAACACTTCAATTATTCAGCAATTAAAAATCTTGATTCTTTTCTTGAAAAGTTAATCATTGAAGATGTTGAAAGCGATTATCAAAGGCTTTTCTTAGAATCAAAAATTGAACTTGAAATCAGAAAGCAATACAATTTTAATTCAATAGGAATTGAAGAGGTGAAAAGTGTTGTTGGAGAATCTCCTTTCTTGAACAAGAAAAAATCTTTAAAGGTCGATATGAACATTGGATTTGCTATTGGCTGGAATATTGATTTGAATTGCTTGTCGACAAGCAGAGCTATCAATGGTTATTCGGTTGGGAGCGAAAGTGTGTTTGAAGATTTGTCTTACAAGCTTGATGTAAACCTGAAGCCGATTTTTGATTTTATCAAAAAAAATGTTGCGCAATTTAAAACACAAAATCAAAATATTTCAATGACTTATTACACAAGATAATTTTGAATGAGTTGGGAGTGAAGCAAATTTCAGTATACAAGTTTGAGACATTTGACTTGTCTGAGCTGATTGAAACAATTAAATCGAAATATGCTTTTTTGAAAGAGCAAACTGATTTGGTCCGAAAAGGTCATTTCAATTATTCAAATCCACCATAAAGTTCTTTAAAAAGCCTTTAGTTACTTATATGAATGACTTGTAAAAGTTGGACCAACTCACAATGGATAAGGCATTAGACACATACGGCTATATTCTGCGAGAGCATCTGTCAAATTGTTTTTCTGAAAAACCGATCGTAAATCCAGCTGAACTCAATAAAGAGAAATTTAAGGTAAAAGCGGTTTTTATTGCTTCAATAATTTTCATGAAGAATAATTTACCAATAGATGGTTGCAAAATAGTTTCTTCGACTAATTATTGGTTGCGAACCTCGTTCGCAAATTGAATCTGCTTTCTTCGATCATTGACAACACAAATGAGGGATTAATAAACTTGATTGATGACAATCTTTGCGATATAACTGATTTCGAAACAATTCATGTCCCACTCTATGTAAACTTTAATTGGAATTGAAACTGGAAATGAAAGAAAAGGGACAAAAAAATCAGAGTCGAAAAACTACAGAAACAAGCTAGGTAGCTACTACACCCCAATAGACTTTGCAAAGTCGGTTACCAATGAGACCGTAGAGACTTTTTTTGAATTGAATTTCGGAAAATGATGAAAATAAATTTATAAATGACTTACCATCAGTAAGCTTTGCTGATTTTTCTTGTGGTGGTGGGAATTTTATTATTGCAATTATTGACTACTTCGAAACTTTGTTTGCGAATTGTAAAATTTCCGAAAAAAACAGTTGGAATTGTTGGAATCAATTGCCTTGAATATTTCAGCCTTTGATGTGGATTGCTTAGCACTGGAGGTTGCAAAATTCAAGTTTGCTTACAACGAATTAAGCAAACAACTCTGTATGACAATTAAAGTAGAAATTTTGTTCATGGAAACTTTTATTACACTCCGATTTCGCTATTGACGAGTCAAAAAAGGTGGAAATGTTTTCAAACGGATTTATTTATCATGAAGCACTTAGTTTGAGCAAAGAAAGGCTGAAGAAGTATGATGTTGTTTTGGGTAACCCTCCTTGGGAGAAAGATTAGGTTTGAGGAAAAGAAGTTCTATGCTCTTGTATGGAAATTCAATTTCTGAAAATCATTTTAAATCGAGTAGAACCATTGAGATTGCTGAGACTGAATCGATAAATACTCAATTGGCTGAATATTCGAAAGAGTTTAAAATTGAAATTGAGAAAGCTAAATCAAAGCTAAAAGAAAAGTGCTTTTTTTGATTTGTCGAACAAGGGAGAATTAAACACTTATGCTTTGTTTACTGATGCTGCCGTCAAGTTAAAGACTGAAAGGGGAGTTGTAGGTTTGGTTTTAAAAAGTGCGATAGTAACAAGTCAGGTTAACCAAACCCTTTTTAAATACCTGACGAAAGAAAATTTAGTTGTCGCAATTTATGATTTCATCAATCGCAAAAAGATCTTCAAGATAGACAGTAGAGAGCGGTTTTGCTTTATGCTATTGGGTAATTCTAAGAGCAAGAAGTTTAGAGTTTCAATGAATCTAATTGATACATCGGAAATTGCATCGCCTAGTTCAAAAATTGAGTTGTCGTTCGATAGTTTGAAGTTGCTAAATCCAACAACAGGAATGCTTCCTAATTTATCTAATAAAAAGGAAGCTGATTTCCTTTTGAGGGTTTCTCGCGATTATCCTTTTTTTGAGAAAGTTTATAAGGAAGTTAGATTTGGAAGGATTGTGCATTTTACGAGTCATGCAGACTTTATATCAAGAAAAAAGCGGGAGACAATATTCCTATCTACGAGGGAAAATTCTTTAACCAATTTGATGGGAAATATTCAGGGTTCAATGATTTAGGGGATGAATTTCGATATGGAAGCAAATCATCTTCAAAGAAAATTGATGAAGGAAAAAAACAGATCGTAGATTATTTTCCGGAATCAAGATTTTATATCAATAAAGAAAAGTGGCAACACCTTTCCAAAAATCATCAAGGCTAAATTTATGTTGGCATGGAGAAGTCTAACTTCTGCAACTAATAAACGAACCTGCATTGCGACTGTTTTACCTTTTATTCCTGCATCACAATCAGTTCAATTCTTAACCACAAGCCCAAACGATTTACTGTATTTAACTGGGCTTTTCAATTCTGTGGTTTTTGATTTTATATTGAAGAAAAAGTTAAGCGGAATTGATCTAACTCAGTCCGTGATCAAGCAAATGCCTGTTCCGAGAGTACCGAGGAAATTAGAAAGGAGGTCAGCTTTAATGGATTAACTGCTCCGATTAAGGATCATATATCATTGCTTGTGCTTGATCTTTTGAGAAATGATGTTCGCCTAAATTCGCTCTTTGAAGTATTTAGAATTGAATGGGACAATGAAGAGTGAAAGCAGATTTAAACTGTCAGAAAGATTGATTTGCTATTTATCGCGCTATATAAGTTGACTGAACCAGAAGTTGAACTGATGCTAACCGAATTCGACAAGCAATATTCAGAAGAAGATTTGGATTGGTTTAAAAATCAATTGAGAACATTACTCAGCGATTATACCGTAAGCTCTTCCGTTTCCGCTGCCACCTTTTAGCCCAATCGGATGAGGTTTCAATTAGTTTAAGCATTTCATCCTGCTCACAAATTTCAAGCTCTAAAATTGGTGTTATCAATTTTAGTAAATAGTAGTATCTTATTTTGAAACCCTCCATTTGCACCAAGACTAGGCTTTGAGAAAAGCGTTATTTTATCTCCATCTGCTGTCTCACCATTCAAGCGAATTCGCCAATTACTATTCCCTTCTGCGTAGAAAACGTGATTTGAAATATACGTCTTACCGCCAAAGATCACATTAATATCTTTTGTGGTGTTTGTCTCTGTTGGATTCAAGCCGAAGTAGCTAACACTCCCGAATTTAATTACACCATTCAGTTTCCCCTTTTTACTAAGATCAAGAATATTTCTAGATCCACCTGTCATAAGTCCTGTTTCAATCCACATCGAACCTCCCGTAATTTCTGTTGTTTCATCAACAACCATTACTTTGTCAGATTCATCTTCAGTTAGTAGCTCTTTCTTTATTACGGTCTTTTTGAAACCCTTCGGTGCTCTCTTTCTTTTTAATTTACCGAAAAGGTCATTTAATTGTTTGTTTGCATCCGTATCTTTTTCTCCCAAACTCCTTGTTGATTTTGTTTGATTTGGCCCTACTCGTTGCTTCTGGCAATACAATTTTGTTCGCAATCAAAATTTCTAATACTTCTTGTGTAAGTAATTGGCAGCTTGGGTGTTCTTGATTTACTAATAGTATTAAAATGGTCATAAATTTCAGCTAAGAACGAGCTACCATTTTCGTCATCACTTTCAAAGTCAACACAAACAGATGCTTCCATGTTCTGGAACAAACCGCTTGCTGTTAGGTTAGAAGAACCTTACTATTGCTCTTGTTGCAGCGTCACCTTCAAAAGCGTATATCTTGGGATGATAGATAATGTTGTTTGGAGATAAATAATATACGATTCAATTCCATTTTCAAGTAATTTTTCCAGAGCTTCCTTTGAAGTAGCGTTCAAGTTTACACCTACGTACAATTTAATATTGCCTCCGAGTCTTTTAAAGGCAAGCATTTCGTCAATGATATTGGTAAGACCACTTGCACTTACAAAAGCAACAAAGGCATTGAATGAATTGAAAGATTTCATGCTGTCAGTGAATCAATTACAAAATCTCCTACAGGAATGTTGCTTTCAGGATCTGAACCTTGGCCTATAAATTTTAACTCCATATTATTTTGTCTTTGTATCTGCAAATTAAGGAAGATATAGTTATTGTCGTCCACCGAGCGCGGGGATATTTTAGCTCTTTTGGTTTTTCAGCTTTGGAAAAAGAGCGTAGGCAAAAACCAAATGGTGCTCAAATGTGCGGTTGGTTTTCCCTTTTTTTTAATGGCATACAACGGTTTGTGTATGAGTAGTAGCGATTTACTACAAACCTTTCGGTTTAGCACTGACCTTTTTTTATGTTTATACTTTCGTTTTTTCACTTAAACCGCTATTACTTATACACATTGTTGTAAGCCGTATTTATTCCACTATTTCTGCATCCTCAATTCCATCATCTTTTGAATACCAATGTTCAAATTGCCTCAAAATATTCAATTCTGTTTGCTAATTCTCAAAATCAAAAAATTGCACTTTTTCTTTTCGATTTCTTTTGAATAATTGTCCGAAATTATTTTATGTAAGTATTCCTTGTCTAGTATTTTGGTTAAGTATTCATAATGTTCTTTAGTGAAATTTGTTTTATATGGTTCTGGATGATTTGTACTAGTAGCAGTTGGTGTCATTGCAAAAAGTAATTTTTGCAACTCTTCTGGATTTTGGTCAATATATTTTTTAAGATAACTCGCAATTTCCTTTGGATTATCCTCAAACCAAGTTGTGAAAATGTAACTCAAGTTGTCTGGATAAACTTCGTAAATTGGCTTTTCTCCACATTCTTCTAATACACGTAGCCTTAATATTTTGGCTAATTCTATGTACTGGTCGTTAGTAAAGAGTTTTTCTTCAGGTGTTTTACCTGAACGCATCCAATTATTCAATGCGTAGGCGAAGTCATAAGGAATTTCTTTCCCCATCAAGGTTTTTGATAACTCAAAAACTTCATTATTATCTTTATGATTTTTAAGTAGATTATAGATAAAAATGGCAGCTTGAGCTTGAGCACCATCCATACCAAAATGCAAAAAATGAACCTCCTTTTGGAAATGATTCTGACATCACTGCAATAGTGAGGATTAAATTTTGAGCGGCTTTCCAAGAAAGAGTTTCTTCATAAGTTCTAGCCTTAAATAAAAAATTATCTGGGGAACTTTTATCTACAACCTGCATCATTTCTTTTGCAGTATCCTTAATTTCCATTGTTTCTAGAGAGTTCATAAACCCTTCGAACATTACATCTGAAAGTTCTCCTTCTATTACTGCATAAGAAAAATACCTTTTAAAATAGCTTGTCGAGACAATCCTCTTTTCTTTTAACCATTCTTTGTGTCCTTCGTGTTGAAACGTATTATGGAAAGCCTCATTTAATCTTGGAAACAAGGTTTTCAATAACTGGTATATTGCATCTTTTTCATTTTTAGTTAAGTCAGAAGCTAAATCATCTAGATGTTTATTTATTCTTTTTTTTCATTTACTGATTGACCACCAAAAGTTGAATGAGAAGAATAAAGGAATATGTGAAATAATGAGGAAAAGCCTTTATGAAAGAATAGTGATTTGGATAAAAGATTTTTATCGCTTCAATAAGCATTAGGTCTACGTGGTTTACTTCTCCTTTTAAAAGAGGAATTGCGAATGACAATGAATTACCATAACGAATGGCTAGTCTAGGTGTTTTTAGTCGTAGCAAAATATTATGTGAAAAGGACAGATCAAAACGTTGGGCTTCTTCTTTTGATAACTCTAACTCACTTTTATTTATAGCTTTATCGACTAATTCAAAACAATAGTTTTTTAGGTGTTAGGTTGAGCCGTGGGATTTGTAATGGAACTTGAATAATTTTTTTAGAAAATTATGACCTGAATCTATATTTCCTTTTCCAAATCTTTCACCGATTGCAGATGCAACCATCTTTTCATCAAATGAAAGAACATAGGTCGTATTTGTGAAATCTGCTGTCAATTTGACTAACCTGAATAAAGAGTAAATTTCCTGTTTATCAAGTCTATCAATGTCGTCTACAAAAATTACTAATTTACTTTCACTCTCATTAAGAAACTCGTCAATACGATTTTTTAAAGTTTCTAAATCAACGTTAGAAAAATTCTTTCCAATCTCTGAAACGTCCTTTCCAATTATAGAACCAAATGTCCCGTACTTCTCAATAAAGTTTCCTAGTTTTCTCCTTTTTAGTATCAAGCTCTTTACCTAGAACTTCAGCCACTTTGTTGAGAAAGTTTTTAATTAGACTTTCTTCATCATTATATCTCCAAGGATTTAATGTTAATGTAAGAATACTCTCTTTTTGTTCAAGTTCGCTTTTAATGAAATTTAGTACTGAAGTTTTTCCTTCTCCCCAAGCTCCATAAATTCCAATGACAATCCCTTCTTCATTCTCTCTTTTGAACTATTGTTCTGCTATTCTTTTGGAAAATCCATATCTCTGAAATCTATCTTGTTTTTCAATTTCAACTGGTTTATCCGATGAATAGTGTTCTGACATTTAGTTTTTGTTTATATGGCTTACAACTATATATAAGTACAATATTGGCTTTATATTCCCAGTATTGGAAATAAAAGCAATGAATTTAGCTAAAATCAACCAATGAAATGATGACATCGATCATTAGTTCAAAATCAGAGCTGCAATCACAAAAAAAAAACCAATTTGCCGGGAACCGGTCGGGATAGAAACAAAAAAACCTCAGTGGAAACTGAAGTTTTTCATTAGCTAACTATATAAATCTTAAAGACTTACGTTAACAACACAACTATTTTATTTGCGGTCTGGACGGGACTCGAACCCGCGACCCCCTGCGTGACAGGCAGGTATTCTAACCAACTGAACTACCAAACCGTTGCTGTTAGCGGATGCAAATATAATTCCGTTTTTTCACATCTCAAAAATTTTTGTCGTTTTTTACACAAACTTGTTGCGCCGCATCAGGTAGGTCATCAGCACCTGATCAAAGCCTTCCTGGATGTCAACAGGCACATAATCAATCTTGTACTGCATGCTCTTGTACTTGAGCTCGGTAAAATAGGCCTGCATCCGCTCCCGGTATTTTTCTTTGATCTGCGAGGCAAAAAGCTGGATCTGCTCCCCGGTTTCGACGTCGGTGTACTTTCGGGGGCGGTCGTCAAAGTCAAAATTCAGCTCGTGGGCCCCGTCATAGGTGTGAAACAGCACCACCTCGTGCTTGTTGTAGCGCAGGTGTCGGAGGGCGGCAAAGAGCTCCTCTTCTTTCTTGTCGGATTGGAACATGTCGGTAAACAGAAAGATCAGCGAGCGACGGTGGATCTTCTCGGCGATCTCGTGCAACACCTCGTAGGTATTGGTCGTTTGGGTCGATCGGTTGTCGATCAGCTCCTGCAATTTGGCCAGCAGCATGCGTCGGTGCTTCTCGTTTCCTCGGGCGGGGGCGTAATATTCATCCGCTTCCGCGTAAACACTCAGCCCGAAAGCGTCGCGTTGCCGTTTTAAGATTTCCAGCAAAGCCGCCGAGGCATAGGCGGCAAAGCCGATCTTGTTGTAATGCTCCAGGTCCATGGTATCCATGAGCGGATAGTGCATCGAAGCCGAATTGTCGATGATGATGTGGCTGCGCAGGTTGGTCTCTTCTTCATAGCGCTTGATAAAGAGCTTCTCGGTCTTGGCAAAGAGCTTCCAGTCGATATGACGCGTGCTTTCCCCTTTGTTGTAGAGCCGGTGCTCGGCAAATTCCACCGAAAACCCGTGAAACGGACTCTTGTGCAAGCCCGTGATAAACCCTTCAACCACCTGTTTGGCCAGGATCTCCAGGTTGCCCACGTTCGATATGCCGCTGCTGTCTATGTTGCTCATCACTCAAAAATACAGAGAATTGGCCAATAAAAAAGGCCCGCACCCAAAGATGCGGACCTTTCAAATGTCATCATATCAAAAGCCTTTCGGCCCGAATTACATCAGGGCGTTCAGCTTGTCTGTGTAAACGTTCTTAGGAGCTACGCCTACTTGCTTGTCGGCTACTTCGCCTCCTTTGAACAACAATACCGTCGGAATATTTCTAACGCCATACTTGGCTGCATACTCCTGGTGAGCGTCTACGTCCACCTTTACGATCGTCGCCTTTCCGTCAAAATCCTTGTCGAGCTCTTCTACGATCGGAGCGAGCATTCTGCAGGGTCCGCACCATGCAGCCCAAAAATCAACCAGTACAGGTTTGTCAGAGTTCAATACTACTTCTTGAAAGTTAGCATCTGTTACTTCAATTGCCATAATTATCTTGTTTAAATATATCGTTCCGTTAATAAGACGCAAAAATAAGAAATAATTTCACCCTCCCGATTTTTGGCAAATCTATTTTTTCGATGCCTCCATGTGTTTCGCTGATACCTTTGCAGATACACGCACCCTTCAACCCCTCGCCATTCCTCACGGCGAGTCCATTCCCGGCCTAAAAAATCTCTTTGGCGATCGCCTTGATATTGTCGGATTTGCCCATCGAGTAATAGTGTAAAACCGGCACCCCGGCCTCGACCAGCTCCTTCGATTGCCCGATGGCCCATTCGATACCCACCTGTCGCACCTCCTTGTTGTCTTTGCACTTTTCCACCTCCGATACCAGCTCGTCCGGAAGGTCCAGACTGAACACCTGCGGCAGCACATTCAAATGCCGCTTGACCGCCAGGGGCTTGATCCCCGGGATGATCGGCACCTCGATCCCGCTCGCTCGCGCCGCGTCGACGAATTCAAAGTACTTCTTGTTGTCAAAGAACATCTGGGTCACCACGTACTCGGCCCCCAGCTCGATCTTTTCCTTGAGTCGTCTCAGATCAGAAGAAAGGCTCGGCGCCTCCATATGCTTCTCCGGGTAACCCGCCACCCCGATGCAAAAGTTCGACTTGTAGGTCGTCTCGATGATCTCGTGCAGGTATTTCCCCTGGTTGAGGTCGCTGATCTGCTTGACCAGCTCCGAGGCGTATTGGTTGCCTTCCACCTTGGGTTGGAATATCGCCTCGTCTTTCATCGCATCCCCGCGCAGCGCCATCACATTGTCGATGCCCAGGTAATGACAGTCGACCAGCACGTACTCGGTCTCCTCACGGGTGAATCCGCCACACAAAACATGCGGAACCGTGTCAATCTTATACTTGTTCATCAGCGAGGCACAAATCCCGACCGTTCCCGGCCGCATCCGCGTCACCTTCTTTTGAAGCAGCCCACCCGGCTTCTCGATGTACACGTGCTCCTCCCGCGAAGTCGTCACGTCGATAAACGGCGGCTTGAACTCCATCAACGGATCGATGTTGTCATAAAGCTTCTGGATGTTCTGCCCCTTCTGAGGCGGTATGATCTCAAACGAAAAGAGCGTCTTTCCCTTCGCCCCTTTGATATGGTCAGTTATTTTCATGAATTCTTATGTTCTGTCTAATCTTTTTTCTTCTTTCTTTTTCTCACTCATCTCTTCTCATCGCGCTCGTCGCTCACCTGCCACACTCGCCGCGACCTATTCCGCCAAATTCGGTTGCAGCCACTTTTGCGCCATCTCCTCGGAGATTCCTTTGCGCTCGGCGTAGTCTTTGACCTGTTCGGATGTGATCTTGCCCAAACCGAAATACTTCGACTCCGGGTTGGCAAAATAGTAGCCCGAAACCGCCGCAGCAGGCCACATGGCCCGACTCTCGGTCAGCTTGACCCCAATGTGCTCTTCGACGCCCAGGAGCTCCCAGATGCTGTCTTTCTCCAAATGATCGGGGCAGGCCGGATATCCCGGCGCCGGACGTATTCCTTTGTAGGCCTCTTTGATCAGTTCCTCGTTGCTCAGATCCTCACTTGCCGCATAGCCCCAATGCTTGACCCGTACCTGGTGGTGCAGATATTCGGCAAAGGCCTCGGCAAACCGGTCGGCAATCGCCTGGACCAGGATCGCGTGATAATCATCGTGTTCCTCCTTGTATTTGTTCGCGATCTCCTCGGCTCCAAAAATGGCCACGCAAAAGGCGCCCATATGATCTTTCAGACCCGATTCCTCAGGGGCCACAAAATCGGCCAGGGCCAGGCTCGGAACCCCTTCTTTCTTCTTCAACTGCTGTCTCAAAGTTCGAAAAGTCACCACCTCCTTGCCGTTCTTGCTGACGCGGATGTCATCCTCGCCCACCGTATTGGCCTCAAAAAGTCCAAAGATGGCTTTCGGCTGCAGCAGCTTGCGGCTGATGATCTTTTCAATCATCGCCTGCGCGTCTTCGTAAAGCTGGGTCGCCTGCTCCCCGACCACCTCATCTTCCAGGATGCGCGGAAACTTCCCGTGCAGGTCCCAGGACAAAAAGAAGGGCTGCCAGTCAAAATAAGGCAACAGGTCCTTTAAGCTGATCTGCTTGAGTCGCTGCACGCCCATTTCCCGGGGCTTCACGAGCTCGGCCTGCTCCCAGTCGATGGTATATTTCTTTGCACGAGCATCCGCCAGGCTGAATGTATTGCTTGGCCTTTCCGCGTTTCAAAAACTTCTCACGGAAAACGCCATATTCTTCTTTGATCTTCGCCACATAAGCCCCCGAGGTGCGCTGGTTGAGCAAGTCGCCCATCACGGTAACCGCTCTCGAGGCGTCATTCACGTGCACCACAGCATTCGAATACTTCGTATCGATCTTGACCGTCGTATGCGCCTTGGAAGTCGTCGCCCCACCGATCAACAGCGGAATCTTCATTTCCCGGCGTTCCATCTCCTGGGCCAGGTAAACCATCTCGTCGAGCGAGGGCGTAATCAGCCCCGAAAGGCCAATCGCATCGACATTCTCTTCGATGGCCGTCTCGAGGATCTTCTCGGGCGGCACCATCACCCCCAGGTCAACGATCTCGTAATTGTTGCAGCCCAGCACCACGCTCACGATGTTCTTGCCGATGTCGTGCACGTCGCCCTTGACCGTCGCCATGAGCACCTTGCCCAGCGACTGCTGTGCGCTTCCTTTTTCTTCTTCGATAAACGGATTCAGATACGCAACCGCCTTTTTCATCACCCGGGCCGATTTCACCACCTGGGGCAAAAACATCTTGCCCGAACCGAAAAGGTCGCCGACCACGTTCATACCGTACATCAGGTGACCCTCGATCACATCCAGTGGCTTTTCAGAAGCCTGTCGGGCCTCCTCTACGTCTTCGATGATATAAGCGTCGATCCCTTTGACCAGGGCATGCGTGATTCGATCCTGCAAAGGCTCGCTTCGCCAGGCATCGTCCACCACGGCACTCTTCTTCACCCCTTTGACCGATTCGGCAAAATCGAGCAGTCGCTCGGTGGCATCCGCTCTCCGGTCCAGGATCACGTCCTCAACATGCTCCAGCAGATCTTTCGGAATCTCGTCATAAACCTCCAGCATCGTCGGGTTGACGATCCCGATATTCATTCCGGCCTGTATCGCGTGGTACAAAAAGACCGAGTGCATCGCCTCCCGCACCGTGTTGTTGCCTCGAAACGAGAAGGAAACGTTGCTCACGCCCCCGCTCACGTTCACCTCCGGCAGGTTCTCCCGAATCCAGCGCGTCGCCTCGATAAAATCTATGGCATTCTTTCGGTGCTCCTCCATCCCGGTCGCGACCGGAAAGATATTCAGGTCAAAGATGATGTCTTCCTCGGGGAAGCCCACCTTATTGACCAGTATGTCATACGATCGTTTTGTGATCTCGATTCGTCGTTCGTAATTGTCAGCCTGGCCGACCTCATCAAAGGCCATGACCACAACCGCGGCTCCGTAGCGCTTGAGGCGCGTGGCCTCCCAGATGAACTTCTCTTCTCCTTCTTTCAGCGAGATGGAATTCACCACGCACTTGCCCTGCACCACTTGCAGGCCCGCTTCGATGATCTCCCACTTCGAGCTGTCAATCATAATCGGAACCCGGCAGATATCCGGCTCAGCCGCAATCAGGTTCAGAAAGCGCACCATGGCTTCCTTCCCGTCGATCAGGCCGTCATCCATGTTGATGTCGATGATCTGGGCCCCGCCGTCGACCTGGTGTCGGGCGATGTCGAGGGCCTCCTCAAAATTCTCTTCCTTGATCAGCCGCAAGAACTTGCGCGACCCCGCCACGTTGGTTCGCTCTCCTACGTTGACAAAGTTGCTGTTCGCATTCAGAACCAACGGCTCCAACCCTGACAGCTTCATGTATTTTGTTCTCTCTTTCACAACTCGATTCTCTTTCATCGCTCCTTTCTCTTTCATCGCTTCCTTCTCTTTCATGACCCCACATTTTCGGGTTTCACTTGACGGGGCGCATATCTTTTCGCCAACTCGGCGATGGCCGTGATGTGTGCCGGCGTCGTGCCGCAACAACCCCCGATGATATTGACCAGGTTCTTTTCCATATAGGCTTCGATCTGCTCCGCCATTTGCTCCGGGCTCTCGTCGTATTCTCCGAAGGCATTGGGTAAACCCGCGTTCGGATGTGCCGAAATAGCCATGTCGGTCTTGTGCGCAATGGCCTCCAAATGCGGTTGGAGCAGGTTGGCTCCCAGGGCGCAATTGAATCCGACAGTCAACAACGGAAAGTGCGATACCGAGATCAAAAAGGCCTCAGCCGTCTGCCCCGAAAGGGTGCGACCGCTGGCATCGGTAATCGTACCACTGAGCATGACCGGCACCTTAATGCCTCGTTCATCCTTGATCTCCTCGATGGCAAAAAGGGCTGCCTTGGCGTTCAGCGTGTCAAATACGGTCTCTACGAGCAATACATCCGAACCTCCGTCGAGCAAGGCCTCGGCCTGCTGCTTATACGCAGCGCGCAACTCGTCAAAGGTCACGGCCCGGTATCCCGGGTCATTCACATCCGGTGAAAGACTAGCGGTTTTATTGGTCGGCCCCATCGATCCGGCCACGAATCGAGGCTTGTGCGGTTCCTTCTCAGTAAACGCATCGGCTACTTCTTTCGCCAGGCGCGCCGATTCATAGTTCAACTCATAGACCAGGTCCTCCATATTATAATCCGCCATGGCGATGGTCGTTCCTGAAAAGGTATTGGTTTCAATGATGTCGGCCCCGGCTGCCAGGTACTTCGCGTGAATTTCCTTGATGGCTTCGGGCTGGGTAAGCGACAAGAGGTCGTTGTTGCCCTTGAGCGAGGTCGGATAGTCCTTGAAACGCTCCCCGCGGTAGTCTTCTTCTTCAAATTTGTAGGCCTGCAACATGGTTCCCATGGCCCCGTCTAACACGAGGATCCGTTCACCCAACAGGCGTTCAATGCTTTGCTTCATGATATTTCAATCTTCTACATGCCTCTTTTGCCCCACTTGATCATGTTCCAGATCCGTTCGTGGCCAAAATAAAGAAACATCTTGGTAAAGACCTCGATCCCGCCGATCGAAATGGCGGTCTTGAGCTCTCCGGTTAAAACATAGGAAATCACAATCGTGTCGAGTGTGCCCAAAGTCCGCCAGGTAATTGCCTTGACGATGCTTCTTCGCTTGGTCTCTCCTCTTTTGTAATAGTCCTCACTTTTAGGTTGGAACAATACCATGAATATCAGTTTAGCGCTTGTTGCAAGTCACTAACAATATCCGAAATATTTTCCAATCCTGTTGATACTCGTATCAAACCATCTGTGATTCCTACCTCCAGTCTTTCTTCTTTCGAAAGCTTGCTGTGCGTCGATGACGCCGGATGGGTCACAATGGTTCGTGTGTCTCCCAGGTTCGCCGATAGCGAACACATGTTGATTCGGTTCAAAAAGGCTCTTCCTGCCTCGACGCCTCCCTTGATCTCAAAGGTCACGATGTTGCCTCCTTTTTTCATTTGTTTTTTCGCAATCTCGTGCTGCGGATGTGATGCCAAAAACGGATACTTGACCCAATTGACCTTTTCCTGTTCTTCCAAAAATTGGGCCAGTTCCAGGGCATTGTCACAATGTCGGTCGACCCGAACCGCCAGGGTCTCCAGGCTCTTCGAGAGCACCCAGGCATTGAAGGGTGACAGGGATGGGCCTGTATTGCGCGAGAACAAGTAGATCTCCCGGATCAGGTCAGCCCTGCCCACGGCCACACCGCCCAAAACACGACCTTGCCCGTCAATGAGCTTGGTCGCAGAGTGCAGCACAATGTCTGCCCCGTATTTTATGGGCTGCTGAAGGTAAGGCGTCGCAAAACAATTGTCGATCACCAGGATCAGGTTGTGTTTTTTCGCTACCTGGCCCAGAAATTCGAGATCAAGTATGTCCAGCCCCGGGTTGGTCGGGGTCTCTGCAAAGAGGATTTTCGTATTCGGAAGAATCAGATCCTCCACCTGCTCCACCGCATCGATATTGAAATAGGAAGTCGAAATGTTCCACTTGGGCAGGAACTTGGTAAACAGCGCATGGGTCGATCCAAAGACCGAGCGCGCTGAAACCACGTGATCGCCACTGCTGAGCAAAGCGCCAAAGGTCGAAAAGATGCTCGCCATCCCGGAAGCAAAGGCATAGCCGCTCTCGGCCCCTTCCATTTTCACCATCTTCTCTACAAACTCCGAATTGTTCGGGTTGCTGAACCGGCTGTAGATGTTCTTCTCCTTCTCCTCGGCAAAAGAAGCCCGCATGTCTTCGGCATCGTCGAACACGAAGCTCGAGGTTAAATAGACCGGAGCCGAATGCTCGCCAAAGCCCGACCGCTCCAATTGCGTTCGTATGGCCAGGGTCTCAAATTTTTCTTGCTCACTCATATTTCTTTCGTTAAATCGCTTTATCCGTTAGACGTAAAATATCCCCAAAGACACCACGGGCCGTCACTTTGGCCCCTGCGCCTGCACCCTGTATTACCAGGGGTCGCTCTCCATACGACTCGGTGTAAATCTCAAAGATCGAATCGGATCCCTGCACCTGGCCCAGGGAGCTCTTTTGCGGCACTGAAACCAACTTGACCTCCAGGTCGCCCTTGGTCTGGGTTAAATCCCCGGAAAGCTCTCCTACGTAGCGCAGCACGTGCCCGTCTTCTTGTTCTTTTTTGATAGAAGCATAGGTAGCATCCAAAGCCCCCAGGTTCCCCAGGAAAGCCTCAGTCGTTCCTTCCCGCAAATCCTCCGGAATCAGGTTCTGTACCTTGACGTCATCAAACTCGTTTTCCAGGTCGAGCTCCCGGGCCAGGATGAGCAGCTTACGCGCCACGTCATTGCCGCTGAGATCCTCTCTTGGGTCGGGCTCCGTAAAGCCCTGGTCCACCGCCTGTTTCAGGATGGAGCTGAAGGTCGCATCCTCGTCAGAGAAGGTATTGAACAGAAAACTGAGCGACCCCGAGAATACGCCCTTGATGCGCGTGATGTTCTCGCCCGAATGGTGCAAGAGCTTGATCGTGTCAACCAACGGAAGTCCTGCCCCCACATTGGTCTCATAGAGATAACTCTTTTCGTTGCGCGCCAGGGTTCGGCGCAACTGCTTATAGAAGTCGAAATCGACTGTGTTGGCGATCTTGTTCGACGAGACCAGGTCGAAGCTGTTCTCGACAAGCGGCAGGTAATTCTCGATAAACTCGAGGCTGGCCGTGTTGTCTACCGCGATCAGGTTCTCCAGGTGCTTGCTCCGGGCAAAACCGATGACGTCATTGATCGTATAGCCTTCCAGGCCCTTCTCATCGAGCTGCTCTTTCCAGTCGCTCTCGATCCCGTCTTCATGAAGCAGGACCTTCTTCGAATTGGCCAGGGCAAAAATGTTGATGTTGATGTTTCTTCTTCGCAGCAAATCCTTTTTGTTCTTCAGGATCTGTTCGATCAGGGTACCGCCCACCAATCCGACCCCGAAAAGGGCGACGTTGATATTGGTTGAGATACCGAAGATCTGTCCGTGGATCACGTTGACCGCCTTGTGCAAGTCGTCTTCATGAAGCAGCAGGCAAATATTATCGCCCGTGATCGTGTTGTTGATCAGGATGGGCTCGACCTTGTTGAAGGCCAGCGCGTTGTAGGCTTTGTGAAAGCCGGTCAGGTTCTGCCCGACGATCGAGACGATGGCGAGCTTGTCTTTGACAAAGATGCGGTCTACGTCTTTTTCTCTCAGGTCCTGGGCAAATTCGATTTCGAGTACCTGTTGGGCCCGTTCTGCTTCGGATGCACTTACAACCAGTCCAATCCCTCTTTCTGAGGAACCCTGTGAGATAATGCTCACATTGATGCCCGCCTGACCGAGAGATCCGAAAATCCGGGCGTCAACCCCGATCTTGCCGAGCAAGCCGCGCCCTTCAAAATTGACCAGGGCCACATCTTTTTGAACCGTTACCGAACGAATGCCCTTCTGGGTCGCACGAGATTTGATGAGGGTCCCGGTATTGTCGCGATCAAAAGTGTTGAGCAATCGCAGGGGTATATTCTTTTCGACCAGGGGGATGATCGTCTTGGCGTGTAGGATGTTAGCCCCAAAATTCGCCAGCTCATTGGCTTCCTGGTAGGTCAGCTCCTCGATCATCTGGGCGTTGGGCACCAAATCTGGGTTGGCTGTGTAGATCCCGTTGACATGGGTATAGCTCTCAAGCTCGGCCGCATCCAGGAAATTGGCAATCAAAGAAGCCGAATAGTTGCTCCCGTTTCTGCCCAGCGTGGTCGTTTCATCCCGGCTGTTCGAGGCGATGAACCCGGTTACGAGCTGCAGACGCTCATGGTTCTCACGGAAGTGCAGCTTGACGTTCTCTTTCGATACGTCTTGTAGTACGTGGGCCTCTCCAAAATTCTTGTCGGTTTTAAACAAGTTTCTTGAATCTACCGCATCGGTATCCACGCCTCGCGCATTGAGTAGGGCAGCGACCGTTTTGACAGAAATCAACTCCCCCTGCGCCAATACCTGGTCTTTTATCTTTTCACTGTAGTCTCCGAGCAATTTTACTCCCTCAAAGACATCCCCAGGAGCTTGAATTCAGCTTCCAGATCAAGATGGGGCACGGGTTCTTGTTGATAGGCCTTCAGGTCTTCAAAGTCGCTGTGAAAGTCATAACCCATTCGCGCTTTGTCGAGCAGGTTCTCAAGGGCGTCTGTCGTTCCGCCTCGAGCAGAGAGCACAACCGTGAAATTCTCACCCTCTTCTCTCTTGTTGGCAATAATCTCCAGCACGCGCTCCAGGCCTTCGCCGTTGGCCAGTGACCGGCCCCCGAACTTGAGCACCTTGAGCTTTCGGTTTTTGAGACTGCGGGTCTTGGGCTGCTTGAATACAGGCTCAAGAATCTCGGTGAGCTGATCGAATTCAATCAGGAAGGCATCGTGCCCGTGCACCGACTTGATCTCCCCGTAATCGTTGTCCACACCCGCTTCGGTCAACAATTTTCGGGTCTCCAGGTTTTCCTTGGGAACAAAGAAGAAATCAGAATCCACTCCGACCTGGAACACCCGGGCTTTGATCTGGCTCGCCACCTCGTTGAAGGTTCCGCGATTTCGTGTGATATCCACCGAGCTCAGCAAGTGGTTCATCATTTTATAGGTCCGCAGACTGAATCTGTTTTCGAGTTTCTGCCCGTGGTGAAGCAACCAGCTCTCGGTATTGAAATTGCCCTGCTCCTCGTTTCGGGTGCGGTTGAATTTCAGTTTGAAAGACTCCGCCGTGCGGTAAAACAGCATGGCCATCATACGCGCGTCGTGCACGGGCTTGCTCGAATTGGAAAGGATTTGCTGCTGGGTTTTATTGTGCGCCAGGATCCAGTCAGAAGCCTTCCAGTCAGACGCCACCGGCACCAGGTTTTCGATCATATCCGGAAACAGCACAGCCATCTCCCAGGCAATCCCTCCACCCAGGGAACCTCCGATTACGGCGTAGAATTGATCGATGCCAATGGCCTGGAGCCCCTGTCCGAAAAGGCGACCGACGTCGCGGGCTGTAAAATCTTCGTAGTTGTCGATGCGATTCTCCTCGATGCCGTCAAATCCGTTTCCGGGGATATTAAAGGCCAAAACCGCAAATTTATTCGTGTCGATCAGTCGGCCCAGGCCGATCAGATCTCGCCACCAGCCTGAATCACCGGCCACGTTGGAGTTTCCGGTAAGGGCGTGATTGACCAGCACCACGGGGGCATCTTCAGGATTCTGTCCGAATTGTTGGTAGCTCAACGAAAACCGGGGGTAGAAATAACCCGTTTCGGTGGTAAAGTTCTTCAATTCTATGTGCTGTAGGTTCTTCACGTTCTCTTGTGTTGTGTTAAAAAGATTAAGAAAGGAAGAATATCAGGTCACATGTGTAGAGTGTTATCTTTCCTATTGGTAGAATTTAGCACCTTCTTTCGCACGGGTTTGTGCATAAGGGTTGCTAAGGCTTCACAGGGTCTAATCCCTCTGCCTTTCTTAATAACTATTGTCTATTTGAATGAACTTGGCTGCAAATTAAAGCAATATTTTTCAATTTATCCTAATTTTTGGATGGGTGTCCTTGAATCGAAGTCATATGACCCGCCTTAAATTCAGGTCATATGACATTCTCAAACATTAGTTCAGGTGACCAAACGCCTGTACGATATCGGCCTTCAGGTCTTCGAGGTCTTCGATGCCAACTGACAATCGAATCAGGTCCTGGGTTACCCCTGCCGCTTCCTGCTCTTCCTCCTTGAGCTGTTGGTGGGTCGTGCTTGCCGGATGGATGATCAGGGATTTCGTGTCACCAATATTCGCCAGCAGCGAAAACACCTTCGTCGCATCGGTAAAGGTCTTGGCCGCTTCAAACCCGCCTTTGATACCGAAGGTCACAATCCCACTCTGCCCCTTCGGCAAATACGCGTCCGCCAGCTTCTTATACGGGCTGCTCTCCAGGCCCGGATAGTTGACCCAGGCCACTTCGTCACGCCCTTCGAGCCACTGGGCCAGAGCCAGGGCATTCTCACTGTGCTTTTGAATGCGAACCGGAAGAGTTTCCAGGCCCTGAAGGATCTGAAAGGCGTTGAACGGGCTCATCGCACCGCCAAAGTCGCGCAACCCCTCGAGGATCAGCTTGAAGGTATAGGAGGCATCCCCCAGGGTTTCGTGATACTTCAATCCGTGGTATCCCGCCGAGGGTTCTGTGAACTCCGGGAATTTGCCGTTCGACCAGTCAAAGGTCCCGGCGTCAATAATCGCTCCACCCAAAGAATTCCCCTGGCCACCGATGTATTTGGTGAGCGAATGAATCACAATGTTCGCCCCGTGCTCGATCGGGTTGAGCAGGGCCGGAGTGGCTACCGTATTGTCTACAATAAAAGGAACACCAGCTGCCTTGGCCTGCTTCGAGATGGCTTTCAAGTCCAATACGTCCAGTTTTGGGTTTCCGAGAGATTCGACGAAAAACGCACGGGTGTTTTCCTGGACCGCGGCTCCAAAACTTTCCGGATCCGATGCGTCGACAAAGGTAGTCGTGATCCCCAGTCGGGGCAATGTGACGTTCAAAAGGTTATAGGTTCCGCCATAGAGACTCCCGGAAGCCACGATATGATCTCCCGCCTTCAGCAGGGTGAGCAGACCGGTTGAGATGGCAGCTGTTCCCGATGAAAACACCACAGCCCCAATGCCCCCTTCAATGGCAGCCAGTCGATTCTGAAGGATGTCATTGGTCGGATTGTTCAATCGGGTATAGATGAACCCCAGCTCCGCCAGGGAAAATAGGTTCGCCGCATGATCGGTATCCTTGAAGACGTAAGAAGTCGATTGATAAATCGGCACCGCCCGGGTACCTGAGGTTTGGGTCGTGTCGTGCCCCGCGTGCAGGGCCTGGGTTGCAAGTTTTAAATCGTTCATGTCGTTGAAATTTAGTTTTTGATTTATTGTTTTGATTTTCTGATTTGTTTTCCTGATTTGATTTTTTTGGGTCTTTACCGGATCTGTAATTCAGCTTTCGCCACAAACTGTCCCGAACCACTTTTGTTGGATGAAGAGCAAAAAAAAACCTCTGAGTAAATCAGAGGCTTTTCTATATGCATTGGCTTCCTATCAATCCATACCGATCCTCTGCGCTTTTGGGCACATCATCATCATGGATTTGCAGAAGATTGAATTCATTTTGTTTTTCATTTCTGATGCAAATCTAGCAAGTTCCTTTAAAACTTTAAAGACTTTTTTGATTTTTTAGCAGTTTTTGTCAATAATAGCCTGATTTTGATATGGCTATCGTAATAAATATTTGAGGCAGTTCCCAAATGAAAGGTGATTTTTTCGGAAGCACAATTTTGTCATAAGAAATCAACAATTTTATTATTTTAGCCAACTAATCACGAGGAAAAATTTGAACTGATTGCAACCTCATTAAAAAATGCTAAAGCAGTATATCCTACTTTAGCTTCAGCAATCTCTTTATTTTTCCCCTAAAATTAAATTTGATATGTCATATTTATTTACGTCTGAATCCGTTTCTGAAGGGCATCCCGACAAGGTTGCCGATCAAATCTCTGACAGCTTGCTCGACAATTTTCTAGCATTCGACGCTGATTCCAAGGTAGCTTGTGAAACCCTGGTAACAACCGGGCAGGTCGTTTTAGCTGGAGAAGTCAAGACCAAAACCTATATCGATGCGGCGCGTATTGCAAGAGATACGATCAACGAGATCGGCTACACGAAAGGAGAATATAAATTTGAAGGTGACAGCTGTGGCGTCATCTCCCTGATACATGAGCAATCACCTGACATCAACCAGGGTGTCGATCGCGGAGGCATTGACGAGCAGGGTGCCGGGGATCAAGGCATGATGTTCGGTTACGCCACGAATGAAACTGAAAACTACATGCCCCTTGCTCTTGATCTGAGCCATCGCCTTCTCAGGGAGTTGGCCGCAATCCGAAGAGAAGACAAGGACATCAAATACTTGCGCCCTGATGCGAAAAGCCAGGTGACCATCGAATACTCTGACGATCATGTTCCGCAACGAATCGACACCATTGTACTTTCTACCCAGCACGATGAATTCGATGAGGATGATCGCATGCTCGAGAAGATCAAAACGGATATCATTGAGGTCTTGATCCCTCGGGTGATAGAAGAATTGCCCGCCAAAATTCAGGCGCTTTTCAATGATCAGATCAATTACCACATCAACCCCACCGGGAAGTTTGTGATCGGGGGTCCGCACGGAGACACTGGCCTTACCGGACGAAAAATTATCGTTGACACCTACGGGGGCAAAGGTGCTCATGGAGGCGGAGCCTTCAGCGGCAAAGACCCCAGCAAAGTAGACCGTTCTGCCGCCTATGCATCGCGACACATTGCGAAAAACATGGTGGCCGCCGGAATCTGCGAGCAGGTGCTCGTGCAGGTGTCTTATGCCATTGGCGTCGTGGAACCCACGTCAATCAATGTTGACACGTACGGAACTGCAAAAGTGAATCTCTCTGACGGAGAAATTTCTCGTGTCATCGAAAGAGTCTTTGACATGCGCCCGGGAGCGATAGAGCAGCGATTGAAGCTTCGAAATCCGATCTACAGCGAAACCGCAGCCTACGGTCACATGGGGAGAAAGCCCAGAAGGGTCAGGAAGAACTTCTTTTCGCCTTATTCGGGTGAACGCAGCGTTGAGGTCGATCTCTTCACCTGGGAGCAATTGGACTACGTGGATGCCCTGAAAAAGGAATTCGGGCTGTAGTTTTCGAATAGCCGGCCTTGGTAAAAATGAGAAAATCGAAGTATCTTCGAATCATGAAAACCCGGCTGGCCTTCTTTATTTTGACCTTGCTGTTGACCCGAGCCCTGGCGCAGGAAGAGGCGAAGAGCCCTGTTCCAACCCAGGCCCCCGACATCACAGCCTCCCTGGTTTCTGAAACCGTTCTCGATGCCGAGGAGTTCGTCGGAGCTGATGAGCTGGGCAACCTTTTTTACATGGAGAACCAGGTTTTCTATCGAAAGAGCGGACAGCGAATCTTCTCTTTCAGCAACGTCGACCTGGGCGCGATTACCGAGGTCGATACCGGTAACCCCTTCAAGATCCTTCTGTTTTACAGGGATTTCAATTCGGTGATTCTCCTCGACAATAACCTGAATGAATTGAGCGAGCGGCTTGACTTTACCGGCGAAACCCAATTCAACAATGTCTTGTTCGCGGGCAATTCCTCTCAAAACAACATCTGGCTGTACGCGGACGACAACAAGCTCCACCTTTACAACTATGAGACCCTGTCTGAAGAACTACAGACCCAGGCCATGACCTTTTATCAGGATGACTTCAGGGCACTCAGCCTGGCCAGTTCTTTCAAGCGCGTGTGGATCCAATCAGAAACCGAGACACTAGAGTTCAATGAATACGGCAACTACGTGAGGACCTACCCGACCTCAGGAGCCGAACAAATCCTCCCTTTTCAAAAGGGAATCCTAATGCTGAAAGAAGGAGCGTTTGAGTATTTCTTTGAGGACGAGCGGCGAACCGTTCTTCTCGATTACAAGGGAACCTTGAAAAAGGTATCTGTAAGCGGCTCATCTCTATTTATCTACGACGGAAAGAAGGTCAGTCAATACCAGCTTCGCCTCTGAAAATTGGCTTAAATACTGAAAATAAGGCATATTTTTTTTATTTTCGTTCTTCCGTTCGACCAAAGACGGAGGGCCCTTTCTCAAGGGGGCACATTGAATCAAATCAAACCTAATTCATATGCACATTGCAATTGCCGGAAATATTGGAGCAGGAAAAACGACGTTAACGAACTTATTGGCAAAGCACTACAAATGGGAGCCGCATTTTGAATCGGTAGCTGAGAACCCTTATCTGGACGATTTTTACGGCTCCATGGAGCGCTGGTCTTTCAATTTGCAGATCTACTTCCTGAACACGAGATTTCGACAAATTCTCGAAATACGGGAGAGTGGCAAAAACATTATACAAGACCGGACCATCTATGAAGACGCGAATATCTTTGCACCCAACCTTCATGCCATGGGCCTGATGACCAACCGCGACTTCAGCAATTACGAAACATTGTTTGACCTTATGGAACGCTTGGTGGCCCCTCCCGATCTCTTGATCTACCTGAGGGCGAGCATCCCCACCCTGGTCGGACAGATTCACAGGCGAGGACGGGAATTCGAGAATTCGATCAGCATAGATTACCTCAGTCGCCTGAACGAGCGCTACGAGGCCTGGATCTCCACCTACAAAAAAGGAAAGTTGCTCATCATTGACGTCGACAACCTCAACATCGTTGACAAACCCGAAGACCTCGGATCCGTGATCGATCGCATCGATGCACAGATTCACGGTCTGTTCTGATCAGGATACTGTTCCGATCAGGATATAACTGATGGCCCCTTTGCCCCGAATATTTGAAAACAGAGCAAAAAAAAACTCCCGATAAAATCGGGAGCTCTTTCGCACTAAATTTAATAAGATATTTACTTCTTGACGTTGTCTTTGATGTCTCCTTTCAACGTCGAATAATTGATCTTCAAAGCATTGATGTTTCTCAATTCTTCCTTGATGTCGGTGATGGTACCCACATTTGACTCGATATCGGCCTTGATCGAAGTAGTCAACAGCGGAATCTCATCTTCAGGATGGGTTTCGCGCTCCGCAAAGATAAAATACTTCACGTCTTTGATGTCAGCGATACGGTCATTCAACTGAATCTTGTCACCGTTCTGTCCTTTCACCTTACCCACGTAGATATAACTCACAAGACTCTTGCGTTCGAGTTTCTTGATCTCTGTGGCTTTAGGCAATTGCGGCTTCTGAATCTTCAATTCGGTCTCCCGCATTACGGTGGTCACCATAAAGAAGAACAAAAGCATAAATACAATATCCGGCAGGGAGGCGGTAGAAATACCGGGCATTCCCTTTTTCTTCTTTTTAAACTTTGACATACGATTCTACTTTGTAGGTTCAGCCTCAGAGATAATCTGAGGATACTTCTTCTTAATAATGTCTATACGCTCTTTAAGCGTTTCGTTCGAAGGATTGTTCTTGGAATCCTTCACCATTTGCTCATAACTTGAGCCATACATCTTCTCAGAAAGCCTGTTTCTAAGTTCGGTATATGCTGCTACAAGTTCGTTTTGCACGGATATGTAGGTTCCATAGGACGTTCCACGATCACTCTCCAGGGAGATCACCGCTTTGTTCGGATGATCCGATGACTCGGGATCCTTCGCTCCTTCACACCAATCGCATTCGGCAGGTTCTGCCCCTTCGATCGGGTTGCCCAATCCTCCACCGTTGTCGATGAATCTCATCGCTTCTTCGCGAATCTGATCTACGGTCATGAAGGTTTCACCCTCCACGAGAATGTCGTTGTTCCGGTTAACCGTCACAATGAAAACATTCTTCTCCTTCAGCTTCGGTGGGTCAGGCATGTCTTCCGGCTGCTTCTCAGGCAATTTTCGATTGATCCCTGTGTCGACGTCCATCGTGGTAGTCACGAGGAAGAAAATCAACAGTAGGAATGCAATATCGGCCATTGACCCGGCATTGATTTCCGGTACATCTCTTTTAGCCATAATCTTACTTTGTTATAAGTCCTTTCACAAAATCCCACAAGAAGAATGCCAAACCGATACCACCGAGAATCATCGAGTAAATGATCCCAGTGCTGACCCATTTGGAAACGGAGCCGGCTTGTCCATCTTTGATCACCATGCCCGAGGCATTGGTCACGGCGGCATCTGATGCCAATCCGTAAGCGACGATCAAAAGTACTGCCATAGCAGCAAGTGAGATAAGCGATTTCTTCAGCAATTTAGGTTGCCGTATAAGGTTCCACAAAGAGAACACAACGGCAATGATTGCTGTAATGATCAGTATAATTCGCGCGAAAGACACGAAAGGAGAAACCAGGCTGTTTTGCAGGTCAAGGTTCTCTTTTACGGCGTCATCGCCTTCCATGATTATCCTGACCAGGAAGTAGATCGCAATCAATCCGATCAATCCCGAAACCAGAGATAATATTTTAGATACAGTACTGTTCATAGCTGATTATTTATTTCTGATCAACAAGTCGACCAATTTGATCGATGCGTCTTCCATGTTGTTTACGATACCATCGATCTTAGAAATAATGTAGTTGTAAAAGATCTGAAGGATGATCGCTACTACAAGACCGAATACTGTTGTCAAAAGGGCCACTTTAATACCCCCTGCAACAACCGCTGGTGAAATGTCACCCGCTGCTTCAATCGAGTCAAAGGCGCTGATCATACCAATTACCGTTCCCATGAAACCAAGCATCGGAGCCAGGGCGATAAAAAGCGACAGCCAGGAAACGTTCTTCTCCAGCAATCCCATTTGCACACCACCGTAGGCAACTACAGCTTTCTCTGCAGCATCTACACCTTCGTCCATTCTGTCCAATCCCTGATAGAAGATAGAGGCAACAGGACCTTTTGTGTTTCTGCACAATTCTTTGGCAGCTTCCACTCCACCTGAGCTCATAGCTTCCTCAACATTGTCGACGAGCTTGTCAGTATTCGTTGTCGCCATGTTCAGGTAAATGATTCTTTCAATGGCAATCGCCAACCCCAAAATCAGGGTTACCAACACAATCCCCATAAAGAAAGGACCACCCTCAATAAAACGCTGCTTCAAGACCTGGTGAAAAGTTTTGTCTTCAACAACTTGTTCTGTTTGCGCATAAATGTCTTGAGCTGAGCTCAATAACATCAATCCTGTCATGACAAGGATAGTAGATACTTTTTTCATTTGTGTAAAGTTTGTTATTAAATTTAGTTAATGGGTTTAAAGATATAAAAATTTTGGAATAATAGAACATCTTCCGCGGAGAGAAAGGGATTCGAACCCTTGTTATGATCTCTCATAAACACGCTTTCCAAGCGTGCGCCTTAAGCCACTCGGCCACCTCTCCAAAAAGCCAAAATTTCAATAGAGGGGCAAGTAAAGAAAAATAATTTAATTGGAAAAATATTTTGATCTAAAACTCGGTCAGCTCTCCCCTCAGAGGCCTCTCAAAATGGGTCTTGAACTCCTCTCGGCTAAAGCCGAAGGTGAGCAGGTAGCGGAGTTTTGCCAAAGCTGATTCGGTTGTTATGTCACGGCCGGTAAGCACTCCGATTCGCTTCATTTCAGCACTCGAGGCGTAGAGCCCCTGCAGGACACTTCCGCTGACGCATTGAGTGACATTGACGATTTGGAGGCCGCCTTGAATCGCCTCGCGAAGGCAATTCAAAAACCAGGACTCAGTGGGGGCATTGCCGGCTCCATAGGTCTCCAGAACGACGCCTTTCAGACCCGGAGTGGAAAGCAAATGCCTGACCGTTGCCTCGGTGATGCCCGGAAAGAGCTTCAGGATCACAACATCAGACGACATCTCCTTTCTGACGGTGAGTTCCTTCCCCTGGTCTGCAGAGTTCAATCGCCTCAGGAGTGCATCGTTGAAAGTGAGGTGCACCCCGCTTTCAGCCAGGTGAGGGAAATTCGGCGACTCAAAGGCCTCAAACTGCTCGGAGCTGACCTTGGTGGTTCGATTGGCCCGATAGAGCTTGTATTCAAAATACAGAGCTACCTCCTGGATCTTTGGCGATCCGTTCTCCTGGGCCGAGGCCACCTGTATGGCAGTAATAAGGTTCTCTTTCGCATCGGTTCTCAGGTCTCCGATGGGTAGTTGAGAGCCCGTGAAGATCACGGGTTTCCTGAGATATTCGAGCATAAAACTCAAAGCCGACGCCGTATATGACATGGTGTCAGTGCCCGTAAGCACCACAAAACCATCGTGATCGGAGTAGTGTGACTCAATGATGTCTGCGATGCGCCTCCAGAGGTCTGGTGTCATGTCTGAAGAGTCAATGGGTCGTGGAAAAGAAATTGTTTCTAACTGACAATCAAGTAACTGCAACTCAGGAATTCGTTCTTTGATATTTTCAAAGTCGAAGGCCTTGAGGGCGTTGGTCTCGTAGTCTTTGATCATCCCGATGGTTCCCCCGGTGTAGATCAGCAGCAATTTGGAAGGTCGGTCAGACATAGAAAAAATTTGCACACTTTTTGATATCTTGGTAAAAGTAACTGAAAAAAAGAAAACACTATGACGGGTTCCTTCATATTGATCATCGCCATCGGTTTGCTGGGCATGCTGGTCCAGGGCAGACTCAAGAGCAAGTTCAAAAAGTACTCCCATCTTCATCTTCAAAATAATATGAGTGGCAGGGAAATCGCTGAGCGGATGCTCTCAGACAACGGCATCTATGACGTCAAGGTCATCTCGACCCCGGGTCAGCTCACAGACCACTACAACCCACAAAATAAAACAGTCAATCTCAGTGAGGCTGTCTACGGACAGAGAAACGCTGCGGCGGCTGCCGTGGCCGCCCACGAATGTGGTCATGCCGTACAGCACGCCCAGGCCTATGCCTGGCTGCAGCTCCGTTCGAGGCTCGTGCCCGCAGTGGGCATCTCTTCTAAACTGGCCTCTTTCCTGCTGATCGCCGGAATCTTCACGGTTGAGATTTTTCCGCAGCTGTTGCTTCTGGGCATCCTGCTGTTTGCCGCTACCGTGGTCTTCACCATAGTGACCTTGCCGGTGGAATACGACGCTAGCAATCGGGCCCTGGCCTGGCTGGAAGATAAACAAATGGTGACGCCGCAGGAACAGGACGCGGCAAAAGATGCCCTGAAATGGGCGGCCCGCACCTATGTGGTTGCCGCTCTGAGTTCGATCGCCACCTTACTGTATTATGTAAACATTTACAACAGCAGAAGTTAAATCTTGATCTGCCGGTCGATCTGCTGATCCAGCGAAATGAAGGTTTCTGTTCGCGCCACTCCTTTTATGTTTTGGATCTGGTGATTCAGCACCTGCATCAGGTGCTCGTTGTCGCGACATAGAATTTTTACAAAAATAGCGTAGTTCCCCGTGGTGTAATGACTCTCGATGACTTCATCGATGTCCTGCATGCGCTTGATGGCCTCTCTGTACTTGCTGCTGCTGTCGAGAAAAATCCCGACAAAGGCGAGTGTCTTAAAACCAAGTACCTTGGGGTTGATGACGAATTTCGATCCCGAGATCAATCCCGAGGCTTCGAGCTTTCGGAGTCGCTGATGAATAGCGGCACCTGAGATGCCAATCTCGCGGGCGATGCTCAATATAGGCGTCCGGGCATCTGCCATGAGCCGGTTCAGGATCATTTTGTCTATGCCGTCCAGTTTGAGCTCCCCCTGTTTCATCGGCGCCTACTCTTCAGGTTGCATGACAAAGTCTTCCATGAACTTGGTGGTGTAATTGCCCGATACGTAATCCGGGTGATCCATGAGTTGCCTGTGGAACGGAATCGTGGTCTTGATTCCTTCGATGACAAACTCGTCAAGGGCTCGGCGCATCTTGCTGATGGCTTCTTCACGGGTCTGAGCCGTAACGATCAGTTTCGCAATCATCGAATCGTAGTTCGGAGGTATGGTATACCCCGCATAAACATGCGTATCGAGTCGCACCCCGTGTCCGCCTGGAGCGTGAAAGATGGTGATCTTGCCCGGTGAGGGTCTGAAATCGTGATACGGGTCTTCCGCATTGATTCGGCACTCTATCGAGTGTTGCGTCGGGTAGTAATTGATGCCAATGATGGGCACACCCGCAGCCACTTTGATCTGCTCCCGGATCAGGTCGAAATTGGAGATCACCTGTTCCGTGATCGGATGCTCCACCTGGATTCGGGTATTCATCTCCATGAAATAGAAGTTGCGGTGCTTGTCAACGAGGAACTCGATGGTTCCTGCACCCTCGTATTTGATGAATTCGGCAGCTTTTACGGCAGCCTCTCCCATTTTCTCGCGCAATTCCTGGGTCATAAAAGGTGAAGGAGTCTCCTCGGTCAGCTTTTGATGCCTCCTCTGAACGGAACAATCGCGCTCAGACAAATGACAGGCTCTTCCTTTGTCGTCACCGACAATCTGTATCTCTATATGTCTGGGCTCTTCAATGAGCTTCTCCATGTACATGGCGTCATTGCCGAATGCGGCTTTCGATTCTTTACGAGCCGAATCCCAGGCATCTTGCAGGTCTTCTTCCTGCCAGACCGCACGCATTCCTTTACCACCGCCTCCGGCCGTGGCCTTCAGCATGACCGGGTAACCGATCTCCTTGGCCGTCTTTTTGGCTTTAGTCATACTCTCGAGCAAGCCCTCAGAGCCGGGTACCGTGGGCACACCTGCTTTCTTCATGGTTGCCTTGGCCGTCGCCTTGTCGCCCATCATATTGATCATCTCTTCAGACGCACCGATGAACTTGATCCCGTGCTCTTCACAAATCTTCGAGAAACGGGCATTCTCTGAGAGAAATCCGTAGCCCGGGTGAATCGCATCTGCATTTGTGATCTCTGCAGCTGCAATGATATTCGATATTTTCAGGTAAGATTCTGAGCTGGGAGCCGATCCGATGCGAACGGCTTCATCCGCAAAGCGCACGTGAAGACTTTCTTCGTCAGCCGTAGAATAAACGGCTACAGTTTTGATCCCCATCTCCCGGCAGGTCCGAATGACGCGCAGAGCGATCTCGCCCCTATTGGCAATTAGTATTTTTTTAAACATGGATTCCGTACTTTAAATTTGATCAAGAAGGATCAACCAGGAAAAGAGGTTGATCGAATTCAACCGGTGAAGAATCTTCGATCAGGACTTTTACGATTTTTCCTGACACTTCTGATTCTACCTCGTTGAATAACTTCATAGCCTCAATGACGCAGACCGTATCACCTGCTGAGATCGTGTCTCCAACTTTTACAAACGGTGGCTTGTCGGGTGAAGGCTTTCTGTAAAGGGTACCGATGATGGGCGATTTGATCTCAATGTACTTCGAAGAGTCGTCCGCCTTTTCGCTTGCAGCCGCTGCTTCAGGGGCCGGTGCTGCCGGTGCAGGTGTTTCTGCTGGAGCAGGTGCTGGTGCCGCAATCTGTTGAGGCTGCTGGATTATGGTTGTTTCAGCTTTGTCTGAACCGGTTCTGATGGTAATCTTGACATCTCCGGTCTCCAGTTTCACCTCACTCGCGCCTGACTTCGCCACGAATCTGATGAGATTTTGTATTTCCTTTAAATCCATAATTGATTATTTTGAATGTTCTAAGAGTTGTAGCACCATTTGAAATAAATCGCGCCCCATGAGAAGCCGCCACCAAATGCAGCCACAATCACGGTATCGCCTTTTTTCAGCTCTTTTTCATAGTCTGCAAAGAGCAGGGGTATCGTCGCTGAAGTCGTGTTTCCGTATTTGCTGATGTTGAGCATGACCTTTGAGGCATCGAGCTTCATCCGTCTCGCGGTCGCCTCAACAATTCTTTTGTTTGCCTGGTGCGCAGCCAGCCACTGTACATCGTCTCCTGTCAAATTGTTGCGCTTCAGAATCTTCTCGCTGACATCCGCCATGTTAAAGACGGCATTCTTAAAAACAGTCTGTCCGTCCTGCCGCGCATAGTGCAATCTGTTCTCCACCGTTTCAACCGTAGCCGGCATGACCGATCCACCGGCTGGAACTTTCAGAAACTCCCGTCCTGAACCATCGGATCTCATATATTCGTCGAGTAACCCAAGCCCCTCGGTATTGGGCTCGACCAGCACGGCTCCCGCCCCGTCACCAAAGATGATGCAGGTCGTTCTGTCTTGATAGTCGATCATCGATGAGTTTTTATCCGCACCGATCAGCAGTATCTTTTTGTATCTCTCAGACTCAATGTACCTGGCGGCAACCGACATTCCGTAAAGAAAACTGGAACAGGCCGACTCCAAGTCAAAAGAGAAAGCATTGGTAGCACCGATTTCAGAAGCGACATAGGCTCCTGTTGAGGCCGCCTGCATATCGGGCGTGGCGGTACACAATATCACAAGTTCAATTTCTTTTGGATCGAGGCCGGTCTTTGCCAAAAGATCCTCCGAAGCCTTGATGGCCAGGTAAGAAGTCCCCTTTGTCGGCATCCTTCAAAATACGTCGCTCCTTGATGCCCGTACGGGTCGTGATCCATTCATCATTGGTATCGACCATGGTCTCCAACTCCTTATTCGTCAGAATGTGATCAGGAAGGTACTTCCCGACAGCTGTGATCGCGGCTGTTACTTTGCTCATGTCTGCAGATTTACTGTGTTACGCTCTTCTTTTGAAGCTTAAACGAACGTAAAACAGAAGTCAAAAGTAATAAAATTCGGAATCTAAGTTGACCAAAAAAAATCTAATTTTTGAAAAAAAGAGTGTAAAAACGCAAAAAAACCCTCAAAATTGAGAGTTTTTCGCTTTTTTTGGCAGGATTTGCCTAACGATAAAAGAACCTTAGGCCTGGTTCTCCTCGGCATCGATCAGTACCTGACCCCTGTAGTAGAGTTTGCCCTCATGCCAGTGTGCACGGTGGTACAAATGAGCCTCACCTGTCGTCGGATCTTTCGCAATTTGAGGAACACTAGCTTTGTAATGCGTTCTTCTCTTATTTCTGCGCTGCTTGGACGTTCTTCTTTTAGGATGTGCCATTTTTGCTTATTTTTTGTCTATTAGTAATTTTTTCAAGTCATCCCAACGGGGATCGGTTTCTTCTATGTCTTTTTTGTTCTCAGGACTCAATTCGTCCAGTTTTTCAAGTATCTCTGATTGAAGCGTTCCGTCTTCGATTCCGGGATGCACTTTTTTGGAGGGCACTGCCAGTACCATCATTTCATAAATGTACTGCGCCACATTCATTTGGTGCTCACCATGCGGCAAAATCAAAACCTCGTCGTTGTCATCGTCATAGTCTTCGCCAAACTTGACCACCAGATTCAACTGACCTTCGAGTGGAAGGTCAAACGGCTCATTGGTCACGTCACAGCTAACAGTAACGTCTCCACTTCCGGCGAAATGCAATTCTAGCATATTGCTTTTCTTACGAAAATCAAGCTCTACGCCTAAATTAACCTCACGAAATTCATCGTACTTAAAAAACTCAAAGAACTCTTTGTCAAGTTTGTATTCGAATCTATGCAGACCTTCTTTCAGTCCGAAAAAAGAAATCTCATATTCTTTCAACATTTTCATCCGAACACAAATTTGAGCGCGCAAAGATAATCATTTGTTTGAAATTAAAAAAGCATTGACTTCAGATTCTTAGTTTTTCGCTTCTCGCTCTGGTTTCTCAGTTTCTTGCTCTGGTTTTTTCGTTTCTCGCTCTGGTTTCTTCGCTTCTCGCTCTTCCCTTTTTGAATCTCGTTTGGTATCTCGCTGTACCTCAAGCTTATTTTTTGACAGCTCCAAATTACTCCTTCTGGATTTGAATAATTCTATGGCCGTAAACAAGGCTTCCCTGAACGACTCGTGATCAGCTTTTCCCTGACCCGCAATCGCAAATGCCGTGCCGTGATCCGGTGAGGTGCGAATCTTGTTCAGCCCCGCGGTGAAATTTACGCCTTGTCCGAAGGCAATCGTCTTAAAGGGGGCAAGCCCCTGATCGTGGTACATGGCCATCACCCCGTCAAAATTCTTGTAATTTCCGCTTCCAAAAAAGCCATCCGCAGCATAGGGCCCATAAACCATTCGACCCTTGTTCTGCAATTCGGCAATGGCAGGGGTCACGATCTCATCGTCCTCTGTTCCTATGACACCTTTGTCTCCACAATGGGGATTCAAGCCCAAAACGGCAATTCGGGGCTTGTTGATATTGAAATCATTCTTGAGGGATTGATGCATGATTTCTACCTTTTTTATGATGCGTTCGGCATCTATGGCCCCGGCAACTTCCTTGAGCGGCAGGTGACCGGTTATCAATCCGACGCGCAGCTCCCCGGTCATCAGGATCATCAGGGCCTCCCCATCGAGTTCCTGTTCCAGGTATTCGGTATGTCCGGCAAACTCAAACTCTTCCGAAGAAATGTTGTGCTTGTCAATCGGCGCTGTGACCAAAACATCAATATCCCCTTTTTTCAGAGCGGCTGTTGCTCGACGCAACGATACTAAGGCGTATTTACCCGAAATCTCTGTCGGCGTACCGAGTTCAAGATCGATCATTTCTTTCCACACATTGAGCAAATTCAATTTGTTGTGGACCACCTTGTCCATTCGGTCAACACCGTGAATTCCGGTTTCAACACCGAGAGCCTTCTTGTGAAAACTCACGCTTTTTGAAGAACCGAAGATAATCGGCGTGCAAAACTCGAGCATCCGGCTGTCTTCAAAGGTTTTCAGAATCACTTCCATGCCTACACCATTGAGATCTCCCACCGAAATTCCAACCTTAATTTTCTCCTGTTTTTTCATTCAGATCTAGTAGATTTCTTAATTTTGAACGTCCTCCCGGAACGCCCGAGGACAAATTTAATCAATATAAATAGAACATGTTCACAGGAATCATTGAAGAGCTTGGAGAGGTGAGCAAAACTCCAGCGTGAAAAAGACAATCTTCACATCACAGTTCGCAGTTCTTTGTCATCCGAATTAAAGATCGATCAGAGCCTTGCGCACAACGGGGTCTGCCTCACGGTAATCGACCTCGGTGATGGTACTCACACCATAACGGCCATAGATGAAACCCTGGAAAAATCGAACCTGGGTGAGTTCCAGGAAGGCTCCAAAGTCAACCTGGAGCGGGCGACAAAAATCGGATCAAGACTCGACGGACATATCGTTCAGGGGCATGTAGACCAGACAGGAACCTGCACGAAGGTCGAAGAGTTGGAAGGAAGCTGGATGTACACCTTCGATTACGATCCCGGTTACGAGAACATAACCATTGAAAAAGGCTCCATTACCGTAAACGGGGTTAGTCTTACCGTGGTGGGTTCAAAAGAAAACAGCTTCAGTGTGGCCATTATTCCCTACACCTATGAAAACACGAATTTTAAACAGATCCGCATAGGTGACACTGTGAACTTGGAATTCGATGTAATTGGGAAATACGTTGCCCGTTTGCTTGAGAAGCAGGCTTAACTGACGCAACTGAAAGCGAAAGTCTATTTATTTCTTGGAATGATCGTGGATTTTCTTCACGGCATAACCGGCGCCTAGGATCAACAATCCTACCATAGCCCCCATCAATGGGCGAGGCAGGAGGCGGAGGTCGGGGAGTGGGCCTTGAGCCACTACCACAGTAACGTTTAAAAGCAAGAGCGTTATAATGGGGGCTAACGCTCGAAAGTATTTATTTGCCATATACTATTATCTTTCCGTTGGTATAACGAAAACAACTCGATTTTGTTGCAAATATATAAAATTGAACAAAAATTGCTTCCAAACCAAAGGACAAATTTAACATTTAATTCAATGAATTAGCAAAAGTCAGCAAACTAAATCCAGAGAATTCTTAAAATCAATAGAGATTCTTCAGTGTTTACGGCTGTTTCCTTGAATAAAAAAAGGCAGTCATCCGTATCGGAGATGACTGCCTTTTTTGTTTAACGTGGACCCAGAAGGGCTCGAACCTTCGACCCCCTGATTATGAGTCAGGTGCTCTAACCAACTGAGCTATGGGTCCCAAACGGGCTGCAATATTACCATTTTTTTGCGTTATGTACAATACTTATATTTGAATACTCGAACGCCATAAACCACGTCGGCATGTTTAAAACTCTTTTCGCCAGCCTGCTTTTCTGTTTGCTTGTTTCGACCGCTTTCGGACAGCAGGATACTCAGACAACCAATTCGCAGTACACCTACCAAAAAGGGGTACAGGAACAGAATACGACCCAGTCTGGAAAACAACAGCAATACGATTATCAAAGGCACTGGAGTTTCGGGGGATGGTTCGGTCTGTCTTTCTGGAACGGAGGCACAGATATCATGATCGCACCCAAAGCCTATTATAACGTGTCACCTAAGTTTCTTACTGGCTTCGGCATTACCTACATCTACTCCGACTCGGATGACGATGTATTCAGCTACCATTCAAATTCAATCGGAGGTAGTGTTATGGTAGGGGCACGTCCGGTTCCGATGCTGCAACTCTCTGCAGAATACGAGGGTTTGAATACGACCCGCAGCGGAGCATTTGCTGATACTTATTGGAACAACGCACTCTATCTGGGAGCTTCCTTTGTCTCGGGAGTGGTTTCTTTTGGAGTTCGTTATGACGTTTTGTACGACTCAACTACAAGCGCCTTCGGTTCTCCGTGGAGCCCATTTATCGGATTTTATTTCTGATCCATACCTTTTGCCATTCTCTTTTGAGCAGCTCCCAGGTGCTTTTATCGATATAATCGGAAAAACTGCCCTCTTCAGATCGGCTCATCTTGGATTGCGACACATCCGCGCGGTATAAAAGGTTCAGAAAACCCTGAAAATCATCTCGAACAAGACCTTCGAGAATCTGTTTGAGCCTCTGGACAACCTTCTCCGGGGGGAGCCCCTCAGCAATCGATAGTTCCAGGCCGCTCATCGACATATCCTTGTTCAGCTGGCGAATCAGTTCTTTCTCAAGACCTTGAGAGTCAGCCTCAGCCAAAATTTGAAGTCCCATTTCCTCAGGGTTGCCGGTTAAGTCATCACCCGACTTCATACTTTTCTTTTCATCAGGGTATATGAAAACTCACGCAAAAGTTCTTTGCCCTTCTCTTCAATGCTCAGTGCTTCAACACTTTGAAGGGCCTTACTCGTGTAGTCTTTGATCTCTTGCAAAAGAAGTTGATCGGCACCGTATTTCTTGTACAGGGCCTTCACCCTCTCGATGCGATCCACAGCTCGGGTCTCATCCACGGACGAAGTTTCACTCCCCAGCTGTAACGGCTCTGCGTACATATTGAGAAAGGACTCCCGATCCTGCTGATTTGCTTGCTCAAGAGTCTTGAGGTAGAGAAAAGTTTTCTTTGCTTCCAGGATGTCCCCGCCGATGCGCTTGCCAAAATCGACCCCTCCGAAACTGTCGAGATAATCGTCCTGGAGTTGAAAAGCCGTTCCCAGGTTTACCCCGAAATCGTAAATCGCCTCCTGATCAGAAGAACCCGCTCCGGCAGTAATTGCTCCCATTTGCAGCGCACATCCCAGAAGAACAGCCGTTTTGAATCGGATCATTTTAAAGTATTCCTCAACTTCGACATCCGTTCGCATTTCAAAATCCATGTCCATCTGCTGACCCTCGCATACCTCAATGGCCGTCTTGTTGAAAATTCGCATCATCATCTTGAAGAGATTCGAGGGGTAACTCTCCAGCTGCTGATAACTCAAGATCAGCAAGACGTCTCCGGAGAGGATTCCCGTATTGACATCCCATTTTTTATGTACGGTCATTTTCCCTCTGCGGATATCTGCACGGTCCATGATGTCATCGTGAATCAAGGTGAAATTGTGAAACATTTCAATCGCCATAGCCGCATCAAGGGCTTTAGATGGTTCCGATCCAAAAAGATGGCAACCCATCAGTGCCAGAGCCGGGCGGATGCGTTTACCCCCAAGGGTCATGATGTAGTTGACCGGATCATACAAATTTACCGGTTCCTTAGATTCTATGATCTCCTGTAACCGCTTCTTAAACAGGTCAGTATAAAATTCCATGGGCTGTATGTGTCTTTGAGCAAACTTTCTTTTTGGTAAAAATAGCCATTATCCTGTAACGAATAGTCCCTGTATTCGTCTAATTTCTTACTTGATTTCTGCATTTTCTTCAACCCTGCCTCTTCCCCAGCCCTTTGAATTGTTAATAAATTGTAAACTTTGGAAACTTTTTTTGTTTCGAACGTTTCCTGCTCGTATCTTTGCACTCGCGATCAATGAAAATGAAAGACAAAATTTTAAATAAAGCGGCCGACCTATTTCTGTCCTACGGATTCAAAAGTGTTACGATGGACGACATTTCGAATTCCCTGGGTATATCGAAGAAAACGGTCTATTCGCATTATCCGACCAAGCGCGACCTGGTTAATGACACGACTTTTCACGTCTTCGAGCAGATCAACCAGGGCATTTGTCAGATCTGTGCGGGTGAAGAAAACCCGGTGCAGGAGTTGTACAATATCAAAACTCTTGTCATGGAGCAGCTCAAAGGGGAAAAAACCTCCCCGCACTACCAATTACAGAAGTACTACCCCAAGATATTCGCCAAACTGAAGCAAAAGCAATTTGAATCCATCAATGAATGCGTCTCAAAGAATCTTGAGCGCGGAATGGAATTGGGCTTCTATCGCAGCGATGTGGATGTCGAGTTGATGACCAAATTCTATCTGAATGGAAACCTGGGACTCATGAACCTCGACATCTTTCCGGTGCATGAGTTTGACATGGGTTCGCTGAAGGCGGCCTTTCTCGAATACCATATCCGGGCCATAGCAACCGAAAAAGGATTAAAATCACTTGAAAACCTATTGAAAAGATGAAAAGAATTTACCCCCTGATACTTTTCTCCCTACTCCTGTACTCCTCCATAAAGGCACAAGAGTCATATACCTTTTCCCTGGATCAGGCCATTGCCTATGCCCTGGAAAACAACTACACGGTGAAAAATGCCAGGCTCGACATCAATGCGGCAGAAAAGCAAAAATGGGAAGCTACCGCATTCGGACTCCCGCAGCTCGATGCGAGCATTGACTACAACCAATGGCTAAAGCAACAGGTAACCTTTCTGCCTTCGGAAATCGTTGGAGGCCCTCCAGGAGAATTTACACCTGTCATATTTGGTACCGATCAGAACATGACGGCAACAGCCACTTTGAACCAGCTTATCTTCGACGGCTCCTACCTGGTCGGCCTTCAATCTGCCAAGACATTTTTGAAAATATCCAATCTGGCCAAGGAAAAAACGGATCAGACGATTCGCGAGGCTGTGATCAACGCGTACGGCAATGTGCTGGTCGCCCAGGAGACATTGGAGATTCTCTACAAGAATAAAGAGATTTTGGATAAGAACCTCAATGAGACCCGCATCTTGCTGGAGAACGGCTTTGCAGAAGAGCAGGATTTTGAACAGCAGCAGATCACCTTGTCAAATATCAACAATGACATAAATCGATCTTCGCGACTCGAGATCATTGCCAAGCAGGCCTTGAATCTCACGCTGGGAATCCCTATTGAAACACCCATTCAACTGACTGAGAATTTGGAAAACCTGGCTCTGAAAAGCACAGACCTTCAAATGCTCTACCAGGAATTTGACCTGGAAAATCACGTTGATTTCAGGATAGCAGACAATCAGGTCCTTTCGGATGAACTGCTTGTAAAATATGAGAAGAGCAAAAACATTCCGTCCATCAATGCCTTTGTCAACTATTCGACCTTCCAGTACGCCAACAATCTTGTTTTCTTTGAAAACCCAGAAGACAACTGGTTCAACTCTTCGCTTCTGGGAATAAGCATGAGAATTCCGGTTTTCAGCAGTTTGCAGCGAAATGCAAGAACCCAACAGGCGAAAATCACTCTCATGCAATCTGAGATCAAACGGAACGAAATTTCTGAAAATCTGAAGTTGCAGGTCAGCACCGCCAAAAACAAATACCAGTTCGCACTGGACCAGTTTCAAACCTCCAAAGAGAATCTGGCCCTTGCCGAAAGCATTGCAGGCAAGGAGCAGATTAAATTCTTCGAGGGGCTGAGCAGCAGCATTGATCTGACCAATACACAAAATCAATTGTTCGGTTCCCAGCAAAGTTATATTCAATCGATCCTGGAGATCATCCAGACAAAAGTAGAACTCGAAAACGCACTTAACCTATTCTAAAATGAAAAAAATAATTCCCCTGATAATCAGTGTTCTTGTCCTTGCAGCCTGCGGATCAAAAAGCGAGGGATCCGTGGAGAGTATTATCGCCTCCAATGATCTCAAAGCCATACGTGCCAAAAAAGCCGAGGTCATCGCTGAACAAAACCGAATCAAAGAGCAGGTTCAACTTCTTGATGACGCTATAGCCCAACTCGACGAGAATACGAAAATCCCTCTTATCACCACATACGAGGTAAATCATGAAGTCTTCACCCATTACCTGGAACTTCAGGGCAATGTCACGACCAAAGATCTCCTTGTGGTCTATCCCGAATACTCCGGAATTCTAACGAACGTCTATGTCACAGAAGGGCAGAAAGTCAAAAAAGGTCAGGTTTTAGCCCGAATCGACGATGGTGGGCTTTCCCAGCAGCTGGCTCAACTGAAGATTCAGTCTGAACTGTCCAAAACCACTTTTGAAAGACAGCAGCGTCTATGGGATCAGAAGATCGGCAGCGAAATGCAGTATCTGCAGGCCAAATCGAACTACGAATCCCAGGCCCAGGCCATTGCACAGTTGGAGCAACAGGTGGCCAAAACCGTTGTTACAGCCCCTTTCTCCGGAACGATCGATGACGTCATGTCTGAACAGGGAAGCGTTGTGATGCCAGGACAGACCCCTTTGATGCGCATTGTGAGCCTGGACAACATGTACATCGTCACCGATGTGCCTGAAAAATACGTCGCAAACATCGAAAGAAATAAAAAAGTCCTTGTGGATTTCCCCATTCTGAACAAACAAATGGAATCTAAAATCCGACAGGTTGGAGACTTCATTGATCCGAACAACAGGACCTTTAAAGTTGAGATCTCAGTTCCCAACAACGACAATTCGATCAAGCCGAATTTAACAGCCAAACTGAATATCAATGATTATACGAATCCCGAAGCTTTGTTGATCCCCCAGAGCGTGATCTCAGAGAACGCCAGCGGCGAACAATACATTTATATCGTCAAAGACAAAGAGGGAGAGGATGCCGTGGCCCAAAAAATCACTATTGAGACCGGTTTGACCCAAGGCGATGTCATAGAGGTCCTGGCAGGCCTTGAAAGCGGAACCGAAATTATTCTTGAAGGCGCAAGAAGCGTGAACGACGGACAAAAGGTTCGAATTATTAACTCCGAATCCTAAAACTATGCCCCCGAAAAACAAAAAACTGGACAAGGAATTCAAGTTGTCCTCCTGGGCGATCAACAACAAGACAACGATCTATGTGATCATTGCCATCATCCTGTTTGGTGGCCTGTCTGCCTACAACAACATGCCCAGGGAGAGCTTCCCGGAGATCAAGGAGACTAAAATCTATATCAGCTCCCTTTATCCGGGCAACACAGCTGAGGATGTAGAAAAATTGATTACGGACCCCTTGGAGGATCGCCTGAAAACGGTGAGCAACGTCATCGAGATTACCTCGACTTCTCAGGAAGACTATTCGATGATCGTCGTAGAGTTCGATGAGAACATTCCTGTCGATGCAGCCAAGCAGAAGGTAAAAGACGAGATCGATGCAGAAACGGCTGGCGAGGACTGGCCCACATTCAACGGAGCCAAAGTAGAACCCAATGCCTTTGAACTGAGTATTTCGGAAGAGTTTCCGATCCTGAACATCAATATTTCCGGGGACTATACCGTCGGAAAGCTCAAGGAATTCGGAGAGTACCTGGAGGACGAGATCGAGGAACTCCAGGAGATCAAACAAGTTGACATACGTGGGGCTCAGGAGAAAGAGGTTGAAATTGCCGTGGATATCTACAAGATGATGGCGGCCAAAGTGAGCTTCGATGATGTCATCACAGCAGTGAACAACGGGAACGTGACCATGTCGGCAGGTAACCTGGTGTCAAGTGGTCAGCGAAGAACCATTCGTATTCTCGGAGAGATTGACACCCCTGATGATCTGGACAATTTCGTCGTGAAATCTGAAAACGACAAATCTATTTACCTCAAAGACATTGCTGAGGTTTCCTTCCAACAAAAAGAACGGACCACATACGCCCGGGAGTTCGGAAGCACGGTGGTTATGCTCGACGTCAAAAAGCGAAGCGGTAAGAACATGGTGGCGGCAGCCGAAAAGATCAACGTCATCGTCGACGATGCCATACAGAATGTTTTCCCCAGGGATCTCAGCGTTACGATCACCAACGATCAATCCTCGAAGACCATCGGCCAGGTGGACGACCTGGTGAACAACATCGTATTCGGAATCATTCTGGTGGTTACGGTCCTGATGTTCTTCCTGGGCTTCAGAAACGCTCTCTTCGTTGGTTTCGCGATCCCCATGTCGATGTTCATGTCATTGATGATCTTGAACGCTATCGGATACACCATGAACACGATGATCCTTTTTGGTTTGATCATGGGACTGGGAATGCTCGTCGACAACGGAATCGTAGTTGTGGAGAACGTGTATCGCCTGATGGATGAAGAAGGAATGAGTCGAAAGGAAGCCGCCAAAAAAGGAATCAGCGAAATCGCGTTTCCGATTATAATCTCGACGGCGACAACGGTTGCAGCCTTCATCCCGCTGGGCATGTGGCCCGGGGTAATGGGCGAATTCATGGTCTATTTTCCGATCACGCTCTCGGTGGTGCTAGGTTCTTCACTGTTCGTAGCCATCTTTTTCAATTCGGTCATGGTCTCACAATTCATGAGTATTGAAGACAAAGACATGCCTCGAAAACAGATCATCAAAGTCACCGGTATTTCGGCGCTATTTGGTCTGGTCATCCTTATTTTTGGAGGTCCTTATCGATTGATTGGATCCATCCTTATCCTGACAGCCGTTCTGCTCTGGATCTATCGTTTGATCCTCAGGAAAATGGCCCGTTATTTTCAAAACAATATCCTGAGCAAGCTGGAGGTTGCTTACGAGAAAACGTTAAAAAATGCCCTTACCGGATGGAGGCCTTATGCGATTACACTGGGCACCTTAGTGTTGCTCTTTATAGCCTTCGGAGGTTTTGGAGCCTCGGTGGGGAGTCAGCGAACCAAAGTAGAGTTCTTTCCGGACAATACTCCAAACCAGATCATTGTCTACATCGAGTATCCCCAGGGAACAGACATTGAAAAGACCAATCAAATCACCAAGGAGATCGAAAATAAGGTTTATGCCTATTTGAATGATGATCAGTATCTCGAGGGAGATTCGAACTTTCTTGTGGAAAGTGCCGTGTCCCAGGTTGGAGAAGGAGCAGGAAATCCTCAGACGGACGGAGGCTCTTCCGCAGAAATGCCGCATAAGGGGAAGATAACGGCCTCGATGCGTGAATATAAATTCAGAAAAGGCAAAGACAGTGAAGAGTTGCGGCAGCGGATTCAGGAGGCCCTGGTGGGCATCTATCCCGGTGTGGCCATCAGCGTTGAGAAGGATCAGAACGGACCCCCAGCCGGTTACCCGATCAACATTGAGATCGAAGGTGATGACTACGCGGAGCTTATCCAGACGGCTGAAAAGATGAAAGACTTCATCAATCTTCAGAACATCGAAGGGATTGACGAGCTCAAAATCGACGTAAATCGCTCCAAACCATCTATGACCGTGGAGATCGACAGGAAAAAAGCGGGTGAGCTCGGAGTAAGTGCCGGCCAGGTAGGCCAGCAGCTTCGAAATTCCATCTTTGGTGCCAAGGCTGGCACCTATAAAGAGGAAGGTGAAGATTACGATATCTACGTCAGGTTTCGGGAAGAAGACCGATACAACAAAAGTGCCATCTTCAACCAGAAGATCACCTTCAGGGATCCTGCAACAGGAAAGATCAAGGAAATCCCGGTTTCGGCAGTGACCCGCGTGAAAAACAACTCGGGTTTCTCTGCCATCAAGCACAACGACGGCAGAAGAGTGGTAACACTTTACTCTGCTCTTTCTCCAGGATTTACAGATGCAGGTGCGATTGTCGGGCGAATCCAATCCGAAATGGAGGGCTTTGACGGCTTGCCAAGAGGAATAAAGATTGACTATACCGGGCAAATTGAAGAACAGAACAAGCAGATGAACTTCCTGATGGGTGCTTTTTTCACCGGACTGGGCTTGATCTTTCTGATTCTGATCTTCCAATTCAATTCGGTTTCGAAGCCCGGAATCATTATGCTCGCCATCTTTCTGAGTCTTATCGGTGTGTTTGGCGGACTCATCATCACGGGTAAACCCTTCGTGATCATGATGACCATGATGGGAATCATCTCCCTTGCAGGTATCGTGGTGAACAATGGGGTTGTGCTCCTGGACTACGCTCAACTTCTGATCGACAGGAAAAAGGCCGAGTTGAATCTTGGAGAAGAGGAATATCTGGAAACATCAAAGCTTTTCCAGACTATAGTTCAGGCAGGAAAGGCGCGTTTGAGACCCGTTCTGCTGACGGCCATTACGACCATTCTGGGACTGATCCCACTTGCCATTGGATTCAACATCAATTTCTATACGCTCTTCACAGAGTTTGATCCCCAGATCTATTTCGGTGGAGACAATGTGATCTTTTGGGGACCCCTCGCCTGGACAGTCATTTACGGTCTGCTGGTTGCCACTTTCCTGACCTTGATCGTGGTACCGATCCTGTTCTTCCTGACAACCAAACTCAAAATGAGGATCAGGGGCAAGAAACAACCCGTAACCGTCACTAAGAGTAGAAAGCTTGAAGCAGCTTGATTGAATCCGGATCCACAAGGGTCCGGATTTTTTTTAGAACCAGAACCCTACATTGACATACCAGAAGCTGTTGCCGAAATCCGGGTTCCAGGAATAGACCAGCTCGATGGGTCCAATTACGGTGTTAATCCCGTATCCGAAGGCATACCCCGATCGCGTGTCCTCGAAAATGTCTCCCTCGTTCCAGATGTCATCATTCACTCGTGCAAAATTCCCGGTAAATGACAGAAAGTTCTTCCGAAAGATCTCGTATCTGACTGTCAGCGCCGTCCTTAGAAAAGCCGATTCATTCAATTCTGAGAAGCCATACCCATAAAATGGGACAAAAGTATTGATGTAATTCTCATTGTATCCTCCCAGGTGATAGTCGAGAACCTCATTGTCATTGGTGCCGAGGGTGACCCCGGCTTCTGAGATCAGGTGCAAGGTCAGCTTGTTCCAGAAAGTATGTGCAATTCCTAGTCTGCCGAATAATTGCGAAAACGGTGTAAAATTGTCGTTGTAATCACTCGAATACCCATATAAGATGTAATCGGCATTAAGGTAAAACCCTTTTTTAGGGAACACCTTGCTGTCATACGTATCGAGAGTAACCTTTCCAAACAAGTTGAAGTAATGACTCTTGTCAAAGAAGACTCGATTCGTTTCATCTTCAACAATCTCATCCGTATTAACATTGAGAAACTTGTGTTCCGCCCCGACGCTTAGGGCCCATTGATCAGCGAAAGTAGTTTGTAGGTACAAACGCGTTGTAAAATCAAAATAATCAATCGGAACTTTGAATCCAGAGTTCAAAGGAACGCTCCGAGTCGGTTCTGGCAAAGCACTCTCGACGACATCCGCCTTAAAAGAATTAAATCGCGTATTGATCCCAAAACTCCAGTTGAATCCATTATCGAGAAAGTAATCAATGTCGTAGCGAAGATTGTCGCCAATGACAAAATCCGCCGAAATGAAATCATTCTTGAAAAGAAGGTGGCGCGTTGTGAAATTGACAAGGACACCTGTTTTGTACAGATCGTCATAATGAGCGCCGAACTGTATCATGCTTCGACCTTCGGTCTCTGTGATCTCAAATTCCACTTTGACGCCTTTGTCCAAAGGGATCAACCTGTAGAATACACTTTCAAAGTTTCCTGTTGCCGTTAACCTGTCGATACCCTTCATGAACTCTTCGCGATTCACAAGCTCCCCTTCTGTAAGGCCGAGTTTCTTGATGCAGTATTGATCCGTGAAGCTTCTGTTGCCGCGAATCGAGATCTCCTGGATCAGCAAATCGTCCCTTACCAGGTAGTTTTCAATGCTTCTTTTGGGCTCTGTGTGCTTTTGGCGACTGGCCAGTGCCGACAGCTCTTCTTTCATTTTATTGGCGGCTTCTTCACCTTTTACAATAATTTCCTGCCCGTCTTCGAAGGAGAACGTTGTGTACTCATCCAGTTCGGGACGAATGTAGATGTCACATAGCTCAATCTTCGAATCCCATTGCTCATACATCTGGAAGCCGGCAATCTGCATCAGGATCTCGGGAAGACTATTGATATCCTCAATGTCCCTGAGTCCTCCCGAAACATTGACTCCAATGATAATGTCAACACCTTTCTCCATCATTTTCTCGACAGGAAAGTTATCCACCAGACCTCCGTCGACGAGCACCTGGTCTCCAATGCGAACAGGCGTAAGCAGGCCCGGGTAGGAGCCGCTTGCCCGGATAGCTTCGGGTAGGAAGCCATGATCCAGAACGACTTCTTCTCCAGTCTCCAGGTTGGTCCCGATACAAAAGAAAGGAATAGGCAACTTGCTGAAATCATCGGTGGTGTGCACATGCTCGGTGAGTTGAGAAAAGACATTGAAGGCACTTTGCCCCCTAGATACAGCGGATGGCAGTTCGATCTTTCCACTGACCAAAGGCAGTGAAATGGCGTATTTGGCGTCATTCTCCTTCTGGTAGAAAGAGGAGACGTCTCTTGGTAGTTGATCCCGGACGAGTCCGTTCAAGTCATAGATGCGCAAGACCGAATCAAGCTCTCGGGCATTGTACCCGGAGGCATAGAGACCTCCAACAATCGCACCCATACTGGTTCCGGCCACGTAGTCCACCTCAACACCGGCTTCTTCAAGCGCCTTGAGTACACCGACGTGAGCAAATCCTTTGGCTCCTCCCCCGCTGAGAACAAGCCCGACGGTCAGATCCTCCTTCTGATCAGGTTCAGTTTGACCGACGACCAGGGTGGATACGAATAAGGCGATGAGAAGAAAGCAATTTTTCACGTTTCAGGCTTGTTGTTTTTTCCAGCTTCAAAATGGGTGGTTATCCGAAGAGCCTTGTCCCTACCTATAAGTTGCTCCAAATCCTCAAACGTTGCATTTTTTATTCGTTTTAATGACTTGAATTTCTTGAGAAGGCTAACCACCGTCTTTTCACCAATACCCGGAATCTCAGTCATTTCGGTTTGAAGCGCGCTTTTGCTCCGCTTGTTGCGGTGGTGGTTGATCCCAAAACGGTGGGCCTCGTTTCGCAACTGTTGAATGATCTTCAGAGTTTCAGACTTCTTATCGAGATAGAGTGGAATCGGGTCCTCTGGATAGTAGATCTCCTCGAGTCTTTTTGCAATTCCGATAATAGCTATCTTTCCACGCAAACCCAGCACATCCAGGCTCTTTACGGCAGAAGAGAGCTGTCCTTTTCCACCATCGATCACAACGAGTTGAGGCAATTCCTTGTCTTCCTCCAACAGGCGTTTGTACCGCCTGTGAACTACCTCTTCCATCGAGGAATAGTCATCAGGACCGACCACGGTTTTGATGTTGAAATGCCTGTATTCGCTTTTAGCGGCTTTTCCGTCTTTGAAAACCACACAGGCCGCCACCGGATGGGTTCCTTGTATATTCGAGTTGTCAAAGCACTCAATGTGCCGGGGCTCCTCGGTCAGTCTCAGATCCTTCTGCATTTGCTGCATGATCCTTTTGCTATGACGATCCGGATCGACGATCTGTATCTGTTTGAGCCGCTCCAGTCGAAAGTATTTGGCGTTCCGGGTTGAAAGCTCTACAATTCTCTTCTTGTCACCCTGCTTGGGCACGGTGACCTTGATCTCATCTCCCAGGTCAATCCTGAAGGGCACATAGATCTCACGGGAGGTCGACCTGAATCTTTCACGCAACTCTACTACCGAAAGTTCAAGCAGCGAATGGTCTGATTCGTCGAGTTTCTTTTTAATTTCCACCGTATGAGACTGGATGATCGCACCGTTGGCCATTTTTAAAAAATTGACATAGGCATAGGTCTGGTCAGAGACGATGCTATAAACGTCGACATTATTGATCGAGGGGTGAACCACGGTTGAGCGCGACTGGTAACTCGACAAGAGCTCGATCTTCTCTTTGATCTTGTGCGCCTCCTCGAATTCCGCCCGGTCGGCAAATTCCATCATCAATTTCTCGAAGCGTTTGAGAGACGATTTGAAATTTCCTTTAATGATGTTTCGGATCTCCCTGATATCAGCCAGGTACTCCTTTTCCCCCTGCATCCCCTCGCAGGCTCCCTTGCAGTTCTTGATGTGATACTCCAGGCACACCTTGTATTTTCCAATCTTGATATTCTCCTCACTCAGGTTGTAAGCACAGGTCCTTAGCGGATAGAGCTCTTTGATCAGCGCCAACAAAGCCCTTGCAGTTTTTACCGAGGTATAAGGTCCAAAGTACTCGCTGCCGTCCTTCCAGATATTACGAGTCATGAACACCCGCGGAAAGGCTTCTTTCTTGATGCAAATCCACGGATAGGATTTGTCGTCCTTGAGCAGTACATTGTACTTGGGCTGATATTTTTTGATCAGGTTATTCTCGAGCAGCAGCGCATCGGTCTCCGTCTTGACCACGATGTGCTCAATACGGGCAATTTTTGAAACAAGTACGCGGGTCTTTCCGTTTTCGTGGGTTTTGGTGAAGTAAGACGAAACCCTTTTTTTCAGGTTTTTGGCTTTGCCCACGTAGAGTATTTTGTCCTCCCGGTCATAATATTGATAGACCCCGGGGGAATCCGGCAACGAACGTATTTGAATATCCAGCTCCAACACAATTCAATACTTATCCGAGCAAAAATTCAGCCCTAAAAACGGTTTATTATTCTTAATTTTGTGCTCACTTTTCGCGTTAAAAATACACTTTTAATAGCAAGCAGATGAAATATTGGAAAAAACTTCCCCACCGGGAGTTGCAGGAGAGAATAGAAAAAGCACTGGAGGAAAATGTGGATTTTGAAAGGGATGTGTCCCTGGGTTACCCCGCCTCAAAACTGGATGACAAGGTGTTTTACAGCGATGCGCCCTTCCTGAAGGATGCTCCAACCCTGAAAACCTATGTGGCCAATCCCAACCACATTGGATGTCATACCTATGGCACTTCCGAAAAGGCCTTCAGCGGCACCCAGGAGATCGAACGCGAAGTATTGCGTGTACTCGCTGTCGACTTCTTTAAAATGGAGGATGAGCAGTTTGACGGATACATTGCCACCGGGGGAACGGAAGCCAACATACAGGCGATGTGGGTTTTCAGAAATTATTTCAGACGCAAGTTTGGAGCCCGAACCGAGGAGATTTGCATTTTGTCGTCTCAAGACACGCACTATTCCATCCCAAAGGGCTCGAACGTTCTGAGCATGGACCTCTATCCCGTACCCGTGAAATTCGACAACCGGGAAGTGGATCGAGAGGCCCTGGACAAGGTCATTCACCAGGCGGTCGAAGACGGAAAAAAATACTTCATTGTGGTTGCGAATATGGCCACGACTATGTTCGGTTCGGTTGATGATCCGGATGTCTACACTGAAGCTCTCGAAAAACTCGACTTGAATTACAAACTGCACATCGATGGAGCCTACGGAGGATTTGTTTATCCTTTCAGCAACCTGCAGTCAAAGATCAATTTCTCGAATCCGAAAATCGATTCGATGACCATCGACGCACATAAAATGTTGCAGGCCCCCTACGGAACTGGGGTTTACATTTGCAGAAAGGGACTCATCGAGAATGTCCTGACCAAGGAAGCCGAGTACGTCGAAGGCATGGACCTCACCTTATGCGGAAGCCGCTCAGGAGCCAATGCCGTTGCCGTCTATATGATACTCTTTACGTATGGTCCTTATGGATGGTACGAGAAAATCAGCGTTCTTCAGATGCGAACCGACTGGTTTTGCAAACAGCTCGATCAGCTGAATGTGAAATACTTCCGCAATGAGCATATGAACATCGTCACCATTGATTCGTCGACCATACCGGCCGAACTGGCTTTGAAATATGATCTCGTCCCGGAACAGCACAATGAAAACAACAAATGGTATAAGGTGGTGATCATGGATCACGTTGAAATCGATGACTTGATGAAACTGGTGGATGCTCTGAAGAAAACCGAAAAAACCGGTGCCTAGGCCTCAGCCTTCTTGGGAAAGATCGACTTGTTGAAGACGATCAAAAGACCGACCCCGGTGCTAATGGCAGTATCCGCAATGTTGAATACCGGATCAAAAAAAGTCAGATGCCTGTTTTCAAAAATCGAGAAACGATTGCCTCCTGCCAGAGGCAGCCAGTCCGGGAAGTTGAATCCGATGGATGGCACCCATTCAGGCAGCATGGTATCGACGAGCGGAAAATAAAGCATATCCACAACTTTGCCGTAAAACAGGTCTTCGTATCCTCCCTCAGGGGGTAAAAAGGTGGCCACTTTGTGATAGCTGTCGCTGAAGAATATTCCGTAGAAAACAGAATCGATTATGTTGCCAAGGGCTCCTGCAAAGATCAGGGATATGGCAACTACAAGAATTCGGTGCGCCTGGTTCTTCAAGGCGTCATAGAGCCAGTATCCGATACCGGCAATGGCGACGAGTCGAAACAGGGTCAGGAATAGTTTCCCAGACCTACCGCCAAATTCCTTGCCCCAGGCCATTCCATTGTTTTCAAGGAAATGAATCCTGAACCAGTCGAGCCCAAACACACGTATCTCCTCACTCAGAACAAAGTGGGTCTTAATGTATACTTTGCTCGCCTGATCGACAAGCAAGACCAAAAAAATGATGATAAGGGCCTTTTTCACTCGGATGGCTTGCTATCAGTACTGCTGCTTCTTGGCCTCTATGCTCAACGTCGCATGGGGAACCAATTTCAGTCTTTCCTTTTGGATCAGGTTGCCGGTTACGCGGCATACACCATAGGTCTTGTTCTCAATACGCAACAGGGCGTTAGAGAGGTCACGTATAAACTTCTCCTGGCGGATGGCCAGTTGAACGTTGGCTTCTTTCGACATCGTCTCTGACCCTTCTTCAAAAGCCTTGAAAGTCGGAGAGGTGTCATCTGTACCGTTGTTGCTGTCGTTCTTGAACGTGCTCTCGATCAATTCCAGATCGGTCTTCGCCTGACGTATTTTCTCTTCAATAATCGCTTTGAATTCAGCAAGATCCTTGTCTGAATATCTAACTTTGTTCTCGCTCATCTTTTACACTTTTTCTAATAATAATGCTGTGTTCACTGAATCGAACACCACATCATTTCCGTTATCAATCTCTTCCGTTAAAATCAAATCCCTCGTGAGGGTCTCATTTTTTATATAATCCGCATTGGATTCGATGGCCCGATCCACGACTCCGTCCTTTTTGACGTAAAGCCTTATCTTGTCGGTCACTTCCAGTCCTTTTTCCTTTCTCAAATTCTGAATCCGGTTGACAAGCTCTCTGGCTATGCCCTCGTTCTTCAGGTCTTTATTAATAGAAACGTCCAGAGCCACTGTTAAATTGCCCTGATTTGCAACCAGCCAGCCTTCAATATCTTCTGTGCTTATCTCTACCTCCTCGAGAAGCAGAGTTTTCCGCATTTCCATTCACCTCAATCGAGACCTGTCCCTCCTTTTCGATCCTGCTGATCTCCTCATTATCAAGGCTTTGAATCGCCTGGTTCACAAAGCGCATGTTTCCTCCGTATTTGGGTCCCAGAACCTTGAAGTTCGGCTTTATTTTCTTGACCAAAATACCAGCCGCGTCATCCAGAAGTTCTACTTCCTTGACATTGACCTCCGAGATAATCAGGTTCGACACAGCTTCTATGTCGATACGATCCTGCTCATCCATAACTGGAATCATGATCTTCTGCAAAGGTTGGCGGACTTTGATCATCTCCTTTTTCCTCAAAGACAGAACCATTGAAGAAATATTCTGAGCTTTCTGCATTTTTCTCTCGAGATCTGCATCGATCCACGAAGCATCAGCTTTTGGAAATTCAGCCAAATGTACAGAACTTATTTCACTTGATGAAACGTTTTTGGTCAGATCCCGATAGAGGTTATCCATAAAAAACGGGGCTATCGGAGCACCGAGTTTTGACACATTCAAAAGACAGGTATAAAGAGTCTGATAGGCAGAGATCTTGTCTTCCTGATATTCTCCTTTCCAGAATCTTCTTCTGCACAATCGCACGTACCAGTTGCTCAGGTTTTCACCGACAAACTCCTGTATGGCTCTGGCCGCTTTTGTCGGTTCGTAATCTTCGTAGTAGGATTCCACCTTTTTGATCAGCGTGTTCAACTCAGAGAGTATCCAACGGTCGATCTCCGGCCGGTTTTCTTTGGGAATGTCCTTCTCAGCATATTCAAACCCGTCTATATTGGCGTAAAGAGAGAAAAAAGAGTAGGTATTGTAAAGGGTGCCGAAGAATTTTCGCTTGACCTCCGCAACCCCTTCCAAATCGAATTTGAGATTGTCCCAGGGGTTGGCATTCGAGATCATGTACCAGCGTGTTGCATCCGGCCCGTATTCTCTCATGGTCTCAAAAGGATCAACGGCGTTACCGAGTCTTTTGGACATCTTCTTGCCGTTTTTATCTAGCAATAGCCCGTTCGAAACCACATTTTTGTAGGCGACACTGTCAAAATTCATCGAAGCAATGGCGTGCAGGGTGTAAAACCAACCTCTTGTTTGGTCCACTCCTTCGGCTATAAAGTCTGCCGGGAAGAATTTGTCATTTTCAATACGCTCTGTGTTCTCAAAAGGATAATGCCATTGCGCATAAGGCATAGCCCCTGAGTCGAACCAAACGTCGATCAGATCGGCCTCTCTCTTCATAGGTTTCCCTGAAGGGGATACCAAAACTATACTGTCGACAATATTCTTGTGAAGATCGATTCGGTCGTAATTCTCCTCGCTCATGTCACCTACCACGAAATCCTCGAAAAGATCTTTCTCCATGAATCCGTGTTCGACCGATTTGGCCATCTCTTCCTTGAGCTCTTCCACCGAACCGACAATCATTTCTTCAGTTCCGTCTTTCGACCTCCAGATGGGGAGCGGAGTTCCCCAATAGCGGGAACGCGAGAGGTTCCAGTCATTGGCATTCTTCAACCAGTTGCCGAAGCGACCTTCTCCTGTTGATTTGGGTTTCCAGTTGATCGTCTGGTTGAGCTCGTACATGCGATCTCTTTTCTCAGTCACCTTGATAAACCAGGAGTCGAGCGGGTAATAGAGGATCGGTTTGTCGGTTCTCCAGCAATTCGGATAGCTGTGCTTGTATTTTTCTACTTTGAAGGCCTTGTTCTCTTCCTTGAGTCGGATCGCGAGCTCCACGTCAACTGAGCGCTCGGGTTCCTGTCCAGCCTCGTAATATTCGTTCTTGACGTATTTCCCGGCATGTTCGCCCATGTCGCGGGTGAATTTGCCCTGCAGGTCTACCAGCGGAACCGGGTTGCCATGGTCATCCAACACCAGCATCGGTGGAACTTCCGGCTTAGCCATTTTCGCCACTTGTGCATCATCTGCCCCAAACGTAGGAGCCGTATGGACAATACCCGTACCGTCTTCTGTGGTGACAAAATCTCCTGCTATGACCCGGAAGGCATTCTCGGCGCCCTCATAGGGTTTTGCGAAGGGCAACAATTGTTCATATCGTATCTCGAGCAGGTCCTCTCCCTTGAATTCTTTTGCCACCCAGAATGGGATCGTCTTATCCTCTTTCTTGAATGTTTTGAGTTCTGTCGGGTCTGAAACCTCGTGAAATTTCTTTCCGAATTGATAGCCCAACAAATTTTTCGCCAACACAACGTTGATCGGCTCAAAGGTATACTGGTTATAAGTGCTTACAACCACGTAATCGATCTTCTTGCCTACGGTCAGCGCAGTATTGGAAGGCAAGGTCCAGGGCGTTGTCGTCCACGCAAGAAAGTACAAATCACCGTCCAGGTCCTTCAAGAATTGAGGCAATGTGTCCGGGATGACTTTGAATTGAGCAACGACAGTCGTGTCTGTAACATCCTGATAGGTTCCGGGTTGATTCAGTTCATGTGAACTCAATCCGGTTCCTGCCTTTGGTGAATAGGGTTGAATCGTGTATCCTTTGTAAAGGAGTCCCTTTTGGTACAGCTGTTTCAAAAGCCACCACAGGGTCTCCATGTATTTGGGCTTATAGGTCACATAGGCCTCCTCCAAATTCACCCAATGTCCCATCTTCTTGGTCAGGTCCTCCCAAACATCGGTAAATCGCATGACTGCGATCTTGCATGCCTCGTTGTACTCCTCAATGCTGACCTTCTTGCCAATGTCTTCTTTGGTGATGCCCAGCTCCTTCTCAACGCCCAATTCGATAGGCAGTCCGTGGGTATCCCAGCCTGCTTTCCTTTCAACCTCGAAGCCTTGCATCGTTTTATAACGGCAAAAAATATCCTTGATGGCCCTCGACATCACGTGATGGATTCCGGGAAGTCCATTGGCCGATGGCGGACCTTCAAAAAAGACAAACGGGGTATTGCCTTTACGGGTAGAAATGCTCTTTTCAAAAATGTCATCGTCATCCCAGAAACGAAGTATTTCGTCGGCGACGTTCACCAGATCCAAGCCCTTGTATTCTCTGAATTTCTGACCCATAATCAACTGCGGATTCCTTTAAGTTTGCAAAAGTACATATTTTCTCAAATAGATCAGTAGCCTCAAACGAAAAAAGCATCCGGTTTTGCCGAATGCTTTTCTACTAAAAGTTTGATCTTTCGAATTGTAACGTGATCACTTTTTGATGACCTCAAACTCGGTGCGACGGTTCTGTTGATGTTCTACCTCGGTACATTTCACCCCGTTGGAACAATTGTTGACAAGGCGAGTTTCTCCATAACCCTTTCCGGTTATTCGTTTTGGGTCTGCCCCTATGCTGATCAGGTATGAAACCGTAGCCGAGGCCCTCTTCTGAGAAAGCCACATGTTGTATCCGTCTCCACCTCGAGAATCTGTATGGGATCCGAACCGGATGATCATCTCAGGGAACTTTTCCATGAGCCTGACAACTTTGGCCAAATCATCATAGGAACTCTCCAGTATGTTGGCCTTGTTGAGCTCAAATTCAATGGACCTGATGTTCAGGACCTGCCGTCCGTCAAGGTCTATGAACTCTTTCTCATCCAGACTCAGCGTCATGTTGGTCTGAAAAGCATTCTCCTTGCTCGTTACCAGGGATTCTTCTGCTTCAAAATACCCGTATTTGCCTCCCGTAACCTTGTAGGGTTGGTCGCATTTGACTTTAAAAGAGAACTCCCCGTTGCGCATCGTTTCGAGTCGTCTCAACTTTTCTCCGGTTGAATCATAAAGTGTGGCGAAAGCGTTGGGTATGGGCTGACCGCTGATCTTGTCTACGATAACCCCTTTAATCACCTGATCACAGATCGGATTGACGGTCACCTCTTCAAACCAATAGATGTCGTCGTCCCCTTTGCCACCGGCTCGATTGGAAGAAAAATAGCCGCGTTGTGTGTCGGTGTCGATGACAAAGGAAAGGTCATCCCCTTTGCTGTTCATCGGTTTTCCGAGGTTTATGGGCTCCTCAATTGACTCGTCGAGCTTGGTCATGTAAATGTCAAATCCACCTATACCATCCGGACGATTGCTCGAAAAATAAAGGATGTCCTGATCCACGTGAGGGGTGTATTCTTTATATTTCGAATTGACCGAAGGACCGAGGTTCTTCGGTGCTCCATAATGACCATCGTTGATACTTACTACGTAGATATCTGTATCTCCCAAGCCTCCCGGCATGTTGGAAATAAAATATAGACGCTTGCCATCCTTGCTTACTGAAGGGTGTCCGGTGTCGTACTTGTCACTATTAAAAGGTAAGGTTATCACATCTTTCCACTGTCCTCCAGATCCCACAGAGGCACGGAAAATCTTGACCCCTCCACCTTTTTTTCCTTGCCTACTATTATTAGAAGTAAAATATACGTAACGCAGATCCGGTGAGAAAGCCACCATGGCATCGTGAAATTTTGAGTTCAGCGTGCTGCTGAAAGGTCTGACTTTGGTTATCTCTCCATCAGGTTCAACGTCTCCAATGTACAAGTCGAGAAAAGGCTGATCGTTGCCATCCCATTTTTTGGAAGATAGACCCACTTTTCGCGAGGAGGAAAACACGATTCTGTCAGAGCCATAGAAGGTGGTTCCGAAATCGCCGTTCTCTGAATTGGCCTCTAAACTCTTGACCTTGTATTGGGCGGCTGTGAGCTGACAATAAGCCGAGATGGAAAATAAAAAAATAAGGAGGAATAGAACGCTTCTCATAAACTGTTAAACTTGAACAATTGTTACTAAAAAGCCAACGGAATTCGTTGGCTTTTAGTATCTGATCTGCTACATTTTTATGATGACAAATTCTGTCCGTCTATTCATGGCGTGCTGGGCCTCGGTACATTTGACACCATCCGAGCATTCATTGATGAGTTGAGTTTCTCCGTATCCTTTTCCGGTGATACGGCTCGAATCAATTCCATGATCGATGATATAGTTCACTGTTGAGGCTGCCCTTCGGGTGGAGAGCCAGATATTGTATCCTGTAATCCCTCTTGAATCGGTATGGGATCCGGACTCGATGATCATCTCCGGATAGCGGTTCATAAGGTCGACAACCTTATCGAGCTCCGTTTTCGCTTCTTTGTTCAGGTACGATGAGTTCAGCTCGAAGTAAATCGGTTCGATATTGACCACATACGTACTCGGTCTTACCTTGACAATCTCTTCAGGAATCTCCTCAGGCATGCCTTCGGGACGATCTTCTGTGGCCACTGCCATTTCTGTGATGTCACCGGTTCCAAGCAGGATGAGCAACTTCAACTCCTTATCAGGCTCCGAAGAGGTTGTTAGCGATTTGCTCTGTGTGGTGTAACCTTCTTTACTTCCTTCCAGTACGTACTCCGTTTCACAATATACGGGTAGTTCAAAAGAGCCATCCTCTTTCACTTCCATTTGTTCCAAAACGTTGCCATCAGCGTCTTTGATCGCCACGGTGGCTCCAGCAATGATCTCAGTTGTATTCTGGTCTCTGACCTCACCGGCAATGATCTGGGCACATTTGAAGATCACAGGCTCTTCTTCTAGAAACGAATACAGGTCATCGTCGCCTGCACCGCCTTCTCTTTTGGATGAAAAATAACCTCTTCTTGTTTCTGCATTGATGATAAACGTCAAATCGTCCGCGGAAGAGTTGATCGGTTCGTTCAGCAAGATCGGGTCGGGAACGAAAGTGGTCAGTCGGGTAGCATATATGTCAAGACCGCCCATTCCTCCGGGTCTGTCTGATGCAAAATAAATCACATCCCCGTCAATAAAAGGAAAAGCATCCTTGTTTGGAGTGTTGATCTTTGGGCCCAGGTTGACCGGGTTGCCAAATCCGCTGTAGTTGATGTCTACCTTGTATATATCTGTATCCCCATATCCTCCCGGCATGTTGGAAACAAAGTACAGCGTCTGTTCATCCTCGCTCAATGCGGGATGTCCTACAGAGTACTCGACATTATTGAAGGGCATAGGTATTATATTTACCCATTCCCCCTCATCATTGACTGTTGCCTTGAACATGGCCAGATTCGCCATGTCTCTTGAGTCTCTTGAAAGTTTCTTGTTGTAATAGTTATTTCGGGTGAAATAAACCGTTTTCATGTCTTTGGTGAATGCCACATCCCCCTCGTGATATCTTGTGTTTACATCTCCTTTGAGATAGGTAGGATTCATCACGTCTCCATCCGGAAGTATATCTGCAACATACAGCTCCAGGAAGCGCTGGTTGTTTTCGAGCCAGACGTCATTTACGATTGTTATTCCCTTTTTCGGTGAGGCAAAAACCAACTTGTCTGGTCCATAAAACGCTCCGCCATAATCCGAATTCTCCGTGTTGACTGAAAGCTGCTTAATGGCGTATTTTCCAGCTCCTTCTCTTTGTTGAGCCATTAAAGTGACCGTGCAACAAAGCATAAAAGCTAAGATGTACTTTTTCATGATTTCCCCTTTTTTTATATTTTACTTCTACCTCCTAGAAGAATCTAGGCGACTTCAAGTTCTTTTTAGACAGGTCGAGGTCATATAACAATATGATCTCATGGGATCCTCCCGTTTGAGAATTTGAAAACTCTGAGATCGTGTAGTCATACGCATATCCAATTCTGAAATCAGGGGTCACTCCAAAATTGACTATGGCGCTAACTGCATCCTCCCAACGGTAACTTGCACCAAACTCCAATCTTTCGTATAACAAAACGTTGGCGTTGATGTCAAATGAAATCGGCGCCCCAGCTACTCCTTTAACCATCAGGGATGGTTTTAGCTTCACTGTGCTTGAAAGATCGAAAACGTATCCACCGGTCAAAAAATAATGAACTTCTTCAGAAGCCTTGGTGTTGATATTGTCTTTGTCCAAATGTTCTGATTTTAAGATATTTGGAACTGAGAATCCGGCATACCACTTATCGGTATAATAAAAGACTCCTGCTCCAAAATTCGGAAAGGCATCATTGATGTTCTCATCAAAAACCGGGTCTCCTGCATTCAGGGTTTCCGGTAAGACAACGCCCAACAGATTCACGTCGAGCAAAGTGACTCCGGCTTTCAATCCGAAGGCTAATCTTCCAACGTCAGAAGTGTTCAAAGTGTATGAGAAATCTGCATAGATGTTTTGCTCTTTTGCAGGTCCGATCTCATCGGCAATCACCGATATCCCTACTCCCACTTTCTTTCCTAAAGGTGCGTGGGTGTTGAACGTCAGGGTTTTTGGAGCGCCATCAACACTTGTCCACTGGGTCCTTCCTAACAAACCAAAACTCAAAGTCCCTCTTGAACCAGCATACGCTGGATTTACAACGTTCATGTTGTACATATATTGTGTATACTGGGGATCTTGCTGGGCCTCGGCTTCTTGGATGAACAGTAAAAAACCTAGAGCAAGGAAAATTGATAATTTTTTCATTTGTTAAAGTTTATTCATTTGACAATTGCTTGTCATTTAAATAGATCGGAGCAATTTCAGCTTATCCTCTCTTGTTGTATGTCTTTATTGAAGGAGCAGAACCCCTTTCGGGATTCTGCACCATTTTCTTTAGTAATTAACGTAAACCCAACCTTTGGCCGGCTTGGTATTTCCATCGTTGAACTCGATCAGATAGAAATAGGTTCCGGCAGGAACGAGCTCTCCTTTGCTCAGGGTCATATTCCCCGTGGATCTTCCATCCCACCAAACAGGATTCGAACTACCGTTATTATTGTACTTGTAAACACTGTTACCCCATCGGTCGAATACCTCCATTTTGAAATCAGGTGTCTCAATTAATCCAGGGACAAGGAACAAATCATTGCTTCCGTCACCATTAGGTGAGAAACCACTTGGAATGATTCCTGTATCAAAAATCAATCGGACCGCATCTGAGTTCAACTCAGGATTCGGATCACAAGCAAAATCATAAGAGGTCAGCACAACGCGATAACGGTTGCCTTCGAGTCGTCCTCGAGCTCCGACGATGGTCAAACGATCTGTATTTACACCAATGTACTGGTCATTGCTCATCAAATCCATCCAATTTGCGCCACCATCCGTACTTTCTTGCCACTGGAAGACTGAAGCTGATCCCGAAACCTCAAAAACAGCATCCTGGCCCAGTGAAACAGTTACGTCAGTCGGTTGATTGCTGATAGACGATGGTGAGCCTGCTTCCTGGAAGTCAAACGTTCCGTTGTTGTTGTTGTCATTTGGGGTCGTATAACCGCCCTGTCCGACAACCTGCCCATCTGCGTCAACACTTACAGGAGAGGTTCCTAGTATTCCGTCTCCATCCGGATCAGGGTTTGAACCTGGGTCCGTAATGTCTCTCAAGGCTTCAACTACGTCATCACAACCGTCACCGTCTGCATCCAAACTGATTCTGTCTGGGACACCGTCATTGTTGGAATCCGTATTTTCACCCTCAACAGAGTCGTAAATACCATCGTTGTCATCATCGATGTCTACTATATCAAACACCCCGTCATTGTCAGTGTCTGCCAAAGTATTGTAAGTCACTGTATCGGAAATATCACCTGGATCACAGGCATAGGCAACATTGGTAGCCACGGCCCTGTAGAAATCAAAGTAATTAGGGATAAGCAAGTTCGATACTGTGAGACTATTCGTAGTTGTACCACTATATGTGGCATCGTCAGACAAATCTGTCCAGTTCACGCCATCAGTGCTTATTTGCCACTGGTAGCCCGCTCCGTCACTGTCAACCGTAAAGGTTGCACTTCCGTTCAGCACAAAGTCCTGATCCACGGGTTGCGTTGAAATTGTGGCTCCTGATCCCGCTTCCTGGAAGTCAGGCGTACCGTTGTTATCAAGGTCATTTGGAGTGGTATAGCCATCTGTTCCACTGGTCACCTGACCATTGGCATCGACCGTTACCGGGGCACTTCCCAGCTCACCATCACCGTCACCATCCGTAAATCCGGCTTCTGTTACGTCAAAACATCCATCAGAGTCTGAATCCAGCTGAATTCTATCCGGGGTTCCATCGCCATCTGTGTCGCGATCCACTACGCCATTGTCTTCAACCGTGTCGAGAATGCCGTCATTGTCATCATCCACGTCGACCAGGTCGGGCACACCGTCATTGTCTGTATCATCGAGCAGCACAAATCCAACAACATCAGAAATCGTAACCGGATCACAGGCATACGCTATATTATTGACTAAAATTCTGTACTGGTAAGAAAGAACCGATACGTCCAGGTTGCTGACCGTTAAATCAGGCGTTGTAGTTCCGGCGTAGTTGCCTCCATCAGTCAATGGATTCCAGGTCGTTCCACCATCCTGGCTCTCTTCCCATTGAAAAGTGTCTGCAGTTGCCACAACTGAAAAAGTCACGCTGTTGCCTGGTAAGAATTCCTGGTCCACGGGTTGAGTTGTGATTGTAGCAGCAGCTCCTGCTTCCTGGAAGTCGGGCGTACCGTTTCCATCAAGGTCATTGGGTGCCGTATAGCCGTCTGAGCCACTTGTAACCTGACCACTGGCGTCAACAGTCACGGGTGCGTCACCCAATTGACCATCGCCATTATCATCAGTGAATCCGGCTTCGGTAACATCGAAACATCCATCGTTATCGGCATCCAACTGTATTCTGTCAGGAGTTCCGTCTCCGTCTGTGTCACGATCAACTACTCCGTTATCTTCAACAGAGTCCAAAATACCGTCATTGTCGTCATCGACGTCAACGATATCCACGACACCGTCCCCGTCAAAGTCATTCAAGGCCGAGAATCCAACCTCAGCAGACGTAGTCACAGGGTCACACGCGTAAGCGATATTGTTTACAACAACTCTGTATTGGTAAGTAGCCTTGCTGATGTCTGAATTTGTAATGCTGAGATCTGCGGTCGTCGCGCCTGCATAATCACCTCCATCTGCAAGTGCGGTCCAGGTAGTTCCTCCATCCTGGCTCTCCTCCCACTGGTAGGTGTCAGCTGTGGCTACCACGCTGAAAGTATTCACCCCAATCACCAAAGCTTGGTTCACCGGTTGTGTTGTGATCGTGGCTGCAGCACCGGCCTCCTGGAAATCAGGGGTTCCGTTGCCATCCAAATCATTCGGTGGTGTATAACCGTCGGTTCCACTTGTGACTTGCCCATTGGCGTCAACCACGACCGGGAAGTCTCCAAGGAATCCGTCTCCATTCACATCTGTGAATCCGGCCTCAATTACGTCGAAGCAACCATCAGAATCTGCATCCAATTGAATGCGATCCGGGTTTCCGTCGCCATCGGTGTCACGATCGACAACTCCATTATCCTCATCGACATCTAAAATTCCGTCGTTGTCATCATCTACGTCAACTACGTCAAAAACACCATCGCGATCGAAGTCACCGGGTGTGACAAACGTAGCTTCTGATGAAATCGTTGTGACATCACAGGCAAAGGCGACGTTGCTCACAATTACCCTGTAGCGATTGAATACTTTAGTAAAGTCAGGCGTTGAAACCACAAGGTCTGCTGTGGTGGTTCCGGCATAATCTCCTCCATCAGCCAAAGGCACCCAAGTTACTCCGTTATCCGTGCTTTCTTCCCACTGATAAGCCGCATCTCCTGCAACCGCATCCGTCACGACAGAGAAGGTCGAGCTTCCTGCCAAAACAAAGATCTGATCTGTTGGCTGGGATGTAATACTTGCTGCTGCTCCAGCTTCCTGGAAATCAGGAGTTCCGTTTCCGTTGAGATCATTTGGTGGCGTATATCCGTCAAGACCTGTAGTTACCTGCCCATTGGCGTCAACCAAAACAGGGAGGTCTCCCAAAAATCCGTCACCATTTACATCTGTGAAACCGGCCTCTGTAACGTCAAAACAATTGTCACCATCTGCATCCAGGTCGATGCGGTCTACAAAACCGTCACCATCTGTATCGCGATTCACGTCACCGTCTTCTTCAACTGTATCTAAAATACCATCATTGTCGTCGTCCACATCCACGATGTCAAAAACACCATCCAGATCAAAGTCATCCGGAGTGATATATCCAACGTCAACCGATATTACAGTCGGATCACAAGCAAACGCTATATTATTCACGATCACTCTGTATCTGTAAGTTATTTTGGTGACATCGCTATTGGTCACCTGGAGGTCAGGTGTCGTGGTTCCTGCATAGTCGCCTCCGTCAACCAAAGGCACCCAGGTTGTTCCGCCGTCTTGCGTCTCTTCCCACTGGTAAGTATCTGCTGCAGCGACCACGCTAAAGGTAGAAACTCCGATGATCAGGTCCTGATCCGTGGGTTCTGTAGTTATCGTTGCGCCAACTCCAGCTTCCTGGAAGTCGGGTGTGCCGTTGGCATCCAAATCATTGGGTGGGGTGTAACCATCTGTTCCGCTGGTCACCTGCCCATTGGCATCTACGGCCACTGGGGTGTCGCCCAAAAATCCGTCTCCATTTACGTCTGTAAATCCGGCTTCTGTTACGTCAAAACAAGTGTCGCCATCCGCATCCAAATCGATACGATCCGGATTTCCGTCACCGTCGGTATCCCGATCAACGACTCCATTGTCTTCATCTACATCCAGAATTCCATCATTGTCGTCATCCACATCCACGATGTCAAAAACACCATCCAAATCAAAGTCATCCGGAATAATATAGCCCACATCCACTGATGTTACAGTCGGATCACAAGCAAATGCGATGTTACTGACAATCACTCTATATCGATAAGTAAGTTTGGTGACGTCGCTATTGGTTACCTGAAGGTCAGGTGTCGTGGTTCCTGCATAGTCGCCTCCGTCAACCAAAGGCACCCAGGTTGTTCCGCCGTCTTGCGTCTCTTCCCATTGGTAAGTATCCGCTGTAGCGACCACGCTGAAGGTAGAAACTCCAATGATCAGGTCCTGATCCGTGGGTTCAGTAGTTATCGTTGCGCCAACTCCAGCTTCCTGGAAGTCGGGTGTACCGTTGGCATCCAAATCATTAGGTGCTGTATAACCGTCTGTTCCGCTGGTCACCTGCCCGTTGGCATCGACCGTTACAGGTATATCACCGAGTTCTCCGTTTCCATTGACATCCGTAAATCCGGCTTCTGTGACGTCAAAACAGGTATCATTGTCAGAATCCAAGTCTATTCGGTCAGGAGTACCGTCTCCATCTGTATCCCGATCGACGACACCATTGTCTTCAACCGTATCGAGTATACCATCATTGTCATCATCAACATCTGTATCATCGGGGACTCCGTCCAAGTCTGTATCTAAATCAATAATCAACGTATAATCTTCGACCTCACCTCCCGTTGCAAAACCTCCAAATGAGGCTGCTGTCAGATCATTGTCACTGGTCAGTCGGAATCGAGCATACGTTTGTCCCGTTTGAATATCCGCGCCCAGAGCTGTAATATCCCAGTTTAAGGTGTATGTTGACTGACCTGCATTGGCAGGAATGGTAAGCGTGCTATATTCATCAGTGTCGAATCCACCACTTCCATCAAAATCAATCCATGCATGAATAAATACAGGCCCGTTGAAATTATTGGTAGCTGTAATATCAATGTCTACATTGGTGGTAGAAGTTGAAATCCCCAAGAATTCATTGGGATCAACTGCATCTTCATCGTTGAAATTATTATTATCATCGCCATCTGCATCGACACTCGGAAAACCATCTCCTTCAGCATCTTTGGCATTCCCCAAAATGAATTCATCTCTACTGGGGTCATACAAGTGAACGGCCCCACCCAGAGTCAATTCAGTCCCATAACTTGAAGGAGCGTCTCCAAGTTCAAAACCTTGAGGCGGTTCAATTGACCAACCTTTACTGAGCAAACTAATATAAGCCGCAATACCGTTTCTTGTGATTACACCACCTGTTGTATTTCTTAGCCTTAAATCCCCATTCGAAAGCCCAAAGCCATCAAGGGTGTTTAAAATATCGTCGATTGTTGCACTTGTCAGTGGCGCATTTGTAAGATCTATATCTGTAAGCAAAGGAGTTTGAGAGATGTCAAGAGTCGTAATACCAATATCTCTGGCAGAAAGCTCTTCCAGATTCGGATTGTTGCTGATATCTAAATTTGTCAGATTTAAATTTGCATCAACATTCAGGATTTCGAGATTCGTATTTTGACTAACGTCAAGTACAAGCAGGTCATTTCGTTGCAATTCCACTTCAACCAGCTGAGTGTTCTGTGAAAGATCAATGCCTGTCAACAAATTATCTGCTAAGAACAACTCCTCCAGATTATTTAAATCAGTCAAATCCACTGAAGTGATTTGCTGACCAAACCCGGCATCTGCAGTCAATGACGTGATCGAGTTAAAAATCAATGGAGTATTTGTCGTTTCCACAAAAATGTCACCTCCACCTCCATTTCCGCTGAAATCAAAAACCGGAGTATTGGTATTAGGTCTGGTGTCAGTCACTGCTCCTGTGGCAGTCCAATCCATAAAGATCGATGGATTCCCCACAGCAACTTGCCAATTCGGGCTATTGGAGGTCGTAACAATGGTTAGTGTACTCTGAGAATAAACCATTGTAGTCAAGAAGAATATGGCTAAAACGACCATTCGTTTCTTTGGCAACCAAAAATCCAATATATCCGAATTGAATGGTAAGTAATCTCTTTTCATATGATTAATTTTTAAGCAGGGAAATCCCACACAGGAGATTTCCAAATATTTTGTTGGCCTAATTATACATTAAGACTCACTTTATTTTTCAACAAAGTGAGTCGTGTATTTTTTATAAAATCAAGCCTTTAATTTTATAAGATTCGCTATTATTTTCGAATAGTTTTCCCACATTCTATACCGTATAAGCAAATATATAAAAATTTGCTTCTTATCAATTTTTCCTTATTCTTTTTCTAAATGAAATGTTAACAAGGTTTTAAACACTACTACTGGGGAGAAGGGACCAGTTCGAAACCACTTTCATTGTTGATTGTGAATTCCGTTCTACGGTTCAACTGATGCTCTTCTTTCGAGCATTTCTTGCCGTCAGCACAGTCATTCACCAGACGGGTCTCGCCATAACCTGTAAAGGTTAACCTACTGGCATCTATTCCTTTAGAAACAATATAATCCACTGTTGCCTTGGCTCGTCTCTCAGATAATTTCTGGTTGTACTTATCACGGCCTCTCGAGTCCGTATGCGAACCGGCTTCGATCAACAGATCAGGATACTCATTCATGACCTGAACTACTTTGTCCAGTTCTTTTGCAGCATCCGGACGGATGTTATATTTATCAAAATCGAAATAGATTGTATTGATATTGACTTTATTGGATACAAATTGATCCGGCAGGTTGAGATCTACTCGCAACGGACCCACGTCAATGTCATTTACAGTACGGACAGCCTGCTCATCATTCAGATAGCCTTTGATCATCCCTACAACAACAAAAGGCGAATCACAAAGCCTTGCATCAAAGCTGTATGAGCCATCACTTCCGGATGTTACCGTTTGAAGGACCTCGCCGCTTTCATCACGCAATTCAACCGTGGCCCCCGCAATGGGTTCCTGAGAAGATTCGGATCGCACAAAACCGGTTATTTCCTGATCACAGTGAATGTAAAGTCCTGGATTGGCCAAAAAAGAGTAGATATCATCGTCTCCCTTGCCTTCTTCCCTGTTGGAGGAGTAAAACCCACGATCCCGCTCGTCATCAATGATAAAAGCAAAATCGTCATCAACGCTGTTTACCGGTTCTTCAAGGTTCAAAGGGGTCGAAACCGTCTTGTCAAAGATCTTGCTCGCAAAAATGTCCAGTTTACCATATCCCGGATGGGTATCCGAAGAAAAATAGAGAACGTTGTCTTTATCTATATAAGGAAACATCTCTCTTCCTTCCGTATTGATCTTCGGCCCCATGTTGCGAATTTCTCCAAAGGATCCGTCTTCGCGGATGTCAACCACATAGATATCTGTTTGACCATACCCTCCGGGCATGTCAGAGACAAAATACAATTTCGTGTCATCATGGCTCAGAGCCGGATGGCCGAGTGAATACTCCAGGTCATTAAAAGGAAGTTTTTGCTTCTCGGTCCAATTGCCTTCCAAATCGAGGGAAGCTCGGAACAACTGTAAATTGTTCACCCCTGACGAATCAGTCAGGTATTGCTTCTCATAATAGTTATTGGCTGTGTAATAGATAGTTTTCAAATCCTTCGTAACCGATACACCGGCTTCGTGATATTTGGTATTCACATCACCTGGCATGTTTTTTTTCTGGATCACCTGACGATCCTCAGTGATCAGACCGGTGTAGAGATCCAAAAATTGCTGGCCGCTTTCGGCCCAGGTTTTTCGAACGATCATGGTATTTGTAGTTGGAGCTGCGAAGATGACTTTTTCCTTGCCTAGAAAGGCGGTTCCAAAATCTGACTCCTTTGTGTTGATGTCAAGGTTCTTAATTGTGTATTCTCCAGGCGTTGTCACTAGTTGAGCGACCGCTGGAATCATACATAAAAACAAGATAACAAACGTAATTGTTTTCTTCATATTCGGGGAATTTTGGGTAAATTTAACAATAATTGAATAGAACTAGAAAAATCTTGGGGATTTTAGATTCTTTTTGGTGAAATCGATATCATATAATAGGAAAAGCTCGTGTGCACCTCCTGTTGTTGCATTTGAGAACTCAGAAACCGTGTAATCATATGCATATCCTACCCGGAATGCACGGGTGACTCCAAAGTTCACCAGGAGGCTGACTGCGTCTTGCCACCTGTAGCTCGCACCGAGCTCCAAACGATCATACATCAGGAAATTCGCATTGACGTCCCAGGAAATAGGAGCTCCTGCCACACCTTTAACCATGAATGAAGGCTTAAACTTCAGAGTACTCGACAGATTAAAAACGTATCCACTTGTCAGGAAGTAGTGCACTTCCTCAGAAGCTTTGGTAAAAACATTGTCTTTGTCCAAATGTTCTGATTTCAGAATGTTCGGCACCGAAAATCCTACATAAAAATTATCCGTGTAATAATAGGCGCCGGCTCCGAAATTTGGGAATGCATCATTGATGTTTTCGTCGAAAAGCGGATCATCGCCCGTTTGAGTTTGCGGCAAGGTCACGTCAACCAGGTTGACATTCAGTAGCGTTACCCCGGCTTTGAGTCCGAAAGCAAGCCTTCCCTCCATGGAGGTTGAAATCGTATAGGAAAAGTCTGCATAGAGATTCTGCTCCTTGGCCGGTCCGATCTCATCGGCAATCATAGAAAGCCCCATTCCAACGCGTCTGCCCACGGGTGCATGTGCATCGAAGGTCATGGTGTTGGGCGCCCCGTTCACGTTCGTCCATTGGGTTCTTCCCAACATCCCAAGCGAAAGGGTTCCCCTTGACCCTGCATAGGCAGGGTTGACCACGTTCATGTTGTACATGTATTGCGTGAACTGAGGGTCCTGCTGAGAAAAGGCGTCGTTGAACCAGATCAGGAACGCTAAGATTAATATTAATTTCGTTTTCATCACTTGAAAATTGTTATGTTTTAGCGGGCAGGTCTGCGCCTGCCCGCTCCCTTTTTTACTTATTCAGGTAAACCCAGCCTGTTTCTGGTTGTCTGCCGTCCCTGTTGAACTTGATCACGTAGAAATACGTTCCCGCAGGTAGAATGTCGTCTCCCAGGTTCAACTGACCGGATGATCTTCCGTCCCACCAATCTGGTTTCAGGGCTCCATTTCGCTTGTACTCATAGACCTTGTTCCCTTGTCTGTTGTAAACTTCCATTTCAAAGTCCATATAGGTCGACAATGCAGGTACGATCAGCTCGTCATTCTTACCGTCTCCATTGGGTGAGAATCCGTTCGGCACGATATTACATGGAGTAAAGTCCAGGTAATTCGGCGTGAGATCTTCATCACAATCATCATTGGTCGGATCACCGTCCTGATTGTCATCCTCTTCGATCGTGGCGATGCCATCATTGTCATCATCCATGTCTCTGTAGTCCACTTCGTCTTCTCCGTCGTTATTCGGCAGATCCGTGAGCGGATCAAAGATCTCATCGTTCGGAATAAACCCGTCGTTGGCATCAGATCCCTCAAAAGCATCATCCAAACCATCATTGTCCTGATCGTTTCCTGACATTGCGATGTCAGCTGATCCATCGGCATTGAAATCATGACCTTCGATTTCATCCGGAACATTGTCGTCATCGGCATCCAGATCCAGGTAATCAGGATCGCTGTCATTGTCTGAATTGACAGGAGAAATACCTTCTCCGGTTCCAGGTGCACTTTCATAGGCATCATCCAGTCCGTTAGAATCGGAGTCTGCGAATGAAGGCAGCACATAGTTCAACGTGGGCTGAGCTTCTATATTGTCAGGGATTCCATCTCCGTCAGCATCCAGGTCGAGGTAATTCGCAAAACCATCATTGTCATCATCTCTGTCACCTTCCAAAAGAGTCAGAATTCCGTCGCTGTCATCATCGATATCGAGATAGTTCCTGACAATGTCTCCATCGGTATCATCCGTGGTTGGATCATTGTCACCGTTAAGGTCTTCGTCAATGGTGTCAATACCGTCATTGTCATCGTCCTCATCCCTGTAATCGGCTTCACCGTCTCCATCTGCATCGGGCAGCTGAGAAGCATCCTGAATCTCATCATTGGGCACAAAACCGTCGTTGATATCTGATCCTTCATATCCGTCATCCAGACCATCTTCATCAGCATCCGTACCGAGTGGGAATACATCTCCCATGCTGTCACGATCGTAGTCATGCCCTTCAATCGAGTCCGGCACATTGTCATTGTCGGAATCTTCATCCAGGTAATCTGCAACAGCGTCACCGTCAGAATCTGTGATGCTCAATCCTTCCCCCGTACCTGGCGCACTCTCATAGAGATCATCCAGTCCGTTTCTGTCGGAATCCGTTCCCGAAGGAGCGATAAATCCATTCGTAGTTTGAGCTTCCACATTATCTGGCAATCCATCGTTGTCTGAATCGAGATCCAGGCTATCTGCATAGCCATCACCATCCGTGTCATTATTTCCTTCGACTGTATCCAGGATACCATCATTGTCATCATCAACATCGTAGATGTCTCCTACCAGGTCACCATCGGTATCCACCAGAACCTCGATAGTCACGGTTGCCGTGGAGGTGTCTCCACTTGTAGTTCCTATCAGTCCCTGACCGTCTTCAATCGTATAGGTGAACGAGTCAAAGCCTACATAATCAGCATTCGGAGTATACTCGATAAAGTCATCGGTCGGATCCGTTGGCGTACCGTTGTCATTGACAGCTGCTGTACCATTTGATGGTCCTGTTGTCAACACGATTGGCGAGTCAGAAGGTCCGTCACCTCCAAAGTCATCCGCACCATTTCCATTGTCATCCAGCACGCGGATAGCGTTGTCATGTCGTATTTTCAACAACAATCACCTGATCATCTATAGCCGTTGGCAAGAAATTGATCACCATGTCATCCAAAATATCTTCGTCATCATCTTCTATCCCATCATTCAGATCATCCGCATCAAAGCTCACTGAAGGATCACTGTCAAAGTCGATCACATCGGAAGCGATGATTTCCGCCTGGTTCACATAGGTGCCCGTCGTCAATACTTCTGCACTGAACTCAAGGGTTATCAAAGTACCACTTGCGATAGTCAAACCGGACCAGGTCACGGTCGAACCAACTAGGCTACCTCCATTTGTGATGCTCGCAATAGATCCGAATCCATCCGGAACTATATCCTCGACAGAAACTCCTGTAGCTTCACTTGGTCCATCATTCTGCACCGTGATTGTGAAGGTCACAACATCACCCGTAGTCGGATTCATGTCATTCACCGTTTTGATCAGACTCAGGTCTGCAACCGGTATCGGATCCACAGTAATTTCTTCCTGGTCATCCTCAGATGCAATTCCATTTCCTGGAGTCGAATCAGGATCTGTATTATCTGAAGCACTCACTTCAGCGATATTCGTATAGTTACCTGTCGGATTCACAAGCGCCGTGATTTCGATACTTGTAGAAGTTCCTATAGTCAGGTCTCCAGCTGTCCAAACGCCAGTTCCTGAGTTATAGACTCCAGCCGCATTGTCAGACACATAGGTGTATCCGCTTGGCAACAGGTCTGAAACCTCAATTCCCGTAGCGTCACTTGGACCCAAATTGCTCACTTCAATCGTGAAGGTCACATTCGCTCCAACATAAGGATTCATTTCGTCCACACTCATGCTCAATTCCAGGTCAGACACAGGAATCGGGTTCGTATCCGCATTGTCCTGATCATCTTCTGTAAGGTCGTCATTGCCCGGAGTTGAATCCGGATCAAGATTGTCGGCAGCAACTATCTGGGCTACATTGTTGTAGTCACCTGTAGCAAGCACATCCGCTGTAACTGTCAATGAAGTGCTCGCGCCAATGGCAAGGTTTCCAACAGTCCAAAGACCTGTAGTATTATCATAATCTCCACTTGCGTCATCAGATACATAAGCATATCCATTTGGCAGCAGGTCTTCTACTACAATTCCTGTAGCCACACTCGGACCTTGATTCACCAGAGTCACAGTGAAATTCACCTGGCTTCCCACAAATGGCGTGCTGTTGTCCACAGACTTGATAAGTTCAAGGTCTGAAACCGCAATCGGACTGATCGTAACTTCATCCATATCATCCTCTGATACGTCTCCGTTGTTCGGAGTCGAATCCGGATCAATATTGTCAGAAGCCGTAATCTCAGCTTGGTTCAAATAGTCTCCTGAAGCATTCACAAGAGCAGTGATGTTGATCGTATCGGATCCACCCGCTGCGAGCGTTGCAAGAGTCCACACCCCAGTGCCTGGGACATATGTCGCTCCCGAATCATCACTGACATAACTGTAACCGGAAGGTAGCGCATCTGTCACAATAACACCTGTAGCGTCACTTGGTCCATTATTTGAAACGGTGATCGTGAAAATCACGTTGTCACCCACCAATGGCGTAGCATTGTCAACGACCTTGCTCAGTTCGAGATCAGATACCGGATTCGGGGTCACGCCCGTGCTGTCCTGGTCGTCTTCTGTTGCATCCCCGTTGCCAGGAGTTGAATCGCTGTCACTATTGTCAGAAGCCGTTACTTCGGCGCTATTGACATAATCACCTGAAACATTGACCGTAGCTGTGATATTCAAGGTCGCACTTGAACCGGAGGCAATGTTGCCCGTGGTCCAAAGTCCTGTACCGTTATCATAAGATCCGCTCGCATCGTCACTTACATAAGTGTATCCGCTAGGCAAAACATCTACTACTTCCACGCCTGTTGCATCACTCGGACCGTCATTATTCACTGTAATCGTAAAGACCACATTCGCTCCCACATTCGGATTTGAATTATCTACAACTTTCGTCAAACTCAGATCAGACACGGCCTGAGGAGTCGCCCCGGCACTGTCCTGATCGTCTTCCGATGGATCATTGTTATTTACCGTAGAATCAGAATCCAGGTTGTCAGCGGCAGAGATCTCAGCCACATTATCATAGTCTCCTGACGGATTCACAGAAGCTGTGATGTTCAGGCTAACTACATTACCTGTAGCAATCGCTCCCGCATTCCAGATTCCACTGATCGCATCATAATCTCCTGCAGAATCATCACTGATATAGCTGTAACCGGTTGGTAAAATATCTGTTACTTCCACACCTGTCACATCATCCTTACCATCATTGGTTACCTGAATCGTGAAGACCACATTGGAGCCTACCAAAGGCGCATTGTTATCTATAGTTTTTGTCAAACTCAGATCAGACACTATAAGCGGTGTTATGGCCGTATCCGTTTCTGGCACTACGATCTCAGCTGAGGTTACAGCAAGCGAGTTGATCAAGTCAATCGCATTCTGGAAATCAACCAGGCTAGAAGTATAGCTTGTTGTATACGTCCAGGTCTCCCCGATATCCAATACACCTGGTGTGCCACCATCTCCTGCAGGACCTGTAATCGTACCGGCGCTTCCATCAGGTTGCGTCACAAGGGCATTGATTGCAGTTACGTCCAGCGTACCGATATTCTCAATGACAATTGTGTATTCAATCGTCTGACCAATATTATCAATCTGTGCAGGACCACCGGTCTGTGTAATGCTGACGTCGATCTCAGCCACACAATTCGGTGCCGTCAAGACCACTGGTGTTCCGTAGTTAGTTACACAACTTGTAATAGCGTCTCTGATTACGATATCATAGGTGCCCGCACTCAATCCTGGGAATGTGTTCGAAGCCTGGAATGTACTTCCGTTATCGATACTGTACTCCAGGTTCGAGCCGGTAGCAGTCACATCTATAGTTCCGTTGTCTAAGGCTGGGCAAGCAATCAATGTTGGATCAGCTGAGACCACGTTGTCAATTGTTGGCCCAGCATTTTCAATTATCGTAGAGCTAAGCGTAGTGCTACATCCGTTGGCATCCGTAACCGTCAAGGTATAGCTGCCCGCTGGTGCTGCCGACAGATCCTCTGCCGTGTCACCATTGCTCCATAGGTAAGTGAACGGTGCTGTACCGCCAGTTGTGTCTACCAATACTGAACCATCAGATTGACCGCAGTTTGAGTTCACTACACTGTCTTCAGTAAGTCCTAATACCGTAGGCTCACCCACTACAGCACTAGCCGTAGTGATACATCCATTCGCATCCGTGATC
>CAWJRB010000016.1:0-56403 GCA_963845155.1 uncultured Flavobacteriaceae bacterium | reverse complement strand
AGATTTCCCAGAATTCCCCGGCTTCGGTAATCGCCGTACCGGTCATGCCTGAAAGCTTGCGGTACATCCGGAAGTAGTTCTGCAGCGTAATGGTCGCATAGGTCTGCGTGGCCGCCTCGATCTTAACATTCTCTTTGGCTTCAAGCGCCTGGTGCAATCCGTCGGAGTATCGCCTTCCATCCATGATACGTCCCGTCTGCTCGTCTACGATCTTGATCTGATCTTCAATGATCACGTATTCCACGTCTTTTTCGAAAAGAGTATAGGCTTTGAGCAGCTGATTCATCGTATGAATGCGCTCGCTCTTGATGCTGAACTCACGATAGAGTTCCTCCTTTTCTTTGGCCTTATCCTCAGGACTGAGTTCCTTTTCATCGATCTTGCCGATTTCAATCCCCATGTCGGGAAGGACAAAGAAGTGATCCGTGCTGCTGCCGGATAAATAGGCGATACCCTTGTCGGTCAGGTCGATGGAATTTGTTTTCTCTTCAATGACAAAGTAGAGCTCTTCATCGATCTTAGGCATTTCCCGGTTGTTGTCCTGCATGTAGAAGTTCTCTGTCTTCTGAAGGAGTTGTTTGATGCCTTCCTGACTCAGGAATTTGATCAGGGCTTTGTTTTTAGGGAGTCCACGGAAAACGCGGTAAAGATAAAAGCCACCTTCCTTGGTATTTCCGTCAGCGATCAATTTTTTGGCCTCTGCCAGCACGCCAATCAAGTATTTGTTTTGCAAACGAACGATCTCGTCCACTTTGGGTTTCAGCTCATTGAACTCATGGCGATCGCCCTGGGGTGTCGCTCCTGAGATGATCAGTGGGGTACGGGCATCGTCCACCAGGACCGAATCCACCTCATCGACAATTGTATAGTTGTGGGGTCGCTGCACCAGGTCGTTCGGGGAGTGGGCCATGTTGTCCCTGAGATAGTCGAATCCGAATTCATTGTTCGTTCCGTAGGTGATATCAGCGAGATAAGCCTTTCGTCTTTCCTCTGAATTGGGTTTGGTATTGTCAACGCAGTCAATGGTCAGGCCGTGAAATTCAAAAATCGGACCCATCCAGGCCGAGTCTCGTTTGGCCAGGTAGTCGTTTACCGTAACCACGTGGACTCCATTTCCGGTAAGCGCATTGAGGTAAATGGGCAGTGTCGCCACGAGGGTCTTTCCTTCCCCAGTCATCATCTCCGCGATTTTTCCCTGGTGTAGAACCGCCCCACCGATCAATTGGACGTCATAATGAACCATGTCCCAGGTAATGGGTTTTCCGGCAGCATCCCAGGTGTTGCTCCATATTGCATCGTCACCGTCGAGATTGACGTAGTCTTTCACTGACAATTCCCGGTCAAAAGGTGTCGCTTTTACTCTCAGCGTATCGTTATTTGCAAATCGACGTGAAGTTTCACGCATGACGGCAAACGCTTCTGATTGGATTTGCTCAAGTACCTGCTCAGAGGCTTCGTAAGATTCGTCACGCAACTGGTCTATCTCCTTGTATATCGCCTCTTTTCTATCGATGTCAGCCGATTCCAGTTCTACGTTAAGTGCTGAGATCTGCTCCTCAAAAGGTTGAGTTGCTTCTTTGATTTGCTTCTTGAAGTCAAAGGTCTTCTGGCGAAGTTCCTCCAGAGAAAGAGTCTCCATCGCTTTGTCAAACGAGCGGACACTGTCCACCAGAGGTTGAAGCTGCTTGAGATCTTTACTTTTTTTATCTCCAACAAAAGCCTTGAGTACGGAATTTAGAAAACTCATATTTTATGTGTTTAAACCGGACTCATTGTCCGATTCGGGTTAATGTGAGAGGACAGAGGAGAAGATATGATTTTCTCACATAATGAGAAAAAAAAAGCCTCATAGGAGACTTTGATTTATTTAGTATTCATCTTCGTTCCAGAGGAAATCCTCATCAGTCGGATAATCTGGCCAAATTTCCTGAATGATTTCATAGCTCTCACCTTCATCTTCAAGAGCCTGCAGATTCTCGACAACCTCCAACGGAGCTCCTGTCCTTATCGCATAATCAATCAATTCGTCTTTTGTAGCCGGCCAGGGTGCATCACTTAAGTAAGATGCTAATTCCAACGTCCAATACATAATTGAAAATTATTTAATTTAAGTTGCAAAAGTAATTTTTTTGCTCAATTAAGCAAGTTTTTTAATTACTATTTTTTTGCTGTCAAAAGAACGTATTTATTATCTGAGAAATTGTGCCTGAAATCCTTTATTTTCAACCTTTCCAGGGAATCTCTGTCACTCCTAAATCCATCGACAATTTTCGTGCCAGTACGAATAAGTAGTCTGATAGTCGGTTCAAATAGATCAAAATCTGCTCATTTATAGCCTCTATGTCATGCAGCTCAACCGTTTTTCTCTCAGCCCTGCGGCACACACAGCGGGCAATATGACAAAATGACACGGCGGGGTGCCCTCCGGGAAGAATGAAGTGCGTCATTTCGGGCAATACTTTATTCATTCGGTCCATTTCATCCTCCAGAAAACGGATATTTTCTTCACCTATCAAATCGATTTGCAGCCGGGACTTCCCTTTCTTTTCTGCTTTCGGATTCTCAGGCGTGGCCAGCATGGCGCCCAGGGTAAAAAGCTTCGACTGGATGCGAATCAGATCTTTTTTTATTTTTTCATCCTTCACCTGGTCATGGATCATTCCCAGGTAAGAGTTCAACTCATCCACAGTTCCATAGGAGTCGATTCGTATGTTGTTTTTTCGAACCCGCTTCCCGCTGAACAGTGATGTATCCCCCAGGTCACCGGTTTTTGTATATATTTTCATATGGTTTTTCTTGTTTTGGTTCTTCGAGTAAAGGTCTTTCTTACTATTGATTCGGTTTTGAAAGCTTTTGATTTCGCAACTTTCTAGCACTACAAATTGTAAGCGCCTCAAGCCTTTTGCACTGCCAAGCCGAACTTTGCAATTTTTTAGCGTAAAATTCTTAAGCGCTGCAAAAATAAGGATAATCCGATGAATCCTTCCCAAACACAAAAAATGATTTATTGAAGGGTCTGGTTCAAAACTTGGAGAGCCGTGAAGAGCAAGTCACTTTCTTTTAGATTCGTTGTACTGTAGAAAATTCTTCAACAACATCGGATGGTTTTAAGTTTAACAAAATCAATGTGGAACAAAATCCCTACTTATATTCTTAAAATAAAATGTTCTTTTTCTCTGCCAGGATGAAAAAAGATGAGTCCCCATTGGAAGGTGTCAATCGAAAGAGTGACCTGCTCATGCTCTTGTATTATGTTCCAGGCTTGTTCCATTTCAGAGCTCCAATGGATATCATCAAATATGAAGATACTCTTTTCATGGGCTCCTTTCAAGCACATTTGAAAGTAGTCGAGCGTGGCCTGCTTCTGATGGTTGCCGTCAAAAAATATCAGATCATAGGAGTTATCCTTTATGACTTCAGGTAAAGTAGAATGAAATTCGCCAATATGCACTGCAACATTTTTCAAGCCGAACGTATCGAACATGGATTGCGCAATCCCAGCGGTTTCTGGACAGCCCTCCAAGGTGTCGATTTTTGCCTTGGGAGCAGCAAGAGACATTGCGGCTGAAGCCATTCCTAAAGAAGTTCCAATTTCCAGGATTCTTCCAGGGTCGAAATATTTGACGGTTTTGTACAGTGTTTTCGACCGAGGCTGGGAGATGCCGGCAGATTTCGCAATTTGACTGACTTTGCGCTTAGAACCCTTGAATACGCGTGAGCCTGCTCCGAAATCCTTTACGTCAATAGCGTTATTATCCGCTCTTAGCGTTTTTCTGAATTTTCGCAAAACTCTTAAATCAGACTCATCCATTTTTTCCTTCAAACCCACAGTCAAATAATCATATACAAAAGGCGAATGAACTCCATACTGATTGGTGGATTCGATAAGGAAGCGTAAATAGCTTTGAGCGCTATGAAACAAGGCGATTTTTGTTGCTAAATTAGCAAGAATTATTATTGTAGTACGCAATTAAAATTTATATTTGCCATTGAGTCAAAAATGAAAAAATGAGGATTTATATAGCTTTTGCGCTGCTATTGATCATATCGGCTTCCTGTATACCATTAAAAAAACAGATTTACTTTCAGGGCGAGATTTCCGAATCGGACTCCATCCAGAAGTTGCAGAATGAGCCTTATCGTCTTCAGGTGAATGATATGCTGGACATCCAAATCAAGTCCTCCGATCAGAAATTGGTCGAATTATTTGATCAAAATCCAACTGGAGCAGGTAATATGGGAGGGGGTAATGCCCGATTTTCTGAAGAAGGACTTTATTTTACTACCTACTCGATTGATAGACATGGGAATATTCGCTTACCCTACCTGGGAGAAATTAATGTTTTGGGGTACACCACACCAGAAGTGACAGAAAAAATAGAAACCAAGTTTCAAGTTTATTTTAAAAACCCTGAAGACGTATTTGTTACAGTCAGGTTGGCAGGAATAAGGGTGACCGTAATTGGTGAAGTGGGTAATACCGGCACACATTTGCTATATCTGAATGAGGCGAATTTGGTTCAGGCGCTGGCAGTGGCAGGTGATATTAGTATCACCGGGAATCGCGAGAATGTCTCTGTGTATAGAAAGGGAATTGACGGTACAGAAAAATACCTAGTGAATATGCTAGATGTAAATAGTTTCGATGAGAATACCTTTTTTGTTCAGCCCAACGATATTATTTATGTGGAACCTTTGAAACAAAAGGCTTGGGGTACTGGAACATCAGGTATGCAAACGATTACATCTCTGATCGCTGTTCTGTCTTTGGTAACAACCACTATTTTGCTGATCAATCAATTCTGATTTAGATGAAAGAGAACAATAAATTGGATCTTGACATTCAGTCCTTTGACATCAAGGAATACTTGTATAAGATCATTAGCTATTGGAAACTGTTTGTGGTGATGATTTTTGTGGCACTTGTAATTGCCAAAGTAGTGAATTATACTTCGGAAAAAATCTATAACCTCAAGACCCTAATTACTGTTAAAGACGAGCAGAATCCCTTGTTTTCGAGTAGTACGAATATCGCATTTAACTGGGGTGGCCCCAGTGACAAGGTCGAAACGATTATCACAATACTTCAATCGAGATCGCATAATGAAAAGGTAGTTAAAAAACTCAATTTAACTTTAGATCAATTTACAGAAGGGAGATTGCGAAAGGTTGATGTTTATGGAAGATCACCGATTCATGTTGAAATTGACACCCTCAAACCACAACTTATTAACACTGACATAGAATTGAGTTTTCCGAATAGGGATGAGGTCAGAATTCGGTTTGAAATGGATGATGAGAAAAACACTCTTCTTAATTATACAACCTACAAGAAGCGATCTTTTGTTCCTGATATTATGGAATTTGATGAAGTATTTCCAATGAACACCATGTTGGAGACGCCCTATTTCACATTTTCCGTTTCAAACTTGAGGGAGTTACTTGATTTAGAGGGGAGGACTTATGTAATTCGGTTCAATAATTTTGATTCGGTTGTTAAAAAGTTTCAGAAGATAGATGTTTCAACCCTAAAGAAAGGAACTTCAATCATTGAACTGAGTTTCAATGGGAGTAATAAAAAAAAGATCGAAGATTTTCTGAATACGACGGTTGAGGTGCTGGACCAGGATCAGAGAAGGCAAAAAATAAAGTATGCTGTTAGCACCCAGAAGTACATCGATACCTTGTTTTTAATTGAATCCAATAGCCTGAAAGATATTGAAACGGATCTTGGTGATTTTAAGCAACAAAACAACATTTATGATCTTTCAGCAGAGGGTAGTGCGCTTCTCAATGAAATCACATTATTGGATCAGGAGAGTCAACAAATCCAACGGCGTGTTGAATATCTCAATAACCTTGAAAACTATTTGATTTCTAACAGCGTGATCAATAGTGACAATATTCCGGCTCCTGCATTGGTGAATATGGAGGATCCTAATATTATAACCAGCGTTAATAACCTGATTACCCTGTCAAAAACTCGGGAAGGTCTTGAAAAAAGGGTAAAACCTCCTATCCTCCGTTGATTCGAGTCAACGAGGAGATTAAATTGGAGAGTCAAATCCTATTGGAGCAAATCCGTTCCTTAAAATCAATAACGCGCACAAATTTGACTTCGGTTAATAGAAGGATGGGTAATGCAAATGCTAAATTAAAGCGATTGAATCCGAAGGAGCAGAAATTATTGAATTTCCAGAGAAAGTATAACATTACAGAGGCGAATTATAATTATCTGAAGCAGAAGAGTTATGAGGCCGGAACCGCGATCGCGGCAAACGTTTCAGATATCAAAATACTGGACTCTGCTAAAGATGTTGGACAGACTCCGATCAAACCTAAAGAGCCCTTTAATTACTTGATAGCATTGATGCTGGGAGTGATGATGCCCATGCTTTTTATCCTTACCAAAGAAACTTTGAACAACAAGTTTCAATCTGTAGAGGAAATAGAGAAATCCTTCAAAATCCCTGTATTGGGAGTGATAGGTAAAAACCGGCATGACAAAAATAGATTGGTAGTCAGCAGAAAACCTAATTCTACAATTGCAGAATCCTTTCGAGCGCTCAGGTCGAATGTTCAGTTCCTGTTTCAGAGCAAAAGTCCATCGAAAACAGTTTTGATTACCTCTTCGGTAAGTGGTGAGGGTAAAACCCTATGTGCTGAGAATATGGCTACGGTATTTGCCTTGGGGGGAAAAAGACAATTCTTGTGGGATTGGATCTGCGAAAACCAAAAATGCATACGGATTTTGAGTCAGACAACACTACGGGTGTTGTGAATTTCCTGATAGGAGAGAATAGCCTTGATGATATTGTTGAAAAGACGAAAATTCCAAATCTTGACATTATCACTTCAGGACCCGTTCCACCAAATCCTTCTGAATTGTTGATTAGTGATCAGACAAACACCTTGTTTGAAATTCTTAAGGAGAGATATGACTATCTTGTTATTGATACTCCGCCCGTGGGGTTGGTAGCAGACGCACTGGAATTGTTTCGCTACTCGGACGCTATCATGTATGTGATTCGTCAAAATTATACCCAAAGAGGTATGCCAAAAATGATTGATGCCAAATACGAAAGCGGAGAAGTAAAGAACATATGTTATGTTCTTAATGATTTCGAAGTTAAAAACAAATATGGAGGAGGTTATGGCTACGGCTATGGCTACGGCTACGGTTATGGTAAATACGGAAATGGCTATCATCAAAATGAAAAAATGAGTTGGAAACAAAAATTAGGTTCCAAACTCGGCAGGAGAATATGAAAGCAGAAGTATTGTATTTGCTAAGATTTCATTATGAAATGTTGACTCAAAAAGGAATCTTGATCAAAAGGAGCTTCGATGTGTTTTTCTCTTTTTCGGGACTTTTGTTATTCTTTCTCCCGATAATAATTTTAATGGTAGCATCTACAATATCTTTCAATAAATTTGGTTTATTCAGGCAAGTTAGAATTGGTTTGAACGAAAAGAAGTTTTGGATTCTCAAAATTAGATCTATGGAAGATGATGAGGAGTCAGATTCTCTTACTTTAGAAAATGATCCTAGAATAAACAACTATGGAAGATTTTTACGCAAAACTAAAATGGACGAACTTCCGCAGCTATGGAATGTTTTAATCGGTGATATGAGCCTGGTCGGACCCAGGCCCGATGTTCCGGGTTATGCGGATAAATTGACGGGTGAAGATCGAGTCATTTTGAGTGTTAGACCCGGTATCACAGGTCCCGCCACCTTGAAGTATAGAAGTGAGGAGCAGATTCTTGCTGCACAAAAGAACCCCAAGGAGTATAATGATAAGGTGATTTGGAAGGATAAGGTTGAAATTAACAAAAATTATGTCAAAAACTGGACTCTAAAGAATGACATACGTGTTCTTTTAGATACTTTTTTTAGTTAAATTTGAAAGCTTAATATTTGATTAATAAATATTTAAAAATGGAAAACCCAAAAATTGCTATTATCGGCCTCGGATATGTTGGCCTTCCCCTTGCGGTAGAATTCGGTAAACATTTTGAAGTCGTTGGTTTTGATATAAATCAAACCCGTGTTGAAGAATTAAGAAAGAACCAGGATGTAACGTTGGAAACCACATCCGAACAGTTGGCTGAGGTCAACGTTTCTTCCATAGTGGAGCTGAAAGAGTCAGGTCAGGGTCTATGGATGTCATGCGATATCATGGATATTAAGGACTCAGATTTTTACGTTGTCACGGTTCCGACTCCCGTTGACAAAAACCACAGACCAGATCTGACCCCATTGTATAAGGCCAGTGAGACGGTAGGCAAGGTTTTGAGCAAAGGCGATATTATTGTTTATGAATCAACCGTATTTCCAGGGGCCACCGAGGAGGAATGCATGCCTCTTTTGGAAAAATATTCGGGATTGAAATTCAATGAGGACTTTTATTTGGGCTATTCACCTGAACGTATCAACCCAGGCGACAAGGAGCATACCGTGACTAAGATTCTGAAGGTTACATCGGGCTCAACACCAGAAATTGCTAAAATAATTGATGACATTTATAAAACGGTTATTGTTGCTGGAACGCACATGGCTCCAAGTATAAAGGTTGCTGAAGCTGCAAAAGTAATTGAAAACTCCCAGCGGGATGTTAACATTGCTTTTGTAAATGAGCTCTCAAAAATCTTCAGGCTTATGGATATTGATACCTCCGAAGTTTTGGAAGCAGCAGGAACCAAATGGAATTTTTTACCATTCAAGCCAGGTCTGGTAGGAGGTCACTGCATTGGTGTGGACCCCTATTATTTGGCTCACAAGGCCATGGAGCTTGGATACAATCCGGAGATCATTCTGTCGGGGAGAAGGCTTAATGACAGTATGGGACCTTATGTAGCCCAGGAGTCCATTAAACTCATGATTAAAAAGGGTTTAAGAATTCACGATTCCAATACCTTGGTGTTGGGAATAACTTTTAAAGAGGATTGCCCTGACATTAGAAACTCTCGAGCCATTGATATCATCGAGGAACTGAAATCCTATTCCATCAATGTTGATGTCTATGACCCCTGGGCTTCTAAGGAGGAAGTAAAGGAGGAATACGGAATTGATTTAATTTCCAAGGAAAGTGAGATTGTCAAAAAGTACGACGCGCTGATCCTTGCTGTTTCACATAAGGAGTTTCTTGAATTTGACATGGATACTCATCTTAATCCGGGTCACGTGACCTTTGATGTCAAATCGATTTTAGCTAAAGGTGTTGCTGATAGTAGGCTCTAAGCAATTCAATGATTCCATTTCTTTAAAGATAAATTTTAGACTACCAATTGATTATGCATGGTAAAAAAGTTTTAGTAACGGGGGCGGCGGGTTTCATCGGACATCACCTGTCAAAATTATTAGTGTCCAGCGGATATAGGGTAGTTGGCCTTGACAATATCAATGACTACTACGATCCAAGACTTAAGCTTGCCAGACTTGTAGATATGGGGATCGAGCCTGAGTCCATGCAAGAAAATAAGTTATTGAAAGGAGACATCGATTTTATCAAATTGGACTTGGTGGATAAAGAAGGTGTCAGGAACTTGTTTGAGGCTGAAAAATTCGATTTCGTGGTCAATTTGGCTGCCCAGGCGGGAGTCAGATACTCTCTGATCAACCCGCATTCTTATGTGGACAGCAATATCACTGGTTTTCTAAATATACTGGAAGCTTGCCGAGCCTTCCCAGTTGAACACCTGGTCTATGCCTCGAGCAGCTCGGTCTATGGGCTCAATGAGAGCATTCCCTTTAAAACAAGTGATCACACTGATCATCCCCTGGCCATGTATGCAGCGAGCAAAAAGGCCAATGAGATGATGGCACATTCCTATTCTCAGCTCTATGGCATCCCAACAACCGGGCTCCGATTTTTTACGGTTTACGGACCCTGGGGGAGACCCGACATGGCTCTGCATATCTTTACTAAGGCCATGGTCGAGGACCGGGAATTCGAGGTTTTCAACTACGGAAACATGAGTCGTGATTTTACCTATGTGCTGGATATAGTGGAGAGTGTTAAAAGATTATTGCCTTTGCCTCCGAAACCGAACAACCCTGACTTCGATCCTAAAAATCCAAATCCAGCGGTCAGCTCAGCACCTTACCAACTATTTAATATAGGCAACAATAGCCCGGTAGCGTTAATGGATTACGTTCATGCTATTGAGAAGGCACTGGGTAAAAAGGGAAAGATTGTATTCAAAGAGATCCAACCGGGAGACGTTCCTTCCACTTACGCTGATGTTCAAAGTTTTTACGACTATACCGGATTCAAACCTTCAACTTCCATTGAGGATGGAATACAGGCATTTGTTGACAAATATCTGGAGTTGGGACTCTGAGTATAGAAATGAATACTTACAATAATTGATATTGGATATAAGTGAATCGAATCGAGAATTAATTTCTAAACGTACCTTCCGATAATGAATAGTAATCTTAAAATTGCAATCACAGCCGCTGTCGAGGGGGGTGCGGAAATCATGGATGTATATGCGTCTGATGATCTGGGTGTTGAATATAAAAGTGACGACTCCCCGTTGACCCTGGCTGACAAAAAATGCAATGATGTAATAAACTCTTACCTTAAGGATACAGGAATCCCCATAATTAGCGAAGAGAATCGACAAATTGATTTTTCTGACCGAAAGGATTGGGAATCATGTTGGATTGTTGATCCTTTGGACGGAACAAAAGAATTCGTAAAACGGAACGGTGAGTTTACGGTAAATATAGCCCTGATAAAGAACGGAAAACCTGTTTTAGGGGTAATATACGTACCTGTTTCCAAGGAGCTCTATTTTGCTGAAGTGGCAAATTCCCGCGCCAATAAAGTAGTCCTTGAAACTCACGCAGTAAATGATACGTTGACTTTTAAAGAAGAAAACACAATAGCACCTTCAACAAAGAATGCTCGGAATATTCGTGTTGTAGGAAGCCGTTCTCATATGAATGAAGCTACGGAAGATTTTGTGAAATCCCTGAATGAACCGGGTGTTCAAGTGGATATTGTTTCCAAAGGGAGTTCGTTGAAATTTTGCCTGGTTGCAGAAGGAAAAGCGGATGTATACCCCCGTTTTGCGCCAACTATGGAATGGGACACGGCTGCAGGCCAGGCTATTTGTGAAGCTGTCGGACTTCAGGTTATCTCTAAAGAGACAAATGCCCCTCTTCTTTACAACAAAGAAAATCTCCTGAATCCCTGGTTTATTGTGGAACAGAAATGATCATTGTCGAATAGAAATCATTTTTTTGCATCGTAATTGCGATTAAAGTCAAGCTTACTTTATTAGAAACTATGGAATCCCCCAAAACTCAGACCAAGTCAGTATCAGTTTCAGCTGAGAAGCGTCATATAATGAAGACCTTTACTTGGAGGATTATTGCGACGCTGACTACGACGATGATTGCTTGGGCCATCACCGGAGATCCTATGGTAGGTTTGCAGGTGGGAGGCATTGAATTTGTGATAAAGATGTTCCTATATTATCTTCACGAAAAGGCCTGGCATCAGGTGAAGATCAAATAAACGGGAAGAGACAAATGGAAGAAAACATTATACGACACGATTATTCTGTCAACCGTCAAGATCGAAGAACAAATTTAGGACAGAACTCTTTCCTGATTTGGTTCACAGGTCTCTCCGGTTCGGGTAAATCGACGATCGCCAACGCGCTGGATCATAAGCTTCATGGATTGGGTTATAAAACCTATGCCCTTGATGGAGATAATATTCGACAGGGAATTAACAAAGGTTTGACTTTCAGTCCTGAAGATAGAACTGAGAATATTCGTCGAATTGCTGAAGTTGCCAATCTACTGGTCGACTCAGGAATCATAGTCCTTGCAGCCTTTGTTTCACCCTATAAAAAAGATAGGGAAAACATTAGGCGTATCGTCGGAAATGATAACTTTGTCGAGATTTTTGTAAATACGTCTTTAGAAGAGTGCGAACGAAGAGACGTAAAAGGGCTTTATAAAAAGGCCCGAGCTGGTGAAATCAAGGACTTTACGGGTATCAATGCACCTTATGAGGCTCCTGATTCACCCGATGTTGAAATAATAACTGATGATCTTTCTTTGGAAGAATCCGTTGACATAGTCTTCGAGAAGATCAAACCAAAATTGGAGATATGACCCGATATTATTTGAATTACCTGGACGAGCTGGAGTCGGAAGCCGTATTTGTTTTGAGAGAAGTTCAGGCCCAGTTTCAGAATCCAGTCATCCTGTTTTCAGGTGGAAAGGACTCTATTGTGCTGGCGCACCTGGCAAAAAAAGCCTTTTACCCGGCAAAAATTCCTTTTGCACTTATGCATATTGACACGGGGCACAATTTCCCAGAGACCATACAGTTCAGAGATGACCTTATAGAAAAACTCAGTGCGAGGCTTATTGTAGGCTCTGTGCAAGAGTCTATTGACAGCAACCGGGTTGTCGAAGAAACGGGCAAGAATGCAACGCGTAATGAGTTGCAAATAACGACCTTGTTGGATGCCATCGAATCACACCAAATCGACTGTGCCATAGGGGGCGGACGCCGGGATGAGGAGAAAGCTAGGGCTAAGGAGCGCTTCTTTTCTCACCGTGATGACTTCGGGCAATGGGCCCCTAAGAATCAACGTCCCGAGCTGTGGAACCTCTTTAATGGAAGAATGCGCCAGGGAGAGCATTTCAGAGCCTTTCCGATAAGTAACTGGACTGAAATGGACGTATGGAATTACATCCTTAGAGAAAATATTGAAATTCCGAGTCTTTACTTTGCTCACGATCGAAAAGTAGTATGGCGCAATGGCAGTTGGATTCCTGTATCCGAGTACCTGATCATGCAGGACGATGAGGAGATTGTAACCAAGAAGATTCGTTTCAGAACCCTTGGAGACATAACCATTACAGGGGGAATCGAAAGTGAGGCCGACACGCTCGACAAGATCGTAGGCGAAGTTTCGGCTATGAGAGAAACGGAACGCGGAAACAGGGCTGATGACAAGCGTTCAGAAACGTCCATGGAGGATAGGAAGAAACAAGGTTATTTTTAGACTGAAAAAGAAAAAGACATGAGCATTGACAGCAATCAGCTTTTAAGATTTACAACCGCGGGGAGTGTAGACGATGGAAAAAGTACCCTGATCGGAAGGTTATTGTATGATTCAAAATCCATTTTTGAAGATCAGATAGCCTCTGTAGAAAAAACAAGCAAAAGAAGAGGAATGGAGACCGTCGACCTGGCTCTTTTTACGGATGGCTTGAGAGACGAAAGGGAACAAGGCATCACTATCGATGTCGCTTATCGGTATTTCACCACTCCAAAACGAAAATTCATCATCGCGGACACTCCGGGTCACGTTCAGTATACCCGAAATATGGTCACCGGTGCATCTACGGCCAATGTGGCAATTGTTCTGATAGATGCACGCCATGGGGTGATCGAACAGACCAAACGACATTCATTCATCGCCTCCTTGTTGCAGATTTCTCACATTATTGTTTGCATCAATAAGATGGATCTGGTCAATTACAGCGAAGAGGTCTACAATGACATAGTCACTCAATACGAGGAAATGTCGGCGAAAATGATGATTAAAGACGTTCGCTACATTCCTATCAGTGCGCTGAATGGGGATAACGTGGTAAACCGCTCGAAAAACATGCCCTGGTATCAGAACGCACCTTTACTGCATACTCTTGAAACAATTCACATTACCAGTGACAATAACATGGTAGATGCCCGTTTTCCGGTACAAACTGTGCTGAGGCCTCAAAGTGAGGAATTTCATGACTACAGAGGCTATGCAGGAACCATTGCCGGAGGCATATTCAGACCTGGGGATTCGGTAAGATTGTTACCCTCGGGTTTTGAATCGAGAATCAAATCAATCAATCGATATGACGAAGATGTTCAGGAGGCCTTCGAAGGGATGAGTGTTGCCATAACTCTTGAGGATGACATCGATTTGAGCCGGGGAGACATGATCGTCAAACCGAACAACCTGCCTGTCAAGGACCAAAGGCTGACGGCCATGATCTGTTGGTTCAACGAGAACCCCGCACGCCCGAGAGCGAAATATATACTGAAGCACACCTCTAACGAACCCATGGCCATGATCACCGAGGTCGTCTACAAGGTGAATGTGAATACCCTGGATCGAATTAAGGATGATAAAGAAATCAAAATGAATGATATCTGCAAGGTTAAACTTCGAACTACTGCTGCCATAATGATGGATGAGTATTCAAGAAACCGAAAAACGGGTAGCTTTATCCTGATCGACTCCGCTACATATGAGACCGTAGCTGCCGGAATGCTTCAATAGTTTTATTGGTAATCTCGATTCGAAAGAGTCATGTAATGATTCTAACAGCATTTCAAGCCAAAATAAACAGGCCTCCAATTGGAGGCCTGTTTTGTTAGAAACCCCTATATTTGCAAACCAAAAAATCAGGAGATGAAAGCCGGAATCGTAGGACTTCCCAACGTAGGAAAATCAACCCTTTTCAATTGTCTGTCAAATGCCAAGGCGCAATCTGCAAACTTTCCGTTTTGTACGATTGAACCCAATATTGGGGTTGTGAATGTGCCCGACAGTCGTCTTGAAAAACTGGAGGAATTGGTACAGCCCCAGCGTGTCGTGCCAGCGACCGTCGAGATCGTTGATATTGCGGGTCTTGTCAAGGGGGCTAGCAAAGGAGAAGGTCTCGGGAACAAATTCCTGGCCAATATCCGGGAAACCGATGCCATCATTCACGTTCTGCGCTGTTTTGACAATGACAATATCGTACATGTAGATGCGAATATCGACCCGGTCAGAGACAAGGAAACCATAGACATTGAGTTGCAGCTCAAGGACCTGGAATCCGTTGAGAAAAGACTGGAGCGCGTGAATAAAGCTGCTCGAACCGGTGACAAAGAAGCGATCAAAGAGGCAGAAGTCCTGAACAAAATAAAGACAGGTCTGGAAAGTTCGGTTTCTGTTCGAGCCATAGACCTCAGTGAGAAGGAGAGAGAGGAATACGTGAAAGTTCTTCAGCTTTTGACGGATAAGCCGGTACTTTATGTTTGTAATGTCGATGAGGCTTCGGCCGTGAGCGGAAACAATTATGTAGATGCTGTTCGCAAGGCGGTTGAAAATGAGACCTCTGAGATACTCGTATTAGCTGTTGCCACAGAAGCGGATATCATGGAGCTCGACGACTATGAGGAAAGGCAGATGTTCCTTGAAGACCTGGGCCTTGAGGAGCCCGGGGTTTCGAAACTGATCCGATCGGCCTATCGATTGCTCAATCTTCAAACTTATTTTACCGCTGGTGAGAAAGAAGTTAGGGCCTGGACCATACACGTTGGGGATGCGGCCCCTGCGAGCTGCTGGGGTCATCCATACGGATTTTGAAAAAGGTTTTATACGCGCAGAAGTCATCAAATACGATGATTTCGTCAGCTATGGCAGTGAGTTGAAAGTCCGAGAAGCAGGAAAACTGTCTGTGGAAGGCAAGGACTATATTGTACAGGATGGCGATATGATGAATTTCCGTTTCAACGTATGATGGGGCAAACTGCCAATGCCAAAATAGAAACCAGTAATCCAGGATTTCAATGAGTTTTTCGATTGAGGGCAAAGATAAGATGAGCTCGGCGCGCGCCGGTACCTTTCAGACGGATCATGGAGTTATCGAAACCCCGATTTTTATGCCTGTCGGAACGGTTGCATCCGTAAAGGGTGTACATCAAACCGAATTGAAAGATGAGATCAACGCAGACATTATCCTCGGGAATACGTATCATCTTTATTTGAGGCCCAAGACTGATATCCTTGAAGAAGCGGGAGGACTTCACAAATTTATGAGCTGGGAGCGACCCATTCTGACCGATTCGGGTGGCTACCAGGTTTATTCTCTGTCAAACAGTCGTAAAATCAAGGAAGAGGGGGTAAATTTCAAGTCACATATCGACGGATCTTCGCATTTTTTCTCACCCGAGTTCTCTATGGAGATTCAGCGTAAGATCGGAGCCGACATCATCATGGCTTTTGACGAGTGCACCCCTTATCCCTGTGATTATAACTATGCGAAGCGGTCCATGCACATGACCCATCGTTGGCTGGAGCGCTGCAAGACGTTCCTCGAAAAGAACCCGGAGAAATACGGTTACAAGCAATTCTTCTTCCCGATTGTTCAGGGAAGTACGTATACCGATTTGACGGAAAGAATCTGCAGAATATGTCGCCAACAGCGGCGCGGTAGGAAATGCGATTGGCGGACTATCTGTTGGCGAGCCTGCAGAAGAGATGTATGCAATGACGGAGGTGGTGACTTCATCCTTCCCGAGGACAAGCCACGTTACCTGATGGGAGTAGGAACACCTATCAACATTCTCGAAAACATAGCCCTCGGAATCGACATGTTCGATTGCGTTATGCCTACCAGAAACGCCCGAAACGGAATGCTCTTCACAGCCTATGGTACGATGAACATGAGAAACAAGAAATGGGAAAACGATTTCTCACCCATCGATCCGATGGGGCACACCTTTGTGGACACCCTGTATTCCAAGGCTTATTTGCGGCATTTGACCGTATCGAATGAATACCTGGGCAAACAGATTGCCAGCATCCATAACCTGGGCTTCTATCTCTGGTTGGTTCGTGAGGCTAGAAAGCATATCTTAGCTGGAGATTTTACCGAATGGAAGGGAAAAATGGTCCGGCAGATGGACAACAGGCTCTGATTCAAGCATTCCGATTTTGAAGATTCTTGACAAATACATACTGAGAAAGTATTTTACCACCTTTTTCTTTACGCTCCTTATTCTGATACCGATTGCAATTGCGATTGACGTGTCTGAAAAGGTAGGTAAGTTTCTCAAGGCGGATGATTTGACCCTGAACGAAATCCTCTATGACTACTATGTAAACTTCATCATAAATTACGGAAACACCTTCATGCCTTTAGGGCTGTTTATTTCAGTGATCTTGTTTACCTCAAAAATGTCCAGCAATTCGGAGATCATTGCAATACTGTCTTCGGGTTTGTCTTTTAAAAGATTTCTAAGACCCTATCTCATCGGGGCTACGATTATCACGATTGCCTCTCTTTATGCGAATCATTTTGTTGTGCCCAAGGCGAACAAGACACTCGAAAAATTTGAAGAGACATACTTGAGATCGATTTACAAGAAAAAAACAAAAAGCTCCGTCAGTAAAGTCAGTCTTCAATTGAGTGAAAACGAGTACATCTATCTTGGAAACTTCAATTTTAAATCCAAAAACGGATACAACTTCTCTTATGAAAAGTTTGAAGGAAACAAGCTCACCTACAAACTGATGTCTCAGAATATCCGCTGGAACGAGAACGACAGCACCTATCGTCTGAGTAACTACAAAAAACGCTTTGTCGGGATCGAGCACGACAGCATTGACTCGGGGAGTTTTATGGATACGCTGTTCAATTTTCAACCCAAGGATTTATTGTATGTAGACTACCTCGCGCGTGAAATGTCTTCACCCGATCTGAGCGAGCATATTGATCAGTCTGAGGATCGCGGTGTAAAGAATCTCAACAATTACAAAGTGGAACTCTACAAGCGAACAAGTTTGCCGGTTTCATCATTTGTGTTGACCCTAATTGCAGTGTCATTGGCATCGAAGAAGAGAAGAGGGGGCATAGGCATAAATCTGGCGGCCGGAATCAGCCTTATGTTTCTCTATGTGTTCTTTATGAAGGTCGCTCAAGTATTGGGTTCAACAGCTGAGTCCTGGCCCTTTTTCATGGTTTGGATACCCAACGTTTTTTTCGGAGCAATCGCCGTTTACCTTTTGATTCATGCCGAACGATAAGCTTAAAAATCAACTTCACCTTCACTTTATTGTGTTCATCTGGGGCTTTACGGCCATACTCGGAGCCCTGATTTCAATCGAAGCTGTTCCACTGGTGTGGTACCGGGTACTTTTATCATCGGCTGTCTTGTTTTTGGTACTCCGGATAAGAAAGGTCAGATTTGACGAAAACTGGGCCGACCTGTTTAAACTCGCTGTGGGCGGGCTCATCGTAGCCCTGCACTGGGTGACTTTTTTCCATGCTATTAAGATATCCACGGTATCGACGACTCTGGTGACACTCTCGTCGAGCGCTTTTTTTGTGGTGTTGATCAAACCATTTTTTGAGCGTAAAAAATTTCAGTGGTATGAACTCTTTCTTGCCCTGATCGCTATTGTTGGGTTTGTCATTATTTTCAGAAGTGAGACGCTTTATACCGAAGGCATACTCATCGCCCTGGCTTCTGCCTTTCTTGTAGCCCTTTTTTGCAGTGATGAATAGTCGTTTCATCCAGAAGTACAGCGGTAGCAAGATCGCCTTTTACGAGCTCTTTTGCCATGGTCTTCTTGAGCCTGTTTCTGCTGGTTGAAGGGGAGTTCACACCTGATTTTTTCAAAATGTCTGAAATGGATTGGACCTCCCTGTTGATACTTGCCCTGGTCTGTACGGCGTATCCGTTCGTTGTGGCTACAAATCTCCTCAAAAAAATGAGTCCGTTCACCATTGTTCTTACCAATAACCTCGAGCCGGTATATGGGATTCTTCTGGCGCTTTTGATCTTTGGAGACAAGGAAATGATGAGCCCTGAGTTCTATCTTGGAGCCCTCGTGATCTTATCCTGCGTGGTTTTAAACGGATGGGTCAAGAATTTCAGGTTCAAAAAAGGGAGCTGATTTCAGACGGCTTTTAATTGATTTAACTTCCTATATTTGTAGCGAATGAATCATCACTTTTTCAAAAATAAAATATGGAATATTTAGATTTTGAATTGCCTATTAAGGAGCTGGAAGACCAGCTAGACAAGTGCAAGTTGATTGGAGAGGAGAGCGATGTTGACGTAACCGAAACTTGCCAGCAGATCGAAAAAAACTAGAAACAACAAGAAAAGAGATATTCAAGAACCTGACTGCATGGCAACGTGTTCAGCTTTCAAGACACCCGTCGAGGCCCTACACTCTTGATTTTATAAAGGCACTTACCAAAGGCACGTTCATGGAATTGCACGGTGACAGAACTGTCAAAGACGATAAAGCCATGGTAGGGGGATTAGGCAAAATTGGGGATCAGTCCTACATGTTTGTCGGTCAGCAAAAGGGGTACAATACAAAAACGAGGCAATACAGAAATTTTGGGATGTCAAATCCTGAAGGATACAGAAAGGCCCTGCGCTTGATGAAAATGGCGGAGAAATTCAAGATTCCGGTCATTACCCTGATCGATACTCCTGGTGCTTATCCTGGTCTGGAGGCTGAAGAGCGAGGACAGGGAGAAGCCATTGCGCGAAACATATTTGAGATGACCCGGCTCAAGACCCCGATCATTTCGATCATCATCGGTGAGGGCGCCTCTGGAGGAGCTCTTGGAATCGGAGTAGGAGACAAGGTGCTTATGCTTGAAAACACCTGGTACACTGTAATCTCCCCGGAGTCCTGTTCCTCAATTCTCTGGAGAAGCTGGGAGTACAAGGAAGATGCGGCAGAAGCTCTGAAGCTTACGGCCAAAGACATGAACAGGCTCAAACTGATAGATGGCATAATCAAAGAGCCGTTGGGCGGGGCGCACACTGATCGCGAGAAGACCTACAAATCGGTGGAAATGGCGATCAAAAAGGCTTATAAGGAACTGAGTGAACTGACTGACAAGAAACTTGTCGCAGCCCGTATGGACAAGTACGCCAATATGGGGGTTTATAAAGGATAATCAGACTATTTTTCGTAATTTTAAGTGTCCGGCAACAAGCCGGCTCACTTGGATATGAAAATTCTAAATGCCGAGCAAATGCGCCTGGCTGATCAGGTGACGATTCAGGACACACCTATATCGTCTATAGATTTGATGGAGCGGGCGGCCGATAGTTGTGTGAAACGCATCCTCGAAGAAAAACCACCTGCAGATCTTGAATTCTGGATCTTCTGCGGGATAGGAAACAATGGGGGAGATGGCCTCGTGATCGCAAGACACTTACTGGCCTTGGGTTTCAAGGTGAACACATGTGTTTTGGAATTCAGCCCAAACTACAGCCCTGACTTTCGAATCAATCTCAAAAGACTTCAAGACCTTGGACACCATCCAGATTTTATAAATGAGGCTTCAGGAATTCCTGATCTTGTCGATTCTTGCTGGATTGTAGATGCCATTTTTGGAACGGGTCTTAGTCGCAGCCCGGAAGGATGGCTGAAGCAGGCGATTGAAAAGATTAACCAGAGTGGTGCTCCTGTGGTTTCGATTGATTTTCCATCCGGATTGTTTTCTGAATCACCCATCGAGGACCCGGAGTCTATTGTGCGAGCCACGATGACCCTGACTTTCCAGCAGCCAAAACTCGCTTTTTTATTGCCGTATTCGAGCGAATTTGCAGGTCAATGGGAGATTCTGGATATTGGCCTCTCTGAAGATTTTATTGAAAATCTGGATGGATGCCACGAACTGATTGATCATCAGTTTGCCGCCCAGCTCTTTCATAAAAAGAACCGATTTGATCATAAGGGAACTGCCGGTCACAGCCTTTTGATCGGTGGAAGTTTTGGAAAAATCGGAGCCGTAATATTGGCGTCAAAAGCTGCGTTGAGAGCGGGATCCGGTCTGGTTTCCGTCTATGCTCCCAAGTGTGGTTACATTCCTTTGCAAACGGCAAACCCTGAGATCATGGTGGAGGTCGATGACGAGCAGTTCATTCAGTTCTTCAATTTCAAGACTAATCCGAAGGCGATTGGGATAGGCCCCGGTCTGGGCACTCATTTAAAAACAAAAAAGGGATTTGTTGAATTCCTCAAGAATTCTTCTCGTGCTATGGTTCTGGACGCAGACGCGCTGAATATAATCTCTGAGCACGATGAGATCAAGGAGTTTGTTCCTGCGGGTAGCATTCTTACGCCGCATCCAAGAGAATTTGAACGCTTGGTCGGACCGTGGTCGGATGATTTTGAAAAGCTCGAGAAACAGCAAGAATTTGCTCGACGTTATAGCTGTGTTGTGATTCTCAAAGGTGCGTATACGTCGATCACGCGAGGCCAAACGATTTTTTTCAACTCTTCTGGAAATCCAGCGCTGGCTACTGCGGGAAGCGGTGACGTGCTCACCGGAATCCTCACAGGTCTGCTTGCTCAAGGTTACGATCCGTTGCATGCCGGGATACTGGGTGTATTCTTACACGGGAGAGCTGCTGATTTGGGAATTGAGTATGAAGAATCCCAGGAATCCTTCATCGCATCTGACATCCTGAAATTCTATGGCAGAGCCGTAAAAGAGCTCAGCTCACCTCTCGAAGGTCATTTGGGATCAGATTGGCATCAATTTTGATTTCATTTTTAACGATAATCCAATAAATCAATCAAATGAGGATACTTCTTGCGGTCATTGTTTTTATTTCCTTCTTGGCCGGAGCCTGTCATTCCAATAAATCAGGAGTACAGACTGTTGATAAAGACAAAGGCGCTGATACCCTCTCGGGTACGGCAACACTTGATACGATAAAGATCGAGAATGACGAGCTGGAATACGAGATCATCATCCTTGAATTGGGATTCAACCAGTGGTTGGTCACTCAGCCGCCGATGAACTACTGGTCGCTCAACGTTCTGGAACAAAGAAACCGGGCTTACGTATTTGAATGGAATCAAAGGGCTGCCAATCCCTCTGCCTGGAATCCTAATCTCTACAATCAGTTTATCGACTATGAACCGACCATTCGCTATGGTTTGGAGGTCAACTACATGCTATTCATGTACTTCGAATTTTTCCAGGAGAGGTACAGACAGCGATTATAGGCTTATAGTTTTTTCAAATCGATCAGAATGGAGAAGGTTCTGTTGATGTCCTCTTCTTTGACAACAAGCGTGATTTCATGTGTCGTAGAAATAACCTCCTGTACGGGTATATTTGCCCAGGCCAGTTGCTTGAGTATGAAATAATAAATTCCTGATTGTTCGAGATTCACCTTGGGCAGCTTAATGGTGATTGAAGCCAGTTTGCTCATGGAATTGATGAGCTCCTCTTCCTTGAAAATATCGTCAACCTCCGGTTTGAGATTGGCACTTATCACGATGTTGGTTTCGAAGATGCCTTGTGATACTGTGAAGAAAGATTCCCTGTTATTGCCAATACGTGCGAAAATTTTAGATATGTTCAGCGGAAGGGTATTTGAATTTTTAAAGGTGTAGTCAAACAGATCTGAGCGCACTATGAAATCCCCAAGTTTGAGAGAAAGCGACTTGACATTCTTCCTGATCTTTAAAATCTCGATGGGCGACATGCGATTGATTGACATCATAACCGCCCCGGTTTTTACAGGCTTTCCCAATAATTGTTCTACCTCGGGTTGAATCAGCCTGGCAAGTGAAGAAACATTGATCAGTTTGTCCTGCATCGCCTCTTCGATAAAAGGTGTTCGCTTGATGATAGTCTCTACCGTCTCCTGAATGGTCTTCATTGTTAAATTTTACACACGTTGTTATAATTTGTAAAAATATATCAAAATATTTATCAGTTCGAAATAAAATGAAAATATTTGTCCAAATTCAGTAGATAATGATAGTACTCAAGTTTGGAGGCACCTCCGTAGGATCGGTCGAAAATTTCAAAAAGGTAGCTGAGATCGTCAATGAGGTCAACGAAGATAGAATTGTGGTACTCTCGGCCATGTCAGGAGTGACCAATACATTGGTAGAGATCGCCGGTTGTCTTTCGAATGGTGATGCAGAACGTGCATTTCCCCTAATTGAAAATCTTGATGCGAAGTATCGACAGGTGGTCCGGGATTTGATGCCTGATGTTGGTGTGCAAGAAAAAACCTTTGACTTTTTGGATGACCGCAATGAATTGTTGAATGATTTGGCAAGAAAAGCTTTTAGCCCTAGCTCCGAAAAAGAGATTCTCGCTCAGGGGGAGTTGGTCTCGACTCACCTTTTTCACTATTATTTGGAAGCCATCAATGAGCCGAACGAGCTCTTGCCTGCGCTTGGTTTTATGCGTATTGACCGCAATGGTGAACCTGATGGAGAACGAATTCGGCAAGACCTTCGTAAACTGCTAAAAAGTGAGCCCGGCCACAGAATCTACATAACTCAGGGTTATATCTGCAGGAATCATTCAAATGGTACAGACAACCTCAGAAGAGGCGGAAGTGATTACAGCGCTTCATTGATCGGAGCCGCAGCGGGCGCAAAACAGATACAGATCTGGACCGACATCGACGGGATGCACAACAATGATCCCAGGTACGTCGCGAATACTTTTTCGGTTGGAGAGCTGTCGTTTGATGAGGCGGCGGAGCTGGCCTATTTTGGTGCAAAGATTCTGCACCCTCAAAGCATCATCCCTGCCAAAGAAAACAATATTCCCGTGTTGTTGAAGAATACGTTCAGGCCTGATTCCCCGGGTACGCTGATCCATCAGGGGGCTGAGGTGAAAAGCATACGGGCCGTGGCGGCCAAGGACAATATCACTGCGATCAAAATCAAATCCTATCGAATGTTAATGGCTTACGGCTTTCTTAAAAATGTGTTTGAAGTATTCGAGCATCACAAGACTGCCATAGATATGATCACCACTTCGGAGGTAGCCGTCTCATTGACCATTGACGATACCTCCAAACTGCAGGAGATCAAAAAAGGACTCCAGGGATTTGGAACCATTGAGGTAGATGCCGACCTGAGTATTATTTGTATTGCAGGAGATATCTCCCAGAACAAAAAGGGCATTACCGCATCGATCTTTAACAGCCTGAAGGATATTCCGATTCGAATGATCTCCTACGGCGGCAGCAATTACAACTTGTCTTTTCTGGTAAAGACCTCAGACAAGCTAGCCGTATTGAACCTTCTGAATCAAGGACTGTTCAAAGAATTGGGTAAAAGAGAATTGGGTGAAAGAGAACTGGTATTGACTTGATACAAGCAGAAATATTGGTATTAAAAAAGCCATCCGAAGTGGATGGCTTTTTCATTATATGTCTTCAAAATTGACGTCGGTAAAACTCTCCGGTGATGTATTGCCCGGTTCGTCGACGTTGACGCTTTCTCCGTTTATTTTATTGTAGTCTTTCTGATGCCTTTCGCTGATGACTTCTTCCCCCTTCTCGTCCAAAATATAATCTGTTGCCTTCTTCAGGATGTCATTGAATTCGTGAAAGTCTTCTTTGTAAAGATAAATCTTGTGTTTTTTATAGTGGAATGACCCGTCGTCATGGGTAAATTTCTTGCTTTCAGTGATTGTCAGATAGTAATCGCCTGCTTTTGTTTCCCTAACATCAAAAAAATAGGTTCTTCTTCCGGCTCTCAATACCTGAGAAAAAATTTCCTCGTGTTCAACAAACCCTTTTTCTTCCATATCCATCAATAATTTTGTTAACGTTTAAAAAAATAGTTGAGACAAATCTATAAAATTATATTACGTATGCAACAATTTTTTTCCGGCTGAAGCTCAGGATTTCTGCCCGCTTAGCTTCTCTTCAAGCTGTTGATTGTAGATGTCCTGGTAGTATCCTTGACTTGTGATCAGGTCGTCATGAGTACCCGACTGAATGACCTTCCCTTCGTCAAGAACGATGATGTGATCCGCATTTTTGACTGAAGAGGGTCTGTGACTGATGATTATCGTGGTTTTGCCTTTGGTGGCCTTGCCCAGGTTCTTCAGAATGATCTCTTCTGTTTCAGTATCAACAGCTGAAAGACAATCGTCAAAGATCAGAATTTCCGGATCCGCTATCAGTGCCCGGGCAATCGAAACACGCTGTTTTTGTCCACCCGAAAGCGTAACGCCGCGTTCTCCGACGCGTGTGTCGAAACCATCCTGGAAGTTTTCTATGTTGTGGAGTATATAGGCCGATTCTGCAGCTTTGCGAATTTCTTCGTCATCGGCAGATTCCTTTCCGATTCGAATGTTGTTCCTGATGCTTTCAGAGAAAAGAAAGGCATCCTGGGGAACAAAACCTATGCTCTCCCGGAGGTCCTTCAAATTGAGTTCCCTGATGGGCCGGTCATCCATCAGGATTTTCCCGTAGTCGACATCATACATCCGTGGAATAAGAGCTGCAATTGTCGACTTCCCACTTCCTGTTTTTCCCAAAATAGCGAGTGTTTTGCCCTGTTCGATCTTGAAGCTGACGTTTTTGAGCGCCTGGATATCGGTATCTTCATAGGTGAAGGATACATCTCGAAACTCTATTCTCCCCTGAACTGGTGTGTGTTTCTCTTGCAGGTTACGGATTTCGGGAGTTTCCTGGAGAAATTCATTGATTCGCCTCTGAGACACTTCGGCTTGCTGAACGATGGAAGTCACCCATCCAACAACAGCCACGGGCCAGGTCAACATGTTGACATAGATGATGAATTCTGCAATGATCCCGATATTGTCTATCTCACCCCTGATATATTGCATGCCTCCGACATAGATGACCAGAAGATTGCTGATGCCGATCAGCAAGAGCATGAGCGGAAAGAACAATGCCTGTGCCTTGTAAAGGGCTATGTTTTTGTCTTTGCTGGCCACGGCCAGGTCCGAAAAGGACTGGGTAGTGAAACCTTCAATGCTGTAGGCCTTGACAACATTGATGCCTGAGAAGGTTTCCTGAGCAAAAGTCGTAAGCTTTGAAAGATATTGTTGTACGATGTTGCTCCGTTCGTTGATCACCTTGCTCAGAAAATAGATGGATACTGAAAGTACAGGTAACGGGAGTAGGGTGTAGAGCGTCAGTTTCGTGTCGATGCGGGCCATGTTCGCAATCGCAATGATAAAGAGAACCAGCATGTTCATAGTATACATGATGGCCGGTCCGAAATACATGCGCACCTTACCAATGTCTTCGCTGATGCGATTCATAAGGTCCCCCGTGCGATTTCGTTTGTAAAAACTCAAAGACAGGTTTTCATACTGCTCAAAAACCTCGTTTTTCAGGTCAAATTCAATGAGCCGCGACATAACGATCAGGGTTTGTCGCATCATAAAAGTGAAGAGGCCCGATAGCAATGCCGCACCAATGATGTAAACGATATTGATGATCAATTCAGACTTTACGATATCGATATCCGTGATCTTGTTGTTCTTGTAGTCCTCGACTATATTGAGCGATTCACGGATCAACTGCGGTATCTGAAGGGCAAAGATTTTCGCTACGATAGTGATGAGAATTCCAAGAATTAATCGATAGCGGTACTTCAGGAAAAATTTGTTCAAATAGCGAAGGGCCTTCATAGAAAATGAAATCTCGTCTTAGTGTCCGCGAAGATACGTATAATTTGCGTTTCACTCGAACCGCAGAAAGACAGAGTTCTTCTGTCGATTCTTCAAATGACCCATACAAACCTTAAAAAAAAGTGGTATTTTTGCCCTTCGTTGCATTGAGTGTGATTTAGTCATGAATTTACGATCTTTTGAATTATGGTGAACCGGAGACATATCCGAATCAAGGTGATGCAATCCATATATGCGGTGCTTCAGTCGCGTAGTGATGATCTGAAAAAGCAAGAAAAATTCCTTCTCTTCAATATCCACAAGGCCAAGGACCTTTATGTGCTTCAACTCCTATTTCTTCTTGCGGTCCGTGATCTTTCTCGTGAGCACATTGAGATTAAAAAGAAGAAGTACCTCGCAACCGAAGAGGACCGAAATCCAAATTTTAAGTTTGTCGAGAATTCTGTTTTGAAGGCCATAGAGAACAGCTCGGCGCTGAATCAATATGCTCGAGAAAAAAAACTGGATCTCTGGAAAGACAATCGCGAATATGTGCGAATTGTACTTGACCTGATGACTTCAGATGAGAAGTATCGCACCTACATGAGTTCCGGCAGGAACGATTTCAAGGAGGATCGGGATTTTATCATTTACCTTTTTAAGGAGATCGTTGCCCCCAATGAGAAGCTTTTTGATTTTTACGAAAGTATCAATTTGGGTTGGGTGGATGATTACCCATTGGTCAATACCATGATCTTAAAAACTCTAAAGCAGATGAAGGCATCACATTCCTTCGATCTGAAAGATCTGGTGGTCAAAGAGGACGACGAGGAGTTCTTGATCGATCTGTTCCGAAAGGCAGTGCTGCACCAGGATGAGTTCACCGAGGAGATCGATGCGAAAACACCCAATTGGGATACCGAGCGAATTGCGGACCTCGACATGATCCTCATCAAAATGGCTCTGACGGAGTTTCTCTACTTTCCGTCGATACCCACAAAAGTGACAATTAACGAGTACATCGAGATCGCAAAAGACTATTCGACCACCAAGAGCAGTTACTTCGTAAACGGGGTTTTGGATAAAATTCTGAAGGATTACAACAATTCGGGCAAGCTCAAGAAAATTGGGCGGGGATTGTTGTAAAAAATTATACATTTGCAAGGAATCAAATTTTAATAAAAATGAAGCATATATTCGTAATCTCGCTGGTTGTTATGGCCCTGTCATTTGCTTCTTGCAATGAGGACGCAACCAAGAAGATCAAGACGGAAAATCTCGAAGTCGCGAAAGAAAAGAGACAGTGAAATCAAATTGGGCGGACCCCGATTCAAATTCGACAAAACGGAGCACGATTTCGGAACCATCAATGAAGGGGATGTAGTTGAGACTGTTTTTGCTTTTACCAATGTTGGTAAAACTGAGTTGATCATCACTTCTGCCAAGGGGAGTTGTGGATGCACGGTGCCTCAATGGCCGAAAGAACCTATTATGCCTGGTGAGGCCGGTGAGATCAAAGTGAAGTTCAACAGCTACAGAAAGCCGAACCTTCAGCAGAAACAGATCACCTTGCGAACGAATACTGAAGGTGGTAAAGAGATTCTCAAGATTCGTGCCCAGGTAACTCCGAGCCCGAAAATGAAACAGAACAGCTAAATAGAGACACGTATGTATAATCTGTTAGCGTTACAGGCCGGAGGTGGAGGCATTGGGAATTACGTGTTGATTCCTTTGATGTTTCTTGTACTCTATCTTTTCATGATCCGTCCACAGATCAAAAAGCAGAAAAACGAAAAGAAGTTTCAGTCGACCATTAAGAAAGGTTCAAAGATCGTCACAACAAGTGGGATTCACGGAAAAATTGTTGACCTGATCGACAGCGACAATACCTGTGTCATTGAGACCGGAGCTGGAAAGATCAAATTCGAACGTTCCGCGATATCAATGGAGCTCAGTAAGAAGTATGCTCCCAAGGAGTTGAAGAAAAAGTAACATACCCTGCTTAAAGATATCTGAGGCTATCTGGAAAACTTCCTTTTCCGATGGCCTCTTTTTTTATAAATTAGTCCATAGAGTCATAAAGATGGTCAAGACACCCGGTTCAAATAAAATGGAAACTTTGAAGAGCAACAAGAAGCTCCGAGTGTTTCTATTGTTTTTGTTTCTGTCTTTCCTGTTTTGGACCCTGATCAAGTTGTCTCGCGAGTACATTTCGGAGGTCGAATTTGGCCTGGTGTACACAGACGTTCCCAAGAATAAGCTCATTCAGAATGAGCCCAGTGAAAAGATCAAACTCACGCTCAAGACCTCGGGATTCAAATTGCTCAGATACGGATTTAAACAAAAATCCCTGGAGTATACATTGACAGAGATTGATAAGAAGTCGGGTAGTGAATATTACAGCGAAACCAGTTCGAATATCAATTTCCTTCAGGCTCAACTCTCGGCAGAAACCGTAGTTCTCAACGCCGAGCCCGATACCCTATTTTTTGACCTGGGTGTTCGCAAGTCCAAGCAGGTTCAAGTCATATCCAAAGTCAATTTTGAATTTAAGACCGGCTTCAATTTTGTTGAACCTGTCGAAATAGAGCCGAAGATGCTTACAATTTCGGGCCCGGAGAAGGTCATCGACACCATCGATGAGGTCTATACTGAAGACATAGTCTTGCAAGATTTGTCGGCTTCCTTTTCGAGAAAGGTCAAGGTGCTGTCTCCAAATGCCGCGGTTGAAATCTCAGAGCAGGAAATCAGTGTGATTGGTGGGGTAGATAAAATCACAGATGGGTCCTTTACGATCCCGTTTGAAGTCATCAATTTGCCACGAAATTATCTTATCAGCACTTATCCCAAAGAAGTAAAGGTAGTTTTCCAGGTGGCTTTGAAAGATTTCAATAAAATACCGGAGAACAGTTTTCGGGTGCAATGCGATTATAAACAATCCGAAGACAATAACCTGGATTATTTAATTCCCCAGGTCGTTGAAAAGCCCGAGATCATTTTTGATGTTAAGGTGGTTCCCAATAAGATTGAATTTTTGATCAAGAAATAGAAGCGTATATCCCTTCACAAAAACAAGTGCCTTGAAGATAGTTGGATTGACAGGAGGAATTGGCACCGGCAAGAGCACGGTGGCTCGAATGTTTCAAGAGTTGGCAGTTCCGGTATATTTTTCGGATGATGAAGCAAAGAGACTCATGGTGACCTGCGAATCCTTGAGAACTGACATCGCAGATCGCTTTGGTGCAAAAGCCTATGATGAAAGAAGTTTGAACACGAAGTACCTGGCCGAAGTGGTCTTCAGGGACCCGGCCAGTCTGAAGGCCCTGAACGAAATGGTTCACCCGGAGGTCGAGAAGCATTTTAGGAGCTGGATTTCCGAGCAGGATGCGCCTTATATCATACAAGAAAACCCCTTGCTTTTTGAAAAGAAAAAACAAGATCAATACGATGCCGTTATTGTGGTAACGGCTCCAAGAGAGTTGCGAATCGATCGCGTCCGTAAAAGGGATGGGGTGACCCGCGATCAGGTAGAAGCCCGGGTCAGGAATCAAATGGATCAAGACTATAAAGTTCAGCGGGCTGACTACGTAATAGAAAATGACGGGGATCTCAAGAGCTGTCGTAAAGCGGTAAATATCCTGCACAAAAAATTACTTTCCGAAATTCCTTAAAAAATTAGAAAATGTCTTAATATTATGTTAATTTAATTGATTATTTCGTTAACATTTGTTAAATCATTATTCATCTATTAAGGAAACTCTAAATTTGTCTTAATGAGCAAACGGATTTTCGTTTTGTTGATCGCATTGATGATCATCGCCCTTCTGGGTATCATCACGGTTCAAATATTTTGGATCCGTTCTTCTATTGAATTAAAAGAAGAGCAATTCTCAACCGGGGTGAAGTTTGCACTCTCACGTGTCTCTGAAAACATTCAGAAGAGAGAGTTCCGAGATAATATCTCAAGATATGCTCCGATGATAGACAGCATGCAAAAAACGAAGGAGAGCAATGTCAGGGATTTTGTCTTTCAACAGATCGATACAAGTAGGAACGAGGTTTTCACTTTCCGCCAGAGCATTCTGGAGAGTAACTACCAAAGTCAGTTTTCTCCTTTTGAGGCAGACACGGTCAATTTCAGAACTTTTTTGAGTAGAGAAGAGACCCAGGTTGAAAAAATTGAATTCAATTCCAAAGATTTCTCCGAACTCTCACCAAAAGACCGGATGGTAAAGGTGGAACGACTCGATCGATACGACAAACTGGAACTGGAGGGTATTTTTAAGAATATAGTTTCGAGAACCCCTATCCATGATCGGGTGAGCAACAATGAGATACGGATGAACCTGGACAATGAGCTCCGGGCGCGAGACATCAATACAAAATTCGAGTACGGGGTTTTCAGCGACGGAGTGATAACCAAGGTCAAGTCAGACAAATTCGTAGAACAGAAAGGTTATACCTATAAGGTGCCTCTTTTTGTGACAGATGAGGAGTCAAGTGACTATCAGCTCTTCGTCAGCTTTCCGGAGAAAAAGGAGTACATCCTGTCTACAATGTCCTGGATATTGGTTCTTTCGGCCGTGTTCATTTTTATCATCATTATTACATTCGGTAGCGCGATATACCAGTTGATACGACAAAAACAGATCTCAGAGATCAAGACGGATTTCATCAACAATATGACGCATGAGTTCAAAACGCCAATTGCTACGATCAACTTGGCCATTGATTCGATCAGAAACCCGAGAATCATCAAAGATGAGGAAAAAGTGATCCGATATGCCGAGATGATAAGACAGGAAAATAAACGCATGCACGCCCAGGTGGAGAATGTGCTTAGAATCTCCAAGCTGGAAAAGAATCAGCTGGATCTGAGCAAGGAAGTCGTTGACATGCATGAGGTCATTGACAACGCGATTAGTCATTTCGATTTGATCATTCGCGATAGAAATGGTTTAATTGATAAAAAGTTCGAGGCAGTCCAAAGTGAGGCATTGGCGAGTAAATTTCACATGACCAACATGATCATGAACGTGCTGGACAATGCGGTCAAGTATTCGAATGACGCGCCGAAAGTCTATGTCTCAACGGTCAACGCAGGAAATTATATTGTCGTCAAAATAACAGACGACGGCATCGGAATGAGCAAGCCCGTTCAACGTAAGATCTTCAATAAGTTCTACAGAGAGCAGACGGGCAATATTCACAACGTGAAAGGCCACGGGCTGGGCTTGTCCTACGTAAAGAGCATTGTTGAAAGACACCAGGGACAGGTTTATGTCGAAAGCGAAAAAGGCAAAGGCAGTACCTTTACCATTAAAATACCAGTAATCTAAATAAAGACCAAGAATTTAAATCACAGCATCCAATATAAAAATCAATTATCATGGCAAATAAAAAAATACTACTCGTTGAGGACGATCCGAATTTTGGAACCGTATTGAAGGATTATCTCGCTATGAACGACTATGACGTGGAACACGCCAAAGATGGACTGGAAGGTTTGATCGCCTTCAAGAATGACGATTTTGACATCTGCATTCTCGATGTGATGATGCCCAAAAAAGACGGCTTTTCGCTGGCCAAGGACATCCGGGCGGTCAATGCTGATATTCCCCTGATCTTTTTGACGGCAAAATCCATGAAAGAGGATGTTTTGAAGGGATACCAGGTAGGGGCGGATGATTATTTGAACAAACCCTTTGACTCGGAGATTCTTTTGCACAAGATCAAAGCCATCCTTCAGCGCAAAGAAGCAGACGCCTCGAACGATGACAGTCAGTTTGAATTTGAAATAGGAGACTTCCATTTGAATTCGAAATTGAGGCAGTTGTCTTTTAAGGGTGAGGAGCCTAAAAAGCTTTCACCCAAAGAGAACAAACTGTTGAAATTGCTGGCACTCTACAAGAATGACCTGTTGCCGCGAGATCTTGCATTGACCAAGATATGGAGGGATGACAACTATTTTACATCCCGAAGCATGGATGTTTATATCGCTAAGCTCCGCAAATACCTCAAGCCGGATGAGAAGGTTCAGATCATTAACATCCATGGAGAAGGCTTCCGCTTGGTAGTAGAATAAGAAGATTTGTGTATCTAATAATTTTTAGTCATGTCGAGATTGATCAAAATGTACAATGAGAATCCGTCTCCCAAAGCCATCGCCAAAGTCGTCGAGGTTTTGAGAAAGGGAGGACTTATCATTTATCCCACCGATACGGTTTACGGTCTGGGCTGCGACATAACCAATTCTAAGGCCCTCGAGAAAATAGCCCGAATCAAAAAAGTCAAGTTGGAAAAGGCTAACTTCTCATTCATCTGTTATGATTTGAGTAATTTATCCTCCTACGTGAGGCAGATCGAGACACCGGTCTACAAACTTTTGAAACGAGGGCTTCCGGGTCCATACACGTTTGTGCTTCAAGGCAATAACAAGCTGCCGAAGGATTTTAAAAAGAAGAAAACCGTAGGTATTCGGGTGCCTGACAATGACATTATCAGAAGCATTGTCAAAGAATTGGGCAATCCGATCGTTTCCACTTCCATCTATGATGAGGATGAGCTCATCGAATACACAACCGATCCGGAGCTCATTTTCGAAAAGTGGAAAGACCGTGTGGAAATTGTTATTGACGGCGGATATGGAGATAATGTCCCCTCAACAATCATTGACGTTTCGGGAGATGACATTGAAGTCATCCGGGAAGGCAAGGGGAGCCTTGATATCTTGTAAGTCCAGGAAGGGTTATTCTCTTTTTCGCAACTCTTTGTAATTTCTTTGTAGCTTTTTCAGAAAGAAACCATAGACCAGTCTATAAAAGCACCATAAAAGGAAGATACATAGGCCCCAAATAAGAGTAGCTGCTACCCATATCACAGTGATATTTGCATTCTCGGGCATTGTTTCTATATAGGCTTCCGATTCTAAACTCACATAGAAGAAATGCATTCCCATTATTCCAAATAGAAATAAATTGCAGTAGATATAGTATTTTACAGTTCTTCTTGTTTTCAGGATGTCACTTAAGAGTGCTTTTACACTGCTGTCTGCCGATATGTTGCGATAGTTTTTGTAAAAGAGATAGATAAAGCCTAAAACAATAATGACATAGATTATGGTGTAATTTCGGGTTAGGGCATCTAATCCGTACTCCTTGTAGATTATTTCTGGAGTCTTCAGATCCGTAAAAAGGATCAGAACGTAGGGTAACAACAATTCAATGATGCTGATGATCAGGATCCATTTTACAATGGAAGTCGATTTCTTCTTCACCATGTTGTGTATGTCTTCCTTGGTGTAGTTCAGCCCGGTGACGGTCTGATTCTGCCACAGATCTTTCAAGTTCTCCAATTTGTCCATAATCAAGGGTTCAGAATGTTCTTAAGTTTTGTTTTGGTCCGGTTCATTTTAACGCGTGCATTAACTTCACTGATTCCGAGCGTTTCAGAAATCTCCCGGTAGCTCTTGTCTTCCAGGTACATCAAGGCGAGAGCTTTCTCAATGTCGTTCAGGCTGTAAATGGCCTTGTAAAGCAAATCGAGCTGTCTGTCCTGAGTATCGTCATAGTCTTGATACTCAAGCTCCTTCAGGTTGTCATAGATCTGAGTTGTATCAACAGATCTTTTGGACTTTCTGTAAAGCGATATTGCTGTGTTGAAGGCGACTCTGTACATCCAGGTACTGAATTTTGAATCTCCTCTGAATTTTGGATAGGCTCTCCAAAGCTGAATCGTGATTTCCTGAAACAGATCCTTATGTGCATTCTCATTGTTGGTATACGTACGACATACCTTGTGAATAATGCCCTGGTTCTTTTCCAGTTCTTCTGCAAATTTCGACTCCAGTTCTTTGGTCACCTGAAAAGTTGATTTACCTATAAGTAGCTTAAAATGGCGAATTGTTACGCAAACCGGGGATCGGGGGAGAACTTTGTAAATGGCCCGGGGGATGTTTTTTACAATTCGTCCTCAATATATGACAATTCGGTCAAAGAGATTTTCGGGGAGCGACCTCTTGGCGGATATTTGTACTCAACAAAAGTCAAGGCATCCGTGCCTATTTAATAAGAGAGTCATGATACGAATTTGTTTAACAGTAATCGCCTACATTATCAGCTTCCTGAGTCATTCCAATGAATTGACTGCAAACAGTGAAAATCAGGTTTTCACCGAACAGAAGAATCAAATCGAGTGCATTGTTGAGTCAGACTCGTTGAAAGAAGAAGGTTATTTGGAGATAAACGATTTGAATTGATGCCTAAAGAACGTAAATTTGAGAGTATAGCACAAAGAAACAGCAGTATGAAGCGCCCATTCAGAAATTTTGCAATCGTCTTTTTCATCGGAACCGTGATCTTCGTCATCGGTAACCTTCTAGGGAACAGATTCCAGTTTGAAAGCTTCAACGCCCTCTTGATCAATTTCAGCGTCTACCAACTTTATTCTTTCGTATTGGGCTATGCGAACATGTACTATTTCAAATATCTGGAAACGATTCCCTGGAAAGAGAATTCAGGAGTCAAAAGAATACTGGCCGGTGTAATAGGATCAACACTTGTTTCAGTTCTCGGACTTTTTATCCTCAGGATGGTCACGGCAACCTTGTACAATGGTCAAACCGTTTCCGAGTTCCTGACTTCTGAGTCCCTAAGCAACTATTATTTCGGACTGTCTGTGGCCCTGATCGTAGTTTTGATTTTCCACGTGATCTATTTTTACAACAGGGATCAGAAGAAGAAGGTCAAAGAGTCGCAGATTGTTGCCAAGACTGAATCAGCAAAGTTTGAATCACTAAAGAATCAGCTCGATCCCCATTTTCTCTTTAACAGCCTGAATGTGCTCACCTCACTGATTGGGGAGAGTCCGAACCAGGCAGAGAAGTTCACGACGAAACTTTCCAAGGTATATCGGTACGTGCTGGAACAAAAGGACAAGGATTTGATCTCCTTAAGTGATGAATTGGCCTTTGCGCGATCCTACATGCAATTGCTTCAGATGCGATTTGAAGACGCGGTTTCCTATACTATCCCTGAAAAGGTGGTTCAGGAGGAGGCTAAGATTGTGCCACTTTCCCTTCAACTCCTGCTTGAAAATGCTGTAAAGCACAATGTGATCACTTCCGGGCAACCCTTGCGGATAGAGATTTTCGAGGAGAATGGCTACCTGGTTGTTGAGAATAATATGAACCCGAAAAAATCCCTGGAGAAAAGCACAAAAGTAGGGCTTTCCAATATCAAACAGAGATATCAGCTGGTAACCGACAGGCAGGTGGTCATCGATGACGCCGATAACGTATTTAGGGTAAAACTGCCCTTATTGACAAGAGAAATCAAAGTAATTAAAACCGATTATATGAACGATAGTGCGAAATACATGCGAGCCAAGAAAAGGGTGGATGAGCTCAAGGAGTTCTATGGAAGCCTGATTGCCTATGTCTTCGTGATCCCTTTCCTTGCATACATCAATTACAGAACATTCTGGGGTGTTCAATGGTTTTGGTTCCCAATGTTTGGCTGGGGTCTTGGACTGACCATTCAGGCCTTCAAAACATTCGGGTATGGAACCAGCTGGGAAGAAAAGAAGATACGCGAGATCATGGAGAAAGAAAAAAACGAAAAAATCTACTAAAAATGACTGAAGAGGAAAAAAAACGATTAAGCAGTTTTCAACGCGCACAGGAGCGGGTTAACGAAATCAAGAGTTTTTACACGCATTTGATCGCCTTCTTGCTGATCAACCCCTTTCTGATATTAATCAATTACTTCACCTATTGGGACTTCCAGTGGTTCTGGTTCCCTCTCTTTGGATGGGGAATAGGGTTGGCTACTCACGCCCTGAAGATATACGGGTTCGGATCCCAATGGGAAGAGAGAAAGATCAGGAAGCTGATGGAAGAAGACAGGGACATGTAAAAAAATGGAGTCAAATCAAAGTATACAACTAAAAACCCATATTATGACTGAGAAAAATATTTCGGAACAGGAGAGATACCTGAGGGCACAGAAAAGAGTGAAAGACATCAAGGGATTCTATTGGCATCTGTTCTGGTATCTTGCGGTGAACATCTTTCTGACCTTCGGGGCCACGATCGGACACTTCATAAAAACGGGTGATTTTTACATGGGAAGATGGAATTTTGGCATGTTTGCCGTCTGGTTCTTTTGGGGAATTGGGTTAGTTGGTCACTGGCTCAGTGTTTTCGGCAAAAACATTGTCTTTTCCAAAGACTGGGAGGATCGAAAGATTAAAGAATTTATGGATAAGGACAAATTCGATCTTTAGTCCTGAAAAATTTTAAAGATACCTTTGAATTATGTTAAAAACGATAATCATAGAAGATGAAAAGCCTTCGGCCCGCCGATTGCAACGCATGCTATCTGAAATTGGAATAGAAGCTGAAGCCATGCTTCACTCCGTAGAGGAGTCCATCGCCTGGTTCAAGTCTAATGAAGCTCCTGACCTGATTCTTCTTGACATACAATTGTCTGATGGGCTTTCGTTCGAGATATTCGAACAAGTTGAGGTGAGGAGTGCCATCATTTTTACAACGGCCTACGATGAATACGCACTTAAGGCATTTAAACTGAACAGCATTGACTATTTGCTTAAGCCCATCGATGATGAGGAGCTCAAAACCGCCATCGGAAAGTTTGAGGAGAATCAGCCCAAGGAGCACAACCTTATGGTTGACATCAGCCAGATCAAGAAGCTATTGGTCAATCCTTTGGACAAGAATTACAAGAAACGATTCACAATCAAGGTCGGGCAGCACCTCAGGGTAGTGGAAATCGATTCGGTGGAGTGTTTTTATAGCGAGCACAAAGCGACCTATTTGTATACGAGCGATAAAAAGAACTATCTTCTCGATATGACCCTGGAACAGTTGGAAGAGCAGCTCGACCCGGTTAAATTCTTTCGGGTCAGTCGCAAATTCATTATTCACGTGGATGCCATTGAGGATATCATATCCTATACCAACAGCCGTCTTCAGATCAAACTGAAAAACTTTTCGGAGCAAGAGATCATTGTAAGTCGGGAGAAAGTGAAAAACTTCAAGAACTGGCTGAGCTAGCAAAAAAACTAAAGGAGCTCCCGCCGTATTTCCTGGATTCGACAAAGAACTCATGATCTTCAAGCTTCATTCTTGTCGTGTGTTCAAGGATTAAAGTACCTTCTTCTTTCAGGAGCTCCCTTTCCATAACCTTATCCACGAGCTTGATTAATTCTTCCCTGTCCTGATCATAGGGTGGATCTGCAAAAATCAGATCGAATTTCACTGCCGTTTTCTTTAGGAAGCTAAGCGCATCGCTTCGGATACATTTTATGTCGGCCTGTAGTCTTTCGCTTGTGGTTTCCAGGAAAGAGATACAACCCGAATGTGCATCCACCGCGGTTATATCTTTGCAGCCACGAGAAGCAAATTCCAGGCTGATGCTTCCGATACCAGAGAAGAGGTCCAATACAGAGACATCTTCGAAATAATAACGATTGTTGAGTATATTGAACAAGGCTTCTTTAGCCATGTCAGTTGTAGGTCTGACAGGCAGTTTTCTGGGAGCATCGATTCTCTTTCCCCTGTATTTTCCAGAAACAATTCGCATTAGTATTGATGAATAAGTGTAAGGTACCTTCTCTTCAAAGACTCACTTACCATTGGATCGAACTCGTATTTGAACCTATTCTCGATCAGGCCGATTTTTCGGACATAGGTATAGGCGATATCATAGAGCTCGCTCTTTTTGTCGATGTCACCCGACAGGATCAGTTCAAAGCGTTCCGGATCCATACCGAGCTGTTCGGCCGCAAAGAGAAGATAGTAGAGAAAATCTTCCGGGGTTTTAAACGGAAAGCTATTGTACAACTGCAGCTTATTGTCGGAAATCCCGACTACGTACATGCGCTTTTTATCCAGGTGAATGAAAATGTGGGGATGCTCGCTGAAACGATAGGTGCCCAACAAGTTCATAATAAGAACCGTTGAGAAGTGCTTGTATTCAAAGCTTCCAAATCGTTCAAGCAGAAAATTGTTCACATTGACAAAAGGTATGTAGACATTGATCAAATCGTGGTTTTCGATCTCGTCCCATACGATATAGTCATTGTCAAAGGTTTTGGAAGAATATCGAATGTAATCCTTTAGCTTGCTCTCGTCAAAAAAAGCCCTGGGTACCAAAGTAGAAAGCTCATTCACATGACTCACATTGACAGAGCCGTATTTCTGCTGCAATAACTTTTCCTTGTCAAAAATAGTTTGAATTCGCTTCAATAAATCCTCGGGCCCTGAAGCAGGATCCTCGAAAGGATGATGAACCAGCTTTTGAACCAGGTCATAGGTTTTGTCGATAACACAAAAAGAAAATCCATTCAAACTGAGTTGGATGGATAGATGAGTTTCGAAGAGGTTGTTAAGGTCAATTGACCTAGTCTTCACTTTGCTCTTTAGATCCATCGTAGAAAGGAGGCCAGTTACCGTTTGAATTCACTTCTTCCAACGATCCAACCGCAATGAATTCTCCTGGAACATTGATTCCACCCAGGGCTTCTTTTTCCTGCCGGATCAGATCCTTGTTCAATCCTTCCAAAATAACAGCCTTGTCAACCTTAGCCTCAAATACAGAAGCCTGAACTCCCTGAACTTTTTCTACAGTTCCTGTTTTCAACTCGAATTTTGCATCTGTACCCGGAACATTCATCATGTTCTTGTAATCTCGTCCCTTGAAGGAATTGATAACGGGTTCAAAGCCAACCGTGTCGACAATTCTCTTTTCCACGTCCACCGTAATTCTACCTCTTTGCTCTGTGACAACAACGTTCTTTACTTCGGTCACGGCAAACTGAGCCGTGTCAATGAAACTGATCAAATCATTGTAATTGGCTGTAAATCTCCTGTTGACCTCTGCATAGGCGATCTCTGCATCACGAATGATCTTGAGGTTGTCTATTACTTTGGCGTAGCGCTCTTTTTTCTCGTTGTTGAATTTAATCGGCTCCATGATGCTATTGTAAATCTTGTAGGCGAAAAATACAATCACCACCCAAAGAACAATTGACAGCACAGGTTTCAATTTGGCTGGTAATTTGTTCACAATTAAGTATGCCAATCCCGCCACGGCAAGAACAGATACAATAATGATCAAGATAGAAGTCATGTTAGAGTTTATTTTTGATTAGGTTATAGGCAAATCTACAAAAATTTTTCAATCACGAAAGCAATATGGAAATAATATGTAGTAATTTTTACCTGGGCATTATTCCCTTGATTCTTGCGCCCAGCAAGGCGTGTAGCCATTTCAGCTACGGTTTCTGATCAGAGCCATTGAGAAGTGAAATTGACGTCTGCTTATCGTCTTTTCTCATTATGTTTGTATCTCCTGATCAGGTTATTCCCAGAATTCACATGCACGTTAGAGAAAGAGCCTTCCTGAACCGTCTCCTGCAGACTTTCCCGTTTACTCCCACTGTGGAACAGGAAAAGCTTCTGAAGGAACTTGCTCGATTCACCTTGTTCTCGGATCGATTTGAATTGTTTTTGCTCAAAGGATATGCCGGGACGGGTAAAACTACCGTCATCTCCAACCTGGTCAACAATTTGACTTCTGTCGGGTGTTCGTCCGTTCTGCTCGCTCCGACAGGGCGCGCTGCAAAAGTCATCAGCCGGTATTCCAACCGGTCTGCGCACACGATACACCGCAAAATTTATTTTGCCACTCGCAATCCCGACGGTTCGGTGAGACTCGTTTTGCAAAAGAACAGACATACCAACACCATTTTTATAGCAGATGAGGCTTCCATGATCCCCGACAGAGACTCAGACCTTAGGACTGTAGAATCGAGATCGCTTTTGGAGGACCTGCTGCGATACGTGTACACCGGGAAGAACTGCAAACTCATACTCGTAGGCGACACCGCACAATTGCCACCCGTCAACCTCGAGCTGAGCCCTGCACTCGATCCAACCGTATTTACCGAACAATTTAAATTGAAAGTGCGTTGGTTTGAATTGACCGAGGTGATGCGTCAGCATGTAACCTCAGGTATTCTCATCAACGCGACCCAAGTGAGGGTGCAGATTCGGGAAGAAAGGCTGAACGAACTTGTTTTCGATATGGATTACCCGGATATTTTTGCTCCGAATGATCCCTATGATATCCAGGATGCCATTCAAAATGCCTTCACATTAGGGGATGATAATGCCGTATTCATTGTCAGGTCGAACAAGAGGGCCAATTTGTACAACCAGCAAATTCGGATCTCGGTTTTAGGACTTGACGATGAAATTGCCGCAGGAGACCTGATCATGGTGGTGAAGAACAACTATTTTTGGTTGGAAGATTCCGAGCACGTTGGTTTCATAGCCAACGGTGACATTTGCGAATTGCTGGAGATTTTCCGATACACGGATCTTCACGGTTTTCGCTTCGCGGAAGTGAAGATGCGGCTTTTGGACTATCCGGATCAGCCTCCTTTTGAAACCGTAATCCTGCTGGACACCCTGCATAGCGAGACGGCTTCTCTTTCCAGGGAGGAGGGTCACAGACTGTATCAAAGTGTTGCTCAGGATTATGCCCACGAACGCGATCGACAGAAAAGACTGGCAGCGATCAAGAATGACAAATATTTCAATGCTCTTCAGATCAAATTCGCCTACGCGATGACCTGTCATAAAACGCAGGGAGGGCAGTGGCCTGTTGTATTTGTGGAACAGCCTTATTTGCCGGATGGTGAAGATATTTCGTATCTTCGGTGGTTGTACACGGCTCTTACGCGGGCCCAGGAGAAATTGTTTTTAATTGGATTTCAGGAGAAGTATTTTGAGCATTAGGACAGTTTTCATTGTGCTCATAGGGGCTACGTTTTTGTCCTGCTCTGTAAACGCTAAGCTGGGAAGGGAATTGGTGATGGATCAAGCGGATCGCAACGACTTTCGCGGACTGGTGGTCTATGATCTCACACGGGATAAAGAGCTTCTCAACTACAACGGCAACAAGTATTTTATTCCGGCCTCTACGGTCAAGCTTTTCACTTTTTATACTGCCTATTCGATATTGCCTGATTCGGTTCCTTCGCTCGAATACCTCAAGCGTGGAGACTCCCTCCTGATTCGGGGTACGGCAGACCCTACAGTGCTTATGGCTGAAGAAGATCAGGTCATTGAATTCCTCAAGGCCCGAGATGAAAAAATTTTCCTTGTTAACAGGTCTATTGATGACAGCAAATACGGTCCGGGCTGGTCGTGGGAGGATTACGATTATAGTTATATGCCGGAGCGGAGCCTATTGCCGCTTTATGGCAATACGGTGACAATTACTTTCAGAGACAGCCTGGACATTATCCCGAAATTTTTCAAAGAGGCTCTTGTTGCGAAAGTGTCTGATCCCAAGTCTTCAGTTCGGGCAAAGCCGTATCGCGATCTCTATCGAAATCGCTTTTATCCGCGAAAACTCAACCTTGGGGATCAAAGGAGGGTACCCTTTATTACCTCCAATCAACTTGCAGCAGATCTGCTGGGCGAAGCCGTAAATAGGAAAGTGACCTTGGTCGAGGATCAGTCTGGAGCCGAATTCACGGAGCTTGTAACCCGTCCTTACGACAGCTTGTATATCGGTATGTTGGTTGAGAGTGACAACTTCATTGCAGAACATCTCATGCTTCAAGTTGGACGCAAGTTGAAAAACGAGTATCGCGTCAAGGTCGGAATAGATCACGCACTGGATTCTTTATTTGAGGACATGGAGCACAGACCCCGATGGGTGGATGGATCCGGACTCTCACGGTATAATCTTTTCACCCCCGGGAGCATGGTTTATCTTCTCGAGAAAATGCATCGCGAAATACCTGCAGACAAGTTGCTTGGATATCTGGCCCAGGGTGGTGTTTCGGGTACTCTTGAAGACTATTTTAAGAGTCCTTCTGGTGAACCTTATGTCTTCGCTAAATCAGGGACTCTTGCCAACAATTACTGCCTAAGTGGGTATCTGAAAACCAAAAAAGGCAGGCTCCTGGCCTTCAGTTTTATGGACAATCACTATCAGGGTGCTTCCGCTGAAAGGAAAAAAGAGTTGGAGACTTACCTTTTAAGACTTTGGGAATCCAATTGACTTATTCGAAAATCACTCGTTCTTCAGATTCGAACCAAGCCTTGTACATGGGCATGTGAATCTTTTCAACACGACTCCGTTTGATCTTCAGGGTAGGGGTCAGGAGTCCGTTTTCGACGGTCCAGTCCTCCTTCATGACAACGGCTTTTTCAATTTTCTCATGCTTTTCCAAACCTGGGTTGATCTGGAGAATCGAATTGAGCAAACTCTCCGAGAGCAGATCTGCTGATTTTTTTTGACCGGTCTCTGAAGGTATGATCAGCATGATGGGCTGGGGAATACCCATTCCCACAACGCATACCTGACCGATATCCGGGTTTTTGGTAAGCTCAAGCTCAATAGGACCAGGCGATATATATTTCCCCTTGTCTGTTTTGAATTGATCTTTGGCACGACCTGTTATAAAGAGATAGCCATCATGATCGTACTCACCAACGTCACCCGTTCTAAGAAAACCTTCGGCGTCGAAAATCTTTGCCGTCTCCTCGGGCAGTTTGTAATAGCCCAACATCAGACTGTCATTTTTAACGCAAATTTCTCCTTCAGGTGAGAGTTTGGCCTTTGCTCCATAGGTTGTCCGACCGACAGAACCAATCTTATTCACTGAAGGCAGATTCAAATGTGAAATGACGCAATCTTCCGTCATCCCATAACCCTGCAGAATCTCTATACCCAATTCTTTAAACCAGTTCATCAGATCGACCGATAAGGGAGCCGCCCCAGAAACAATGTAATTTGCCTTGGAGAGGCCTAGCTTTTGACGAATTTTATTTTTCAAGACTTTTCCCAGCAAGGGTATTTTCAAAAGGATATTCAGCTTTTTCTGCGGCAATCCTTCACGTATTTTTTCCTGGAATTTCGACCAAATTCTTGGGACGGCAAAGAACAAATCGGGTTGAGTGCTTTCCAGGTCAGATGCAAAAGAATCCAAAGTATCTGCAAACGTAAGCGATGCTCCCAACAGAAAAGCCTGGTTTTCAATGCCGATCCGTTCAGCGATATGACTTAATGGAAGGTAGGAAAAGAAACGGGGGTGCTTCACAAGATGAATGTCGTAATTCAGATTGTACGTGGCGTTTGCAAAGTTGCGGATGCTGTGCATCACTCCTTTGGGCATGCCCGTGGTCCCAGATGTGTAAATAATTGAGATCAATTCATCCGGTTCTGCGGGGTCAAGCTCTGTCAGGGGTTCATTTTGCTCCAGAATCTGCTCCCAGGAGATCTCTCCCGGTGTCCCATACTTTTCAGATCCTATGATCTGAATTGATGACAACGCTTCTTTTTGCCCTTCAAAATTATCTAGTTTTCCCGCGAAAACAAGTACACTTTCACTATGCTCAATAATGGGTTTGATCGAATCGTCCTTCAGGGATGGGTAAATAGGTACTGAGACGTGTCCACTCATCATGATGGCAAGGTCTCCCAGGACCCAAAGGTCACAGTTTTTCGAAAGAAGAGCGATCTTGCTCTGCTTTGGAAAGCCCTGGCTCTTGAGAAACCGAGCTGCTCTTCGAGCCTGAATGCCCGCCTCGCGATAGGTAAGTACATCCAGTTTTCCTGAATGGTTCTGTCGAAGAAATTCCTGGTTCGGGGTATTCTGTTCCCAATATTCAAAGGCTTCAAGGGGCGATGAAAATTTTTTCATGAGGTCTAAGGATTCAATTCTTCTCTAAAATAGTCATTAAATATTTATCTGTGATTCAATGAACTCGATTGTGTCTCGCACATCGGCGTCATGCTCAAACCAGTTGATCTCTTTGTCTTTTTTAAACCAGGTCTCCTGCCTTTTTGCAAATCTGCGTGTATTCTTTTTAATCTCCTCGACGGCATTTTCGAGAGTAGTGTTTCCGTCAAGATATTCGAAAATTTCACGATACCCCACGGTTTGCAGAGCATTTAGCTGGCGAAAATCATGTAGTTCACGGACTTCATCCACGAGGCCCAGGTCTATCATGGCGTCCACTCTTCGGTTGATGCGATCGTACACGATTTGTCGATTTGCACGAAGTCCTATTTTGAGCGTTTCAAAATCCCGGGCTTTTTTCTTTTTCTTCAAGTAGGAAGAAAAGGGTTTTCCTGTACCTTCCGTGATTTCAAGTGCGCGAATGAGTCGCTGCTTGTTTTGAATGTCAATTCGAGCATGACTCAAGGGGTCCAGCGTTCTGAGCCTTTTTTGTAAAGGTTCCAGACCGAATGTTTTTAATTCACTGATGAGACCTTCGCGAATTCCTGGATCGACTTCCGGAAAATCGTCCAGACCCCTGATCACGGCGTCGGCATAGAGGCCGCTGCCTCCAACCATGACGAAAATATCGGTTTCCTTGAATTTCTCTGTCAGAAGCTCGAGGGCCTCCCTTTCAAATGTCCCGACGTTGTAGTCCTCACGCACAGACCTGTTCTGAATAAAATGATGCTTTACCCGGTTCAATTCTGAAGTAGAAGGCACAGCGGTTCCGATGTTCATTTCACGGTAAAATTGCCTCGAATCACAAGACAGGATTTCAGTCTGGTAATGCTCTCCCAGCTGGATGGCCAATTCTGTTTTTCCTATCGCCGTGGGCCCTACAACAGAAATGAGATGTTTTTTCGGCATGTGCTTCAAAATGTCCAGAGTTTACAAAATGTCAGGTATTTCACAATGTCATGTGCTTCAAATGTAAAGATTTAGCCAGAAATAACTTATACAGATTCCCATTTTCGAGAAGAAGCCCGGAAACACAAAGAGATCCGTAATAATTGAGTCGTTTTTTCGTTATACGTGTGCGCGATAAAAAGTAGGTGTGCGATATGAAATTGAAAAGAGGTTTTAAATTGCTTTTTTGGCTCGTTTTTAGTGTGCAGTGCAACTATGCACAGCAACTGGCGATCTTTGGTAACGACGAGCTGATACCTTCAGACGGTTCCAATATACCGATCTTAAGCGATGGTACTGATTTTGGATCCTTAAAACTCGGTGAAGAAGCAGAAAGCACTTTTACCCTGACCAGTCTGGAGACCGATCGACCGGATATCCGAATCGTTTCAATCCTCGTGGACTCGCCCGATTTCGAAATCGATGCGCGACGTAGGTTGAGGATTGGGCCAGGCAGGTCGCGGGACTTTGATGTGATCTACACGCCTAAATCGGGAGGAAAACATGAGGCAACGATACAAATAATTGCACGAAAAAGCGGCGAGTTAATCACTTACTATTTGAATGTTCAGGGGCAGTCATTGATCGATATCATGATCAGTCAAGTGTTTGAAAACGCAGATTCAGACTTTTTGGAAGTGACGAATTTGAGCGATATCCCGATATCTGACGGTGATTATTTCATTGGGGTTTTCAACAGAAGGAGAGATCTCAGGCTCAGGCCGACCCAGGTGATCAATGTTGGAGCCCTGCAGCCAGGCGAGACAATTATTCTCGGGCCCGGCGACCTATTTGACGGGGATGAGGTAGTTGCCCTTTCAACTTCATTTAGAAACAAGTGTTATGAGGATCGCGTCGACGAAATAGGTGCTCACGGACAAGACTGGGGTAGTGACAAATCGCTGGCTAAAGGGGCCTGTTCTTCTGAAACAGCCAATTTGGATTTTGACCCCTCCCAATGGACGGTTCTCACCCTAAGTGAGGCAAGCGGAGCTGATCCCAGGCAAAATATTTCTCTTGGTCGGTATGATCCGCTTCCTTTGATTTGGAATGGTTCTTCCTGGTCGAACTCAGGTTATCCTGACAAGACTCGAAAAATAATCCTTGACGGTAACTACAAGGGTGATATTGGTAATCTCGAAGGGTGCCATCTCGAAGTGAACGCCATGCTTGATTTTGATCATGACACCAAAAACAGCGTGGTTTTACACGGAAATCTCAATATTACGGGCGACTTTGTCCTTGGAGATCAGGAGTCTCTCGTCATGCATGACGCGGAGGCCGAAATATCCGGGGAAATCTCGAAGATTGAAAGATCCACCTTTCGTAACAATAGGTATGATATGACGTATTGGTCGTCTTCGGTGAATTCAGCGGCCATCAACCAGGTCTTTTCAGGCGTCAATATGAATCGCATTTATTTTTTCGACCAGTCACGAACCCAAAGCACGGATCCCAATGATGGAGATTACTGGGACTCCTGGGTAGTTGGCTCAGGGTCGATGACTCCAGCCCTGGGATATGTGGCAGAAGGAGTTTCGGGCACGACAGGTGTGCATGAGATTCGTTTCACCGGTACACCCAACAACGGCGATATCGAGGTGCAGGTCAACTTCTGGGATGATGGGAATCCCGACAATGACTGGAACCTGCTTGGGAACCCGTATCCATCAGCCATTGACATAGAAAAATTTTTTGACGCCAACGCTGGCCTTCTCGAACCCGTTGTTTATCTATGGACACACTCAACTCCTCTTTCTGATGGAGGAGACTATGCTTACGATGACTACGCGACATACAACTATACCGGTGGCACGGGGATAGGAAGTGGCGTCGGTGACGGACCCATTCCCGAAAAAAATATCGGTTCAGCCCAGGGTTTCTTTATTCGCTCTTTTAGTGCTGGACAAGCACTGTTTACCAATGATATGAGGCTTGTGGGTGAAAACGATCAGTTCTTCAAGGTGACCAAGCAAAAGAATGAACTGGTGCGAGAAGATGAGAAGGACCGCGTTTGGCTGAACCTGACCAATGATCAGGGTGGCTTCAACCAGGTGCTCATAGGATTCCTGGAGCAAGCCGGACCTGACTTCGATTCGGGTTATGATGCGAGACGCCTGGAGGGAGGTAATTCAATCAGCTTCTATTCGACCATCGGTGAAGATAAATTTGTGATTCAGGCGAGAGAGCCTTTTTCAGCAAACATTTCAATCCCATTGGGCTTCAACACGTATGTCGCGCCGAGGACCTTTGCAATCGAAATAGCAAAAATAGAAGGGGTTTTGAAAAATGAAAGAATCTTCATCCGTGATAAAGACTTGGGAGTACTTCACGATTTGAGCAGTGGTCCCTATGCGTTTCAGGTTGATAACAAAGGCGATCAGTCCGACCGCTTTCAGCTCGAGTTTCAAGAAGAGGCCGTTCTTGGCGCGGAAGAGGTCATTGAAGAAAGCCATTGGAGCGTTTATGCGCAAGATGAGCGTTGTTTCGTTCGATCCTCTGAAACGGTCAGGCAAATACGAGTTTACAATATTTTGGGCGCCCTGGTTCACCAATCCTATCCAAACAAAAACCGATTTGATTTTCCACTGATCGGAGCTAAAAAAGGAGAGATCCTTCTGATTGATGTATTCCACGAAAACGGAAGCAAACGCAGCAAAAAGATTTACAACGCCTCCCCACAACGATAGCAGAATTTCGCCTCATCCCTGTGAACACCCGCCGAACAATTCGGACAGGATTGCGTATTCATATCGATATGTTCTCCTTTCCCCTTGGCCATTTCAACGCTTACGATTCCGGTTGGAATCGCGATAATGCCGTAACCGAGAATCATTACAAGGCTGGCCAGGAACTGTCCAAATGGAGATTGCGGGGCTATATCTCCATAGCCCACCGTAGTTAGGGTGACGATGGTCCAGTAGATGCTGATGGGAATGTTGGTGAAACCGCTTTCATCTCCTTCGATTAGATACATCATAGTCCCGATGATCACACAGATCACCACAACAGAAGAGATGAAAACGAATATCTTGTAGCGCGAAGCCATTAGGGCCCTGCCCAGGTTGTCCGTTGCTCCGACGAAGCGAGCCAGTTTTAATATCCTGAAAATCCGCAATAAGCGCAGACCCCGAAGAGCAACCAGCGCATGGGCACCTCCCATGAACAAGGATAGGTATTTGGGAATGGTCGATAGCAAGTCAATAATCCCGTAGAAGCTGAAGATGTATTGACTGGGCTTTTTGACGCTGATGATTCGGGCGAAATATTCTATCGTGAAGAGTATTGTGATGATCCATTCGGAGATGTTAAAAAAATCATGATAGCGCTCATCCAGAGACTTAACGCTTTCGAGCATAACCAGAATGATACTGGCAATGATGCCGACAATGATTACCAGATCAAAGATCTTGCCTTTCTTGCTGTCGGCTTCGTAGATGATTTCATGTAGCTGAGCCCGCCAGTTACTATCGGGTTGCTCTTGTTTCAAATGCGGTCAATTTTCCATAAATATAGGAATTTCTCAGAACCGGATGATCCGCTCCACCTGATACCTTGAAAGATACTCCTTGACGATGATATTCTGGGATTCGAGATGCCGGGAGGGATTTACAAGGTTCTTGAGTACCGTGCGGTTTGTAATCTGGTGCTCCAGCTCAGCATAACCGTATCCTCTGTAGTTATTTTCCTCGATCAGAATCACTGATTTTTCTCCCGGAACTCGACCCTTGTCAATCAAAATCATGTTCTCATGTCCGAATTGAATCTTTCGCGGTTCGACTTTTTTCCTTTTATTGAATCGGGGCCTGTGGATGGTGAGCTCCTCCTGGTACTTGATCCGGGCAATGAGTTCACTTCCGGTTACCTCAAAGGTCAAAGACTGCATTTCCTTTACCATTGACTGATGACGCTTCGTGGATCTTAAAAATATCTGGTTCACGTGCTTTTTCATATTGCGCCCCTTACCGACATAGATCACGTCTCCATTGTATCGATGAAAGTAGACAAGCCCTGATGCATCAGGAACCTCTTCCAGGAGTCTCAGGAGTTTGTCAGACAGGTCCCGGGCATTTCCTTCCCGAATCGATTTTTTGACGATCTCCATTTCCCGGTCTTTTTCAAGCAAGACCTGAAACAACTTCAAGGCAGCTATGGCGTCACCGTTTGCTCTGTGCCTGTCACTGATCGGGATTCCTATGGCTCGGCAAAGCTTGCCAAGGCTATATGTCTCCTGGTCCGGAAGCAGTTTCTTACTCAGCTCAACCGTGCAAAGCGTAGGCACTTCAAAGGGATATCCCAACCTTGCGAATTCATTCTTGAGCACCCGGTAGTCAAAACTCGCATTGTGTGCGACAAGTACCGCACCTTGAGTGATTTCGACAATTCTTTTGGCTACTTCGTGGAATTTTGGTGCATTGCGCAGCATCTTGTTGTTGATCCCGGTGAGTTGAACTACAAAAGGCTGAATACCTTTCTCAGGATTGATAAGACTGATGAATGAGTCGATCACATCCATTCCATCGAAAAGGTGAATGGCAATCTCGGTGATTCCTTCTTCATTGAAATTACCACCTGTGGTCTCGATGTCAATCACTGCATATTTCATTTCAAGGGTCTATTTGGGATCAACGGCAACGCGATCCGGTCTGTTCGCCAGCTCCCACGCTGTGTAAAAGATGTACTCTGTTCTCAATTTGAGGAGGTCATAGTTGATTTTCTCAGGGGTGTCGGTAGTTTTGTGATAGTCCTCGTGCTCTCCATTGAAGAAGAATATGACAGGTACTCCCATTTGGGCAAAGTTGTAATGATCCGAACGGTAATAAAACCTATTCGGGTCATTTTCCTTGTTAAAGGTGTAGTCGAGTTTCAGGTCGAAATATTCCTCGTTGACATTTTCGGCGAGTTCATGAAGTTCCTCGCTCAGTCTGTCTGACCCGATGAGGTAGATGTATTCTGGTTTGTCCTCATGCTTCGGATCTACCCTCCCGATCATATCAATGTTCAGGTTGGTCACAGTGTTCTCTATTTTGAAAACGGGATGTGAAACATAGTACTTCGAGCCGTATAGACCAGATTCCTCACCTGTCAAATGAAGAAAAAGTATGGATCGTTTGGGTCGGTGTCCGTCTTCAAGAGCTGTTTGAAAGGCCTCAGCGATTTCCATGACAGCAGAAGTGCCTGAGGCATTGTCATCGGCTCCATTGAAAACAAGTTCACCCTTCATTCCCAGGTGATCGTAATGCGCTGAAATGACCAGGACCTCTTCCGGAAAATCGCTTCCTAAAATATAGGCAAGGACATTTTCAGAAGATTTCCCTTTGGCTCTATTGAAATATTCAGCCGGAATGGTCTGTTCGTATTCCGGATATTTCTGAGGAGCCTGCAACTCGAGATGCTTGTAATACGCAGTGAGGTAGTTCGCGGCCATTTCCTGACCTTTTTCACCTGTCTTCCTTCCTTCAAGTACATCTGATGCCAGCAAATACAGGTGTTCTTTCAGGTCTTCTGTGTCTATTTTCTCGGCGTATTTTTTCATCAGGAGCAGCTCGTTATTATCGAGGTCACGCTTGGCGCTGCATGATAGAAGAGAAAGAACCAGGGTGAAAAATAAAAGAAATCTCATCAAATCGACTTAAGAAAGCAAAAATAGGAAAATCGGAATCACTTGAATTGAAACTGCCTGGTTTCTTTGTCAAAATGAATCGTATTCCTGTCAAAGAGCTCATTGATCCGGCCTTCCTGAATGAGTGTTTCGGGGCTTCCCGATATAATGCCGTCCACATTCATAAGCCAGAGAACATCGGCCATCTGCGTGGCCAGCTGGACTTCATGAGTCGATATCAATATGGAGCGGCCCATTTCCAGAGCGAGCCTTTTCAAGAGTTGGAAGGTCTCTATCTTATGTTGGATATCCAGGTGCGCCGTAGGCTCATCCAAAAGGATGAGTTTCGTGTCCTGGGCAATAGCCCGACAGATCATGGCACGCTGCAGCTGACCATCGCTTAACTCATCACATCTCATGTCAGACAATTCCTCCAGTTGACCTCCTTTCAATGCCTGATTCACCACCTTTTTGTCTTCTTCATGCATTTTACCGATCCAATTGGTGTAAGGCTGTCTTCCCAGGGCCACCATTTCATGAACGGTTAAGTTGCTTTCAGGAATTCGTTCGGTGAGCACGAGCCCAATTTTTTTTGCCAGATCATTTCGAGGGATCGTGTAGATCGACTCACCGTCCAGAAAAATGTCTCCTTCCAGTGAAGGCTGCATCCTGCTAAGGGTCCTCAAAAGGGTGGATTTGCCAATTCCGTTCTGCCCGAGCAAACAAATCACGGAAGCCGGCTCTACGCAAAGATTGAGGTCACGGGCCAGAACTGTATTTCGCTTTCCTGAAACGTAGCCTATGCTCAAACTATCGGTCGACATGACAACTCCAGGGCTTTTTGGCTCGGAGCTTTCGAGAGGGGTTTTATTTTGCTGCTTTTCCGTCAAGATTTGTCATTTTCGAATTTCGTTCTTTCCGCTTTTAGTCACTATCTCAATATACTCTTTTCTATAATACCATGCGTCGTTTTCGAACGAGTAGCCAGATGACGATAGGAGCCCCGAATAGTGTTGTGATTGCGTTAATCGGCAAGGTGTATTCGCTGCCAGGCAGTTGAGCTATCGTATCGCTGATAAGCATGATAAATGCTCCTACAACTGCTGCTACAGGAAGAACAATCCTGTGTTCTGAGGTATTGAGAACGAGTTTGGTCACATGTGGGGCTGCGAGTCCGATAAAGGCAATGGGTCCGGCAAAGGCAGTAATCACTCCCGTAAAAAGACTCGTAGACAACAAAATCAGGTTTTTAGTCCTTTGCATGTTTATACCGATGCTTTTGGCATAGTTCTCACCGAGAAGCAAGCTGTTGAGGGATTTGACACCGGGAAGGAGCAAAGCTACGGCCAGCAGGTAGATCATGCCAAATACAAGCAGTTCCGTCCAGGTCAGGTTTCCCAGGCTTCCAAACCCCCAAAAGGTATAGCGTTGTAGGCTCTCCGCACTACTGAAATAGGCCAAGACGCTGATCAGAGCGGCAGAAATGCTGCTGAACATTAGACCGACAATAAGAATGCTCATGGTGTTTTTAAGCTGACGGGAGACCAGCATGACAGCAGTCAAAACAAGGAAGGAGCCCAGACTCGCAGCTATACTGGTAAAGACGTGTGAGCTTCCAAGAACCGACCAGAATCCGCCCAGAATAGATGAACCCAGTATCAACAGAGCCACACCCAAACTCGCCCCCGAGCTGATGCCCAGCACATAAGGGCCTGCCAGTGGATTTCGAAATAAGGTTTGCATCAGGAGTCCGCTGACCGAGAGACCTGAACCCACGAGCAGCGCGGTAAGGGCCTTGGGCAATCGGTAGTTGAGAATGATATAGTTCCAGGTTTCTTTGTCACCCTGTCCCGTAAAAAGAGAGTTTATGACAGATTCGAGCGGTATGTTGACAGAACCGAGACTGATGTTGACCAATATCATGAAGATCATGAGAAGTAACACGATACCAAAAATCATCCTATTTGAATGGGTCTTGTTCATCAGTCAAGAGGTTGAAGAAAGAAGGGTTCATAACCAGGAAGAAGGTCCGGGTGGGTCACCTTGATCAGATCTTTGAGGACAACATGGGGCTGAAGCGGTCCTAGCTCGAAATAGACAATTCCGCCGCCAGCGCCTTTTATTTTGGAGAAAGTATAGATTTGATTTTGGTCGAATGCCTGGAACTCAGCATAGTGGCCGTTAGCTTCGATAAGGTCGTTACGACTCGTATAGATACCAGCACCGATCCAGAAATCAGCGTCACGTGCCCGGTCCAGTACCGATTCAAAATTCAGTACGAGACTGCCCTGTCCCTCGCTGTCTTCCCAAAGGTAATTCGTGTTGGCATCTCTGTATAGACGGGCCGTAAAACTCTCTCCCGCAGGTAGGTTCCATTGGTCCTTGAACAGAATGCCCGACATGACTGTTGGGGACTGCTTTGCTCCTTTGGCGAGTTCACAGGCCTTGAGATATTCTTTTTCAATCTGATTGAAAATACTGTCGGCCTCATGGTCCCGGTCCAGGAGCGCGCCAAAGAATTTAATCCATTCAGCCCGACCCAAAGGAGTCTCTTCGAGCCAATCTCCATTGAAAACGATAGGGATTCCATTTTTGCGCAACGTTGAATATGCCTTGTCGGAATCATCCAGCGCGAATCCGATCACGACTTCGGGTTGCAAAGCAATAACCATCTCCGTATTCAAGCCCATGTCCTTGCCGATGTCGATCAGTTCTCCCTGATCGATCCTTGCTCTCGATTCAGGAGACGCGATGAAGTCAGCATTTGGAAAGCCGACAAGTGCATCTGCAGCACCCAAAATTTCGATCATGGGAACGTGAGTCGTTGAAGTAGCCACGAGTCTGGAAAAAGGTATTTGAAGTGATCCTGACTCCTTTTTCTGTCCACTGCTTTTTTGGATCAGCTTGTAGTCATACGCCCGTTTTGAATTTGGGAAAGGAGATTTTATAATTAGTTTTTTATAGGTCGTATAGTATTCAATATCAAATCCTTTAGCATACTTAACTTCATATTTAGTTGACATTTCGGTTTCGCTGACGGGATCAGTTTTCCGCTCAGTCTTGCACGATGTAAAAGTAACGAGTAGAGGAACGAAGAACAGAAGAAAAAAAAGAAAATGACTACTGAATCTCATGAAATGAAAGCAAAATCGAATTGTTCAAATTTTGTTCAGCAAGTTTACGATATTTTCAAACAAAACATTCCAAATTATTTTTTTTATGGGGTGAGATAAGGTACTTTTGTGCCTGATTTTGGTCCGCACGAAGCGGATATAAAATGGGAATCCCGTGAGAATCGGGAGCTGTCTCCGCAACTGTAAGCTCAGCCGTTAAATACGGTGGCCGGTGTTTACTGCAAGCCACTTTCGCAAAGAAGGGAAGGCAAACATCGGGACGCAAGTCAGGAAACCTGCCAATTTCTTAAGAACAAAGTTTTCGGAAGAAAAACTGTTGTCTATGAGATTTAGTATTCTATTCATTTTCTTTTCTATCGGCTGTGTTTTGGCACAGTCCGGGGAAACCCGAGCAACTTGAGGAGATTCTCTTGCGCGGTAATTTCGCAGGCTCTGTCAATCCCGGTTACAGCATACAGACGATTTCGGATTCCATTTTGAGTTCCGACTACCAGTCTTTGGGTGAGCTTCTCGAAAAAAATCCAACCTCTATTTCAAGCAGAATGGCTACGGGATGGTATCTTCTATTTCACTTCGAGGTACAACAGCTTCCCAAACCGGCGTATTTTGGAATGGCATTGCCATAAATTCGGCGCTCAACGGACAAACTGATTTCAATACGGTTCAGGGAAACAGCTTCAACGCTGTTGAAATCCGAAGAGGAGGAGGGAGTGTTCTTCTCGGAAATGGAGCTGTTGGTGGCGCTGTGAATCTGCGGGATCGAATTCCCTACGGGCAAAAGGAGGCCTTCCAGATATTTTTAGGCGCCGGGAGCTATGAAACCTATAAAACACAATTTAGCGGCTTAGTCAGCTCTGAAAGGTTTACTGTAAAGCTGGGGCTGGGAGGTATGCGGTCTGAGAATGACTATCCCTATCTAGGTACGGATCTCGAGAACGAAAACGGTCAATTTGAGAATTACAACGCTAATCTTTCCCTGGGATATAAACTCGATGAGCGGAGCCAAATCTTGTTCTATTCGACCCTTTTCAAGAATGGCAGGAACCTCTCCAGGACCCTTACCGTCAGAGGTAATGAGAGACTTGAGAATTTGGATACCCGACTTATGGCGGAATGGAAGTACCTGACTGATCGTTTTGCCTCATCTTTGAAGATAGCCTTTCTTCACGAAGATTTCACCTATTTTTTCGACCGCAACCAGCCTGAGAATCGCTCGGAAGGATCCAGTGATCGTCTCATAGGGAAGTACGACATTACTTACTTCATTGGGGATGAAATGCTCATCAAGGGAGGTGTCGAGATCGAAAATGCGAAGGGAACAGGATCCAGTATCGACGATGCGCAACGGACTGATTTCACTGCCTACGGCTTATTTCAGCATCGTCCTGCTGAACGCTTCACTTATGACCTGAGCCTGCGGGCCGGGACTTCTTCGGCTTATTCCATTCCGGTCATTTTCTCTGTTGACGGACGTTTCGACTTGTCGGGGTCATTCGATTTGAAGGCTGCCTATTCGTCAAATTATCGACTTCCTACGTTCAATGATTTGTATTGGGAACCCGGCGGCAACCCTGACCTGGAACCGGAATCCAGTACTTCCGGGGAGTTGGGTATTGAGTTTAAAAAGAAGAAACACAACATCTCTCTGACAGGGTTTTTGATTCAAAGCCAGGATCTCATTCAATGGCAGCCAAATGCTGCCGGAATTTGGAGCCCGGTCAATATTCGAGAGGCCAATAATTTCGGAATCGAGTTTGCAGTTACGGGTAGTAAAAAATTCAGTGAGCATCTGTTGAGCTGGAATCTGCGCTATGACTACACTCGGGCTGTTGACGAAGAGTTGGACGCACAACTCATCTATGTCCCGGAACACCGCGCCAACGGCCTGTTTCAATACGGATGGAGGACATGGAGCGCACAATATCAGATCCAATATACGGGAGAGGTGTTTATTACGACTTCAAACAGTCAAAGTCTCGATGACTACGCCCTGTCAAACCTGGAATTCGTAAAGACATTTTTGGACCGAAGAATGACCCTATCCTTCAAGTTGAACAATCTATTCGATCAAGCATATCAATCAGTGGCCTTCAGACCGATGCCCAACAGAAACGGTCATTTCAATCTAACCTATAAATTTTGACAAATGAAATCTATCAAACTTCTAATCCTTCTTATCACTTCAATGGCCTTTGTCAGCTGCTCTGATGATGAAGAACCTGCTCCGAAACCCAAAGGAGACTATGAGTCCGGATATTTTGTCACCAATGAAGGTCCCTTTCAAAACGGTAGTGGAACCATAACCTTTGTGGGAGATGATGGTGATGTTCAGCAAGAGGTTTATAAAATTGTCAATGGGGAGAATCTGGGCAATATCGTAAACAGCATGTATATAGATGGAGAAAAGGGTTATATCGTTGTAAATAATTCTTCATTAATCGTGGTTGTAGACCGAAACACCATGGAGAAACTTGGGGTGATCGAAGGAAATGGAATCAATAACCCCAGACATTTCATCGTAGCTGAAGGCAAAGGTTTTGTGAGTAATTGGGGTGATCCTAATGATCCTTCGGATGATTTTATTGCCGTTGTGGATCTTGACATAAATGAAGTTCGTGCGACTATTCCGGTAGGAGAGGGTCCAGAGCATATGTTGGCTACTCCCCAAGGACTCCTTGTTGCTCTTGAGGGTGGATTTAACTTCAATGACCAGGTTCTGATGATAGATCCTT
>CAWJRB010000015.1:0-59508 GCA_963845155.1 uncultured Flavobacteriaceae bacterium | reverse complement strand
CGAGCAATCAAGTCATCGAAACCATCGAGGTGGGTGATGTGCCCAATTCCATGCAGGCAGATGGCTCAGGTAATGTATGGGTGCTTTGAAGTGCAGAGGTCCTATGCCGACGTGGAAACTCCGGGTACACTCCATAAGATTCAGCTCTCAGACACGAGCACTTCGTTTCAGGAGTTTGACCTGAATACCGACCACCCGAGTTTTCTCGAATTTTGATGCCGGACAACTCTACTATCATTTGAACGGACAGGTTTTCAGGATGAGTACGGGAGCCACAGAATTTCCGTCAGAGGGACTCCCAGGACTGGACGGATTTTATTATTCAATGACGGTTGCCAATGGTGAGTTGTACGGTACGGATGCGGGTGACTTTGCTTCTGAAGGAACCATCAAAGTTCCACGTGATAATTCAGGAGCACTTTTAAACACACTTGCCGCCGGAATCATTCCGGGTCAGGTTGTGATTCCGTAATTCCGTATTTTTACGCAGTACGTATGAAAAAAATTGTCCTTCTCTTGTTGGTATTGGCTTGTTGCGCCCAGCTGGAGGCCCAGGAAGTGGGCTTGCGATTTGGCGACATGGACGAAAAAATATCGCCATTGATGCCGTAGTGCCTATAAAAAACACAAGGATTCATACGAGTGTCTCTTTTGGTGACAATGTGGGGCTGGGATGTGCTCTATGACTTCGTGGTTGCGCCGTATTCAAAAAATCGGGTTTTAATTACTACGCCGGAATTGGCCTGACGAGTTTATTTGCCAGTGATTTCAAATTGGGGGTCATGGGAGAGCTCGGGTTTGAATACAGATTTCGCTCTGTTCTGCTGGTGGCTGGCCTGGACTATCGTCCTGCGGTTATCGTGGTGGACAAGATGGATTTTGTCTACGCCAATTTTGGTTTCAATTTTCGCTATGTGTTCTGAGCCTCTGCGAATGTTTCTACTCGAAGTTGCTGGAAAGCGGAATGAAACTAGTCTTCCCTGGAAACGCGTCCAATAAAGGTTTTTGCCAAAGAATGGATAGCCTATAAAACCCCGTACCTTCAGGGTGTCACCGGCTGTGGGTGTAATTTGACAGCCATACCATCGACCGTTTTTTGCATTGAGAATCTTGGCATCTTGCCAAACACCTTCGCGTAAACGGGCTCCATTGAGAATTTGAAGGTTTTTGATCGGCTGATCTTTCAGGTTTCCTTCGCAGCGGCTGCAGATATCCAAGCGATGCTCCTCAGGGATGATGCTATCGATACGTACGAAAAGCCTTCCATCAACTTCATTTATTTCGACGACTGATTCCGCGATGGACTTGTTAAAAATATCGTAGGTGACCCATTTTCCTGTAACAGACTGACCGTACAAGATCATCATCGGAAAAAGGAGAAGGAGCCATACTAAAACCCACTTCATTTTCCCTCCACTCTGTACCAGTATTCGGTTCTCCCAATTACGGAGAATCCTATATAGCCTCGCAGTTTAAGTTTGTTCTGTTCTTCCAGGGTGATATAGCATTTGTAGTATTTGCCGTTTTTTGGATCAGGATCTGACCACCGTTGTATTCATCTCCGTCCTTCACCAGCCCCCTCATAATCACGAGGCCTTCAATGGGCTTGTCCTTGTCTTTACCGGTGCATTCGATGCATGTCTTGTCTTTATCTTCTTCCTTGAGAATAGTTTCGATTTGGGCGAAAACTTTATTGTCCTTTGGACAAACTTTATAATGGACTCATTTTCACCCGTATCCGGATCGAGGCTATACCATTTACCAAATACGTCCTGACCCCATGGATTCCGCTGACGAGGCAAAAGGCCATAGCGAAAAAAACTACTTTTTTCATTGTGTCTTTCTAAATTTTTGTGATGTCATGATCTTAACAGACTCATGTGCAATTGAAATACGAGCAGCAAGATAATGAAATTTAGCCAAATGAATAACATGATCACCAATACGGTTCCGATCGATCCGTAAAGTTGGTTGTTCTGGCCCAATTTCTCGAGATAGGCTTTGAAGATGAAGAAATTGATAATAAACAGAACCACTGTAAAAATAGTGCCAGGCGAAAAGAAAGAAATCTTACGTCCCTCACGGGTTCCAAAATAATAGAGCAGGGAGATAGAAACCAGGAGCAGTCCGATGAGGATCAAGATCTGAACCCCGCTGAGCCAAATACTGGAATCACTGACGATTCCCTGTTCCTGCATGGAGCGAATTATGAACTCAATGATAATGATCAAAACTACCGTCAGAAGCAAAAGAAAAGCCAGAATCAGTGAAATCCCAAGTGAAACCACGTACTGTCGAATTACGGTTCGGGTCTGGATGTCGTGAAAGGTATACGAAAACCGCTTAGAATGGCATTCACCCCATTGGTCATCAGGAATATGGATAGAAAAAATCCAAAAGACAATAGTTCACCATATTTGTTGTTGGCGATGTCCTCCAGCAACGGCCTCACCGCCTCAGTTGCCTCCTGGGACGGCATGACCTTGAAAATAAAAGACATGAAATTCTCCTGAAAACCCTCAATCGGCACAAACGGGATCAGGGTAAGAACGAAAAGAGCAAATGGGAAAAGAGCAATAAAGAAGCTGAAAGCGATGCTGCCCGCCCGCGAGGTGAGTGCTCCTTTGATAATCCCTGAAATATACATCTCCAGCAGATCAATAAGATTCATGCCCTCAAGCCCCGGAATTTTGATCTTTCTCAGGAGATTGAGGATTTTGTCCATCGGAGGGACAATTTTCCGTTTGAAATAGTTCTTCATTCTTTGTCAATCATAACGGGCATCAAAATGATTGCTCCACTTGTCCTGGACCTTAAGAACCTGTTCGATAACATCCCTGACACATCCTTTTCCGCCATTTTTTTGCGATACATAAAGAGATATTTCCCTTATTTCAGGAACTGCGTCTTTCGGACAGGTAGGCAGACCGCAAATTTTCATTACCGGAAGGTCCGGGATGTCATCTCCCATGTACAGCACTTCTTTGGGTTCGATCTTGTTTTTATCGAGAAACTCTGTGAACTGATCCATTTTGTTATGCGCACCCAGATAGACGTCTGAAACGCCCAATCCCTCAAGTCTCCATTTGACAGCAGGGTTATTGCCCCCTGAGATCACACAAATTTTGTAGCCCATGTCGATGGCAACTTTCAATGCGTAGCCATCTTTGATATTCATTGTGCGAACCAGTTCTCCATTTGGGAAAACGGTCACGCTTCCATCGGTCAACACCCCGTCAACGTCAAAGATGAAGGTCGTAATCTCGGGCATTATTTCTTTATAGTTCTTTTCCATTTTTGAATGAATTAGGATTTGACATTGTGGTCGGATTCAAGTTTTTTCTTCAGGATACCTCGATGAAATGGATTTGGACAAGAGTCTGTAGATCTCTTTTTTTTCAGCGTTCAGCTGATTTTCCTGTTCTTGCATGACCCTTGAGTCATGCCTCCTCGCTGGCCCTGTCTGAGCCTCCTCGGGAGGGATGGACATCAATTTCTTACCGGTTTCAGCAATCAAGGGTCTAATCAGGTCAAAATCAAGCCGGTTTTCGTCGCAAAGTTCACGGGCCATAGCAAACATGTGGTTCGAGAAATTATTCGCAAAAACCGCAGACAAATGCAGTTTCTTTCTTTGCCCCGAATCGATTTCATAGAGTTGATCGCTCAGAGCAGATGCTAACTTCCTGAGAAGGGTCATATCCTCCGGCGAAGATGCCTCCAGGGCAAGCGGGATTTTTCTCCAGTCGAGCTCCCTGTCTTTCGAGAAGGTTTGAACCGGATACAGAACTCCGCGGTGCCTTGATGCACGAAGAGATTCCATTGGGATGCTGCCGGAGGTATGCAGTACAAGCCCTTGCTTGTTGCGGATTTGATATGCAACTCCTTCAATGGCCTCATCCTTGACGGCGATGAGGTAAATGTCAGCCTGATCCAGCGCATCCATGTCCTTGGTATGATCGAGGGCCTTTGAAAAATAGTGTTTGTGCTTGTCGGTTCTGCTGAAGTACTGAACGAGTCTGACCGTCTCCGATTTTTGTATAGCCCTTGCCAGGTGAATGGCCACATTTCCGGAACCGATTAAAACGACTCGAATCATAAGACGAATATAATCACTTCAACCTGAATACTGAAAAAAAAGAAGAGGCAAAACACGTTTGCCTCTTCTTAGCTTCAATTAATTCTAACAATAATAATATCACGAAGCTTTTAGTTGAGCCTGGGCAGCAGCCAGTCGTGCGATCGGCACCCGGTAAGGGGAACAACTCACATAGTTCAAACCGGTGTTGTAACAGAACTCAACCGAACTTGGTTCTCCACCGTGTTCACCGCAAATTCCAACTTTTAGATTGGGTTTGTCTTGCGTCCGCGTTCTGTTCCCATTTGTACAAGTTGACCAACACCTTCCTGGTCGAGTACCTCGAAAGGATCGCTTTTAGAATACCCTTATTCGATATAAATCGGCAGGAATTTACCGGCATCGTCTCTGAGAATATCCAAAGGCCATCTGTGTAAGGTCATTGGTTCCAAATGAGAAGAATTCGGCTTTTTCAGCAATTTTATCGGCAATTAGTGCTGCCCGGGGAATCTCAATCATGGTTCCTACCAAATATTCAACGGTATCCCTTTCTTCTTCAAAACTTTTTCGGCTGTTGATCGAATTATCTCTTCCTGAGTAATTCCTTTAACTGTTCCGATCAGAGGCACCATGATTTCCGGTTTAGCACTCAATCCTTTTTCTTTCAGTTCAATGCGGCCTCGATAATGGCACGTGTTTGCATTTCAGTAATCTCCGGATAGGTATTTCCCAAACGGCATCCGCGGTGACCGAGCATCGGGTTGAATTCATCAAGTTCAGCAACTTTGTTCTTTCACTGCCTGCAATGAAATGTGCATGTCTTCTGCCAGTTCTTTTTGAGTCGCCAATTGGTGAGGGACAAACTCGTGAAGTGGCGGATCCAGTAGACGGATGGTTACAGGAATACCTTCCATCGCCTCAAAAATCCTTCAAAATCTTTACGCTGCATTGGAATAAGTTCTTCAAGAGCTTGTTTTCTTCCTTTCACAGTTTCGGCCAAGATCATTTCACGCATGGCATTAATTCGATCCACTTCAAAGAACATATGCTCAGTTCGGGTCAAACCGATTCCCTTGGCACCAAAATTTCGTAGCTACTAGGCATCTTTTGGCGTATCCGCATTGGTTCTCACTTTGCATTTTGAATACTTGTCAGAGAGCTTCATGATTTCTGCAAACTCACCGCTCAACTCAGGTTCGATTGTTGCGACTTTTCCTTCGATAGATATTTCCTGTTGAACCGTTCAGTGAAATCCAGTCTCCTTCATGATATTCTTTTCCTCCACGCGCATGGTTCGTTGTCTTATAATTGATCTTTAAAGCGCCGGCACCGGAAATACAACATTTACCCATACCACTTGCGACTACTGCTGCGTGAGAAGTCATACCACCTCGAGCGGTGAGAATTCCTTTGGCAATGTTCATGCCTTCAAGATCTTCGGGAGAAGTCTCGATTCTGGCAAGAATGGAGTTTTGTACTTATCGGCCTCATCGGCGAAGAACACAATTGCCCTGTCGCGGCACCCGGAGATGCCGGAAGTCCCTGAGCAATCACATGTGGCTCTTTTCATTGCTTTTTCGTCAAATACAGGGTGTAACAGCTCATCCAGTTTATTAGGCTCCATTGAAGCATAAGGCTTCTTTTCATCAGAGATCATTCCTTCATTTAAGCAGGTCCATGGCAATTTTTACCATAGCGGCATCCTGTTCTCTTTCCATTTCGGGTTTGAAGGATCCAAAGCTTTCCTTCCTGGATGGTAAATTCCATGTCCTGCATGTCTCGGTAATGGTTCTCAAGCATTTGTTGATAGCCATTGAGCTCTTGAAATATCTCTGGCATCAGTTCTTCCAAAGAAGGATAGTTTGCTTTTCGCTCCTCTTCTTCAACCTTGAGCCAGTTCTGCCCATCGTTTCGGATCCAAGTTTTGTGATTTGCAGAGGTGTTCTGACTCCAGCTACCACATCTTCCCCCTGGGCATTGATCAGATATTCTCCATTAAATACGTCTTCTCCAGTACCCGCATCACGTGTAAAGCAAACGCCAGTTCCTGAATTGTCTCCCATATTTCCATAGACCATGGCCTGTACATTTACAGCCGTACCCCATTCAGATGGATAATTGTGCATTTTTCGATAGTATAATGCACGGTCTCCGTTCCAACTGTTGAATACAGCAACGACGGCTCCCCATAGTTGATCCCATGGATCCGTTGGGAAATCGTGTCCTGTTCTTTTCTTTACAGCTCCTTGAAATCATATACCAGATCCTGTAAATCCTGGACGGTAAATTCTGTATCAAGTTTGATGTCTCTCTTATCTTTCAGGTGCTTCCATGATCTCTTCAAAAGGATCAATATCCTGTTTGGTTTTTGGTTTCATACCCAAAACCACTCCCCCGTACATTTGGATAAATCTTCGGTAGGAATCCCATGCGAATCTCTCATTCTTGGTTTTTTTTGCCAATCCGACAACTGACTTCGTCGTTAAGTCCGAGGTTGAGAACGGTATCCATCATTCCCGGCATTGAAACCCTCGCGCCAGAGCGCACGGAGATCAACAGCGGATTGTCTTTGTCGCCGAACTCTGAACCCATGATGCGCTCCACGTTTTTCACAGCGTCCTGGACATCGGGTTTGATCATTTCTATGGTCTTTTCTTTCCCGATCTCGTTGTATTTCGTGCAAACCTCAGTTGTTATTGTAAATCCTGCAGGGACCGGAATTCCAATTGAACTCATTTCGGCCAGGTTGGCACCTTTTCCTCCAAGAAGATTTTTCATCTTACTGTTTCCGTCAGCAGTTTTGTCTCCGAACTTGTAAACGTTCATTTTGACGTCTTCGATAGTCTCCATGTTTAATTCTTTTATTGTTTCTAATTAATTGAAAAACAAAGTTAGACAACAACTATCTTCAGTTTCATGATATAAATCATGACCTGCGGATTATGCAAGAAATGTTACACACAAAATGAGCAGGGAAGCCAGTTTTGGCTCCCCTGCGTAAGATTTTTAACTAAATTTTAACCCAAAAATATTGAGAATCAATAGTCTGCACCGATAAGTTTACCTGCCAGCTGAAGTAATCTTAATTCTGCGACTTTGGCGGTGTATTTGGCCTGGTTGAAGCTGTTCACTGCGTTGAGTAAATTAACCTGGGCCAGTCTGAGTTCGACCGTGATTATCTGCCCGAGTTTGAATTGCTCCTCACTTCGTTCGAAGTTCATTCTGTTAGTTTCCACGTTTTTACGCTCAGCCTCCAAAATAAACAGGGAGTTCTGATACGTTTCCCAGGCATTTGATACGTTACGCTCAAGGTCCTTTTCCACAAACTGCTTTTCGATATTGCTGTTCTCCATGGCGATCTTCGCATTCTGAATACGTGTTTTGGTCAATCCCCCGTCAAAAACGTTCCAAAAGACACTTACGCCGGCCGAAATTCCTGTGGCTGTCCTTCCTGCAAACGCAAAAGGGTTGTCCAGGTTGGTCGTCTGATCCAGGTCATTCCAGCTGTAGGCCCCGTTCACCCCAACGCTGGGAATCCATGCCGACTTGTTTATCTTCAGGTCATAATCGCTCAGGGCAACATTCTTTTCTGCTTGCAGCAAGAGTGCGTTTCTCTCCTTTGAGGATCTGAGCATTTTCTCATAGGTGAGGTCCATCGCATAAGTCACGGCCGTGTCCACTTCAAAATCAACATCCACTTCACGGCCCAAAATCACATTCAAGTCGCGTTTGGCATTGGCCAGTTCTCGTTGAATGTTCAGCAGGTTAATGCTGTCAATATTCACATTTACCTGGGTATTCAAAACGTCCAGCTGGGTCTTTTGACCATACTGATAGCCGTATTTCTCCCGGAGATATTGATCCTTGGATATGGCCAGGGACTGCTCGAGATTGTACTTGTTCTCGGTCAAACGAGCAACGTCGTAGTAAGAAGCCAGCAGCTCCAGCAAGGTGTTTTCAATGACTTGCCTTACGCGGATCTCAGAAATGTTGTATTGCTCCTGAAGACGCTTGTAATTGTATCTTCTACCCAAACCATCGAAGATGACGTAGTCCAGTCCGACCGAGGCATTCAGATTTGTGGTTGATGTCTCGATGTTGTCCTGGACTCTTCCGTCAACAAATTCGATCTGACTGTCATTCTCTTCGTAATTGGCACCTCCCTGGGCAAATACAGAGGGAAGATAACCGCTGTTGTAGATGCTGGAACTGTTCTTGGCAGCTTCAAGCTCGTTGTTCGTCACCTGAATGTCATAGTTGTATTCCAAAGCAATGTCCACGGCTCCCTGCTTAGGCAAAAACTCCTGGGCCTTTGCTGCAAATGATAAAAGCAGGCAAAATGCAATTGTGTACTTAGTCCAGTTCATCATCTTTGATATTAAGTTCTTTTACGGCTCTTGTTACTTCTTCTTTGGTCACTTTTTTTCCGGTGATCAGCCATTTTATACGTACGGTCAAACTGTTGTTAATTGACAACAAGAGGGGCAGCATCAAAAGGGTCAGAAAGGTTGCGATCATGATCCCGTAGGAGATGGAGATCGCCATCGGTTTCAAGAATTGTGCCTGTCGGCTCTTCTCTAGCAGAAGAGGCATCAGCCCTGCTACGGTGGTGAGCGAGGTCAGGAAAATCGCTCGAAATCTTGATTTCCCTGCCTGGAATAATGCGTCATTGAATGTCATTCCTTCTCTTAGATACGAATTGAATTTACCCACCAGGACCAGGCCATCATTCACCATGATACCGACAAGGGCAATGATTCCCAACCACGAGAGGATGTTGATTGCAAAGCCATGAATGTAATGGCCCCAAACGATTCCAATCAGACTGAAGGGCACCATAATGATCAAAAGCATGGGCTGACTGTAGGATCGAAAGGTAAATGCAATGACAGCATAGATTAGAATCAAAACGGCCAGACCCACCTGATTGGCAGAATTCACTGTTTTGGCGGCTTCTCGGTTCTGTCCTTCATAACTCGGCTGTACACTGGGGTATTTGGCCAGGATATTGGGCAGTATTTCGGTTTTGATCTCGGTCATCACATCTGTAGCGCTCTCTTTGGGTGAAGACATGTCAGCTGTTAACTGAATCTCTCGACGTCCGTTGAGGTGGTTGATGGCAACATCTCCCCGCGCTATTTCATAGGTTGCAATCTCCGAAAAAGGTATACGGTCCCCTGTCGGAGTCGAGATCCACATGTCGTCCAGATTTCGGATAGAGGATCTATCTTCCAATTCGTACCGAACCCAAACCTTGATCTCATCCTGCCCGCGCTGAAAGCGTTGGGCCTGGACCCCGAAGAATCCGGAGCGTACCTGGGTCATAACCGACTGAAGGGTAAGTCCCAGGATGTAGGCGTCTTTCTTCAGCTTTATCCTAACTTCTTTGATCCCTGCAGGGTCAGTATCCGAGACATCTTTCAATACAGGGTTACTCATCATGTAGCTCTTGAGCTCGGTTTTCGCATCCTTGAGCTCCTGAATGTTGTTTCCCAAAAGCGAGACAGCAACGGGGCTCCCTCCAAAGTTCATCCCTGACCCGTAAGTCAGTGTCTCCGCGCCATAAATGACGCCTGCCTTCTCCCGAATCGCATTTGTAATCTCCCCGGAAGGAAAATCTCGAAACTCCCCGGGAAGGAGGTTAACCGTCAGACTCGCATTTGATGAGCCCGGGCCAATTCGTTTGATGATATTTTCTACAACAGGTTCGTTGCCGGTTTGTTTCTCTGTATATTCGTCATTCACCTGCCAGGCGGCTTCTTCGATCACTGAAATAATGGAGTCCGTGATCCTTTCATTCGTTCCCTGTGGCATGGCCAAACTTATCGAGACTCTGTCACTAGCCAGGCTTGGGAAAAATGAAGTCCTTACGATCTTGCTCTGAATACCCCCTATGGAGATGATCAGAAGTGCCATTGGAATTGCCAGGCCAAGAAATCGATTCTGCAAAAAGAACTTGAGATAAGGACCGTACAGGTTATCACGGCAATAACAAAGAAACTGATCGGCCTTCTCATTGATCAGGCGGAATATCTTGAACACACCACCGGATTTGGGGCGGTCTCTGACAAGTGCTTTGGAATGAGCGATGTGGGCAGGTAGAATGATCAACGCCTCTACCAACGAAACGAGTAGGGTCAGGGTCACAACCGTAGACACCTCCGCAAAGAATTCACCTATTCCTCCTTCGAGAAAGAAGAATGTTGAGAACGCCAGTATAGTCGTTAGAATTGCGGATATAATCGGAGGAATCACTTCCATGGTTCCGTCAATCGCGGCGCGAATCGGGCTTTTTCCCTTTTCATAATGGTGATAAATGTTCTCACCTATGACAATTCCATCATCGACAAGGATACCTATCACGATAATCATCCCGAAAAGCGAAAGAACGTTTATGGTCACTCCCAAATTGGCGGCAAACATGAACATTCCCAAAAAGGAAATGGGTAAGCCAAATGCCACCCAAAATGCAACTCTTACGTTGAGGAACATCGATAGAAAAAGAAGAACAAGGATGATACCTATGACCGCGTTCTCTGTCAGTAATTCTGTTCTTTGCTTGAGTACAACAGATCTGTCGCTCGCTACATTGAGTTGAACGTTGTCATGCTGCTGATTGAAGGTTTTGATATAGGCATTTATTACATCAGCTGTTACGATGAGGTCTTCACTATTGGTATTATTGACCTGGATGTTTACGGCCACGTCTCCATTGTAGAAAAGGCGATCGGGGTTTTCGTTCCAGCGATCCCTGACTGTGGCTACGTCTCTGAGGTAAATCACGTTTCCGGTTCGGTCGGCTTTGACAATCAGGTTGTGGAGGTCCTCTCCGTAGTATTCCCGGTTTCGTGCGCGAATCAGGTAGTCTTCATAGTCGGTCTTGATATTCCCTCCACTGATCAACAGGTTGGATTGCTGTACCGCGCGAGCCACTTCCTGAAAGGTCAGATTAAAGGCCCTGAGATCCACCTCTCTCACCGCAATCTCAATTTCTTCATCCGGAAAGCCTGACAGCGTGACCTGGGATATTCCCGGCAAGGCCCTGAGATCGTTCTCGACTTCCCGGGCATAATTTTTCAAGGCCCTCAGAGAAATCTTCTCGCCACTGACGGTAAAGTTGATGGTGGGGACCATATTTTCAAGTTTGGCTACTACCGGAGGTTCCATGCCCGATGGAAAGGAAGGAACGCGGTCGACAGCGTTCTTTACTTCCTGAAGGATGACGTCAATGTTGTAGTCGAGATCGGTTTCTATGGTAACCGTAGCAGAGTTTTCGCGGGAAACCGAAGTTATTCGGTCGATTCCGACGATTCCTTTGAGATTGTCCTCGATTTTGAGAACTACCCCTTCTTCCATTTCCTGGGGTGAAGCCCCGGGATAGAACAGGGTGATATTGATAAACCTGGAGTCACGAAGCGGAAAGAAGGACGATTTCATCCTCAGGGCTCCAAGAATTCCAAAAATGACCACGGCAATGATAATGACGTTAACCGCCACGTGGTATTTGATAAAATAGGATAGTACTTTTCTCATGAGCTCAGGCGCTTAGTTCATTTCGTTTTCGGTGACTGCTTTTTCAGCTTCAGGCTCTTTGGCAGCCTGGCGTTCTTCAAACACCTTAACGACCATGCCAGGATAGGCTCCAGGCACTACACGGCTTACCATGGGTGTTCCGTCTGCAAGTCCTTTGATAACAACAGATTCATCTGTGTAGTAAACGGGGTTTACAGGAACCAGATCGATCACAGAATCTTTCAGAACGTAGAGGCTCTCATTGTTTACCAACAGTTTGCGCGGAATTTCAAAGGCATTTTCCTCTGATTTGGCAACCAGGTGAGCCTCGAGATAGATTCCTTCTTTGAGGTCATCTCCCCTTAGTTCGATATAGGCAGTAACTGTTTGAGTTGTCTGATCCACGTTCGCATTGACCCTGACGATTTTACCATTCCATTCCTTGCCACTGTCAAGGCTTGCGACCTCAACGGTGTTTCCGATTTGCAGAAGATCGCTGTATTTGGCATTTATAGCCACCTCCATCTCATAGACACTGGGGCTGATGAATTCTCCCAGTTTCTGTCCTTGACGGATCAAGGAGCCCGGATTTACAAGGGCGTCTGTAAGTACTCCGCTATAGGGAGCGCGTATCGTATATTTGGAGAATCTGACCTCCAGGTTTTTTACATTGTAATAGGTGGTGTAGATATTTCGACCCGAAATGAAGAATTTCTCTTGCTCCGAATTGGTGTCTGGCAATGGGGGTGTGGTTTTATCAAAGTCAAACTCCTGCAGATAAGCCTCCCATTTTGCGTATTCTTCCGGGTAGTCCAGTCGAATGTCGGGCATGATCGAGGTGATTGAGTTGTACAGGTTGCTTTTTTGGGCCTGCAGATTGGCGTAGTGCTCGTCGCTTCTTATTTTGAGGATTACTTCTCCTTTGCGATAAGAATTACCGGGTCTGAACTCTTTTGAAGTGGTTTGAAGAACACCCTGAACCTCACTGAATATTTCTATGCGATTCTTCGCAACTAGAGTTCCATTCGCCCGGATCATAATCGGGATGGTTCCGTTCTGCACCGTATCGATGAAAACCGTCTTAACAATTTTCAACGGAGCACGCTCCGGTCTCTGATTTTTCAGGATCATGACGTTTACAAGCCAGACGGCCAGTACGATCAAAAGAATCCCCAAGATGATATTGATTACTTTTCTCATTGTATTTTAGGGTTGATGTTGGTTCGAATTTTTATGTTTTGTTGAATTTTTTCCATCGTTTGACGCACGGTTTGCAAAGCTTCCTCGGAAATTCCTTTCTGAAGTTCGCTATCAATCCACTTGAAATGGGGATATGCCTTTTCCCAGGTTTCACGTCCATGATCCGTCAGGTAGACGTGATTTACCCTCAAATCGGCAGGAGAGGATTTTCTGAATACGAGATTCTTTTTCTCCATGGTTTGAATCAAACGGGTAAGAGCAGTTTTGGAACGACCGGTGATGAAAGCCAGGTCGTTTTGAATTAAACCGTCTTTGTCATGGAGATATTTGAGCACAATGAACTGTTCCTTGGAAAGATCGATCCCATTATCTTTCATGTAGTCATATACGTAAATGTCGACATACTTGGCCGTTTTGCCAATCCAAGGGAGCAAGGAAATAGAATTTTCAGCGGTCTGATTCAATTAATTATGCTAATTTTAAGTTAAAAGCATCACAAAAATACAATTCAACAAAACTAGTTGCAGGTGCAACTATGTTAATGTTTTCTTAAAAAAGTTAAACAACTGGAAATGGGGGATGAACGACGTTCAGATTTACCTGAAGAGGACATGAAAACCCTGTGAAAACTAAAAAAGGAGCCCGAAGGCTCCTCTTTCTCAGAAAAAATTAAATATGCAAGCTTTATTCAGCCAAAGTTCTCATGTAGTTGACAAGCAACCAAACATCTTCCTCATCAGGAATCTTTTTCTCGTAGTTCGGCATGTCATTTCTACCGATGTAGCTCTTGTAAAAAAGTGCTCCATCTGATTGTGCCTGGAATTCAGCAGAAGAAAAATCACCGAGATCACCTTCTACCTCATCAGCTTTGGTGCCATCTCCGTAACCTTCTTTCCCGTGGCACGATTTGCAGTGTTTACTGTACAAATCCTTACCAATGTCTAGGTCTTCAGAAGGATCCGTTGGATTCTTCATGTTCTCATATTTATCAGGTACGACCCATTCGTCCTGGTCGAAAGCACTGAAGGAAATTAACATCAATCCCACAAAGGAGACGATTAGAAGTAAGGTTTTAGTTTTCATACGTTAAGGATTTTTGTTTAAACGAATATAAGAAAAAAGTATCTTTTATTTGACAATTTGATATTTGACACTGATTATTCATTTAATGATCAGGATCCCAGTCGCTTGATTTTTCTAATGTTGATAATAGTGTACAGGTAATTGGCCCACACTCCGACGAGCATTATGGTCAAAATGATATACATCCACATGGGTGCCACCTCGGTCCAGAGCTCGTTGTTCTCTTTTTGAGGAACATCATCGAATACACCCCAGTCAGACCCAAGCGTATATTCGACATTTCCGTAGTCATCACTGTCTTCCACAAAAGCCACGAGGGTGAAATTACCATTCACGTCTCCGGGGATGTCATCAGGAAACTCAATTTCAAAGGCTCCATCTTCTGTACTGCCGTCGTCTACTGTGAAATCTGATAGCATTCCGCGCACTGAAATCCTCATATCAATATCGTCCTGGGGAATTCGTTGGTTTGTGCTGTCAAGCGCAAATGCATGCACGACAACCGTCTTGACGCTGTCGATCTCTTCGGCTTCAATTTCAAGGATCAAATCCTTTATTTTGAGATCAGCTTCTTTCTTTTTGATTTCTTTGGTTCCCTCAAAACGGGCGATGAATTCGATGAAACCTTCTTCGTCTGTCAGGTATTTTTGATCAGGTGGCAAAATCAATGTTGCTGTTCCCGTATCATCGGTATTGACCTTTCCGAGTTCGATCTCCTCGTCCTCCAAGGTATTGAAGAACAGGATTTCAGCCTGGTGAACAGGAAGTCGATCCTTTCTGTCTTTTTTGTTGGTCGCAATAAATGAAGCTGCCAGGGTTCGGCCATTCTCTCCATTTTTCGTGGTTTCCAGCTTGAATCGAAGCCGATATGCTTTCAGGTCAAACTCCTGCGCAGTGGAGATCCTGGGTAAAAAGAATACCAGGACAAGCAGGCTGAGAATATTAATTTTAAATGCTTTTCTCATAGGTCCGCTTTTTTGGCTCGACGGCCATTATTATTCTTTTTATTCTTTTGATTCTCCATCATTTCTGAGATAGGAATAGCTGGAACGAAACGAAGCAAAAGGGTAAACATCAAACAGAAGCCCGCGATTCCTGCCAGAGTAAGAGCCCATTCTACCCAGGTCGCCGTGTAATGCAGAAACTCAGGTCTGGTATCTTGAATCGGCAAATAAGGTGTTTCCAAAGTAGGTACCACGATCAGGTAGCGGTTGAGCCAGAGACCCAAAACGGCCACGACTGCGGCAAAGGTGATGGATTTGATCGTGCGGAACTTTTTGAAAAATAGAATGATTACAGGTACAAGTACCCCGACGTAATTGGCCAGGATGAACTCAAGGAAATAATCATCGAAAAGCGTATCCAATAGGTGCATGTCATGAACTTTGTGGCTGAACCAGCGTTGGAAGTACTCGCTGAAGGTGAAATAACCGAACAGCAAAGACATCACGAGAAGAACGATTCCTGCACCTACAAAATGCACTTTACGGATATAGTGCTCCAGGTGCATGTACTTTCTGACGAGGTACATGCAGATGATGATGAATCCAACGCCTGAATACAACCCCGCGATGATAAAGTAGGGAGCAAAGATGGTGCTGTTCCAACCGGGTTGCAACGTCAGGCTGAAAATCCAGGCCAAAACGGTATAGGCGACTATAGCCATGGCGATGATCATCGCTGACATGGTTCGGGTTATTTTCTTAAGGATGGCCCGCTGCTCTTCGGTGTCCTGATAATTCATGGCCAGGAACCGATAAATCTTCTTTCTTTTTTCAGAAACTTCAAGGTCTTCCTTGTCTCTCAGTATCGCAAAGTCAGGAATGAACGTTAGATAGAGATAAATGAAACAACCGATCAAATCTGTAATAATGGCAATGACGTCCCAGGTGATGGGGGACTGAATTCTCGGATAGATAAATAGATAGTGCAGACGATCGAGTCGCCCGATACACAAAAGGATGAAGATAGGTCCTACCACAAGTGAAAGTACCGTCACAATCTCCACGATCCGGGCCACGGCATTCTTCCAGGGCGTTTCAAAAAAGTGGAGAATCCCTGAAATAAATGCTCCTGAATAACTCAATCCCACAAAAAATATGAAATTGATAATGTAAACTCCCCAGACCACGTTGTCGCGCATTCCGGTAACCTCATGTCCTTTGACAATTTGATAAACCAGGGCGACGAGGCCCAAAACCAGGAAAAATACTAAGGACCCGATCCAAATTTTGGAGAGTGGTTGTTTTCCTTCAATGCTTTTTAGAAAAGCCGGATCAATTTGTTTGGAACTACTTGTTGTCATCGTTCAGGTCGGATTAAATTTTTCCTTTTTTCTTCATCTCTTGAACATAGGGCACTTCTTTGTACCGCTCAATCACCTCTTCTTCGACATCGAATCCTCGATCCAGAGGGAACTGTCGATTCACTGCAGGCAAGTAGTATACATTGGGTTTTGTTCCGAGGTGCTCCAGGTGCCTGTAGCCTCCGCGGTCGTTGATCAATTCAGAAAACCTGACGGTCTCTTCGCCATTGGTCACCAAATCTTCATTTTTATCCCCAAAATAGATCACTCCCATGGGGCAGGATGAGGCACAATAAGGCAATTTTCCTTGTCTGAGCAGGTCAGGACAGAAATCACATTTGATGACGGTGCCCTCCTGACCCGGAACTCCTGTCTCGGGAGAGTAAGGAACACTCTCATCGTCGAATTTCTCATTGTGACCCCAGTTAAACTGACGTGCCGAATAAGGGCAACTCGTGATGCAGAACTTGCACCCGATGCAGCGATTGTTGTCGATCAGAACGATATTGTCTTCTCTCTTGAAGGTCGCCCCGGTGGGACATACCGTCACACAGGGAGGTTCCTCACAGTGAAAACAAGGCTTAGGGAACCAATAAGGTTCCGCTTCGTCATTGTTCTGGATCAGTTGAACCTTCATGAATTCCTCGTGATAATCCAGCTTGTGACCCCGTTGACAGGCTTCGACGCATTTTCGGGCATTCTTGCATTTTGCCAGGTCGATCACCATGACAAATTTTTTGTTCGGAATCCCCTTTCGGGCCTCAGCAGGAGGGATGTGCGCCTCAGGGTACTGGTTGAGGCTTGCCGCATCGACTTCTACCATTTTGCCATCCGGTGTCAAAACTCTGACTTTTTCTCCAGAGTCTCCACTATCGGCGGTATCTTCATCCTGCAGGCTTTGAATCAGAGAATTGCCAGCCAGAGCAGTCACTGCCCGAAAGCAGTCCAAGCTGAAGGAACTTTCTTCGATTCTGATCGTTTTTTGAATTCTCTTTTTTCATGTTCTGATGTTTGATTCAGGGCACAAGCCCTCCAGGCATATCGAAATATGACAATTGTTATTACCGTCTAATTCTTGTTTAAAATCTAGAAATTATAGACTCGAGTCATGTTAAATCCTACCAAGACATCTCCACTGAAGAAGTCATGGGTATTCCACATGTAGTTGTCCTGATTGACTATCCCCCAGTTATTGCTGACAAAGACCTGGAATGCGTGTCCGGATGTTCCGAATTCAAATCCGAGACTGAAACCAGGTTTCAGGGATTTGTATTCATATGCGCCTGTATCCGGGTTCAAACTCTGAGTATTGAATAATTCATAGCTCGACAGCGGTTGACTGTAATCCAAAACGATTGCTGTATTCGAGGTGACTTTGTAACGACCACTGAATGAAATGGCGAACACATCGTTGTCCATGCCCTCATAGTCTTTCTCCAAATCCGGTCCGTAAACCGTATTGTAATGAGATACGCTGGTTGTAAACTGCAAGGAGAGCTTCGAGTTGAATCTCCTTGAGAGGATCAACTGATGGAAATAAGAGTAACGATCCTGGTGGTAATTAATAGGTGGCACGTTGGTCGGATCCTGTTTTCTGGCATCATACACAAAGTTACCATAGTAAGTCAGGTTCACCGGCATCTTGTCTTTTCGGGTCTGTCTCAAAAGAGCGACCTTCCAGTTCAGATCCTGATACCTCCTGTTCTTGGTTGTACCAAAACCTAAGGTAACGCGTTCATGCACCCCGTAGCTGGCTCCAATACGGATATTTGCAGCGCCCCAGAGACCGTAAAAATCAGTCCAATCTTCGATGAGTCCAAATCGGTGTTGGAACATAACTTCCAAGGCATTTTTACCCAGTACAACATCGGTCTGGTTGTCTATGATATAAGAGCTTTCAAAGGCAGGCCTCTCTAGCTTTTCTTTCGGTTGTTCCGAAGTTTCTGTTGTTTCTTCTGTACCTTCTTGAGCATAACCCATGAAAGGAAGAATCAATAAAATGATAAAGTATCCAATTGAATTTTTCATGTCTAAATGCTTAAGGTTAATTATTTTCGGCACCATCATCGATCCACTTTTTCACTATGTTGATCTGTGAGTCAGGAAGCTTTCCAGCCGGAGGCATGAGTGAGATGCCTTCAATCCCCAACAAGGACTGATACAGTACACTGCTTTCTGCATCACCTGCAACGATGTAGCCACCGTTGATCAAATTGGCGTAGGAAACGCCATCTTCCAGGTTAGGAGGAATATTCCCGTGGCATTCTGTACAAGCCGCATTCCAAATGGGCTGAACGTCTTGTTGATAGGATACCTCTTCCGGCACTGGCGTCGTGTCTTCAGGAAACGTGTCGTAGTAACAGGATCCGAGGAACAAGGCCATACCAGACAGTACTATGAGTTTATATAGATTTTTCATGGGTGTAGTTTTGATTAATCCAGCTTTAACCGGATTTTAAAATGCGGGTGGACGAGCCACCCGCATTTCAAAAGGTTTAGTTGCCATTCAAAGCTTCGATGGAGTTCTGGATGAGTGCCATCGTGTAATTTGGATTGTGGACACCTTTACTGTGGTCATAATAGATCATGCGGTAGTTCCAAATGGCTGAAGCCTGAGAAACCGTATACTCTCCCGATACGGGTCCTCCTTCCTCATTGATCAATCCCTGATCGAGTAAAAGGCCTTCTAAAGTTGCAAAGCCTTGCTCAAATCCGGTAACCTCTGTAGGAATGCCGTTGGAGTGACAAGTCGTACAAGAACTCTCCGCCCAGTTCCAGGAGTGTTTTCCCTCATTGAGATCATTGGAATCGCCCATGTGGCAATTCGTACAGCTCGATCCGGATCTGTGTGCAGCAGAAGTTGGTGCATCGTAAGGCACTGATCCTGCGATCTCCGCACCCTGAATTCCTTCAAGTAGCGTGGATTGCGCACCGTAGTGAGGTCCAAATCGACCACCTACGTCCACGTTTCCATCTTCCAATAAGGAATCTTCAAATTTGGATCGTGGCTGGTGGCAAGTTGCACAGGTGTGACTAGTTACATTGTCAGCACCATAATCAATGACGTAGGATGCATCAGCGATGAGTTCTACAGGGGCTATGGCTCGAAGCGCATAGTCGTAGCCATCATTTTCAAAGTCAAACGTCTTGTGTTCGCCATGACAGGAAGAACAGCTAATGGTTTGAGTACCATCATATACAGGAGCACTACCTACCATAGCCATGCCTGTTTCCGTCCAATCGATATAACCATCATTAGTATGGCAAGCCGTACATGCACTGGCTGCCCCACCTGGGAAACCACGGTTGGCATATTGTGAGAGAGGACCGTCACCATGATCCATGTTTTCATTGTAGTGACCCGAGAACAGGTAAGATCCGTGAACCTCTTCTGATGTGGAAATGTTATGACAAGCGGCACACTCTGCCGTGCCGTCGACACCGTCTACTCCGTCGACCCCATCAACTCCATCTTCTCCGGGAGGCCCCGGAATTGGATCTGTCGTACATTGAACAGAAAATAAGGCAGCGGCTAAAATCAAAATGAGACTGAATAGCTTTGAATTTTTCATGGTACTTTGAATTTTCATGTTAAAAAGATGTTAAGTAAAAGTAACATGAGTTACCAAAGAAAATCATGACAAAAATCATGGTTATAAAAAATTAAACACCACATAATCAGCAACATAGTTATTTAAATTCGTTCTAAACATGTTTTTTAGCGACACTGACGATCTTTCAACGACATTTTTTTGATCCCGATGAAGGCATTTGAGACACTCTTAAAATGCTATACATAGCACCGGTCATTCCTTGAATATTTCGTAACTTCGTTGACTGAAATGAAGCTAAAATTCACTGATGAAAAAAGTTACTGATTTCCTCTTTTCAACACGATTTACCTCTGTCCTTTTCATACTTTTCGCTGCCGCCATGGGCGTGGCCACTTTCATTGAAAACGACTACGGTACACAGGCCTCTAAGGCGCTGGTTTACAATGCCTGGTGGTTCGAACTGATCATGATCTTTTTCGTGATTAATTTCGTTGGAAACATCAAGCGTTATGAGCTTTGGTCGCGATCTAAGATTTCGACTCTCATCCTGCATCTATCTTTCATTCTGATTATTGCCGGAGCGGCAATTACCCGATATATCAGCTTCGAAGGAATTATGCCCATTTATGAAGGTGAAACGACCAACAAGATGCTTTCTGAGAAAGCCTACGTCAACGTGGTTATCGATGATGGTACGGATCAGAAAGCACCGGTCTACAGGAATTATCTCTTTGCCAGCACCTACGGGGATGCCAGCAATTTCATTTACCGAACGGCTCGCTTCTTAGACTTCATGCGTGGGGGTAACGACTTCTCGATCAAAACGGATTTCAAAGGAGAACCGGTGGAGATCAATTACGTCAATTACATCCCCAATGCTTTTGAAGAGTTTGAAAGGTCAGACGAGGGTGATTTCTACCTGAAAATTGTCGAATCCGGTGGCGCAGGAAGGCATGACCATTATATAAGGGCAGGACAGACGATCAATGTGCACAATACCCTGATTTCCTTTGAGAATCCGACGGTGGGTGCCACCAATATATTTACCGAGAACGATACGTTGAAAATTCAGGCTCCGTCCGATGGATCTTACATGGTCATGGCTACTCAAACTGCAGGAGATGTGAAAAAAGACTCTGTGCAGCAATTCTTTTTGAGGGCGCTCTATAGGTTTGAGACCAATCAATTTGTCGTTCCTGAGCCACCTGTCAGAGGAAAGATGAATATGGTCTCAGGTGACAAAGATGAACACCCAAGAGATTTGCTCGAAGTGGAAGTTGTCACAAAGAACACCAGGCAAAATGTATCCCTTATGGGAGCCGCTCTCCAGATCGAACGACCAGTGATCATGGAGCAGGACGGTTTGAGTTTTCGACTCAGTTATGGATCAAAACAATTCCAGGTGCCGTTTTCGATAAAACTAAGAGATTTTCAACTGGAGCGATACCCCGGTTCTATGAGTCCTAAGTCCTATGCCAGCGAGATTACAGTCATTGACAAGGATAAAGTATTTGATTTCAGGATATTTATGAATCACGTGCTGGATTACCAGGGATATCGATTCTTTCAGAGTAGTTACAACGACCAGGGAGAGGTGGAGCAGACTTTTCTGTCTGTCAATTACGATCGCGCCGGAACCTGGACCTCATACCTGGGGTATTTCATGCTCTTTACAGGTCTGATATGGATTCTCTTTGAGAAAAACACCCGATTTGGAGGCCTGAAACAGAGCCTGAATAAAATCGAAAAGAAAAAGACGAAGGCCCTGGCTGCAATTTTGCTGACAGTTACAATGTCTCAGGCTCAACAAACACAGACTGAGCATACCCATAACAATCAATATCAGGTGATCGATTCGGTAATCGCCGCCCAGATAGCTGATCCTGTTCACGCCGAATCCTTTGGGAAGCTGATCATCCAGGACGCTGGAGGGCGGATGAAGCCCGTGAATACCTTTGCTTCAGAGCTCTTGCGGAAGGTCAGCAAAAAAGACACCTATCTCAACATGAACGCAGACCAGGTAATGCTTTCGATGATGGCGAACCCGAGAGCCTGGTATTTTGTACCTTTTATATACATTAAAAAGGACAATACCCGATTGCGTGATCTCATTGGCATTCCGCATGATCAGAAATACGCTCGTTTCTCTGATCTGTTTACCGAAGAAGGTGTCTACAAGCTCACCGACGCAGTTGCTGTGGCCCACAAGAAAAAGATCAAGAACAAATATGAAGAGAGCGTTCTGAATGTCGACGGGCGTGCCAATCTTCTTTTTGGGGCGCTGGGTGGCACCATATTCAAATTCTTTCCCCGGGAGGGAGCCGAGAACAACAAATGGTATTCTTTCATGGAGGTGCCTCAAGCCGGTTTTTCAGAGCAGGACTCCCTTTATGTAAGCAATATCATCCCAATGTATAGTCGCGAAGTAATGGCGGCTACCTCAAGTGCAGACTATACGGTTGCCAATGAATACCTGAATAGCGTCCATCAGTTTCAACGCAAGTACGGAACCGCTGTCATGCCGACCGAAAGAAAGGTGGAGCTGGAGTTGTTCTACAACAAGTACGATATTTTCAAGAGTCTCTTTCAGTATTACATGTACGCGAGTCTGTTGATGTTCATCGTTGTGATTGTCAACATCTTCAAGTCGAATAAGACCATCAACATACTCATACGGGTGAGCACGCTGATCATTCTTCTCTTGTTTGCTTACCACACGATTGGTTTGGGCATTCGTTGGTACATTTCGGGTCATGCGCCATGGAGCAACGGATATGAATCCATGATCTACGTTTCCTGGGCAACCATGTTATTTGGAATCATCTTCGGCAGGAAATCCCCACTTACCCTTGCGGCTACAACCTTTGTCACCTCCATGCTACTGATGGTGGCTCACTGGAACTGGATGGATCCGTCGATTGGAAACCTGGTACCCGTGCTGGATTCTTACTGGCTCATGGTTCACGTTGCGATCATTGTAGCGAGCTACGGCCCTTTTACCATAGGTATGGTCCTGGGTATGCTGGCTCTTATTCTCTACGGATTCACCAATAAGAAGAACAAGAAGAAAATGAGGTTGGCGATTGACGAAATCACGACCATAAATGAAATGGCCCTCACGATTGGACTGGTTATGCTCACCATAGGAAACTTCCTCGGTGGCATCTGGGCCAATGAGAGCTGGGGTCGTTACTGGGGCTGGGACCCTAAAGAAACGTGGGCTTTGATCAGTATTATGGTCTATTCGCTGGTTTTGCACTTGCGTTTGGTACCCGGTTTAAAAAGCAAATACACCTTCAACGTGGCCGCGGTCTTCGCCTTTGCTTCAATCCTGATGACCTATTTGGGTGTGAACCACCTGCTGTCAGGGCTTCATTCCTACGCCCAGGGGGAATCTGCGGCAGTTCCGAATCAGATTTGGGGCTGGTTGATAATTTCCGTAATTTTGAGCGTGCTGGCCTATTACAAATTCAATAAGTATTTTAGAAAGAATAATAACAAAAAAATCAAGGCGTAAAATGAAAAAATCAATAGGGATCCTGAGCGTGCTTCTGCTTATTTTGGTAGCAGGATGCAAAAAAGGATCAGAGTCGAATGAGGCCGGATCGAACCAAGACGAATCGAAAATGGCTGAAACCAAAGAACAAGCAATGAATAAAGAGAACATCTACCAGTTTAAAGTAAATGATCTGTACGGGTCTGAATTTGATTTTTCAAGTCTGCAGGGCAAAAAGGTCATGGTGGTCAATACCGCTTCAGAATGTGGACTGACACCACAATATGCAGACCTTCAAAAATTATACGATCAGTACAAGGATAAGGATTTTGTGATCGTTGGTTTTCCGGCAAACAATTTTGGAGGCCAGGAACCTGGCTCAGACAAACAGATCGCATCCTTCTGCAAGGAGAATTACGGTGTGACCTTCCCGATGATGTCTAAAATCTCTGTCAAGGGAGATGACAAGCACCAGGTATACCATTTTCTAACTGAGAAGTCAAAGAACGGTTTGCAGGATTCTGAGGTGGCCTGGAACTTCCAGAAGTACCTGATTGATGAGAACGGAGAACTCGCTATGGTAGTTGAACCCCGAACGCTTCCAACAGATCCTTCCATCGTAAATTGGATCGAGAGTAACTAATAGTTACAGCGAGACAAACTCTTAAACTCAATTTGAAACCTACGAGAACGCCTTCTTTTTTAGAAGGTGTTTTTTTTGTCTTTCAGGTGGAGAAACTTTAGCTTCGTGTAAATGTTCTTTACGGATGTCATATTGCCCATTCCGCTTGAAAAGGCCTTCACCTACGCCATCACACAGGCAGAAGCCTCCTTTATGAAGACGGGTATGCGCGTGGCTGTACCTTTCGGAAATTCAAAAATCTACACGGGAATAGTCTACCGGATCCACCAGGAGGAACCCACCGCTTACGAGGCCAAGCAAATTTATCAAATCCTTGACGAAGCACCTGTGCTTACAACGCGGCAATTGACCCTCTGGGAGTGGATGGCCGGTTATTATATGTGCAGCCTGGGTGAGGTGCTGAGAGCAGCTTTGCCGAATGCCTTTCTGATTGAGAGTGAGACCTGGATCCACAGAAGCGAGGAGTTCGAGGAAAATGAAAACCTGAGCCATGACGAATCTCTGGTAGTGGAGGCTCTTGAGCACCAAAGCAAGCTCAAGGTGGAGGAGCTCGGTAAGATCCTGGAGCGAAAAAGCGTCCTGCCCCTGGTTAGAAAAATGATAGAGAAGAACATCGTGGAGGTGAAGGAAGAGATTTTTGAGAAGTACAGGCCCAAATGGGTCAAATATGTACAATTGAATCCTGAATTTGCCCGTGAAGAGGAAATGCACAGACTTCTTGATGAACTTGAACGGGCGCCTCAGCAAAGAATCGCTCTGATGTCATTTTTCAGCCTCAGAGCCAGTGATCGGGAGGTTGTCTTGCTCGATGGAGAAAAATGGGTATCCCTAAAAAAGCTCAAGAAAAGTCCGGAAGTCACACCGGCCTCGGTTCAGGCTTTGATTAAGAAAGAAATTCTGCAAGTAGAGGAGGTCCGTGAGGACCGGGTTTCTTTCGGCCAGGAGGAAGAAAGACTGAAAGAGCTCAGCCCTGCCCAGGTTGAAACTCTCAACAAGATTCGTGGAGAGTTCCAGAATCACGAAGTCTGCCTGCTCCATGGGGTTACCTCCAGCGGAAAGACCGAGATCTATATGAAGCTCATTCGTGAGACGCTCGATCGGGGTGAGCAGGTTCTTTATCTGCTTCCTGAAATTGCGCTGACGACCCATATCATTGAGCGATTGCGAAACTTTTTTGGCGATCATATCTCGGTGTTTCATTCGCGTTATTCGGTCAATGAACGGGTTGAGGTGTGGAACAATCTGCTGGAAAAGAAAGAAAAGACAGGGGTGATCCTTGGCGCACGATCCTCCGTACTGCTGCCTTTTGATAAGCTCGGTCTTATCATTGTAGACGAGGAGCACGACTCATCCTATAAACAATTTGATCCGGCCCCACGCTATCAGGCTCGGGATACGGCCATCATGATGGGACACGTGCACGGTGCCAAGGTCCTTCTGGGAAGTGCGACCCCTTCCATTGAGAGCTATGATAACACCCGTGAAGGAAAATACGGTTTGGTCGAACTGCAGGAGCGGTATGGCCAAATTATGCTTCCGGAAATCGAGTTGGTCGATATCAAGGAGAAATACAGAAAGAAAAGAATGTCGGGCCATTTCTCAGACAGGCTGATCAAGCTTGTGGAGGAAGCCCTGGCTGCGAAGAAACAAGTCATACTGTTTCAGAACCGGAGGGGTTTTTCACCCGTCGTCGAATGCAAAACTTGTGGGGTGTCACCCCAATGTCCAAATTGCGATGTGAGCCTAACCTTCCACAAATATCGGAATGAGCTGCGATGTCACTACTGCGGACACAGCAGGCCTCTGCCATCGGTTTGTCCGGCTTGCGACAGTCCTACTCTCGATACAAAAGGTTTCGGAACCGAACAGATCGAAACAGAGTTGCAGACCTTATTTCCACAAGCGCGATCGGCACGTATGGATCTGGATACGACCCGGGGCAAATACGCTTATCAAAAGTTGTTGCACGACTTTCAGACCCGAGAGGTCGATATTCTGGTAGGCACTCAGATGCTGACAAAGGGCCTTGATTTTGGTGATGTGAGTCTGGTTGGGGTTCTGAATGCAGACAACCTGTTGAATTTTCCGGATTTCAGGGCGCATGAGCGTACTTTCCAGCTCATGGTGCAGGTGTCTGGACGCTCAGGCAGGTCTGGGCAACGAGGAAAGGTGGCAATTCAAACATTCAACCCCTATCATGTCATCCTGCAGCAGGTTTCCATGCATGATTATTTGGGCATGTTCAGGGAGCAGTTGGAGGAACGCCGGCAGTTTAGTTACCCACCTTTTGTCCGACTGATACGAATCACCCTCAAAGACAGGGATTACAACAAGGTTGAAGAAGCTTCGAAATGGATGGGAACGGCGCTGCACAGCATCTACGGGGAAAGGATTTTGGGCCCTACGACTCCCGGGATAAGTCGCATTCGGAACAATTACATCAGGACTCTGTTGTTGAAAATTCCAAAAGGGTCTTCTCTGAAAGTTTCAAAAGATCAACTTTTCAAAGTTCGAAACACCTTTAAGGCCATTCCTCAATTCAAGTCGATCCGGTTGACCCTGGATGTTGATCCTCAATAGCCGCCTTCCATTTTTTACGGAGGTCCGAAGATACCTGTCCGGTACCGTCATGTTTCCAGCCTGGGGGTTTTACAAAGTACTTTAACCGATTGGCAAAGGTCGTCTGACTTGTAAAGGCGTCGTGGAACATATAGTACCATTCTAAAAGGGCAATTTTGATCGGATTGTAGGTAGAGATGTTTTTCACCAGGCCATAAACCGGTTTTTCAACCTCGGGCTCAAAGGTTCCGAACAGCTTGTCCCATATAATGAGAATTCCGGCGTGGTTTCGGTCGAGATATTGTGGATTGGTCGCATGATGAACGCGATGATGAGAAGGTGTGTTGAACACCGCTTCAAACCATCGGGGCATTTTATCGATCAATTCGGTGTGTATCCAATACTGATAGAGCAGGCTCACTGACATCTGGGCGAGGATCATTATGGGATGAAAGCCCAGGAGTGCCATCGGAAGCCAGAATACGAAGGACATAAAGCTCCCGGTCCAGGTTTGTCTCAATGCGGTACTTAAATTGTAGCGCTGAGAGGAGTGATGCACCACGTGAGAGGCCCAGAAAAACCGGTTCTCGTGACTGATCCGGTGGAACCAGTAGTAGCAAAAATCATCCGCCAGGAAGACCAGAATCCATGCCCACCATAGGAAGGGTATGGTAAACAATCTGAAATTCAGATAAACGTAAGTAAGCGCGCTAAAGACCAAAGCCTTGGCAAAAAGCCCGATAAAGACATTGCCAAGACCCATTGAGATAGAAGCAGCGGCATCATTGAACGTATAGGACTTCATTTGGCGCCTGGAAGTAAGCACAATCTCGATGATCAGCGTCAATATAAAGAATGGGATCGCGTAATGGATCAGATTCGGAATCTCCGGTATGTCGATGTTCGGATTCATATTGTCTATTGCGGTCACACCCGCTTAAGGGCAATTCAATTTTACAACAAATCCTGTAAATAAAAAAAGCCCGATCACAAGGATCGGGCTTTTCAAAATAAATCGTGTCTTAGCTTAAGCCTGCTTTTCAGCAACCACCTCAAAAGGCAGGTCGACGACCACGTCCCTGTGAAGTCTTACTTTCGCATCGTATTTTCCAAGTCGCTTGACCAATCCACCCGCGATCGTGATGAATTTCTTCTCAAGTTCATGTCCTTCGGTTGCAAGCGCCGCAGCAACATCAGCAGTTCCGACAGAACCAAAGAGTTTGTCTCCTTCTCCTGTTTTGGCAGAAATCTTCATTTCCAATGCCTTGATGGCTTCAGCAACTTTGTTGGCCGCTTCCACGAGACTCTGTTCCTTGTAAGCTCGTTGCTTCAGGTTTTCAGCGAGTACTTTCTTCGCAGATTCTGTCGCGAGTACAGCATGACCTTGCGGAATCAGATAATTACGACCGTAACCGTTTTTCACTGTAACGATATCGTCCTTAAATCCGAGGTTGGCAACATCTTGTTTTAATATAAGTTCCATAATATCATCCAGTTTTTATTTCAACATATCTCCGACATAAGGCATAAGGGCCAGATGTCTTGCTCTTTTAATCGCCTGAGAGACCTTTCTCTGGTATTTCAACGACGTACCTGTAAGTCTCCTTGGAAGGATCTTACCCTGCTCGTTCACCAGATACATAAGGAAATCAGGATCCTTGTAGTCGATGTACTTGATACCGTTCTTTTTGAAGCGGCAGTACTTAACTTTTACCTTCGTATCAATTTCCAAAGGAGTCAGATACCTGATCTCTCCTTTGCTTCCTCCTTTAGCTTGTTGTTCTAATGTAGCCATTACTTCTTAGGATTACTTGATTTAACTCTTTCTCTTCTCTTTTCGGCCCAGGCAGCTGCATGCTTGTCGAGTTTTACCGTAAGGTATCTCATGATGCTGTCATCCCTTCTGAATTCCAATTCAAACGGAGCGATGTGCTCTCCGGAGATTTTGAATTCAAACATGTGATAAAACCCAGTCTTTTTCTTTTGGATCGGATAAGCCAGTTTCTTCAGGCCCCAATCTTCTTTCCAAATCATTTCGGCACCTCTAGAAACCAAGTAGTCCTCAAACTTCTTTACTGTTTCCTTTACCTGAGAGTCAGATAAAACGGGATTCAAAATGAAAACAGTTTCGTAATGATTCATAATCGTTGTTTAATAGTTAAATTTTGAGCGTGCAAATATACGATATTAATTTTGTTTTTGACTAATTTTGCGCTTTTTAAAGCAGGTAATTCAAAATGAAGTACGAGAAACTCACCAAAGAACAATTTGAAGAGCTCCACGAAGAATTTGCCGTTTTTCTGGCGGCACAGAGTATCGATGTGAAGGAGTGGACCCGAATCAAGGAAGAAAAGCCCGAGTTGGCCGAGAAAGAATTGGAAGTTTTCAGTGATTTTGTCTGGGAGAAGGTCCTGACCAAAGCGAATTACCTGGATCATTTTTCACCAGGTTCCCTCAATCTTTTCAAATGCCAGACCGACGCCATTCACCGCATCGTAGTCAAAGTTAACAAAGAAGGGATAGACCTGCTCAAAGATGCTGATTTCAACTGGTTTTTGGACAATTCCCGCGATCCGCAGATCGAATACCTCAAAGGACAGAAGCCCTATGTCAAGGAAAGAAATGAGGAAGTCTTCGATTTGATACGCATGGGAGGAGTCGTGTCTGACGGCGAGCTGTATGAAGCCATCTTCAAACTCATCTCAAATTAACTCCACTAGTTTCTGCATACCCGATACGGCAGTTTCGGCAAGTACCGTCAGGTTAGAGAACTGAGACTCATGAATTGTAGGTCTTGGGTCGATAAAATAGATCGGAACTCCTGTTTTAGCATAATGAATAAGGCTCGCTGCCGGATACACCTGCATGGAGGTGCCGATTATAATAATGATGTCGGCATTTGAGGTTATCTCTGCCGCGTGTTCCAGCATCGGGACGGCTTCCCCAAACCATACAATGTGAGGCCTCAGCTGACTTCCGAGCTCGCAATGGTCTCCAAGAACAAGATCCGTTTTCCAGTGTTGGACGAGGCTTTCGTCTCTTGTGCTTCTCACTTTGAGCAATTCACCATGCAGGTGCAGGACGTTGGTACTTCCCGCTCTTTCATGCAGGTCATCCACATTTTGGGTGACCACATCCATGTGGTAGCGTTGCTCCAAACCGGCCAGCAGCTCATGACCCAAGTTGGGTTTCACTTCAAAAAGCTGACGGCGCCTTTGATTGTAAAAATCCAAAACCATTTCCGGGTCACTTTCCCAACCTTCCGGAGAGGCGACTTGCATTACGTCATGACCTTCCCAAAGACCATCAGCATCCCTGAAGGTTCTCAGACCACTTTCGGCGCTCATGCCTGCCCCGGTAAGAGCCACTATACGTTTCATAGATTTCGAAATGTTTTATTTCTGTCTGTAGTCACTGCTCATCTCAAAGATGTGTTCAAAGATTTTTCGATCCTCTTCAGTAAAATCTTCATTTTTTCTTTTGGTAACTATTTCAGCAGTTTCAATAGCTTTACTTAAAGTATAGGTTTTAAATCCTAAAGCTCCTCCCCAGGAAAAAGAGGGAACGAAATTTCTCGGAAAATTGCTTCCGTAGATATTGGTGCTCACTCCTATAACAGTTCCCGTATTGAACATCGTATTGATCCCGGATTTCGAATGATCTCCCATGATCAGTCCGCAGAATTGCAAGCCGGTTTTGACGAAACGCCGCTCGGCATAGTCCCACATTTTCACCTGGGCATAGGTGTTTTTGAGATTTGAATTATTGGAATCCGCCCCCATGTTGCACCATTCTCCGACAACGGCGTTTCCAAGGTAGCCGTCGTGACCTTTGCTGCAATAGCCTGAGAGAATCGCATTGTTGACTTCGCCACCGATTTTTGACTTCGGTCCGAGAGTTGTCGGACCATAGACCTTGGAGCCCATCTTGACTACCGAGTATTCGCCCATGGCAAAGGGTCCGCGAATCATGCTGCCCTCGTGTACCTCGGCATTCCTGCCGATGTAAATGGGTCCTTTTTTGGCGTTCAGCACCCCGATTTCAATGTCCACCCCAGCTTCGAGAAAGATTCTTTCCTTGTTAATGCAATGCACTGCCGGTGGGATGGGTGCCGATTTCCTGCCCTTGGTGACAAGCTCAAAATCCGCCTCAAGCGCCTGACCATTGTTTCGAAACAGATCCCAGGTGTGACGTATGATGATCAGCTCATCCTCAAATTCAATCCGGTGAACAGTTTCAAGATCGATTTCTTCATTTTCCTGGGCATAAAATGCCAGCAATTCCTCATTCTGGTAGATCGCCTGCCCGGGTTGGAGATCCTTCACACGACTTGCGAGGTCATGGTTGGGCAGCACTGAACCGCAGATCATGATATTCTCGGCCATTTCCACCATGGGAAACTTTACGGAGAGGTAATCTTCTGTCACCGAGGTCGTGGTGGATTCGAGCATTTTTTCCCATTTTTCACGTATCGTCAGAATTCCGATCCTCAGATCCGCTACCGGTTTGGTGTAAGTGAGGGGAAGCAGATGGTCACGGTAGGGGCCATCAAAAAGGATGTAGTTCATGCTATTTTTTTGAAGCAAATATAAGTTTTTAACATTTTCAAAGGTTCTCTCAAGTTGAATAAGTTTGAATCCACATGGATGCCGTACTCCTTGAACCCATCTTTTTTTTCTTAGAAATTTTCACGAACCAAGAACCGTATACGTCGGGATTAGAGATATTTCTGTTCATAAAAAAAATGCATACTTTTGAATAAAATTAAACAACATGGAAACCCTAACCAAAGAAATTCAGGCAAGCATCATGCCCAAAGATGCGATGACCCGATTGAAAGAAGGAAACCACAGATTCTTGCAAAATTCAAAGACCGAAAGAGATCTACTCACCCAGGTTGAGAAAACAGGCAACGGACAATTTCCTTTTGCTGCGTTGCTAAGTTGCATCGATTCTCGTGTGCCGGCTGAATTGGTATTCGATCAGGGGATCGGAGACATCTTCAACGTAAGGGTTGCCGGAAATATCGTCAATGAAGACATTTTGGGCTCGCTTGAATACTCCTGTAAAGTGGCAGGTTCGAAGTTGGTCCTCGTTCTGGGCCACACGCGATGTGGGGCAGTCACTTCTGCCTGCAAACACGTGGAGCTGGGCAATATCACGCCGTTGCTGGACAAGATACAACCCGCAGTAGGCAGCGTCGTAAAAGGTGACCTGACTCCGGAGCTTATTGAAGAAGTGGCCGTAAAAAATGTTGAGAATTCTATCGAGCAGATCCGTAAAGAGAGCCCGATCCTCAAAGAAATGGAAGACAACGGTGAGATTGTCATTGCCGGAGCCATTTATGACGTAGCGTCAGGAGCTGTGGAATTCCTTTAGCCCTACTTGCTCAAGTACATTTTTCTTCTCGAATACAGTTCGTAAAACTCGTCATCTTTCAAGCCGTCAATGAACAGGATGCTTTCACCCGTGGATTTCATTTCGGGCCCAAGGCTCTTGTTTACATTCGGAAACTTGTTGAAAGAGAACACCGGCTGTTTGATCGCGTATCCATCCAGGTGGGGTTTGAAGTCGAAATCCGCAAGGGTATTTTCTCTCAGCATGATCTTGGTGGCGAAGTTCACATAAGGCTCATTGTAAGCCTTGGAGATGAACGGAACCGTTCTGGAGGCTCTTGGATTCGCCTCAATCACGTAAACGACGTCATCCTTGATGGCGAACTGAATGTTGATCAGGCCAACCGTTTCAAGTGCTAAGGCAATCTTGTGCGTGTGGTCCTTGATTTGCTGAAGAACAAACTCCCCCAGGTTGAACGGTGGAAGCGTAGCATTAGAATCTCCGGAGTGCACTCCGCATGGCTCGATGTGCTCCATGATTCCTATGATATATACATTCTCCCCATCGCAAATGGCATCCGCTTCGGCTTCAATGGCGCCATCGAGGTAATGATCCAGGAGCAGCACATTGTTGGGTATCTTTCTCAGAATATTGATGACGTGATCCTCAAGTTCCTGTTTGTTAATAACGATCTTCATGCCTTGCCCTCCAAGTACATAGCTCGGACGCACCAGGATCGGGAAATCCAGTTGCTCGGCAATGGCATCCGCTTCGTCTGCTGAAGTCGCAGTTCCGAATTTCGGATAAGGAATCTCGAGCTTAGCCAGCAGTTTAGAGAAATTTCCACGGTCCTCGGCAAGATCTAAAGCCTCAAAGCTGGTTCCAATGATCTTAACTCCGTATTTGTTTAGTTTCTCCGCGAGTTTCAATGCGGTCTGACCTCCGAGCTGCACGATTACGCCCTCGGGCTTTTCCAATTGGATGATGTCCCAAATATGCTCCCAGAAAACAGGCTCGAAATAGAGTTTGTCGGCAATGTCGAAGTCTGTGGAAACCGTCTCGGGGTTACAATTGATCATGATGGTCTCATAGCCGCATTCTTTGGCCGCCAAAACCCCGTGAACGCAACAATAATCGAATTCAATACCCTGACCGATTCTATTGGGTCCCGAACCGAGAACTACGATCTTTTTTCGATCTGTGACCACGCTTTCATTCTCAGCGTATTGCTCTCCGTCTTTGATCATTTCGCTCTCAAACGTAGAGTAGTAGTAGGGAGTTTGAGCCGGAAACTCAGCGGCACAAGTATCCACCAGCTTATAGACACGGTTGATGTTCAATTCTCTTCTTTTGCTGTGCACCTCACTCTCCCAACATCCGATCATATGGGCAATCTGCCTGTCGGCAAATCCCTTTTGCTTGGCTTCGAGAAGGAGCTCTTTTGGCACAGAGTCAACAGCATTATACGATGTGATCTCCTGTTCGAGCAGATGCAGGGCCTCGTATTGCTTGAGGTACCACATGTCGATCTTGGTGATTTCGTGTATCCTGCTCAGGGGAACCCCCATCTGAATAGCGTCATAGATCACAAAGACCCGGTCCCAGCTTGCATGCTGAAGCTTCGAGATGATGGTGTTGTAATCCTTTTCACCTTTGCCATCTGCACCCAGGCCATTTCTTCGCACCTCCAGTGACTGACAGGCCTTGTGGATCGCTTCCTGGAAGGAACGTCCGATCCCCATGACCTCTCCGACAGATTTCATCTGCAGACCGAGCGTTCTTTCTGCACCTTCAAATTTGTCAAAATTCCATCGGGGTATCTTGACAATCACGTAGTCAAGTGTGGGTTCAAACAGCGCTGAAGTAGTCTTTGTTATTTGATTCTCAAGCTCATCGAGACTGTAACCAATTGCGAGCTTTGCAGCAATCTTGGCAATCGGATACCCCGTAGCTTTAGACGCCAGTGCGGATGATCTCGATACCCTTGGGTTGATCTCAATGGCTATGATGTCTTCCTTTTCATCAGGACTCACAGCAAATTGAACATTACACCCTCCGGCAAAGTCGCCGATGGATCGCATCATGTGAATTCCCATGTCGCGCATGCGCTGGTAGGTTGCATCGCTCAAGGTCATGGCAGGTGCTACCGTGATTGAATCCCCGGTGTGAATACCCATAGGGTCCATGTTTTCGATGGTACAGATGATCACCACATTGTCATTCTTGTCACGCAAAAGCTCCAGTTCATATTCTTTCCATCCCATTAGGGCCTTGTCGATAAGCACCTCATGGATCGGAGATGCTTCGAGACCTCGTTGCAACAAGGTGTCAAACTCTTTGGGGTCATGTACGATGGATGCACCGTATCCACCCAGGGTAAAAGAAGGTCGAATAACAAGTGGAAAGCCAAATTCCTGAGCGATCTCTTTACCACGTAAGAACGAAGTAACAGTCTTCGAGGGTGCCTGGCCGATTCCTATTTTTTCCATCAGGGCCCTGAACTGTTCGCGGTCTTCGGTGATCTGTATGGCATCGATGTCTACTCCAATGAGCTCGACTCCGTAATCCTCCCAAATGCCTTTGTCGTCTGCCTCAATACAGAGGTTAAGAGCGGTTTGTCCTCCCATGGTGGGTAAAACTGCATCCACCTTGTGCTTTTCCAGCACTTCAATGATCGATTTTGTAGTCAGGGGCTTCAGGTAAACATGATCTGCCATGGTCGGGTCAGTCATGATTGTAGCCGGATTCGAATTGATGAGTACCACTTCAATGCCTTCTTCGCGAAGTGATCGAATGGCTTGAGTTCCTGAGTAGTCAAATTCGCAGGCCTGGCCGATGATGATCGGTCCGGAGCCTATGATCAAGATGGAGTTGATGGACGTGTTTCTCGGCATGCTGTTCAGATTTTTTTTAAGAATGAGTATTTAACTTTTTGTGATCTAGTATTTTATCTCGTTTCGATCGCTAAATCTTGAATTTAGATCAAAAAAAAGGTGTTACCTGTAAAAGTAACACCTTTCTGTATATGAATCTGTCATATTATTTTTTGTGGCCTGGTTCTGAAGAAACAGTTAATCTGGTTCTGCCTTTCGCTCTTCTTCGCGCCAGGATCTTTTTCCCGTTCACACTCGACATGCGCTCTCTGAAACCGTGCTTGTTCTTCTTCTTCCTGTTGGATGGCTGGAACGTTCTTTTCATTTCTTTTGGATCTTAGATATTTCTGTTCTTACTCTCGTTTTCGACAAAAGTCCGGCAAATATACAAAGAGTTTTAGTTCTGACAAGGAGTTCAATAAAAAAACTGCCGGGGGTTCGGGTCGATTCATATTATAAGCGTAATTTTACGAAAAATTTCATGAAATGGGATACAATCAACCGATGCTAAGAGACAATGCCCTTGACGGTCAGGTAATCATAATTACAGGCGGGGGAAGCGGTTTGGGAAAAGCCATGACCACCTACTTTCTTGAGTTGGGTGCCAAGACGGTGATTACCTCGAGGAACCTGGAGAAGCTGCAAAATACAGCCAAAGAACTTGAAGAGTCGACTGGGGGAGAAGTGTTGCCTTTGGCTTGTGACGTCAGGTATTACGACCAGGTCGAAGCCATGCTCAAGTCAACTCTGGATAAATTCGGAAAGGTAGATGCCCTGGTGAACAATGCGGCTGGAAATTTCATCAGCCCTACCGAAAGACTCTCTGCGAATGCCTTTGACACCATAATTGATATCGTTCTTAAAGGAAGCAAGAATTGCACGCTTGCATTGGGCAAGCACTGGATTGACGTCAAGCAAAAGAAATCCACGGTTTTAAATATTGTAACGACTTATGCCTGGACGGGTTCAGCCTACGTTGTGCCTTCGGCGACGGCAAAAGCCGGGGTTTTGGCCATGACGCGTTCACTGGCAGTTGAATGGGCCAAATACGGCATCCGCACGAATGCCATCGCTCCGGGTCCGTTTCCGACCAAAGGTGCCTGGGACCGACTTCTGCCTGGTGACTTGAAGGAAGAGTTCGACATGAAAAAGAAGATTCCTTTAGGGCGAGTTGGCGAGCATCAAGAGCTGGCCAATCTGGCAGCCTATCTGGTCTCCGACTTTTCTGCCTTTGTCAATGGTGAAGTCATTACCATAGATGGTGGAGAATGGCTCAAAGGCGCAGGTGAGTTCAATATGCTGGAAAAGATACCTGAGCAGATGTGGGACATGCTTGAAATGATGATCCGAAGCAAGAAAAGCAAATAGACCAACCTTGTATCAGAAGTGCATTTCGTTGTGGATAATACCGCTTCGGATGTTAAAAACTTCGTTTTATAAGCTCGTAAATAGTTGTATTTTTACAGCGTTAAATTCAAATTTTGAATGGGAAAAATCATAGCGATTGCGAACCAGAAAGGTGGGGTCGGTAAAACCACCACCACCGTGAATCTGGCCGCCGCGCTTGGGGTGCTTGAGCAAAAAGTGCTTTTAGTGGATGCTGATCCTCAGGCAAATGCCACCTCGGGTCTCGGAATCGAGGTTGAAAAGGTGGAAAAGGGAACCTACCAGGTGCTCGAGCACGCAATTCCTGCCAGGGAGGCCATTGTGAAGACGGCCTCACCGAATGTAGATATCATTCCGGCTCATATTGATCTGGTGGCTATTGAGATCGAGTTGGTGGATCGTGATCGTAGGGAATATATGCTGAAAGAGGCGCTCAAGGTGGTGCAGGATGACTATGACTACATCGTGATCGATTGTGCTCCCTCCCTGGGTCTGATCACGGTTAATGCCCTGACAACGGCAGATTCAGTGATTATACCGATTCAATGCGAATATTACGCGCTTGAAGGACTGGGTAAGCTGCTCAATACGATAAAGAGCATTCAGCAAATACACAATCCGGATCTTGACATCGAAGGTTTGTTGCTAACGATGTATGATTCCCGATTGAGACTTTCGAATCAGGTGGTTGCCGAAGTCAAGAAGCACTTTCACAACATGGTCTTCAAGACGATCATACAAAGAAACATTCGCTTGGGTGAGGCCCCCAGTTTTGGTGAAAGCATCATAGCTTATGACGCGACAAGCCGTGGAGCGGTCAACTATATAAATCTCGCTCACGAGATCATAAAAAAGAACAGTAATGGCCAAAGCAACTAAAAAACAGGCGCTTGGACGGGGACTCTCGGCTCTGTTGAGTGATTCTGCCCAGGACATCAATTCGATCAAGGATAAAGACGCTGATAAGCTCATTGGCAACATCCTTGAAATTGAGCTGGAGGCCATTGAGGTAAACCCGTTTCAGCCTAGAACCAACTTCAATGAGGAGGCCTTGCGAGAGCTTGCAGGCTCAATTCGTGAGCTCGGTGTAATTCAACCGATCACTGTGAGAAAAATGGAGGGGAATCAGTTTCAGCTCGTGTCCGGGGAAAGAAGGTTCCGGGCTTCGAAATTGATCGGGTTGAAAACCGTACCCGCTTATGTGCGAATCGCCAATGACCAGGAAATGCTGGAAATGGCCCTTGTGGAGAATATCCAGAGAAAAGATCTCGACCCGATCGAGGTGGCACTATCCTACAGACAACTTATAGAAGAAGTGAAGCTCACCCAGGAGCAGTTGAGCATCCGCGTGGGCAAAAATCGCTCGACCGTGACAAATTTTCTAAGACTCCTCAAGCTGGATCCGATCATTCAGACGGGTATTCGCGACGGGTTTCTTAGCATGGGGCACGGAAGAGCACTGATCAACATCCCGGACACGGACCTTCAGTTGCAGGTTTATCAAAAAATCATCAAAGACAAGCTCTCTGTGCGTCAGACCGAACAGCTTGTCAAGAATGTTAAATCAGGCAAGCCGTTGGATCCGACTCCGGCTCCAAAAAAGGAGCTTCCGGAGTTTGTCAAAAACGGGGTCAAAGACATGTCAGAATACCTGGGGCATAAGGTTGAGGTAAAAGTCTCCGGTAAGAACAAAGGCAAGATTTTGATTCCCTTTCATTCAGAAGAAGATTTCAATCGTATCAGAAAACTCCTGGAATAGATGCGTTTGAAGATTATCAATAGCGCCATCTTCTGTTTTTTTTGTTGGAGTTGGGCCGTGGCCCAGGATACAGACAGTGACCTGATAATCGAATCGGAACAAACTATCGTTGAGACAGAAGCGATTGACCCCTTGTCACCCTCACGAGCCGCTTTCTACTCCGCCGTCCTGCCAGGTTTAGGTCAGGCATACAACAAAAAGTACTGGAAGATCCCCATTGTTTACGCGGCTATTGGCACAGGAGTCTATTTTGTGGTTGACAACCAGCAGGAATACTTGAGATATCAGGAAGCCTACAAGCTGAGGCTGTCTGGACGACCCGATGAGTTCGACGGTACAGGAGACAATCCGAACATAAGTGAAGACGGTTTGATACGAGCCCAGGAAGTGCTGAAACGAAATCGTGATCTGGCTCTGTTTATCACAATTGGTCTCTACGCTCTGAATATCATTGAAGCCAATGTGGATGCGCATCTGGATGACCGGGCTTTCAGCAGAAACCTTTCTATACGGCCCACTTTTGAGCTGAATCCGGTTGACAACCAAACGATCGCAGGGCTCAATTTAAAATTCGATTTCTAACGATGCTCAGACACTTAATTTTATTCAAATACCCAGATTCATGAAAGTAGCTTTACTCGGATACGGACGCATGGGGCAGGCCATTGAGAAAATTGCCTTGGAGCGCGGACATGAGATCGTGATCCGAAAGGACATGGAGCCTGTGGCGGTGGATCTCGGGTTGGCCGACGTGGCGATTGATTTCAGTCATCCCAATGCGGCTTTTGACAATATCGCATCCTGCCTCGAGGCCGGGGTGCCCGTAGTGTCGGGAACAACAGGTTGGTTGGATCGCTTTGAGGAGGCAAAAACGCTCTGCAGTGAGAATCAGGGTGCATTTTTGTACGCCTCGAATTTCAGCATCGGGGTAAATATTTTTTTTAATTTAAATGCCTATCTTGCCCGCATGATGCGGTCTTTGAAGGATTATGACGTGGAACTCGAAGAGATTCATCACATACATAAACTGGATGCTCCGAGCGGTACTGCTATCAGTCTGGCCGAAGGTATTCTGGAACATAATGAAAAAGAAAAATGGAGTCTGGAGAAAGGTGATCCGCAGACGCTTTTCATTGGAGTGAAGCGCGAAGATGAGGTTCCCGGAACGCACATTGTGCAATACAAATCAGAGGTAGACAGCATCGAGATCAAGCATACGGCGCACAGTAGGACCGGATTCGCTCTTGGAGCTGTGGTTGCTGCTGAATGGTTGGTCAGTAAAAAGGGAGTTTTCAGCATGAGCGACGTCCTGGATGTATGATGTCAAATAAATCTGACCTGAACGATTCAGATTTACTCGTGCAAAACGTAACAAATTAGAACAACAACGCACTAACAAAGAAGAACGATTAAAATTCTATAGAGATTATGACCTTGTCACAGTGGTTGATTTTTTTTCTTGCAGTTCAGGTGATTCACGCCCTTGGAACCTGGAAGCTTTATGTCAAAGCGGGTAGAAAGGCCTGGGAGTCGATAGTACCGATATACAACGCTATCGTGCTCATGCAGATCATCAACCGGCCAAAATGGTGGGTGATCCTGCTGTTTATTCCGATTATAAACCTCTTGATGTTTCCAATTGTCTGGATTGAGACGATTCGAAGCTTTGGCAGAAATTCCCGTCAGGATACCTGGCTCGTGGTGCTGACTCTTGGCTTCTACATTTATTATGTCAACTATGCGCTCGACGTAAAGTACATTGAGAACAGGAGCCTGAAGCCGAGAACGGCTGCCGGGGAATGGGTGAGTTCGATCGCTTTCGCGGTCATTGCCGCCACTCTGGTGCATACCTATTTCATGCAACCCTACACGATACCGACCTCTTCGTTGGAAAAATCCTTATTGATCGGGGATTTTCTTTTTGTGAGTAAGTTTCACTACGGTGCTCGGGTGCCCATGACTACGGTGGCGGCTCCGATGGTTCATGATACTTTACCGCTTGTCAAAACCAGGAGTTATTTGAACAAGCCCCAACTGCCTTATTTCAGGTTACCGGCTCTTCAAAAGATCAAACAGAATGACATCGTGGTTTTCAGTTGGCCCGTAGATACTGTGGAGCAGTTTTTCAAGAAGACCAACCGGAGAATCCGCAAACCCATCGATAAAAAATCCAATTATGTCAAACGCTGTGTGGGGCTTCCCGGAGACTCCCTGGAACTTCGCGATGGCTACGTGTACATCAATGGCAAGAAGAACGAGTTGCCTGACCGTGCGAGACTCCAATTTTTTTACGACACGGATACGGATGGCCAGCCTTTGAGTGTTAAAAGTCTGAAGAGTCGTTACCACGTGCGCGAGGGTGGACAGTTGAGAGACGGTAATTATGTCTTGAACCTAACCCAGGAGGATGCGCAACTGCTTGCGAAGAACCCTACGGTGAAGAGCTTAGAGCGTCGAATCATTCCAAAAGGAGAAGGGGAGGACGTGTTTCCAAATGTGGCCTCCTTGCGTTGGAACAAAGACAATTACGGACCGATCTTCATTCCGAAAAAAGGAGAAACCGTGGAACTCACTTCTGAGACCTTGCCTTTCTATAAGAAAGTCATTGTTGAATATGAAAAGAATTCACTCCGCGTGGCAGGCGGTCAAATCTATTTGAACGGGAATTCAGATCCGGTTTCACAATATACGTTTAAACAAGACTACTACTGGATGATGGGTGACAATCGCCATAATTCAGAAGATTCCCGTTATTGGGGCTTTGTACCCTTTGATCACGTAGTGGGTAAACCCGTGTTTATCTGGTTCAGCTGGAATTCCGATGGGCAGGGTCTCGGCAAAATCCGATGGGAGAGACTCTTTACCACAGTAGGGGGAAGTGGCAAACCTGTATCTTACTTCTGGCCTTTTGTCGGACTCATGGTGGCCCTTTATGTTTTCAATTGGTTTAGAAAGAGGAAGAAAGCCTGAAATGCTTTGTGAAGAGTAAAAGATTTTGATCCTGCATCCTACTTTTTTCGCCCCTATCATTCAATACGTTGCCCTGGCGTCAGGCGAGTCGCTGCTATTTGAGATGCACGACAATTTTCAAAAGCAGACCTACAGAAACCGATGTTATATCTATGGGGCCAATGGCAAACAGCTCCTTTCGGTACCCGTTGTTCATTCGCACGGAAAGGGAAGGCAGAAAACAAAGGACGTGCGCATTGACAATAGTTTCCGTTGGCAGATCAACATGTTCAGGTCATTGGAGGCCTCCTATCGATCCTCTCCCTTTTTTGAATTCTACGAGGATGATATACGGCCCGTTTTTGAGAAAAAATACGAGTACTTACTCGATCTGAACCTGGCTTCCATTGAAGTTGTCAATGAGTGTCTGGGTTTGGATATAGACCATGTAAGTACTGAGGCCTTTCAATTGGAAGAATATCCCAGTGATTTTCGTTACCTGGTCAATGCCAAATCAAAGCAGGTATTTGAGATGGAGCCTTACATACAAGTGTTCCAAAGCAAATTCGGGTTTCTAGGGAATCTCAGCGTACTGGACCTCCTGTTCAACGAAGGAACCAATGCGCTACACTATATGGAAGCACATCGGTCGCTTCTCGAAATGAAGTGATTGTCAGTTTCTGTTAGTTCTTGTTTTCAGGCGTTGGTGGCGGACCGTCCGGGATGTTAGCCTTGTAAACCTCGTCTCCTTTGCGTTCCACGTATTCAGCCTTCACCTTTTCGACCAGTTTAGGATCTTCGAAGAGGTCCAGCATAGTCATAGCCATGGCCTTTGAGGCGTAGATCATTCCCTTATGACCGATAGACATGCCACCGCAGGCAACAACGGCCCAGGAGTGCCAGGGAGTGTCTTTGGGAGCCACTGTGACGCTCAGGTTGATATTGGCTACGTTCCAGCTGACGTCCCCTACATCAGTTGAGCCCCCACCGGGATGCTCGGCAGTCTCTTTCAGGGGTCGAATCTCGCTGTCGAAACCAACTTGAGGTTTGCCGGTTTGTTCCTGTATGGTCTTTCCGAAGGCTATTTCTTCCGGCGTGTAGGTGATGGGTCCAAGAAGTTCAAGGTTTTCTTGCATGATCTCACCACCGGCCCGGTTGACAAGAACCTCGTAGATTCCTGAGATCAGGGAAATCTTATAATCGACATTCGCCATAATGGCTGCGCCTTCTGCCATTTTCATGGCATGCTCGTAAACAGGCATAAGACCTGCTCTTTTCGTGTCTCGAATGCGCACCCAGATTCTTGAATAGTCGGGTACAACGTTGACTACCTGTCCGCCGTCCTGAATGTGATAATGCATGCGAACTGTGGGTTTAACGTGTTCTCTGTAGTAGTTGATTCCCGTAGTATAGAGTTCGAGAGCATCGGAGGCACTTCTTCCGTTCCATGGGTCAGCCGAGGCATGCGCCGCCTGACCGGTGAATTCGACCATAAAATCGACCAGGGCCAGACTGCTTTGAACGTCGGCTTCGATCTTGGCAGATGGGTGCCAGCTGATGTTCACATCCACATCGTCCCAAAGGCCATCGCGAACCATCCAGATTTTTCCGAAGTACTTCTCTTCACTTGGTGTTCCGAAGAATTTCACAGTACCCTTGATCTTGCCGGCCTCCATCATTTCTTTGATGGCAATGGCAGCTCCCAGGCTTGCCGTACCGAACATATTGTGTCCGCAACCATGGCCTCCGGCCCCTTCTTCGAGTGGTTCCTTGGTAGGCATGGTCTTTTGAGAGATTCCCGGCAAGGCGTCGAACTCACCCAGGATTCCGATTACGGGTTTGCCTGACCCATAGGTTGCGACAAAAGCCGTGGCCATGTCGGCAACACCTCTTTCGACAGTAAACCCATTGGCCTCAGCATAATCGGCCAGTCTTTTTGACGATTCGTATTCCTCGAAGGCGATTTCTGCGTTCGCCCAGATGTCATCACTTATTTTGATCAAGTCTGACTTGTGGTTCTCAACTGATTCTTGAATTGCAGCTTTGTTCTTGGGAAGTTTTTTTTGGGCATGTGATGCCGTTGCCATGATGAGCAACAGGGCAAGGAATAGTCTTCGGGTCATGGATAGTGATTTAAGGTTTGGTGTGCTTGGATTTTACTTTTTGGTCTTTTTTCCAGCGTATTTTTGCTTGTTCAGCTCATCTTGAAGCTCTCTTCTTACCTTTTGCTCTCTTTCAAGGGCTTTGGCTTTGTATGCTTCAAATTCCTTTTCAGTATCCGCCAGGAGATCCTGCGCCTGGGTAGTGATCGAGTTGCTCGATCTGAATCTGAAAATGAAGAAAAGGAGTAGGGCGACCAAACTGAAAATTATGGTCCACAGCAAGCTGTTATAAGCTGACTTGGTCATAGGCATTCCGAGAAACTTGATATTGTCTTTTTCCTTGGTGACCGCAGACAAGTTATCATTGGTGATCTTTAAGTCATTTTTGAGATTAGTTATCTCAGTGCCTTGAACCTCAACAAGTTTCTTAGTGTCACTAAGATCCTTTTTTATAGATTTCAAGGAGTCCAGAACGTTCCCCTTTATTTTTTGGTAGGACGTTTTCTTAACGACCTTGTACTCCTGATAGGAGCTGGATTTTCTATACAAGTAGTCGAATTGACTTTCCAGGGTTCCGCCGTCCAGAGATGGCTTGGGTTCCTGTGAAGTTTCGGTTTGAGCAAAAGAGGTGAGGGAAATGAATACAACAAAAGTAAAAGCAACTAGTGATCTCAATAATTTCATTTCGATTTGTTTATATGAATAATCTTGTAAGACCTTCGCCTAAGCTCAACCATGGGGTCTTTCAGTCTTTTAGGGCTTTCTGTCTACGTTACAAGCGGTTAAAATTAACTAAAAAAGCCTTGTCCGCAAAAATTATTTTAACGCTTCTCGCATAAGGCTCACCGGATGATGCGCTCGCGTGCCTGTACCGTCATGTATCTGGTGGCGGCAACTGGTTCCTGCCGCTGCGATCTCAGCGTTTGATTCAGACGCACGAATCTTTGGAAAAAGTGTGTCTTCGCCAACCTGCATGCTGATCTGATAATGCTCCTTTTCGTAGCCAAAGGAACCTGCCATCCCGCAGCATCCTGTGTTTAAAATAGTAACCTCATAATTTTCTGGAAGGTTCAACATGTCAAAGGTCGCTTTGATATCCGATAAGGATTTCTGGTGACAATGGCCGTGAATCTTCAAAGTCTTCGCCTCATTGGTAAACTGCTCAGGCCTTATGTTTCCCGCCTCAATCTCTCTTTGAAAGAATTCCTCAATGGTCATGGAGCATTTTGAAATATCCTCTGCAGCTTCCTTGTCATCTGCCAGTCTCAGGTATTCGTCTCTGAACCCCAGAATAGCCGACGGTTCGATTCCGACAAGCGGTTTTTCTTCACTCACCAGGTATTTGAAATGCTGAACATTCTCATCAACGATCGCTTTGGCCTTGTCCAACATGCCTTTAGAGATCAAACTGCGCCCACTTTCTGCGTGTTCTGTGATGAGCACCCTATAGTTCAGACGATGCAAAAGCTCTATGCAATCTCGTCCTACCTCGCTGTCGTAAAAGTCAGTGAATTCATCGAGAAAGAGGTAAACTTCTTTTTTCGGTTTCTGACCGGAATGCAGGTCTTCTTCCAGTCGTCGCATATTTTTTCGAAACCATTTCCTCGTGGTTTGCGCCTTCAGCTTCGGGATGCTCCTCTCACTGGCGACACCCAAAAGATTTTTTGTGATACTCATGTTTAACACAGAGTTGGTCAGCCAGGGTACTTTGCTGCCTATTTTGTTCCATTTGACATTGTCTCCAAAAAGCCTGTTGCGCAACGGGATGCCGTTCACCTTTTGATATTGATGCAGGAACTCCGCCTTGAGAGCCGCCACATCGACGTTGCTTGGGCATTCACTGGCACAAGCCTTGCAGCTCAGGCAGAGGTCAAAGACCATCTTGAGCTCTTTATGGTCAAACGGATTCCCTGATGTATTGTGCGTCAGAAACTCACGCAGAGCATTGGCTCGCGCCCGAGTGGTATCCTTCTCGTCTTTTGTTGCCCTATAGCTCGGGCACATGGTTCCACCCGCGGAAACCGATTTGCGACAATCTCCCGAACCATTGCATTTTTCAGCTGTGCGCAGGATTCCAAGGGAATCCGAAAAATCCATGATCGTAGTAGGCATAGGTTCCTCCCTGTCAGGCACATAGCGGAGAGACTGATCCATGGGCCAGGGATCGACGATCTTCCCGGGATTAAAGACTCCCTGTGGGTCAAACAGGTGCTTGATCTGCCTGACAAGGTTGTAATTCTTTGTACCGATCATCATGGGCAGGAACTCTGAACGAACAATGCCGTCTCCGTGCTCCCCGCTCATAGAGCCCTTGTATTTTTTGACCAGACCCGCAACTTCGGTTGTAATTTCCCTGAAAAGGGTGACGTCTTCATTTTTCTTCAGGTCGAGAATAGGTCTGAGGTGGAGTTCTCCGGCACCTGCATGTGCATAGTAAACTGCCTCTTGTCCGAAGCGCTCCATCATAGCTGTGAATTCACTGATATAGGCGGGAAGGTCTTCCACGGCTACCGCCGTATCCTCGATACAGGCCACTGCTTTACGGTCTCCTACAATGTTTCCCAGCAGTCCGAGGCCCGCTTTTCTAAGGTTGAAGGCTTTTTTAATCTGTTCCCCTTTCAATACCGGGTAGGCATAGCCCAGATTCTTGCTTTGCAGCTCTTCGATGAGCCCCTGTGTTTTGGCTGCAACCTCCTCTTCGCTGTGGGCACAGACTTCCATCATTAAAACCGCTCGAGGATCACCTTCGATAAAAAATCGATTCTGCGATTGCTCCCTGTTGTTTTTGGTGCAATCCAGGATGGTTTTGTCCATCAATTCGCACATATACAGGTCGTGACCCATTGCGGGAACGACGGCTTGCAAGCTTTGCTCGATACTCTCGAAATGAGCAGCGACTAATAATTTATTTGAAGGAGGTAAATCATTTAATTTTAACGTAGTATCTAGTATTAATGAAAGTGTGCCTTCACTTCCGCAAAGAAGCTTGGAAAGGTTGAGATCCTCTTCCTTGCCTGTAAAAACCGTAGTATCCAAAAGTGTATCCACCGCGTAGCCGTTATTGCGACGGTGTATGTTTTTGTTTGGGAACTCTCTTTGAATCTCCTCTTGTACCTGTGGTTTACTGAGTTCATGGTGCAGGCTGGAATAGATTTTGCTCTCCAGGGAGTTTCCATTCATTTTATCGCGAAGCTGGTCGGCATTCACAGGGCCGAATTCAACTTCGCTGCCATCCGACAACAAGGTGGTCATTTTTAAAACCTTGTCTCGTGTTACGCCGTATTGGATGGAGGTGGTGCCCGAAGAGTTGTTGCCGACCATGCCCCCGATCATGCAGCGATTCGAGGTTGAGGTGTTGGGCCCGAAGAAAAGCCCGAAAGGCTTTAGGAATTCATTGAGGTCATCGCGAATAACACCCGCCTCCACCTTGATCGTTTTTTTGCGCTCATCGAAGGCGAGGATTCGTGTGAAATGCCTCGATGTGTCAACGACAATTCCTTCACCAACGCATTGGCCAGCCAATGAAGTGCCAGCCGCCCTGGGAATCAGGCCAATTTTCTTCTCGCTGGCGAATTTGATCAGTCGGACAAGATCCTGTTTGTTTTTTGGATAACATACCGCAAGGGGCATTTTTCTGTATACGGATGCGTCTGTGGCGTAAAGACTCTGATGGAGCTTGTCCCATTTCAATTCACCCTGAAGTTCCTGTCTGAGATGCTGGAGATCCTGCTCGGTGCTGCTCATAAATTTGTAGTCATTGAGTTTTACAAGACCTGAGTGCCTTTTTGAACCTCCAGGGCTGTACGTAAAAGTACTACATCTTTGCCATTTTGTATACCCAGAACCAGACATTCACTCATGAAATTTGCGATTTGTTTTGGTTTGAAATTAACCACTGCGATCACTTGTCTTCCCAGCAATTCTTCTTTCTGATAAAGGCTCGTGATCTGGGCACTGGAATTCTTAACACCGAGAGGACCGAAGTCTATTTTGAGCTTATAAGCGGGTATTCTGGCCTTATCGAAATCCTTGACCTCGATTACGGTTCCAACCCGCAGGTCCACTTTTTGAAAGTCATCGAAGTTAATCGTGTTTTCCATGGGTTGAGATTCTTAATTGGACAGTTTTTCGAAGACCCAGGCCGGCCCGATCAATAGAAATTGCAGATCTTTCAAGAAAGAAGGTTTTTTTCCTTCGATCTTATGTCCGTAAAACTGCCCGATCCAGGCGAGAACAAAAATAATCAAAGAGGTCGCGAACAAGGGGAGTACCTGACCGAGATAGTAGTTGCCCATTATGCAAAGAACAGAAAAACCCAACATTCTCAAAAACAAGGGAAAAGATAATCTCAGGTAGAAGATCAGGATCGGAATCATGACAATAACGGCCCAATTCCCGATCATCGGATTATGCAGCCCCACGTTGACCAGAAATCCGTTGGGAATGCTCATGAGCAGCCCAACAATGCTGAAAAAAATCACGGGAACACATATATAATGAATTTTTTTGTTTGTCTCGTTCTGATGACTGACAGCGTAGTCGTCGTACCAATCCTGTATCGTTTTCATGCTTTCTGTGTATTTTTGTCGTAAAGAGTAAGGCTTTAATTCAAGGCCAAATTGAATGTCAAGGTAAATATAGAAAGAAAAACAAAAGTCATGGCTAGAACCCCTTCCAATATGATGCCTCTGATGACCGAGGCACCAAGGTTTGAAATCAGAGATACGATAAGTGGAGAAATGATGTCTTTGAACCAGTTGAAAGGGGAGAAGGGCACTGTGATCTTTTTTATCTGCAACCACTGCCCTTTTGTAATCCATGTCAATTCGGAGCTTGTTCGCATTGCAAGGGATTACGCCGATCTCGGTATCGGATTTATGGCTGTATCCTCCAATGACGTGGAAAATTACCCCGATGACGCACCTCACCTCATGAAAAAAGTAGCGGAGGATCAGGATTATCCGTTTCCGTACCTCTACGATGAGACCCAGGAAGTAGCCAGGGCCTACGATGCTGCCTGCACGCCCGACATCTATCTCTTTGATTCCAACCTCAGATTGGCTTACAGGGGTCAGCTCGACGGTTCTCGACCCGGCAATGACGTTCCTTTAACGGGGATAGATCTGCGCAATGCGCTGGATGCGATTCTTGACGGTCGCGAAGTGTCGGGGGTACAAAAGCCCAGTCTGGGTTGCAATATCAAATGGAAGATTTAATTTGCCGAAAGATTATTTCACGGATGAGTCTTTATTTCAGGTCCAGCCTCTTCGATTCTTTAAGTTCTCGATATGGGCGATATGATGTTCGCTGTGCCAGGCGTAAATACCGATATTCTGCTCAAGACTGACCTTGCTCTTTGATTCGGGATGAACAAATGAGCGTTTCAACTGATCCTTGTCGAGGCTTCGCAAAAGATAGGTCCATTTGACATGAAGTGCCTCCAGGGCCTGAAGGGCCAATTCTGCCGGGCCGCGTGTGCTGTCTGGAAGTTCCGCCCAGCGTTCCTCAAAATAGGCCTTGATCACGGGCTTATCTTCGGTTAGGGCCCACTTGAAACGAATATAGCTGTTCATGTGGCTGTCAACCAGGTGGTGCAGCACCTGTCGAATCGTCCAACCTCCCTCACGATAGGGCGTATCGAGTTGTTTTTGGTCAAGGTTTCGAACTAATTGCTTGAGTTTATTCGGGGTTTCTTCCAAAACGGATATCCAGGCGTTGATGTCTTGTGATTTTATGACATCCGGAAGCTTCACTTTTCCTATGGGATATCTTAGTTCCTCTGCTGTCAGATCTTCCATTTTTTGATTTGATTGTGAACGCAAGGGAACATCAGAAATTTCCGTAAAGAGTGAATAAGGGGCCTGAAAAATCCATTTCGAACCTGCCGTTCCAATTTTCCTGTGAGACCTTTGCGTTCAGAAAGAATAACCTGTAGTCAAGTGCTACCCCGAAATTGCGTAAGATCTGGAAGGAAACATTCGGAGCGATGTTCCACAAGTCGCCTGAGTACTCATCTACAGTTATGCCAAACCAATCGACACGGGCTCCGAACACCCACTTTTCATGGGGGCTGTAGTAATAGTATCCTCCAATGTTGGGTAGAGGTAAAAAAGCGCTCACACGTCTTCTCTCAAATTCAAGATCACCCTGATTCGTTCGTACCTCGCCCTCGATAAAAGCCCCAACCTGAAAAAGGTGTGATCCGAGTCCGGCACCCAGTAAGTGTTTCGGTTTTGTTATGAATGCATATGAAAAAAATACCCTGTAAAGAGCAAATTCAATTCCGGCACGCACAAAGGACCCTTCTTCAAAAATGACATCCCCGAATTCGATGTCCCTTGAAAGAGTAGCCTGGTTCGCATTATTCGCACTAAAGTACTCTCCGGAGACCATCCACTTTTTATTTCGTGAAAACCTCCAGTCCAACTGTAAGAAAAACGTGGTCTCGTTGTCAGCAAAACCAAAGGTCTCGTCAAAATCGATGCCTACGTTCGGTGACGAACCGTCAGCTCGCACAGCGACATTTCTGGTAGGCACGAATATCCCGGCTTTGACCTTGAAACGATCCATCAGAAGTGAATGGGTCTCAGGAATGGTATCCTTTTGTCCAAAACTTAAAAGAGGAAACAGGAGGAATGCGAAAAGCCGTTTACTTAGGCTCATAATTAAAGATTCGGAGCTCAAATTTCAAATGAAATTAAACAAAAAAAGAGAAACAAACAATCAAATTTGAATCTCTTTTGAGTGAAAATATTGGGGATGTTTCTCTAATTGACAGCCATCAATTCAACGTCAAAGATCAGCGTGGCATCGGGCGGGATGACGCCGCCTGCTCCCTGTGAGCCATATGCCAGGTCAGAAGGAATCACCAATCGTGCCTTGTCTCCTACACGAAGGAGTTGGAGACCTTCATCCCACCCTTTGATGACCTGTCCGATTCCAACAGTGAAATCAATAGGTTCCTTGCGCTGGTACGAAGAATCGAATACCCGACCATCAGGGAGTTGACCTTTGTAATGCACTGAGATCTGCTTTCCTTTTTCAGCCTGAGCTCCCGATCCTTTTTGAATGATCTTGTATCGAAGTCCGCTCGGGGTCTTTTCGAAACCGGCAGCGAGCTTATCCAGTTCTTCATCCGCTTTGCGACGCATGTCTGCCAGTTTTTTTTCTCTATCCCCTTCAAAGCTCCTAAAGGCCTCTATCGCGTTGAATGCCTCTGCAGCTGTTCCTACACGAATAACTTCAACGGATTCGATTGTATCATCCTGGGCAATACTGTCTACCACATCCTGCCCTTCGATTACCTTGCCGAAAACAGTGTGCTTGTTGTCCAACCAGGGGGTAGGCACATGGGTGATAAAGAATTGACTCCCATTTGTGCCGGGTCCGGCATTGGCCATGGAAAGAATCCCAGGTCTGTCATGCTTCAATTCAGGGTGAAACTCATCTTCAAAGTTGTAACCCGGGTTTCCGGTTCCGGTTCCCTGAGGGCATCCGCCCTGGATCATAAAATCCGGGATGACACGATGAAATTTCAAACCGTCATAATACTTTTGGCCCTGTGGCTTTGCGGAATTTTCCAAATTTCCTTCTGCAAGAGCGACAAAATTACCTACCGTTCCCGGGGTTTTTTCGTATTCCATTTCAAGCAGAATATCGCCTTTATTTGTTTTGATCTTCGTGTATAATCCGTCGTTCATCGTACTGGTTTTTAGTGAATCGCAAATATAGTTCTTAATTGACCAAAACGGCAAGCCTGAACTGAACAAAATCTTTTTAAGACAAGTTTATGATTTCGGTTGAGGTTTTGACAAAATATTCGGTTGGATAAAGCGTTTTAGCTCTAGAGATAAATTCTTTAGCGATATGAAAAAGTTTAGTTTGTTATTTGTACTTCTGCTTTCCTTCCATTTTATGGCAGGTCAGTTACAGCAGGAAAGCTTTAATAGTTCGGGCCTTCCTGACGGATGGACAGCAATCAATATCAACGGTTCGAAAGACTGGCATTTTGGATACAATGGAGTAATGCCTCACAGCGGACCGACCATAGAATCGGAGTTTTCAGCTGGAGCGGCTCTTTTTGTCAATTCTGAAAAGAGCAATCCGCACCAGGAGAGAATAAGTTTGAAGGCGCCGCCTGTTGATCTGACCTCGGCAGAAACCGCCCGAATTGAAGTGACTTACAATCTTCAGGTTGAAGATGACAAGGGTACTTTCTCCATAGAGGTTTTCGATGGATCTTCCTGGCAGCAAGTATTTTTCCAGGACAGCAGCTCACCAAAAAATACCGGATTGAATGAAATGGTATCCTTTGACGTGAGTGATTTCGCAAATGAAGACTTCCAGGTCAAATTTGTCTATGACGATGAAGGGTCTTCAAAAGAAAGTGGCTTGGGCATAGCTCATTACCGTCTTATTGAAGCTGTCGATTTAGAATTGAGTTCCGTTTCAAGATTCAGGATCAACCGATATATTCACCCCACGGATAACGTTTTAGTATTGAACGACGAAGGAGGAATCGAGGAGCTGGATGTGATCGATTCGCTTCGCGGGCATTCCCGGGAGTACGAATCTTTTGACCGTTCGCATGAAGCTCATGAATTGCCTACAAGCGCCGTGCTCTTTCGAGTTGAAGGAGGGGAGCTATTGGGGTCGTACAAGGTTTTGACACCTGAATAGAGGGTGCCATTCATTTAGGGATACAGAACAACCGTCAGTGATGACGGTTTTTTGTTAAAATAGATAGGCCACTTCCTTTTGTTTCTTCGATTTCAATGGAATGACAATGCTGGCTCCAACAGCGCCTCCTAAAACGGAATATCCAAAATCTTCAGCGCTACGTGTGCCACCAATCGCAGGGTCTATGGCTTCCTTTAGAAAGCCTGCAACGGCAGCGGCTCCAAAGCCTATGAACCACGACTTTACCTTGTTATCTGTTTTTTTAAAGACTAGATAAGAAGTAATTCCACTTATAACGGTTCCGTAAATAAAGTGCTCGGGATGACCTGTCTCAGAAACCTGCGCTTTCATATCGACAGAGTAGTAAAATATGACGGAAAACAGCACGCAACATGCATTGAAATTTAAAAAATGCCTTGAGTTTTTTGAAATATGTCGTCTGTTTCGATTTTTGAAAGAAACCATATCTTAAAGATAATACATTTGCCAAAACTCATCACGATTCTGAAATCTTGGAATTGTCGACATGCAAATTCAGATTTATCTATTGCGGAACAACATATTTTTTGTAATATTGGTTATCACATTGATCTTTAAGCGCTAAACAAAGTTGATCCCTCTAAAAACTTGAATTATGGAAAGAGAAGTACACGACCCATCTGATTCCGCCCAAAATGCGAGCAGCTTCGCCCGAAGAAGCTATAAAGTCTATCTGGAGCATTTCAAGTCGAGGAATCTTAATCCGACCCTCTCCATGGAGGAATTCATGGCGAACTATGCCTCGAAGTAGTTTCTTTTTAGTGATTTGACATCCGATACATTTCCCGAATCAACTGACTGGGGTGTAGATTCCCTGTAAGTTGGGTGAGAACCTGATTTTGCCTGAAGATCAACATGTCGTATTTGAAGACCTGTGACTTTTCTTTGATTTTGATCTTTTCCATACCTGCAATAATTCCTTCCAAAAAAACAACATTCATCATCCGTTTGAATTGTTCCGGATTCAGATGAGGAGGTCCTTGTTCTTTGACCAGGGAAGAGAAGTAATTGGTATAGCGCATTCCTGCAAAGTTAGCAGACCGATGCTCTCGATGTTGATCAGGATTTTACCATTGGAGGGGATTGTTTTATTTTTTTATCAAAGACATCCAGCAGATCATTAATCTGTTGTTCTGTATTTTCATACAATTGTTTTTTTTCTTCCATTATAAATATGAAAATTTCGATGTCATTTTGAAACCGATACCCGTACAACGCCTCAATATTTTTTATTTCCGGTGGATTTATTCGGATATAATCCGCAATTTTAGGCAATACCGAATACATAAAATCCTGCTGATTCCGTTCGAGTCGGTTGATGTAATTATACAAGACTGCCAGGCTTTTCAGATCTGCAATAATTTTAGAATCGCTAATCAGGTCGCTTTCTCCGCTTGAAAAGAGTCGGTCATAAAGAGGTCGGTCGTTCTTGAAGTCCGAAAATTTGGTAAGATCCCCAGCTATGCCAGCGAGCATTGCGCTTTGATTTTTATTTGTGTCGGTTAGGATAATATTAGATCCCAATCGGTATCTTTCCAGGAAGCGATTGTTGTAGGCGGCATTGTCCTGGATGTCTTTTAGGTCCTCTTTCAATTCGGTAGCCATGTCAGAGTACAGCTTGAGTTCGTCTTGTTTCAAGTCAGAAGCATCCTTCAAATTATTCAATGAAATTGCGATCAAAATACCCAGAACCACAAGGATGATTTCGCCAATTGCATAGGTCAGGTAGGTTCGTATTTTTTTACTTTCAATTAGCCCCTTTCTAATTTTGCGGAAGAAGTGAATCATCGGTTCAAGTCTTAATCTATAAAGGTAGTCAAATGAGACCTAGATTTCAATGTTATTCATCTATGAATGGATCTTAATAATTCTGAGTTTTCACATGAAGAAAACTTCCTCTTTGGGATAGAATTTTTGTAATTTAGTAGTATTAATGAAACCGAAGAAAGGATGAACTTTGATCAAGATGAAAAGCTGGCCGTTGTCAAAACCATTGCTGAAACAATCGAATTGGATAGGAAATACAAAGTAGGCGAATTGATGTATTTGGATGAGTTGATGGATACTCTCGATTTTGACATGCGATTCGTAGAAGAAGCGAAAGAACTGAATTCTGTTAAAGCTGTTTCGATACTTCGCAGCATGTCAGAAGAAAAGAAGAAGGATCTAATCATCATGATTGACAAAATGACCGAAGCAGACGGGTTCGTTCACAAAAAAGAATCTGATTTTGTTGTTAACCTGATAAACGTCTTGAGCTAGCCGAGATTCAGACCCACTTCAAATGTCTTTCCATAAACCTGCTTATAATCCGCCCTGCAACTCACTGTTATGGGTCGTTCTATTGGTTTCAGTATTACTCATTCTAAAGAAAACCTTTGCCTTTGAGGCAACATGGAACATATCCGAAAAGAATTGGGGTTTGTTCATAGGGGCTGGAATTATTCTTTTCGGTCTTATCACCGCATGGTTGAGAAAAAGCTCAGACCAAGTCATGTAGAATCAAAAGAGGAACCGGGCTGTCAAAGGTTTCTTTCAAGGTGGCACTTTCTTTGAACAGGCGGTTGAAGAACCCCTTTTTACCACGTATCATACAGAGCATTTCGGACTCATTCTCGATCAAATAGTCATTTATGTCCTTGTGGGTATTGCCCGAACCAAATGTATAGTCTACTGTTGGTTGAAGATCTGATATGCGTGCGAGTGCCTTTTCCATTTCATGTGGCTTTGTGTCTTCAATGTGAAGAGCTTTGATATTGCTGTGATGCATTTTCGCAATTTTGCGCAAAGGATCTTCCATTTTTTTGTCGGATTCTGGATTCTCACTCAATGCGATGACAATTTCTTCCAGAGGTTGAAAGCTATGTCCGTCAGGAACAACAATTACCGGAGCCAGGGTTTTGGAAATGACCCCACCGGCAACACTTCCCAGAAAGACTTCTTTGAGTCCACTGGCACCTTTAGTACCCATGACGATGAAATCGTAGTCATCGCTGTCACCCAATGAAGCAATGGCAGATACAGCATGGTCTTTCAGTATTCTGGGAGTTAGATTCGCATCGGGAAATTTTTGACGAACCTTTGCCATAAGATTGTCAAGAGATCGCTGAGAGTCCTCCAGGATCATTTGATCGATGTTCTTCAGGGCCATCATCGTAGGATTTGAACTGAAGATATGGAGAACCGTTATTTCATAAGGCTCTGGTTGAAAAAGGCGAATTGCATAGTACAATGCGTTTAACGAAGTTTCCGAAAAATCGACGGGGACCAAAATTTTGTTCATGGCTCAAATAGTTAAATTAACGGGTAATGTCTATTTAGCGAACTACTTTGTCTGCTCGCTACTTTTGCTCAAAAGACAAATAAGGCTACTCAAATGAATTTTGCAATGATCTGAGACAATGAATCTGTTGATTGTGGTCAATAAAAGATTATGACGTTGAAAAAATAGGGGTTGATTTCAATCTTCCCATCCCCATTCAATACTGTGTCCACCGCACCCACCACAGCCCTCGCGTCCTGTAAGCCAAATGATAGTTGTTCCGCCCGGATACAAATCAATTATTCCAGTTTCTATATGGTCTGTGGTGCAACCAAAGAATGCGAAGATCAATAGATTCGTGAAGAGCAATCTTTTTATGGTTTTGATTCAGGAGTGAAGTCAGATGTAACACAATGACCTGAAGGTCAGCAATATACTTCGTTAAATCATTCATCAAGAATAATACCAAAGAAAAAGACCGCTACAGAAACTTTTAACTTCATAGTAGCGGTCCAAAAAAAAGGGATCTTTCGGGTGCTTATTCTACTTTGCACCCATGAGGTGGGCTTCAATCCTACGGACTGTGCTTTTTTCTTGATTCGTTGGTGTGAGTCCTGAAAAGGTGGGTCTCAACGGGTGTTATCTGGGATTTAAGGGTGGGGGAGAAAGGAAGGTTTGGATTCAGTTGATTTTCTATCCATTCAAGTGTGGCCTGCAAGCCTCCAAATATCTTACTCATAATGATTCTTGTCATAGTAATTACAATTTCACTCTCCGTTGACCATGCGAACTGGTCCGGAAGAATTTTTGATACACATGTTTTGATCGGATGAGATCAGAACACAGTGATTTGGTTCGGAGAAAATTGTTAAATGAGGGAAGATTGTTTGTTTCGTCTAATGACTCAAATTAAAACGAAGGAAACCCGGTTTTATTTTAAACGAAGTTTTTTTCTTTTCAACATATTGAAAATAAAGTTGAAACCTTTCGGCCGGCACGCCATTTGATTCACATTTGTTACATTTATCGCTCGGTTTCAAATGAGTGATAAAACCGAGTGATATTCGCCGTCTATGACAAATCTTGTAGTGAGTAAAGGCTATGACAAACAGGAGATCAACGCCTTGATCGATTCCTTTGAGGAGGCGGGTGAGAGCATCTGGAAAAAGCGCAATACCCTTAAAATTTTTGATTTGAAAGGGGAGGAGGTGATTGTCAAGTCCTTTAAAATTCCGCATCTGGTGAATCGATTTGCGTACAGGTACCTGAGAAAGTCGAAGGCGCAACGATCCTATGAGCACGCCATTATTCTCAAGGATAAAGGTCTTTTGACCCCGGAGCCTATCGGATACAAAGAGGAGTTCAATCTGATCGGTCTTGGGAGCAGCCAGTACATTTCAGCCAAACTGAATTATGATTTTGATTTCAATGCTCTCTATGATCCGAATTTCGAAGACCGTGACCGGATCCTGGAGAAATTCACAGAGTTCACCTTTCAGCTTCACGAGAAGGGCATTCATCATCTGGATCATTCGCGAGGCAATACTCTTATCGTCAAAAGGGGCAAAGATCAGTGGGATTTCTACCTGATAGACCTCAACCGGATGCGCTTTGAATCCATGGACTACCAAATGCGAATGGATAATTTCAGCCGATTGGGTCTCACCCCTGACATGATTGAAATCGTGAGTCGAACCTACGCTGAGTTAATCGGTAAAGATGTCGATCAGGTGCGAGCCGACATAACAGAAAGTTGTGCAGCATTCGACAGAAAGAAGCAAAAGAAAGCCGATCTGAAAAAGAAACTGGGGCGATAGAAGGAGAACGAATCAGAAGAAGTGCGAATTAGTAGGCGAATTAATTGGTTTGAATCAAACCTGACTTGCTTTGTCCAATAGGTAGAAATCCGCAAGGACCATGGCCGCGAGTGCCTCTACAATGGGCACCGCACGAGGCACCACACACGGATCGTGACGTCCTTTGCCCATCATCTCAACTTCATTACCCTTAGAGTCGATCGTGTCCTGTTTTTGGATAAGGGTCGCAACAGGTTTAAAGGCAACCCGGAAGTATATGTCCATACCATTGCTGATTCCTCCCTGTATACCGCCTGACAGGTTGGTTTTTGTGCTTCCGTCTTTATTAAAAAGGTCATTGTGCTCGCTTCCTTTCATCTCTGCCCCGCAAAATCCGCTGCCGTATTCGAAACCCTTTACCGCGTTCAGGGAGAGCATCGCTTGTCCAAGACGTGCGTGCAACTTGTCAAATATTGGTTCGCCGAGCCCCCTGGGAACATTTCTTAAGACGCAAGTGATGGTTCCTCCGATTGTATCACCCGCTTTTTTGATTTCCGTGATCTTATCGATCATCTTGTTCGCCGACTCTGGGTCAGGGCAGCGCACCATGTTCGACTCAATTTTCGAAAAATCGAGATCCTGGTAAGGCTTGTTCATAAAGATCGTTCCTACGGATGAAGTAAAGGCAGTTACCTCAATATCCTTCAGGAGTTGTTTGGCAACCGCTCCACCCACGATCCAGTTGGCGGTTTCTCGTGCAGAACTTCGTCCGCCACCACGGTGGTCTCTGACCCCGTATTTCTGATCATAAGTATAATCGGCATGAGAAGGACGATAGACGTCGACGTTGTGTGAGTAGTCCTTGCTGCGTTGGTTTGTGTTGCGAATCTGGAAACCGATAGAGGTGCCAGTGGTTTTTCCTTCAAATATTCCGGAGAGAAACTCCACCTGATCCGGTTCCTTTCTTTGGGTCGTGATCTTCGACTGTCCCGGCTTTCTGCGCTCAAGCTCTTTTTGGATGGCCTCGAACTCAAGTTCAAGTCCTGCCGGACATCCATCGATAACACCCCCGATGGCTGGTCCATGTGATTCACCAAACGTAGTAAGTCTGAAGATTTTCCCAAAAGAATTGCTCATTTGTCCGGATTAAAAATGAACGCCAAAGTTAACACAATTGATTCAAATGCTGTTCCGTCCGGAATTCTTTAAATTTACCCTTTAAGGCGCTTTAGAGAGCCCGCCAATTTGTGGTATCATTCAAAATTTGAGAATATTGTCGTTACATTACAAAATCAAAGTCATCGGCCGTGTACAGGGCGTTTGGTTCCGCAAATACACCCGGGAAGCTGCCCTTTCCTTTGGTGTCAAAGGCTTCGTTGAGAATTCTGACGATGGAAGCGTTTATGTCGAAGCCGAAGGGAGTTCAGACGAGCTGAGACGATTTCTTGAATGGCTGAATCGGGGCTCCCCCATGTCAAGGGTCGAAAAGGTGATTTACAATAAAGGGCAATCTGTTGGTTTTTCCTCCTTCGAAATCAGGCGGTAAAGAACCAGAGTTTGATTGCCATTGCGCTTACCATTATAATAAGAAAGATTTTTACGGCACCGTCACCTTTCCTGACCGACCATCTGCTTGAGAACCATCCGCCAAGGGCATTTCCTATAGAGAGAACCAATCCGTATTTCCAATTGACCTGATCATTGATAATAAAAACCGAGAGGGCCGAAATCGTATAGATAAAGGCCACTACAACTTTGATGGCGTTGCTCTTCACCAGAGAAAAACGATTGACTCCTGATAAGACCAACAAGATGAGAAAACCCGTTCCGGCCTGGATGAAACCGCCATAGATCCCGATAAAAAAGAAAAGCAGCAGACTCAGCCAAAGGTGTTTCCCGGTTATCCGTTCGATCATATCCTCAGTGCGCGTCTTGCGGTTGAGCACAAGGTAGACCACTACAAAAATCATGATCACCGCCAGGATTTTGTTGAAGAGGTCACCCCGGATGTCTATCGCAATTTGTGCACCGATAATCGCTCCAACCATTGCGGAAAGACCAAAATAGATACTATAAGGAAAGGTGTTGATCCCTTTACTTCGAAAACCTGAAATCGAAAATACATTCTGAATGAGGATAGCCACCCGGTTCGGTCCCGTTGGCAATGGCCGGGGGAAGACCCAGGAAGATGAGCATAGGTAGGGTAAGCAGGGAGCCCCCACCCGCCATGATGTTGATCACTCCTGCGACGAATCCAACAAGAGCCAGAAAGAAAAGTTCGATTTCCATGTATCGGATTTGAGACGAAAATACTATTTTAATTCAAATCCTTTCGGGTTTGACGGGATTGAATGCCGCCCAAAAAGTTTCCGAAATGTTTTACAAAAACAAAAAAGGGTCTTATATTTGCGCTCGCAATTCTGCACCGCAGAATGACTTTTAGGAGAAATGGCAGAGTGGTCGAATGCACTGGTCTTGAAAACCAGCGAGGGTCACACCTCCGGGGGTTCGAATCCCTCTTTCTCCGCAGAAGAAAAAACCGAAACGAGAGTTTCGGTTTTTTTGTTTTTCGAAAACCGTCAAAAGCTCGCTTTTGTAAGGTTGGAGAAAAACAAAAAAACAAAACCGCTGTTAAGCGGTTGTTCGGTTTTTTCTTCTGAACGGTCCCACGCCTAGGGATCACCGCAGGTAATCCCTTAAAAGCTCGCTTTTGTAAGGTTGGAGAAAAACAAAAAAACAAAACCGCTGTTAAGCGGTTGTTCGGTTTTTTCTTCTGGACGGCTCCCCGCCTGGGATCACCGCAGGTAATCCCTTAAAAGCTCGCTTTTGTAAGGTTGGAGAAAACAAAAAAACAAAACCGCTGTTAAGCGGTTGTTCGGTTTTTACGAGAAATGCTCTT
>CAWJRB010000014.1:0-41579 GCA_963845155.1 uncultured Flavobacteriaceae bacterium | reverse complement strand
GTTAAGTCCGTCGTCACTGACGATGGTCGCCTCGCTGTCAAAAATGGCAGGTTCTTCGACCCCTACAATGTCAGAAGAAACCAATTCGCTGCTTATCGAATATCGAATCTGCTCGACCAGATCCCCTTCCAGGGCGTATTTCTTCATGATGGCATTCAGATCTTCTTTTGTGGTTTTAGCGTGAAGATTCAGATTCAGAATAGCCAGGGAGCCATTGGGCACCGGTACGCGTATTGCATTTGACGTCAGTTTCCCCTGCAACTCAGGCAAAGCTTTCCCGACGGCTTTTCCCGCCCCTGTCTCGGTGATTACCATATTGATGGCCGCAGCCCTACCCCTTCTGTACTTTTTGTGCATGTTGTCGACCAGGTTCTGATCATTGGTATAGGCGTGAATGGTCTCGATATGCCCGTGTTTTATGCCAATGGCATCATTGATCACTTTGAGTACCGGTGTTATGGCATTTGTTGTGCAGGAGGCAGCTGAGTAAACGGACAGTTCATCCGGGTTGTATCCCTTTTGATTCACACCGTAAACGATGTTCGGAACATTATCGGTGCCGGGCGCAGTGAGAAGAACCTTGTCTACCCCTTTTGCCTTGAGATGTCTTCCGAGAGCCTCATCCGAACGGAAAGCACCCGTGTTGTCAATAACCAGGGCGTTTTCAATACCGTAAGACGTGTAATCCGGATCCTCAGGCGCATTTGAAGTGATGATATGAACAGAGGTGCCGTTGATGATAAGCGCCTGGTTTTTGATGTCGACCTTTACGGACCCTTTGAATTTACCGTGCACAGAGTCCTTGCGCAACAGGGCAGCCCGTTTTTCGAGGATCGCTTCCGTGATCTCCCCTCGCGTTACGATGGCTCGCAGGCGCATTTGAATCCCCTTGCCGGTTTTTGACATCAGCTCCCGCGCCAACAAGCGACCAATTCTACCAAATCCGTAAAGAACCACGTCCTTCGGCTTGAAACCGTTCGATTTATGAGCTCTACTCAACTTGTTTTCGACAAAATCATCCAAACTGGCTTCTTCGGTCAATTCGTAGACATAAGTAAGCTTTCCCAAATCGATTTTGGCCGGAGGCAGGTTCATGGCGTCGATTTTCCTTGCGATTTTCACCAGGGACGAAAAGGGGATCGGTTTCTGAACGAATTCCCGGGCATATTCCAGGAGATTCAATATCTCTCCAACATTTCGGTCGAGCAACTGATTCCTGAATAGATAGAGTTCAATATTGTTCTCGTACCAGAGGTCACTGACCAGTTTGATCAGTTCCACGGCAAGCCTTCGCTGTTCTACCTGTAGCGACAGTTGGTCTTCATAACTCGGTATTAATTTCATCGGGGTATTCTTTGAACTATGTAAAAAGAACGTAAAAATAGGGTGAAATGATATATAGGCAATGAAAAAACCGCCTCGTAGAAGCGGTTATTTGATAGATTCTCAAGCCCTGTTCCAGGGTTCATTCCAGAATCAATTGGAGCGCACCCGAATGTACCCTAGCTTGCCGCTCTGGGTCAGGATCTGCAACTCATAGTAGTCTTTGTTTTGATTCTTTTTGAGCAATTGATCTACCTCATAGGCGCTTGAAACCTTCTCATCTTCGACAGACAGAATGATGTCACCGTTACCTACACCATACATTTCTTCGATGCTGCGGTTCTTCAGGTTGACAATTTTCACCCCGTGACTGACATTGAAACGGTTTGCTTCGCTCTTTGAAAGTGGTTCGAGTTCTCCTATGAAGTAATTGCTGAAATCAGAATTCTCAAATTCGTATTTGCCGAACTGGTTTCTCAGTTTAACTGTCAGTAATTTAGTGCTTTCATTTCTTAGAATCGATACCTGAACGACATCTCCGGGTCTTTTCGAGCCCAGAAATCCCTGGAGATCCGAAAAATTCGAAATCTTGATGTCATCCATTTTGACAATGACATCGTTTTGAAGAAGGCCGGCCTCCTGAGCGGCTCCCTGGTCGAGAACCCGGGTAATCAAAACGCCTTCGGTCGACCCGACTCCAAACTCATCGGCCTTCTCAGCATTGAGCTCCTCATAATTGATTCCCAGGTAGGCGCGTTGCACATTTCCGTATTCCAAAATGTCTTCTATCACCTTTCTGGCTATGTTGGACGGAACCGCAAACGAGTATCCGATATAAGATCCTGTCTGAGATGAAATGGCCGTATTGATACCGATCAGGTTACCCCGCGTATTGACCAGTGCCCCGCCGCTGTTGCCCGGATTCACTGCTGCATCGGTTTGGATGAAAGATTCGATGCGCTTGTTGTTATTCATGATATTGATGTCTCTCGCTTTGGCGCTTACAATACCTGCGGTAACCGTCGAAGTAAGGTTGAAGGGATTTCCAACGGCAAGCACCCACTCGCCCACCTTGACATTGTCAGAATTCCCGAAAGGCAAGTAAGACAAATCTTCTTTATCAATTTTCAAAAGGGCAATATCCGTGCTCTCATCCACGCCGACGACTTCTGCTTCATAAGACTCCTTGTTGTTCAAAGTGATCTCCAGCTCGCGGGCACCTCGGATGACGTGATTATTCGTGATGATATAGCCATCCGGTGAAATTATAACCCCGGAGCCGCTTCCAATAACCTCCTGCTCCTGACGAACAGATGGACCGTAGAAGAATTCGAGCAAGGGATTTCCGGATGAAGATGAAACGGAAACGTTTTTCACGTGAACAACGGCATGAATGGTCTTTTCGGCAATCTCCGTGAAATCAGTCTCCTCTGCCGCTGCCGCAGCTTCTGAAAAAGCAGCCGCCGTGGTAAACACGGGCATCGAATGTCCCTGAGTCGTGTTATTCGATTCATCCTTATCAAAAAAAAGTAAATAGGCCCCCAGGGTAATTGTACCTCCGAGAACTGAAATCAACACTAGTTTTACAAAATTTTTCATAGGTATATTTTTTTCACAACCCTCAAATTTAACAAGAAAAATAAGAAGTCATGTTTTGGCCAATCCTAGTTTAACTGAACTTTAACAGCGAAGTTGTAGCGTATTTATTGCTAAATTTGTCCCGTGACAGTAGATTTCTATAAATATCAGGGTACCGGAAATGATTTTGTCATTTTTGACAATCGAAACGGTTTTTTTCCAAAGGAAAATGTGAGTTTAATCGAAAAGATCTGCAATCGCCGATTTGGCGTCGGGGCTGATGGATTGATGCTATTGGAAGACGCTGAAGGTTTTGATTTCAAGATGATTTACTACAATGCCGACGGTTTTCCGGGATCCATGTGTGGGAACGGGGGCCGTTGCCTGGTTTCATTTGCGCACTCTCTTGATCTTTTTGACCGTGAAACGCGTTTTCAGGCCCAGGGAGAGCTTTACAGAGCTCAGATACATAAGGATAAGGTGAGCCTGAATATGGTTGATGTAGATCAGCTGAAAGCTTCTGAAGGTCATATTTTTCTCGATACGGGGTCTCCTCATCACGTGCAGTTCGAAAACAATCTGAAGGATTTGGATGTTGTTTCTAAAGGAAGGGAGGTTCGATTCGGCGAGCCCTATAACAAGGTCGGGGCCAATGTCAACTTTGTGGAGCAGATTGATGATATCACGTTTAAAGTGAGAACTTACGAACGCGGAGTTGAGAACGAGACCCTGAGTTGCGGAACAGGAGTTACAGCTGTCGCCCTGGCAAGTCATTATCTTGGAAAGACCCGAAGCGAGAAAGTCAAAATTCAAACCGAAGGAGGTGATCTCGAGGTAAGTTTTAGCTTTCAAAATGGAAAATTCACCAACATTATCCTTACCGGACCTGCCACTTTTGTATTTAAAGGAAAAATAAAGATTAATTAGTGCATATTCTTGAAAATAAGCATATTAAATTAAGAGCATTAGAACCTTCTGACCTGGAGGCACTGTTTGACATTGAGAATGATTCCTCACTGTGGAACCTCAGCGACACCCTCGTACCCTATTCGCGCGATCTACTGACCAAATACCTGGAGGAATCTACCAAAGACCTCTATGAGGCCAAACAGTTGCGCCTTGCCATTTCACCGAAAGGAAGTGAAGAACTCGTCGGGCTCATAGACCTGTTTCACTTCGAACCTCATCACCTCCGAGCCGGTATAGGAGTCGTCGTAAAGAAGAATCATCAGCTCAAGGGAATTGCGACCCAAGCCATTGAACTGATGACCGAATACGCTTTTCGCTTTCTCGGGTTGCACCAGGTGTTTGTACGTGCCCATGAATAACCCGGCAAGCAGACGACTCTTTGAGAATTCGGGCTTTATCCACTCAGGGACCTTGAAAGAGTGGATGAAGGATGAGAATAGCTATACAGATGTGTCTATTTATCAACGGGTCAACCCGGAGCACATACAAACGAATCCAGAACAAGAATGAAAAAAAAGATCGGAATCTTAATTGCCGTTGCGGCCTTGATTGCTATCGTTTATGCCTATAGGATCTATACCCGGATCTATTCGAGTAACGTTACAGAAACGGCTTTCGTCTACATACCTACCGATACTGAATTTGAGGATTTTCTTCCTTTGATTGAACCCTACCTCAAAAATCCGAAGGGATTTGTCTGGGTTGCCGAGAAGAAGAACTACTACAACAAGATTCGTGCGGGTAAATTCAAAATTGACAAAGGAATGAGCAATGAGGAACTCGTCAATCACCTTCGCGGAGGCAAACAAGAGACGGTTACGCTCACCTTCAACAATCAGGATTCATTTGAAAAACTCGCTGGCCGCATCGCCGCGCAGATCGAGGCCGATTCGCTGAGCGTATTAAATGTCCTGATCGAAAAGGGTTTTCAGGAGAAAAACGGCTTTGACCCCAGTACGGCTCTTTCGATGTATATTCCGAATTCCTACGACTTCTATTGGAACACCCAGGCAGACGGTTTCAGGGATCGCATGCTGACCGAATACAATCGTTTTTGGAATCAGGAAAGGCTCGCAAAAGCCAAACAACTCGAGTTGACGCCCTTGCAGGTTTCCACGCTGGCCTCCATTGTGCAAAAAGAGACCGCGGTGGTGGCTGAGCGCAAGACGGTAGCCGGGCTCTACCTGAATCGCTTATGGGATTTCTGGCCCCTTCAGGCGGACCCCACAATCATCTACGCGCTGAAGCAAAAGTACGGACAGGATAAAGAATACAAACGGGTTCTGAACAAGGATCTGACCATTGATTCGCCCTACAACACTTATGTCAATTTTGGATTGCCGCCCGGCCCCATCGGAATGCCTGACATCTCATCCATCGATGCTGTTCTCAACTATGAAAAACACGATTATTACTACATGTGCGCAAGCGTTGAAAACCTGGGGTACCACAAATTCGCCAAAACACTGGCCGAACACAATGCCAATGCCCGGGCGTATCAGCAATGGGTGAGCAAACAAGGCATTAACAGATGATTCCAAGCGCTTGAAACGGTTTATCAAATACCCCCAAAGACCTGGCCTTCTGTTGAGCATTGGCTTCATCTTAGCCTTGTTCTGCGGGTCGTTTCTCAATTTGGGAAGCGCGCTTCAGGCTCAGAACAAGACACCATTCTTTCAACGATCTGACACCCTCAATAAAAAGAGAAGAACAGCTGTCTACGTGACCGAAGCCGCCCTGGGTACCGCTGCACTGATCGGACTAAACGAATTATGGTACTCTCAATACCCCAGATCCAGCTTCAAATCACTCAACGACAACAGCCAGTGGATGCAGATGGACAAGTTCGGGCACATCTTCAGCTCCTACTACATCGGAAAAATGGGAATGGACGCATTGGCCTGGGCCGGGGATTCAAAAAAGAACCAGCTGATCTACGGGGCGACTCTCGGTTTTGTATTCCTGACTACAATTGAAGTGCTGGATGGTTTTTCGGAAGAATGGGGCTTCTCTACCGGTGACGTTATGGCAAATGCCCTGGGTACGGGGCTCCTTGTTGGTCAGGAGGTTCTCTGGGACGAACAGAGAATTCAGATGAAATTCTCGTTTATGACTACCCAATACGCCGAAAACAACCCCGAAAAGCTGGGTGAGACCACCCTGGAACAGCTCTTGAAAGATTACAACGGGCAAACCTATTGGCTTTCCTTCAATCTCAGATCCTTCTTCAAAGAAAGTAAGATTCCGAAATGGCTCAATGTTTCAATTGGCTATGGGGCAAATGGATTGCCGGAAGACAGCCTCGACTTCACTACTTCCCCACCGGAACCCATAGAATCTTATCGCCAATTTTTCACAAGTGTAGACGTGGATCTCACCAAAATCCCGACCAATTCGGATTTTCTCAAGACAGTGTTCAACGTATTCAATTTTGTCAAGATACCGGCTCCAACGGTCGAATACCGGACAAATGGGAGCTGGAAATTTCATTTTCTTTATTTTTAACACTCTGTTAACGTGCCACTTATCTTATCTGTGTTTTAATTCGTATCTTTGTCCCAGACATGTAAATTTTAGGTACTCCCTAACTAAAATATGCAGTTATGAAAAAGAATATTATGTATGTCGCCTTTTCGGCGCTCATACTCACCGCGTTTACCAAAGATGATTCCAATTCATTTAGCGGCCGGAAAGTCAGATACAATCTGCACGAACAAAACGCCATTGTAACAGTTTCCAAAAGCGTTGAACCCTTCGAACTTGTATTTACCCCTACAGTAGACATGCACTATGTCGGTTTTAAAGAGGCTCTTGCCTTTAAAGAATCCCGGGCAACTACAAAAGATCAACTCCTTTGGATATCTTGGCAAATACCAGTTTGGTGCAACCACCCTGAACCGGATTCGTATTTACGACACTAAGGCATTTCTGAATAATCCTCAGCTACAGGAAGAAGCTTTTTACACACTTTGCTCCCTGAACAAATGGATTCTGAAACGAGACATCCAATGGTCTGTGGGCAAAACGATCAATGGTATCGAGATCACCGAATCAGGTATTTTGGCCGCCGCTCACCTGGCAGGGGCCGGTAACGTCAAGAAATACTTGAGAAGCAATGGTGAATTCAATGCGTACGACGCTTTTGGAACGGATGTCGAGCAGTACATGAAACGTTTCAGTGGTTACGACACGTCACTGGTCAAACCGGTCAAAAACGCGAAAATAAGCATCGAGCGATTTATGAGCGAAGAAGACGACGCCTCAGAATTTGTGGACAATGAAGATGCAGGGCCTTTTGTGAAGGTCGGGTGATTCGTTTTTCCAGTCTGCAGCAGTTTGGGTGCGAATGTATTCAGATGGCAGAGTAAGATCCGCAGCGACGCAGAGTTGGGTCGAAGGCGTCAACGTCGATTTGAATTGATCCAGCAACTTGTTGTTTCGATATGGAGTTTCGATAAATATCTGAGACTGCTGCAATTCCTTTGAACGTTTTTCGAACATCTTGATTTTTTTCTTGCGCTCAGCACTCTCAATGGGCAAATAGCCGTTGAAGGCAAAATTCTGCCCGTTCAACCCAGAAGCCATCATGGCGAGAATAATCGACGAAGGGCCTACCAAAGGGACCACTTCAACCTTCTTCAAATGGGCCAGCATGACCACGTTTGCACCAGGATCTGCGACAGCGGGAACACCCGCCTCAGACAGCAACCCAACGTTGACCCCCTGAAAACAAGGGTCGATAAAAGACTTTGCTTCAAAATCAGTCGTAAACTTATCCAGCACAAAGAGCCTGAGAGCAGGTTGAGATTTCCTAAGGGCTATCTTCTTGATAAACCTTCTGGCCGATTTTTCGTTCTCCACGATAAAAAAATTCAGCTCCTCAACTTTCTTTTTTACCGAAATCGGGAGCACTTCAAGAGGCTCGTTCATACCCAGGGTCGTGGGAATCAGGTACAGTTTTCCAAATTTACTCATGCTCCAGCTGGGTTGAAATCACTTCACAGGCCGCATCGAGCAGCTTATAGACATTGTCAAAACCCTGAGGGCCTCCGTAATAAGGATCAGGCACTTCCCGCTCTTCTCCAGGGGAAAGCTCCTCCAGTATCAACCGGACTTTGTCCCGCTCGAGATCAGAGGAAGCCATGTCAATCACATCCGAGTAATTCGAACGATCCATGACATAGATTCTGTCAAACTTATGAAAATCAAGGGTAGAGAATCTTCGGCATCTTTGATCGGTTATGTCCAGATCGTAGCTCTGGGCAACTTCAATCGACCTGACATCAGGCAATTGACCCACGTGCCAGCCTCCAGTACCTGCGGAGTCCACAAATACTTGTTTCGCGTCCACTTTAGACTTGAGTATGCCTTCGGCCAAAGGTGACCTGCATATGTTTCCCAAACAGACCATCAATACCCGAACCATAGGGATATGATTTAAAAGGTGAGCTTTTTGGTGAGTTCATCCACGTATTTGCGAAACTGCTTATCCGTTTCGGTGAGGTTGTCTACCGTTTTGCAGGCATGCAACACAGTGGCGTGGTCGCGACTTCCAATCTGAGAGCCAATACTGGCCAGAGAAGCCTTGGTCATACGTTTTGCGAAATACATGGCCAATTGCCGCGCTTGCACGATATGACGTTTTCTCGTTTTGGACTGCAAAGTTGTGACGTCCATTTCAAAATACTTCGACACCACTTTCTGGATGTAGTCGATCGAAACCTCTTTTTTGGTGTTCTTGACGAACTTGTCGACAATTTGCTTGGTGAGCGACAAGGTGAATTCCTTTCTATTGAACGAAGCCTGGGCAATAAGTGAAATGAGTACACCCTCAAGCTCACGCACGTTCGTTTTGATGTTCTTCGCGATATATTCAACGATCTCTTCAGGTATCTCTACCCCGTCGCGGAACATTTTGCTCTTCAGTATGCTGATTCGGGTTTCGTAATCAGGAGCAGCGAGTTCTGCCGAAAGCCCCCACTTGAATCTCGAAAGCAGTCGCTGTTCAATATCCTGCATATCCACCGGTGCCTTGTCAGAAGTCAGGATCACTTGTTTCCCGTTCTGATGGAGGTGATTGAAGATATGGAAGAAAACGTCCTGCGTACCCGATTTTCCGGAGAGGAACTGCACATCGTCGACGATCAATACGTCGATCATCTGGTAGAAGTGAATAAAGTCGTTTCTCGTATTCGCCTTGACGGAGTCAATGAACTGCTGTGTAAATTTCTCGGCGGATATGTAAAGGACCGTCTTTTCGGGATAGCGTTCTTTAATTCGAACTCCAATGGCCTGGGCCAGGTGCGTTTTACCCAATCCTACGCCTCCATAAATCAACAGAGGATTGAACGAGGTTCCACCGGGCTTGTTTGAGACCGCCATGCTGGCCGATCGGGCAAGACGATTGGAATCCCCTTCTATGAAATTCTCAAAATTGTAATTTGGATTGAGCTGAGATTCGATCTTAACCTTCTGAATCCCGGGAATGACAAACGGGTTTTTCGAGCTCTCGCTTGTCGATCTGAAGCGGCATGGTCATGCCTTGTGAGTTGAACGGTTTTTTATTGGAGCTCTGAAATTTCACCGTATGCGGCTTTTTGTTACTGTACGTATTTTCCATCCGCACATCGTAGACCAATTTTGCATTGTCACCCAGTTCCCGAACCAAAGCTACCCGAAGGAGTTTGATATAGTGCTCCTCGAGCCATTCAAAAAAGAATTTGCTGGGAACCTGAATAGTCAGAACATCACCTGACAACTTCATCGGCTTAATGGGCTCAAACCAGGTCTTATAGGCCTGTGGCTTGATGTTATCTTTTATAAAAAGTAAACAATTATTCCATACAGATGAAGCTGTTCTCGTCATTTAGAAAGTCAATTTCGAATTTAGTAAAGTCCCCTTATTTCCGATGAAAATAGTAGTCCCTATTTCCAGTACAAATTTGTGAATAAACTTTAGCATAAAAAAATAAAAATGGTATTGATTATTATTTTTTTTTTGGTTAAACTATCCAGCCTCAAAATACAAAATTATGATCAAAAACCAAACAAAACTTCGTGTTCGTTACGGCGAAACCGATCAAATGGGGTATGTCTATTATGGCAACTACGCCCAGTATTTTGAGGTGGGACGAGTTGAATGGCTTCGCAGTCTGGGGGTCAGCTACCGGAGCCTCGAGGAATCCGGCATCATGCTTCCGGTCATTAAGCTCGATATAGACTTCATCAAACCTGCCAAATACGACGACCTTCTTACCATTACAACGATTTTGAACAAGAAACCCCTGGTCAAAATCGAGTTTGATTTCGAAATCACAAATGAAAAAGATGAATTGATCACTACCGGAATGGCAAGATTGGTTTTTATAGACATGAAAAAAAACAAACCCATCAAGGGCCCTGCCGAATTACTTGAAAAGATCTACGCCCACTTCAATTGAGGACCGTTTTTGTGTTCAACTTTTCAAGCCCATTTCACGAACCCTCTCACTCTTTCAAATCCACCTCGTGCATCTGAGCAAGACTCTCCCGAAAAGCCAACTCATTTCTTTTGTTCACCAGTAAGCCGAGGCTGACCTTCAAGTCCATCTTTTGACTGATTATCTCGATCTGTTTTTCTTTAATGAGGCGCATCACCTTGTCCATCTGCGGATATTCAAATTCAAGCCAGAAAGGGAGTTTGATCTCTTTGCGGATTACGGTTCCCTGTTCGAGGGCTAAACGGGCGGACTCCCGATAGGCCTGAATCAAACCGCCTACGCCCAGTTTTGTGCCTCCAAAATAACGAACGACCGCGATGAGCACATCTGTAAGCTCAAAGGACAAAATCTGCCCATAGATGGGCTTTCCTGCACTGTTGGTGGGTTCTCCGTCATCATTATGCCTGTATTGGATTTTTTCTTTCCCCAATTTCCAGGCATAGCAACAGTGATTAGCTTTCGTATGTTCAGCCCTCAAATCCTTCAAAATCTCGTCGACCTCTTCGTTTGACTGAACAGGATAGGCAAATGCCATAAACTTGCTGCCTTTCACTTTGTAAACGGAAAACTAATACAGGATTTCAGAGTCTTATAGGTATCCATTTCTAATTCGGAATCTTAGGTCATTTTTTTTTTCGATGCTGAAATTCTGTTTTTCCCGATCATTCCTGAAAAATACGAAGCCGATCGCCTCCTATAGATTTCTCACTAATCGGAAGACTTGGTAATTCAGGGGCGACAAGCCCTTCATGGAATTGAATTTTTCCTTTGAAAACCCGGGCCTCATCCCAAAGTCCTGCCTCAATGAATGCATTGAGAGTCAGAGCACTCCCTCCACGATCAGCGACTGCACCTCTTCCTCGTATAAAAAGTCGACGATTTGCTCCGGTAATGAAGCAGCGAAGTCCAGCCCATTAATTCGCACGTTATTTTTCAATTCTTCCGGAATATATCTGCGCTCCTCACTTTGTTGAGCCAGGACTACGGTCTCAAACCCATCCTTAAACACCTTGCGGTCCCAGTTGGGTCTTCCCCGCCGGTCGATGACCAGTCTCAAGATCGAATTCCCCACTACTTCTCTTACAGTGAGGCTCGGATCATCCTTTTCCAATGTTTTTGTCCCTACGAGAATGGCCCCCTCCTCAGCCCTCCATTTGTGGACCAACTGACGCGAATACACATTTGAGATCCAAACCGGTCCTTTCTCACTCACTTGATCTTCAGAAGGAAAAATATAGCCATCAGCACTTTCCGCCCATTTTAAAATGACATAGGGCCTTTTGAGGAGATGAAAGGTGAAGAATCTTCGGTTCAACTCCCGGCATTCCTTCTCAAGCACTCCGGTCGTCACCTGGCATCCGCTCCTCTCAAGTCGGGCGACACCTGCTCCATTGACCTCTGAATTGTAATCAAGACTGCCAATAAAAACTCTGGGAATTTTCATTTTCACAAGGAGGTCTGCACAGGGGGTGTTCTGCCGTAATGAGAACAGGGCTCCAAATTGACATAGAGCTCTGATTTCTCAAGCAACGCTTTGTCGGTTACAGCATCAATGGCGATGACCTCCGCATGAGCTTCCCCTGCTTTTCGGTGCCACCCCTCTCCGATGATTTTGCCCTGGTGAACAATCACACAACCAACGAGCGGATTTGGATAGGTACTTCCCAAGCCATCCGCCGCCAACTCAAGGCAACGATGCATGTATTTTTCTTGTCTCTCAACGCTTTGATGATGAAACGCGAATTTATAAAAAGATTACCTTTGGACCCTTATTACAGCAAGAAAGTTGCCCGCAATGACACTTCCCGAGATCAAGAATCTTTATTTGCAGAAACTGAACCACCTCTACCCCGAAACTGAGATCCTAACGTTTTTCCATCTGCTGCTGGAGCGTCATTTCGGAACAAGAAAGGTCGATCTGGCGCTCGAGCCCGAATTGAAGAGAAAGCAATGGCCCGAAGAGATATTTTTGGGAGCGTTGAACGAATTGCTCAAGGAACGACCTATTCAATACATCCTGGGCACTTCAGAGTTTATGGGCCTGAGCTTTAAAGTCAATGAGAATGTTTTAATTCCAAGACCCGAAACTGAAGAACTGGTCAAATGGATTTTCGGATTCTTGTAATGACAAAGTTCCCTTGAAAATACTGGATATCGGGACCGGTAGCGGATGCATACCCGTCTCCCTGGCCCTAAACCTGCCCGACGCTGAGATTCACGGCCTTGACATTTCTGAGAAGGCTCTGGACCTGGCACGTGACAACGCCAAAAGGCTTGGAGCTCCTGTCCACTTTTTCAAAAAGGATGTTCTAAACGCCGAAAACCTTGCCGACCATTATCATGTGATAGTTTCCAATCCGCCTTATGTCCGACTTAGCGAGAAGACTGAGATGCGCGGAAATGTGCTGAGGCACGAACCGGACCTCGCCCTGTTTGTACCCGATGAAGACCCCTTGCTGTTTTACAAAAAAATTGCATTGTTGGGCAAGGACGCGCTGATCCGAAATGGAATGCTCTTTTTCGAAATCAATGAAAACCTGGCCGAACCCACCGAAGAGATCCTCACGAAGCTCTCCTACCATAACATCGAGATCAGAAAAGACATCTACGGCAAGAATCGAATGATCCGGGCATTCAAAAAATAATATCTTTGCGGCATGCATATTGACATCATTAGCGTGGCTCCTGAACTGATTCAAAGCCCATTCGAACATTCTATACTGAAAAGGGCTCAGACCAAGGGCCTGGCTCAAATCTACTTTCACAGCCTGAGGGATTATGCCATAAACAGTTATGGGAAAATCGATGACTATCAGTTCGGCGGAGGTGCCGGAATGGTTTTGATGATGGAACCCATAGACAAATGCATCAGCAAGTTGATAAGTGAACGCTCGTATGACGAGATCATCTACCTTACCCCCGATGCCCCGGTGCTGAACCAGGGCCTTGCCAATCGATTATCAGGTGCTGAAAACCTGATTTTGCTGACAGGACATTACAAAGGGGTTGACCAGCGTGTCCGGGATCGTTTTGTGACACTGGAGATTTCCATTGGCGACTACGTCCTTTCAGGAGGAGAGCTTGCGGCGGCTGTAGTATGCGATTCTGTGGTACGATTGATTCCCGGGGTTCTCGGTGACGAGACCTCTGCCCTGTCTGATTCCTTTCAGGACGGACTGCTCGCGCCTCCTGTTTACACCCGTCCGGCTGAGTATCAAGGCATGAAGGTTCCGGAAATACTCCTCTCAGGAAATTTTCCAAAAATCGAAGAATGGAGACATGAGCAGTCGGTCTCTCGAACGCATAGCCTCCGTCCCGATCTTTTAGACGATGATGCAACTCCCAGCAAAAAAGGCAGTTAGAAATTATTTCTAGATCGACAAAATATCTTTCAGGGTTGTTTTTTAATCCGATTTATTTTATAAATTTGCACACGCAAAATTAACCTCTGGCGAGAATCGTGAATGTTGGTTGTTGTTTGAAACCATTTTAACAGAGAACAATGGGAAATTTAGTAGATTTTGTACAGAGTGAATTCGTGACTAAAAACGATATCCCTGCTTTTTCAGCGGGAGACACGATCACTGTTTACTATGAAATTCGGGAGGGATCCAAAACGAGGACTCAGTTCTTCAAAGGTGTTGTGATCCAGAGAAGAGGAAGCGGAGCCTCAGAAACTTTTACGATTCGCAAGATGTCAGGAACGGTTGGAGTTGAAAGGATTTTCCCGATCAACCTGCCTGCGATTCAAAAAATCGAAGTGAACAAGAAAGGAAAAGTTAGAAGAGCACGTATTTTCTACTTTAGAAATCTCACGGGTAAAAAGGCTCAGATCAAGGAAAGCAGATCTTAAGGAGTCGAGATCCTTACAAATACAAAACCCCTTCTGTCTCAGACAGAAGGGGTTTTCTTATTAACAAATGTTCATAACAGTTCTTGAATTCATGTTAAAAAGAACTGTCGCAATTCTTTGGAGAAAAGGATGCTTTCCGCTTACATTTGAAATAAGAATGAAGGTCAGTTCGAAACTGGCGTTATCAAAACGAGGTGTAGGCCTCACATTGGTTTTGTCGAGAGCGTTTTGAATTTTCATTCTGCCAGGATCACGTGTTCTGGGGTAGCCACAGATGCTTTTGTTATAATCATAGTATTTAGCATAAATATCAGGATTTAAAGGTTAGTGGTTGCAAAAAGGATGTTAGGACAGTGCGAAAATAGGATCGGCTTCCGAGTCGAGAGAATAAAGCACAGGAATGACTTCCGTAGAAATTAAGGCTTGAGACGTATGTATTGGAACATGAAAATGTGAGGATAATTATTTTCGAGCTGATATTTCGACAAGTATCCATAACAAAGAGTCAAATCTTTGTTATGGATATCTTTTTTTAGGGAGACCCTGAATGCATAACAACACGGTTATAAACAATTGTTAACAAGTGCTGTTAATAAGGTGTTTACTTCTTTATCCTTGATTTTCACCTCTTTAAAACCCTTATCTTTTAATTTTGCTCATGCTCCGGGCTTTTCAGGACATCCCCAATGTTATGAAAAATTGTCCTGTTTAGTTCAGGTGCCAATAGATTCATTTCTATTGCTGTTCAGATGCAACATAGACCAAGGTGTTTAGCGCAAGACGTTTTTGGGAATGACTGGACAGTTTAAAATAGGGTCTGATGTAATACGAACAACAGCTCCCCCCTATTTTAATACAAAGCAGTAGTAGACTTTTGTCAAATGCTGCTCAACCAAACCGAAAGCCATGGAGAAATGCATCTTTTCCGTGGCTTTTACTTTTCTGGTATTTTTTGTCTCAAGCCGGGATAAACTAAGCGATGGTTTATTATATTTGCAGCAATTTAAATCTAAGCGACAATGACTAAAATAAAAGTTTCGAATCCGGTAGTCGAGCTCGATGGTGATGAGATGACAAGAATCATCTGGAAATTCATCAAAGATCAACTTATTCTTCCTTACCTGGATCTCGATATCAAGTACTTCGACCTGGGTGTGGAACATCGTGACGACACAAATGACCAGGTGACTGTTGATGCAGCGGAGGCAATTAAAAAGTATAATGTAGGTATCAAGTGCGCAACCATTACTCCTGACGAAGCGAGGGTTGAAGAATTCGACCTGAAAAAGATGTGGCGTTCTCCAAACGGAACCATCCGAAACATCGTGGGTGGAACCATTTTCAGGGAGCCCATCATAATGAAAAACGTACCGCGTTACGTACAGGGTTGGACCAAACCGATCTGCATCGGAAGACATGCTTTCGGTGATCAATACAAGGCAACCGACCTTGTTACCAAAGGAAAAGGAAAACTCACACTGACTTTTACCCCTGAGGACGGTAGCGAACCACAGAGTTTTGAGGTTTACAATTTTCAAGAAGGAGGAGTCGCTATGGCGATGTACAATATTGACTCATCGATCTACGGTTTTGCCAGATCTAGTTTCACCCAGGCGCTTAGCAAAGGTTGGAACCTCTATTTCAGCACCAAAAATACCATCTTGAAGGCCTATGATGGTCGATTCAAAGATATTTTTGAAGAAGTCTACCAGAACGAGTTCAAAGACAAGTTCGCCGCTGCCGGAATCACTTACGAGCACAGACTCATTGATGACATGGTAGCTGCCGCAATGAAATGGGATGGCGGTTTTGTCTGGCCTGTAAAAACTATGATGGAGACGTCCAATCGGATACTGTGGCGCAAGGCTTCGGATCTCTGGGGCTGATGACCTCTGTTTTGGTTACCCCTGACGGAAAAACAGTAGAGGCTGAGGCTGCTCATGGAACTGTCACAAGACATTACAGACAGCATCAACTTGGAAAGGAAACCTCAACAAACCCGATTGCATCTATTTTCGCATGGACACGTGGATTGATGCACCGAGGAAAACTCGACGGCAACCAGGAGCTCATTGACTTTTGCCAAACTCTCGAACAAGTCTGTATCGACACTGTGGAGGGGGGACAAATGACAAAGGATCTGGCATTGTTGATTCACAAAAGCGCCATGACTTCCGATGATTATCTCAATACCCAGGAATTCCTTGGAGCTTTGAAAACAAACCTCGAGAAGGCCCTGGCCTAAAAATCATTAAATTGACGATTTGATTTTATAGAAAAGCTCCCGGTTCGGGAGCTTTTTTGGTGAACTGGGTATTCTGGTCTATATTTAATCCTGTCCAAATGTATCATGTCTTATCCACACGAATGAAACGCAAAGAGAAAATATTTTCAGATCCTGTAGCCAAATCTGTTTTCCAGAAAGGCATGAAATACCTGGCCATTTCTTTGCCTCTCTTATTCGCTTCACCCATAGTGGTCACCATTGGCTTCAAGATGCTGCGTCGTGATCAGAGCTATGGGCTACTCATCCTCGGCTGTTTTCTGACGGTGCTCACAATCGTTCTTGTTGCACAAGCCTTTCGACTCATTTTAAAATCCCTTTTCGCCCGATGAGAAAGAGTGCCAAATGGACCCGCCTTACGGAATGGGAACATTGGCCCACGTACACCTACTATGTGCCGCTCCTTCCGTTTTTCTTTATGCGCTCACTAAAGGAGGGCCATCCGAATCACTATCTTACGGCCAACCCCGGCATTTCTTATTCCGGTAACGGAACGGAATCCAAATTCGACACATTGAGCCTGGTTGGCGAACAGCACAGACCGAAAAGCTTGTTGGTCACTGCCGAGAATAGAAATCACCTGGAAAAACAGCTGCGGGAACACGGGCTGCACTTTCCACTGATCGCGAAGCCGGATCGGGGCTTCAGAGGCTATCTCGTGAAAAAGATTGACTCGTGGGAAGCTCTGACAAAATACCTGGAGCAGGTTAAGACTGAGACACTGATCCAGGAGTTTATTCCCTACCAGAAAGAACTGGGGATTTTTTACCACCGCTATCCCGGACAAGATCAGGGTCAGGTCACCTCGGTTACCATCAAAGAGTTCCTCAAAGTCAAGGGTGACGGGTCTAGAACCATCGAGAAACTTATCCTTGAGGACCCGAGGGCCTACTTGTACGCAGACCTCTTCACCCGCATCCACAAGGAGCAGATCGATCGAGTTTTGAACCCCGGAGAGGAGCTCGTGCTTTCGGTCATTGGCAACCACTCAAAAGGGACCCGATTCGTCAATGGAAACCACCTAATTGGCCCTGAGCTCAATGCGTTTATGGACCGAATATGCAAACCCATGAAGGGCTTTTATTACGGAAGACTGGACATCAAATACCAAAACCATGATCTGCTTCTGAAAGGAGAGAACTTCAAGGTCATTGAGGTCAACGGCATCATCTCGGAACCCACCCACATCTATGACGCTTCGCACGAAAGCGCTTCTTTCCTGAACGCGCTGAAGACGATCAATTCGCACTGGAAGATCATGAGTCAAATTGCCCACATCAACCATCACAAGAAACAGGTGGCCTATCCGGGTGTTCTGGAGTACATTAAAAATGTGAGATGGCTCAGGCGCCACAGTCAGATGTTGAAGACCCTGAACTCGGCAGAAATCTGACCGTACAGTAATCGGTTCTTATTGAAGATTCTTCTTCGGAGTCGTTGGGTTGTACCCGAAATCTCCATCAGGAAGGCTGATCCCAAGTTGGGAAATGATATATCCAATGCTGGCAAAATGGTGAATGGCGTGGCTATGAGCTTGAATCAACGCAGCAGCGAGCGTGTAGTTGGCTGTCACCATGCCCAGTCCCAGATCATCTTTTACTTTCACGACCTGATCCAGATCTTCATGTTGAAGTTCGAGCAACCTTGACTTGACTTCCGAAAAATATTCGATCCCCATTTGCACATGGCTCTCTGCCATCTCGTTGCGTTTTCTGTCTGAGAGATCGATCATCCCGCTTTCCAGCCCTCTGAGGATGCAATCGAAAACATCCAGGACATGTCTCATATGAATACCGATGCTCGAGTAATACGGCGCGGTTGAATTGTCTCTGTACTGGACGTCATCTATGGAATTTAGTAAGTTGACTCCCCGGTTAAGGTTCTGGATAATGGCAGGAATCATTCAGGACGGTTTTATTATTTGACGCTAATTTAAAAAATATTAGTTCATAATCTTCACTAATGTCAAAATTCCAAGGATCAGAAACAAAGCACTTAAGATATAGTTGATATTCCTGGCAATGAATTGGGCCCTTTTTTGAATCACATCTGCAAACCGAACATACGTCATGAAAAGCCCAAAGGCCCCGAGAAAGACTCCAGTCACAAAAAGGTTGATGTAGGGCTGTTCGGTAACAAGCATCCCGCGATTCTCCAGCACCGAACTGAGCACCAGGTAAAATGGTATGGCAAGCATATTCATGGACGACATGAGCATGCCCGCCCAAAAGCTTTTTCCCGAACGTTTTTTTCCTTCGCCTTTGAACTTCTTTCGCGCCTGTAAAAAAAACATCACGGATAAGCCGAAAAGAACAAAAATGCCTGCGTAATTGAGCCTTTCGACAACCTCAGGATGATCTGCAAAGAACCTGGCGAAGACAAGAGCCACGAAGGCCTGCGGAATAACCACAAGAGCTGCACCGAGCGCAAACCACCTTCCTGATTCACGACCCTTTTCAATGGCGGTTCTGACAGCTGTCATATTGAGCATACCCGGTGGGACCAGACTGAAATAAGCCATCACAAAACCCAAACCGACATGCATGAAATAATTCATAAGTTAAAGAAGCTTTTGATTCCCCTATTCCTTGCCAGAACCGCTTACAAAATTATCAAAAAAAGTGTTCAGGTCGTCTGATATTTTTAGCCTTAGAACCAAAAAAAGAAAAATCACTGAAATAAAAGCACTTTTGATCAAAATAGCCAACAAAGGCGGCAAATTCAATTGAATCGAAAAGAAAATCGCAAAATTGAGCCCGATCAACAGCAGAACGAGACCTGTTTTCCTGTCAAAAGGTTGCATGTCCAATTTTCGATAGACGTAATACACCCGCATCACTGCGAAAACCAGGACGACGATCAGAGTTGCAAGTGCAGCTCCTTCTATACCCATGTACTCGATGAGCACCTTGTTCAGAACAAAAACACTGGCCGCCATGCTCAAAGAAAAATAAAACAGAATGCGGTACAAATGGGAATTGGTCAAAATAGCACCATTGGTACCCAATGAAAGCTTGATCAATTCCGAGAGTGAAATGATCAGAACGATAGACATGCCTGCGGTATATTCCGGTTTGTCTATAAATTCATAGATCTCGCGAATGTTTGAATTGATCAGCAGAAAGAGGAGTCCACCAATAATCAGCAGGTTCAGGGAGCTCCTTCGGTAAAGGTTTTCTACCTCAGGCAGGTTGTTTGCGTTGAGTTCCTTCGCCGTGATCGGATTGATGATCTGTTGCATGGCCCGATTCGGAATTGCAATCACAGAGGCGATGTAGACCCCAACCGAGTAATAGGCCACCTCGGCAATGTCGGTGAGTTGTGGAATCATGAACTTGTCGATCTCCAGGAGTATTGTCCCCGCAGATCCCGCCAGGATAATGTAAACCGAAAACGACATGATTTCCCTCATGTTGACAGGCAGGCTGAACCCGCGAAAACGAGGACAGTAGACCCAAAGCGCATAGATCTTCATGATGATCATCCGAAGCAGATAAACTACGGCAATAGCATATACAAAGGTCTCATTTCCAATCCACCCCAGGTAGACACCGATCAACAGAAAAGAGATACAGATTCGCGCGAAAATCTCTCTGACAAAGCCCCCGAAAACTGATTTCAACTGAACGCGGCTCCAAGCGTAGAAAACCTCGAAGTACCCCATGAAAACAGCAATTGCAAAGATTAAATACGTGTATTGCTCAATGATGATATTCTCGCGGGCCAGGAACTGGGCTATCTGGCTGTAAAAGAGAGTTCCTATGAACGCAAGCGGCAAAATAAAAAGCAGGGGTAAAACAAGGGCGAGCATCAGGAAACTATCTTGCTCATCCCGGGTGTTATAGGCCGAGAAGAATTTAACGATGGTATGTTGCATTCCGAAAACAAGCAAGGGCATTACCAGGTTGGCTGAAGAGAGCAAGAAGGTCACCAACCCAAAATACTCAGCCTCCAGAAAATGCGTGTAAAGAAAAAGGACATTGACGCCCCCAATGGCAAAACCAAGAATGAGTATCAGAGTATTCTTGAAAGACTGATTGAAAACAATGCCCATATTATTCATCCTCAACCAGTTTTTGGGTTAAATACTTGAAGCGAATCATGAGCATCACGGCCGAAGCTGTCAGCCCTGCGAGCAAACCAATCCAAATACCCTGCGAACCCATATCCAGGGTCTTACCCAAAAGATAACAGATCGGAAAGCCCACGATCCAGTAGGCAATGAAGGTGATGTAAGTCGGAACCTTGACATCCTGCAGCCCTCTCAGGGCACCGAGAACGACGACTTGCAAGCCGTCAGAAAGTTGAAACAATCCTGCGATAAGCAGCAGAGAAGCGGCTGTTGTGACCACGTCAACATTCTCTATGTAGAGCATCGGCAAGTAATCTTTGAGCAGAAAGAATCCCATCGCGAAAAAGAATTCGATGACAAAAACCTGTAAAAAAATCGAGAGACTGATTCTTTTCAGCTCACCAAACCTTTTGAGTCCTTTTTGATTTCCAACCCTAATGGTCGCAGTAACGCCCAGTCCTACAGCAATCATAAAAGTCATGGAAGACAAGTTCAATGCGATCTGATTTGCAGCCTGATCGATCGTGCCCATGGTTCCTGCCAGCCAAATCGCTGCGGTAAATACACCGACTTCGAAAAGCATCTGCATGGCCGTCGGAAAACCAAGGTTGATTATTTTTGAGAAGATTTCTTTCCGAATCTCATCGAGTCTGAGCCAGTTGAAAAATGGTTTGAAGCGAGGTTTCGAATTCAGGATCCACAAAATGAAGACCATCATGACGAAGCGAGAGATCAATGTCCCATAGGCAGCTCCTACCAGCTCCAGTCTCGGAAAGATCCAGAATCCATAGATCAGCATGAAGTTGAGAATCACGTTGACAATGTTCGCCAGCACAGTAGCGTGCATGCCATAATTCGTCTTTGACATCCCATCGGTAAACTGCTTGACGCCCTGAAAGACCATGAGCGGGATCATGGAAAGTGCGACAATATTCAAATAGGGCAGGGCCAATTCAACTACTTCTTCGGGCTGGTCCATGTGACGCATCAATGGTGCAGCGATCATCAGCATTGCAAACATGCTGATTCCCAGAATCGAGCAAAGGATCAAACCATGCTGGAACAGCCTTCTGCCCTTGTCAGCATTCCCCTCTCCATCGGCTTCTGCGATCAAGGGCGTGATGGCCATCGAAAAGCCAATCCCAAGTGAAAAGGCGATAAACACAAAGCTGTTCCCCAAAGAAACAGCTGCCAGGGGTGCTGCACCGAGTCGACCTACCATGATGTTGTCGGCCAGACCCACTAAAACATGTCCCAAATGACCGATCATGACCGGTATGGCCAGCTTGAAATTATAATTGAATTCAGTTGTGTATTGCTTGAGGTTCAATGTAGTCTGATTTCGATGGATGCCAGACAAAAGTAAGTTTTTCTTTAGGAGATTATCTTTTAGTCGTGGATATTTTTGGAAAAAAAACAGAAAGTTAAACAGCTCAAACTTATTATATTTGCTGCTGCAGTTGCGAGTTAATCGCAATAGAAAAAAATCTAATTAATCCTCAAACAAAACAACCCCCATGGAAGTAAATTTTAGTGACATTTCAACGCAAATCACAGATTTGGTCTACACCTATGCCCCCAAGCTCTTGGGAGCCATTGTCGTTTACATTCTCGGAAACATGATCATCAAATGGATGGTCAGAAAATTCGAAACCGTCATGAGTAAAAGAGAGACTGATGACTCCCTAAAACCTTTTTTGAAGAGCTTGTTTGGAGCTCTTCTTAAAACCTTGCTGATCATAAGTGTGCTCGGTATGCTGGGTGTCGAAATGACCTCATTTATCGCAATTCTTGGTGCCGCCGGTTTGGCCGTCGGTTTGGCGCTTTCAGGAACCCTCCAAAATTTTGCAGGAGGTGTCGTCATACTCATGTTCAAGCCCTTCCGGGTAGATGACTTCGTTGAAGCCCAGGGCTACACAGGTGTGGTAAAAGAAATCCAAATCTTTACAACGATTCTGCTTACCCCTGACAACAAAACCGTAGTCATACCGAATGGTCCTTTGGCCACGGGTTGTTGATCAACTATTCGGCTGAGCCCACCCGAAGGGTCGATCTCAGTTACGGAATTGCTTACGGTGACTCCGTCCAAAAGGCTCGTGAGATCATCATGGAGGTTATCGCGACCGACGACCGTATCCTCAAAGACCCGGAACCTTTTATAGGTTTGGGTGAATTGGCCGACAGCTCGGTTAATTTGTCTACCCGTGTATGGGTAAAAACAGAAGATTACTGGGGTGTGTTCTTTACCACGAATGAGAAGGTTTATGAAGCTCTGGATAAGGGCGGAATCAGCATTCCGTTCCCGCAGCTGGATGTGCACATGCAGAAATAGAGCCTTAAAATTTCATTGAGGCCGGCCTGCAAAGAATCAGTCTACAGGATCGATCATTTTTTCCAATATCTCGTCTGCGATGGCAAGGCAAGCTGTCGCAGCGGGTGAGGGTGCATTAATCACATGTGTAACTCCCCGGTTCCGCACCATAACGAAATCATCAACCATTTCTCCCTTTCGACCAACGGCCTGGGCTCGAACGCCGGATCGTGTCGCAAAGATCTCATCCTGGGTGAGGCTGGGAATCATACTCCTGGCTTCTCTCAAGAAGAGCCTCCTGGAAAAGGCTCTTCGGTACTCTTCCATGCCTTTCTTCCAGTTTTGGTAAAACAACCTCCAGGTTCCGCCGTAAGCTAAGGCTTCCAGACTGTCTTTGAGGCTAAAACTCGTTCGGGCGTAGCCTTCGCGCTTGAAGGTGAACACTGCGTTGGGTCCACATTCTACATGCCCTCCAATCATTGGCGTAAAGTGTATGCCCAAAAAGGGATATCGAGGATCCGGAACCGGATAAATCAGGTGCTTTACCTTCTTTCGGGCGGGCTCGGTCAGTTCGTAATAGTCCCCTCGAAAACCAACAATCTGCATATCGAGCTCGAGACCATCCATTTGGGCTATCCGGTCGGATTGTAATCCTGCACAGACAACGACTTGATTGGCTTTCAACGACCTTTTTGAAGTTTTAATCTCAACCTTGCCATCAAAACGATCGATACCTGTAACCTGCTCCCCTAAGAACAAGGCATTGTCAGAGTTTGCTTCAAGCATGATCTCCACAAGCTTCCGGGTTACGGCCGGGTAATCGATAATCCCTGCCCCGGGGACCCAAATGGCTTTCAACCCTATCGCATAGGGCTCGTATTCGGTTATCTCGTTTTCTGTGAGGTATTTGATCCCGGGCGTTCCATTCTGCAGACCCCTTTCGTAAATCGCATGCAGCAATTCAATCTCTTCAGGTTTCGTCGCAAGGATAAGTTTGCCACATATTTCGTGTTCGACCTTATACTTTGTTGCGAATTCAACGAGCTGCCTTCTGCCCTCGAGGCAATTCAAGGCTTTGAGCGATCCGGGCTTGTAATAAATTCCTGAGTGAATGACTCCCGAGTTCCTCCCAGTTTGGTGTGCGGCAAGAACGGATTCCTTTTCAATCACTGCAATAGAAGCGTCCGGAAATTTACGGCTCAATTTATAGGCCGTAGCCGAACCAACTATTCCTCCGCCAACTACGATAAAATCAAAAAATATTTGCTCCCCCATAACTACTTTACGTACTTGGTTTTCTTCATCATGCTTAAAATAATGAAACTGATTACGAAAAACAGGCAAAGCAACAGGATCGAGAGCCGCATGGAGTCGGTAATGGCAATAGCCAGGCCGAAGATGAATGTTCCCCAGACGATCGCGATCTTCTCGGTTACATCGAAAAAGCTGAAATACGTTGTGGGGTCGAGGGTATTCTCGGGTAGGAGTTTCGAGTAGGTCGACCGCGAAAGGGTTTGAATCGCACCGAGCACCAATCCGATAAACCCGCTGATGACGTAGAATTTGAGCTGAACATTCGGATCGTCCCTGTCGAGATAATATGCGCTGAGACTTGCCAACGTCCAAATGACAATGGCGATCTTAAGGGCGCTTATGTTACCAATTCTTTTGGAGAGTCTTGAAAACAAATAAGCCCCGATAACCCCGACCAACTGGATGACTATTATGGTCAGGATCAGACTGCTCGTCGGCAGACCGATCTCGGTTTTTCCATAGATGGTTGCCAGTAAAATGATCGACTGAACACCCACGCTGTAAAGAAAGAAAGAAGTCAAAAAATTGAGCATCACAGGTCTGTCTTTGAGCTCATTGACCACCTTTTTCAACTCCTGGTAACCTTTGAAGATGTAGTCCTTGTCAGGTTTACGGTTATGCAGATTATAGGGCAGGCGCCGGAAAGTAATCTGGGCAAAGCCCATCCACCAGATTCCCACCGTCAAAAACGATATCCTGGGTGCCAGACTCGGGTCTGAAATCCCATACCATTCGGGCTTCATCACCATGCTGAGATTGAAAATCAATAAAATGACAGAGCCTATGTATCCGTAGATGAATCCCAATGCGCTCGCTTCATCCTGTTGATCGCTATAGGCCACCTCGGGCAAATAGGCATTGTAGAATACGAGACTCCCCCAAAAGCCTATGCTGGCGAACATCGAAAACAAGATGCCGACCCACAAGGTTTCCACCCCGTTGAAAAAGAAGAGACTCATGACAGAAAGGGAACCGAAATAACAGAAGAACTTCATGTAGGTCTTCTTGTTACCCACATAATCGGCGATCCCCGATAATAGCGGAGAAACAAAGGCGACAATGAGGAACGAAGGGAAAGGGCGTAGGTATACAGCGAAGTGTTGTTGACCTCAAAGCCCATGAAATTTACGAGCCCACTGTCGGTCTCCGTAACCGTTTCGTAATAAATCGGAAAAACAGCGGTGTGATCACCAACGAATAAACGGAATTCGCCCAGTCATAGAAAGCCCAGCGATGGATTAATTTCTTATCCCCTTTTAGGTACATGGTCAGCGTTTTGATTTGCGTCCGAAATGTACAATTTTTTGGTTGAATTGCTTAGCTTTGTCGATCTCAAACCACTTCCTTTGACACAGAAAAAGTCAAATCCGAACTCTTCTTTTGAAATTCCAGCCATGGTTCTTCTTGCCGGAAAAGTACTGCAATTCCTGTCAAAAGATGCAGCCACGAACTTCGTGGCCCGGATTTTTGCATCCCCCATGAAATTCAATGCACCAGAGCGCGAGCTGATGATGCGTCAAAGTGCAAAAAAAGAAAGAATCGTATTGCCTTCGAGCGGCAAGGAACTCCAGGTGTACATCTACGGATTCTCTAAAACGCGTGTTTTACTCGTTCACGGTTGGGCCGGACGAGGGACGCAACTATACCACCTGGCTGACAAAATCCTCGAGAATAAAATGATGGTGGTGAGCTTCGACGGACCCGCCCACGGGCTTTCCGAAGGCAAACAGACCAATATGTTGGAGTTTATTGAGGCCATTCGCGTGATCGAAAAAAAATACGGACCCTTTGACGCCGCGGTAGGTCACTCCTTTGGAGGAATGTCACTGATCAATGCTGTTGCGGGCGGGCTGAAAGTGAATAAGATGGTTACCCTGGGCGCAGACAATTCGATTCCTGATATTTTCTCCTACTTTGTCAAAAAAATGGAGCTAAAGCCTGAAATCGCACGTCGCCTGAAACGGCTGTTTGAAAAAAGACACAACCTGAGACTGGATCACTTCACCTCTGAGCACCAGGCAGAAAGGATCAAAATACCCGTATTGGTCATTCATGATAGTGAAGATCGATTTGTTTCTGTAAGTAGTGCGGTATCCATACGTCAAAAGTTGCAGAACGGGGAGTTGCTGATAACCCACGGATTGGGTCATCACAAAATTTTCAAAAACCCCGAAGTTGTTCAACGTATAATTGAATTTCTGCAATGAGATATTTTGTATTGATTGTAAGCCTAATGTTAACGCAGGTCCTTCCTGCACAAGAAAAATCATCTATGGACGAAAAAATCGTGAAAACCGAAGCTGAATGGAAAGAGGTTCTGACACCCGAACAGTATTATATCTTGAGGCAAAAAGGGAACCGATATGCCTGGTGATGGTGGTTATACAAAGCACTTTAAAAAAGGTACTTATCACTGTGCGGCTTGTGACGCCCAACTATTCGAGTCCGGAACCAAATACGAATCACACTGCGGCTGGCCGTCTTTTGACGATGCCATTGACGGTGCTGTCGAGTATTCGGTGGATCGCACTCACGGGATGATTCGCACGGAGATTACCTGCACGAAATGCGGGGGCCACCTCGGTCATGTTTTCGATGACGGACCCAAAGATACCACAGGAAAACGCTACTGTGTAAACACCACTTCATTGCGCTTTGTCAAGTCCTGATTCTTCGACCTAATTTCCTATCTTTGCGACCTCAAAGATTTGAGTTGTTTGATAATTGATTTGGAAATATGTTCAACAATCTTAGCGAAAAATTAGATAAGGCGTTTCACGTCCTTAAAGGACACGGAAGCATTACCGAAATCAATGTGGCCGAGACTCTGAAAGAAGTGAGAAGGGCACTTCTCGATGCTGACGTAAACTTTAAAATAGCCAAAAACTTCACCAATACGGTCAAGGAGAAGGCGATGGGCCAAGACGTGCTTACCACGCTCAACCCAAGTCAGCTCATGGTCAAGATCGTCAAGGATGAGCTGACCGAGCTCATGGGCGGCGATACCGTAGGGATAAACCTGAAGGGGTCTCCTACCGTGATCCTCATGTCGGGTCTCCAGGGCTCAGGTAAAACAACCTTCTCGGGGAAGCTTGCCAACTATCTCAAGAATAAAAAACAAGACAGGTGCTTCTCGTCGGAGCAGACGTGTACCGTCCGGCTGCCATCAACCAGCTGAAAGTGGTTGGAGAACAGGTTGGCGTCGAGGTTTACGCCGAAGAAGGAAACCAAAACCCGGTGGAAATAGCTGAGAACGCTGTCAAATATGCAAAAGCGCATGGGAAGAACGTCGTAATCATTGACACCGCGGGTCGTCTCGCTGTCGATGAGCAGATGATGACGGAGATCTCTAACATCCACAACGCAGTAAAGCCTGAAGAAACCTTGTTCGTGGTCGATTCGATGACGGGTCAAGACGCTGTGAATACAGCGAAAGCGTTTAACGATGTGCTGAATTTTGACGGAGTCGTGCTTACGAAGCTCGATGGCGACACCCGCGGAGGAGCTGCCTTGTCGATCAAATCCGTGGTGAACAAACCCATAAAATTCATCGGTACCGGTGAAAAAATGGAGGCGATCGATGTATTCCACCCTGACAGGATGGCCGATCGAATCCTTGGAATGGGTGATGTTGTTTCCCTTGTGGAACGTGCCCAGGAACAATACGACGAGGAAGAGGCGAGAAAGATCCAAAAGAAGATTGCCAAAAATCAATTTGGATTCGATGACTTCTTAAAACAGATTCAGCAGATTAAGAAGATGGGGAACATGAAAGACCTGGTCGGAATGATTCCCGGGGCTGGAAAGATGATGAAGGATGTAGACATAGATGACGATGCATTCAAAGGGATCGAAGCTATTATTTTTTCGATGACCCCAGAAGAACGATCCAAACCCGCAGTGATAAATGCGAGTCGCAAAAAGAGAATAGCCAAAGGCTCCGGGACGAATGTTCAGGAGGTGAACCAGCTTTTGAAGCAGTTCAACCAGATGGCCAAAATGATGAAGATGATGCAAGGCGGTGGCGGCAAAAAGATGATGCAGATGATGAAGGGAATGCAATAATTCAAATCCAAGCCCTATGATCCTTCTAGACGGTAAAAAAACATCCCAGGACATCAAACAGGAAATTGCTGTTGAAGTTAAAAACAGAAAAGAAAAAGGCCTGAAGATTCCGCATTTGGCAGCCGTTATCGTCGGTAACGACGGAGCGAGCATGACCTATGTGAACAGCAAGGTGAAGTCCTGCCAGCAGATCGGGTTCAATTCAACTCTGATCGAATTGCCTGAAGACACCACCGAAGAACAACTGCTCCACGAGATTGATGCCCTGAACAAGGACGCTGATATAGATGGTTTCATTGTTCAGCTACCCTTACCGAAGCAGATCGAGATCAGAAGGTACTGATGGCGGTTGATCCTGACAAGGATGTCGATGGCTTTCACCCGGTCAATGTCGGAAAAATGACGCTTGATCTTCCGGCGTTTCTACCGGCTACTCCGGCAGGAATCATGGAGCTCCTCAAGCGCTACGAGATCGAAACGTCGGGTAAAAATGTAGTCGTCATCGGACGCAGTCATATCGTGGGCAGGCCGATGAGCATTCTTCTCAGTCAAAAGAGGAAAGTGGGGAATGCTACGGTAACGCTAACGCACAGTCGGACCAAAGACCTGGCCTCAATAACGCGGGAGGCAGATATTGTTGTCGCCGCGCTTGGCATGGCTGAATTTCTGAAGGGAGACATGGTAAAAGAAGGCGTGACCATTATCGACGTCGGGATCATGCGGGTTCCTGATGAGAGCAAAAAGCGAGGATACAGGCTGGCTGGTGACGTTCATTTTGAGAGCGTAAGTGAGAAAGCCGCATAATTCTCCGGTGCCCGGGGGCGTCGGACCCATGACTATCGCCATGCTTCTGACAAATACTTTAAAGGCTTGTCAAAACAGGGATTGAACTATTCCTCTTCGCGGTTCACCGTTTCGATCTGAAAAGGAGGCGTACAAATGGCCAGGTACTCACAAGGCTTGTCAAAAGGATTGCTATATCGCACCCGTACTCCCTTTCTAATTCGAATCGACTCACCCTTTGAGGTATTACGACCTCATCCCCTACTTCAATTTTCTTTTTCCCTTTGATGATATAAGTATACTCTTCGAATTCAGGGGTCTGAAAAGGTTCTCCCCACCCAGCCGGAGCAATCATGTGAGCCAAACTGAGATTGGATTCAATACTCGCCAGGCCAAAGTGCTCCTCGATCAGCTTCCCGTCATCAACAGGTACCACAAAAGGCTTGCGCTGTATATCAAAGTCTTTCATTCTCAATTTTCTTTACGCTTGGTGCTATATCAATACCTGGTTTGAGCAGTTCGTCGGGGACTGCACTTCCAAAAGTTCTGTGAATTGGTACAACACCCGCCCAGATGTCCAGATCGTAATCGGGCTTGTCATCACCCACGCCTTCGGCCCTGATCTTGGCCGAGGCTTCATTGATCTCCAGCTTCAGAACCTTGGTCACATTGAGTTCTTTTTCATTTGGCAGCCGTACCTCAGACCAACGCTCCTTCAGAACCTGGTCAGAAACGACTTTCAGAGCTTCTGTTTTTTGCTCGTCACCTTCTACCAAATGTGCGGTTCCAAACAAGGTTACCGATTCGTAATTCAGAGAGTGATGAAATGCTGAGCGCGCAAGCACCAGCGCATCTGTGAGGGTTACATTGATTGATACGGGCACACCTTTCTCCAGGGTCTGCAACATCCGACTGACATTGGCCCCATGAAAATACAGTGAATTTCCTTGGCGCCCATAGATCGTGGGTATGACAACCGGGTACCCGTCATAGACAAATCCTACCTGACAAATGAAATCCCGGTCAAGAATGCGAAATACCGTTTCCTTGTCGTAATGCCCTCTGTCGGGGCGTCGTTTGACTTTTGTCTTATCGGTTTTCATTTTCTCCGTTGACTATTTCTCATTCAAACCACAAGGTGATATACAAGATGCTTGCCCGGTCGGGAATTTGATCTTCACGAATCTCCCTCATATCAAATTCATCTATATTTAAGTCTTTCTTATCCAGCGAAATAGTAGCATTTAATTCATCTATAAATAGAATAGCTGAACTGAACGAAGGCTCAATGTCATCAATGGAATACTGACCCCTGACATTCTCAAATGTGGATACTGTTGAGATTCCCTTTTCAGTGGTGTATTCCGGGCTGTATATCTTAACATGCTCCAGGGCTTTCAAGGAATCATTTTCAACACGCGTAACAAAAATGAGCCCGGGATTTCCTGAGGAATCGAATACTTTATACTCCCGAACCAGAGACTCGCCTTCAGGCAATTTTTGGACCGAGTCATTTTGAAGATCTCATCAAGTTCTTCAATCGTAGTGCTGTTGGAGATTTCACCCAACTGCTTCTTTTTAATCACCGTGCTCTCTTCTGTGCATTGTGCGAGAAGGAAGAGCACTACAAGGCCTAAAACTGTTCTAAGCATTTCTTTTTCAATTATTTTTTGAGTTCGTAAAAATGGTATAGCGCGGTGAAGATAAAAAATCGTTTCAACGCGTCCAAACCCCTACTTGAAGACCTTATTCAAAATTCCAAACACCCCGCGAATAAACGTAGCACTGGTCAGGACCTTCACCACCGGATCGACCCGGCGTCGAGTCGAACGAGAGCTGGATCGCGTTGACTTTTTCTGGACCTCAGGCTCAGGCAATTGAACTTTGCGTGACAACATCTCATAGGCGCTGTCGCTGTCTATGACCTGGTTGTACTTGGGAGCTATATGTGATTTGGCTATCTGCTCTTTGAGCTCCTCTTGACTGAGCACATCCATACGACTCATAGGTGCCCTGAGCATAGTTCGGGCCAGTGGTGTCGGTATCCCCTTTTCATTGAGGGCCGAAACGAAGGCCTCGCCTATTCCCAGCTGGGTCAGCACCGTATCGGTCTCGTAGAATTCGGAGTCCGGGTAGTTCTCGGAGGCCAACTTGATCGCCTTTCGGTCTTTCGCGGTGAAGGCACGCAATGCATGCTGGATCTTAAGACCCAATTGTGAAAGAATGTCTGCCGGGATGTCCTTGGGGTTCTGGGTCACGAAATAGATCCCAATCCCCTTGGAACGGATCAGCTTCACGATAGTCTCCAGCTGGTCGAGCAAAGTTTTGGAGGCATTTTCAAACACAACGTGTGCCTCATCGACAAAGAGGACCAACTCCGGTCGGTCGCTGTCACCACGCTCAGGGAAGGTATTGTAGACTTCCGCCAGCAATTGCAGCATAAACGTACTGAAAAGCTTGGGTTTATCTTGTATGTCCGTCAGGCGGATCACCGAGATCATACCACGACCGTCATCAGAGACCCGACATAGGTCCTGCACGTCAAAGGAGCGTTCCCCGAAAAAGAGATCTCCACCTTGCTGTTCCAAGGCAACGATCCTCCTCAATATTGCACCTGTAGAGGCGGTAGAGATTCGACCGTATTCGGCTTCAATCTCTTTTCGTCCGTCTCCGGCTGCATATTGCAGGACTTTTTTCAAATCCTTCAGATCGAGCAGCCCCATTTGGTTGTCATCACAGTATTGAAACAAAATGGCCAGGATGCCCTCCTGTACTTCTGACAGCCCCAAAATCCGCGAAAGGAGCACCGGACCAAATTCAGAGACCGTCGCCCTGAGTCGCGTGCCCTCCTGTTCAGAAAGGGTTAGAATCTCGACCGGAAATCCCTTGGCTTCATACGGTAATCCTATCTTCTCATGCCTTTCGTCGATCTTCGGATGTCCGGGTCCGGCTTTGGCCAGACCGCTGAGATCCCCCTTGAGATCCATGAGCAACACAGGAACGCCTTTCTCTGAGAGGTTCTCTGATAGCACCTGAAGGGTTTTGGTCTTTCCGGTACCCGTCGCCCCGGCAATAAGACCATGTCGATTTATGGTCTTGAGCGGAATCTTGACAAAACTGCCCGTAACTGTCTCTTCACCGAGCATGGCTGCGCCCAGGTTGAGGTATTCTCCTTTGCAGGCATAACCCTGTTTGATCGTCTCTTTAAAAGCGTCTTTAGAATCCAATGTCTCTCGGTTTTGGTTTGGATAAAAATAAACCTTTGTGCCCAGAATTGAAAACCCTTTTATTCGTTAATCCTAACTATATTTGCGCCATGCTTGAAGAAACCAAGAAAAGGATCAAAAAAGGAGAGATGCTGCCGTTGATGGAAGACTTCAACCATCCAGGGAGAAGGCTTTCACACGGGCAAAGCGGCCTATTTTGTCCGGATCGGAGGCTGTGATGTCGGATGCCACTGGTGTGATGTAAAGGAAAGCTGGAACGCAGAACTTCATCCGCCCACTTCGACCGATGAAATCGTTTCAAAAGCCAGGAAATTCGCAAATACGGTGGTCATTACAGGAGGCGAACCCCTGATGTGGAGCATGGACTACCTCACCGCAAGACTCAAAGAAGGAGGACTCAAGGTTCATATTGAAACGTCTGGCGCCTATCCTCTGAGTGGAAGTTATGATTGGTTTTGTCTTTCACCTAAGAAGACCAAACTCCCAACGGAGGAAGCTTATTCCACAGCGGATGAGCTAAAAGTTATCGTTTATAACAAGCACGATTTCAAATTCGCAGAAGAACAGGCCGATAAAGTATCGCCCGAATGCGAGCTCTTTCTCCAACCTGAATGGAGCAACAGGGAGAAAATGATGCCTCAGATCGTGGATTACGTGATGGAACATCCGAAATGGAAGATCTCACTTCAAACGCACAAATACCTGAACATACCTTAGACCTGTACCTTGCTAACTAATTCCAGGGCCGTATCGAAGGTCTCCTGGACATTCATGTGACTGTTGTCGATCTCGACCGCATCTTCAGCCTTGACCAGTGGCGAGTCTTTGCGCGTCGTATCCATCAAATCCCGCTGAGATACGTTTTCCAGGACCGATTCATAAGAGATTTCCCGATCATCGTCGACCATTTCCTTGTATCGCCTTTTGGCACGGGTCTCCGGGGAAGCCGTCAGAAAGATTTTCAAGTCGGCATTCGGAAACACGACCGTTCCGATGTCTCGACCGTCCATAACGATTCCTTTGTCGCCCGCCATATTTTGCTGTAGCATTACGAGCTTTTTTCGTACCTGTGGAATTCTCGCCACCTGACTCACCTGGTTCGACACCTCCAAACTTCGAATCAACCCTTCAACTTTTTCACCATTCAGATAAATCTCTGAAAAGCCCTTCTCCGGATTGTAAACAAAATCCAGCTCAATCTGGTCGAGAGTCTCGATAAGGGCATCAACCATGAGCTCGTCATTTGCAGTGAGCCCATTTCGCATGGCATACAAGGCCACTGCACGGTACATGGAACCCGTATCCACATAGACATATCCCAATTCTCTTGCCAGGTTTTTGGCCAGGGTGCTTTTACCCGTTGAAGAGTATCCGTCTATGGCGATGATCATGTTTCGTTTCTTTTTCATTTTGATGTCCTTTCCATTTAAAAGCCTTTTCGCCCGAGGTCTATATACAGTGAAAATGTGCTGCTGTTGTCGACCGGGTGGTACTGGTAAAGGCATAGTCAAACTTGAATCGACCCATCTTGAGGCCAAATCCTGCAGACAAACCGGCAAAAGTTCGCGCCTCGGTCAGTTCGAGCTCTGCAGCCCTCCTGAAATTATACCCAAATCTAAGGTTAAATTTGCTCTCCGGAAACAATTCTACCCCAATTACAAAATGCCGCATTGTGTTATCCAGGAAGCTTATGCTTTCCTCCTCGGTATTGCCATCGAGATCGGTGTTGCTATTTGAGGGGTTGGGTACCGCCAGGTCCCACTGCTGCAGACTATTTATCGTAAGGTGCCACTTGATGGGCACGTCAGACATCAGGAAGGACGCCCCAATCGCAATGTCATAGGCAATCTCCTCACGAACTTCCTCATAAGGAGTGATTTGATATCCCAGGTTTCGGATTACAGCCGTAAAGGAATAAGGGCGGTAATCGGAGAAATAGTAGATTCCAATGTCCGTAGCCATACCCTGAGAGGTGAAATTCTCGATCTTGGAACTGAGGAACTTTACATTGGCCCCGACATAGAAGTCACTCCAGGGAATGTTGTAGGCGTACCCCACAGACAGGGCCAGGTCTCGTGCCCCAAAATCCCCAGTTTCAACCCCCTCTTCATCAGCAGCGATGAATTCTCCATAATCGATATACTGAATCCCACCGTGTAGTGTTCCGAACCTGCGGTTCACAAGGTGTGCAAAAGTCGCAGAACCCACGTTGATGCCGGCCAGGTAATTGACGTAGTTCACAGCCGCCTGGTTGTCCATGAATCTCGAAATGGTCGCCGGGTTCCAAAGCGGCTGATTAACATTGTCCTTGACAGTCAGCGTTTCTCCCCCGAGCGCCGCCTGGGTCGCAGATGTGGGGATATTGAGAAAGCTGTAGACACGCTCACCCCCTACCTGGGCGACAACGGAATACGCCAGACACAGGTACAGAAACAATGTGGAAAACAGGGATTTCATAGGACCTACAAAGAAAGAGAAATATTCTCTTTCTTTTGTTGCAAAAGAAAAATTCAGGAATTCACTACACACTTCGACCTTGCTTACCTCAAGAAACTTCTATCACAAAAGATTAAAAAAAATGAACAAGGGAAAACAATGAGAAATGATATTGACAATAAAGTACTTAAATACGTACGTAAATAAAATTAGCTTACCTTTACTCCATGGAAACAGTAAATTACTCCGACTTTCGATCCAATCTAAAGCACTGGTTTGATAAGGTGATCAATGACGTTAGCGATGTGATCATCAAACGAAAAGGTGGCAAAGACCTTGTTCTTATGTCTCTGGATGAATACAACTCACTGAAAGAAACCACATATCTACTTTCGGGAAGGAACAGGGATGTGTTGCTCAACTCAATAAAAGAGCTGGAATCGGGTAAAGGAATTGAAAAAGAACTCATCGATCAATGAGATTAGTCTGGTCACCAACTGCCTGGGAAGACTATGTGTATTGGCAGAAGGTCGACAGGAAAATCATGATGAGAATCAATGCTTTGATCAAAAGCTGTTTGCGAACTCCTTTCCAAGGCTTAGGGAAACCCGAAGCGCTGAAAGGAGACCTGCAAGGATGCTGGTCCAGGCGGATCACCTCCGAATACCGACTGGTCTACAAAATCCAGAATGACGTTCTGTGGATCATTTCCTGTCGTTATCACTACGGCAAATAATCACCCCACCTTCTTTCGGATCGACTCGAGCTGCACCCCGATATTGGTCAGCATCTGGGCGACGCTTTCGGTGTTGATCTCGCTTTCGTCGTATTCGGTCAAATTAATGTGACAGGTGAATTCCCATAGCTCAAGTACTTCATCTACAGGAACATAGTAAGGATCGTATTTTTTATTATCCGAAACCATGAGCAGGCATTTGTGCTCCTGCATCTTGTCGTAGACCCGCTTGTAGACCAGGCCGTCATTGTGGGTCAGCACGATGTAGGTGCTTCCGCTGTTCAGCTGACGAATGTCTTCGAGATAGCGGGCTATGATAAAAGAGCCGCTCTTGATGGGCAGCATGGAATCTCCTTTGATCGGAAAAGCCCTGTGCTTGCCCGTGGGCAGGAAAGGAAGCTTCAGACTGTTCAGGCTCTCGATGTACTCCGGGTCGGAATAGCCGCGAAGATAACCAGCCGATGCATCTTCGGGAATAATCTCTACCATGTCTTCATCATCTTCATTGACCTTGATCGGAAAGAGGATCCGCTGCTTGCCAATATGGATGAAAGAAGCGTCCTCGGCCCTGGACAAGTCGTTACGGATCAGCACATCGATCGGAAGCCGAAAATAGTCCGACAGAGCCACCAGAATCTCCACCGGTGGCGAGGAACGACCCTGCTCATAGGAGGCCACCCGTTCCCGACTGATACCCAGCTCACTGGCAAAATATTCCTGGGTCTGTTTCTTCAACTCCCTCAGATGCTTGATGTTATTGGCAATGAAACTCATGGTAATCTGCGCTAATATTGAGAGTGATCTGAAAAAAATAGTAATGGTACATATCTTATCAATCACTGGTACAAATATAACCTAATTTTGTAACACGATCCAAGTTTTTGTTTTCACTTTGTTTTTTAACTGCGGGATGTACCTGAACACACATACCTATTACAGCCTGAGATACGGCACCATAAAACCCGAAGAGCTCTTGCAGATAGCAAGCTCCAGTGGGGTGAGCAAATTTGCCCTGACCGACATCAACAGCACCACGGCCTGCATCGACTTTGTGCGTCTGGCCTCGAAATACGGCATCAAGCCGGTCCTTGGCGTGGATTTCAGAAACGGCGCAAAACAGGAATACATCCTGATGGCCAGGCACAACGAAGGGTTTAAACAGATCAACCAATACCTGAGCGGGCTGTTGCACCAGGCAACGTTCTGTACCCCTCCCGAACCCCCTCCTATGCCCGGGGTATTGGTGATCTACCCCTTCAAAAAGGGTCTTGAGCTGTTCCTGTCCGGTCGCTCTTTCCGAAAAGAGGAATTCCTCGGGGTAACCCCTGCGGACCTTCCCAAACTGAAATTCTCAAAGACCGAACTGCCTGCAGATAAGCTCGTCGCTCTCAAAACGGTTTCGTTCCAGAACAAAAAAGGCTTCAATACCCACCGGCTGCTGCGCGCCATAGACAACAACACCCTGCTGAGCAAGCTATTGCCTGAAGAGCAAGCGAGCGAAACCGACATGATGCTGCCTGCCAAAACCCTGCGTGCCCTGTACGGGGATTTCCCCGGCATCATCCAAAACACGAAATGCCTGCTGGATTCCTGTAGCATTGCCTTTGACTTCGAGAACACCGTACCCAAGAACCAGAGCACCTATACCGGCAATGCAGAGCTCGACTTCCGCCTGATGCGAAAACTGGCCTATCAGGGCCTGAAGTACCGGTACAAGAAGCTCGGAACACGCATCTTCAACCGCCTGGAGAAAGAGCTGGAGATCATCCGGCAGAAGCAGTTCGTCTCGTATTTCCTGATCAACTGGAAGATTCTCAAGTACGCGCGCAGCAAGGGCTATTATTACGTCGGGCGCGGGAGCGGTGCCAATAGCATCGTGGCCTATCTGCTCAGGATCACCGACGTCGATCCGATAGAGCTCGACCTGTACTTCGAGCGCTTCATCAATCTGTACCGAACCAACCCGCCCGATTTTGACATCGATTTCTCCTGGCGCGATCGCGACGACATCACGCATTTCATCTTCAACCGGTTCAAGCACACGGCCCTGATCTGTGTATACAACACCTTCAAATTCAGGGCCTCCGTACGTGAGCTCGGCAAAGTGTTTGGCCTGCCCAAGGAGGAGATCGATAAGTTGTCCAAAGGCCGCTTTCACCTGCGTGATCTCGATCAGCTTTCCCAGCTGGTAATCACCTACAGCCGATTCATCGAGGGTTTTCCGAACTACCTGGGCATCCACGCAGGTGGCATCCTGATCTCAGAGAAACCCATCAGCTACTACACAGCCACTTTTTTCCCGCCCAAGGGTTTTTCTACCACGATGTTCGACATGGTCGTGGCCGAAGACATCGGACTCTACAAATTCGACATCCTGAGTCAGAGGGGTCTGGGTAAAATCAAGGAGGCCGTAGAAATCGTGCGCTACAACCAACCCGAGCTCCCTCCCATCGACATCCACGACATCAAACGATTCAAAGAAGACAAGAGGATCAGGCACCTGCTCAAGAATGCCAGGGCCATAGGCTGCTTCTACGTCGAATCGCCCGCCATGCGGATGCTGCTCAAAAAACTCCAGGTCGACAATTACCTCGGGTTGGTGGCAGCGAGCTCGGTGATCCGACCCGGAGTTTCAAAATCGGGTATGATGCGGGAATACATCCTGAGGTACCGCCACCCGGAAAGGCGCAGAGACGCCCACCCTATCCTGCTCGAGATCATGCCCGAGACCTACGGGGTGATGGTCTACCAGGAAGACGTGATCAAGGTCGCCCACTACTTCGGCGGGCTGACCCTGGGCGAGGCTGACATGCTTCGACGCGGCATGTCGGGGAAGTTCCGGTCGAGGGCAGAATTTCTCAAGGTCGAGAAGCAGTTCTTCGACAACTGCAAAAAGAAAGGACACTCCCAAGAGCTGAGCGCCGAGATCTGGAGGCAGATCGAGAGTTTTGCCGGATATGCCTTTGCCAAAGGACATTCTGCCTCCTATGCCGTCGAGAGCTACCAGAGTCTGTTTTTGAAGGCCTATTACCCGCTGGAATACATGGTGGCAGCGGTCAATAACTTTGGCGGATTCTACCGCACCGATTTCTACCTGCACGAGGCCCGGATGCACGGGGCGGTGATCTGCCCTCCAAATGTCAACAAGAGCAATTACGAAACCCGCATTGAAGGCAAACGCATCTACCTGGGCTTTATCATGCTCCACTCTTTCGAATCCGAAAACGCCAGGCGCATCGTCAAAGAGAGGGATCTCAACGGGTCCTATGCCGACCTGGATGATTTCATCGACCGGGTGCCCATCTCCATAGAGCAAGTCTCCATTCTGATCAAGATCAACGCCTTTCAGTTCACCGGGAGAAACAAACGGGAACTGCTCTGGGAGGCCTATATGAAGATCAACAAGGTAAGCCTGGAGGAACAGGTTGCTACCCTGTTCAAAACCAAAAAGATAAGCTACAAGACTCCTGAACTTCCCAGCTCAGCCTTTGAAGATGCTTTTGATGAGATCGAATACCTCGGGTTTCCGCTATGCGATCCGTTTGCGCTGGTACCGATGAGTTCGGATCTGCCTGTACTGGCAGGTGACCTGCCCGATCTCACACAAAAAAAAGTAGTGGTCTACGGCTATTACGTAACGGCGAAGAACACGTCTACCCACAAGGGGGAGCGGATGTATTTTGGCACCTTTCTCGACCGAAAGGGAGATTTCATTGACACGGTGCACTTCCCACCGGTGGCCCAAAGATATCCCTTCCGGGGAAGAGGGGTCTATCGCCTGAGCGGAAAGGTGATGGAGGAGTTCGACGCGATCAGCATCGAGATCGACCGCATGGAAAAACTCGGCATGATGCAAGATCCGCGCTATGCGGAAGAAACTCCGGAGACAGAAGGAGCAGCTTTTAAAGAAGGGAAAAGCCCTGAAAAACAAGAAGTGAGATGACAAATTCAAATGAGCGAAATATCGTTCACATGGATCTTGATACTTTTTTCGTGTCATGTGAACGTTTGATAGACAGTAAATTAAATGAAAAACCGGTCCTGATCGGAGGCACCTCCGACCGCGGGGTGGTGGCTTCCTGCAGCTACGAGGCCCGGCGTTTTGGCATCCATTCGGCCATGCCCATGCGGATGGCCAAGCAGCTCTGTCCGGAAGCGATTGTGCTTCGCGGCAACACCGGGATCTACTCGAAGTACTCCGACATGGTCACCGAAATCATCAAGGAGGACGTGCCGCTTTACGAGAAATCTTCCATCGATGAATTCTACATTGACCTTTCGGGGATGGACAAGTTTTTTGGCTGCCATCAACTGGCCACCGAGCTCCGTTCCCGAATCATCAAAGAAACCGGGCTCCCGATTTCCTTCGGGCTCTCAATCAACAAAACGGTTTCAAAGATCGCTACGGGTGAGGCCAAGCCCAACAACCAGATCCGGATTGCCAGCGGCCCGGAAAAACCCTTCCTGGCTCCTTTGTCGGTCAGAAAGATCCCCATGGTGGGAGAAGTGACCTATAAATCACTTTGTGACCTGGGAATCAAGAGGATAAAAACCGTTCAAGAAATGCCTTTGGAGATGATGTCCAAGGTGCTTGGCAAAAACGGCGGTTCGATTTGGAAAAAGGCCAACGGGATCGACAACAGCCCGGTGATCCAGTACCAGGAACGCAAGTCGATTTCCACAGAGCGCACCTTTGATCGCGACACGACCGATGTTATCAAACTCAAGACTATTCTGACGGCTATGGCACAAGAGCTGACCTACCAGCTTCGCAACGGAAACAAACTGACAGCCTGCGTGTCGGTTAAAATCCGGTACTCCGATTTTCAGACCTATACCATGCAAAAGAGGATTCCTTACAGCGCTTCAGACCACTCGATTTTTCCGGTGGTGTTCGATCTTTTCCGCAAGCTTTATCAAAGAAGGCTGCTGGTACGCCTGATCGGTGTGAATTTCAGCCACCTGGTCGAAGGCGGGCACCAGATCAATCTTTTTGAAGACAATGACAAAGTAATCAACCTGTACCAGGCCATGGACCGGATCCGGAAGCGCTATGGAAGCAGGGCCGTGATCAATGCATCCGGCCTTGGAGCCAAAAGCATCGGAAGAACCAACCCATTCAATGGACAGGCGCCACTGTTACTGGCCAATCGGAGGCAGTAAAACTCAGCCTTTTTTCTTGGGCTCGGGAGACAGATTCTGATTCAGCGCCTTGATGCGCCGATCTACCCGATCGTGAACCGAATTCTTGCTAAATCCTCCCTGCTTCAGTTTCTTACCTGCTTTGTTGCCGGTCAGGATTTCGAGACCCTGATCAACGGTTTCAACGGCCCAAATATGAAACTGACCGTTTTTCACCGCACTGATCACCTCGGGCTTGAGCATCAGGTTGTCCATGTTCGATTTGGGAATGACAACCCCTTGTTCGCCGGTTAAACCATGCTGGTGGCACACCTGGAAATAGCCCTCTATTTTCTCATTGACGGCACCAATGGGCTGCACTTCTCCCTTCTGATTCACAGAACCGGTGACAGCAACCCCTTGTTTTACAGGTATTTCAGATAGACTTGACAAGATGGCGTACAGTTCTGCACTAGAGGCACTGTCTCCTTCGATCTCGGAATAACTCTGCTCAAATACCAGACTGGCCATCAAGCTGATTGGCTTGTCCTGACCATAATGCTCATTGAGATAGCCGTTCAGGATCAGCACTCCTTTGCTGTGAAGGGGGCCACCCAATTTGACTTCGCGTTCGATGTCGATCAATCCCTGTTTGCCCGAAGCCACACTTACTGTAATCTTGTTCGGACGCCCAAAACTGATGTCCCCGAGATCAATCACTGAAATACCATTAATTTGTCCGATCTTACTTCCTTCCAGTTCGATCATCAGCGTATTTCTCCGGATCAGATCATTGATCTTTTCCTGGATGAGATTTGATCTGAAATACTTCGAATCGATGGCTTTATCGATGTGAGTCGAGTCGATCTCATCAAAACCCTCTCTTTTTGCATAATGATCCGCCTCACGCAGTATTTTCCCCAACTCACCAAAACGGATAGAGATCCTGTGCTGATCATCAGCCAATCGACAACTCTCTTCAAGCATTCTTCCAACCGCTGCAGGATTCAACGGCAATAGGTTCTGTT
>CAWJRB010000013.1:0-122097 GCA_963845155.1 uncultured Flavobacteriaceae bacterium | reverse complement strand
GGCGAATTGTTCGGATTTAAGTTGATGCAAAATTTTGCATTTCCTTATTTCTCTAAAGATATCGCAGAGTTTTGGCGCAGATGGCATATATCCTTATCAACCTGGTTTTGAGACTATCTATATGTACCTCTAGGAGGCAGTCGTGGTGGCACTTGAGAGAATTAGAAATATATTTTTAATTTTTCTGGTTAGTGGATTTTGGCATGGAGCAAATTGGACTTTTATCGCTTGGGGTGGTCTCAATGCTGCTCTTTTTCTCCCTTTGATGTTGAGCGGAAGAAATCGGAAGAACTTGGAGTTTGAAAGGCGAAGGAATAATTTACCTTCTTTACAGGAAGGTATTCAAATGAGTATTACTTTTCTTACAGTCCTATTGGCATGGATATTATTTCGTTCCGAGAACTTGAATCAGGCCATTCATTTTTATGGAGAAATCTTTTCAAAAAGTCTGTTTCAAATTCCAAAGGTATTTCCAAGCCCAGTTTTTATTATTATTGTAATTTTTTTCATTATCGAGTGGTTTGGAAGGTTTAGCCAATTCGCGATTCAAAATTTCCATTCCAGAAATAAATCTTTGTAAACTATTTGTTATTTCATTTCAGGACAATGTTTATATACATTTTTGGGAATTTCGATTCTGAATATCAATTCATTTATTTTCAATTTTAACAATGAAGTCATTTCTTAAAGACATTCTGTTTGTTATCCTAGTTTTCCTTTTATTTAATGTTCTGTTTTTAAAACGAATCACTGACAATTGATCTACGATGATTATGAAGCTATATGTACTAAAAAGAAAGAACTGAAGAAAGAATTCCAATATATTTTTTCTCCGACTCTCACGGTTGGGCGCTTACGAGAAATGCACCATCGATAATCGAACAGTTTAAAGAACAGGGCATTTACAATATGTCTTATGGAAGTGATTCCTATGGGGATATTTTTGTGAAACTGAAGTGGTTGGTTGATAACGATATAAAGCCAAAAAAAATTATTCTGTCGGTCGATGATCATATGCTATTGAGAAGATCCAAATAATAGAAATAGATCATTGATCTATTCTAATCTGCAAAGGCATAAGGAGACCTATGATATTTCCACTTCCAAGGTTCTATTTTACAGATCTCCAAGTATATCCCCATGATTTACCCATCGAACCAAAGACTCTTCAAGAAGAATTTTGAGTCTTTATTCTCGACTAGTGACCCCGATACGAAGAATTTTTCTTGGCGGGAATTACCTGATTCTCTTAAACTAGCCAATGCCCATTCACGAGCTAGTTCATTGTTGTCAGAAAAAAATGAAAATATAAATGAGTTAAATCGCATTAATTTGTCTAAGATTTTTTTCCTGATTGCAATGGAAACAATATTCAAGTGATAGGAATAATATCCTTTAAGTCTGAGTTTTTGAGTATCATCGAATCTCACGGATTAAAGGATAATGTACTTCAAGAAGCTCAAAATCTTGGATTTGAAAATGTATATCAGTTTTGATAATAAATTCAATTCACCGGATTTACTAGCAGATCAGGACCATTTAAATTTGAAGGGATCACAAGTCTTAACTAAAGAGCTGATGAGGGTCCTTAATGCGAATTAAGAATATCCTTCAAAGTGAATACTTTAACAGAAAAGTGTTCGTTTATCAATAAATTATTGGCATCATATGAAACTAGACATCATCGCAGGAGCCCGTCCAAACTTTATGAAAATTGCTCCTATCATCGAAGAATTGAAGAAAGTAAAAATCAAATTCAATATCGCTCATCCATACGGGCCAGCATTACGATAAAAAATGTCGGGGAATTTCTTTGAGCAGCTCGGCATTCCTGAACCCGACGTCAATCTTGAGGTAGGATCGGGTACCCAAGCCGAACAAACCGCCCGCATCATGGAGCGCATATGAGAGCCTTGTTGATTAAAAGAAGCCCTGCGACTGGATGTTGTGTGTTGGCGATGTCACCTCTACCATGGCCTGCAGTATTGCGGCTAAAAAATTGAACATGGATCTCATTCATGTTGAAGGAGGTATTCGATCTAATGATCTCTCCATGCCTGAGGAGATCAACCGAATGGTTACCGACGCCATCACAGATATCTTTTACACTACAAGTGAGGTGGCCAATGAGAATTTGAGAAAATTAGGTCATGACTGAAAGTCCAAGATTCGTTTTGTTGGGAACACGATGATCGATACCTTGCTTAAAAACAAACCGCGATTTCAAAAACCAAAGGCATGGGATAACTTTGATTTAAAGGAAAAAGGATATTTTGTGATGACCCTGCATCGACCTGCAAATGTGGATGAAGAAGCCCAACTCAAAAATCTGATTGATGAAATTGTAAAAGGTCAAAGGGAATGCCTATCGTTTTTCCTGTACATCCGCGAACTGCCAAAATACTAAAAGGTATCGGCATAGAAGCTAACAATTTGCATATGATCGAACCCTTAGGCTATCTAGAATTCAATTACCTGGTGGAACAGGCATTTGCCGTGGTTACCGATTCCGGAGGGATCACTGAAGAAACCACGGTAATGAAAGTGCCTTGCATGACGCTTGCGCGACAACACAGAGCGGCCCGAGACAATTACCGTAGGTACCAATGAGCTCGTCGGAACCGATCCCGAAAATGTAGCGCCCTTTATGAAAAAGCTTCACGCAGGAAACTGGAAAGCAGGCAATATACCTGAACTTTGGGATGGCAAGACCTCTCAGAGAATTGTGAAAGATCTCCTAGCTCTTTAAGCTCAGAAGTCCTGAGCTTCTTCTGCACATTACTTTCCTGTAGCGAAACTTCCCTTTTTCATAACTCCCCATTTACCACCAAATTCTTACTTCACCAGAATCAAGGAGTCAAAATTGTTCCGTATCTTAGCCTCTGTATTATTACAATAGCTTAATGTAATGGCCAAATCTTTTTTCAACAATGCGACCTATACTTCGAGGTGGGTGGTATTGATGATTGACTTTTCCCTCAGTATGCAGGCCTTTTTCCTGGCCTACCTCATCCGATTTAATTTTACGTTGAATTTCGGGCAGTTTGATTTTATTGCTCAATTGCCTCTTGTCGCCATGGCGACCCTTGTGGGTTTCCTTGTTGTCGGTTCCTTTAAAGGAATCGTTCGGCACACCGGTACCAAAGATGCGATCAATGTGTTTTGGGCAGCAACAGCTGTTGCGAGCATACTTTTTGTAACATCTCTTGTTACTCGCGGGTATGCAATCGAAAAGACCTATTCCATACCGCTCTCGATCATTTCAATCCACTATTTGTTGAATATCGTTGTCCTGATCTCGAGTCGTTTTATTTTTAAATATTTGTTTGACCGCATAGTAACCAATTATCAAAAGCCGAAGAACGTTTTGATCTATGGTGCGGGAGATTCGGGTTTGATAACGTATTCGACATTAACGAGTTCCAAGCAAAAAAAATATAGAGTAGTTGGTTTTCTTGATGATTCGATCCATAAAATCGGAAAACAATTTAATCGGATTAGGATTTATGATCCTCAAAAGATTGATGCGAAATTTATTAAGAAGCATGATATCCAGGAGATTATTGTTTCGATACAGAAGATCAAACCTTATGCTCTTTTCGAACGAGTAGATTCTATCACCGATCTTCCGATTCAGATCAAACTGGTTCCACCCATGGAACAGTGGATCGATGGGGAGCTCAATGTGGGGCAAATCAAAGAGGTTCAAATTGATGATCTACTCGAACGAAATCCGATTAAAATTGACAATCCGATTTTGAAGAAGCACCTGACGGGTAAAACAGTATTGATAACTGGGGCAGCCGGCTCTATTGGAAGCGAGATTGCCAGACAGGTCTCTAACTATGAATACGAAACTTTAGTATTGCTCGATCAGGCAGAGTCATCACTCTATGATTTGCAACAGAATTTTAGTCGCCAAAAAGTAGAAAATTTTGAGGTGGAATTGGCGGATATTCGAAATGAGGAACGTCTTACACATCTTTTTGAAAAGTATGACTTTGATATCATTCTTCACGCCGCAGCCTACAAGCACGTGCCCTTGATGGAGAACAATCCTTACGAGGCAATGCGGGTCAATGTATTTGGATCCAGTTTGCTCATGCGCATGGCAATGAGATACGGAGTCGAAAAATTCATTATGGTCTCTACTGATAAGGCTGTCAATCCTACCAATGTGATGGGTGCCACCAAAAGGGTGGCAGAGATTTACGCTAATTGCCTGAACACCCAGGGGAAAACTAAATTCGTGACTACACGTTTCGGAAATGTACTGGGTTCGAATGGCTCGGTGATTCCTCTTTTTGAGCGCCAGATCAAAAATGGCGGACCTTTAACTGTTACACACGAAGAGATTACAAGGTTTTTTATGACTATCCCAGAGGCTTGTCAACTCGTTTTGGAGGCTGGTGTAATGGGAAATGGTGGAGAGATCTATGTTTTTGACATGGGAGAATCCGTCAAGATATTTGACCTGGCCAAGAAAATGATTCACCTCAGTGGTTTGCGCTATCCTGAGGATATCGATATCAAAATCACCGGATTGAGACCCGGGGAAAAATTATATGAGGAACTCCTCACATCGAGGAAAATACAATCCCTACGTATCACGAGAAAATCATGATCGCCAAGACCGAAAATGTGAATGTAGAGAATGTTCGCGCCAAGATAGAGTCCTTAATTGCCTCTCAAAAACTGAGCTACGTAGAAATCGTGAAAGGTCTTAAATCAATTGTTCCGGAATACGTTTCGAACAACTCTGAATACGAGGTTCTCGATGGGGATAAAGGCAAGGTGAAAAAACTCAAAATCAGTTGATAGTTCTCTATTTTCTGACTTTACCCCAGGTATTTCCTTTACGATTCGGCACGGGTTGCCACGCCCAAATTCTTCAATTTTCTAAAGTATCCCCAGAGGAAAAGATAACGAATGTACAAGCCTCCTAAAATGGGTATCAGCGCCATGTGGAAGACCTGGATCTGGAAAATCCATAGGGCGGCCAGAATATCGAGTAGGAGCAACAGTGTAAACATGTACCAATAACTCAGTCGTGGCTTGCGTTGTAGAACAAAAGCCATCAATAGATTGGGGGCAAATGCCCAAAGTACATTGAAATTATTCACCGTCGCAGTGTGGTCCGTAGCGAACCATAAGAGGAGCATCACAACTCCAGCTAAACCTGTCGAAATGAACAGGACCCCGTCAAAAATGCGACTTCTTCTGCCTTTTCGATGATCAAAAAAGGTCACGAGCAGAACCAGGAGGAGAAAAATTCCCCCGGCTTGCAGGGGACTGATATTTTCCTTTTCACCTCACTTTTAGAACTTAAGAGGATATCCTCAGTCCGCTTGACGATGGGCTTGCTCTTTCGGGAGATGTGAGCTTTCTACTTCTTCTTCATCTTCTTCACTTTCGTTCAGCGTCTTCTCATCCTCAGGCATTCTCACTTTGACGTATTACAATGTCCCCCCGGAAGCCTCCCCAATCTCGATACAGTAAAAGCCTTTAATACATAGTCTGGTAGGAACATATACTCCTTGGCAGTAGCTTTGCTGATCAATGTCAGCACCAAGGGCCAGGTCGATTCCAAAGTCGCCCCAAGGCTGATTATAGGTGTAAAGACTGATCAATTCCCTCTGACTCAGCTCATCTTATTTCAAACTCATTCTCGAAGATGATCCTGTCACCCAAGACGGTTTCCAACACCTCGTAGAGTTTAGTCGAGCAATTGTCATAGAAGAAATCGTATTTATAGGACCTGTTCTCCGGCAAGGCATTATTCTCCAGAAAGTCAAAAACCTTCTGAACGTCTTCAGGGTCAAGATCGAGTACCTGGCCCTTTACCCAACGATTCTCCCTGTTATAACCTTGTAAAAAACGTCCAAAGTCATAGGCGCTCAACTGGTAAAGTAGTTTGCCCTGGCAAATTTCATGTAGAAATTCGGCGTGTTAAAATCGAACGTTCCGTAGTTGTACACCCGATCGATCTTATTGGCGATGTCTGGTACACGGAATGCACTGTGCCCGAAACTCGCATAAAGCTCATTCTTTCCAGGTCCACAGGTGATCACACTCACTTCCGCCTCAGGTGACAGCTCAAATCGCGATTCAATTTCAGGATGCTCCAACTTCTCCTGCCCGACAATCTTATTGGATGCCACAAATATCATGACGACCATCAGAAAAAACAAAAATGAGAAACGGCTCTTTTTCAAGGCGGTGAAGTTTGATCTACTTTTATGACAGTAAAGATAGTATTCATTGGACATTTTAGACCCCCTGGACTAAAACTTTTTCAACCTGTTTTCAACGTATGGACTCTCGCGCTGCTTGATTTCTTTTTCTGTGTATCCAGAATAATTTTCTCTCCTCCGCATTCGCAGCCGCTCCGCTTGCAGAATGCTCTTCGGGTTCAAAAATTCTTGGATACAAGACGAAAAAACAAATAGACAGGCTCCGAGTTCATGTGTGTCAGTGTGACATTAGGGAAAAAAAAATGCCCGAGTTGTTAACGCATGAACTCTCGCGCTGTTGGATTTCTTTTTCTGTGTATCCGAATGAATTTTCTCTCCTCCGCATTCGCAGTCGCTCCGCTTCCCGAATACTCTTCGGGTTCAAAAATCCTTGGATACAAGACGAAAAAACAAATAGACAGGCTCCGATTTCATGCGTATCAGTGTCACATTAGGGAGAAAAGAGATACCCAAACTAGCAACTGAATTATTGATTGTTGGATTAAAAATTTAAATGGAAGACCTTTTTCAACGCATAAACTCTCGCGCTGCTTGATTTCTTTTTTCTGTGTATCCAGAATGATTTTCTCTCCTCCGTATTCGCAGTTGCTCCGCTTCCCGAACACTCTTCGGGTTCAAAAATCCTTGGATACAAGACGAAAAAACAAATAGACAGGCTCCGATTTCATGCGTTTCATTGTGGATTTGATGGAAAAACGAATCTCCTAGCCTTCAACCGGTGGTTTCGAACTATGATATTCAACAAATCGAAGACGGAAGCGACTCATTTATTTTTTCTTATTCAACCGAATAGGGAAAAAGAAATGCCCGAGCTTGCAACGCATAAACTCTCGCGCTGTTGGATTTCTTTTTTCTGTGTATCCAGAATAATTTTCTCTCCTCCGCATTCGCAGTCGCTCCGCTTCCCGAATGCTCTTTGGGTTCAAAAATCATTGGATACAAGACGAAAAAACAAATAGACAGGCTCCGAGTTCATGCGTGTCAGTGTGACATTAGGGAGAAAGAGATACCCAAACTAGCAACTGAATTATTGATTGAAGGATTCAAAAATTTAAAAGGAAGACCTTTTTCATTTTTCGTATTGCATCCCAAATAATTTTTCAAAAGAGTGATCTCCAAGCTTTCGACGGGTGGTTTCGAAACTATGAATTCAACAAATCGAAGACGGACAGCGACTCATTTATTTTTCGTTATTCACAGAATAAAGGAAAAGAAATGCCCGAGCGAGAGTCTCGATTTGTTGAAATCTCTTTGTTGTAAACTACCTGAAAATACCCTATATCCACTTTCAAAGAAAAAACATTGGAATAGAGTGTTCCGCTGGCAGCCCCGATATTGGCAAGGGCATAGTCGATCTGTATTCCCTTGTAGCGAAAGCCGACCCCAAAGTTGGGCTCGAGTGACACCTCCCGACTCTCATCGAACTCCGTGAAATATTGAAAATTATTCACTCCAGCGCGTAGGAAAACCATGCTCTGATAATCGAATTGAAAACCAAAGCCGGGATCTATGCTTACAAAAGAGCTCGAGATCACGTCATTGGTCTCCGCGAAGCGCATATTGAGATTGAGCTCGGTCAACAGGTTGAAATCCCGAAAAAGCTACAAAGGATTTTCCGGCTCCCAATTGCAGTTTGGGTTTGGTCAGCTCCAGGGTCTCCGGGGCTTCTTCATTTTCACCGGGAATGGCATCCTGGATTTTAGCGAACTCTTCCTGATCGACGCTCCAGGCATTGAAGGTTGTCGTGATGTCGCGCGCCATGAGGCCGAATTTCCAGGCGTTTGAGGTTTGAAATTGCAAAGCTGCATCGAGGCCAAAGCCCCAGGAGGAGGCAAAATCTCCAATCCTGCGATGAACGATCTTTCCATTGATTCCAATGTCCAGTCCGTTAACCGGAAGACGTCGAGCATAGCCGACGTTGAAGGCGTAATCGGCAGCTGAGAACTTGCTGATATTGTCATAATTGATATTGCCCTGGGAGTCGATAAGCTCGGTAGTATTTAGAATGTCATCCACGCCGAAGCGGATAAACGACAGCGCGAAGGTACTCTCCTCGTTGATGGGTTTGGCAAAGGCGGCGTAGTCGTATTTACCGATCCCCTGGAAATACTCCGCGTGCATCAGCGCCCCCTGAATATCCTCGACGTTTACAAGTCCCGCTGGATTCCAATAGATCGAATTCACATCCGAGGTACTGGCAATCACTGCTTTGCCCATCCCAAAAGCAGCGGCATCGACACCTAAATTCAGAAACTCATTCGAAAAACTCCGTATAGCCTGACCCTGGCTCACACCGAAACAGCAGAAGATAAATCCGATAAGAATCAGGGCTTTTTTCAATTTCTAATACGTCAGGTTCGCACTGGGTTCAGCTGCAAATATAGGGCAATTTTCAATCAGCGGGTGGCAGCACAAATGTCCGCAATTCTAACAAATAAAGATAGGTTTCAGCCCACAGATTCCGGATTCTCCAGGAAGCTTGCAATACGCTTTTCGAGCCAGAATCCACTCCCGTTGCTGAATTCACTGTTGTAGCCCACGTGACCTCCGAATCGTGTTGCCTCAAGGTGAAAGTATTTGTGGCTGCGGGCCTCTTCAAAGGGATAGCACGATTCTGACAAAAAGGTGTCATCCGTTGCCGTGATGAGCAAACTTGGAACCCGAATCCCACCAAGGAACTGATTGCAGCTGTTCCGGGCCCAATAATCGAAGGCATCTTTAAATCCATGTACCGGCGCGGTATACAGGTTGTCATAATCGAAAAAATTATTGACTTTTCGCAACTGCTCGCGCTCGAGGTCGGCTTCCGGAAACTGCTCCATTTTCTTCAGGGTCTTCCGCTTTAACGAGACCAGAAAGCGTTGCATGTAAACGGCGTTCCAAAATTTGGAAATCTCTTCAGAGGAACCCCTGAGATCGCAAGGGACCGATACCGCAACACAAGCCACAAGATTTCCCGGGATGTCCGAACGTCCTTCTCCAAGGTATTTCAAAGCCATATTCCCTCCAAGACTGTAGCCCACCAGGTAATACTCTTTGTAGTTCTTGTGCTGATCGAGGTAAGAAAAAACCTCTGCCAGGTCCTCGGTCTTTCCACTGTGATAGGCACTCAATAGGCGATTTGGCACTCCGCTGCACCCGCGAAAATTCACCGAAACTGTGTCAAACTCCTCCTGTTGCAGCACCAGGCTCAGGGCCTGCATGTATTTCGATTGGGAACTTCCTTCCAGTCCGTGCAGAATGACCACCAACTTATCCGAACCAACGTGGGTGAAATCGAGATCCATAAAATCCCCGTCGGCAGTTTCCATGCGTTCGCGCTGATAATCAGGTTCAAGCTTGTGAAAAAGTGTGCGATAAATCGTATTGAAATGGCTGCTTTTGAAAGGCAGGGCAGGACGATATGTCGATTTTTCAAGAATCATCGGCTCGAAGCAGTCAATACAGTTTCTGTTATCAGTTCAGTTCTTCCTTAGATCGTTCCAGCAAGTTGCCGGGCAGTGATTTTTTCGTCTTGGCGCCCAGGGTCTTGAGTTTTTCAACCCGGGAGATCAGATTGCCCCGACCTTCGGTCAGTTTTCCCATGGCTGCTTTATAGCTGTCCTGAGAAGCGTTGATCTGTTTGCCCACCTTCAATAGATCCTGGACCAGGCCTTCGAATTTGTCGTAGAGTGCTCCGGCTTGTCGGGCGATCTCCAGGACATTGCGCTTCTGGTCTTCCTGTTTCCAGATGGAAGCCACCGTAGACAAGGTGGCCAGTAGGGTAGAAGTAGATACTATGACTACGTTCTTGTCCAGGGCATTGAGATAGAGGTTGCTGTCCTGTTGCAAGGCGATCATGAGGGCCGGTTCGACAGGCACAAACATGATCACATAGTCCGGGCTGTTGATCCCGTAGAGGTCTGTGTAGTTTTTCGAGCCAAGCTCCTTGATGTGTTTTTGCACACTTTGGACATGGTCCTTGAGTCCGGCTTGTTCCTGCAGTTCATCCTCGGCGCTGAAGAAGCGCTCATACCCGGTCAGCGAAACCTTCGAGTCAATGATGAGATGCTTGTTTTCAGGCAAATTAATGATAAAATCGGGCTTCTTGAGATTGTTCTCTTCATCGCGGTAGCCGCCCTGGGTACTGTAGTGCAGCTCCTTTTGAAGCCCCGCTTTTTCCAACAGCGTCTCCAGTTGCATCTCTCCCCAGTCGCCTTGTTTCTTCGAATCTCCCTTGAGGGCACGTGTCAGGTTGACCGCATCCTTGCTCATTTGTTCGTTGAGTTTCGAAAGCCCCCGGATCTGTTCGCGCAGTGCGGATTGACGTTCCAGGCTCTCCTTGTGCGTGTCCTCTACCTTTTTCTCAAAGGATTTTATCTTTTCCTGAAGCGGATTCAGGATCTGATCCATATTTTCCTTGTTCTTGGCCGTGAATTTGTTCGTCTTTTCTTCAAGGATCTTACTGGCCAGGATCTCAAAATCCTTTGCAAACTTCTCCTGCAGCTTGTCAACTTCTCTTCGTTGCTCAAGGAGTTTCTCGTGCTGATGTGTCAGCTCTGATTCCTTTCGGGTCAACTCCAGGCGAAGGTTTTCAGCAGCGTGCCTTGATTCGCCCAGGGTTTCCTCCAAACCTCGAACCACTTGCTCGCGTTCAAAGCGTTCCTGTTCCGCAGCCCGAATTCGCTCCTCAAGCGAGGTTGTCTGTTTTTCGAATTTCAAACGTGTGATCACATGGGCGAGCACTGCGGCAATTATTCCGCTGGCAAGGATCAAAATGATAGTCAAGGTCGAACTCATTTACTGTCAGGTGTATATAGTTTTAAAAAGAATATCATGTTTCTTTTTATTTAATAGGCGTCTAATTGAAATTGATCAGTTGATAACCCTCTCCCTGGAAATGCACCAGGGCCGTCATGGCGGATAGCGACAATTCTACAGGTTCAGCAACATCGGAAGGACTGAAACCGCGGCTGTAAAGCGATTGGCCGCAAATATAGAAGTCCACACCAACCCTGTCAAGGGCCTTCAAAAGGTCGGCATTCGGGTTGTCTCTTCCGAATTTTTTACGGTAGGCTTCTTCATTCAACGCATTTTTGGCCCCTGCGCCGTGAAGAATGACTACGACGTTCATCTGCTCATTGCTCAATCCGGTTTGTCCGTGCATGTTGAGAAACCGGGCAACTGTGTTCAGCAGGGGGTTGACCTCAGCCTTGCCTCCCTGGTCTGTATAGATGTCAAACAAGATCTTGTAGTTTTTTTCGGTGTCGAGTGTGAGGTCCGGATCCGGAATCGAGTAGACCGTTCCAAACTCCTCAAGAACAGGACCTGCCTGGGTCTCCTGTGCACTCAACGTTTGCAATGAAATCACAAGAATAGCACAAACAGCAAGGTGGTAAAAACGCATAAAAAACAGTATGTTTGAATTTATTACGATATTACGAAAAAATTCTCAGCGATTGATCCTATGAGTTGGATTTCAGAGTTCATTTTATGCAGGCTACTGGGTTGGAAGATCATCAATGATTTCCCCCATCATATCGATAAATATATCATCATTGCCGGGCCGCATACCTCCAATTGGGACTTTCCACTGGCCGTTACAGTCAAGTTCGCCAAAAAGCTTAACGTGCGCTTCATCGGAAAGCACACCTTGTTTAAACCTCCTTACGGCTTTATCTTCAGGGCGCTAGGCGGGCAACCCGTAAATCGCTCCACAACCACGAACCTGGTCGACTCGATCATCGAAGTTTTTAACAAAGAGGAGAAATTCGTTTTTGCGCTTTCCCCGGAAGGAACGCGAAAACGTGTTTCCAAATGGAAAACAGGCTTCTACCACGTGGCCCTGGGCGCCAAGGTGCCCATTGTTATGACCACATTGGATTTTGGACGAAAGCAGGTGCTGATCGATGAGCCTTATTATCTGACAGGGGATAAGGAAACTGACTTCAGGCATTTTCATGAGTTCTTCAAAGACATACAGGGCAAGAACCCGGAACTGTTTGATCCCGATTTTCATTTGAATGTCTAACGTCTAACGTCTAACGTCTCACGTCTTTCGTCTAGGACGCCCTCTTCTGCATGAATTTCGAAATGTTGATGGCAATGATCACGGCCAGGTAAAGTTGACCGGCCAGTACAAGGATCAGAGCCAGGGACTGGGATTTTTTTGTGATGGGAATGATGTCTCCGTAGCCCAGTGTGGTCATCGTTACATAACTGTAATAGATGAAATTGTAGAATCCCAGATCGATTCCCGTGGAATGATAGTACGATTCCGGATAGGACTGTTCAAGTCCTTCAGCCAGGAAGCCACCTAAAAGACCGATGACCATATAGCCCGTGATCGAAATGAGGATCATATCGGTTCGGGTGCCCTTCAGGGAGATCGCTTCCCGAAGGACCAGGAAAAAGGCATGAATGATCAAGATAGACAAACCCAATTGGACCCCTAAGTTAAGCAGGTAGCTATTCAAAAAAATCTTGATGATTATCAGAACAAAAGTTACAATCGAAACGTAGCGCGTAAAGGGCTTCTTTCGGATGATCAAAAAGCAGGCGATCACAATAGGCAAAAAGATCAGGTTCATGAACCGGTACATATGCGCAGTGTCTGAACTCAAAAAAGGAGGCAGCGTAACCAGGGCAATGATCGATACTAAAAGAATTTTGATCTCATTCTCATCCAGCCATTTGAGCCATCGGTATTCTTCAAGATTCATCATAAGTTCTCAGCCTTTGTAAAAGGGAAGCTTGACGATTTCGGCGGGAATATCCTTGTTGCGGATTCGCACAAAGATCTCTGTGCCAAACTTGGTATGCGAGGTGTTTACATATCCCATCCCGATGCCTTTTTTCAAACTGGGACTCATGGTCCCCGAAGTGACTTTGCCCAGGGATTCGCCATTTTCATCAACGATTTCATAACCCTGTCTGGGAATTCCTCTCTCTTTCATTTCAAAGGCGCGCAATCTTCGTATCACTCCTTCTTCTTTCTGTTTCAGGAGGGCGTCAGAATTGGTGAAGTCCTTGGTGAATTTTGTGATCCACCCTAAACCCGCCTCAATCGGAGAGGTGGTCTCATCAATGTCATTTCCGTAGAGACAATACCCCATCTCCAGGCGCAAGGTATCCCGTGCAGCCAATCCGATGGGTTTGATCCCAAAGTCAGCCCCGGCCTCAAAAACCCGATTCCAAACCTGTTCCACCTCGTTGTTCTTGCAGTAGATTTCAAAGCCACCACTTCCGGTGTAACCCGTAGCCGAGATGATCACGTGGTCGATACCGGCGAAATCAGCTACTTTGAATTTGTAGAAAGGAATCGCCGACAAGTCAACCGATGTAAGGCTTTGCATGGCTTCCACGGCCTTTGGGCCCTGAATGGCCAAAAGGGAGTAAAAATCTGAGACGTCTCTGAGTTCGGCCCCCATGGTATTTTGCACATTGATCCACTTCCAATCTTTTTCGATGTTCGAAGCGTTCACTACGAGCAGAAAGGTTGTATCCTTGACGCGATATACGATCAAGTCATCAACGATTCCACCGTCAGCGTTGGGCATACAGCTGTACTGGGCGTCTCCCACGGCTAATTTAGAGGCGTCATTCGAAGTCACTTTTTGAATGAGGTCGAGGGCCTTGTCCCCCTCAACGAGAAACTCGCCCATATGGGACACGTCAAATACCCCGACTCCCTTTCGCACCGCTTCGTGCTCCACATTCACGCCTTCGTATTGAACCGGCATATTGTATCCGGCGAACGGAACCATTTTGGCTCCGAGCCCTTCGTGTATTTTCTTTAATGCAATGTCTTTCATCAGGTTTGCTCCTTAAGATTTTTTCTATTTGCGAGAATGGGCCAAATAGACCCTCTGGTATACAAAACTATTGAAAATAAAGGATCATTTCGCTACGCGGACGTAGAAATTCGGGTCCACTTGAACACTTTCAATGTCTGTTCCATGAGTGAGCTCCTGCCATTCTTCATTCGGATGTATCCATTGAGGCTCCTCATTGATAAAAATCCGTAAAGGCATATGAAATCCATCCACAACATTTTTAAAGCGGTAACTGAGTTTGCCACCCTGGATTCTGTACTGAAACCTCGGGACCTTCGTCGTTCTCAAGTACTGCTCGAAAAAAGACTCGAGCTCCAGACCGGTCTGTAATGCAATAAATTCCTCGACCTGCGCACTGCTGACGGTCTCGTGAAAGAATTCCCGGTTCATGTCTATGAGCAGTTTTCTGAAGGCCTCGTCATCATTGATGATCTGTCTAAGTGTGTGAATCGTTGCGCCACCTTTATAGTACATGTCATTCGAACCTGGCGAGTTTACCCCGTATTCTCCAATGATCGGATGCTCGTTCTTGATCAGGTCGCGAACACCGATCAGATATTCATTGCCTGCCTCAGTGCCAAAGTGGTAGTCGAGATAGAGCGTCTCGCTGTAATTGGTAAAGCCCTCATGAATCCACATATCCGCCACGTCCGTATTGGTGATGCTATTGGCGAACCATTCATGCCCTGACTCATGCACGATGATAAAATCAAATTTCAGACCCCAGCCTGTGGAACTAGATCTCCGCCGAGATAACCGTTTTCATAATCGTTTCCATAGGTCACAGCGCTTTGATGCTCCATGCCCAAATAGGGCACTTCCAACAGTTTGAAGCCATCCTCATAAAAAGGATAAGGGCCAAACCAATGCTCAAAGGCCTCGAGCATCATTGAAACCTGTTTGAACTGCTCACGTGCGAGTTCAAGATTATACTTCAGCACGTAATAGTCACATGTGAGTTCACCCTTTTCGCCAGAATAAATTTCCCCGAAATGCGCATAGTCCCCCACGCTCAGATTGATTCCGTATCCGTTGATGGGCTGGGTCACTTTCCAGTGAAATAAGGTCTTGCCACCTTCTAGTTGTTTCTTTTCGATGAGTCTTCCATTCCCAACGGCAATAAGATCTGCAGGGCAAATAATCCTCAGGTCAATTCCTTGATCCGGCTCATCGTACGGGTGATCTTTGCTTGGAAACCAGGCACTCGGGCCGATGAGTTGTACGGCATTGGCGACAAAATCATTTTTGTTGCGGTCTTTTGACCAGACAAAGCCTCCGTCCCATGGCGGATTGACCGACTCTTTCGGGCGACCCTTGAAATAGACTGCCACCTCTGCAGGTTCTCCTATGGGCAGTTTTTTGGGGAGGCTCACGAAAAATGCATTCCCGTCCCGCTCGATACCGAGAATCTGACCTTTAAATATTACCTGCTCGACCTTCATCGGTTCCTGCAAGTCAAGTTGCAGGACGCTGTCAGCTGTCTTTGCCTCAAATCGGATTTTGTTGACCCCGGAGATGAATTTTCCTTTTGGATCAACATCTACCTCGAGGTCGTAATGCAACAGGTCCCACCAAGCACGTTCGGGCGTAATGGAACCTTTCAGGCTATCCTGTCTGGAGAATTTTTGCGCTCCTGCCGGCTGCCAGCCCAAAAGAGCCACCAGACCAATCACGAGTAAAAAAGAGTTGCGCCATCTCATGCTTTAAAAATAGGCAAATTCTAGATAGGCATTCTTTCTAGTCGAGCAAAAAATGCTTGAGCTCTGCGTAGTTCGAAATAAATTGGGCTTCCTTGTCTTTATGGATCACAGCCTGAATTTGCTCCGGGTAATCAATTTGCACTCCAAGAACAGGCTCGACGACCTCGAGGAATTTGACCGGGTGAGCGGTTTCGAGAAAGATTCCAGGTTTGCCCGGGTTCTTGTCCTGGTACTTTTTAAGACCGAGATAGCCCACAGCTCCATGAGGATCAGCGATATAACTCGATTGCTTGTAGATTGAAGACATGGCCTCCCGTGTCTGATCATCCGTAAAGGAAAAGGAGCTGAGATCGGCGCGCAGTTTTTCAAAGTCGTTCTCGTAGATCTCACGTATCCGGACGAAATTACTCGGATCACCCACGTCCATGGCATTTGAGATGGTTGCTACCGAATCCAGGGGCGTATAAATACCACTTTCCATAAAATTAGGAACCACTCGATTCACATTGGTGGACGCCACAAAATGAGAGACAGGAAGACCCAATTGTTTGGCCATCATTCCGGCGCAGATATTTCCGAAATTACCACTGGGTATAGAAAAAACAGGCGGATGACTCTTGTCTTCGAGCTGCTGATAGGCGAAGGCAAAATAAAACATCTGAGGCAACCAACGGGCTACATTGATCGAGTTGGCCGACGTGAGTTGTATGCGGTCTGTGATCTGAGAATCCAGGAAAGCCGTTTTGACCATGTCCTGGCAATCGTCAAACGTACCATCCACTTCAAGCGCCCGTATGTTCTGCCCAAGTGTTGTCAATTGTTTTTCCTGTACCTCACTGACTTTGCCGCTGGGGTAGAGGATGACCACGTTCACTCCTTCAACTCCCAGAAAACCGCTGGCAACGGCTCCTCCGGTATCTCCTGAAGTGGCGACCAAAACGGTCACCTCCTGCTGCTGATCTTTGTTGAAGTGGGAAAGACATCGCGCCATAAAACGCGCCCCGACGTCCTTGAAGGCCATGGTCGGTCCGTGGAAAAGTTCCAGGCTGAACACATTGGGTTCGAGTGGGACCAATGGGAAATCAAAGCTCAACACCTCCTTGATAAGTTCGAAAAGCTCCGGTTGAGGAATCTCGTCTCCCACAAATTGACGGATCAATGCCAGGGCCAGCTCGTTTCTGTCAAGTTTCTCCACTTCTGAGAAAAACCCAGCAGGCAAGGGATCAATCGTTTCAGGAAAATACAAACCGCGATCCGGAGCGATTCCGCGGACGACCGCTTCTTTAAAACTGACACGAGGCGACTTCCGGTTCAGACTGTAATATTTCATAGTTCCTGGTTGAGAATTTTAATTCCCTCCTCATTGATACGGGACGTGTATACCTGGAAAGGAATCGATGTTTTTGAATAAATTTCTTTAAATACAGTTTTCACGTTTTCAGCTATTTCCATATTTTTACTGAATGCAAAAATTGAAGGTCCTGATCCTGAAATACCACAGCCTAAAGCTCCTTTTTCGAGGGCAGCATCTCGAACCTCATCAAACAATGGGATCAACTTGGATCGGTGGGGTTCCACGATATGGTCGTGCAGGGCAAGTCCGAAGAGCTCGGGGTCGTTCTGGTGCAGGGCGTGAACCAAAGTGCCCACATTTGCCCATTGGCGAATGGCATCTTTCAAGGCCACTTTTTCAGGTAATATGGCTCGGGAATCTGAGGTTTTGATCTCGATCTGCGGATGAATGACCGTAGCGCACAGTCCTGAAATAACCGGAAGTCGAAAGACCCGCAAAGGCTCTTCCGACTGCACCAGGGAAAACCCGCCCAAAAGGGCAGGGGTGACGTTGTCGGCAATTGGGGAGCCGCAAGCCAGTCGTTCTCCCTCCGCGGCAAAGGGCACAAGCTCTGCAGCCGTAAACGGTTCACCGAGGAGTTTATTGACCCCGAAAACGGCACCTGCCGCGCTGGCGGCGCTGCTGCCGATCCCGCTTCCCGGTTTGATGTTTTTCTCTATTTCCAGTTCAAAACCGAAATTAGGTTCGGTAGCCATGGCACTCAAAAGGGCTTGAATCGCAGGGCCCACAACATTCTTAGCAGGGTCCATTGGAAGATCCGCACCGGCAATTCTGGAAATTCGCAGCCCCGGCTCGGTCGTTTTGCGGATCCACATTCGGTCTCCCACGGAGTCCAGGCAGCATCCCAGCACATCGAATCCGCAGGAAATATTGGCTATGGTACCCGGGCAAAAAAGCTCTAGAGACTGGAGCGAATTGAGTTTTTTGAAGACATAGTCACAAGCTTAAAGATTACCGGTTCGAATGATATCTCCAAAGATGCCCGAAGCCGTAACATCGGCTCCGGCTCCCGCTCCTTTGATGATCAGCGGTTGCTCTCTGTATCGATCGGTGTAGAACAGTACGATATTGTCCTTGCCATCCAGGTTGTAAAAGGGATGATCGGGGCGATGTGTTGTAGTCCGACCTCGGCCTTACCGTCTTTGAAAGAGGCCACGTATTTGAGTTTACAACCTGCTTCATCGGCTTCTTCTCTCAAACCTTTGAAATGAGCTGCCGTAGTTTTCAGGGTTTCCATAAAGTCACTTACTGAATCTGCCCCAAGAGATTCCTCGGGCAGAAAGGATCTGTTCTCAATGTCCTCGAGTTCGGCTCGAATCCCGCTCTCCCGCATAAGGATAAGAATCTTTCGCGCAACGTCAACGCCGCTGAGGTCAATTCTCGGGTCAGGTTCGGTATATCCTTCTTCACCTGCCTGTTTCACTACCTCATAAAAACTATTGTTCACTCGTGAAGTTATTGAAAACGAAATTTAGGCTTCCTGAAAGAACAGCCTGGATCTCATGGATTTGATCGCCCGAGGCAATCAGGTTATGCAGGGTGTCAATGATAGGCAGACCCGCACCTACATTGGTTTCGAACAGGAAAGGCGCCTGGTATTTGCTGGAGATCGTTTCAACTCTCGTAATTCTCGAAACAGAGGAGCAGGCCATCTTGTTACAGGCTACCACGGCAATGCTCTTTTTGAGGCAGCGTGAATAGAGCTGGGTGACCGAGTCATTGGCGGTATTGTCAATAAAAACACTGTTCCTGAGGTTTAAATCCGTCATCCGGGAATAGAATGCGTCCAGGTCCGAAGCCTCGCCCTCGGTATCGAGCAGTTCTTCCCATCTGTCCAGGGAAATACCTTCTTCTGCAAAAAGCATCTTTCTGGAATTGGCAATGCCGATCACGCGCAGCTGAAGGTTTTTGTTTTCGATCAGGAACTTTTGCTGACGTTGAATCTGGTCCAGCAACTTGCCACCCACATTCCCGATACCCACGACGAAGAGGTTGAGCTGTTTGATCTGGGCCTCAAAGAAGGAAGCGTGCAGGACATTGAGTGCCTTTTTCACATCTTCCTCATGGATCACCGCTGAGATATTCCGCTCCGAAGAACCCTGGGCTATAGCCCTGATATTTACATTGTTGTGTCCAAGCTCTGAGAACATCTTTCCACTTATGCCCTGGTGCGATTTCATCTGGTCGCCAACAAGGGCGATAATGGCCAAATGTTTTTCAACGACCAGCGGGTCGACTCGGTTCTTCAGGATCTCGAATTCGAATACGCGATCCACGGCTTTTTTCGCGCGAACGGTGTCTTCGGCGGATACGGCCAAACAGATAGAGTGTTCACTGGAAGCCTGGGTGATGAACTTTACATTGATCTGCTCATCGGCAAGTGCACCGAAGAGTCTGCTGGAGATGCCAGGCACCCCGACCATGCCATTTCCTTCCAGGGTGAGAAGGGCAATATCCTCAATATGGCTGATGCCCTTGATCAACGAGCCGTTTACCTTGTCCTTCTCGGTGATTCTTGTTCCCGGGGCCTGGGGTTCCATGGTGTTCTTGATCAGGATATCGATCCCTTTGTCAAGAGCCGGTTGCACCGTGGGCGGATACAAAACCTTGGCCCCAAAATGAGAAAGCTCCATGGCTTCCTGATAGGAGATGCTCTCAATGGGCTTGGCCTGTCGCACCAATTTGGGATTGGCCGTAAACATGCCGCTCACATCGGTCCAGATCTCAAGGGACTCTGCGTTGGCTCCGTTTGCGATAAGGGCTGCCGTAAAATCGGATCCTCCGCGTCCTAAGGTTGTCGTCTCTCCGCGTTCATTTGAGGCAATAAAACCGGGAAGTACGATGATCTCGGCTTCCGTTGAGCTGAAAAAGTCAGCAATTCTGGAATAGGTGAACTCATAGTCGACCTGGGCATTCTGAAAGGCGTCGTCCGTGCGGATCAGCTGGCGGCTATCCTTTAATTCGGCTTTCAAACCTTGTTGCTTCATGACCATGCTAATCAGATAGGAGGAGAGAACCTCGCCCGTACTGACGATGCGGGCCGCTGATTTTCCGGAGAGATCGTTCAACAGAGAAACCCCCTGCAGAATCATCCCTAGCTCCTGTAGTGTGTCTTCGAGATACTGAAGAGCCGACTCCTTGAAGTCGCCGCTCAATAGTTTCTCGATGGCCTGTTTGTGCCTGTTGGTGATTTCGTCTACGAGACTCCTGATACCCCGGGTCTGTTTCCAGGGACAATTCGGATGCCCGGATCAATTGATTCGTGACTCCTCCAAGGGCCGACACCACGATGGCGACCTTGTCCTTTTTCTGTTTGGCAATGTCAATTACTTTTTCAATGTTTTCAGCAGAACCTACAGATGTTCCGCCAAATTTCGATACAATCATTGTATTCGTTTTAAAGTGTAGAGAGATATTTGTTTTTTAAATCTGACCGGTTGAACACGGGCCATTCCTTGTACGAAGTTAATCAAATCAGCACCCGCAAGGGGTGGTCACAGTGAACGTAGTCGTGCCTGCAGAAAGGCCGAGCGGTTGGATGATAAGGTAAACTGTGTTGTGCATGATGGAGCAAATATAAATTTCTTTTTTCTAAATCCTAAAGAAATAAGGTCAAAGTTTAGAGGTTTTATGACTATCCGGCAATGAACTGAAGAATGTCTAGAAAATCGAACAGATCCTTGTGAATAATTCAGGTTCACGGTAACGAATCTCATTTAATTGTATATTTGATCGTATCAAAAATAGTACTAACCTTAAAACCTATATTATGTCTAACGCTATTTCTGCGATCACTGGTACGATCAAAAACTGGTGGGTCTTTTTAATCATCGGTATTCTATTGCTTATCGGATCTTATTATATGTTCAGTACTCCCGTAGAGAGTTTCATTGGCCTTGCCGGACTGTTCAGTGCCTTGATCATGGTAAGTGGATTATTCCGCGTGTTTTTTGCGCTTACCAATAAAGAGGACATTGAGAACTTCGGTCTTTATCTGGCCGGCGGAGTGCTCGATGTCATTGTCGGTTTCATTCTCTTGAAATACCCGGGAATAACCCTTGTTCTTTTTTCCCTGTTCATTGGGTTTTGGCTGCTCTTCAGAGGATTCAATATTATTTCGATCTCGTTTCAGGTTAAGAAGCAAGAAGATACGAATTGGTTCTGGATTTTACTCTTTGGCATCCTCGTGGTGATCTTTGCTTTCATGGCTATTATCAACCCTTTGATCGGAGCCAGCTACCTCGTTATAACACTGGCACTGGCCATCATGTTTGCCGGCATAGCGAATATCTTTTTGGCTTTGCGCCTCAGAAAAGTGAAGTCGAAAGTGCATGAGGTCAAAGAAAAGCTTACCTCCTGATCTGTTGAGCGAAGAACGCAAAGGATTATTTCTGTGATGACAGTTCGACCGAATGAATTTCTTTGAAAATAAAAACCCCGGGCATCTGCCCGGGGTTTTTCAATTGTTGTTGAGACTTTAAGAATTGGATTCTTTTTCCTTCTCAATCTTAATGGTCAATTCGTTCTTCTTCTTGTCAAGGTCCATTTTGATCGTGTCGTTTTCGCTCAAATTGGCATTGACGATCTCCTCGGCAAGAGCATCTTCGATATACTTTTGAATTGCTCTTTTCAAAGGACGTGCACCATATTGCCTGTCAAAGCCTTTCTCAACGATAAAGTCCTTGGCTTCATCGCTCAATTTGAGTTGGTAACCCAATCCTGAGATTCGGTCGAGAAGCTTCGCAAGCTCTATGTCTATGATCGCATGGATGTCTTCACGCTCGAGTGCATTGAATATGATGACGTCGTCTATACGATTCAAAAACTCCGGAGCAAAGCTTTTTTTCAACGCGTTTTCGATGACGCTCTTTGCATTGGCGTCGGCCTGCTCTTTTTTAGCAGCGGTTCCAAAGCCAACTCCCTGACCGAAGTCTTTGAGTTGTCGCGAACCGATATTCGAGGTCATGATAATGATCGTGTGCCTGAAATCGATCTTTCTTCCCAGGCTGTCGGTAATGTATCCATCGTCCAGAATCTGCAGGAGCATGTTAAATACATCCGGGTGGGCCTTTTCGATCTCGTCGAGCAAGACGACGGCGTAGGGCTTTCTTCGGATCTTCTCGGTAAGCTGTCCGCCTTCTTCATAACCGACATATCCCGGAGGTGCTCCGATCAGTCTTGAGACGGCAAACTTCTCCATGTATTCGCTCATGTCGATGCGCACAAGGGCATCCTGCGAATCAAAGAGTTCAGTAGCCAGGATTTTCGCCAATTGAGTTTTCCCAACCCCGGTCTGACCCAGGAAGATAAAAGATCCAATCGGCTTGTTCGGATCTTTCAAGCCGACCCGGTTTCGCTGAATGGCCTTTACAACCTTCGCTACAGCCTCGTTCTGACCGATGACTTTGCCTTTGATCAGTTCTGGAATTCCTTCAGTCGTTTGCTTTCTGCCTCGGCGATACGGTTTACAGGAATTCCTGTCATCATGGTCACCACTTCCGCCACGTTGTCTTCTGTCACGGTCTCTTTGTGGAGCTTCGACTGCTCTTCCCATTGTGCCTGAGCCACTTCCAGTTCTTTCTCTATGCGCTTTTCATCATCGCGCAAGCGAGCAGCTTCCTCGTATTTCTGACTCTTGACCACGTCATTCTTTATGTTCACGAATCTCTTCCAGTTTCTTCTCGAGCTCTTGTACCTGTTTGGGTACGACAATATTCGTGATATGGATGCGGGAACCTGCCTCATCCAGAGCGTCAATGGCCTTGTCCGGCAAGATATCGGTCGGTCATGTACCGGTTGGTCAGGTTCACGCAGGCGCGGATGGCTTCCGGCGTAAAGATCACGTTGTGGTGGTCTTCATATTTGTTCTTGATGTTCTTCAGGATCTGTATGGTCTCTTCCACACTGGTTGGCTCGACCATGACTTTCTGGAACCTGCGCTCCAGCGCCCCGTCTTTTTCGATGTATCTGACGAAACTCGTCCAGGGTGGTGGCTCCGATGCACTGAATCTCACCCCGGGCAAGAGCCGGTTTGAACATGTTGGACGCATCCAGGGAACCTGTGGCTCCTCCGGCGCCGACGATGGTATGAATCTCGTCGATGAACAAAATAATGTCATCATTCTTCTCTAATTCATTCATCAGGGCCTTCATGCGCTCTTCGAACTGGCCCCTGTACTTGGTTCCGGCAACGAGGCTGGCCAGGTCCAGGGAGACGATTCTCTTGTTGAAGAGTATTCTCGATACCTTTTTCTGGATGATCCGCAGGGCAAGTCCTTCGGCGATAGCAGATTTGCCTACTCCGGGCTCACCAATGAGAATCGGGTTGTTCTTTTTTCTTCGGCTGAGAATCTGTGAGATTCTCTCGATCTCCTGCTGTCGCCCTACCACGGGATCCAGCTTGCCTGACTCCGCAAGCAAAGTGAGATCGCGCCCAAAATTATCAAGAACAGGCGTCTTCGTTTTTTTGACCACCTTTCCTTTCGAACCCTGGTAAGGATTCTTTTGCGGATCGTTGAACTCCTCTTGAGGTGTATCGGCCGTCGGACTCTCAGTGATGTCTTCTTCTCCGGTTTCGACAAACAGCTCCTGGAAGACTTCCTTCACATCCTCGTAAAAAATATCGAAGTTGTGCAGAACCTTTGTCGTTGGGTCGTTTTCGTTGCGGAGAATGCAGAGCAGCAAGTGCGCCGTGCTGATCGCATCGCTCTTGTAGAGCTTGGCTTCCAGAAAAGTCGTTTTAAGCGCCTTTTCAGCTTGCTTGGTCAGGTGCAGGCTCTTTTTGTCATTGATACCTGTGGTGTCTCCTGCCTCGTGCAGGGATTCTATTTTCTTTCTCAGTGAAGAAAAATTCAATTCAAAAGTGTTCAGAATGTCATATGCCTCACCTTTGGCCTTTCTCAAAATACCGAGCATGAGGTGTTCCGTCCCAATGAAATCATGACCCAGTCGCAGCGCTTCCTCTTTGCTATAGGCAATTACATCTTTAACTTTTGGTGAAAAATTATCGTCCATGTTTCGCGTGTTTACTGTGTAAATTTAGTGGAAATTTTTGCTAAATCATTACAAAAGTTATGTACAGGGTTTGGAAGGGTACTAAGATACTAAGATTCAAGGAAATAATTGACACCTGTTGTTAATAACTAATCGGAAGAAAAACGGGCCCGCAGCCCTTGGAAAATAAGAATAATTGTATATTGCTCCAGCTAAAAAAATACCGAAAACAACGGATAAAAAAACAGATTTGAAATGGCGGAACAAGACAAGATAATCCCGATAAATATCGAGGAGGAAATGAAATCTGCTTACATCGATTATTCGATGTCAGTAATTGTGTCAAGAGCTCTTCCGGATGTTCGCGACGGATTGAAGCCTGTTCACCGAAGAGTGCTCTACGGAATGCACGAGTTGGGTATCCGGGCAACGGGTGCACATAAGAAGTCGGCCAGGGTGGTTGGAGAAGTGTTGGGTAAGTATCACCCGCATGGAGATTCTTCTGTTTACGATGCAATGGTGCGAATGGCCCAGGACTGGAGCATGCGCTACGAGCTTGTCGACGGACAGGGGAACTTCGGTTCACCGGATGGAGACAGCCCGGCGGCAATGCGATATACAGAGGTTCGTATGCGAAAAATTTCTGAAGAGATGCTCGCAGACATTGAAAAGGAGACCGTAGATCACCGACTGAACTTCGATGACACATTACAAGAGCCCACAGTGTTGCCCACACGCGTTCCCAGTTTGCTCGTCAACGGAGCGTCCGGAATCGCCGTAGGGATGGCGACCAATATGGCGCCGCACAACCTGAGCGAAGTCGTCGACGGTACTGTTGCCTATATAGAAAACAACGACATCGATGTCGAGGGATTGATGCAATTTGTAAAAGCCCCGGACTTTCCTACAGGCGGTACCATTTACGGATATGAAGGCGTCAAGGATGCTTTTCGAACCGGTAGGGGACGGGTCGTGATTCGTGCTAAGGCAAATTTCGAAGAAGTAGGAGGAAGAGAGTGCATTGTGGTCACTGAACTTCCTTACCAGGTCAATGGCTCCGAGTTGCTCAAGAAGACCGTGGACCTGATCAATGACAATAAAATCGACGGGATCTCAACAATCCGAGATGAGACGAGTCGAAAAGGAAGAAGGATTGTTTATGTACTCAAGCGTGACGCGATCCCGAACATCGTATTGAATAAACTCTACAAGTACACGGCACTTCAAACCTCGTTCAGTGTAAACAACATCGCGCTGGTCAATGGCAAGCCTGAGGTTCTCAATCTGAAAGACCTTATCCGTCACTTTGTGGATCACAGGCACGATGTAGTGACCCGAAGAACCAAGTTCGAGCTGGCAAAGGCAGAGGCCCGGGCACACATTCTGGAGGGTCTGATCATCGCCAGTGACAATATCGATGAGGTCATCAAGTTGATCCGAGCCTCGAGCAATGCAGATGATGCGCGCGAAAAATTGATGAAGCGATTTGAGCTCTCTGAGATTCAGGCACGGGCCATCGTTGAAATGCGACTCAGACAACTCACCGGGCTCGAGCAAGACAAGCTTCGCACGGAATACGAAGAGATTATTAAGCTGATCGAGGACTTGAAAGATATTTTGGCCAACGAATCAAGACGTATGGACATCATCAGGGAAGAACTTCTCGAGATCAAGGAAAGATACGGAGATGAAAGGCGTTCTGTAATCGAATATACAGGAGGTGAGCTTAACATCGAAGACATGATTCCGAATTCTAAGGTAGTAGTGACAATTTCCCACGCGGGTTATGTCAAGCGTACCGACCTTTCGGAATACAAAATTCAAAATCGAGGTGGAAGAGGTCAGCGCGGAGTTTCCACGAGAAATGAAGACTTCCTCGAGCACTTGTTCGTAGCGACGAACCACCAGTATATGCTTTTCTTCACTCAAAACGGGAAAGTCTTCTGGATGCGCGTCTACGAGATTCCGGAAGGAAACAAGACTTCGAAAGGGAGGGCCATCCAAAACCTGATCAATATTGAGCCGGACGACAAGGTGAAAGCCTTTGTGGTGACTCAGGATCTCAAAGACGAGGACTATGTCAACAGCAATTATGTGATCATGGTGACCAAAAAAGGGTTGACGAAAAAGACTTCCCTGGAGCAGTATTCACGTCCGCGTACCAACGGTATCAACGCGATTACTATTCGCGAAGGCGATGAATTGCTGGAGGCCAAGCTCACAAACGGAGAGAGCCAGATCATGATCGCCGCCAAATCCGGAAAGTCGATACGCTTCGAGGAGAGCAAGACTCGTCCGATGGGACGAAATGCCTCAGGTGTAAGAGGTATTTCGCTTCAGGATGAGAAAGACGAGGTAGTTGGCATGGTATCGATTGCAGATGACGAAAGTGACATCCTTGTCGTGTCGGAAAAAGGATACGGTAAAAGGTCAAAACTGGAAGACTACCGCATCACCAATCGCGGTGGAAAAGGGGTCAAGACGATCAATATTACACCGAAAACGGGCGAACTGGTCGCCATGAAGAATGTGACTGACCAGGATGACCTTATGATCATCAACAAATCGGGGATCACGATTCGCATGGAAGTATCGGATCTGCGGGTCATGGGACGTGCGACTCAGGGCGTGAGATTGATTAATATCAAGGACAGTGATTCTATCGCAGCCGTGGCGAAGGTCAGACACGAAGATGAAGACGTGGATGATGAAACGATGGATGTGCCTGAAAATGAAACAAAAACTGATGAAAATCATGAAAAAAATGAGTAAAATGTATAATTTTGCACTCTCATTCAATAATATTAACAAAAGATAAATCAAACATGAGAAATCAAATCGTGATGTTATTCGCTCTTCTAATCAGCGTCGCATCATTTGCACAGAAAAACGAAATCAAGGCTGCAGAGAAAGCAGTTAAGAAAGGAGATTTTGCGGCTGCGCTGACTCAAGTGAATGCCCTTGACGGAATGGTGTCAAGCATGGACGACAAGACGCTTCCCAAGTATTACTATCTGCGAGGTGAGACCTATGCAGGAATGTCGAAAACCGATCCGAGCAAGGAGAACTACAAAGAGGCTGCAGGATCTTTCGAAAAACTCTTCGAAGTAGAAGAGAAATCAGGGATCAACAAATACAGCACTATGGCCCAGCCAACGCTGAACACGATGATCTCGGAAGTTTCTGCTACAGGAATCAAGGATTACCAGGAGAAAAACTACACGTCGGCCAAAGAGGAATTATACCAGGTTTACACCATGAGCCCAAAGGATACGGTATTTCTCGAATATGCAGCGAATGCTGCTTACCTGGATAAGGACTATGATCTTGCACTTGATTATTTTACCCAGTTGAAAGACCTGGGATACACAGGAATCGTTAAGGAGTTCACGGCAGTAAACGTCGAGACCGGCGAAAGAGAGAACATGGGATCTCAAAATCAGATGGATCTGATGGTTAAAACGGGTACATACTCCGATCCAAAGGTGAATGTGACAGAATCCAAGCGAGCAACTGTTGTTAAAAACATTGCGTTTGTTCACGTAGAGAAAGGCGACACCGAAAAAGCCATTGAGGCGGTGCAAGATGCGAGAGCCGTCGATCCTACAGATGTAAATCTGATTCTGACTGAGGCCAACTTGCAGATCAAACTTGAGAATAAAGAAGAGTTTGCCAAGCTGATGAGCGAGGCGATTGAACTCGATCCTGATAATCCGGCTCTTTTCTTCAACCTGGGTGTTATCAGTGGAGAACAGGGTGATAATGAAAAGGCGAAGGAATACTACAACAGAGCAATTGAACTGGATCCGAACTACGTGGATGCTTATATCAACCTTGGATCAGTTATGCTGGAGGATGACAGGGCACTCGTTGAGGACATGAACAAGAACTTGAACAACTTTGATAAATATGATGAAATCAAAGCCAAGCAAGTAGTACTGTACAAAGAAGTTATTCCTCTTTATGAAAAGGCCTATGAGGTTCGACCTGACGATCTTGATACGATCAGAACGCTGATGAGTTTGTACGAGAATACAGGAATGGATGACAAGTTCCAGGATATGAAAGCCAAATACGATTCTCTGAAATAAGAGATTCGCAAGTCAAATTAGAAACCGCCTTTTACGAGGCGGTTTTTTTTATTCCAGAATCCGCTTCATGACCCGAAGCTTGTGGGTGTGTCGCCCAGTGTCGACATTGTAGATGCCGCTGTGGTCGATTCGATCAATTCGGACCATTCCGTGGCAGTGAATGATGTGGTTATTGGCCAGCAGAATCCCGACATGAATGATCTCCCCCTCCTCGTTGTCAAAAAAAGCAAGATCTCCGGGTTCGCTCTCTTCGATGAAACTGAGAACTTCCCCCTGGCTGGCCTGCTGATGGGCATCTCTGTAAAGCATGTAACCGTTAATTTTATAGACCATTTGGGTAAATCCAGAGCAGTCTATCCCGAAAGGGGTTCTTCCTCCCCAGAGAAATGGCGTGTTTAAAAACTTGTGAGCGGTTCGAACCAAATCCGCTCTCCCTGCTGATTCAGAGTTGATCTCACCCTCAAATTCGAAAGTTTTAGCTCCAAGAGAAAACATGCCGTTTGAATACCGGGGCAGGGTGGCGCCTAAGGTTATAATCTGCATACGTTCGGGACTGTCACCGACCAGGCTGATCATTTCCCTGGAAAAATGTCGGTTGTCGGCATTGATTGCCTTGTAGATCTCATGAGGCAAAAGTGAGACTTGGAGTTTCAATACCCAACCCTCGTAATGATCAAAATCCGCATAAATGAGATACCATTGGTCTCGCTCCTCAAGAATATGAAAAGTCTCACCAAATAAAAGCTGAGAGATCATTTCGCTGCGGTCATTGGCTTCGCTGCGAATTGAGATACAGTTGAGGTGACATATTCCTTGGTCCATGAATGGCTTCCGTCCGGTTATTTGAAATTAGGATTCCAGCTCGACCACCATGGCGCTTGCTCCACCACCTCCGTTACAGATTCCGGCGGCTCCAATTTTACCTCCGTGGGCTTTAAGCACATGGATCAGGGTCACGATGATTCGTGCGCCAGAACAACCCAGAGGATGCCCAAGGGATACGGCTCCACCGTGCACGTTGACTTTCGCTGGATCCAAATCCAGTAATTTGATATTGGCCAGTCCTACGACGCTGAAGGCCTCGTTGAGCTCATAGAAATCCACTTCTTGAGCAGTTATTCCAGCCTTTGCAATAGCCTTGGGTAGTGCTTTGGCGGGTGCAGTAGTAAACCATTCAGGCTCCTGGGAAGCATCGGCATAGCCTTTGATCGTGGCCAGGGGTTGGAGCTTCAGCTCCTCAGCCTTTTCACGACTCATTATGACCAGGGCTGCGGCCCCATCGTTCAGTGTAGAGGCATTCGCTGCGGTTACCGTGCCTTCTTTGCCAAAAGCAGGTCGAAGTTGCGGAACTTTCTCAAGTTTGATGTTTTTGAACTCTTCGTCCTCCCTCAACCATAAGGGTTCTCCTCTTCGCTGTGGGATTTCCACAGGAATGACTTCTTCTTCAAATTTGCCCGAGCTCCAGGCTTTGGCCGAACGCTCGTAAGATTCGATCGCAAAAGCATCCTGATCCTCCCGGCTGAAATCATATCTTTCCGCACAGGCGTCACCACAGGTGCCCATGTGCTTTCCATCGTAAACGTTGACAAGGCCGTCTTTAAGCAGGCCATCTTCAATATTTATATTGCCGAATTTCTGTCCTTTTCGACCGTGAAGGTAGTGGGGGATGAGGCTCATATTTTCCATTCCACCTGCCACCACGATATCCGCATCACCACATTGAATGGCCTGGGCGGCAAAGGCGATTGACTTCATTCCTGAGGCGCAAACCTTGTTCACTGTCGTGCACGGCACGGTATCGGGCAAACCGGCGAATAGAGCTGCCTGTTTGGCCGGAGCCTGGCCTGTGCCTGCCTGGACCACATTACCCATAAATACCTCGTCGACGGCTGAAGGGTCAAGCCCAATTCTTTCAAGGGCCCCCTTGATGGCCGCGGCTCCTAATTTAGGTGCCGGAATTTCGGATAGAGAACCTAAAAAGCTTCCAATAGGTGTTCGTACCGCTGAAACGATGACTGCTTCTTTCATATCGCAAGTGTTTGAAGGCCCTGTTACCCTGATGCTTGATTGCTTTGACGGGCCATTGATTTCTATATGCGAAATTAGTTAAAATTGACGAGAACATTTTGCGATTCAGTGTCGAAAGTGGATGGTTTTGAGCTTGAAATTTTTACATTTGGAATCTAATCGGCATCTTTAAGGCTGAAATGAAGAATTTCGTCAACGCATACTACCAGAATCACTCCCTGATCTACAAAATACTTTTGTTTGTGGTGATCACTGTGGCGGTTGTCTATCTTTTCCCAAAAGGAGGGCAATTCAAGTACAACATCCAGAAAGGGAAGCCCTGGCCCTATGAGAATCTCTACGCGCCATTCGACTTTGCGATCTTGAAAAGCGAGGAAGACGTGGCAAAAGAAAGAGAAGAGATCGAAGCTAACAAGCAGCTTTTTTTCAGCGCCAGAGAGGGAGTCTTGGAAAAGGTGGAAGAAAAATACGACGTGCAGGTTCTTCTCGTCTTAGAGGATTCGGCTGCCGCCGGAATCAATAAGAATTCGATTGCGAAATTTGGTAAACGCTTTCTGAACAAAGTTTACAAAACGGGATTTCTCAATAAAAGCGACAATGACAAAGTGGTCAAGAACACGGTCATTACCCTGAGGAGTGGGAATGAGGTGGAAGACATACCCTCAGACAAGCTCTTTACCACCGAGATGCTGGTGCCCGAGATTCAGAGTTTTTTCGACAATACCCGTTACAAACCGCTGGAACAACGCTTCACGACCCTTTTCTTCGAGATTTTGGAGCCCAATATTTTCTATGATGAGGAGCTCACCCAGCGGGTTATAGATGAGGATATCAAAAGCATCTCTGTAAACAAGGGACTGGTGACCGAAAACGAGAGAATCATTGCAAAAGGAGACGTCGTAGAGGGTTCGAAATACGAGATTCTCATGTCATTGAAGAGTGAATATGATTCTCAGCTTTGGAGCAAATCGAATTACAATTGGATTGTTTTCGGCTACACGATTCTCGTTGCGATGGTGCTGTTGATGCTGATGTTGTTTTTGCAGCGATACAGGCCAGCGATTTGGGAGAACAACACCAAAATGACCTTTATCTTCTTCAATATCATCCTGATCGTATTCCTGGTGACTATAGTTCAGAAGTATTGGCTCAATTATATTTATGTGGTACCGATCATTATTCTGCCCATAATACTCAAAGCCTTTTTCGATGCCCGCCTGGGTCTTTTCACCCACCTGGTGACCGTGTTGATACTCGGTTTTATTGTACCGAACAGCTTCGAGTTCATTTTCCTTCAGATGATCGCCGGTATTGTGACGATTCTGACGGTCTCCGAACTGCACCGCAGGGCGAATCTGTTTGTCTCTATTTTGAAGATAACCCTGGTCTACATGCTTTCCTATCTGGCATTTTCGATCATCCAGGAAGGGAATGCGCAACAGCTCAAATGGTCTTACTTTGCCCTGTTTGCTCTCAACGGCGTTCTATCCTTCCTGTCGCTGTTCCTGATTTTGATCTACGAGAAGACATTCAACCTGGTTTCTGATGTTTCCCTCTTGGAACTTTCAAATACCAATTCAAGACTGCTCAGGGAATTGAACGAGAAGGCGCCGGGAACCTTTCAGCATTCCATGCAGGTGGCCAACCTGGCGGAGGCCTCAGCCAATGAAATTGGAGCGAATGCCATGCTGGTTAGAACCGGAGCGCTCTATCACGATATCGGAAAAATGATCAATCCGATGTATTTCATTGAAAACCAATCGACCAGTGTCAACCCACACAACGAATTGCCACCTATGGATTCAGCTGAGATAATCATTGATCATGTCCTGAAAGGAATAGAGATGGCCAAGAAAAATGGTCTTCCTGACCGGATCATAGACTTTATCCGGACGCATCACGGAACGACCATGGTCTACTATTTTTATAAAAAGCAACTGGAGCTCACGCCCGACCTGACCGACAAAAAGAGTTTTACCTATCCGGGACCGATTCCATTCTCCAAAGAAACCGCGATCCTGATGATGTGTGACGCCTGTGAGGCAGCCTCCAAAAGCATCAAGGACCCTACGGCCATTCTGATTGATGAGCTGGTGGAAAAGATCATCAACGGACAGATGAATCAGGGTCAATACATGAATTCGAACATTACCTTCAAAGAGATTCAGATCATCAAGAAAGTGATCAAGAAGAAATTAAACAACATTTACCACCTCAGGATCGAATATCCTGAGTAAACTAAAACCCATAAAATGAGCCAAGTATTTAAAAACAAGTTTGTTAAACTCTTTTCCAATTTGACCTTAGCCTTGATGTTGACCACTGTCGGTGCCTGGGCCCAGGACATAACCTTGCCTGCAGACACGACGGTAGTGACCAGTCACACCACGACCATAGGGGGAGTCAAAATTTCCTATACAGCGACCACAGGGACCCAACCCGTGTGGGATGAGAACGGAAAGGCGATCGCCAGTTTGTTTTATACGTATTACAAAAGAAGTAACGCTGGCAAGATGGCCGATCGACCACTGCTGATCTCTTTCAATGGAGGTCCCGGGTCAGCCTCAGTTTGGATGCATGTGGCCTATACCGGACCGAAGGTGTTGAATATTGATGAAGAAGGGTATCCGCAGCAGCCTTATGGTGTCCATGAGAATCCAAATTCGGTTCTCGATGTGGCAGATATTGTATTTGTGAACCCTGTAAACACAGGATATTCCCGACCGATTCGCGATGAGGCAGCAGCCTCTGACCCGGGAAAGCTGAGCGCTATGAAAGAGGCGGAGAGAAAGCGATTCTTTGGCATCAACGCTGACATCAAGTACCTGGCTGACTGGATCAATTCTTTTATATCGCGCAATGATCGCTGGCTTTCGCCAAAATATCTGATTGGTGAAAGTTATGGAGGGACCCGTGTCAGCGGGCTGGCCCTTGAACTTCAGGAGAGACAATGGATGTACCTGAACGGAGTGATTTTGGTTTCCCCGGCGGATTACAACTACTTCAATTCAGACCCTGCGATTTCTTCTGCCCTGAATCTTCCGTATTTCACGGCTGCGGCCTGGCATCACAAAGCTCTGCCTCAGGAATTGCAACAAAAGGATCTTCTGGACATTCTTCCGGAATCAGAAAACTATGCGCTCGACCATTTGATGCCGGCCCTTGCACGCGGAGGTTCGCTTTCTGTGGAAGAGAAGAAAAAGATTGCTGAAAAAATGTCTTTTTATACGGGCCTCTCTGTTAAATCCATCATGCGGAATAACCTGGATGTGCCTACCCAGTTTTTCTGGAAGGATCTGCTGCGCGACAAAACAGGTCAAACCATTGGAAGACTGGATTCGAGGTATTTAGGCCTGGATAGGTCTGAGGCGGGAGACAGCCCTGATTACAGTGCAGAGCTCACATCCTGGCTGCATTCCTTTACCCCGGCGATCAACTATTACCTCCGGGAGCATCTAAAGTTCAAAACCGACATCAAGTACAATATGTTTGGTCCTGTACGGCCATGGGATGAACGAAACAACAATACCAGGGACGATCTTCGAAAGGCGATGGCAGAAAACCCTTACCTGAATCTGCTTTTCCAGTCTGGATATTACGACGGAGCAACGACCTATTTCAATGCGAAATACACCATGTGGCAACTCGATCAGAGTGGCAAGCTTCAAGACCGTATGAGTTTCAAAGGGTATCGAAGCGGGCACATGATGTACCTCCGAAAAGAAGATCTCAAATCGGCCAATGATGATTTGAGGGAATTCATCAAGGGTACCCGGGCCGATGGAAAGTCAGCCAAGTACTGATCATTTCAAATCCGAGGAGCCTTTGCGTCTCAATGCAGGGGAGTGCCCTTTCATTCAATAAAAGTGCAAAAATTACGTTAATTAATGCATGACTCCAGGAATTCTACGTCCAAATTGTTGGTAAATCGAGGAATTTTTTTAATTTTTGGGGTCTTTAACAGTAACATTTTGGCATGAAAAGGAATATTGCAATAAAGTACCTGCTTGTTCTTGTATTTTTCGTTCTCCACAGTTTCAGCGTCGCAACGAGCGTGCCTGAAAAGGATTTCCTGGAGAAAACCACGGAATTGCGCAAGAATGTCAATATTCCATTGGCCTATCATCCTGAGGCATTGACCGAAGAAGTGAATCAAAAACTCGATTCCACCTTTCAAAGATTTAACAAAAGACATGATTTTCACGGAAGCGTCCTTGTCGCCAAAGGAGGAAAAGTGGTTTTCAAGCAGCACTACGGTTATGCAAATTTCAAGGAGAAAACCGAAATAGATGATAATTCACTGTTCCAGCTGGCTTCGGTAAGCAAACAGTTTACTGCAGCCTCAGTACTTATTCTAAAAGATCGCGGAGAATTAAGTCTGGATGATAAGGTAACCCGATTCTTTCCCGAATTCCCGTACGAAGAAGCTACTGTTCGGCACCTGCTAAATCATACTTCAGGTCTTCCTAAGTATTTCTGGCTTGCCGAGCATAAATGGGACAAGGAGCACGCTCCGAGCAATGCCGAGATGATGGATTTGCTCTCGAAGGAGAAACTCAATCCGTTTTTCAGACCCGGAGCCAATTTTGATTATTCCAACACGGGCTATTTTGTTCTTTCCGCGATTGTGGAAAAGGTTTCCGGAAAGAGCTTTGCCGATTTTGTAGATCGGGAGATTTTCAAACCTTTAAATATGAGACAGTCGTTTGTCTACAGTTACGGTCAGGATTCACTCCGTGAAGGACAGCTTTCGGGCTATCGTTTGTACAGAAGGCGCTGGCATGCAGCGATTCCCGGAACGGTCAATGATGCAGTAGTAGGCGATAAGAATGTCTATTCCACCACAGAGGACCTGCTGAAATGGGTAGAAGGCTTAAATTCGGGAAGACTTATCTCGGAAGAATCCCTGGCGGAAATGTATACCAAAGGAAGCACGAAATACGAGAGAAAGGTGCCGTATGGCTTTGGTTTCAGAATCAAAGAAGACGGGGATCAGAAAGTGATCTACCACAACGGGCGGTGGAATGGTTTCAGCACCTCGCTGATGCAGTACCCGGATGAAGACCTGGTCGTGATCACCCTGGAACACTCGAGCTACAATTCAATGAAGTATCTCAACAACAAGGTCAAAGGCCTGGTTGAGGAAAACTTCACTCCAACTCAACAGTGACATCGGTCTGCCTGTGCAGTAAATCCTCTATAGTCTCTCTTTCCCGAACCAAATAATCCTTGCCTTTGTAAAAGATCACCTCGGCTGGTCGATACCGTGAATTGTAATTGGAAGCCATGGAAAAACAATAGGCTCCGGCATTTTTAAAACTGAGTATGTCTCCTTCCTTGATTTCACCGATCTGACGGTTCGCTCCAAAGGTGTCGGTCTCGCAGATATAACCAACAACGGTATAGAACCTTTTCTTTCCAGCTGGATTTGAGATGTTTTCGATGTGATGATGGGCATCGTAGAACATTGGGCGTATCAGGTGGTTGAGACCGCTGTCAACTCCTGCAAAGACCGTTGAGGTGGTCTGTTTGACAACATTGACCTGGACCAGGAACTGTCCGGCTTCGCTGACCAGGAACTTCCCGGGTTCGAACATGAGTGTCAGGTCCTGGCCAAACTCTTGGCAGAACGCATTGAAGCGTTTAGAAACCTTTTCTCCCAGCTCCTCGATGTCTGTCTCTATGTCTCCTTCTTTGTATGGAACCTTGAAACCGCTACCAAAATCGATGTATTCCAGGTCCTTGAAAGTCTTGGCGACATTGAAAAGTATCTCCGTGGCGCGCAAAAATGCGTCGATGTCATAAATATCAGAGCCGGTGTGCATGTGCACACCCGTAATCCGCATGCCCGTGTTTTCGACGACCCTGTGGATCAGGGGTAGCTGGTGGATTGAGATCCCGAATTTCGAATCGATGTGCCCCACTGAGATTTTCGTATTTCCTCCGGCCATGATATGCGGGTTCATACGAATGCACACCGGCACCTCAGGATGCTTCTGGCCAAATTGCTCGAGAATGGAGATGTTGTCAATGTTGATCTGAACCCCTAAATCGGTGGCCTGTTCAATTTCCCCCAGGGAAACGCCGTTGGGGGTAAAGATGATGTCTGATGGATCGAAACCCGCTTTGAGTCCGAGTTGCACTTCTTGCACGGAGACCGTATCAAGACCTGCTCCCAGTGAATTGAAAAGCTTGAGGACGCTGAGGTTGGACAGGGCCTTGCAAGCGTAATTGATCTTCAGCTTGTTGACCGTTTCAAATGCAGACTGCAGCTTATTGTACTGGCTGATGATTTTTTCAGCGTCGTACACGTAGAGCGGACTCTCGTATTTGTCAACCAGTGACAGTAGGTTCTCGTTGGTCATTTCCTGAATTATTAGAGCGGCAAATCTACTATTGCCCCGTGACTATCAAAATTTTTTTACAAAAAATAACAGATACTTTGAATTCGTGTTATTTTGGAAATTGCCGCTTTTCTTTAAAGCCAATATTTCTTCTACAAAGCCCTGGAGGCCACTTTTTCAGCGATTTTAACGATCACTTCGGTTGCTTTTATCATGGATTCGAGCAGGCACGTACTCATATCGCCCGTGGAAATTATGCCCCCCTGCGAAGATGTTCGGACAGGGAAGTCCCATATAAGACAGCTGAGATCCGTCAGTACCGCCCCGGATGGGCTTTACTATGGGTTCTATGTCCAGTTCCTTCATGGCGCTCTCGGGCTACGTCAACAATGTGCATGACGGGCTCCACCTTTTCTCGCATATTGAAGTATTGGTCCTTGATTTCGATCTCTACGGTCTTCTCTCCGTGTTTTGTGTTTAATTCTTCTGCTACGCGCATCATCTGGCTCTTTCTTTTTTCGAAAAGATTCATGTCGTGATCCCGAATGATATAATCCATTCGCGTCTGTTCCACCTCACCGTTTATTTGTTGCAAATGAAAAAAACCTTCATAGCCCTCTGTTTCCTGGGGGTTTCTTGTTTGGGGAGTTTCCCGATGAATTCGGACGCGATGCAGCATGGAATTGATCATTTTGCCTTTCGCGTATCCAGGGTGCACGATTGTTCCATTAATCGCTAACTTCTGCTCCCGCTGCATTGAAATTCTCGTACTCCAGTTCACCCACCTGGCTGCCATCCATGGTATAGGCCCAATGGCACCGAATTCATTCACGTCGAATTTGTGTGCACCCCGACCGATCTCTTCATCCGGCGTAAACGCCACCCTAATTTTTCCGTGTTTGATCTCAGGGTGTTGAATCAGGTGTTCCATGGCGGTCACGATCTCTGCTATTCCTGCTTTGTCATCCGCGCCAAGGAGCGTGCTTCCGTCGGTAGTGATCAGGGTCTGACCTTTGTAAAGTAGTAGATCGTCGAAATAGGAAGGAGACAGAACGATGTTCTGCTTTTCGGATAAGACCATGTCCTGGCCCTGGTAGTTCTCATGAATCACTGGGCTTTACCCCGGTGCCCGAATAAGTCAGGACTCGTGTCAAAATGAGAAACAAAGCCGATTACAGGTACTTCGTGTGCCACATTTGACGGAAGCGTGGCCATTATATAGGCATTTTCGTCGATGCTTACGTCCTCAAGCCCGATCTCTTCGAGCTCTTTTACCAGCAAACGCGCGAGGTCCCATTGCTTAGCCGTACTCGGTGTACTTTGGCTCTCAGGGTCGGATTGCGTGTCTATTTGAACGTATTTGAGAAATCGGTCTTTGATCTGTTCCATGGTGTTTCGTTTTGATCTGCTACTTTGTTTTGATCAAAAATATCAATTCCCTGTCAATCGGCACAAAAAAAGACGGCCGGAAGACCATCTTTTCTGTTTGCGTTACGATTTGATTTCTTACTTCGTCGGGCACAAGACACCGCGTGCGATGAAATTGGCATTGACCGGCCATGGAATGTCTGTCATGCTGTAAGTTTTAGCCCCAATCGAAGATTCTCTGAAGTTGTAGAATTTGGGCAAAAGGGTTGGTTCAAGGGAATCGTCAAGCGGATACCTTTCCGCTCCGACATAGAGATCGAAAGAGTCGAGATCATAGGTCTGATCTGTTATGGTGACTTCTGCGAGAGCATTGAAGTTCCCATCATTGCCAGTGATCGTAAGGGTTAGATAGCCTACCTCGAGACTATTCCGGATATCACACTGATAAGCACTTGCCAGCAACGGAAAACTTTTCACATAGCCCGATGCATAGTTCATTTGCTGGCTGTAAAATACCTGGTTGGTCCAGCCCCATTGATCGAATCCCGAGGATAGAAAACACTGAGAATCGGACTCCTCAGTGGAATTGAAGGCAAAACTCTCGAGGCAGTCCGCCGCCCTTTCCTCTGAATTCATGTCGCGAGCTTTCTCATATTTTCCGTTTGAATCTTCGATTTTGTCGTCGTTTTCATGCAGATCATTGCATTCCTGCATGCAGTAATCGATGAACCATCCCCATCCATTGCCGGAAAAGTCGTTCTCATGTCCGTAACCAAACGCGGTTTCTTTGAGTTCCGCGCGATCATCTCGCTGAACCACAGCATGGGCAATGATCACAAGACAAGTATCGAGATCGTTCTTGGGGATCACAAAGGTGTATTCTTTGACGTTTCCGTTATTCTGCTGAGCGTGGTAGGGAAAATGCCCTATACGAGGATGACCTGAGGCGTATGGGATGTCTCCTTCAGCTCCCACGTACAAGTGAGTCTCTGTCAGTGACCACGTTGTGTTTTTAAGATCGTAGGTGACGAATATTTCATTTTCCGAATTGGAGATGTGCACCAGGCCCACCTCAAGATCATTGGATGCATAGAGGGTTGTTGACTCCATGTCATCACAACTTGCCGCCTCAGCCTTCTTTTTGTCAAAGGTATTCGGTTCGAGTTCGATTTGACTCTCTTTATTGATCTGAATAGGGGGTTCACTGGATTTCATAGAATTGAGTTCGTCTTCTGTTTCGCAGGACGCAATGGGATACAACAGAAACACGAGACCCAATACAAGAACGAGGTTCTTTTTCATAGCAATTCGTATTGTGTATTTGGTCTAAGGGAATTTTCATTCCATCATAAGAAAACGTTGAAAACCGAAAGATATTTTAGTTCAACGTGTTTACGAGCTATTTAGGAAGCCATCAGTCGCCCGTCAGTCGATAAACTCCAACTCCTTGAAAACAGCGAAGGAAGCGCAGATTCTTTCGGTCACAAGTTCATCCCCGTAGATCTTGGAGGTCAGGGTGTAATATTCGTCGGGTTCGTATTTCAAGTAGATTTGAAGGTAATGCCAACTCAGGTTGTTTTTCTTTCCCGTGGAAATATGATAATAGGCAGGATAATCGAGAAATTCTCCTTCTCCGGCTTTGACGGGGATAAGGTTAAACTCCCTTCCGACCTGCTCTGAAACCAAACGCTCCAAATCGTCATCAATGATCAGTTCACCTTGGTGCCAGGAGACGTCAATGATATAGGATTCTGAAAGATTTTGGGTGGTGTCAGCTGTATAAAGCTTTGATTGATATTCATCATAATAAAGGCTTGTTTTCCAGTTTTTTGGAATATCAATCTTAAAATGATCCAAAACATCTTTATAGGTTTTGGTATTGCTGAAGCTCATGGGTGTGTCACAGGAAAACTCGAGTTCAAATTGACTGTTTTTGCAACCGCCCAAAACAACACCGCAGAGCGCTGCGATCAGGATCAGCTCTGTCGTTTTATTCATTCGTTTAAACATAAGGTTCATTTTGTGATCAAACACAGAGTTCATTTATCCGATTCGATCCGGTTCCAAAAATATAAAAGATCAGTTGCGTTTCAATGTGACCTTCACAATTTCATTGTTTTTTGACATCCACAGGTTTTCCCTGTCGTCGAAGCGAAGCCCATAAAAACCCTTATCACTCAGTTTGGTCCATTTCTTCCCGCTGTTCTCCGAATAATAAATTCCTTCTGTGGAACAAGCCAGTAGCTCTTTTCCTTTCGTATCCGGTACATATTGAACACAGCTTATGTAGCCCGGTAATTTTCCATTGGAAACAAGACTCCAGGTTTTGCCTCCGTCCTCGGTGATCGCTTTTGTATTTGTAAAGTCTCCCTTGTTTTCCCAGTTGCCACCCATTGCGATTCCGTTGCGGTCATCGGCAAAATCCAGGCTGTAAATCCCGGTCATGGTTCCGCCCTGGACAATTGGCGTATCCAATGCCTCCCAGGATTTTCCCCGGTCTCCGGACAGAAATATACGAGCCTTTTTTCCGCCGGTTCCGATCCAGATCAGGTTTCCAAAGGACGCTATGTTGGTATCGCTCGCCGCAAATCCGGCTTCCCCGGCAAAAGTCGCGGGAAGGTCTTCACATGATTTTTTATTCCAACTTCGACCCCCGTCAACGGATACCAGGATAGAAAGACAACCATCTATGGGATCCCCCATGGCAATTCCCAGGTCTGGATTCAAAAAGGTCATGGAGTCGTAGAAGACATCGGGGTGTTCTTCCTTGTATATCAATTCCGGGTTTTCACCTGATCCAGGTTCAGGTAGCCTGAAGAGCAAGGCCGGATTCTCTATGCTCAAGACAAAGGCCTCGTTTTTGCGCAGAGCAAGAGACCTGAAGGAAGGATTCTTTGGTCCATAAGTCAAACTGTCAAGCTGCAGATTCTTATCTATGATTTTGCCAAACTTGCCATTCGACCCTGCAAACCAGAGGTTCGACTGCTCATCCACCTCTATGGCCCGGATACTCGTACCGGGAATTACGAAGCTCTGTTCAAAATTCAGCTGAACCTGCGGGGACTGTGCCCTCAAAAAGAGTGTGCTGAAGAATGCAAGGAAGAGAATATACTGTTTTGACACCGGTAAAAATCTTGATTCAAAAGTAATTTTTTTAAAGTTATACCGCTATTTTTAAGAGAAAAAATATATGAAGGCGCTTGTCATATCGGGAGGAGGAAGCAAGGGGGCCTTTGCCGGTGGAGTGGCCCAGTATCTCATCCAGGAGGAAAAAAAGGAGTACGACCTTTTCATCGGGACGTCTACGGGCAGTCTGATGATCACGCACCTGGCGCTGGGCAAAGTTTCAGAACTGCAGGAAATCTATTCCAATGTGGATCAGAACACCATCTTTTCAAGCTGTCCGTTTCGCATAAAAAAGTTCAGGGGTCATCAAATCGTTAGCATCAACCACCGAACAACACTTCAGAATTTTCTCAGGGGAAGCAAAACCTTCGGGGAGAGCAAAAACCTGAGAAAAATGATCGAACGCAGCATTACTGACAAGGACCTTCGCGAGGCCTTGGGTTTGAAAAAAGAACTTCTTGTCACAGTATCCAATCTCACATTGAACCAGGTGGAATTCAAAGCTCTGGAGGAAGAATCGTTTTCCGATTTCAGGGATTACATCTGGGGAAGCAGCAATTTTGTGCCATTCATGTCCTTGTTGACAAAGAACAGCTGTGAGTATGCCGATGGGGGATTCGCCAACCTGGTTCCGATACGCGAGGCCATTCGCAGAGGGGCCACCGAAATTGACGCCATCGTTCTGGAGACTGAGATCCCGCAACTCAATCGCCTTCCTTCAAGAAATCCGTTTGACCTGATTACCCACCTTTTCAATTTCATGCAAATCCATATCGAGAAATCCAACATCTCCATAGGGAAACTGGAAGCCGAAAATCGGGACGTCAAACTCAACCTGTTCTATACGCCGACCGTGCTCACAACAAACTCACTCATATTTGAGAGGGAGCGAATGCGCAAATGGTGGAGGCAGGGATTCGATTACGCCCGGTCGAAGCATCTGCGGAGCATTGAATAATTTCAATTCGGGTATCGTTTTCTAGAAATTATTTTTTTACCTTTGTTTCGCATTTAAAAGTCATGAAAAAAACAACTTTGCATCATCATCATTTTTCTTCTTGCCCTCAAGCGAGCTGAAAATGTATTGAGTAAAGTCAACATATTTAAAACCCGTTTGAGTCCATCAAGCGGGTTTTTTTGATTTCGGTTGTTGGGCTCAAAAAATAAATTTAGGATCAATGGAACGATTAAAAATAGCGATACAAAAATCAGGGAGACTTAATGAGGATTCCCTTAAAATACTGAAAGAGTGTGGAATGTCAGTCAGCAATGGCTTGGATCAGCTCAAAGCGACTGTAAGGAACTTTCCGATGGAGATCTTTTATCTCCGCAACAGCGACATCCCTCAGTATCTCCTCGACGGGGTTGTTGATATTGCAATTATTGGGGAAAACCTGTTGGTTGAAAAAGATCCCGGTGAGATTCAGGTTGTAGAGAAACTGAATTTCTCAAAGTGTCGAGTCTCCCTGGCTGTGCCCAAATCCTTCGACTACCAGTCCATTGAAGACCTCAGAGACAAAAGGATTGCGACATCCTATCCCAACACCTTGAATAAGTTTCTCGCCGAACATAATGTAAAGGCTGACCTGCACCAGATTTCAGGATCTGTAGAAATCGCACCCAATATTGGGCTGGCAGACGCCATTTGTGACATCGTAAGCAGTGGGAGCACCCTTTTCAAAAACAATTTGAAGGAAGTCGAGGTGATTGCGACCTCAGAAGCTGTGCTCGCTGTGTCTCCGTTGCTGGACGAAAAAAAGCAGGAGCTGCTCGAAACCCTGAGGTTTCGCATTCAGTCAGTTCTCAAAGCCAGGGATTTCAGATATATCCTAATGAACGTGCCGAATGACAAGATACAAGAGGTAATTAGCTTGCTTCCCGGAATGCGGAGTCCAACAGTTCTTCCTCTGGCTGAAAAGGGATGGAGTTCAATCCACACTGTGATTGAAAAGAATAAATTCTGGAACGTGATTGACGAGCTTAAGCGACTCGGGGCTGAAGGTCTGTTGGTTGTTCCGATTGAAAAAATGGTTTTATAAAGTGGAATTTATAATTGTATAACCTATGAAGACGTACAGAAATCCCGAAAAAGAGATCTGGAGTGAAGTGCTGAGGCGACCCACTAGAACCTATGAGGAAATCGAAGGTTTGGTTGCTTCCATGTTTGAGGAGATCAGAAGAGATGGCGATGCAGGGGTGCGCAAATATGTGAAGGCATTTGACGGTGCAGACCTCGCAGGGTTTGAAGTTTCTGACAGGGAGAAGAAAGAGGCACCTGGAAAATTGACTTCGGAGTTAAAGGATTCTATTCGCCTGGCTCACGGTAACATTAAAAAATTCCACAGGAGCCAACAGACCGAAAAAGTGGAGGTTGAGACATTTCCCGGAGTTCGTTGCTGGCAGGAAAAAAGACCGATTGAAAAGGTGGGACTCTACATTCCGGGAGGAACAGCCCCTTTGTTCTCAACCGTTCTTATGTTGGCCGTCCCGGCAAAAATTGCGGGTTGCAAAGAAGTTGTTTTATGCACCCCTTCGGATCAGGACGGGAATATCGACCCCGCCATACTCTTTACTGCAGAACTGTGTGGCATCGACCGCGTATTCAAGGTCGGAGGAATACAGGCTATTGCTGCTATGACTTTCGGAACGCAGAGCATACCGGCCGTTTACAAATTATTCGGCCCTGGCAATCAATACGTGACCGTGGCCAAGCAAATGGCCCTTAAATACGGAGTGGCGATTGATCTGCCGGCCGGACCGAGCGAGTTGCTGGTTTTGGCAGATGAAAGTGCGGACCCCGGTTTTGTGGCCTCAGACCTTTTGTCACAGGCGGAACACGGAGCAGATAGCCAGGTAGTGCTCGTTTCCCTGTCAGAAAAATTGCAGAAAGAGGTGCAGGAGGAAATTCGGCTGCAGCTGCAAGCCTTGCCACGCAAGGAAATCGCTGCCAAAGCCATAGAGAACTCGAAATCAATCCTGATGGACTCTGCTGAGGAGGCTCTGGAACTTGTCAATGCCTACGCGCCGGAGCACCTGATCGTCTGTTTGAAAGAAGCTGAACCTGTTTTGACTCGAATTGCGAACGCAGGTTCGGTCTTTGTTGGCAATTACACCCCGGAAAGCGCAGGTGACTACGCGTCGGGTACGAATCATACCTTGCCGACCAATGGCTTTGCCCGAAATTTCAGTGGGGTCAACCTGGATTCTTTTCAAAAAGCCATCACATTTCAGGAGATTACAAAATCAGGCTTGGTGGGAATAGGTGGAGCCATTGAGCAGATGGCAGAAGCTGAAGGTCTCAGAGCCCACAAAAATGCGGTGAGTCTCCGTCTGGAAAGAATTAGACAAGTCAAGTGATGAAAGAAAAAGAAATGAGGAAAGAGGGAGAATTGACTAAAAGCGATGCAATGAAGCTACGTATTGAGGACTTGGCACGTCCTTCTGTGCTCAAGCTCAAGCCTTATGCTTCAGCGAAAGATGAGTTTAAGGATTTCGAACGCGACCTTGTCTTTATCGATGCCAATGAGAACCCCTACGAGAACGGGATGAATCGTTATCCGGATCCCAATCAGAGCAGGTTAAAAGACAAAATAGCCAAGCTAAAGCAGGTTCCTGCAGAGCAGATACTTTTGGGCAATGGGAGTGATGAGATACTGGATCTGATCTTTCGTGTTTTCATGGAGCCCGGAAAAGACAATATTGTAATCAGTGTACCGACCTTTGGCATGTTCAAAGTGCTTTGCGGCATCAATGACATCGAGTGCAGAACAGCTATGCTCGACGGGGAGTTCCAATTGCAGACTCGTCAAATCGAATCCCGGGTAGACCTCAACACAAAAGCCCTATTCATTTGTTCTCCGAATAATCCAACGGGTAACTTGATGCGAAAATCAGATATTCTGAAACTGCTCGAACTGAGATGCCTTGTCGTGGTAGATGAAGCCTATGTCGACTTTGCCAATTCCAAAAGTATGACTGAGATGATCGCCAATTATCCGAACCTGGTGGTGACCCAGACCTTTTCAAAAGCCATGGGCATGGCCGGAATCCGATTGGGCATGTGCTTTGCTCAAAGAGCGGTGATCGACCTGTTGAAAAAAGTTAAAATGCCCTATAATGTGAATGTCCTTAGCCAGCAAGCCGCATTGCTTCACCTGGAAGACACCGCATCCGTGGAAGCTGAGATCAAGAGTATTTTGCAAGGAAGAAGCTGGCTAGAATCAGAATTGCCCGCTTGTCGGGTGGTTGACCGGGTTTTTCCGTCAGACAGCAATTTTTTGCTGATCCGGGTTGATGATGCGGATCTCAGGTACAAACAATTGATTGAAGCTGGAGTGGTTGTTCGAAATCGATCAAAAGAACCGCTATGTGATCAGTGTTTGCGCATTACTGTGGGTACTCAGCAAGAGAACGAAAAGCTGATAACTGTATTGAAGGGTTTTGAATGAAAAGAGCGGGAGTGAGGACAACGTAAATTCGTATGACAAGAAATCGAAATAAATGAAAAAAGTACTATTTATCGATCGGGATGGAACAATGATACGGGAGCCCGAGGACGAGCAAATTGACAGTTTTGAAAAGCTCGAATTTTACCCTGAGGCCCTTTATTATCTTTCAAAGATAGCCAGAGAACTCGATTTTGAGCTCGTGATGGTGACCAACCAGGACGGATTGGGAACCGAGGCTTTCCCTGAGGATACCTTTCATCCGGTGCACAACCTGATCGTCAGGACCTTTGCCAATGAGGGTGTGATCTTTGACAAACAATTCATCGATCGCAGCTTTCCGGAGGATAATTCGCCCAATAGGAAGCCGCGCACAGGATTGCTTCAAGACTATTTCTCAGAGGCGTACGACCTTGAGAATTCTTTCGTGATCGGTGATCGCCTTACGGATATCGAACTTGCGAAAAACTTGGGTGCCCGGGGAATATTCATCAATAATCATCGTGCCCTTGGAGAAGCCGAGCTTTCAGCGACTCCAAAGGAGTTGGTGGATTCCATCGCGCTGGAGACCGGGAATTGGAGCGATATTTACGAGTTTCTTAAAGCTAAGGGAAAGATCTGTGGAGCTGAGCCGGACCACGGCAGAAACAGACATACGGATCCGACTCAATGTAGACGGAAGTGGCAGGAGCAAGCTCAATACAGGTCTTAGTTTTTTTGATCACATGTTGGAACAAATTGCCCGACATGGAAACATGGATCTCGAGGTGGAAGTCAAGGGAGACCTTCATGTTGACGAGCATCACACGATCGAGGACACCGCTATTGTTCTGGGAGATGCGTTTTCTAAGGTTCTTGCCGATAAGCGCGGCATGGAGCGCTACGGATTCGCCCTTCCTATGGATGACTGCCTCGCGCAGGTCGCCATTGATTTCGGAGGTCGACCCTGGTTGGTATGGGAAGCTGAATTCAAAAGAGAGAAAATAGGAGACATGCCAACCGAGATGTTCTATCACTTTTTTAAGTCTTTCAGTGACGGCGCTCGTGCAAATTTAAACATCAAGGCGGAGGGAACCAACGAGCACCACAAGATCGAGGCGATTTTCAAAGCCCTGGCCAAAGCCATTAAAGCAGCCGTGAAGCGGGATCCGGATAAAATGATCTTGCCCAGCACCAAAGGAATGTTATAATGAACCTAGTGATTATTGACTACGGGGCCGGAAATGTGAGGTCGGTCCAGTTTGCCCTGGAACGGCTCGGCTATCAGGCGACATGCTCAAATGACATGGATGAGATCCGCAGGGCTGACAAGGTGATTTTTCCAGGAGTTGGCGAAGCGAGCAGTGCCATGCAAGAGCTCCAAAAATTCGGGTTGGATGAGCTTATTCCAAGGCTGGAGCAACCCGTACTCGGAATTTGCCTCGGTATGCAACTCATGTGCAGCTATTCAGCCGAAAACCATACAAAATGTCTGGACATCTTTCCGATAGACGTGGTGAAGTTTGACGATCGGCTCAAGGTGCCCCAAATAGGTTGGAACAGAATAAAAGATTTGAAGACAGAGCTTTTTGATGGGCTCTCTGAAGGCGATTATGTCTATTATGTGCATAGTTATTACGTGCCCGACAATTCCTTTTCGATTGCGAGTACCGATTACGGACTGGTATATTCAGGAGCGATGCGAAAAGACAATTTTTACGCTTGCCAGTTTCACCCCGAAAAAAGCTCGGATGCCGGAGAACGCATCCTGAAGAATTTCATTGAAAAGATTGAAAAATGAGGATCATACCGGCCATTGATATTATTGACGGCAAATGTGTTCGTCTGTCAAAAGGAGATTACAACACCAAAAAGATCTACAATGAGGATCCACTCGAGGTTGCCCAGCAATTTGAAGGAGCTGGAATCCAGCACTTGCACCTGGTAGATCTCGATGGCGCCCGAAGCAAGCATATTGTGAATTACAAAGTGCTGGAGCGCATAGCAACTAAGACGAAACTGAGCATCGATTTTGGCGGGGGGCTGAAGTCAGATGAAGACTTGCGCATTGCTTTTGAAAGCGGAGCCGCTCAGATTACCGGAGGAAGTATTGCTGTTTCGGATCCTGATACTTTTTTGAGTTGGCTGACAGCCTACGGTCCTGAAAGGATCATCCTGGGCGCCGATGCGAGAGAAGGGAAAATCGCGGTGAGCGGCTGGGAGAAGGAATCGGATCAAGAGCTCGTGCCGTTCATACAAGATTACCTGGAGAAAGGAATTCGTTACGTGATCTCTACCGATATAGAAAAGGACGGCATGCTCGAAGGCCCTTCGACAGAGCTCTACGCCGCCCTGATTTCTGAATTGCCCGACATACGACTCATAGCATCCGGGGGAATCTCGGATTTTAAGGAATTGCCTAAGCTGGCTGAAATAGGCTGTGAAGGCGTCATTATTGGCAAAGCAATCTATGAGAATAAGATTTCTTTGCGACAATTGGAGCAATTCATTTTAAACGATAACCCCGATAGATCATGGTGACAAAAAGAATCATTCCCTGTTTGGATATCAAAGATGGCCGCACCGTGAAGGGCATTAATTTTGTGGAGCTCCGTGACGCTGGAGATCCCGTGGAGCTGGCACAGCGATATTCAGAAGAGGGCGCAGATGAACTCGTTTTCCTGGACATCACAGCGACCAAGGAGAAGCGAAAGACCCTGGTCGATTTGGTTGAGAAAGTAGCGCGAAAGGTGAGCATTCCTTTTACTGTAGGAGGAGGCATTTCGAGTGTAGAAGATGTGAATATGCTGCTTAGAGCCGGTGCTGACAAGGTTTCGATCAATTCCTCAGCGGTGAAAAACCCGGGGTTAATTGAGCAACTGGCCAATAAATTTGGTAGTCAGTGCATCGTGCTTGCCGTGGATGCGAAACTGATTGACGGACACTGGAAAGTTCATTTGGTCGGAGGCCGTGTTCCTACTGAAATTGATCTTTTTGAATGGGTCGAAGAAGCAGTGCGTTTGGGAGCAGGAGAGATTCTTTTCACCTCTATGGATCACGACGGAACCAAAAACGGTTTTGCCAATGAAACCCTGAGCGCTTTGGCTGAGCGGGTTAATGTGCCGATCATAGCGAGTGGAGGAGCCGGAAACGTCCGCCACTTCGCGGATACATTTACGATCGGAAAAGCGGATGCTGCACTGGCCGCCAGCGTTTTTCATTACGGCGAGATCGAGATTGGTGCACTTAAGAATGAATTGAAAGAACAAGGAATAAAAATGAGAATATGACATTGACATTTGACGAAAAAACCGGTTTGATCCCGGCCATTGTGCAGGACAGCACAACAGGAAAGGTTTTGATGTTGGGTTACATGAACCGCGAAGCCCTGGAGGAGACCCGCCGAATCAGTCGCGTGACCTTCTTCAGCCGGAGCAAGCAAAGACTCTGGACAAAAGGAGAGGAGAGCGGAAATTTCCTGGAGCTGGTTAACATAAGCGAGGACTGTGATCAAGACGCATTGTTGGTGAAAGCCATACCTCGTGGCCCTACTTGCCATAAAGGAACCGACACTTGTTGGGGAGAAGAGAACACGGATCAATTCGGTTTTCTGACTGCCCTTGAAGACGTTATCCGGGAGCGTAGGGAGAATGCTCCTGAGAATTCCTATGTGGCTTCTCTTTTCTCAAAAGGGATTAATAAAATTGCTCAGAAAGTGGGCGAAGAGGCCGTGGAACTGGTCATTGAGTCAAAGGACGACTCCGAGGAACTGTTCCTCAATGAATCAGCGGATCTGCTGTTTCACTATTTGATCCTTCTTCAGGCCAAGGGTTACGCCTTGTCTGACGTCGTCGATATTTTAAAGCAACGTCACAAATGAGCCTGGATAACAGAATATCCTATTCGCACAAGATACGGGTCATGGAAAGTGATCTCGACAGCCTGAATCATGTGAATAACGTAGTCTATCTGCAATGGGTCAATGACATCTCCGAGAAACACTGGAACCTTTTGGCGGATCAAGATCTGAGAAGCAAATATTTTTGGGTTGTGCTGCGCCATGAGATCGATTACATGAATCAGGCGGTTTTGGGTGATCAGATAAAAGTTGTGACCTGGGTAGGTGCTTCAAAGGGCGTCCGGTCGATTCGTCACGTCGAGATGTTTGTCAAAGACAAACCCCTTGTCAAAGCAAGTTCCACCTGGTGTCTTATCGACGCCAAAACCCTGCGCCCCACACGTATTCGGGAAGACATTCTGGATCTATTGACTGGCTGATGCGCGTTTGGCCTCCAGAAGCTGTTCCAGGACAAATTCTACCCCTTGCTGGTCATTGCTTTTCGTGCTGAATCTGGCCACTTTTTTTACATTGGGATGCGCATTTTCCATGGCATAGCTGAAGTGAGCTTCCTGCAGCATCTCGAGATCGTTGTTGAAGTCGCCGAAAACCATGGTCTCTTCCAGACCGATACCGTGCTTGCGCTGAAGCATTTTGATCGCATTGCCCTTATGGGCTCTTGGATCGGAGATGTCGATCCAATTTCGTCCGGATACTTTCACCTGAAGTCGGCTTTCCAGGTGCTTCACATAGGGGTAGACATGAGTTTCTGACCCTTCGAAATGATAGACCGCGACTTTGAAGAACTCGTCATAGTCAACACTGGCCAGATCCTTGACAGTATCGAAATGGGTGTAGTATTCGCCCAGGACGTTCGTAAACCTCTTGTCTTGCGTCTCGATATAGGCAGATTCTTTTCCACAGAACACGGTGTAAAGCCCATTTATCTGCCTCAATCCGGGAAGCAATCCTGTCATAATACTTCGATCCAGAATCACTGAGTCCAGCTCGAGCTCTCCCTGTTTGACATAGCCTCCATTTTCTGCAACAATTGAGATTCGGTCCTGAATGCGTTGAAGCTTGTCAAATATACTGCTGTACTGTCTGCCGCTGGCAGCTACAAATTTGACATCGTGTTGCTGTAGCGCCTCAAATAACTCAAAAAAGCGCTCGCTTACTTCGCTTTTCGAGTTGAGTAGCGTTCCATCCATATCGGTGACGACCATTCTCACATCGGAGAGTTCCATTTGACTTTGATTTTATCGAAGCAAAAATAGCATTCTAGCAGGTATAAACCTCGCTCGCATTGAAATCATTCTGATGACTTGCAGGAAACCGCATCCACAAAAAACAAATTCGCTTAGAATCAAAATAAAGGAGTACTTTTGCATTTTCGTAAAAAGTAGATATGCAATCAATTCGAAACATAGCGATTATCGCCCACGTTGACCACGGAAAGACAACCTTGGTGGACAAGATCATTGACCAGGCTAAGATCCTTGACGACCGCAAGGAACGAACCGACCTTTTGCTGGACAACAACGACTTGGAAAGAGAGCGTGGCATCACGATTCTCTCGAAGAATGTATCTGTGAATTACAAAGGAGTCAAGATCAATGTCATTGACACTCCCGGTCACGCTGACTTCGGTGGAGAGGTGGAACGGGTTTTGAAAATGGCAGATGGGGTTCTTTTGCTCGTCGATGCCTTTGAAGGCCCGATGCCCCAGACGCGTTTCGTCTTGAGCAAGGCCCTTGAGCTGGGCCTGATGCCGATCGTAGTCGTAAATAAGGTAGACAAAGAAAACTGCACCCCCGACCTGGTGCATGAGAAGGTTTTTGACCTGATGTTCGCCCTGGACGCTTCTGAAGAACAGCTGGAGTTCCACACCATTTACGGTTCTGCGAAGAACGGCTGGATGAGCAACGACTGGAAGGATGAGACTACAGATATTATTCCTCTGCTAGATGCCATTATAAAGAATATTCCGGAAGCACCTTACCGCGAAGGAAACCCCCAGATGCAAATCACTTCTTTGGATTACTCCTCTTTTACCGGAAGGATTGCCATTGGAAGGGTTTTTCGAGGGGATCTTGAGGAAGGAAAAGACTACATGCTTTGCAAAGGGGATGGAAGTGCAAAAAAAGTAAGAATCAAAGAATTACACACCTTTGAAGGATTGGGCAAGGCAAAAACCTCAACGGTTAGAAGTGGAGATATTTGTGCCATAACAGGCATAGAAGGTTTTGATATCGGAGACACCATAGCTGACCTGGAAGAGCCGGAAGCTCTTCCCAGGATAGAGGTCGACAAGCCTACGATGAGTATGCTCTTCACCATCAACAATTCTCCTTTTTTTGGCAAAGAGGGCAAGTTTGTCACATCACGACACCTTCGTGATCGCCTCTTCAAAGAAACAGAAAAGAACCTGGCTTTGAAAGTCCAGGAAACTGACAGTGAGGACAAATTCATCGTCTACGGACGGGGCATTTTGCACTTGTCTGTTTTGATCGAGACCATGAGAAGAGAAGGCTACGAGCTGCAGGTGGGCAGGCCGCAGGTGATTCTCAAGGAAATCGACGGGAAGCAATGTGAACCTTACGAAACTCTGGTTATTGATGTTCCCGAAGAGCTTTCCAGCAAGGCGATCAACCTGGTCACCCTTCGAAAAGGGGATCTCCACGTCATGGAGCCCAAAGGCGATTTGCAGCACTTGGAGTTCGATATTCCTTCGCGCGGCTTGATCGGACTGAGAAACAAGATACTCACGGCGACCCAGGGAGAGGCGATTATCAACCACCGATTGAGAGGTTATGACACTTACAAGGGTGAATTCAGTGAGGTGAACAACGGAGCCATTGTGTCTGCCGAAGCAGGGAAAGCAACGGCCTATGCCATAGACCGATTGCAGGATCGCGGCAAATTTTTCATCGATCCGAACGATGAGATTTACAAGGGTCAGGTGGTTGGTGAAAACAGCCGCCAGGATGATATGGGTGTAAACCTCATCAAAGGGAAAAAACTGACCAATATTCGTTCGGCCGGTGCCGATGACAGCGCCAGGATCTTCCCAAAAATCGACTTTTCGCTGGAAGAATGCATGGAGTACATCCGGGACGATGAGTACCTCGAAATTACACCTTTGAATCTGCGAATGCGCAAGATCGAATTCAGGTAATCAAAGTATTGTTAATTTTGAGCAGGGGCTCTTTTGAAAACTTAGAAAATTGTAAATTGCGGAGCAAAATTTGGAATATGAACTGGAAATATGGACTTGTACTGTTGCTTGGTATATTGATTTTTGCCTGCAACGATGATGATGATGATGAGAAATTTGATCCGGTAGAGCAGGAGGCGATCGATGATGCGCTGCTCATTGAATTTTTACAAACGCACTATCTGACCGAAGACAACGCGATTGACACCATTATTGGAGGCGAGATACCACTTTACACCCAGGTTGAGGTTGAGTTCGTGGAACGCAATGACATAGATTACAAACTGTATTATTACATCGATAAACAAGGAGTAGGGGCAAATCCTACCATCAATGATTCTGTCCATGTGCTCTACAAGGGATTCCTGCTTGACAGTACACAGTTTGACTCCAACTTGAGTTATACCAGCGGTAAGTCATGGTTTCACCTGGCCAGTACCATCACCGGTTTCCGATATGGAGCCACACAATTCAAATCAGGAAATAGTGTGATCTACCCAGACGAATCCTTTGGATATGAGGATGCTGGTAACGGGATTTTCTTTATGCCTTCAGGATTGGCCTACGGGAACAACGGATCCTTCAATGTACCGGTCAATGCACCGATCTATTATTTCTTTGAATGCGGACGCGTGGTAGAATCAGACCTTGACAACGACCTGGTCAAAGACAATGATGAAGACATAGACGGCGATGGTGACGTACTGGGGGATGACACGGATGATGATGGAATCTCGGATTATCGTGATGTCGATGATGACGGAGACGGAATCTTAACCCGGAATGAAGATACCGATGGCGATGGTGATCCCCGAAATGATGATTCTGACAATGACGGAATCCCCAACTACCTGGACGCCGACAGCTAATTCAGATAAGATCTTTCAAAACCTCAATGACCCGGTCGATTTCGTCACGGGTGTTTTGGCTGCTGAAAGAAAAACGAACCGAGGTTTTCTCTGATTCTTTCTCGTCAAGAATAGCCGAAAGGACGTGAGAGCCTTTGTTGCTTCCACTTTGACAGGCACTACCTCCAGAGGCGGCTATTCCGTTCAGATCCAGATTGAAAAGTAGCATGGAGACTTCTTTGGGAAAACGAACGCTCAAGATGTGATATGCCCCTTTTTCGGGATCTGCCGACCTTCCATTAAATTCGATACCGATGAAGTTCCGACTCAGCTCGTCAATGAAATAACGTTTGAGACTACTTACAAACTCACGATCCTTTTCATAATCGTCAAGAACCATTTGCAATGCCTTGCCCATTCCTGCAATGCTGTGGGTGTTTTCTGTTCCCGCTCGTGTGCCCATTTCCTGCTCACCTCCGTGAATCAGCGGCTCGATATGAGTTCCTTTTGGCACGATGGCAAACCCCACTCCTTTGGGTCCATGGAATTTATGCGCACTGGCCGCGATAAAGTCAATGGGCGTGTTTTCCAGGTTGAAGTCGACATGACCTATGCCCTGAACCGTATCTGAGTGGAAAAGGGCGCCGTTCTTCTTGCAAAGTGTGCTCACTTCTGAAGTGTTCAGCAGATTCCCAATTTCATTATTTACCATCATGAGGCTGACCAGACAGGGCTCATTTGAGTTTTCCAGCAGCTCTTTAAGGTGTTTTAAATCGACATCTCCATAGGCATCAACCCGAACAAAATCCACTGCAATGTCGTTTTGATGTTTTAAGGAATCGATGGAGTGAAGAACCGCATGGTGCTCGATCTCTGAGCTGATAAAGCGCTTGATTCCCCAACTATTTACCGCATTTTGCAAAACGAGATTGTCAGCCTCGCTACCTCCTGAGGTGAACAAAACCTGTGAGGGAGAACACTTGAAATAAGAAGCGATCTGTTTTCTGGTAGACTCCAGCAGAGCCCTGGCTTTTCTCCCGTATTCATGAGTCGAAGAGGGGTTGCCAAAGTTGTTGCGGAGCTGTTCGCACATGACCTCTACCACCTCTGGTTTCAAGGGGGTCGTAGCTGCATTATCGAGGTATATTTTCTGCATTGAACAAAAGTACTTATTTTTATTCTTGCGATTGATTATTTTCGGGTGCAAAAGGATTACTTTTACAGCCATAAAAAGACCGGGAACTCAAATATAGTTTATGAAGCGAACACGAATCTCCAGCTATTTTTCTCTTCTTTTTCTTCTGCTGTTTCATTCTTGCAGCGATGGAAATCTCGACATAGCCAGTTTTGAATTTGAAGAAACAGTAAATTCATGTGGGAGCTACACGCTTTTTCGTTTGAGCACGGATGGTCAAAAAGAAGCCTTGATTGTCACCCTGACGGCGCAACAGATCAGGCAGGATGAGGAACCCGTCATACCCGTTCAGGTTTCCGCTAGCGGCTTGTACACCGTCACGGATCGTGTCTTCGACGATCAGGTTACCTCTTCTTATTTCTGCGCAACAATTCCCCCGGTCGAACCCAATGTGCTTAAAAACTGGGAGGGTGTCTCCGGATTCATCCTGATCGAGAATCGACCTGTTTATGAGGAAGACGGAATAACGATCGAATCCTGGGAGCATATCATTGTCTTGAATGATGTTGTTCTGGAGAGTGGTGAAGAAAAACTCATTTTCAATGACACTTTTTTGTTTGGCACTTTCACCACGTCACCCGAACTCTGATTAAAAATTATTATTAATTTCAAATGCTGATAATTGAAGCATGGGTCTTGTTGATTTTTTAGAGAATAACATGTTGTCCTGTAAGTGGAAGGAGTTGGGGCTTGAGTGCACGGGCTGCGGCTTACAGCGATCCTTCATTTATTTGCTCAAGGGTGAGTTTAGCGAAGCATTGACGATCTATCCGGCAATCTATACTTTAATACTGATGTTTGCCTTTCTCGGCATTCACCTGAAATTCAACTTCAACAAAGGCGCACAAATTTTAAAGTGGTTGTTTGTTTTAAACCTTGCAATCATTATTATTCACTATATCTTCAAGTTTGTCTGACTATGTATAAAGAAAAACTCCCGCATTCACAGAGTGCTCTGGTTCTGGGTATAAGTTCCATCATAACCGCCTGCTGTTGTTGGGGTGTGATTGGAGTTATCCTGGGAGTCATAGGGATTTACGAATCCAACAAAGCTATGGCCATATACAATGAGCACCCGAACGATTTTGACGGAATCAATAACGCTCAAACCGGGAGAACCACTTCCATCATCGGAATAATTATTGGACTCATTTCAATGTTGTGGATGATCTACATGTTCAGTTCGGGAGATTATGAGATGTTCTTTCAGGAATATGAGCAATTTTTAGACGACAATGCTTAAAGACTCAAACAGACATAAAGGCATGCGGAATCAGCTTGTGGCCACCATTGAGCGCAAGGGAATCACGGATAAGAATGTTTTGCAGGCAATCTCAAAGATACCCCGGCATTTGTTCATGGACTCGAGCTTCGTGGATTTTGCCTATCAAGACAAGCCTTTTCCCATTGGAGCGGATCAGACGATTTCACAACCGTTTACCGTTGCTTTTCAAACGGAACTCCTCAAGGTGCAAGCCGGAGATAAAATCCTTGAGATCGGAACGGGATCGGGATACCAGGCAGCAGTGCTCATCGAGCTCAAGGCCCAGGTTTACAGCATTGAGCGTCAAAAAGAATTATACACGAGGGCGAAGAAGTTTCTGCCTTCGGTGGGCTATGTACCCAAAAAACTCATTTACGGTGATGGCTATCTCGGTTTGCCTGAAGAGGCTCCCTTTGACGGAATCATTGTAACAGCAGGAGCGCCAGAGGTTCCCAAGGCGCTTCTGAGTCAGCTCAAAGTAGGGGGTAGGCTCGTAATTCCGGTTGGGGATGACGTTCAGGTGATGACGCTTCTGGTTCGAACTTCCGAAAAGTCATTTGAAAAGCACGAGTTCGGAGATTTTCGCTTTGTGCCCATGCTCAAAGAGAAATCGAACAATCGATGATTTGATTATAAATGAAACAAGATGAGTGACGTAGTATTGAAGGCGCCTTTAGTGAGTGTGGATTGGTTGAAAGAGCGTCTCGATGCCCCCAACCTCATTGTGCTGGATGCCTCATTGCCAAAGGCGGGTCAGGGTCCAGATACGTTGAGTGCATCTCTGATTGAGGGAGCCCGATACATAGATCTGAAGAATCATTGGGCACAGCAGGATGCGCGATTCCCCAATACCTTATTGGATCCGAAGAGTTTCGAGCGAGTGGCTCAGCAATTCGGAATTAACAAGTCTTCAGCCCTGGTGATTTACGACCAGCACGGCATCTATTCAAGTGCCCGAGCCTGGTATATGTTTCGGGCTATGGGTCACGATAATGTCGCCGTTTTAGATGGCGGTCTGCCGGCCTGGGAACAAGCGGGATATCCGGTTATACCCAAAACGGACTACAAAGGCAATCGAGGAGATTTTTCAGCTCAATTTGATTCCAATTACTTTAAGAATCATAAAGAGGTTCTAGCCTCACTACAGGATACTTCCAAATCAGTCCTGGATGCAAGAGCAGGAGACAGGTTTTTGGGGCTTGTCGCTGAGCCGCGAGAAGGATTGAGAAGCGGGCATATACCCGGTTCCAGGAGTCTGCCTTATGCTGAGCTTCAGGAAGGAGGAAGAATGAAGGGCAATCAGGCCCTCGAGGCGATGTTTTCAGAACGGACGGATCAGAAACAGGAGCTTGTGTTTTCTTGCGGCTCAGGAGTTACAGCTTGCGTGCTTGCACTTGCAGCCCAATTGACTGGTCGATCAGGCTATTCAGTGTATGACGGATCCTGGACAGAATGGGGCTCATTGCCCGAACTCCCCGTAGAAAAAGGCTGATAACTTCAAAAGGCTTTCAGGCTCAGGTCCATGTTATGAACCGAGTGGGTCAGGGCACCTGAGGAGATATAATCTACGCCACATTCGGCATATTTTCTTGCCGTTTTCAGGGTTATCCCTCCTGAGGATTCTGTTTGACACTTGTCTCCAATGAGTCTCACCGCACGATCTGTGTCTTCGTAGCTGAAATTATCGATTAGAATTCTGTGAATTCCATCGTGTTTCAGAATTTGTTCGATCTCCTCCAGGTTTCTTGCTTCTACTATGATTTTGAGATCCAGTTCGTTTTCTTTCAGGTAAGACTTTGTTTTTTCGATCGCCTGATCGACGCCCCCTGCGAAATCGATGTGATTGTCCTTGAGCATGACCATGTCATAAAGGGCAAATCGGTGATTGACACCTCCTCCGATCTTTACGGCCCACTTCTCAATTGCTCTTATCCCGGGAGTGGTTTTTCGGGTATCCAGGATACGGGTCTTGGTTCCTTTCAGCTTCTTGACAAACTTGCGGGTTTTGGTGGCGATGGCACTCATCCTTTGCATAGCATTGAGCACCAGGCGCTCTGCCTTCAGGATCGATTGAGAACGTCCCGTTACATAAAACGCCACATCACCGGGTTTTACCTTGTCTCCGTCATTGAGAAAGACCTCGATTTTCAACTCGGGATCCACCTCATTAAAGATCATTTTCGCGAACTCAACCCCGGCGAGTATTCCTTCCTCTTTGACCAACAAACGAGCCTGTCCGAAAGCGTCATCCGGAATGCACGCCAATGAACTGTGGTCTCCTTCTCCGATATCCTCCCGAATCCCGTTCCTGATTATCAGTTGTAATTCGTTGAGCATCTGTTCCTTTGTGATCATGTTGTAGATTTAGTCCTAAAAAAATAGGGCAATATCTTACAAAAATAAGTCTTTATCTTTATCCTAACAATGAGGTGACAGAACCTTAGGCTCGAATCTATGAAAATCAAAATACTGGCCGTTGGAAAAACGGATGATAAAAACCTCGAGATTCTCATCGGGAAATACATGAAGCGGTTGACTCATTATCTCAGTGTGACCCTGGAAACCCTGCCCGATGTTAAAAACTCGAAGAACCTTTCTGAAAGAGAGCAAAAAAAGCTCGAAGGGGAATTGATCCTTAAAAAAATCCAAACAACCGACCAGGTAGTTCTTCTGGACGAGAAGGGCAAAGAGTTCAGATCCGTAGAGTTTGCAAAGTATCTGCAAAAGAAAATGAACGCCGGAACCCGCAATTTGATTCTGGTTATCGGAGGGCCCTATGGCTTTTCAGAAGGGCTTTACCAAAGGGCCAATGGAAAGCTTTCTCTCTCGAAGATGACGATGTCACATCAGATGATCCGTCTCTTTCTGGTGGAGCAAGTCTATCGGGCCTTCACGATTCTTCGGCAATGAGCCTTATCACCATGAATAGATATTTGAGCTATTTCTTTAGAAAACTTCGCTTGGCTCCTCTTGTGGCGCCGGCCCCATGAATGTTTCCACCTCCCCATTTGAGACCTTGATTTTGATTTCTGAAGCTAGGGTAGTCATTTGTCTTTGCATTGGATGATTTAGCCTCTTGACGGAAAGTTTTTTTCTTCGAGTTCTTGATCTGATACTTCTGGATAATACGTTTTTTCTTTTGTCTGTACCTGTAGCTGTCCATCAGATAGATCGGCAGACCTACTGCAAACAGGAAGAACAGACCCAGGGCTAGGTACCAATCGTTGTAGGCCAGGTCCAAAAAGAGACCGATGAACCTTATCGTTAGAAAAGCGATCCCAAGAATGATCGAGAAATAAAAAGAGACTTTCATCCAGTACGTTTTTAAATGAAAGCGGCGATCTCGTTAATAAAGTTACTGTATGACCGTGAAATGACAAAAGAAATCAGGCCCAAAATCCTGCAATCCGCTCGATCATCCAAAAAGCAGCAAGCGATCCGATTGCATAGGCAGGAACTTTCTTGAGAAACGGGGGCCAGTCTTTTTTCAGATTGATCAGATAGATGACAGCGAGCATGAAAACCACGAATATGATCTGACCCAATTCAACGCCTACGTTGAAGAAAGCCAGCGCGATAGGGATCTCGGTTTGCGGAAGCCCAATGTCTGCCAATGCCCCGGCAAAGCCAAACCCGTGCAACAATCCAAAAGTAAATGCCACAATCCAGGGTTTTTTGCTGGTCATTGTCTGTTGTCCCCTCTGATTCTTCATGATCTCAGAGGCCAGAAAAACGATGCTCAATGCGATCACGGCTTCCACAGGAGGACCCGGAAAATTGACTACGCCGAGGGCCGCCAGGCTCAGGGTGATGCTATGGGCCAGGGTAAAGGCCGTAATGGTTTTTAGGATCCGCCATTTGCCTTTGGTGATCATGATCAGGGCAAGGACAAAAAGCAGGTGGTCAATACCCAAAAGGATATGTTCAATACCCAATATAGTATAGGTCTTGATGACCTGCAAGGCACTTGTCTCTTCTGGAATAATGCCGCGGTCCTGGTCTGCTTGAAGCATCAGGGTAGTTTTTTCTCCATTTAGAAAAGAAACAGAAACCAATACGTCTATCAGTGTTTTGTTCAAGCCGTTGATAAAAATCTCTTTCCCTCTTAAACTCATTTCTGAGCTGAGCAGGTAGGTGTAGATGGCTGCATCGGGAGTCTGTTTGGGATCTTTGAGTGTCTCCAAAACGAATCCCTCAGGAAAAACAGGCTGTATCCGGGGAACGGCGTCTCCCATCCGGGGTACCTTCCAATAGATTTCGTGACTTCTCACTGAATATGAAACTAAAAACATCCCAACGACAAGGAATAAATACAAACGAGTTTTATCGACTGTAGCTCAATAATTAATCACTTTGAGAAGCTCCTCTTTTCGGTTTTAATTATTTTTGCTCAAAAGATAATTATGAAACTTGTTTTTGCAACCAATAACAGCTACAAACTCGAGGAGATCAGGGCTCTGGTGAATCATCCCATTCAAATCGTTGGACTCAATGAAATCGGGTGCGATGACGAGATTGAGGAAACAGAATCCACTCTGGAAGGGAACGCACGCATCAAGTCGGATTATGTATATAACAAGTTTGGCCTGAATTGCTTTGCGGATGATACAGGACTTGAGGTCGATGCTCTGGGAGGGGCTCCGGGGGTTTATTCGGCAAGGTACGCCGGGGAGAAGGCTTCTTTTCAGGACAATGTGGATAAGCTTCTTGTCGCTTTAAAGGATGCTGAGAACCGAAGCGCTAGATTCAGAACTGTAATTTCCCTCAAAGTGGGTGAGAAGCAGCTCTTTTTTGAAGGGATTTGCGAAGGCGAGATTACCCGCAAGATTCGAGGTACAGATGGCTTCGGATACGATCCAATATTTAAACCCAACGAAAGTGAACTGACTTTTGCACAAATGAGCATGGAAGAAAAGGGTCGTATTTCACACCGGGGAAAAGCCACCCAGAAGCTTATCACCTTTTTAAATGATCAGCTGTGACAGGGGGTAAGTTTTTTGTTCAAAAATTCAATTTGAAACGGAGCTTTATCTTCAAAACAGAGTGATCTGATTGCCTTCAGATTCTTCCGGCGGATCGTCCGATTTTTTTCCCCTTTTGGACTTTTGTCACCGTCTGGCGTCTCGGATTCGCTATCCGTTTTCCCATTGTCAACGATCTCTTCTTCTACCACTTCCACCTCGTTCATCTCCGGTTCTTCATAGGGGAGAGGGGTGAGAAGATTTATGTCACGTATCTTATCTTTAGCTAATTGATTTCCAAGGGCTTTAATCCCTTTAATTGAAATGAATTCTTCAAAGTTCAAAATTTCATTTTCCAAGTCCTTTTTGTAGAATATGATCTCTGCAACAGGACGGTAGTCCAGGGCGATGATCATGAGTTTTGATCCTGGATGATCTGTTATAAACATCTCTTCCTTGTCAGGGTGCTCAACCATAAATCGCTTTACGTAGTATTTCTCTCTTTCGCCATCAAAATAAACCACTGAAATCGGTTTATTTGGAATCCACTTTTCAAGTACGATCATGTCATTGTCAAAGTGCGAGTTCAGATTGGGAATTATTGTTTTCAGTTGCCCTTTCTGATTAATGATCAATAGTCGATCGTCAGCTGTAAACTGGCCTATGAGGTCACCTCTGTTATCCACATTGAGGCGTTGAACCGTCTCGTCAAACCAAATTTTTCGGGGTTTCAGTGTTGAAATGCCCTTTTCCTTCAGTTCGATTTTTTTCACCGGGTGCTTCGTTACCAAATTTCCGCGAACTCCTCTTCCCTTTATTGCCAATTCGGCCAGATCAATGTCCCATTTGAGTTTTTTGATGGTGCCCATGGCCCTGAGATTCACGGTGATCACCTCGGCTTCTCCGTTAGGATTTGCCGTGAAATAGAGCACTTTTGACCCTTTTTGACCAGGCGTGAGGTCGTATTCACGATCTCGGGTTACGCGGTAACCGCGAATCGCTTCATGTAAGTATGCACCCGATTTCCCGTCTCTATAGACCATATTGTAAATCGTGCGTTTGTCCTTTTTCTTAAATACCGCCACGTGAATGATGTTCTTGCCCACAAAGGTCTTCTATCTACCTTGGTCACGATCATCTTACCGTCCTCCTGAATACGATGATGTCGTCTATGTCGGTGCAATCTGTCACATATTCTTCGCGTCTCAGGGATGTGCCGACAAAGCCTTCCTTGCGGTTTATGTACAGTTTCGGTTTCCAATAACCACTTTTGTGGCATCGATGTCTTCGAAAAGTCTTATCTCCGTTCTGTCGAACCCTGTCTTTGCCAAATTTTTCTTCAGGTTCTTCGAAATAATCTAATTGCATAATCCATCAGGTTGTCCAGATGAGTCTTGACCTCGTTGATCTGTTCCTCAAGGCCTCGATCTGCTGTTGCGCTTTGTCAATGTCAAATTTGGAGATCTGTTTGATCCGGATCTCGGTCAGTCGGACGATGTCCTCTTCGGTCACTGGCCTTTTAGATGCTTTATGTGAGGCTTCAAGCCCTTGTCAATGGCCTTTATTACTCCCTCCCAGGTCTCTTCTTCCTCTATATCCCGATAGATCCGTTTTCGATGAATATCCGCTCCAGAGATGCAGAAATGCCATTGCCCTCGAGTTCGTCCAGTTTGATCTCGAGTTCGCTTTTAAGCAGGTCGACCGTCGTCAGTCGATCCGTCGAATATTTCGGGTCCTGACGCCAATAAACAGGGGTTTGTTGTTTCTCGATCACGCAGCCCAGAGTGGCGAGACAGAAGTTTCGCAAGTGGTAAATGCATAAAGCGCATCGATGGTCTTATCGGGAGATATTCCAGCTGGCAAATGGATCAGGATCTCCACTTCGGCTGCCGTATTATCCTCTATTTTCTTGATCTTGATCTTTCCCTTGTCATTGGCCTTGAGGATCGAATCGATAAGGCTTGAAGTGGTCGTTCCAAACGGGATCTCGGTAATAACCAGGGTCGATTCTTGTCCTGCTGCGATATCCTCGCCCTGCAACGTGATCCTTCCACCGCGCAATCCCTCGTTGTAATTGGTGGCATCGCATGATCCCCCCAGTGGGAAAATCCGGCAATAACTTAAAACGCTTTCCCTTCAAATGCTTTATCGAAGCTTCTATCAGTTCGATAAAGTTATGCGGCAACGATTTTGGTGGACAAACCTACGGCGATTCCTTCTGCGCCCTGTGCAAGCAGCAACGGGAACTTACGGGCAAATTGATGGGTTCTTTCTTACGGCCGTCATAAGAAGCCTGCCATTGGGTTATCTTAGGGCTGATACACCACATCCAGGGCAAATTTGCTTAAACGCGCTTCAATGTATCGGGAAGCGGCGGCACGGTCCCCTGTGAGATGTTTCCCCAGTTCCCCTGCGTATCGATCAAAAGGTCTTTCTGACCGATCTGCACGATAGCATCTGCAATACTGGCATCTCCGTGGGGGTGATACTGCATGGTATGCCCCACGATATTGGCCACCTTGTTGTAACGCCCGTCATCCAGGTCCTTCATAGAATGCATGATGCGTCGCTGTACAGGCTTAAAACCGTCCTCAATAGCCGGTACTGCCCGCTCCAGGATCACGTAGCTGGCATAATCCAGGAACCAGTCCTTGTACATGCCGGTTACCCGGGTTATGGTCTCCTCCTGGTTATGTTCGATTCTCTCGGGAAAATGTTTCTTCTGACCGTTCATATTCGCGGATCATTCGCTCATATTACTCCGGTTCTACCAATTAGTCCAGTTCAACTTTCAGGTTCTCGATGATAAACTCCTGCCTCTCGGGGGTGTTTTTCCCCATATAGAATTCAAGCAATTCTTCAATGCTCATGGCCTTGTCGAGCATCACGGGATCAAGCCGGATATCATCTGCCGATAAAATGTTTGAATTCGTCCGGAGAGATCTCCCCAAGGCCCTTAAATCGGGTAATCTTCGGTTTAGCGCTTAAGTTTTTCGATGGCCGCCTGTCGCTCTTCTTCCGAATAGCAGTAAATGTGTCTCATTTTTATTTCGCACCCTAAAAGTGGCGTTTGAAGGATATACAAATGTCCTTCGCGGATGAGTTCGGGAAAGAACTGAAGGAAAAAGGTGATCAGTAACAAACGGATATGCATCCCGTCCACATCGGCATCGGTAGCGATCACGATATTGTTGTATCTGAGGTTTCCATCCCGTCCTCAATGTTTAGTGCCGCCTGCAGGAAGTTGAATTCCTCGTTCTCGTATACCATCTTTTTGGACATGCCGTAAGTGTTAAGGGCTTTCCCTTGAGCTAAAATACCGCCTGGGTATTCACGTCACGACTTTGGTGATGCTGCCGCTGGCCGAATCCCCTTCGGTGATAAAAAGGGTGGTTTCCAGGCGTCGGTCCTTTTTCATATCCTCAAGGTGCACCCTGCAGTCCCGAAGTTTTTTATTGTGCAGGCTGGCCTTCTTTGCCCTTTCTCGGGCCAGTTTCCTGATCCCTTTAAGTTCTTTGCGCTCTTTTTCAGACTGCTGGATCTTCTTTTGGATCTTTTCGGCTACTTCTGGGTTCTTGTGTAGGTAATTATCCAGTTGGGTCTTTACAAAATCGACTACATATGTGCGGACCGTGGGCAGATCGCCCCCCATTTCGGTCGAACCGAGTTTGGTTTTGGTCTGGCTTTCAAATACAGGTTCCATGACCTTGATGCTGACCGAGGCCACCATCGATTTTCGAATATCACTAGCCTCGTAATTCTTTCCGTAAAAATCCCGTACAGCCCTTATAATACCTTCCCTGAACGCAGCTAAATGTGTACCACCCTGGGTGGTGTTCTGGCCGTTGACAAAAGCTGAGTATTCCTCGCTGTACTGGGTTTGTGGTGGGTTATGGCCACCTCTATATCGTCTCCCTTTAAGTGGATGATCGGATACAGCATGTCGGAAGCCGACATATTGTCTTCCAAAAGGTCTTTAAGTCCATTTTCGGAAAAGAACTTTTCGCCGTTAAAATCTATAGTGAGCCCGGGATTGAGGTACACATAGTTCTTGAGCATTTTCGCCATGTACTCCGGGCGATATTTATAATGCTTAAATATGCTTTCATCAGGGATAAATATGACCCTCGTCCCTTTTCGCTTGCTTGATGTCTTCGACCGGTAGATCGTCTTACCATTTCCCAGCTCGAATTCGGCAGTCTTGAGCTTTCCGTCCCGAACCGATTCGACCCTGAAAATTGACGCTCAGGGCATTAACGGCTTTGGTACCTACCCCATTAAGACCGACTGATTTCTTAAATGCCTGGGAATCGTATTTACCCCCGGTATTCATCTTTGATACCACATCCACCACCTTGCCCAGGGGTATCCCACGGCCGTAATCACGAATGGTTACCTCTTTTCCTTAATCGGATCTCGATGGTCTTACCGGCCCCCATCACATATTCGTCAATACAGTTATCGATTACTTCCTTGAGGAGAATGTAAATACCGTCATCGGGAGATGAACCATCCCCCAGTTTACCAATATACATGCCGGGACGCATACGGATATGCTCCTTCCAGTCGAGCGAACGGATATTTTCTTCGGTATATGAAGTCTGGCCTGACATGAAGTATCTGGATTAAGTAGCGTTGCTAATGTAATAATTACGTTCAAAAAATAAAAAAACCCCCGCAATAGTTATTAACACAGTAATTAAGAATCGAAGCGTGATTCGCAATCGATATCGTTCTTAATTAGTAATTTTACCGAAAGTGAAGTCGATTTCATGAAAAAGTACATTCCGAATCTTTTTACCCTACTGAATTTGTTCTCCGGAGTGCTCGCCATTTTAATGGCAGCCTCGGACCGTCTGGTCGCTGCAGCGGCATTTGTGCTGTTGGGAATATTCTTTGATTTTTTCGATGGTTTTTTCGCGCGTAAATTCAATGTGCAGGGAGAGCTCGGGAAACAACTCGATTCTCTGGCGGACGTTGTGACCTCCGGGGTGGTGCCTGGAATTGTCATGTTTCAATTGTTGCTTCACACGGTTCGTGATCGTTGGTTTATGGAACTCAGCTGTGAAGAGGGGAGTTGGAGCACCTTTGATGAGACCTTTTATTACTTCATTCCTTTTATTGGACTTGTGATCCCGCTGGCCGCGGCTTACCGTTTGGCGAATTTCAATATCGATGAGAGACAGACGGATTCCTTCATTGGCCTGCCCACGCCGGCATTCGCGATTTTTATAATCTCGCTTCCCCTGATACTCGCTTATGACCCAGGTAGTTTTTTGGCCAACTGGATTCAAAGCACCTATGTTTTGATCGGAATCACCCTGGCAGGATGCTACATGATGAACGCAAACCTGCCGCTATTTTCATTGAAATTCAAGTCCTACGGCTGGAAGGGGAATGAGTTTCCCTATGTTTTTCTCACTTTGTCTGCTGTTCTGTTATTTCTTTTAAATCTCGCAGGGACTCCGATGATCATCGTATTGTACGTGATCATGTCATTGATTCAGAATAAGCTTGTGGGAGACAAGTCAGTGGAGAACAAAAAACCCGGAAATTGACGTCAGTCATTTCCCGGGCAGGTAACAATCTTATTTTGATCTAAAATTCGTCGTAAAACGGAATTCGATTTATTCCTTGGGTTTGAAGGAGAAGTGTTGTCCTCCGATGGATGCCTCAAACATGAGGCCACCGCTTGTTTGGGTGAACACGGCAAGGCCATCTTTAAACGCCACGTCGACAGATCCACCTTCGGTAATAGCCACGGCTGAGGCCTGTCCGTCAAATTTCACTTTTTTGTTGGTGAATTTCTCATAGGCCGCTGCGTTTTCAAAGAAGATCACTTCCTTGTATTGCTGCCCGCCGGCCTGGAAACCCAGTGTCACCTGTGATAGTGTAGATTGCCCGGTTGGGACATGGTCCTTGTAAACAATGCCTTTACCGCCGGCACCACCCACGCCGAATGCTCCTTTGGTCACTTTCGGGAAAACTGCATAGCCGTAAGACTTGTCCTTGAACGACTGCAATTTGGATTGCTTTTCGATCATTTCATCCAGGGCCTTTCCTGAATCTTCTACAAGATCGGCCTTCCATCCTCCGATTTGTCCGATCATCGAAAATGACATAAACATGGCTGTGATTAACAGCATTGACTGGAGGTTTTTCATACTTAATGTTTTCATAATAGTTTTCTTAAATATTCTAGGGGTTCATTTATTCTCCAATTTACTTCAATTTCAAGGATTCTTGGTCATCATGACACGAAAAAAAGAGAACTGCACACAATTTTTTTCCAATTCTCGTGTTATTGGACTGATATATTTAATGATACAAATCTTCTCCCTGTTTTGTCATTATTTACTTAAAGTTTTCGTTTAAATAAATAATTGCCATGAAAACAGACCTTCAAACCAAATACTTAACACAATTTCTTTTTGTGTTTCTTTTCACCTTTCTGACGTCGTATGCGCAGACAACCACACCGTTTACCCAGCGCTACGAAACACAAGGGATCAACGGTGATCTGACCATTATCGGAAACTCGATTCTCGGTGACAGTCCGGATACTCCTTACAACGGTGATACGCAGAACAACTTTATCGATATGGTGTTTGTGGATGTTGACAACAATCCCAATACATTCAATTCGAGCAGTGCTAGTTTTACAACGAGCAGCTGTAATCGAGTGGTTTACGCAGGACTCTATTGGGGTGCTGTAGCGGCTCCGGCCAATTTGGATCCCGAAACCGTAAAGTTTAGGGTTCCGGGCGGAGGCTATCAGGACATTACCGCGGATGAGACCATAGACCTGATCTATTACAAGGATGTAACGGATATTGTAGCCACCAGCAGCCCTATTTCGGGTGATTATTGGGTGGCCAACATAAGTACCTCAGAAGGGCGAAGCAGCGCAGCCGGTTGGTCGCTGGTCATCGTTTATGAGGATCCGACAGAGACGCGCAAATACATATCAACCTTTGATGGTTTTTCGGCCGTTAGAGACTCTCCAAACAACCAGGTGGATTTCAACTATTCCGGTTTCACTACGCCTCCTTCAGGTGCTGTTGAGGGTCGAGTAGGGGTAGCCGCGTTGGAGGGAGACTTGGGCTGGTTCGGAGATCAGATGCTTTTCAAGGCAGATGGCAATCCCAATTTTACGGCTCTATACGATGCTGAGAACGACGCGAACAATTTTTTTAACAGTAAAATCACTGAGAACGGAGCACAAGTGACTGATCGTAACCTGAACAGCACCAATACGCTGGGTTGGGACCAAAAACTTTTAAACCTCACGGATCTGAACCCGGGGAACAGCCTCATCGGAAATGGTGAGACAGGTGCCACAGTGCGAGTAACCAACAATGTAGGTGGTGACTGGATATATACTTTTTTGAACACGTTCGCCATTAATATTATCGAACCGACCTTACAAGTAATCACCAGCGTAGATGATACTTCCGGGAATCAAATCACTCACCAGTCTCCGGTTCCGCTCGGTTCAACAGTGTGGTACAATATCGATTTCCGCAATATCGGTACCGACAACGCACAAAGCACTTATATTCTCAATACCCTGCCAATCAATGTAACGCTGGACGAGAGTTCGTTTGAGCTTCCGGCAGGAGTCACATATTCTTTTGATCAGGCCTCGAGGGAGTTGAGATTTGATATACCCGATGCGCTTGTAGAGCGAAAGATTTTGTCAACTACCCATACCATACGTTATCAGGTAACAGCATCTGATCAGTGTTTCGATTACTCGGATGCCTGTACGAACCTGCTGGAAAACAGCATCAGCTCTTATTATGATGGGGAAACCTCCGGACAAAATGTATCCGGTCAACCAGGCCTTAACGGGATCAACGGTTGTGGATTGGGGCGTGTAGGGTCTATGGATCTTTTCGTAGACACCAGCTCTTGTAGTTTTGACAGTGAATTGTTCTTCTGTAACAACACCCTGACCTTTGAAGGAGATGAGGGCTACGACACCTATATCTGGACCGATGAGGCTGGAAATGTCATTGCCAACACCAAAGAGGTCACCGTTACTGGAGCCGGTATTTACACAGCCACGCAACGACGAACAGGATGTACGGAAACCATTCGTGTGGTGACTGTTCTCGGACTCGATGTTACCGTTACGCCAAGTGACGCACTTTGTAAAGACAGCGCCAACGGACGGGTCAATGTAGTCGTAAACGAGGATTCAACTTCTTACACCTTTGATCTTTACAGTGGAAGCAATCTGTTGAGTTCTATTACAAAAGGTAATCCAGAACATGTTTTCACAAATCTTGACATCGGTAACTATTCTGTAAGATCAACCAATGCGGATGGTTGTTTTGATGTCACCGACTTTTCAATCAGCGAACCTACTCTTCTGGAAGCCAGTGTGGTGAAATTGTTTGATGCCGCTATGTGTAATGGAGAGGTCATGCCAGGAAGTCTGAGTGCTTCAGCTACCGGAGGAACAGTTCCTTATCAGTTCAGTATTGACAACGGACAAACCTTCCAGGATGAGCCTGAATTTGCAACCAATGTTGAGAAAGTATACGAGGTTCTCGTCAGAGATGCCAATGGGTGTACGGCCTTGGCCCAGGTAGCCATGGGACTCGATAAAGAGATCGAGTATGAAGTTACCCAGGAAGACGTGATCTGTGTAGGAGATTCTGATGGTCGAATCAATATCAACGTGACCAATGATCAGGGATACGATATTTCCTACAGTCTTGATGGGACGACCTATAAAAGCAGCCCTACTTTCAATGGGCTTACGCTCGGAACCTATGAGGTTTACGTCAAGAAAGATAATCCATTTCACTCCTGTGTGACCCAACAAACGGTCAACGTGGAGCAGCTCATCGATCTCAACCTCACAGCAGCGACTGATTTCTCCTGTGAAGGAGCGAATAATATGATCATTGCGAGTGTGGATCCGATCTACGACAACGAAGTGACCTACATTCTCGATGGAAATCTGAGTCAGGATTCTGGGATCTTCGAAAATGTGAGCTCGGGCAAACACACGGTCACCGTAAGGCATAAAGACTACGGCTGCGGAGACGAACCTGTTGAGGTAAATGTGGAGTCCTACACGCCTATAAGTTTTGAGGTGATCGAAACCAACATCAACGAATACACGGTTGTAGCTTCAGGTGGCAACCCAGGATACGAATACAGCTTGGATTCGAACGATGATTTCGGCATGAACAATATTTTGAACCTGACCACAACCCGAGAGACGCGTGACTACGTCTTTGCTGTGCGCGACGAAAGAGGGTGTGTGTTGGAACAAACCGTATTTCTCGAGTTTCTGGACATTGAAATTCCCGACTTCTTTACCCCCCAGGGAGATGGAGTCAATGATACCTGGTACCCGATCAATATCGAGATCTATCCCAAAATCAGTGTCAAAATCTTTGATCGATATCAGCGCTTGATTGCTGCCTATGAAGGCAACACCAGGAGCTGGGACGGATACTACAAAGGAAGTCCGCTTCCAAGTGGAGACTACTGGTATGTCATCCGTTTGAACGAAAGCTCAGACAACAGGGTATTTAAAGGGAATTTTAGCCTAGTTAGATAAAAAGCGTTATGAAAAGAATCATAGTTATAATATTATTGATGAGTGCGAGCCTGGGGTATGCACAGGAGTTTAAACTGACTCCCTACACGCAATACCTCGTGGAGAACCCGTTCCTGATTTCTCCTGCCTATGCAGGCGACTCAGAAATGAACAGACTTCGGCTTACGAGCGCCTTTCAATGGGTGGGCCTGGACAATGCACCAAATACCCAGACATTGTCATATGACGCGCATATACTTGAGAAGTCAGGTGTAGGAGGCGTCTTCTATGTCGACAATAACGGTAATACCTCCCAAATTGGAGGGCAGCTTTCCTTTGCGCATCACCTGACACTGAATAGCAGCAACGAGCAATACCTTTCATTCGGTTTGTCGTATAAATTCACCCAGTTCAAGATTGATTTTTCTGATTTTGACGATCCGAACAACGACCCGCTTCTGGGCTCGGATCTATCATCGACAAATCACAACTTTGACGCAGCCGTGCTATACAAGATTAAGCGGTTCTTCTTCAGCTTCAATGCGGCAAACATTCTCAACAAGAGCCTGAAGGTTTTTGATGAGTCAGAGCCAAAAAAACTGAGGAACTATTACATCTACACGGGCTACAACTTCCAACTGGATGATGGGATTTGGGAACTGGAACCCTCGCTGTATTTCAAATACTTTGAAAGTGACCAGAGATCGATTACAGATATAAATATCAAGGCCAAAAGAATTACCGATGACGGGTACTATTGGGCAGGGTTCAGCACCCGGTTCATTAACGACCAAAGCTTTGAGCCTTTGGCTATTACACCCCTTTTGGGCCTAAAAAAGAAGGATTTTTACGTAGGATACGCATTTTCGTACAATATTAACGAAGCAAATGAGTTAAATCATGGAGGGACACATATGCTGACGCTCGGATACGACTTCGAATCGAGAAGAGGTAGCCCGCGCTGGTAGTCTCCAAAAGAATGAAAAAGAGAATAAAATTTTGTTGCTATGGAAAAGATAAAGATAATCTTGTTATTGATGTTGTTTGTGATTTTGAGTTTTTCAACATTCGGATGATCTGAACCCACAAGGAACCAGCTCCCCGTTAAAATCAAGTTTAATTAATCAACAGACTTATCATGAAAAAATTCAGAATTCTATTTGCCTTGCTCGCCTTCGGAGCCTTGACAGCTCAAGGGGTTCAGGCACAGGAAAAGGATAAAGAGCAGAAAAAGGAAGTTTATAAAACCACTAAGGAGGCAACTCCGGTGAAAGTGAAGGAATCCCTGAGGGATTATTCCAATTACAAGATAGCTAATGAAGTCACATACGTAAGAAAGAACGATGTGAATGTCTACAAGTTTCGCGTAGAAAAAGGAAACTGGTCTCACTATTTACTCATCAGTGAGAAAGGCAAGATCATGGGAATTGAAACAGGTGAACATTAAAGCTTAAAGTCATCTGGAAAAATTTTTAATAAATTTTTCAGATTTGTTTGTATGTATGCCCTGCCACTTGATTGTGGCAGGGTTTTTTACATATTCAATTTTCGCTTGCGTTCTTTGAGCTCAAAGGATTCTCCAAGGTAGACCTTTCTTACCAGCTCGTCGTCGGCCAATTCTTTGGGAGTGCCTTCCTTAAGGATCCCGCCCTCAAACATGAGATAGGTCTTGTCGGTAATGGCCAGCGTGGCCTGAACGTCGTGATCGGTGATCAGAATTCCTATATTTCTGTCTTTCAGGTGAGCCACAATGCTCTGAATGTCTTCAACAGCAATCGGATCCACACCGGCAAAGGGTTCGTCCAGCAGAATGAATTTTGGATCTGAAGCCAGTGCCCTTGCAATTTCGGTTCGTCGACGCTCACCACCTGAGAGCAGGTCTCCGCGGTTCTTTCGAACGTGGCCCAGGCTGAATTCTTCGATCAAATCCTCGAGTTTTTGCTTTTGATCGGCCTTGCTCAGATCCGTGAACTCCAGAATAGACATGATGTTGTCTTCGACTGAAAGCTTGCGAAAGACAGAAGCCTCCTGGGCCAGGTAGCCAATTCCTTTCTGAGCCCTTTTGTACATCGAGTCTTTAGTGATCTCCATGTCGTCGAGGAATATCTGACCCTCGTTGGGCTTGATCATCCCCACAATCATGTAGAAAGAAGTTGTTTTGCCCGCTCCGTTCGGACCCAACAGACCGATGATCTCCCCCTGTTCCACCTGAAGGGAAATACTCTTGACAACAGTCCTGCTGCCGTACATTTTCATGATGTTTTCTGCACGTAATATCATAAGGATAATCTTTCAGCAATTCTTGTACTTCTCATAGAGACCCTGACCGGTTATGATCATCGGGATTACATTTGACAACCTGTTTACCTGGTTCTGTCATCTCTTTTTCAGTTCCTCAGAAGTTTCCATTTCCTGTTTGCGGATAATAAATTTAGAGATTTTTATACTCACTTCGTAAAGAATGACCATTGGAATAGCAACAATCACCTGGCTGATGATGTCAGGAGGTGTGATTACTGCAGCCAGGATCAGTACCATAACAAGGGCGTATTTTCTATATTCTTTGAGGAATTCAGGAGTCACCAGTCCCATTTTTGTAAGGAAGTAGATGATGATGGGAAGCTCAAAGATAAAGCCAGCCGACAAACAGGAAGCCTTCAAGAGCCCTGTGTAGGAACTCAGGTCAAAATTATTTCTCACTTCATCTGCGACGCGATAGCTGCCCAGGAAATTGATGGAAAGCGGAGTAATCACATAGTAACCGAACAGAATGCCCAAAAAGAACAAGAATGAGGTTATGACAATGAAGCTCCTGGCGTGTTTCTGTTCGCTGTCATACAGGGCCGGTTTGATGAACTTCCATACTTCCCAGATGATGTAGGGGAAGGCCATGATGAAGCCAAAGGCAATTGAGGTCCAGATGTGAGCCGAGAATTGACCGGCCATGGTTCGACTTTGAACTATGAAAGGTATCTCATCAATGCACAAGCCATCTGTTCCCAATCGCTGTGAAACCGAACACAGAAACCGATAGGTAAAAAAAGAAGGGTCTTTGGGGGCCAGCAGAATACTATTGAAGATGAAGTCCTTCATCACAAAGGCGATCATACCAAAGGCAACGATGGCCAGGGATGAACGAACGAGGGTCCACCGAAGTACTTCGAGGTGCCCTAGAAATGACATATCCGCTTGTTTATCCGCCATAGTGTTTCATCGGGTGAAAGTTCAAATGATGCCCTCTTTCAGCAGATCGTGGAAGTGGACTACGCCAATGTACTTTCCATTCTCAGTGACAAGGATCTGGGTGATGTTGTTGTTTTCCATGATGTCTAGTGCCTCGACCGCCATAGTCTCGGAGTCTACCCGGATCGGATCCGCACTCATGACATCCGAAGCTTTCAGCGATTTGATATCGGCGTTCTTCTCCAACATGCGTCGTATGTCTCCATCGGTGATGATGCCAATCAGTTTTTGTCCGTCCACCACGGCAGTTGTACCCAACCTCTTTTCAGAAATCTCAACGATGACATCCTTGACGGAGGCCTCAGGTGATACTTCGGGCACCTCATTGTTGGCAACCAAGTCACTTACCCTCAGGTAGAGCTTTTTGCCGAGTGTGCCTCCAGGATGGTATTTCGCAAAATCACGGCTTGTAAAGTCTTTCATATTCAACAAGCAAACCGCCAGGGCGTCACCAACAACGAGCTGGGCTGTTGTGCTTGTGGTTGGCGCCAGGTTGTTCGGGCAGGCTTCTTTTTCAACGTAAGAGTTCAAAACATGATCCGCGTTCTTGCCGAGAAACGAATCGGTATTGCCCGTAATGGCAATGATTTTGTTGCCGGAATTCTTTATCAGAGGAACGAGTACTTTAATCTCAGGTGTATTGCCGCTTTTTGAGATGCAGATCACTACATCTGATTGCTGGATGTTTCCAAGGTCCCCGTGAATCGCATCAGCCGCATGCATGAATACAGCAGGTGTGCCGGTCGAATTCATCGTTGCTACAATCTTGGTGGCTATGTTGGCACTTTTTCCTATTCCTGTGACAATCACGCGGCCGTTGGAATCTAAAATGCAACGTACGGCATTTTCAAATTCATCATCAACCAAATCGGCGAGTCTGGAAATGGCTTCGGCCTCTATCAGAATTGTGTCTTTTGCCGTCTGAATTATGTTTTTTTTACCGCCCAAATTGCCTTTTATTTCTCAAAATTTTATCAAAAAAAAACTCTATATTTATGCTATGCATTACAGTTTTGATGAACGTACCGAATACTTCAAAAAAAGTTTTGCCAGGTTAATTCGATGATGAATTGCAAAATTTGAATTGCAAAAATATTCAAAAATAGGTAAAAAGAGGATGAAACTAGCAAAAATTGACTTGCAAAAGCAATTGAAGAAATATTTCGGTTTCAGTAATTTCAAAGGGTTGCAAAAGAATGCGATCGAGGGCCTGGTAGAAGGCAATGACATTTTTGTCGTTATGCCTACAGGCGGAGGTAAATCTCTGATTTACCAGCTTCCGGCTCTTATCCTGGAAGGAACTGCTATTGTTGTTTCTCCGCTGATTGCCTTGATGAAGAACCAGGTGGATGCCTTGCGGGGAATCAATGAGGAGGAAGGTGTGGCTCACGTCTTGAATTCATCCCTGAACAAAGGTGAAATCGCCAAGGTGAAGAGCGACATCGAGAACGGGATCACCAAGCTGCTTTATGTGGCACCGGAATCCCTAACCAAAGAGGACAATATTGAATTCCTGAAGCGACAGAAAATTTCCTTCTTCGCAATTGACGAGGCCCATTGCATTTCGGAATGGGGGCATGATTTCAGGCCCGAATACCGCAATTTGCAGAAAATCATCAGCAAAATCGGAAAATTCCCGATCATTGGGCTCACGGCTACGGCCACAGCCAAAGTGCAGGATGACATTCTGAAGAATCTCGGCATTCCGGGCGCAATGACTTTCAAAGCCTCTTTCAACCGGCCCAATTTGTTTTACGAGGTGAGGCCCAAAACCAAGGATGTGGAGAAAGACATCATCCGGTTCATTAACAATCACAAGAATAAATCAGGGATCATCTACTGTCTCAGTAGAAAGAAGGTGGAGGATATCGCCCAGCTCTTGCAGGTCAATGGAGTCAAAGCGATTCCCTATCACGCAGGACTGGACGCCAAGACGCGGGCACGACACCAGGATATGTTTCTGATGGAAGATGTGGACGTCGTGGTGGCTACGATTGCCTTTGGAATGGGCATTGACAAGCCCGACGTTAGATTCGTCATCCATCACGACATTCCCAAGAGTCTCGAGAGCTATTACCAGGAGACCGGACGCGCCGGGCGGGATGGTGGTGAAGGCCATTGCCTGGCCTATTATTCTTACAAAGACATTGAAAAGCTGGAAAAGTTCCTCGCAGGAAAACCCGTTGCTGAACAGGAGATTGGCAATGCGCTCCTCCAGGAGGTCGTCGCCTATGCCGAAACGTCTATGTCGCGGCGCAAGTTCCTGCTCTACTATTTTGGAGAGGAGTTTGACGAGGTCAATGGCGACGGTGCCGACATGGATGACAATGTTAGGAATCCAAAAAAGAAAACCGAGGCGGGAGAAGAAGTAAAGATGATACTCGGGGTCGTCAAGGATACCAAGGAAGAGTATCGTTCCAAAGAGGTCATCAACACGCTTATCGGCAAGGAGAATGCGCTACTTCTGTCGCACAAGACCCACCTCGAACCCTTCTTTGGCTCCGGGAAAGCAAAGAGTGACAAGTATTGGATGGCACTTATCAGGCAGGTCATCGTCGCGGGATTGCTCAAAAAAGAAATTGAACAATACGGCGTTTTGAAACTGACCGCCGCAGGAAAAGAGTTTTTGAAAAACCCTGAATCTTTTATGATGACCGAGGACCACGTCTACGACGATGGTGACTCGTCGAACATCATAACCAACACACGCAGCTCAGGAGCTGTGGTGGACCAGCAACTCATGGAGATGCTCAGGGAGCTGAGAAAATCCGTTGCCAAGAAGAATGGCGTGCCTCCTTTTGTTGTATTTCAGGATCCCTCGCTGGAGGACATGACCCTGAAGTACCCCACCAGCTTGCCAGAAATGTTGAATATTCATGGAGTTGGAGACGGTAAGGCGAAAAAATTCGGAAAGGAATTTGTGCAGCTTATCGCCCGCTATGTTGAGGAAAACGACATTACGCGACCCGACGACCTGATCGTGAAAGGAACCGGTGTTAATTCCGGCCTCAAGCTCTACATCATACAGAATACCGATAAGAAGATCCCACTTGAAGACATTGCGAATTCCAAAGGACTCCAAATGGTCGAATTGGTCAAGGCTATGGAGCAGATCGTCTATTCGGGAACAAAGATCAATATTCAGCATTGCATCGATGAATTGCTAGATGAGGATCAACAAGAGGAGATCATGGAGTATTTCATGGAGGCTGAAGATGACAAGATACAAATAGCGCTGGATGAGTTTGACGGGGATTATGATGAGCACGAGCTGAGACTCATGCGGATCAAATTCATAAGTGAAGTAGCAAACTAACAAATTAATCTAAAAAACAGAGTACATGGACAAATTATCCAGGAGCGTGGAACCGGAGAAAAGGGACACTAAGAAGATCAGCACGACTTTTTATGAAAAGGAGTTGGCAAGGCTTCAGATTGAATTGGTGAAGCTCCAGGAATGGATCAAGCACACAGGGTTGAAAGTAGTCGTTATTTTTGAAGGTCGGGATGCCGCCGGAAAAGGTGGTGTGATCAAGCGCATCTCTCAAAGCATGAACCCCAGGGTTTGTAAGATTGTTGCCCTGGGAACCCCGTCGAGTCGCGAGAAAAGCCAGTGGTATTTTCAACGCTATGTACCCCATCTGCCAAGTGCAGGAGAAATGATTCTCTTTGATCGCAGCTGGTACAACCGGGCAGGTGTAGAGAACGTCATGGGTTTTTGCACCCAGGAAGAATACAACGAGTTCATGCGTTCCTGTCCTGAATTCGAACGCATGATCATCCGCTCGGGAATTATTCTGCTGAAATATTGGTTCTCTGTTTCGGATGAAGAGCAGGAGAAGCGCTTTCAGGGTCGCATAGATAACCCGACCAAAACGTGGAAGCTCAGCCCTATGGATCTCAAATCGCGCGAGCTCTGGATCGAATACAGTCGCGCCAAGGATGAAATGTTCAAATACACAGACACGAAGCAGTCTCCGTGGTATGTTGTTCCGGCTGACAACAAAAAGAGGGCCCGTCTCAACTGCATTCATCATTTGTTGAGTTCCATTCCTTACAAAGAAGTGGAAAGAGAGAAGATTACTTTGCCTCCACGAAGGGAAGACAGAGCTTACATCAGAACTCCCTATTCAAATCAAACTTTTGTGCCTGAGGTGTACTAGTGTCCCAGGCTTAAAAAAGCAACACTGAAACCGATAAGAATAACAACGAATTTTTGCAAGTTGAATTTGTGGTTTTCGGAGCTTTCGAACAAAATCGCATTTGAAATGTGAAGAAAGACGCCGATGACAATAGCCGTGATCTCATTGCTGTGCTCTTGTATTGCATCCCATGTCAGTGCGACCCAGCTTCCCAAAGGGCTCATAAGAGCGAAGACAACCATGATTATTAGCACGGACGATTGAGAGAGTGACGAACGAACAAGAAATGTTGCCAAAATAAAGGCGATCGGCAGCTTGTGAATTATGATGGCAGCGAGCAGCTGACTGTTTTGCCCGATTCCCAAAGGCATCCCTTCGAGAAAGGCATGTACCCCCAAACTCATGAGTAGCAACCACGGGATGTTTCTCTCGAAGTCATGGGAGTGAAGATGTCCGTGTTCAGCTCCTTTGGACAGATGCTCTAAACCGGTTTGAACTGCGATGCCCAAAAGTATGAAAAGCCCCATTTTGGGATCACCGTCAATAAAAACTTCCGGGATGAGATGCAGTACCGTCATCGAAAGCAGATAGGCGCCGCTGAAAGAAAGAAAAAGCTGAAGAGCCTTTGCTGAAGGGGGTGTCAGCTTGACCAACAGATAGCCGAGTAACACGGGAAGAATCAGTGCGGCATAGGTCATTGCAATACCAGTATAAGGCGATCCGAAAGGGTCTCAGAGAAGTCGTTCAACGAATAGTCACCAAAGGTTTTCACAATCTTCAGACCTGCCTCAGCAGAGTACCTTTCAAACTTTTCGAGATCCAGGGCCTGTACCTTTTCCTGAAATTTAAATTGATTCTCGCCATCTGTGACCTCTATGTCTTTGATTATGAATTGATCGGTGATGCTTTTATTTATTTTGTACTCCACCTCCTGCTTGACAAGTTTCTGACTGGGTATGAGCTCAGCCCTTACTTTGGCGAGGTTGAGAAAGTCAATGACGACATGTCCGTTCTCGTGAAGACCTAATTTGAAATTCCTGAGCACCCTGGCATTCGTTTCTTCACGATCGAAATAACCGAAGCTTGTGAACAAGTTGAAAATCACATTGTAACGCTCCGTTAGAGGATCTCTCATGTCGTGAATCATAAAGCGAAGGTTCTGATTCTCAAAATGTCGTGCGTGGGAAATGCTGTTTTCAGAAATATCCCCACCGACCACACGATGGCCCTGGGCATTTAAAAACCTTGCGTGCCTTCCTCTTCCACAAGGGAGGTCCAAAATTGTGTCATCAGGGGTCAGATCGAGAAATTTCAAGAGGTTGGACATGAAGTATTCAGCCTCTTCCTCATTTCTGTAGTCGTAGAGAAGGTGGTAATACGTTGTGTTAAACCAGTCTTGGAACCATTCGGTTTTATGCTTCATAGGACAAAAATCAAACAAAAATATAAAATTATGGGAACAGGTTGGGTCTTTGCGCTATTTTTGCTTCATGGATCAAAATTTCGACATGCTGGCCAAGTGTCTTTACGGTTTTGAGGCCGTACTGGCCAAAGAATTGCGGGACCTTGGAGCTCAAAATGTAAAAGAAGGCGTCAGAAGCGTTCGTTTCAGAGGAGACAAAGGGTTTATGTACAAGGCAAATCTTACCCTGAGGACTGCACTGAGAATCCTCGTACCTATTCTTGAGGTCGAAGTTTCTTCGGATGAGGATCTCTATCGACAACTTTTAAGGCATGATTGGGATCGTTATCTCGATGTAAGTGGCACTTTGGCCGTCAATGCGACGGTCTTTGGAGACACCTTCAAGCATTCCCATTATGTTGCTCTTCGAACCAAAGATGCAATTGTAGATTTTTTCAGAAAGAAAGAGCACAAACGACCCAATGTCGATGTCAGGCATCCTGATGTGCTCTTTCACGTGCACATTCACAATCAGAAATGCATAGTGTCGCTGGATAGCTCCGGGGAGTCCCTGCACAAGCGGGGCTACAGATCGGAGACCAATATTGCTCCGATCAACGAAGTTTTGGCTGCGGGTTTGGTGCTGATGACCGGATATTCAGGATCGGTTGATTTCATTGATCCGATGTGCGGGAGCGGAACCATTCTTATCGAGGCGGCCATGATCGCCTGCAATATTCCCGCGGGCATTCACAGAGCAGAATTTGGATTTGAAAAATGGAAGGACTTTGACTCAGACCTTTTTGAGCTGATTCACAGCTCCATGCTGAAAAGGGTCCGCAATGCGAGTCACCAGATCATCGGATTCGACAAGGCTCCATCAGCGATTCGAAAATCAACAGAAAATATTCAGAACGCCTCCTTGGAAGAATTCATTCGAGTGGAACGAAAGAACTTCTTTTACGAGAAGAAACCGGTTGAAGGAGATGCACTGGTACTTTTCAATCCTCCTTATGGGGAAAGACTCAATATTGATGTAGAAGAATTCTATCGAAGCATAGGGGATGCCCTCAAAAGCAATTATTCTCAAACCACCGCCTGGCTTATTACCTCTGATTTTGAAAGTGGAATCAAAAGCATTGGACTCAGGTCCTCAAGAAAAGTAAAAGTCTTCAACGGCAAACTGGAATGCCGCTTTGTCAAATACGAGATGTACGAGGGAAGCAAAAAGAAATGAGTGAGATTCGGGCGATAAGTGCAATAGAAACCTATCCGATTCGCAAGGAGGAGTTGCGAAAGAATATTTCGTTGAGTCACAAGATGGCAGGTGACGAAGATTCGGACACCCTGCATCTCGGAATATTCGCTGAGGGCGAATTAGCTGGTATTGTCAGCCTGATGAAAGCTTCTAATCCTTCCTTCAGAGAAAGGTCCCAGTATCAGATTCGGGGCATGGCGACTTCCGGTTTCCACCAGGGAAAGGGGTTTGGCAAAAAGCTGCTGAAAGAGGCCGAAAACAGGTTAAGGGGCATGGGAGTGAAATTGGCCTGGTGCAACGCCCGTTTAGTGGCTCTGGAATTCTATAAGAAAATGGGATACGAGATTCAAGGCCCTGTTTTCGAACTTCCCGAAATCGGACCGCATTACAAGATGTTCAAAAAGCTCTAAACGAAAAAAACCCCGACAATAGCTTGTCAGGGTTACTTATCAAGTAGCGAGGAGCAGAATCGAACTGCCGACCTCCGGGTTATGAATCCGACGCTCTAACCATCTGAGCTACCTCGCCGTGACCTTTTGAAAAACCTGTAAAAAAAGCATCTCAATTTAGGGTTCGCAAATATAGAAACAAATTTATTTTCAACAAGTAAACCGGTCCAAATATTTGAATAAAAATATTTTTTTTCCTATTATTAAATCTCTATATTGCCTTCGTCTAAAAAAATCAGAATGCCAGAGAAAGTAAGAATTGATTTGGAATTTCCCATTCACGCCTCTCCGAATTTCCTGTTTCAGTACCTGTCCACACCCGATTCTTTAGGGGAGTGGTTCGCCGACAACGTGAATTCAAGAGGAAAGAATTACACCTTTATCTGGGATGATACAGAAGAGGTTGCAGAACGAATTGCATACAAGTCTGATGTTTTCGTGAGATTCAAATGGGAAGAGGATGAAGACGAGGGTACCTATTTCGAATTTCGCATTGAAGTTGATGACCTGACTAAAGACGTCTCCTTGCTCGTGGTTGATTTTGCTGATGAGGATGAGGTGGAGGAATCCAAAATGTTTTGGGAGAATCAGATCTCTGAGCTCAAGCATGTGATCGGAGGGTAAAGACAAAAATAGAAAGACGATATTTTTTTTGAAATAAAGTAAAGCCTTGTTCGCAAGGCTTTTTTTTATTTTTGCATTTTAAAAAAAGACCGAATGACTTATATCAACCTAAATGGGACTCTGGAGAAATCTGTTAGTGACAAGGTTCAAATACAGAACCGTGGATTCACCTATGGGGATGCTCTTTTCGACGTACTGAAGTTTGAGGCCGGGAAATTGGCTTTTCTCGAGGATCACTACTTCAGACTGATGTCTTCGATGCGTATGTTGCGCATGAGGATACCCAACCATTTTACCCTGGAAGGTTATGAAAAAGAGTTGTTTAAAACCCTGGAAGCCAATGAGATAAATGGCTCTGCTCGTATAAGGACCAGTGTTTTCAGAGCAGGTGGAGGATTCTACTCCCCGGAGTCGAATCAGTCGGAATACCGAATTGAGGCGGGTGAGCTTCCACAGGCCGTCGATTCTTCCTGTGAAATAGAACTCTTCAAGGATTATCACGTATCCTCTGGCTTGCTGTCGACCGTCAAGACCAATAACCGAATGGTGAATGTTCTCGGATCAATTTTTGCACAGGAAAACGACTATCAGAATGCCATACTGATCAATGAGCGAAAAGAGTTGGTGGGAGCGACAGATTCTAACTTGTTTCTGGTGAAAGGAGAAAAGATAATCACACCTGCTCTGGACAGCGGCTGCATCAACGGAATTATAAGAAAGAAGGTCATTGAGCAATTGAAAATTAAGAAGGGCAGGCTAGTGGAAGAAACAGCTGTATCGCCTTTCGAACTGCTTAAGGTGGATGAAGTGTTTTTGACAAATTCAATTATCGGGATTCAATCCGTATACAGATATCGCAAAAAAAGCTTTCAGGATTCAGTCGCTCGTGAGGTCAGAAGCGATCTTAAATTATAGGTCTTTAAACGGCTGTGATTTAGTTAAGCCCGGGATCCTTGGGTGCATTGGCCCAGAGCTTGTAGATTCCGCCCAACTTCATGAGTTCATTTTTCCAAAACGTAAGATGGCTTATGCGAAACAGGTTCTTGAACTTATTTTCAATAATCAACCAGGAGGTCGTAGTCAATTCCTCTTCCAGTTGTTGTTCACTCCACCCCGAATAACCCAGGAAAAAGCGTATCTCATTGTTTGACAAGGTTTCCTCCTTCAGAAGACTTTGGATGGTTTCAAAATCACCGCCCCAATAAATGCCATTTCCAATTTCAATGCTGTCGGGAATCAGCTCCGGCACCTTGTGAACGAAATATAAATTATCCTCTGATACGGGGCCCCCATGATAGACTTTCAGGTCAGATTCTATCTCGGGAATCAGATCCCCAATGGTATACGGTGATGGTTTATTCATGATAAAGCCCACAGAACCTTTGTCGTTGTGCTCGGTCAGATAAACCACGGATCGGTTGAATGAACTATCGCTCAAAATCGAGGGTTCGGCGATCAGCAGTTTTCCTTTTGTCGGCTTTAACGTTGTCATAATAAATTGGTTGGAAATAAATGTACAAAAAATAAGGGAATAAAAAAACCCTCTTGAAAAAGAGGGTTTTCTTTAGTTTGTGAAGGGTTTGGACTAGTTAACCGCTTCTTTCAACTCTGATCCAGCTTTGAATTTAATCACTTTTCTGGCAGGTATTTTTATTGTAGCTCCAGTTTGAGGATTTCTACCATCTCTGGCAGCTCTTTGAGATACTGAGAAAGAACCGAAGCCTACCAATGACACTCTTCCACCTGTCATTAATTCTCCCGTGATGCTTTTCATCATTGCGTCTAGTGCTTTTCCTGCAGCAGCTTTAGAAACTCCTGCGTTTGCAGCCATTGCTTCAATTAAATCTGATTTGTTCATAATCTAAAAATTTAAAAATTGGTTAAATATTCATTTTTTTGCCTTTCAATAGCAGAACAAATATAGATTTTATAAGGGTTTCCGCAAGTTTTGCCCCTGAAAATGCCCCAGATTGTTAATAATTCTCTTCAATTTGTTGATAAACACAGCCGAAATGAGCTGAAACCCCTAAATAACGTGGGTTTGGGCGATTTATTTGAACCTGTCATTCTTTGAAAAAGAGAAGCCATTCAAAAAACTGACCGCATCCATTTTTCGTTTTCCTGAAAGTTGAAGTCTTTCAACTTTAATGTAACCGTTCTCAACCGCAACTCGAATCTCCTTTTTAGAAGCTTCAATGCTTCCAGGTTCCAGATCGTGTTTTTCAAGAAGTTTGCCAGACTCGAGTATCTTGCACTCCAAGGTTCCAGAATCTGTGGAAAGCAGTGTCCAGGCACCAGGATAAGGACTTAAACCGCGAATCTGATTGTAGACTGATTCAAGGGGTTGGGCCCAGTCGATACGGCAATTTTCCTTGTTGAGTTTGGGTGCTGGTGTAAAACTGGCGCTTGATTGTTCAAGAGGTGTGATTGACCCCTGGGCAATAAGCCCTGCAGTCTCAACAACCAGACGGCTCCCCAAAACCATTAATTTGTCATGGAGATCTCCGGCAGTTTCGTTTTCCAATATGTCAACTTCTTTTTGCCGTATGATCGCGCCCGTGTCTATTTCCTCATTGATAAAGAAAGTAGTTACCCCCGTTCGAGTCTCTCCTTTAATTATAGCCCAATTGATCGGTGCAGCTCCGCGGTATTGCGGAAGAAGCGAGGCGTGAAGATTGAAGGTGCCCAGGCGCGGCATTTGCCATACCGCCTGGGGCAGCATCCTGAATGCCACGACAATCTGCAGGTCAGCCTCAATCGATGCGAGTTCGTCCAGGAATGACGGGTCTTTTAAGTTGGTAGGTTGAAGCAGGCGCAGTTCCTGCTGGAGGGCATATTGCTTGACGGACGAAATTCGAATCTTCCGACCCCTTCCTGCGGGTTTGTCAGGAGCCGTGATCACCCCCACAATATCATATCCTGTTTCGACGAGCGCCTTCAGGGAGGCAACTGCAAAATCAGGTGTTCCCATGAACACAATTCTCAGGCTTTCATTCTTATGCTCTTTCATTCGTTCAGTTCAAATTTGTTCTGCAAATTTAACTTTATCCACTTCTTTTCTACCATCATTTCAAGGGTTTTTGAAAGCCGCTCCCTATCCATTTCGAATTGTTCATGAATCTCTGTAAAGTCCAGTCCTTGGGAGGTGCGAAGCAGGTTTCTAATCCGCCCGGCCACCTTGTCATAACCAGGCCAGTCAGGGGCTTGTTGGTTCTTACGGCAAACGTCGCAGCGTCCGCAATCGTCCCGATCGCTTTCCCCAAAATACGCTACCAGCTGCCGATTCCTGCAAATACGATCATTCTCGAGGTAATTCTGCATCGATCTGAGCTGGATCAATTTGTTTTTGTTTCGCGCAGCAATGTTTTTGGAAGCAGACTGAAGCACGTAGTTGTCTTCTCGTGAAACAAGGAATCTCAATTCGGCAAGCCCTTCGGATCTGTCGTATTTCAATACCCCGTTCTTTTGTAAAAACTCCAGTTGTTGGATAATCTCTCCGTGAGAGGTTCCTGTTTTCGAAGCTATAAAAGATTCCCGGATGCTGACCTTTTGCTCGTGTATGCCTCCATAGGTTCTGAGTAGTATCTGGAGAACTTTGCTGGTCAGATTCTCGTCGGAGGTCCTATCCAGCAGAGCCTCAGATCTCTCAATGATCTGCACGCGAGAAGCTCGTTTCGGACTTACTTCAAAGACTAAAATCTCTTCCCGCTCAAAATGCCCAAGGGCCGAAAGGGTTTTCCCTATTGGGAGCTCATAGGTCTTGCAAAAGCCGAACAGATCAAATGTGAGCACAGATTCTCGGAACTCACCCCGGGCGATTTGGAAATAGTCATTGAGATGCTTGTAGACGCGCTTGCAATAAGCAGGATCGGCCATGGAATTTTGTATGATCTCCTTTGTTTCCGTCATACTCTGCTCGTGATACAGCAAATAGGCGAAAGAGGGCTTTTCATCTCGTCCGGCGCGACCTATTTCCTGGACATAAGATTCGATGCTCATGGGAACATGGCAATGGATCACGCATCTCACATTGGCTTTGTCAATGCCCATGCCGAAGGCATTGGTGGCTACCATGACCTTTGTTGTTTCATTCAACCAGCTTTCGAGTGCCAGGGCTCTCTCCTTCGTATCGAGTCCCCCGTGATAAGTACCTGCAGAGATTCCACGATCCTGCAAGTATTGGGCATATACGATACTTTCTTTTCGGGTTCCCACGTATACGATGGCGGGTTCTGTCTTCTTTCTCAGAATCTGTACCAGTCGTCCCATATTGTTTTGAGTCCTGACCAGACCGATGCTGAGGTTGTCTCTGAACAGGGAGCTTCTGAACGTGCTCGCATTGTGAAGTCCCAGCTGGATCAGCATGTCTTTTTCTACCTGTTCTGTCGCTGTTGCGGTCAAGGCAATTCTAGGCACGTTTGGAAACAGTTCGTTTAAAAATGAGAGTTTCAGGTAGGAGGGTCTGAAATCATGTCCCCACTGGGAGATGCAGTGGGCTTCGTCAATGGCGATCAGACTCAAAGGGAGTTGCTTCAGTTTCTCTTGAACCAGCTCGGATTGCAGTTTTTCCGGGGAGGCATAAACAAGTTTGTACTTTCCGAAAAGAAGGTTGTCGAAAGCCGTGATGGTCTCATTCCGGCTCATTCCCCCTCCCAGATGCAGAGCCCGAATCCCTTTCTTTTCCAACCCCTTGACCTGGTCCTCCATCAAGGCGACCAGGGGGCTTACCACAAGACAAACGCCATCAGACATGACAGCCGGAACCTGGTAGCACAATGATTTTCCTGAACCCGTGGGAAGCACAGCCAGTACGTCCTTGCCATTCATTAATTCATGAATGACATTCTCCTGCATCGGTCTGAAACGAGGAAATCCCCAATACTTTTTCAGAAAGGCCTCGGCCTTTTCCATGTTAGCTTCCAATGGCGTTAAGTATAAATTCAATCCTGTTGTCTACTGAGGCTTCGGGTATGATCTCAAAGGAATATCCAAGCTTCGAGTAGGTATTCTTGAGCGTCTCGAAAATGAGCAGCGATTGATCGAAACTCTCATAGCGCTCGGCATCGGTCTGGTAAATCTTTTTCCATGGCGGCATCATCAATACTCTGTCATAACGTCGCTGCAAACTTTCCGCTCGAAACCGCTCGGGATACTCGACCCCCAGAAAGTCCAGGTATCCCATCACGTCGGGAATCCCCCGATCAAAAAATATGGTTCCTTCAGAGGATTCTTCGGCTCGTTGATACTGATTTATCCTTTCCTTGAGCAGAAGTTCACTGAAAACAAGTGGGTCCTTTAAAAAAAGCTGATCGATTCCCCGCATTTGGGCCTCCCGGGTAACCGATCGCGAGACCTCCGGCATGCAGGTGTATTGATTTTGCAAGGCTGTGATCACCGTTGATTTGCCGGTGCCCGGACCCCCGTGATTACTACTTTCTGGTGCATGAAAAAGCGGAGAAGGATTAATGATTGAATGTCAAAAATAAGAAAATATAATTGTACCTTTGTGGGCTAAGTATCCTTAAATCGAATGACATGAGCAAGGAGTCTGAGTTCTATGAAAAATTAAAGCAAAGTCTCTTGGAAACGACTGAGTTTCCTACCAAATACATGTTCAAGTTTATCATCCCCACAGACAAGGACAAGTTCAAGATGATCGAGGAGATTTTTGACAACCTCGGAGCGGTGATCGATTCAAAGCCTTCTAAAAATGGCAAATACACCAGTTTGACCGTCCTGGTCAACATGAAGAACCCCGAAGAAATCATTGAAAAGTACAAGCAAGTTTCCAAGGTGGAAGGTGTCATATCTTTGTGATATCTTTAACAAGAAGATCAGAAAATATAGAATAATTTTGACCGTTTGAAAAAGAGGAAACTGCTGAATATGAGAATCCGAGCTCTTTGTTTCTCTATCTTCTTGTCGTGCTTTTGCTCAACCTGGGCTCAGGACTATGGCAATGAAGTGCTATTTACCATAGAAGGAGAAGAAGTGTACACGGGTGAGTTCATGAGAGTGTACGAAAAGAACAAGGAGATTGTGGTTGAAGAAGAAGGGAAGGGATTTGATGACTACTTCGACCTATTTCTGGATTTCAAACTAAAATTGAAGCAGGCCCGCGACCAGGATCTCGACACCTCTTTGACCTACCAGAATGATCTCGCCAAGTATCGGGAGCAACTGGTTCAACCCTATTTGCAGAACCCGGAGGCCCTTGATGAATTGACCAAAGAAGCTTATGATCGGTCCTTGATCGAAGTCAATGCAAGTCATATACTGATTCGAGTGGCTAGCAACGCTACACCCGTGGATAGCCTCAGAGCTTTTGAAAGAATCAGTGCTGCCCGCCAAGAGATTTTGGATGGCAAAGGCTTCGAAACTGTCGCCCGCAACTACTCGGAAGACCCATCGGTTGAGCAAAACGGAGGAAATCTTGGATACTTCAGTGCTTTTGCCATGGTTTATGCGTTTGAGAACGCCGCATACGAAACTCCCGTCGGAGAGGTTTCAGAACCTTTTCGCACTCAGTTTGGGTATCACCTGGTCAAAGTGCTTGACAGGAGAAAATCCCCGGGAGAAATCGAGGTTTCGCACATCATGGTTAAGAAAGATTCGATCCAGCCTATGAAATCCCGTGAAAAGATCGATGAGATCTACCGATCCCTGGAGCAGGGTGATGATTTTGCCAGGATCGCCCAGGAACACTCTGACGACTTGAGTTCGGCTAAAAAAGGGGGTAAGCTTCCCAGGTTTGGAACCGGAAGGATGATCAGTGAGTTCGAGGAAGTTGCCTTTTCATTGGAGAACGAAGGTGATTTTTCGAAGCCTTTCGCCACCCAGTTTGGATGGCATATTCTCAAGCTTGATAAAAAATTCCCAATACCTTCCTATGAAGAGCTGAAGCCCAGACTCGAGGCCAAGGTCAAAAACGGAAGTCGCGCTGGCTATGTCGAAAGATCCCTGGCCCAAAAAGTGGGGAAAGACTACAAACTGGTGATTGACATGAGGCTTTTAAATGCCACCCGGGAACTCGAAAGTTTTAAGGGCATGACGGATACTATACTTCAGGTTCAGGACAGGGTGTTTTCTGCAGAAGACTTTTACCAGTTTGCAAAATCCGAAAAGAACAAGACCAAAGGAGAGCTCTTTGATACATTCAAAAACAAACAAGTCATCGAATACTATAAGGATCATCTGGAGTATACCGATGATGAGTTCGCAGCAACCTTTAAAGAGTACAGGGATGGTCTGCTCCTCTTTGAGCTTCTGCAAAAACAGATATGGGATCGTTCAGAACAGGATTCTGTTGAGTTGGAGAATTATTTCAAGTCACACAGAGATCATTACAACTGGCGAGAAAGGGCCGATGTGTTGATCGGCAGCTGCACCCAAAGGGAGAAGGCTGAGCAGGTCAGACGGCTGCTTTTAAACGGTAGAAGTCCTGAATCCATCAAGGAGTCTGTCAATGAGGGAGCCACAATTCACGTTCTTTTCAGCCAGGGAAAGCTAGAGGAGGGAAGCAGCAAGTTACCTGACGGGTTCGCTTTCAAGCTGGGGGTCTCTGAGATTTTTGAGGAAGATCAGAATCAGTTTACCCTGATGCGCGTCGACCGGATCTATCCGGCCACCCGGAAGGAGCTCAATGAGGCGAGAGGCGAAGTGTTGAACGACTATCAAAATTATCTTGAAGAGGAATGGGTCAGGGATCTCCGTGAGACGTATGAAGTCAGGATCAACAAAAAGAATTATAAAATACTTAAATCAAGGCTGGAAAAGTGATGAGGGACTTATTTTATATAGGTATAATCTTTATGATGTTGCTTCATTCCTGTTCAGAGAATGAACAGGTTGAAGGTGCAGTGGCGCGGGTCAATGACCTCTACCTTATGGAAGAGGAACTCCAAAACGTGATGCCGCAGAACCAAACACCACAGGACAGTATCCTTTTTAGAAACAATTACATCAACACCTGGGCGACCAAACAGTTGCTTTATGATAAGGCGCTGATCAATGTCAGAAGTGAAGATGAAGAGATCAAAACCCTGGTTGAGGACTATAGACGTGAATTGCTCATCGATCGCTATAAGAAGGCTGTGCTGCAGCAAGACCTGGATACGGTTGTCACAGATGAGGATTTGAATGAATACTACGAGATGAATAAAAACGTGTATCGACTCAATGAAGATCTCTTGCAATTGAAACTGATTAATTTTGCGTCGGACCTCAACCAGAGAAAGGAAATTGAAAAGCTTTTCAGATCTGAAGACGCAGAAAGCGAGGAGATTCTGGAGGAGCGCGAGCTCGAATTCTTCGCCCTTTCTCTCAATGATAGTATGTGGGTGAGCAAGACCCAGGCAGAGGCCAGGCTCCCTTTGCTCAAAGAGGAGAAAAGTTTAAAAAAGGGCCAATTTATTAAAAAAGAAGACAGTTTAGGAGTATATTTGGTCGCGATAAAAGACGTATTGCATCGCAATGATGTGGCTCCAAAAAGTTATGTGACTCCGACCATCCGACAGATGATCCTTCACAACAGAAAACTTGAGCTCATGAATGAGATCGAAAAAACGCTGGTCATGGATGCGATAAATAATAAACAATTTGAACAGTATTAGCATGAAGATAAGAATTGCCTTAGTGGTCCTTATGATCGGGATGGGCATCTATGCACAGGAAAAGGTGAAAGTTGACGGGGTAGCGACCGTTGTAGGAGACAATATCGTTCTCAATTCGGAGATCGATGCTTTCAAGCAGGAGCTCATTCAGCAGAGTGGGGGGCAGATTGAGATCAGCGATTGTGAGATGCTCGAGCAGATCATGAACCGAAAGTTGTTGGCGCATCATGCGGTCATCGATAGTATTGTAGTGAACGAAGGTGAGATTCAGCAGCAGGTTCAGCGTAAAACCGACTACTTCACGCAACAGTTGGGATCCCCTGAAAAAATGTTGGAGCTCTACGGTTTTGACAATATGAAAGACCTAAGGGATGAATTGTATCGCGTCGAAAAGGAAGGCTTGCTGATTCAGAAGATGCAACAGGAGCTCACCGCTGACATCGATATCACCCCTGAGGAGGTTAAAAGATATTACAACAGCCTGAAGGATGAAGGAAACCTTCCTGAGATCGGAGCTGAGATTGAACTTTCGCAGATCGTGCTCAATGTTGAACCTTCTGAAGTAGAGATTCAGAGAACCATTGACCGTTTGAAGGAAATCAAAAAAGAAGTGGAAGATGGAGCGAGTTTCAAAATGAAGGCCATTCTCTATTCAGACGATCCGGGAGTGACCCAGAACAGTGGGTTTTATTCCATTGACCGGAACAGTCCTTTCGTCAAGGAGTTCAAAGAGGCGGCTTTCAGTCTCGAAGAGGGCGAGATTTCTCAACCCTTCAAGTCGGATTTCGGATATCATATTCTCATGGTGGAAAAAATAAAAGGAAAGCAGCGAGACGTCTATCACATTTTAATGCAGCCCAAAGCGGATGATGAAGCCACAGAGCGCGTGAGAGATTCGCTGACCCTTTACCGGGAGCAGATCCTTAAAATGGAAATTACTTTTGATGAAGCGGTTCTCAAGTACTCGGATGACAAAGACACACGACTCAACGAAGGAGTTCTTATGAATCCTGTGAGCGGTGATACCAAGTTTGAGCAGACCCGCATGGATCCCGAGTTGTATGCCAAGGTGAGCAGCCTCGAAGCAGGCGAGCTCAGCAGAGTATTTATGGATGAGACGCGACAGGGGATTAAAATGTTCAAAGTTCTCCTGCTCAAGAGCAAAACAGAAGCTCATGAGGCGGACCTTGGGAAGGACTACGAAAAGATTATGGACCTGGCTCTTCAGAAAAAGAAAACGGAAACCATTGAGAAATGGTCCGAAGAAAAGATCATTGATACATACGTCAAAATCAATGATACGTACATGAGCTGCGAATTCAAGAGTGACTGGAGCAAAAAAAACTTATAGACCATGTCTGATGTTGAGTTGATTCAGGGGTTGGTTGAAAATTACAGGCGACTTAAGCAAGAAATAGGAAAAGTAATAGTCGGTCAGCACGAAGCAGTTGATCACGTCCTGCTATCGGTTCTTTGTGGGGGGCATTCACTTCTCATCGGAGTTCCCGGTTTAGCCAAAACGCTGTTGGTAAACACAGTGGCGTCGGCTCTGGGCCTCGACTTCAAAAGGATTCAATTCACTCCCGACCTGATGCCCTCGGATATTCTGGGCAGCGAAATTCTTGATGAGAACAGAAAATTCAAGTTTATAAAGGGTCCTATTTTTGCCAATATCATTTTGGCGGATGAGATCAACCGAACACCACCTAAAACTCAGGCGGCTTTGCTGGAGGCCATGCAGGAGAAAGCTGTGACCGTAGCAGGCCACCATTTTAAGCTGGATCTGCCCTTCTTTGTTTTGGCCACCCAAAATCCTATTGAGCAGGAAGGAACTTATCCCCTGCCAGAGGCTCAGCTGGATCGCTTCATGTTCTCCATTTATCTGAATTATCCCAGTTTCGAAGAGGAAGTATTCGTTGCGAAGAATACCACCAATGACGAGGAGGCGAAAGTTAATGCGGTAGTCTCTGCTGAAGAAATCCTGAGTTATCAGCATTTGATTCGACGTATACCCATTGCCGACAATGTCGTGGAATACGCCGTTCGGCTTGCAACCAAAACGCGACCGGGTCAACAGGAATCTCCAGATTTAGTGAAAAACTATCTCGACTGGGGGGCGGGTCCGAGAGCTTCTCAGAACCTTGTTTTAGCGGCCAAGGCCTATGCGGCAATACGCGGTAAATTCTCTCCTGACATTGAGGATGTGCAGTCGGTGTCCTATGCCATTTTGAATCACAGAATTGTAAGAAATTACAAAGCTGAAGCAGAAGGCATCTCCGAAAAGGACATCATCAAAACTTTACTTTAATTTTCGTTTGCACGATCTATAATTAGTTCGTATATTTGCACGCCTTTTGAGCGATAGCAGATTTGAAAAAGGTGCAAAAATCGAATGTTAAAAGCCTCTTGTTGCTTTGATCGTATAATAGTCTGCAAAACAACAGGATACAAAGTAAAAGACGCATGTCTAAATTACAAGAAAAAATTGATCTCTATACGAGTGAAGCAGAAAAGCTAGGTATAGCGATCGACGCAGATCTTTTAAATCTCGTGGCCAAAGGATTGGGCCCTGCCATCTACAAAGAGGACGCCGAACTGGTATCTTCATCCAACAAGGCAGAGTTGGAAACCATCAAAAAGAATTTCCTGATTAAAAAACTCGGTCAAGAAGACAATGAGAAGCTTGACGAAGTGATCCAAAAAGTGATTGACACTATGGGATCGAGCAACCGCAGAAAGTACAGAGCCTTATTCTACTACCTGTTGGTTAAGGAACTAGGCGCAGAATCTGTCTATGAGGTGGTTAATGAGGAGAAAGAAGAAGAAAAGCCTGCTGCCAAAGAAGAAAGTTCAAAGCCAAAGGAAGAAAAAGTGGTAGAAGAAAAAGTTGCAGAAGAGAAAGTTGCAGAAGAGAAAGCTGTTGAAAAGCCAGAGGTAAAAGAACCTGTGGTTGAAGCTGTTGTTGAAGCTGCTGTTGAAGAGACCGTGGAGCAAGTTGATCCCGAAACGTTTTTGAAAGAATTCGACTGGGAGAAATATGAGGAAGGCATCGAGGCAGTTGAAGAAGAAAAACTCAAGGAGTTTGACAAAGCCCTGGAAAATACAGTTGGTTTTGTTGAAGAGCGTCAGGTGATTGACGGTACCGTGGTTCGAATTACCGACCGTGAAGCCATCATCGACATCAACTCCAAATCAGAAGGCGTGATTTCGCTGAATGAATTCCGTTACAATCCGCATTTGAAAGTAGGAGATACGGTTGAGGTGAAAGTTGATAAATTGGAAGACAGTACAGGTCAGTTGGTACTTTCACACAGGAAAGCTCGTGTGATTAAGGCCTGGGATCGTATCAATGCGGCTCACGAGAACGGCGAGATCGTTACCGGTTATATCAAGTGTAGAACCAAAGGTGGTATGATCGTAGACGTATTTGGAATCGAGGCCTTCTTGCCAGGTTCCCAAATCGATGTCAAGCCGATCAGAGACTACGATCAGTACGTTGACAAGAACATGGAATTCAAAGTTGTCAAAATCAACCAGGAATTCAAGAATATCGTTGTTTCTCACAAAGCGCTTATCGAAGCCGACCTTGCTGAGCAGAAGAAGGAAATCATCAGCCAGCTTGAAAAAGGTCAGGTTCTTGAAGGTGTTGTCAAGAACATCACTTCTTACGGGGTATTTGTTGACCTTGGAGGTGTTGACGGTTTGGTGCACATCACCGACCTGTCTTGGAGTCGAATCAATCACCCAAGTGAGATCGTTGAACTCGATCAGAAGCTCAATGTGGTGATCCTTGACTTTGACGATGAGAAGACAAGAATTCAGCTCGGATTGAAGCAGTTGAGCAAGCATCCTTGGGAAGCCCTTGACGAAGAGCTTAAAATCGGCGACAAAGTCAAAGGTCGTGTAGTCGATCATTGCAGACTACGGAGCATTTGTTGAAGTTAGTGAAGGTGTTGAGGGATTGATCCACGTGTCAGAGATGTCGTGGTCTACACACCTCAGGTCAGCTCAGGACTTCGTGAAAGTAGGAGATGAGGTAGAAGCCGTAATTCTTACCCTGGATAGAGAAGAGCGAAAAATGTCTTTGGGTATCAAGCAATTGACAGCCAGACCCATGGACAGATATCACTACTAAGTATCCTGTAGGTTCGAAACACACGGGTACAGTCAGAAATTACACGAATTTTGGTGTATTCGTCGAATTGGAAGAAGGCATCGATGGATTGGTCTATATCTCAGACCTCTCCTGGACCAAGAAAATCAAGCATCCTTCCGATTTCGTGAAAGTGGGTGACAAGCTGGACGTAGAGGTTCTGGAACTTGATGTCGAAGGACGCAAGCTGAACCTGGGTCACAAGCAAACCACAGAGAACCCCTGGGACAAGCACGAAGAAACCTATACGATTGATTCGGTTCACACCGGAACGATCAAGGAGGTCAATGACAAAGGAGCGATCGTGTCTTTCCCTGATGGAGTAGAGGCCTTTGTGCCCGGCCGTCACATGGAGAAAGAAGACCGGTCAAAACTTGTCAAAGGTGAAACTGCTGAGTTCAAGGTACTCGAGTTCAATAAAGAGTACAGAAGACTTGTCGTATCACACTCGGCCGTTTTCAGGGCGCAGGAAAAGCGCAACATCAAAGCTGTAAACAAGAAGGCTGATTCTGCTGAGAAAACCACTTTGGGTGACATCAGCAACCTGGCAAACTTGAAGAAGAAGATGGAGAGCGGCAAATAGTCGTTTGACCCATACATATAAAACCGCTCATCTCAGCATTAGCAAAAGATGGGCGGTTTTTTTATTGTCTTGTTTTGTTGAAAAGGTATATTTGTATGATACAAAAACACTACGTCCATGACCCTGATAAAATCCATTTCCGGAATCCGAGGCACGATTGGAGGATCCGTCAACGAAAACCTGACCCCACTGGATACGGTTCGGTTTGCCTCTGCTTATGGCAGTTGGTTACAACAAAGAAACCCGGACCGCAAGGACCTTCGTGTTGTAATTGGTAGGGATGCGCGTATCTCTGGAAAAATGATCAGCAGCCTGGTGGCCAATACGCTGGTAGGTCTTGGCATTGATGTCATTGACCTCGGATTGTCGACGACTCCTACGGTGGAAGTTTTGGTGACTTTGGAAAATGCAGACGGTGGCATCATCGTGACCGCATCTCACAACCCGAAGCAGTGGAACGCACTGAAACTTCTCAATGAAAAGGGCGAGTTTCTCAACGCAGAGGACGGCAGTATGATCCTGGAACTGGCTAAAGGAGATCATTACTCGTATTCAGAGGTTACAGAATTGGGGCGCTATTCAAAATTAAAGGACGGTATTGACAGACATATTGAAGAGGTTTTGAACCTGGAACTGGTCGATGTGGATGCCATAAAGAATGCGGGTTTCAACGTTGTTGTTGATGCTGTTAATTCTACAGGCGGAATAGCGATTCCGAAACTATTGAGTGCCCTCGGGGTACGATGTGTTCCTCTCTATTGTGAGCCCACAGGGGATTTTCCTCACAATCCGGAACCGCTTCCAGCTCATTTAACAGACATATCCGAACTCGTGGTAAAAGAAAAAGCCGACCTCGGCATCGTGGTGGATCCTGATGTAGATCGTCTTGCCATTGTCAATGAAGACGGCAGCATGTTCGGCGAAGAGTACACTCTTGTTGCCTGTGCCGATTACGTCCTGTCGCAAACTCCCGGAGATACGGTCTCTAATCTCTCCTCTTCACGAGCACTCAGAGATGTCACCAGAAACAGGGGAGGTCAATATCAGGCGAGCGCGGTTGGTGAGGTCAATGTGGTTGAATTGATGAAAGCGAAGGAGGCAATTATAGGAGGAGAAGGCAATGGTGGGATTATCTATCCCGCTTCCCACTATGGTCGGGACGCCCTGGTTGGAGTCGCCCTGTTTTTGACGCATCTCGCCCGGGAAAAAGTGTCCTGCAAGACTCTTCGAAACGGATATCCAGCCTATTTTATGAGTAAAAACAAAATTCAACTGACACCTGAATTAGACGTAGATAAAATATTGAAAGACATGTCTTTGAAATATGAAAAAGAAGAAGTCAGTACAGTTGATGGTGTCAAGATTGACTTTGAAACGGAGTGGGTTCATCTCCGAAAATCCAACACAGAACCCATCATTAGAATTTACACGGAAAGCGGAACTCAGGAGGCTGCAGATGAATTGGCGGAAAGAATCATTGATGAAATAAAGACCATAGCAGGCCTAAAATAAATCCACTCGACAATCGAGCTCTAGTTGATTATGAATTTAGAAAAGTATTTTGACCGGTTCAGAAAAGGAATCGTCGGTATCGATGAGAGCTTTGAGACGCCCTATGGGGTCAAAAAGATGATCTATGCCGACTGGACGGCCAGCGGAAGGCTTTACCGCCCGATCGAGGAGAAAATGCTTCAAGAATTCGGCCCTTTCGTGGCCAATACGCATACCGAGACAACCTTTTCGGGATCAGCCATGACCCTGGCCTACCATGAAGCCCGGGAGATTATCAAGGCACATGTCAATGCCGGCCCTGATTGCGCCCTGATCACCGAAGGGACAGGGATGACAGGAGTCGTCAATAAATTTCAGCGCATACTGGGGATCAAGGTAAGTGAGAATCTCAAAGAGTTGGTTGGGCAAATACCTGAATCAAAAAAGCCTGTAGTTTTTATAACGCACATGGAGCATCATTCCAACCAGACGTCCTGGTTGGAGACCATTGCTGATGTGGAGATTATTCCCTGTGATGAAGAAGGTCTTGTCGACTACGATAGTTTGGTTGGTTTGCTGAAGAAGTATGAGCACAAAGAGATGAAGATTGCTTCAATAACGGGGTGTTCAAATGTCACGGGCTTGCAGACAGACTATCATCGGATTGCCAAGATCATGCATCAGAACGGCGGATACTGCTTTGTTGATTTTGCCTGCTCCGGGCCCTATGTGTCGATTGACATGAATCCGGAAGACCCGGATCAACGGCTGGATGCCGTATTTTTTTCACCTCACAAATTTCTTGGAGGGCCTGGTACATCAGGGGTCCTTATTTTTCATAAAAGCTTGTATCACAATATGATACCGGACAATCCGGGGGGAGGAACCGTGAACTGGACGAATCCTTGGGGCGAGCATAGGTATCTCGATGACATTGAAACCCGAGAAGACGGTGGAACACCAGGGTTTTTACAGACCATTCGCATTGCGCTTGCCATTCGACTCAAAGAGGAAATGGGTGTGGAAAATATTCACAAGCGAGAGGAGGAGATCGTGAGTCAGGTTTTCGAAAAACTGGACGGAATTGAAAATCTCACCATGTTGGCCGGTCAGCACCAAAATCGATTGGGTGTCTTTTCCTTCTACATCGATGGTTTGCATTACAATCTTGGCGTCAAGCTGCTCAATGACCGTTTCGGAATACAAACCCGAGGAGGATGTTCCTGCGCCGGAACCTACGGACACTTCCTCCTTCACGTTGACCAGATGGAGTCTCATGCCATGATCGATCTGATCGATCAGGGTTGTGAGATCGAACGTCCCGGCTGGATCCGAATGTCAATTCATCCGACCACGACAGATAAGGAAGTCGATTTTATATGCAACAGCATTCGATCCCTGGCCGAGAACTATGAGGCATGGTCCAAGGATTATATCTACAACTCTGAAAGTGGAGAGTACAGGCACAAGTCTTTTGAGCCTGCTGAATACAGATTGGTTCACTCCTGGTTCAAGAGCTGATGCAGAGAGTCAAACCCCTTTCTTTCGCATATGCTTGAAACGCTTGTGGGTCCAAAAGTAAAATTCCGGTTGCTTTCGAATTTGATCTTCCAGGGCTTTTAAATAACTCCTTGTTATTGCATTTGGGTCGGCTTGTTTCGGCTCCTCCTCCAAAAGCAGGAAAGTGGACTCGTACACGCCGCGTTTCACCTGTTCGGTCTGGAAGTAGAATACCGGATAATTCATTTTTCTGGCTATTGTTTCAGGACCGATCTCGACCGGAACCTCAACATTTAAAAAGGTGTCCCAATACTTTGCCATTTTAAGCTTTGGGGACTGATCGGACAAGAACCCATAAGCCTGAATGATTCCCTCTTTTTTATTCTTTAAAATTTCAGGATAGAAATTTCTCTTTTCTACAAACCGAACCCCGAATTTGTTCCGGGTCTTCTTCATCAGGTTGTCAAAGTATTTGTTTTTAAGCTTTTTATAGACCACGCTCATGTGGTAGTTCAGACTCTTTTCTACGATGAAAGACACCCATTCCCAGTTGGCGTAATGCCCCGAGGTAAAAATGACGCTCTGTCCTTTTTCGTAGTAGGGGTCAAGGAGTTCAGGATTCGTAATCGATAGTCGCTTCGCGATCTCTTTCTCGCTGATGGTAAAGGATTTGATCATCTCAAAAAACACATCTACAAAATGCTTGTACGACCGTTTTTCAATTTCCCTGCGCTCCGACGCCGTCTTCTCAGGGAAGGCCAGGGCCAGGTTGTTGCGAACGACCTTCTTGCGATATCCCAGTACATAGTACAGCAGGTAGTACACCAGGTCTGAAAAAACAAACAGAATTCGCATGGGGAGGTTCGAGAAGAGCCAAAGAACGGGGTAGGCTATTATGTAAACGATAAGTTGCATACAAGACTTTTACAGGGCAAATATCGTATATAAATTTGTTCCGGGATGTATAATAATTCGAGTGGTGTTAACTTTGTCAGCGAGAATTAATAAATTCGTAGCGACTATGTGGTCGGGCCAATCCTTGCCAATTCGACCGTGAACGCTCATATTTTATGAATACAACCGTTTTATTGATTATCATCGCCAACGTGGCAGTATCCTTCAAGGGATTCAAAGACCGGCTTTTCTTTGAGAAGTACAAATTTCAAATCGGCCCGATCGTAAAAGGTGAAAAAATCCGGCTACTCTCCTCGGGGTTCTTACACGTCGATCAGGCACATTTGTTCTTCAATATGCTGACCCTGTATTTTTTCGCCGATCCGGTCATGCGTTACATAGGAACGCCCCGTTTTCTGGCGATTTACTTCGGATCTTTGCTCGCCGGCAGCTTATTCGGGCTCAGTTTTCATAAAAAAGAGCCCTATTACAGTGCGGTTGGAGCCTCCGGAGCCGTTATGGGGGTTGTGTATTCGGCCATTATGCTGAATCCGGGAATGAATCTCTATCTGTTTTTCATTCCTATTCCGATACCGGCTTATGTCTTTGGAGTAGGCTATTTGCTCTATTCAATGTTTGGGATGAAAAAACAATGGGGCAACATCGGTCACAGCGCCCATCTCGGCGGCGCTATTGGTGGTTTCATTCTGACTATTTTATTGTACCCCAGCGTTTTGATGAATAACCGCCTCATAGTGATCGTCCTTGCGGTCCCCATCGTTTTGATGTTTATTTTCAAGGATAAACTGGAGCGTAGCTGAGGGTGGCTTTTTGTGGGTTTCATACCTGATTAATACCTTGTTTTTAGTACATTTGCCGCATGTTTGAAAAAGCAGCCGTCAGGTGCTGCTCCAACGACACGAACGAAACATGGAAGAAAAAAAATTCGATCTCAATTCCCTGATAGGCTTTGTTTTGCTCGGCGCTATCATGATCTGGTACTTTTACATGAACCAGCCGACGCCGGAGGAACTTGAGAAACAGAAGACCGAACAAATACAAGAGGCCGAACAGGCTGATTCTGAGCAAGCAGAAGGAATTTCGGAACCGGGGCAGGTAGAACTCGGAACCCACTTCAGAGGTGGTTTCAGATTCGATTGCCCTGGCCAATGCAAACAACCGCCTGGGCATGTTCGCCTACAGTAGCAGCCTTGCTTCAGCCAGAGACCATTTGACAACGATTGAAAATGACCGGGTTCGCATCAAGGTATCGAACAAAGGAGGGCAAATTGTCGAAGTTCTCCTCAAGAATTTCGAGACTTATGATAAAAAGCCCTTGTATGTAATCAAGGATCAGAATGCTCTCTTCAACATTTCTTTTGCCACCCAAGACAACAGAAACCTACAGACTAAGGACCTTTATTTTGAGCCGGAATTATCCCAGAATGGAGATAATCAAGTGTTGTCAATGAAACTAAAGATTTCTGCAAGTCAGTACCTGGAGTATCGTTATGAATTGAAGCCTGAGGATTACATGCTCGATTTCGGCATAAAGTCTCAGGGTATGGATGGCGCGATCAACACTTCTGAAACAGTAAGACTCGACTGGAAACTCAGGAGTTATCGCACAGAAAAAAGCATCAAGTATGAGAACCAGTACACAGATTTACGCTATCTGCAGGACGGGGAGTTTGAGTATATGAATGCCATGAGCGATCAGGATGAGGAGGAAGCCAAAGAGGTTGATTGGATTGCCTTTAAGCAACAATTCTTTACATCGGTGCTCCTTACCGACGAGCCCTTTGCAACGGCTGATCTCAAATCTATAAATCTCGTTGAAGACGAATACATCGACACGGTATACACCAAACAATATTCGGCATCGATTCCTCTTGTCGCCAAGAACGGAGAGTTCGACTACAGCATGAATATGTACTATGGGCCGGTTGACTACTCGGTATTGAGTACCTATGAAGGACGGCAGCTGGATCGAATCGTCAGTCTGGGCTGGGGAATTTTCAGGTGGATCAACAAATATGTGTTTATTCCTGTTTTCAGCGTTCTCAGTTCCGTTATCGGAAACTACGGTATCGTGATTATCCTGATGACTATTGTAGTTCGTATTATCATGTCACCGGTAGTGTACAAATCCTACCTGTCGAGCGCTAAAATGAAGGTGCTAAGACCTGAGATGGTAGAGATCAATGAGAAGCTAGCCGGGAAAGAAAATGCGATGAAAAGGCAGCAAGAAACCATGGCTCTGCAGCGCAAAGCAGGTGTCAACCCGCTATCGGGGTGTATCCCGGCTTTGATACAGATGCCGGTATTCTTTGCACTGTTTCGATTTTTCCCCGCCAACATAGACATACGTCAGCACGGATTTCTCTGGGCCGATGATCTTTCGGCTTATGACGAAGTGCTCCAGTTGCCCTTCAAGATTCCTTTTTATGGAGATCACGTGAGTTTGTTTCCTATCCTGGCTTCAATAGCTATCTTTTTCTATATGCAGATGACGCAGAGTCAACAGATGAATATGCAGCAACCTCAGCAGGAGGGGATGCCTGACATGCAGAAGATGATGAAGATGATGATGTGGTTCTCGCCAATCATGATGATGTTCTTCTTTAACAGTTATGCCAGTAGCTTGAGTTTGTACTATTTCGTGTCGAACCTCCTCACTATAGGCATCATGCTTGTCATCAAGAATTTCATCATTGACGAAGACAAGATTCACGCCCAGATCCAGGAGAACAAGAAGAAGCCTCAAAAAAAGAAGAGCGCTTTCCGTCAGCGATTGGACGATGCTATGAAGCAAGCCCAAGAGCAACAAGACAAACAGCGAAAAGTCAAGAAATAGAGTGCTAAAGCTGACCTCGATCACAGAGGCGTTTATCACTCAGCCGGGGCGTAGATCATTTTTTTGAGGAATAGGTAAAAGACGTTCACACCAGCCTCCAGCTCCACAAGAGGAAGTCGCTCATCATGACCGTGTACGCTTGCTACTTCCGACTTGGTCAGTCGGACAGGTATTGAGCCATAAGCCGGAACATCGAGAGCTCTGAAGTAACCCAGGTCATTGATGTTGGGCATGAGAACATCGATTGTTTTGGCCTCGGGATATTCCTCCAGAATGGCACCTCTAAGGTTTTTGTAGAAAATGTTTGAGTTCGAACTCGGTTTGCTTCCTGGCGTGGATTTAATAACCTTGAGACTGATCCTTTCGTTTTTCAACCTTTTTCTGATTTCCTCTTCAAATTCTTTTTCATCCGTTTCTGGAAGTAAACGACAATCCAGGCCTGCTCGGGCCAGAGTAGAATTGGTATTTATGGTCTGACTGTTAGACTCGAGGTTTGTGAGGGTCACCGTGTTGGAAAAAATAGAGAATAGTTCTGGTGTCTTTCTCAATTGAGGTACCAAAATCGCTTTGAAAAGTCTCGGGTGCTTCATGACTAGCCGTTGAACTCCTTTACGATATTGGGCCATCCCTTTGAGAAACCCAATATTGAGGTCGTTGAAAATGGCCTTTTGCTTTTTCTTGGTCAAGTTTTGTAAGGCGCTCACCAATTCCTTGTTCGCATAGGCATCAGGAGTTACCGAACCGTGGCTAAAGCCATCGATCTCAATTTCGAGTTCCAGCCAATAGGCGCGTTTATGTGCCCGGGAAATCGCGTAGATCGGATTGGGAAAATCATCATCCATCAACGTTGAAAGGTCGGTGGGGCCTTCGCCTATGACGACAGCCGCATTGATTTCTTCGGCATATTCCGACAAGACATGCTGCATGCCTCCCGTGCATTGAGTCTCTTCACAAGAAACCGTGAGCAAGCTAATGTTATAGGGGCTGTTTTGATAGTCTTCAGATGACTTGATCCTGGAAATGGCCTCCAGCTGCATCACGGCCACCCCTTTGTTGTCTATCGCCCCCCTTCCGTATAAATATCCGTCTTCGATCACCCCGGAATACGGACCGTGGGTATTCCCTTCATATTCAGGGACCACATCGATGTGATTCATCAAAATGACATTGGGCTTTTTTTCTTCAGGCGGAAATAAAGAAGCCATAAAATTGTATCGACCATCTTCCTGTCCCATCTCTGTGATGTACAGACCCCGACGCCGGCAAACCTCCATGAAAAACTCGCCGGCGCGTTTTTCTTTTCCGCTTTCGGACGGGATTTGAACGTAGAGGCTCAGCAGCTCGGCAGAGGACGCAGCCGCAGGGTCGGATCCGGGCGGCGTAACCTGTTGCGCCGAAACGCAGAACATACAGAGGAGCAGGAGCAGTTGTAAGGGTCTGATCATAGGTGATGCAAGATAAAAAAATGGGATGAAAAAGTTCACAGAATCGAGGCAATCCTATGAGAAAATAATCGGGAAAATGAATTATTTTCGGATATTTGCGATTGACCTGGAGCAACCGGCCGATTCGCATCGGAAATAATTCTAATTGATTCTATGAAACCCAGCATCCCTAAAGGCACCCGTGACTTTTCATCTTCAGAAATTGCGAAAAGGCGATACATTTTTGAGACTATTCAGGAGGTATTCGAATGCTATGGATTCGAGCCGATTGAGACGCCATCATTTGAGAACTCGAGTACCCTGATGGGTAAGTATGGGGAGGAAGGCGACAGGTTGATCTTTAAGATCCTCAATTCAGGAAACTACCTCCAAAAGGTTTCGGATGACCTGATCGAAACAAAAGACCTCAATCAGATCACATCAAAAATAACAGAAAAGGCTTTGAGATACGATCTTACGGTTCCTTTCGCTCGCTATGTGGTGCAACACCAAAATGAGTTGGTCTTCCCTTTCAAACGCTACCAAATTCAGCCGGTATGGCGTGCCGACCGGCCCCAAAAAGGAAGGTTCCGGGAATTCTATCAATGTGATGCAGATGTTGTGGGAAGCGATAGTCTCTGGCAGGAAGTGGAGTTTGTATCCCTGTACGATGCTGTTTTCAGCAAACTGGGACTTGACGGGGTTGATATTCGCATCAACAACAGGAAGATTTTGACGGGCATCGCTGAAATTATCGGTGCAGGAGACAAATTGATCGATTTCACGGTGGCCCTTGATAAACTTGACAAAATTGGTCGTGAGGGCGTTTTGAATGAAATGCGAAACAAAGGTATATCGGAAGAGGCTCTGATTGATTTGGCACCGGTTTTTGAGCTCAGCGGCAGCAACCTGGAGCAGCTGCAGGCTCTTGAATCACTGCTGAAGGAATCTGAGACCGGTATGAAAGGTATTGAGGAGCTCCGTTTTGTGGTGGAGAAGCTGGAAGAGCTGAATTTAGAATCGGCAAGTCTGGTGCTCGACATTACCCTGGCCCGCGGACTGAATTATTACACAGGTGCAATTTTTGAGGTGCAGACTGATAAAGTGCGTTTGGGATCCATTGGAGGCGGAGGCCGATACGATGATCTCACCGGTATATTTGGCCTTAAAGGCATGAGCGGGATCGGGATTTCATTTGGGTTGGATCGAATTTATATGGTTTTGGAAGAACTCGAACTCTTCGATGAAGGGGTTGTGAAAAGACCGACGGTTCTGTTCGTGAACTTTGGTGAGCAGGAGTCGCTTTACGCGTTAAAATCAATTCAGGCTCTCAGGAGACTCGGCATCCGGGCTGAGCTCTATCCTTCTTCGGCGAAAATGAAGAAGCAGATGAATTACGCTGACAAGCGCGAGATTCCTTTTGTGGTGCTGGCTGGTGAGCAAGAAATGAACACCGGAACTTACGGGGTAAAGAATATGCGAACGGGGGAGCAGCAGAACTGCTCACAGGAAGATTTAACAAGACTATTGAGTGCCCAAGGTTAAAAATTGACGTCAATGTTGTATTTTTGCAGACTAAAACCTTTGGAGCATGTTTGAAGGACAGAACGGGAAATTGAATCAAATGATAGACGAAATGGGTGACGACCACATTTCAGGGTCTGCGGAGAATCCAATCCGCAAGGATGCATTCGAGTTGTCAGAAAACGAAAAAATAGCCAGCATTGAAAAAGATGTGGCAAATATTCTTCATACCCTGGGTATGGATCTCGGAGATGATAGCCTGAGTGGTACTCCCATGCGCGTAGCCAAGATGTTCGTCAAGGAGATTTTTGGGGGATTGAACCCTGAGAGAAAACCCAAGCTCTCGACTTTTGAGAATAACTATAAGTACGGGGAGATGCTGGTGGAAAAGAATATCACCCTTTATTCTACTTGTGAGCATCATCTACTTCCGATCGTCGGACGTGCCCATGTGGCCTATATCTCAAACGGAAAGGTCATCGGCCTGTCCAAAATGAACCGCATTGTTGAATATTTCGCCAAGCGCCCTCAGGTTCAGGAAAGACTGAATATGCAAATAGTTCAGGCTCTCCAGGAAGCTCTCGGAACTCAGGATGTAGCCTGCATCATCGATGCCAAGCACCTTTGTGTCAATTCGCGAGGAGTTGGTGACATCGCCAGCAGCACAGTAACTGCAGAATATGGAGGCCGCTTCAAAGAGGAGTCGGTCAAGCGGGAACTGCTCGACTACGTTCAACTCGAGACCAGCTTCGAATAACTCAAGCTTCGAATAACTATAGTTTCGCTAAAAAATCCAGGGTGTCGACCCCATCCGCATAATCGTTTAACTGCGGCTTCTGGGTACGACCGAAAGGCACATAGTCCATATCGTGCCCCTTTCCGACAATGCATTGGATGAGTTCTGCATCCGCTTCAAGTTTGTTACTCAGCGAATCCTCGTCGTCGTAATACTCGTAGAACAGGGTTGCAATGGGGGAGGCATAGCTCGAATCTTCTTTGAGCATCACAAAGCCGTTTTCGAGCAGCTCGAATCTACTCATCAGGTAAACAGCCTTGTTGTAGTCGTAATTGTTCCTGTATTTCTCGTAATCAATGAGGTCCTTAAAACGATAGAGAGCGCCGAAGAGTTGATCAAAATCGTAGTTTCTGGGAACCATGAGTTTTGAGACGCTTCTGCACCCGAGTCCGAAATAGCGAAAGATGTCTTCTCCGAGTCCGTCAAGATCTTCCTCGGATTCTTTACCCGTAAGAACGGCAACTGAATTTCGGTTTCTTCTTATGAGGTGAGGATAATTGCCAAAATAGTATTCGAAATGACGAGCGGTATTATTGCTTCCGGTGGCGATAACCGCATCAAAATCTGACAGCCGCTCCTCAGAAAAAAAGATTTTGTCTTTGAAGCCGGGTTCCACATATTGGAGCAACCTGGCAATCAACGGCAGAAAATAGGCGTCAGAAGAAGACTGTTTGATTCGTATGGAATGTCCTGAGATGAGCACGGTCAGAAAGTCATGAAACCCGACAAGAGGAATATTCCCAGCCATGATCACTCCGATACTTTTCTCTGAACCAGATTTTAAATTATAACTTGATGACCAATGATTTAAATCTTTGCTATTTAGAAGATTACCCCATTCATTGAAAGCTGAATTTACATTTTGATCCGTAAACCAACCATTGCGTTCAAAGGCGCGTTTGACCTGGATTCGAAACGGTTCGAGAAACAGCTCATTGGTCGGCAGATCCTTGTTGATCTTCAAACCTGACGGATGAAATTGGGTTAGAAAATCACCGAGTTTCGAGAAGGCATCAATTCGTTGTTCTAGGGTCATGCTGGATAGGAATATAGACGTGGAAATCTTATATTTGATCACAAATTTAGGCAAAAAACAAATGGCGATAATAATAACTGACGAATGCATCAATTGCGGTGCCTGTGAACCGGAATGCCCCAATACGGCTATTTATGAAGCCGCTGAAGAATGGAAATACTCTGACGGCACAGAACTTGGCGGAGATGTCGTTCTGCCCAATGGTAAGTCGGTCAATGCAGATCAGGACCAGGAACCCGTAAGTGATGAGTACTATTATATTATTCCCGATAAATGCACGGAATGCAAAGGATTCCACGATGAACCTCAGTGCGCTGCGGTATGTCCTGTAGATTGTTGTGTTCCCGATGATGAGCATGTTGAAACTGAGGAAGAGTTGCAGGCGAAGAAATCCTTCTTACACCGTGAATAGAGGTTTGGAAAAAAATACAATGCAAGTAACGGCGCTAATCCTGATGATGTTTCTGGGGCTTACGTCTCGTGCACAGTTCGACGAAGTTGAATCGATGGGGAACTGGTATGTGAAGAAAAATAAGCTGGTTTGGCAAAAGACCTATCCCTTGACCGACAAAGAAGATCTAAACGAGCAATTGAAAGCAAATGACTTTACATCTGAGCTTGATATTTTGCGTTTTGTCACCGATGCGGAAACCAAACCCTATAAATTGGTAGGACAGAACCTTCCGGAGTACGCACGACACGAGTATAAGGCCTTTTTATTCATTGATTTTTTTGGAAATACCTATCGGGTCACGCTGCAGCAGATCAATTTTCCTGATTTTGAGGAAAAGATCTACTGGAACGGTATGAGACAAAATGACTCCCGTGGAACTCTTGAGAAGTATATTTTGGGTCAGGACGGACGAATCAAGCGAAATAGTGCCAATATCAATGTGCTGGAGACTTTTGATTCAGCATTTTCAGGAGTGTTCGACCCAATGGCCGATGTTTGGAGTGAATAATTTCAGAAACATAGCCTTAGGATTCAAAATTAGTGGAATATGAGAATAGCAGTTGTAGGAGCCGGAGGTGTTGGTGGGTATTTTGGCGGAAAGCTGTGCCAGGCAGGATACGAGGTAGTTTTCCTTACTCGTGGCAGAGCCCTGGAAGTCATTCGTGAGAGCGGGCTTCACGTTAAAAGCATCATGGGAGACTTTACTGTGCATCCCGAAGTTTCGGATAACCCCGATTGTGTGAAAGGAGCTGATCTGGTACTACTCTGTACAAAATCCTGGCAAATCGAAGAGGTTGGAGCCTTAATCAGGCCATTTCTCGATGGAGATGCAGTTGTGCTGCCTTTGCAGAACGGAGCCGACAATGCCGAACGCCTCCAGAAGATTGTGCCGGCTAATAATATAATCGGCGGGTTGTGCAAGATTGTCAGCAAAATTGACAGCCCCGGAGTCATCAATCATTTCGCCTATGTTCCCGAAATCATTTTTGGAGAGCTGAACCAGGAGGTAACTCCACGATGTCGAAAAATCAAATCAGCCTTTGACCGGGGCGGTTTCAAGAACAAGCTTTCCGAGAACATACAACGTGACATCTGGCTGAAATTCCTTTTCATTGCTTCGATCAGTGCCCTGGGAGCCCTAACGCGCAGTGTGCTCGGTGTCATGCGTGAAGATTCCTTTCTGCGAGAGAAGATCAAGGAAACCGGGAGTGAAATTATCGAGGTAGGGAAGAGGCAAGGAATCGATATAGATGACAAGGACCTTCTGATTGCCCTTGACATGATTGACAAAGGGGATTACCAAACGACCATGTCTCTGCAGCGCGATATGATGGAGGGAAGGCCCAGCGAACTGGAAAACTTCAATGGTTACATCGTTAAAAAGGGGGACCAATTTGAAATTGACACCCCCATTAATGATTTCATCTTCTACAGCCTGCTCCCCATGGAAAAAAAATCCAGAGGCCTATTGTGAGGCTTTGGGTATGATGATAAAGGAGTAGGAATAGGTGCTGTCCTCCAATCTGTACTCTTTATGCGGTCTGGCACCCCAGGCATTGTCTCCGCCTACACCCATCTGGCGATAGTCAACATTCAGCGAAGTCAGATCCCTTTCCACCACGTCGGTCGTATGACGGTTTTTTACGATTTTCCCATCCCTGGGTCGCCCGTCTGTTCTTTCCAGGGACTCAAAATCTTCCATGCGATTGTGATGCGCGCTGAAATCGATCGTGGGCAGTCCTTTGATTAATATACCGTGTTTTTTTTCCTTACTGTATAGAGCCAGCCACCTGACGTCGGTTCGGTTCCCGTTTTCCTGGGGTCTCAGATAAGGCCAGTACAGATCACTAACTTCACTCGTATAGATGCCAATTTTCGCACCTGTTTTTCTGTCCCAGTAAGATTCAAAAGGACCCCGGCCGTACCAACTGACCTGCTCCATGTCTTTGGTCAACTCGACATTTAAACCCACTCTCGGTGTCTCGGAGAGGTCCGTATCCATTCGTTTGAATGTGCTCTCCACCAAGATTTCTCCCGCACCATTGAACGTGTAGACAATGTCAAAATCTGCAATAGGGTCGAGATCTTCGTTTTCAAGCTTATAGGATACATATACACGTACGAGGTCTCCGGCAACTTCAGATTCCATCTTTTCCAATTTCCTGTGCTTAGTCGCATATCTCCACTCAGCACATCGTTTGTGCATGTCGTTCCCAAAATCATTGTCAATGGGCGCCCTCCAGAAGTTAGGGACGAACCCATTTCCGTCTTTTAGGATATTCTCATTGAGGATGTTGAATTCCGTCATGATTCCGGTTTGCTGATCAAAAGTCACACTACTCATGTCGGTGCGCACAACGAGACTCTCCTTATTCTTCTCAAGGCGAGCCGGTTGTTCGGCAATCGATAAAGAAACTGGTGTCCCGGGACTTAGAACAAATTGTTCCCAGGCGACCTCATGTCCTTCAGGTACCAGAGATTCCGCTGCTTTTGTTTGTGCGGAAAGGGTCAGGATGAGTTCCGTTCCCAGCCGTTCAGCGGGCAGGTTCCACTGAATTGGAACAGTCAGTACTTCTCCGGGTCTTGCAGAGCCGGCATTCAATTCTCCTGAGGCCAGGTTCTGTCCTGCACTGCTCAAGTTCCAGGAGACGTTGAAGTGTTTCAAATCCGTGAAGGAATAGCCATTGCTGATTTCAACCTCTACGCCATTCAGACTGTTTTCTGGAGTGATCTTATCGGCAAGGGCAAACCTGATGAATTGATATACTTTTTTAACCTCTTCGAGTGCCGGTTTGGGCCGTCTGTCAGGCTCTACCAGGCCGTTGAAGCAGAAATTTCCGTCTGAAGGAACGTCAGGCGGACCGAAGTCGCCCCCATAGGCCCAGAATTCTATGCCATCACTGTTGGTTTTAACCAGACCCTGATCTACCCAGTCCCAGATGAAGCCGCCCTGAAGCACTTTGTGTTTCTCAATCACGTCCCAGTAATCCTTGAAGTTACCAACACTGTTACCCATAGCATGCGCGTATTCACATAGTACGAGAGGCCTGTCGGAATGGTTCTGCGCATAGGCCTCCAATTCCTCAATCGTGTCGTACATCGGACTAAAGATGTCTGTATTGGACTCCATGTCGGCTTGTTCGAACTGCACGAAACGAGAGGGATCTCTTTGCTTGATCCATTCATAGGCTTCAAAGAACACCGGCCCGTTTCCACATTCATTTCCCATTGACCAGATGACAACACTTGGGTGGTTTTTGTCGCGTTCAATCATCCTTTTAATACGTTCCATATGAGCGGCTTTCCATTCCGGCCGATAGGCGATATGCTGTATAGTGTCAAAGGGCCCTTGCTTGGTGGCTCCAAAACCATGCGACTCAATATTGGCCTCATCAACGACGTACAATCCGTATTGATCACACAGCTCATAAAACCGTTCGGGCTGCGGATAATGAGAAGTTCGAACCGCATTTATGTTGTGCATTTTCATAGTGCGGATGTCTTTGAGCATGGTCTCCTCGTCAACCACGTGACCTTTGCGATCATGGTGCTCATGCAGGTTGACACCCTTGAAATAGATGGCCTTGCCGTTGACCAAGAACTGTCCTCCGTTGATTTCGAGTCGCCTGAATCCTACTTTTTGCTCAATGACCTCGATTGGTTTACCCTTATCATCATTCAGTGCAATCGTCAAGGTATAGAGATTTGGATTCTCAGCGCTCCATGGGTGAACATCTTCCAATTCTGCTGAGGCTGACACCTCAATAGCGCCCTCCGATTGACTCAGCTTCATTGTTTTCTCCATGGTTTTTTGCCCCCTGTCATCTTCGAGGGTCAGGCTCAACTCGAGATTTCGTTTGCCGGACCCCTGGATTTTCAGACTGACCTCGAATTCGCCCCGTTTGTTGTCTTTCATCAGGTTCGAGTTGATCTCAATGTCTTGAATCTGATCCATATCACGCGCGAGCAAGTAGACATCGCGTGTGATTCCACCCAGACGCCAAAAATCCTGATCCTCCAGATAGCTGCCATCCGACCATTTGAAAACTTCCACGGCAAGGAGGTTTTCACCCTCCTTGACAAAATCATTGATTCGAAATTCGGCTGGGGTCTTGCTGCCCTGGCTGTATCCTACTTTCTTTCCGTTCACCCACAGGTTCATAGCCGAGCTCACGGCACCAAAATGAAGGATGAGGTCTTTTTCAAGCATGCCCGGGGTCACCTTGAAGTTCAGTCGGTACGAACCGGTCGGATTATCGTGTTCCTGGATTACAGGAGGGGTTTTCTCATGTGGGTATTTGATGTTGGTGTAAATGGGATAGCCGAACCCTTCCATTTCCCAATTCGAAGGGACGGTGATCAAAGACCAGGTGGAATCATCAAATTCTGTTTTGAAAAAATCTCCGGGTCGATCTGCCGGCTTTTCGGAAAACGTAAACTTCCAGAGCCCATTGAGTGAAATATAGAAGGAAGAAGCCTCCGGGTTCCCCGTTTTCAGTTCGTCCATATTGGCAAAGGGCATAAAATTTGCCCTCGGCGCCAACTTGTTTCTTTCAAAAACGTCTTGATTTTCCCAGTCGTTCTGAGAATTGTTCAATGCCGCTGGACTATCTGTTGCCTGAGCCATTAAAGACAACGGTAAAATAAGGAAAATCCAAAGTGAAGCTAGAGTAAATGGTGTCTGATTTTTCATGCTTTAAAGGTAGTATTTGGCTGCTTATCGTCAAAGATTTTGGAGCAGATTCATTTCATTCTTTTTGATTGAAAACACGCCCTCTTTCAACGGATTATAGTCATGACTTCTTTACTAAAACTTAATCTGCAGGTCACGGTCAGGTAACATAGAATTCTGACATTTGAAACGTATCTTCTAATTTATTTTTTGAATTAGTATAAGTTTTGTTTCACAATGCCAGCACGGTAAGTGCTGGCATTTTTTTGTACTTTTAGTCAAAATATGATTTCGCAAGGACGTTTGCTCTCCTTGTGCGCAATTGAAACGATAACAAATAAAACACACGTATGAGAACTCTCGATCGAAGGAACTGGTTGAAAACGGCTGGCTTGTCCAGCGGATTTATTTTTCTTGGAGGCCTGGACGCCGTAGCCAATCGGGTCAACACACGGAGCATTCCGGTCAGTGGCCCTGTCATGTTGAATGCCAATGAGAATCCCTTCAGTCCGTCTGTAAACATGCAGAAGGTTCTTACAGATAATTTTGATATGGCATGCAGATATCCCTTCCGTATCTTGTCGTCTCTTGTAAATGATATTGCTGAAAAGGAAGGAGTAACAAAGGATCATGTGGTGATAACCGGGGGTTCTACGGAGGGTTTGAAAGCTTCAGGTCTTCTCTTCGGAAGTGGGGGAGGTGAGATCATTGCGGCAGACCCTACATTTCAGGCCTTGCTCAGGTATGCTGAAACTTTTGGAGCCTATGTCCATCGTGTTCCGGTAAACGACAAAATGGAGCACGACCTCAATGCCATGTCCCGACGCGTCACAAGCAAGACAAGACTCATCTTCATCTGCAATCCGAACAACCCGACGGGAACCTTGCTCGATAAGAATAGCTTACGGGATTTCATCACAAGTCATGATGATCAAGCCGTGATTTTTAGCGATGAAGCCTACTATGATTTTATTACCGAACCCGACTATCCTTCGATGGTGGAAATGGTCAAAGAAGATAGAAATGTCATCGTTTCCAAGACCTTTTCCAAAGTGTATGGTCTGGCAGGTCTTCGTGTCGGATACCTTATTGCAAGACCCGATTTGGCCCGAAGACTGAAATCTGCTGTCATGGCCAATACCAATGTTCTGGCCATAGCCGGTGCTCAAGGGGCCTTGAAAGACGATGATTTCTATAAATTCAGCATTGCTAAAAACGCTGAGGCCAAAAAGCATATTTGTGATTCACTCGATCAATTGGGTCTTGAATACATTCCTTCACATACGAATTTTGTCTTTTTCAAAACGGGCAGACCCATTGAGGAAGTCAATGAAGCCATGAAGCAGGAGAATGTCCTGGTTGGAAGGCCCTTTCCTCCCATGCTCGAATGGTGCCGGATCAGCACAGGTACAATGGATGAAATGAAACTGTTCACGGATGCGCTTACCAAAGTAATGAGCTAAAAGCTGATTCTCTTAAAGTTGGCCGAAACCCTGGTTGAAATACCGGTCGTAGTCGTCGTATACTTCTGTCTTCTGGTCATGCAGGTAGGCATTCAGGTTGCCCTCGTAAAACCGGGGGTGATATTCAAGCCCCAACGCGTCCTTTTCAATCTGGTCTTCCCAAACCAATTCAAGCTTCATTTGTTTATTTACCTCGAAGGTGTCGTAACGGGACGTGTAACTGCAAAAGACATAATCCTCTGTGGGCAGATCCACAAAAAACTTGAAGATTTGATGGGCCAGAAAAAAGATGTTGTCATTGCAGTCTGCTGTAATGTCGTAGTTGAAAAAAACAGGGCGTTCTCTGTTTTTATAATTTACCAGATCCTCAACCTGGATCTGATCGGGTCGGATTTCGCGCCTGATGAGCTTTCGATGACAGAGTGCACTGATCGGAAAAAAAATGCTGTGTCCCGAGTAATTGTCAAATCGATCCATAATGATCAGGTTCAATTCGGGCAGTAGCTCCTGGGCACGCTTTAGAAGATTGAGTTTCAATGGGCTTTCTCCTAACTTTTGTGTCTTTAGATCACGTCTTAAAATTACAACGTCCTTCTCAGGATCAATCGGTCGAATTTGACGGGACAGCACGTCAATTCGATTCTTTAGCCATTCCGCATCAGGCAAATCTTTGTTCAGACTTGTCAGGGAGTACTTTCGAATGCGAAAATCATAGAAGGTCGGTATCGGAGTGATAGCATTGAGGTTCCGGATCAGCTGATAAGGTACAAGCGTGTCTTTGGCCAGTTCTTTTTCTTTCTCAGGTTTGATGAGGGTTTCATCTTTTTCCCAGCGCTGAACGGTTCTAACGTCCACATTCATCTGGCCGGCGAAGTCGGTTTGTGACAGATCATTTTGCTTTCGAAAATCGATAAGCAATTCACCCAAACTGTAGTATTTCTTCATGGCTCCTTAAAATATGGAAGAAAACATCTCTTGTAAATTTACGGATTCTCCGGCATTCTGTGACTTTATCTTTTTTTAGCGACATTTTTTTCATTGTGTCTTTTTTACAAATCCATTTTTGTTTAACTTTGCATAGTGTTTCAAAATACTCGGGGGAAAGTTTTGAAACTGACCGAACCTGATAGATCTTTCTATCAGGTTTTTTTTATTCCTTTCCTTATTTTTACCTCAGTTTGGGCAGTAGTCGGAATTTTTAGGCAACACTGCAAAGACAATACTATTTTAACAATCTCAGTTCATCATGAAAAAAAGAGTCTATAATTTCATTGAATTCAATCCCGGTTTTATAAAATTCATCTATACGCTGATCATTCTCAATGTAGTATCCCTTATCATTGGATCCTACAAGGAAATAAGAGAGATGAATACGCAGTACCTGGACGCTTTTGAACTCTTTTCTGTGGCGGTATTCACTGTCGAATATCTTCTTCGACTCTGGACGGCTGATCTGAATGAGAATTACAAAGGGGGATCTTTTCGCAAGCGACTTAAATTCATGTTCTCAACATACGGATTGATTGATCTGATCGCGATTCTTCCATTTTACCTTCCTCTGATTTTCCCGATAGACCTGCGTGTAGTGCGGATTTTAAGAATTATGAGACTGATCAGAATCTTTAAATTGGGTCGATATTCCAAATCTCTCAAAACCATTAACAGCGTGCTCCGAGAAACCCGGTCGGACCTGGGGATCACCATTTTCATTGCATTTATCATGCTGGTCCTGGCCTCGACATTGATGTATTACGTTGAAGGTGATGTACAGCCCAACAAGTTTGCGAGTATCGGGCACTCTTTCTGGTGGGCCGTTGCGACCTTAACAACTGTAGGATATGGAGACGTATACCCCGTGACTGGGGTGGGTAAGTTATTAAGCGGAATCATTGCTCTGATTGGAGTGGGAATCGTGGCGCTTCCGACAGGAATCATCAGCTCCGCCTTCATCGAGAAGATTCATCAGGATGAAAAAACCTGTACCTGTCCGAATTGTGGAACTCGTTTTAATCCGAAAGGATGAATTACAGCCATTTTTTTCTTCTGAAGTAGAATATCATGCCAAGGATCAGGAATGTCATGATTCCAATCAAAATGAAATATCCATACCTGTAGCTCAATTCGGGCATATATTCAAAGTTCATTCCATAGACCCCCGCAATGAAGGACAGCGGAATGAATATGGTCGCAATGATCGTTAGCATTTTCATGACCTCGTTCATCTTGTTGCTCAAAAGGGTCATGTGCATGTCCATAAGACCCCAGATCATTTCCCGATTCATTTCTACGGATTCATTCACCTGTGAAACATGATCCTGAAGATCTTTAAAGAATGCTTTGGTCTGCTCAGAAATCAGATCAGCTTCAATTCGCACGAGACGTCCTGTGATCTCATTCAAGGGCTGTACTGCCCTTCGAATTTTGAGCACTTCTTTTTTAATCTGCTGAATATCATTGGCCAGGGTGTCCTGTGATGTTCCCTGAAAAATACGGTCTTCGAGGATTTCAACTTTATCTGTCAGCGATTCCAAAACCTGAAAATAGTGATCGACGATATAATCTATTAGCGCGAACATCAGGTAATCAGCTCCTCTCTGGCGTATGCGGCCATTAGCATTTTTGATTCTCTCTCTAACCAGGCCAAAATCCTCTGTATCGTTTTCGTGGAGCATGACGAGGGAATCTTTCAACAAAACCATGCTCAGGTGCTCACTTTTCAGCTCCTGATCCTTGTCGTAAGACAATAGCTTCAGGATGGTTTTGACATACTTGTCGCTGACGCTCAGGGTAGGTCTTTGGGCTGTATTCACGAGGTCCTCTATGTCGATGAGAGTCATGTCGAATTGCAAACCGATGGCCTTTATCTCGTTTACGTGGCTCAGACCGTTCACATTGAGCCAATTCACTCTGTTGGACTTTAAGGCAGACAGACAGTCGGAGCTGTTGTTCAGAGAGGTTTCCGAAACTGAGTTTGGATCATACTGCACGAGATCGATACGGAGCAGTCGTTCAGGTTTAAACCCCGTGTATACCACTGACCCGGGAGCCATGCCAATTTTTTTGGAGCGACTGACTCGTTTCTCAATGGGTCTTAGTACGTTTTTTTTTCTCATTCCTCTCGAATCATTTCCACTAAAGATCGGGAAATATTCAAATAAAGGTAAGAATTTCAAAAAAAGATTGAAAGGATCGTAATGATTTGAGACCAATGTGCTGTGTTAGGCACATATTTAAATCATCAATAGAAAAAACGAAGCCATGTTCAAATTGAAAAATACGATTGCCCTCTTTCTTCTGGTTTTCTCTCATCTTCTGGTTTCTGGACAGGGATGTAGCGATGCCGGATTCTGTACTGTTGAAAGCTTTACGCCTCATTCGCACGATGAAGGACCTGGTGAAAAGAACCGTTTCAAGGCCGGAGTTTCTGTAGGTGCCGCCGACTATGACATAAATGTTTTTGGCACCTATCTCGAATACAGTCGCTTCTTCAGCGAAAAGTTCTCTCTGGATGCAAAATTGACCACGCTGAGCCAATCGGGAAATAACATCTCGGCTTTTGGTCTGTCTGATATTTTTGTCAACGGTAATTATAAAGTGGGGCAGAAGGCCCTTTTCACGCTGGGTGCAAAAATCCCGTTGTCTGACGCCAACAAAATGCAAGATGGTCTGCCACTGCCCATGGACTATCAGTCCAGTTTAGGAACCTTTGATTTGGTTGCCGGCTTTGGGTATACCGTGGGAAGAGTTCAGCTCGTGGCCGCGATTCAGCAGCCGCTGACCCAAAACAACAACAGCTTTCTCGCTGAGAAATACCCTCTGGATTCTCGTCTGCGAGACTTTCAGTCGACCAATGAGTTTCAAAGAAGCGGGGATGTACTCTTGAGAGCATCGTATCCGTTTAATCTCGGACAGAAGCTCAAAGTGATTCCGAGTTTGCTACCGATCTATCACCTGGCCAACGACAAGTTCACCGATATTGATGGTATAAAGCAGGAAATCGAAGGCTCGGAAGGTTTGACACTCAACTGGAACGTCTATCTCGATTATCCTATTAACGACACGCAAAACCTTCAGCTGATTCTTGGAGCTCCATTTATCGTTCGTGATGCCAGACCTGATGGTCTCACGCGTAGCTTCATCGCGAGCCTTGACTATCGGATCAGCTTCTAGCCAAGTTTCAAAAGTGGGTTTTTCTCATTATCTTTTCAGAACCATTTGGTCACTTAATAAATTGGTTAATCGAGAAGAACTATTATGAGAGAATTCACCCCCGCGACCTTTCGGATAAATGCACCGATTCATCTGAATGAACGATCCAGCCGATTTGACCTGGAAGCAGATGAGCAGGTCATCGAGAAAAAACTAAAGAAAGTCCGTAAAAAACTGGGTAAACTTCAGGATACGCAGTATGCCCATGGCAAGTATGGGGTGTTGATCTGCCTCCAAGGGATGGACACTTCCGGCAAGGACAGCCTGATCCGTGAAGTTTTTAAGGACTTCAACTCAAGAGGTGTTGTGGTTCACAGTTTCAAAGTGCCTACCGAAAGAGAGTTGAAACACGATTATTTGTGGCGCCACTACCTGGCCCTGCCCGAAAGAGGAAAGTTCAGCATTTTTAACCGCACCCACTATGAAAATGTACTGGTGACTCGGGTTCATCCGGAATATCTGCTCGGTGAAAACCTGCCTGATGTAAGTTCTGTCGAGGATGTGACCCCCGAGTTTTGGGAGAAGCGGTTCCAACAGATTCGAAACTTTGAAGAGCATCTGAGTTCAAACGGTACGCTCATCTTCAAATTCTTTCTGCACCTTTCCAAAGAGGAACAAAAGAATCGCCTTTTGCGTCGACTTGAAAAAGAGAACAAACACTGGAAATTCTCGCCGGGTGATCTCAAGGAACGGGCTTTGTGGTCCAAATACCAGGAATGTTATCAGGACGCCATCAATAAGACCTCATTGCCACATGCACCCTGGTATGTAGTGCCTGCCGATGATAAGCCTACGGCTCGCTACATTGTCGCGAAAACCATTTATGACGTTCTGTCTGACTATTCAGACATTCAAGAGCCTGACCTCGATCCTAAGGTCAAAGAGAACCTCCAGGAGTATATTGACATCCTGAAAAAGGAATGAGATGATTTGATTGATTTTTTCCTTGGTATGCTTTCCATTGATAACGTTCCAAGACAATTCATTTATCGAACAAGTGTTGATTTTCAGCTTATTGATTATCAAAGTTTGCAGATTAGTTTGTAAATTTGATAGACTTGCACTCGAATCGGAGTACACCTGCTAAAACAGTAAATCAGCGAACTCGAAACACATGGAATTTAGGGACTATTACAAAACGCTCGGGGTCGACAAGAAGGCTGACGACAATACGATCAAAAAGGCGTACCGAAAATTGGCCCGAAAGTACCACCCGGACGTCAATAAAGAGGGTGATGCCGAGAAGAATTTCAAGGAGGTGGCGGAGGCCTATGAAGTACTCAAAGACCCTGAGAAACGAAAGGCTTACGACGAATTCGGTGCCGATTGGAAAGCGGGTAAGGAACACAAAGAGCATCAGAAGCAGTATTACAAGAAATATCAGAGTGCCCCTGGTCAGGGTGGTTATGGGGCCCGAGGGTTTGACACAGGAGGATTTGACACTGGCGGTTTTGATTTTGGGGAAGCAGGCGGTGAGTATAGTGATTTCTTTGAAAACCTTTTTGGCCAAAGAAGAACCAGCCGGGCATCTGGAGGAAGAAGCTCATCCTTTTCAAGGAAAGGACAGGACCTCAATGCATCCATCGTCATTCCTTTGGAGGATGCGTATAAAGGAGCAACGCGTATGATCTCGTTGCAGTTGCCCAAGATAGATGACACCGGTGCCATGACCTATGTGCCCGAGACCTTAAATGTCAAGATTCCGAAGGGAGTTCATCACGGGAAAAAAATACGACTGGCCGGAAAAGGCGGGCCGGGAATCGGTGGAGGTTCCGCGGGAGACCTATACATAACGGTGGAATACGAATCGAACACGAATTATCACGTAGAAGGAGGAGACGTTTATATCAACGTACCCGTTGCCCCCTGGGAAGCTGCGCTGGGGGAGTCTGTTTCGGTTCCCGTGCCGGGAGGTGGGATAAAAATGAAGATACCTAAAGGATCCCCCTCAGGTAAAAAGCTGCGCTTGAAAGGAAAGGGAATTCCATCAAAAACGCCCGGAGATCTCTATGTCGTGATAAAAATTGTGATTCCGCCAGCGAGCGATGAAAAATCCAGAAAAATCTACGAGGAGATGAAGGGCCTGAACTTCGATCCACGCGCCAATTTCAAAATCTAAGATCATGAAAAAAAACATCATCAAAATCTATGAAGGCATTCTAATTGAGGAGGACAAGCCTTTGAATGTGAATCAGCTCAGTGAGCGATGCATGATCTCGAAAATTGAGCTTGAGGAATTGGTTTATGAAGGGGTCATTGAACCCCTGGAGGTTCAAGCCGAATATTGGAGTTTCTCCTCAGAAACTTTGTGGCGCGTTAAGAAAGTTCAGCGTCTCAGGCGCGATCTTGACCTGAACATTCCCGGGGCGGCTCTCACTATGCAATTGCTTGACCGAATTGAGGAGCTTGAGAATATGATTAAGCGCCATACAGAGTAAGTATTGGGAAAAGAATCTATAATTAAGGTCGTAGCCGCTATACTCATCGAAAATGACAAAGTTCTGATTGCGCGTCGCGCTGCTCACAAAAAAATGCCACGTAGATGGGAATTCCCTGGCGGCAAGGTTGAACCGGGTGAATCTGAAACAACTGCTCTTTCAAGAGAGATCCTTGAGGAGTTTGATGTAAAGATTGAAGTGGGTGGTTTTTTTGCCCAGAGTAATTATGATTACGAGGAATTTAGGATTGAATTACGTGCCTATTGCGCGCGTCTGATTGGGGGTGAGTTTAACCTCAGCGATCATGATAAGATAGAATGGGTCAGGAGGGAGAATCTTAAAAATTTTGATCTAACAGAAGCTGATATTCCATTCGTGAGCCTGCTTGAAAGGCTCTGAAGGTCTATAGCTTGAGATATGCGCGAAGGCTAAACAAATTGTCTCTAGTGTCAAAGGAAAGCGGCAATAGCAAACCCAATGTAGGTCCCCAATGCGTTCCCTAAAGATCCTACAAGAATAGCCGGTAGAATCAACTCGTTTCTGTGGAAGGTCTCAGCAAGTGCCATGGCCGTGGTACTGCCTCCGACGTTGGCCTGACTCGCGATGGCGATCATCTCCCAGTCTTTGAAAAACAGGCTGCCCAGGCCGATAATAAGCACACCGTGAATTATAACACTGATCGTGGCGAACAGGAGCAGGGTTGTTCCAATTGATTTGAGCTCGATAACCGATGATATCTCGCAATAAGCACCGATCACGGCCAAGAAGATATATACCAGGTAAAGGCCCAGGAAATGCCCTCCTTTCAATCGATTGACAAATCCCACTTGGGCTAGAACGACACCGAGGGTAGATAAAACAAGTATCGATGGGACCTTGGGAAAAAAATCAGTGAAGGTTTCAGAGATGAAAAATGCCAAAACACCTATGAAAGTGAGCCAGATCAAACCATGAAAGTCAAAATGCTCTTCTTCGGCGATGGGCGCTTCGAGAGTGTTTTGTGAGATCTTGCGACCTTTCCAGAATTTTGTCATGACAGCGGGAATGGCAAGAGTCACTACGATCCATAAGGTTGTTACTACATTGTCGACCGCTATGGTTCCTGCATAGAGTACCCCTTTTTCCTGCATCTTATAGTGAAGCGCCACAGCATTGAAATTGGCACTTCCTCCGGTGTAGGTGCCTGCGAGCATTCCTGCAATGACATGGGCATCCTCACCGAGTGACTCCTGGGGAGACATCAAGTACCAGGCTGTCAATACTCCTGCGGCGGTTGCCAGGGAGCCCAGAACAAAAATGACGATCATCGGGGCGCCGGCTTTTTTGATGCTGTTCAGGTTTACACCGAGTAGCAAATAGAAAATAGAAAGCGGGGCGAGGTAGGTAAAGACCCCATCATATAGTGGAATGCTGTCGGAAGCCGAAGGAATTAATCCCAAATTGGCTACAACGGCCGTAAAAACAATGACCAGAAGAGCCGCGCCAAACTTGCTTCCTAACTTTGATTTACCAGCATATACCGCGAGAATGACCATCAAGCACAGCACGGCCAAGACATAGATCGGATCAGTGAGAAACTTCATTGTTGGTCATTGGATGGAATCTTAGCAGCTCAAGATACCAAAAAAAGATTTTCCATATTTTTGACAAATGGAACAACTCACCCTCACAACCCCTGCACTGCTATTTTCGGCCATCTCTCTGATCATGCTCGCCTATACAAATCGCTTTTTGGCCTATGCTTCAGTCGTGCGAAACCTCAAGGACCAATATTTGAAAGAGAAAGATCAGACTTTGATGCGGCAAATAGAAAACCTTCGCAAGCGTTTGTATTTGACGCGCTCCATGCAGATTTTTGGCATAACAAGCCTGTTGCTCTGTGTACTGACCATGTTCCTGATCTATATCCAGCAGCATATGATTGCCGTATGGGTATTCGGATTGGCTCTGCTGCTGCTGATTTTGTCATTGGCGCTTCTGATACGAGAGATTCAGATTTCGGTAGAAGCTTTGGAGCATAGTCTGGGAGACATTGAATCCGGCACTAGGAAAAAGAAGAACAAATAGTACTGTGGAAATAAAAAATCCCGAATCATCGATTCGGGATTTTTTCTGTTTCTATTTGAACATTTTCTTGTAATATTCGTCTGCCATTCGAGCGCTGGTAAACTCAGGGATCACGTCGTCCATTCCTTTGAACACGATTTCCTGCCATTTCTCCGGCTTGTCGTAGTAGGTTGGGATGACTTCGTTTTCCAACATTTCGTAAAGGTTTTCTGCATCCAGTCGATCCTGCTCCCAGTAAGGCAGATTGGGGTCCACTTCAGGAAGAACAAAACAGTTTTTGCCTGACTTGCCGAACTCTGGGATCCAACCATCATTGATCGATACGTTCACCGATCCGTTCATGGCGGCAGTCATACCACTGGTTCAGAAGCTTCCGCGTAATTCTTGGAGTATTGAGCCAAACGTCTGAACCAGGCAATTCATGA
>CAWJRB010000012.1:0-127673 GCA_963845155.1 uncultured Flavobacteriaceae bacterium | reverse complement strand
GCCCTTTCGAGGGCTCCGTCTTTATTTCTTGGGAGGCTTTGAGGGTTCAACAATTAAAGCTACCACATACCCCTCCCAATTCCTGACATTAAATACGGTATTGTTCTCAAAGATCATGTATTGCCCCTTGATACCTTTTAAAATCCCATCAAAACTCAGTGTCTTATCCAGGTTCAGGCTTTTGATTTTGGTCGGATACTGCTTCCACCGGGAAACTGATTGGAGTCTCCTTGTTCGATCCGATATAATAGGGATGAACCTCTTCGGGCAGAAACGGTTCAAGCTTATCCCTTTCCTCAGCAAGGTCCAGGTCGTCAACTTGATTGGTCAGCATTTTTCGCCAATTTGTCTTATCGGATACATGATCTTTCAAGAGCAACTTCGGTAATTCCCGCCAAATAACGATTGGGAACCTCTACAATTTCAATGGCCTCATGTGCCCCCTGGTCAATCCAACGGGTTGGAATCTGAGCCTTTCGAGTAACACCAACTTTTACATTACTCGAATTCGCCAAATATACCACATGGGGCTGCAATTGCATCTTTTTCTCAAATTCCAGGTCCCGATCTTCTATGTCCAGGTGTGCCTTACTCAGTTCAGGTCGCATGATCCAGTCCCCGGATCTAGGTGTCTTGAAAAAACAGTCATAACAAAACCCCTGTCGAAAGATCTTCTTGTCCTCCCCACAATTCAAACACTCATACCCGAGAAATTGAATGGAAATACTCTTGTTGATCAGCTGATTCACATTCAGAAAATCATCTCCCATATCCAGGTAATAGTTCACCGGATCCGTGTTTTCTGTTGTCATCTTTTTAAGAACTCCTGAGTATTTCATTTCTGTTTATTTAGTTGACCTATTCATGGCTAAATTTAGAACTTAATTCAGCTTTCAGCAAATAGAACAAATTGCGAGCTGCATTTCTTTTTCCTTTACTCTATAAACGAGCACCATAGTTCCGAATCCAAAAGAAATAGATGCTCTTTAATTTATTCTAAATGCTGTCAAACAAGAAATATAGCTTAATGATTGCTTAATCTGCTATTGTCAAAATAGAACAGATTCTTCAAAAGAGTTAAACGGAAGAGCCTCTTTTCTTTGGCTCATCGAATTTAAATGGGTTTGATATAGAGGTTAGGGAAATAGAATCAAAATTAAAGAGCCTCATTTGTTTTGAGTACTGTCCTTAAAGTTTATTCATATAAATAAAACAAAAGAAATGCAGCTCGGGATTTTGAGTCTATTTCGAGATTACCCTTATCGTCTTCTTCACCCTCTCCGCAATCCGATGCGCCTCCTCCATGTCTTCATTGACGATGGTTACGTGTCCCATTTTGCGAAACGGCCGAGTTTCTTTTTTCCATAGATATGCGGCACTACCCCGTCGATATGCAGGATGTCTTCCATGCCTTCGTAAACGACCGGACCTGTGTAGCCTTCGGCGCCGACCAGGTTGACCATGATGCCGGCGACTTTGCTGTCGGTGCTGCCCAGGGGCATGTTTAAGACGGAACGCATGTGCTGCTCGAATTGGCTGGTGTAGGAGGCCTCGATGCTGTAATGGCCGCTGTTGTGGGTTCGGGGTGCGACCTCGTTGACCAGGATCTGGTCGTCCTGGGTCTGGAACATCTCGACGGCAAGTAGTCCGACGATCCCAAAGTTATCGGCCACCTGCAAAGCGATTTCGCGGGCTTTCGAAGCAACAGAAGGCTCGATCCGCGCCGGGCAGATCACAAACTCGACCTGGTTCGCTGTCGGATGGAATTCCATCTCGACCACAGGATAGGTTCGGGTCTCACCGGATTCATTTCGGGCCACGATCACGGCCAGTTCATTCTTGAAAGGGATCATTTCTTCGACGAGGCAATCCACCTCGGGAAGACCTTCGAGATCCGCCAGGGAGCGAACGATCTTGACCCCGGTTCCGTCGTAGCCGAACTGGGCCGATTTCCAGACAAACGGAAAATCACGTGAGTCTCCTTTCGATTCGATCCAGGCCTTGACGTCGGAACTCTTTTCAAAACGGTGATAGGGAGCCGTTGGGATCAGGTGCGAGGCAAAGAAATCCTTCTGGCGACCTTTGTGCTGGATGATCTCCAAAATCGAGGGCTGCGGAAAGATCTTGAGTCCCTCGGCATCGAGCTGCTTCAAAGCCTCGATGTTGACGTGCTCGATTTCGATGGTCAATACGTCGACCGACTTGCCAAACTTGTAAACGGTGTCGTAATCCATGAGGCTGCCCTGGTGAAATTCATTGCAGATTTGGGCGCAGGGAGCATCCGCAGAGCCATCGAGAATCACCGTAAAAATGTCGTATTTCTGGGTTTCGGTCAGGAGCATCCGGCCCAATTGGCCTCCACCGAGAACTCCAAGCCTGAAATTTGATGAAAAATAATCCTTCACTTTCCGAGAATGGTTTAAAAATTCGTGATTTGAAGTGTATTGGGTCCGGTAACGAGTACACGGTATTGTTTCGCTGCAAAGTTGACGCCTTCGGTCAGGGGTGCTCCATTGAGCAGATTGAATTCCGCTCCGTCACAAGGACACACCATGAACAAGCTGTTTTCTACGTTCATCCGGGAGCAAGCCTGCGGATTCAAGTGAGGTGCACTTCGTTCAAAAGCCAGGTAGGTATTGATCCCTGAGTGGTAGATGACGATGCCGCTGATCCCGCCCTGGGAATAGGCCCAACCTCCTACAACTTGCAAATCGATGAATTCTGGGTTGTTCAGGAAAATCGTCTGATTTACCGGCACATTGGGTAAAAATTCGTTGCGATCGTTTCCATCATCCGAACAGGAAATCAGCAACAAAAATGCAAAAAGAAAAAGGACCTTCTTCACCTCCAGAAATTTTGCGCAAGGTACAAATATTTTGCTGGAATCGGCGACGCCAGGGTGCCACCCATGTGACTTTAAGTTCAATCTTCGGCGCGATAAACGACGAGAAAATTCAACAGGAATACCTTCAAATAAAATGAATTTGGTACATTTGTGTATAGATCTCATTCCACATTCCCTGGATTTGAGATTTTTTCTATTTAAGAGCTTTACAATCAGAAGGATTTAACGGAAAAGAGTTAGCACATGAGTGATGTAGAATATTATACGGAGGAAGGATTGAAAAAATTAAGAGACGAGCTCGAACATCTGGAGCACGTTGAAAGACCGAGAGTTACCCAGGAGATTGCCGATGCGCGTGACAAGGGGGACCTCAGTGAAAATGCAGAATATCATGCGGCGAAGGAGGAACAGTCTTTGCTCGAATATAAAATTGCCCAGATGAAGGCCACGCTTTCAAAGGCCCGCCTGATCGATGAGTCGATGCTGGACACGTCAAAGGTGCTGGCCTTGTCAAAGGTCAAAATCAGGAATGTCGACAATAAAATGGAGTTTGAGTACACGCTAGTTGCGGATGCTGTATCGGATCTCTCGCAAGGGAAACTCTCGGTGAGCTCACCCATTGGAAAAGGTCTGCTAGGTAAAAAAGTGGGCGAAATTGCTGAGGTTCAGGCACCGAGTGGATTGATGAAATTTGAGATCCTCGACATCTCGAGATGAGGCTGAACTGGAGTTTTCGCGAATCTGGCAGGAAGATTTTGTATCTTTAAAAACGAATATTGTAACTTTATCAACAACCTAAACCCCTCTTGCTATGAGCAGTATTTTCACGAAGATCATCCGCGGTCAGATCCCTTCTTACAAGGTGGCAGAAAATGACGATTACTTCGCTTTTCTGGACATCAACCCGAATTCAAAAGGTCATACCCTGGTCGTTCCTAAAAAAGAGGAGGACAAGATTTTCGACCTCGATGAGGATTCCTATTTGAAGCTGATGAAGTTTTCCTACAAGGTAGCCAAGGCCATTAAGAGAGCGGTTCCTTGCGAGCGGGTGGGCATGTCAGTCATCGGGCTGGAAGTGCCTCATGTGCACGTGCATCTGATTCCGCTGCACACGATGGCAGATGCCAATTTCAGCAAGAAAGAGGAGCTCACAAAGACTCAGTTTGAAGAAATCGCCAACGAGATCGCCCGCAAATTTGAATTGTAGTTATTCAGAAACCTTCATTTGAATCATAAAGGTGGTGCCGCCACCGATCTCCGACCGTTTGACAAAAATCTTGCCTTTGTTGTAGTCTTCGATGATGCGTTTGGTCAGCGAAAGTCCGAGGCCCCAACCTCTTTGTTTGGTCGTAAAGCCCGGCTCAAAAATCTTTTTCTGCAATCGTTTTGGGATTCCTTTTCCGCTGTCGGTTACGGTGATTACGGCCGTGTTGTTTTCCTGGAAAACGCTGATTTCGAGACTGCCCTTTCCGCTCATGGCATCGATAGCATTTTTTACCAGGTTTTCGATGACCCAGCTGTAGAGTTGCGGATTCAGATCCACGTAGATCGGTTTGTCATTCAGCGTATTGAATTCAAATTCAATCTGCTTGAAGCTCCTTGAGCGGATGTAATCAAAAGCGATGCGAGTCTCCTCAACCACATCGTGGCGTGTAAGTTTGGGAACAGAGCCGATCTTGGAGAACCGGTCTGCTATGGTATTGAGTCGGCTGACATCCTTTTCGATCTCGGAAACCGTTTCTTCGTTGGCATCTTCCATCCGCAGGAGCGCTACCCATCCCAAAAGAGAAGAAAGGGGTGTTCCGATCTGGTGCGCTGTCTCCTTGGCCATACCGGCCCAAAGTCGATTCTGGTCAGCAATTTTATTCGATTTGAAAGCCAGGTAGATAATCGTACCGAAAAGAAACAGGATCAGCAGCAGACCCAAAGGATAGTACTGCAACTTGTTGAGCAGGTCCGAATCACGGTAATAGATCTTTTCGGTGATGTCTACATTGTCAAGCTTGAATTTAACGACCAGCGGCTCGTTCTCCTCCATCATGATCTGTAGCTGCCGGCTCAGGTAGAGCCTGTCGTCCACAGGAAGCGCCGTGAATCGCATGTTGTTCTCCACGTCGAGGTTGGCCCATCGGTTGATGTCGCCATTTTCGAACGTGATGATCATCGGAATGCTCTTGTTGCTTTGAATGATCTTCTCCTCCAGGGAAACGTCAATGTCGAGATCGGCATTGTTGAAATTCTCGTAGGCTGTAGCCAGAACCTCCATCTTGAGTCGTTCCTCGTTTTTGAATTTTCGGAAGAATTGGTTGGTGTTCCAAAGGATAGAAGCGACAATTAAAAAAGACGCCAGGATCAGCGCCCATTTCATCAGAGTTTTACTGCTGGGGAGTCGGTTCATTAAAGGCAAATATAACTATATTACTGACTTATAACTTAAATTCAGGGGGCTTAGTATTCGGGAAATAAATATTGGCTATTTTTGTTAAAAAAACAAGACAATTGTTAACAATTAATCCCAGAGACACACAAACTCCTGAACTTCATTCCTACCTGCTGTCAGCAGTTGCCCCCAGGCCCATTGCTCTGGCGTCCACCATTGATGAACAAGGAAATCCGAACTTGTCACCCTTTAGTTTTTTCAACGTATTCAGCGCAAATCCCCCAATTTTGATTTTTTCACCGGCGCGGAGGGTGAGAGACAACACCGTCAAACACACCTATGAGAACGCCAAAGCGGTCAAAGAAGTGGTGATCAACGTCGTGACTCACGACATGGTGCAGCAGACCTCCCTGTCGAGTACAGAGTATGATAAAGGGGTCAATGAGTTTGAAAAAGCGGGGTTCAGTATGAAAGCCTCAGAGCGCGTCAAGCCCTTTCGGGTCGCCGAATCCCCGGTGCAGTTTGAATGTGCCATCCGCCAGGTCATTGAGTTGGGAAGTGAGGGAGGCGCAGGAAACCTCATCATCTGCGAGGTCTTGCTCATGCATATCGATGAGAGTGTTCTCGATGCGAATCAAAAAATAGATCAGAAAGCGCTCGACCTGGTAGCTCGGGCAGGTGGAAGCTATTACAGCCGAGCAAAAGAAGGTTTTTTTGAGATTCCAAAACCTTTGCGGAACAAGGGCGTAGGGGTGAGCGGATTGCCCGAATCGGTGAGAACGAGTTCCATTTTGACGGGAAACGATCTTGGGCTGTTGGGCAATGTAGAACAGCTTCCCGGCAAGGCCGATGTTGATAAGTTTATGAAAGACAAACCCGATATTTTTGGGTCGGATCGGGATGAAAAACATAAATTTGCTCAACAATTAATCCAAAAGAATGATGTAATAGGAGCCCTGAAGGTGCTCCTAAGTTGAACCACAAAAATTAGTAGCAAGAATACATGGAAGTAACAGGGAAAATCAAAAAAATCGACGAGACAAAAACATACGGAAGCAATGGTTTCAGAAAGCGAGAGCTTGTATTGACCACAGAAGAGCAGTATCCGCAGTTTTTGCTGATTGAATTCGTACAGGACAAGTGCGACCTCTTGAATAATTTCAACGTTGGGGAAGATGTGAGAATCAGCATCAACCTGCGCGGAAGAGAATGGCAAAACCCACAGGGTGAGATCAAATACTTCAACTCCATCCAGGGTTGGAGACTGGAAAAAGTGCAGGCCGGAGCACCTGAAGGAGTTCCTCCAATGGATGCCAGTGGCTTTGAACCCGTGTCCTCAGTGGATGACTCCGAGCCCGACGATTTGCCGTTTTAATCGGACGTTAAACAAATAAGACCTGATCAGGTCAATGAATCATCACAAAAACCATCTGTCAAAAGGCAGGTGGTTTTTTTATTGATATTATAGGGGCCGTGTGGTATCTTTGAGAGCAGGTGAACACTAAGAGAGCAGGTGCCCATACCGACGCGGCACCGAAATAAAAAGAAAGTTCTGAATCATGTTTTTACTCGGAAAGAAGATTGAATTCCCAGATGTAGAGCTGGCCAGTCCGGATGGGATCCTCGCCATAGGAGGGGACCTGAGCCCGGAGCGACTCCTGTTGGCCTATCAGCGCGGCATCTTTCCCTGGTTCAGTGAAGGGGAGCCGATTGTCTGGTACAGCCCCGAAAAGCGTATGGTTCTCTTCCCAAAAGAATTGAAGGTGTCAAAGAGCATGAAACAACTCATCCGCAAAGAAACGTATCGCATCACCTGGAATCAAAACTTCGAAGACGTGATAGAGGCCTGTCAGGCGAGCCCTAGAAAAGACCAGGACGGCACCTGGATCACTGAAGAAATGAGACGAGCCTATATCCGTCTGCACGAACTCGGACACGCCAAATCGATAGAGGTCTGGCGGGATGAAGAACTCGTAGGAGGCTTGTATGGAATTGACCTGGGCCATGTTTTCTGCGGAGAGAGCATGTTCAGCCGCGAAAGCAATACCTCCAAACTGGCTTTTATCCATCTTGTGCAGGAGCTCGAAAGAGAAAACTACCGTTTGATCGACTGCCAGATATATACGGCTCACCTGGCGAGTCTGGGCGCCCGGGAAATCCCACGTAAGGAGTTTACAAAGTTGCTCACGGCTTGAAGTGTAAATTTCAACAACCTCAGCCCTGAATTCTTTATATTTGCGAGGAAAATCAAGATGATGGATATCAACAATGCGCAACGGGCTGTAGATGAGTGGATCAAGGAGCACGGGGTCCGCTATTTCAACGAACTAACCAATATGGCCCAGCTTACCGAAGAGGTGGGCGAAGTAGCCCGTATCATCGCCAGGCGTTATGGAGAGCAGAGCGAGAAGGAGTCTGACAAGAACAAGGACCTCGGTGAAGAGCTCGCTGATGTGTTATTTGTAGTTCTTTGCCTTGCCAATCAAACCGGGATAGATCTGCAGGAGTCGTTCGATAAAAAGCTCGATCTCAAAAGTAAACGGGATCACGATCGCCATCACAACAACGAAAAGCTGAAATAACCCGACACTACTGAAACAACCAAAAGCCTTGTGGCCATTATGAAAAAAAGCTTTGAATCCTATTCCTTTGTGCAGACCTTTGTGGTCACGGCGATCATCTTTTTGATCATCGTATTGCTGATTGAATTCTTCTATGCCCTGACACAAGTGAGTTTCGAAGAGGCCATTGTCGGTTTGGGCGATCCGAAATACCTGCTGAGAAAACTGGTTGGCGCGATGATTTATGCCATTATCATGACGTTGTACTTTAAGCGCAAACGAAAAAAAGACAACTGATTTTGGTCAAAGAATTGAACTATTTCAAGGATTCTTCGTCGGGGATCGAAGTGCGCGGCGAGGTGAACATCTCAGGGTCAAAAAGTGAATCAAACCGCCTATTGATCCTTCAGAGCTTGTTTCCAAACATTAAATTGAACAATCTTTCCAATTCGGATGATACCCGGTATTTGCAGAAGGCCCTGAACTCGACTGACCTGGTTGTCGACATCAGTCATGCAGGCACGGCGATGCGCTTTCTGACGGCCTATTTTTCATCCCTAGAGGGCAGGGAAGTGGTTTTAACCGGTTCTGAGCGTATGCAAAATCGTCCGATCGGGATTTTGGTGGATGCCCTGAGAAGCCTGGGTGCAGACATCGAATATGAAAAAAAGAGGGCTACCCGCCACTTCGAGTCAAGGGGGGAAAACTACTGGAAAAAGAAGTTTCGATTCAGGGGAACGTCAGCAGCCAGTATATCTCCGCTTTGCTTCTAACGGCTCCCTCGCTTGAGAACGGACTGCGCCTGAAACTTTTGGGAGATGTAACTTCTGTCCCCTACATCAACATGACCCTCGCCTTGCTCGAGGACCTCGGAATTTCCTGCGGTTGGGAGGGAAAGACTATTTTTATCGATCCGAAGAAGGAGATTGAGCCGATCACCTTGACTGTAGAATCCGACTGGAGCTCAGCCTCTTATTTTTACAGTCTGGTGGCACTGAGCGAAGAAGGCGAAGTGAGCCTTTCGGCCTACAAACAGGCTAGTCTTCAAGGCGACAGCTCCCTCGCGGAAATCTACAATCGTTTTGGAGTAGAGACCACCTTCGAGCACGACCGGATTCGTCTGAAGAAGGTCTCCCGCCATGAGGAGTCGTTGGAGCTCGATCTTTCGGATTCACCCGATCTGGCGCAAACAATTGCCGTTACCTGTTTCGGCTTGGGTATGCCTTGTGACCTTACCGGACTTCATACCCTGAAAATTAAAGAGACCGATCGCCTGGTAGCCTTGGAGAATGAACTGGGTAAACTCGGAGCAGAGCTCAACGTGACGGACAGAAGCTTTCACTTAAAAGCAACCGAGGGAAAGCCCATCAACCCCGGTGTGAGCATCGACACCTATGACGATCATCGCATGGCCATGGCTTTTGCACCGCTGGCAATTAAAGTCCCCATTTTGATTAATGACGCTGAGGTCGTGACTAAGTCGTTCACCGATTTTTGGACCGATTTTGAATCGGTCATTCACCCTAAGGCTTGATTCCAAACTCCTATAAAATCCCCGGGACTGAACCCCCGTCAATGCGAATTGCAGCTCCGTTGGTGCCTGAGCTGAGCGGGCTGCAAAGGTAAACCGCAGTGTCGGCTACTTCGCGCGGATCCAGGAAGCGACCCAGGATCGAAGTGGTTCGCACCTCCTTGAAGAATTGATCACTTACCTCATCTTTGCTCACACCTTGTGATGAGGCCTGATTTTTGAGAAACTGCTCGGCACCCTCCGTGAGGGTGGAGCCGGGAACAAGACTGTTTACGGTCACTTCGGATCCTGCAGTGGTCTGAGCCAGGCCTCGTGACAGGGCCAGCATGGCAGCCTTGGTACAACTGTAGGCGATCAGGTCTTCTGGCACTAGAGAAGCGCATTCGCTGGAGACAAAAAGGATGCGTCCCCAATTTCTTTCTATCATTCCTGGTAACAAGGCCCTGCTGAGTCGAACCCCACTCATCAGGTTGACTTTAAGCATCGACTGCCAGTCGGCATCGGTAGTTGCAGAAAAGGTTTTGGCCGCATAGATGCCCACGTTGTTGACCAGGATGTCGATTTCAGGCAGCTTGTCGATCAGCCGACTCACCTGCACAGCGTCAGCGAAATCGGCGGCAAATCCTGAAATTTCAGATTTGGGTAACTCAGTCTTTAACTTGCTAATGGCCGCCCCGATGGTCTCCTCTGTTCTGCCATTGAGAATGACACGAGCGCCTTCCCGGGCCAGGCCCTGGGCTATAGCATAACCGATGCCTGCGGTCGATCCGGTGATAAATGCGGTTTTATTTTCCAGTTTTAAATCCATACTAATTAATTAGCCAATCCCCAGGGGCTGAACAGGAGCCAGATCAAAAGCACAAGCCCGATAAGCAAAAGCGTGAGAATGGTATCCGTGGTCCATTTGAAGCGAATGGCTCTTTCCTTCTCTCCAAACGTAACCATTTCCAAAACCGCGGGATCTTTCGGGGTTCCGAGTTTGCTGAATCCGAAAAGGACCAGCGTGCTGAACACAAACAGGACAATTGCATAATGCAAAAAATTGATGCCGAGAAAAAAGTCGAGGAATCCTCCATCGGTAACCCGGATGATCCCTTCTTTGCTCATGTATTCGGTGACCAGACGGAGCATGCCCAGCGCAAAACCAGACCACAGGGCCACGATGGCGCCTCGGGCGTTGATCCATCGGAAGAACAGGCCAAAGAGGAATACAGCAGCGATTGGGGGTGAAATATAGGCCTGAACGCTCTGCAAATAATGAAAGAGTCCGCCTCCCATCAGGGTTTTCATAAAGGGGATCCAGAGAAAACTGGCTACAACCAGCAAAAGGGTGGCAATCTGACCCACCCAAACCAGCTCCTTCTCAGTGGCTTCCGGTTTGAATTGTTTGTAGAAATCGAAGGTGATCAGGGTAGATGACGAATTGAACGCAGACGAGAGCGAGCTCATCAACGCAGCGAGGAGGCCGGATATCGCCAAGCCTTTGAGACCAATCGGCAGGAAGCCGTTAATCATCGCAGGAAGCGCCTTGTCCGGGTTGTCCAGGGAAAAATTGAGCATCCCCTTTTGAGAGAGGGCGAAGGCGATTACGCCCGGTATAAAGAAAATGAATACGGGCAATAGCTTCAGAAATCCCGCAAATAGAGTTCCTTTTCGTGCATTGCTCACGTTTTTGGCTGAGAGGGTTCGTTGTACGATGAACTGATCGGTACACCAGTACCAAACCCCTAAAATGGGAGCCCCGAAGAGCATACCCGTCCATGGATAGGAGGTATCATCATGAGGTCGCCAAAGATTGAAGAACCTATCAGGGCTCGGATTGCCAGGGGTGTTCGAAGCCACTTCAAGAGTTTGCATCATCCCGTCCCAGCCCCCGAGTTGATTCAGACCAAAGTAGGTCACAGCACCGGTTCCGGCGAGTAAGACAAAGGTCTGGAGCATGTCGGTATAAATAACCGCTCGCAGCCCTCCCAGGATGGTGTAAAATCCGGTAGCGACGATGGTGATGATTGCGCCCGTCCAGAAGGAGATGCCCATGGTCTCGAAAACCAGGGCGCCTGCAAAAATGATCAGGGAGATCTTTGTTATGACATAGGCCAGAATTGAAATCACTGACAGGTAATTCCGACAGGCTTTTGAATAGCGTATTTCAAGGAATTCGGGCATGGTGTAAACCCCGGATCTGAGGTAGAATGGCACAAATACCCATCCGAGAACGATCAGGATAAGCGCCGCTAAGATCTCAAAATTGGCCTGAGGCATTTCGGCTCGTGCCCCCGCACCCGATACGCCGATGATGATCTCCGAACCAATATTTGAAGCAAAAAGTGAGGCACCGATGACAAACCAGCCCGCCGATTTGCCTGCGAGAAAGTAATCTTTGGAATCCTTGTCCTGGGATTTTCGTCCACCACCGCGCGAGACATACCATGCGATCCAAAGCACCACAGCGAAATAGGCCAGTACGATCGCGAGATCGACGAAGTGGAGATTTCCGAACATTCAGGTCAGGTCAGTTCAGTTAAATGTAGTCATAATTTCGGAATTGCTTACCAGCGCTCCAAGCTTACCAGGATTCTAAGCTTACCAGTATTCCAAGCTTACCAGCTTTCCAGGCCCAAAAGCTTTTTACCGAGTTCATTCAGTTCGGCACGGGGGTACTTTTCCTGTTCAAAGTTCCGTGGATCGCCTGGAAAGGCATATCCGCTGGGAGCGATTCGTTTGTCCCAGGAATTGATTCTCCATTGCCTGAGCTCTTCGTTGTCTTCTTCGGCCGGCATCATGGAGATGTATTGCGCTACGCGCACCTTGTCTTCAGAACGGTTGGGCCGGATTCCGTGGGGTTGGGTGCTGTTGAAAATTAAAAGGTCCCCGGCATTGAGCTTGACCTTTACGATGTGTTCCTCCAGGCCCGAAATGTCGGGTTGAAAGTAATCACGATCCTCGGGTTGGGTAAGTTTCCAGGTATCGTAGGTGCGATAGAGCTCGGGGATGCATTGAAACCCACCCATATTCTCATCCGTCTGGTCACATAGGGCCAGTACCCCCTGCACATTTTGAGGTCTTGTTTCGGGGTCGTAATCCCAATGGATAAAACCCTTGTATTCGAAACCTGGCCGCATCGGGAAGTTGAGATTGGCCCGGTCAATGGTCACCCATAGCTTTTCTGTGCCCCAGATGTCTACGAAAGCGTCATAAATTCTTTGCTTCTGTCGGTTGCTCCAGAGTGCCTGATTGTTGTAAACTTCGACCATTCCGGTGCCAGCAAGCTCTTTCATTTCGATTTCGGCCCGTGCCTCGGAATACCAGGTTGAAGGGTCATTCTTGTCCTTTTCTTCAAATTCCCAGATGAAATCAGCCGTCTTCTCTGCCTGCTCCCTGCTGACGGCATTCTTGATCACGATATAGCCGTTGTGCACCCAGAATTTCCAATCCTCTTCGCTCAGCACGCGAAGTGGTTTGCCATTGGAACGGTCGTTCAATTTAATCTGGCTTGTTGTTGCCGTGGAGGGATTACCCGGGATCTCTTTGTGATTTTGGTTCGGGCTCTGTCTTTCGTCTGTCTTTTGGTCTGCTCTCATCCTGTTTCTGTTTATTGTCCTTGAATTATTTGTGTCTCGAGCTCAATGTTTGAAATCTATACCTCAAAATTAGAAGTGTATCCTTCTCAAAACAAATCCTATTCTGATCAATATTTGAATTATATTGATATTTAGAGAGCTATCTGGATTAAATAATGCAAATAATGTATAAATTTAAGGGATGAAAACAGAACTCGAGCATATCCTGCCCAAGCCGGGAAGTTCCTTCAGCCTCTCGGTCAACCCGAACTTCAGTGATCTTTTCTACTGGCATTTTCACCCGGAGCTCGAAATTGTTTTTATCGATGGAGCCGATGGGAACCGCATGGTTGGGCAGCACGCCTCCGCCTTCAAGAAGAACGACCTGGTGATGATCGGATCCTATATCCCACATCTGAATTTTGACTATGGTATCCGCACGCCTTATGAAAAGATCGTCATCCATATCGGAAAGGACTTTCTAAAGAACGCACAGGAAAACACGCCCGAGTTCCAGCCCATTAACAACTTATTCGTTCAATCCCGGCGCGGTATAGCCTTTGGGGAAGCAACCAAAAATAACGTAGGGCCAAGAATCATGGAGCTGGCAAATCTCAAAGGCCTGGAGCAGTTCATGGAACTACTCAGCATCCTGTATGCCCTCGAAGGAGCTGGCGATAAAGAATATTTGCATGAAAAGGAGGTAAAGAATCAATACACTTCGCGGGATCAGTCCCGGCTCGATCGTATATACAGCTTTGTGGATCAAAACTACACCCGGCGCATCCGTATCGAGGAGATCGCAGAATTGAGTCACTTGAGTCCGGCGGCATTCTGTCGCTATTTCAAGAAAATGACCCGGCTGACCTTTACCCAATTTGTCAACCACTACCGTATCGATAAGGCCAAGAAGATGCTACTGTCCGGGGAAAGCGTCACCACCACGTGCTATGCCTGCGGCTTCGAAAGTCTTTCTTATTTCAACAGGGCCTTCAAGCAAATCACGGGCAGGATTCCGTCTTCGTTTTCAATGTCGAACCAGACCGTTATATGACTTGTCAATAACCCCTATAAAAACTGATCAAACGATTGTTGAGCTGTTGCTGAATGGGTTTTGTGAATTCCACGAACATTTGTTGCGGAGGAATGGGTTGTATGCTCCTTCGGTTGCAAACCTCGATCTGTTCATCGGTAAGCGCCCTGTCATCACCGTTGAAATTACCCCATTCGTGGAACCATACGAACTGACCGGGAAAGTCCTGGTAAAGCAAATCTTTGTTGTCGAATCCACTACGGCTGATTGTCAGGCTCACCATGCCTCGTGACACAATCTCCATATGGTTGATGACGACATCTGCCTTCACCGTTCCGAGTACTTGCTTTGTTCGTCCGCCAGCCATTTCAATTTCTCCGACTACGACACTGTCGCGCTCCATTTTCTCAATGATCTCTTTCGTATGCGTTTCCCCAACCACGAAGTCCTCAAAATTGATTTCAAGCACCTGATCGGGACGTTCGAGATTCACCCTTTCAGCCTCTTCAGGCGTATAGAATCGTATGAATTCATTCTGCTCAATTCGGTTGAGCGTATTGTTAACCTGACGGTAGAATTCTTCTCCGCTGAGCTCATAAAGCCTGGATTGAACCGGCCTCAGATTAGCGACTACGTGAAGAATTGCCCTGTGATAAGCTTCATCAGCCTGGTATCCCACATCCTTGTATCCGGGAACGAATTTATCTGCCCGTAGAAAATGCTGATAAGCCCTTTTCGCGCCTTCGCGCGTTCCATCGGCCATAAGGCTCATGCCCGCAGCGTATTGCTCTTCAGCCGCAAGGGGCCTGACCCTGTCGAGGGCCTTGTAGTATTTGCGGGGATTGTCGACCACCTGTTTGGCTCCCGGGGAACGCTGAATGTGCTCGTACATGCCATTTAATTTCCCATAGATGGCAGCTTCCTCGGTATATCGCATCGCAATATTCCCATTCTTGTTGTTTTCGATCTGATCCATAAAGCTATTGACTGCGCTGGGGTAAGCGGATGCAAGCACTTCCTGGCTGTTCTTATTGTTGGGACTCTTTTGCAGTTTTGCGACACTTCGCATGACCGCCTCGTAGTAGTTGCCCTGTTCATAAAGATTCTTGCTCGAATTGCACGCCACCAGCAAAGCGCCAGTGATAAGCGGCAGGAGGATATACAGCTTGATTTTGTTCATAACAAGAGTTTTTTCTGTCGGATTGTTTAATTGTCTATCCCCTAAACGTTCAAGGAAGCAAAATATTGACAGGAGAACCAAGAAAATGTGCCGCAATGGGAAGAATGACGGATCAGGAATACCCGAGAACAATGAATCTCAACCGATCATTATTCAGAAAAAGGCAACTGATTCATGACGGAAATCTTTCTGCGGATAAGAGTGCTGTCAGCCTTTTTGCGCTGCCTTTCCTTGGTCGAGAACAGATGCTTGTATTTCGCTTTCGTGATCTTGAAGTCCAGGTTGTCTTCGGTACCAGTGATGTCGATACCCGCTTTAAATGGCATGGGAGACTTGAGGATGGAAATGTGATAATCATAGGTCATGTCAAGTTTGTGCTGACCCCCGATGGCCACTTTGTAGCGATCCACTGTAATCACAGACGGAAAGACCTCAATCATGGCGTCTTTAAAAACCATGGCAAATTCCAGTTTGTCGATGGTGTTGCGATCTTTGTTCTTGAAAAAAAGCATTTTGGCAATTTTCTGAAAAGTCTGCCCGTCTAGTATTACCAGATCATCACCCTCTACTCGGGCGATGGCATCCAAAGAGGGACCTACCATACCCAGGGAATTGTCGAGCTTGCCAGCCCCTTTCATCCGAAAGTTGACTTTGCCTTCGAAGGACTGCGACATGGGAAGAAGTGAATCAATGACCGGAAAAAGATCGGTCAGCTTCGACAAGTCTATCTCATACAATTTGAAATCAAAGTCGAGTGAGGCTTTGCCCTTTTCCTTTGATGCATAGGTAACGGTCGTGGCCATATTGGCCGCCATGGTATTCATTTGGAGGGCCGAAAGGTTCAAAATCTGGTCCTTGACCGTGATCAGCCCGCGAACCTCTTTGATGATGTATGTCTTGTAAAGGACCTCTTTAAATCTGCTTTGAAACCTCAGGTCGAGGTTGGCGGGTACCATGAAGGATTTGGGTTTCTCTTTGGCGGATGGATCACCTTGTACTTTAGGATCTGCAGCTGCCACCTCGGATGATTTTTCTTTCGCCGCCTGACTCGATTTTCGATATTCCGCACCCTCATTCAACGCATAAATCATCTCATTCACATCGATCAGATCTGAGGAAACCTCCAGTTCCCCTTTCAGCATTTTGTCTTCCAGGAAGGCATCACTGATATCATAGACGCGACCGGTAGCCGTGATGTCTGATTTTCCGACCATGAGTTTTGCGTGATCCAGTTCGATCAGACCGGGTTTCAAAAAAATCTCCGTCTTGGGAATCTGTATTTCGAGCGGATATCCTGGAGTGAATGCATACATAGTTCCGAAGGAAACACGTCCTTCAAGCCGCCATTTTTCGCCTTCTCGCCATGATTTCAGATCATATTTGCCCTGAATGAGGGCAACCCGTTTCGATTTATACAGCGCCCCTGCAGAGTCCACCTTAAAATCTGAAACTATCTCAGGAGTTTTTGGGGCTCCTTCTTTTGGGTTCAAACCGAGCTTTCCATTGAGGTATTTTATTTTGGCTTTCAGGGAGTCCCCCAAGACCAAACTGCCATTGTCTATGAGAATCGAAGACTTCAAGGTAGCCACTTCGGTCGTATCTTTCAATGGGGTGGAGGCAAAAGTCGCCTCAAAGGTGTTCAATCGCCCTTTTGACCTGGTTCCCTGTTCGAATTCAAGTCCCTCGATCATGATTTTTCCGCCGACGATCCTGGTGTTTTTTTCAGTGAGCAGGTCACTGTTCTCATCCTGACCGGTGAGAATCTCGAAACGGGAAAGCTTAAAATTCAAACTGTCTGCAGGACTGTTCACGCTGAGACCCTGAAGATCGAGTTTCCCAAGCGCTTGAATCCTTCCGTAGTCCTGGGTTTTCAAATCTGCAAGATCAAAATCCGCAGAAATCGACATGTCGGCGCGGCCTTCCAAATCGATGTTCTTTTTCAGGGGAAAGGTCTTTTCAAAGGCCTCCAGGTCTATCGCTCCATTGAATTTGAGCGCCATCTCCCCCCGGTTGAACAGATCCTTTCCTGTGCCGGAAACCTTTAGATCGGTACCAACTCCTTTCAATCGCATCTCACGGATGTTGAAATTGGATTCAGCTCCTTTGTCAGGAGGAATAAAAAGATCGGCATCCACCTGGATCAGTTCGACCTGATTGGGCTTGTTATCGTAGGACAGGCTTCCGTTTTCGATCACGAGCTTCGATTGAATACTGGGCAATTTTCCCTTTTTATAAACGCCCTTGATCTCAGCAGTTATCAACGCCTCGCCCTGGGCCTGGTATTTCTCAGTGTTGTCGAAAACGGCTTCGGGAAGCAGGTCGATCAAAGTATTCAGTGATGGTACTTCAAGGGAGAGGTCCAAGTCGACATCCACTTCTTTCTGAGCTGCGTTGGGTTTCAGATTTCCCGTTACTTTGAACGCGAGGTCATTCAAGGCGAGATGTGCCTCTTCAATGGATATGTTCTTTGAGTTTCTGTTGACTTCAAGATCCGTGTTGAGATTCACCTCGAGGTTGTCTGTAAATGTTCCTTCCTCTTTTCTGAAGACAATGTCCTCTGAATTCACATCCATTTCGAGAAGAATCTTTTCCGGGTTGTATGTCGCACTCAGGTTCAGGTCAAACCCCTTTGTTTGAAAGTAGTTCTCTGTATAGCGGTCATCAAAGATGAGCTCTCCATTGACAATTGAAATGTCTTCGAGGTTGATGCTGGCTTTGAATTCTTCCTTCTCCACTTTTGTTTCGAGACTATCTGCAAGGATTTCCAACGTGTCGGTAGGCTTCAGGATGTCCCAATTCACCTTCCCCTCTGGGGTCACAAGGGCATAGATCCGAGGGTTTTCAAACGATAGGCGATTGACCTGGATTTTGTCTCGTAAAAAAGCGAGAGGATTCACGCTGACCACAGCATACTCAAATTGAATCAGGGTGTCCTGCTGGGGATTAAAAAGCGAATCCTGTGCCTTGTCCAATCGTTTGACGATCGAGCCGTCCTCGAGTTCCAGCTTGAAGCTCGGAAAGGTTTTGAAAAAGGTCAGCTCGACCGAATTCAGCTCGAGTTCTGCATTTAAATTCTCATTGAGGGCCTTTACAACTTTGGGAGTGATCTTGTCAGGGGTAAGAACAAACTGGAAGACAAAACCAATGACAGCCGCCAGAAAAACGACCAGGGCAACAAGGACAATCCCTGTCTTTTTAAGGATATGGATCAGCTTCTGTTTCATTCGATTTGGTCCCTTAAAAATACGAAAAAATTGAGCGGGTCCGAATCAGGGCTGAAGGAAGGGGTTATTTACGATGGGAGCGATCTGGATTCGAACGATCGAGGCTTGCCTGACAGATGACGAAGATTGTCAAAACCAAATATGACAAAAGTCATGTGAATTTTTCGTATTCTGGTGTAACTTTAAAAGAATCAAAACAATCGGCTTGATTTTATATAGGCCGGGTTGATCTTTTAGTTTCCTACCGCTCGGCTTTTTGATCACTTCAAGCCATGAGGTAAGAATTGGCATGGCTTCTGCAAAGGGCAATATTGAATTGGCCAACGGCTCACGTATTGGTGTGGTCGGAGGAGGTCCCGCGGGAAGTTTTTTCAGTTTCTACGCCCTCGATTACGCGCGAAGGTTCGACCTCGACATTCATCTGGACATTTTTGAACCCAAAGATTTTACCAAAGTTGGAGCCGGTGGTTGCAATCATTGCGGAGGCATCATTTCTGAATCTTTGGTTCAGCACATGGCTACAGACGGTATCGTGATCCCTTCTGAAATAATCCAACGAGGAATCAATACCTACACCATGCATACGGAACAAGGTGTGCGTGTGATTCATTCACCTTCTGATGAACACAGAATTGCCTCTGTTTTTAGGGGCTGTGGTCCGAGAGGATGCCTCGATGTCAACCAACGGGGTTTCGACAATTATCTTTTAGGTCTCTGCAGAAATAGCGGGGCTGAAGTTTTCCATGAAAAAGTGATGTCCCTGGAAAGGGAAGGAGATCAGATTCGGGTCAATACCTCCAAATCAGGCAACAGGGAGTATGATTTGATTGTCGGTGCGGTCGGACTCAATAAAAAAGGCCTGGAGTTGTTCAAGACGGTCTGCCCTTCCTATAAACCTCCGGAAACCACCCGAACCTACATCAGCGAGTTCTTCATGAAAACAGAGGATATTCAGGCGAATTTTGGCAATTCGATGCATGTATTTTTACTGGATATTCCTCACATTACCTTCGGTGCACTCATCCCCAAGGAGAATTATGTCACCCTGGTGCTACTCGGAAAGGACATCGACAAGAATGTGGTGAAGAGTTTTATCACATCCGAAGAGGTCAGATCCTGCTTTCCGGATGATTTTCCGATGGAGCGCGCCATGACCTGCACTTGCTATCCTTATGTCAATGTAAAACAGGGAAATCACCCCTACGCCGACCAGGTCGTCCTGATTGGAGATTCAGGCTCCTCAAAACTGTATAAAAATGGAATTGGCGCCGCCTTCCTGACCGGAAGGGCGGCCGCGAGCACGGCCATTTTCGAAGGAGTGGGAGAAGCGGATTTCAAAGCTTACTACGAGCCCATCTGCCGGGATCTGGATATAGACAACCAAGTGGGGAAACTCATCTTCTGGGTTACGAGATTGATTCAAAAGTCACCGGCTTTGAAAAGGGGTCTGCTGGAACAATTGACCCGGGAGCAAGCCGATGAACAATCGATGTTGAGGTTGAGCTCAGTCTTGTGGGATACATTCACGGGCAGTGCAGGATATCGAAATATATTCAAAAGATTCATTTCACCTCGGCAGGTTGCAGGTTTGACCTGGAGCATTATATGCTCGAACATGCCTCCGATAAAAAGTAACGATTATGAAAAACAAAAAGCTGGGTCAAAACTATAAAGAAGGGGAATTGATCATTAAACAGGGCACCAAGGGAAATTGCCTTTATGTCATCCAGGAAGGCAAGGTGGAGGTCCTCAAAGAAACTCCTTCCGGAGACGTGAAGGTTGCCGAACTTGGTGAGACGGAATTCTTTGGGGAGATGGGATTGTTTGAGGAGGATGTACGCTCGTGCACGGTACGGGCGATAGGCGACGCCAGGATCCTGACAATTGATAAGCGAAATCTCTACAAGTCGATTCACCAGGATTCATCTTTGGCTTACAGGCTTTTGGAAAAGATGTCAAATCGATTGCGAGAGGCCAACAAAATGATAAAATCAGGTGAATTTGAAACAAGGGACGGTCCGCGTGGTGAAATGATCCTGTAAAAATGCAAAAATATCAATTTAATTCATTATCTTTAAACCAATTAGGTCAAATTGCTATGATTCCTTCCCCCGAAAAAGTTCGAAACTGAAAGAGTCATATTTATGTTTAATTCAAATGAATCGATATGGATAAATACATTACGCTGAAGGAGCAGGTGCTGGAACTGCTGAAAACAAAACTTCCGGAAAGTCTATATTACCACGGAGCGGACCATACCCTGAAGGCCATGGACGTTGCTGAAGATTACATCAAACATCACAAGTTAGGGGTCCATGAGGCGCAGATTTTGCGACTTGCCGTGCTCCTGCGTGATGTTGGCTACACGAAATCTTCCCTTAACAGTGAAGAGGAAGGAGCTAAGATTGCCAAAGAGATGATGTCCGATTTGGGTTATACCTTTCTTCAGACCAAAGTCGTGGGAGACTTGATCAGAGCCACGAGAATGCCACACCGTCCTACCAACCAGTTGGAGCGGATCATGTGCGACGTTTACCTAGACTACCTCGGTAGAGAAGATTACAAAGAGGTCAGTGAGCTTCTTTTTAAAGAGCTTTACGAGAATTCAATGATCGACTCGAGAGAGGAATGGATCAAGATGCAAATTGATTTTCTGGAGAACCACAAGTTTCACACGTTCTATGCCAGAAATGAAAGGCAACCCGTGAAAGAAAAATGGTTAGCCGAGCTTCGCAGTTCGCTTCCGTTGGGTGAGTCCATGGCTTCTTGAACTCTCCGATTATTTCTCTTTAGGAGCAGTGCCGATTCTGTTCGGTAAATAAATCCGTATCTACGGACAGGATTTTTATGCTTTCACATCAACTTAGTTGAATTGTATTTTATAGCTGTTAATTTCGCTTGAATTACAATTGAGGATAAGGATGCGATAAAAATTGAGTATCTTTTACACTCTAACTAACTAAATTTCTGTCTGATGGAACTCCCCCTCTCCCCGGTTCTCATGAAAAAAAAGTTGTTCTCGACTTCTTTTTATTTCATAATTTTTCTGATTCTATTGTTCACCTCCCTAACAGCATTTGCTCAAAAAGGCGGAGGTAAGAAAAACAATAAGGATCTGATTGTCCGCGCCTGTACCGAAGAAATCGGAAACGGCCTTTATCAGGTATCCTTTAGTTATGAGAATCCTACCAACCGAGAGATCTCTGTTGGCGATGATGACAGTTACGTGATCTCGAGTAAAGGCAATAAAAAGTCAAAAGGTGTAAAGAACTTCAAAAAAGGAAGGGTAGATGGTGCTTTTTTCAAGCAGTTTGCCAAAGGTGAATCCGTAGAGTGGACCGTTGTCAATCCCGAATGGAAAGATTCATACAGTAGTTGCGAGCGCAAATTCCTCACATTGCCCTCCAGAGGAAGAAGGATTTATTTTTCCGGTATACGGAGGTGACGGTAAATACGATGATCTTATTGGCTCGAAGCTCGGCTCCCTGGCGGATGGAACCGCAGGAGACAATCCCTCTGACCTGATTTTCCAGATTGACAATTCACAGCGCGTTCTTATCGAGGTTGTGCCGAATGAAGGAAGGACACAGGAGGTGATCAACTTGTTGCAGAATACCTACGGACTTACGCTGAGTAATTTTCTTATTGATCCGACGCTAATTTTATCTGAAGGATTGCCCACCGTTGATTGCGCTTTTCCAATTAATCAACTGACCCAACTCAATCAAGAAACCCAGGACATCAATTTTGTCAGACCGCTTTACCCATCGCTTTTAAACAATGGTATAACCACTACCCAGGGAGATGGTGCGCAAAAGACAGATGCCGTGCGCGATGCCTATCGCATGGTGGTCGATGGAGAGATTGTGCCGGTGGACGGAAGAGGTGTCAAAATAGGTGTCATATCTGACAGTTTTGATAAACAGCCCTTTACTCAGAAATCCAATGCTACCATTGATGTTGAAAACGGAGACCTTCCCGGAATTGGGAATCCAAATGATTATTTGACCCCGGTTGATGTGGTGAAAGAATTTGAAGGTTCTGTTGCTTCCGATGAGGGTCGGGCTATGATGCACATCATTCACGATATTGTTCCAAGTGCTGAGCTCGCATTTTACTCGGGAATTGAATCCCCGAGGGAATTTGAGCTGGGAGTTCAGGGGCTTGATCTCGCGGGATGTGATGTAATTGTAGATGACATTACTTTTATTACCGAGCCTTTTTTCGGTTTGGGAAGAGTTTCTCAGGCCATTGCGGCTTTTACCAGTTCTGCCGGAAACGCTTATTTCAGCTCAGCCGGAAATTTTGGCGATGACGGTTACCAGACTGTTTTTCAAGCCTCAACCTCAACTCCGACAACGAATTTCCTATCTGCCGGCTCCGACACGAGGGCTCACGTTTTTGGAACCAATGCTGACGGAAGCCCGGATGTTTTTCAACGCTTTAGCGTTGAGGGCGGAAAAGTTTATATGATCGTTCTCCAATGGGATGAGCCCCTGGCCTCCCAGGAGAATACTCTTGGAGCCAACTCAGATCTCGATATTTATATCGTAGACGATCTGGGACGACTATTGGTAGGGAACAATCGTGTCAATGAAGCTGGGGACCCCACTGAAATTATTGTTTTTCAGGCTACTGAATCAGGAGAGGCAAACATACTTATTACAAGTGCTGATGGCCCACCGAACCCTGGATTATCTATGCGCTATGTTGCCTATAGAGCAGATGGACTGGACGTCTTGGAGTACGGAGGCGCCCCAACAATAAGCGGACACGCCATGACACCGGAGGCCAATGCAGTGGCTTCCGTTGATTTTAGAAACGCAGACAGCCCTGTTGCTCAGCCTTTCTCTTCATATGCGGGAGTTTTGGCCAATGGATTCAATGCGACTATCGATTTTGCAGCGCCCGATGGAGGAAATACCAATGTGGCATCTATTGGAAACGACATCTCTTTTGATGAGGATAATTTCCCCAACTTCTTTGGGACTTCAGCTGCCGCTCCACATGCGGCGAGCGCCTATGCGATTCTCTTATCGGCCTCTCGTTCCTGGTTTCCAGACGGGTTTCCTGTACAGGCGTCAACAGCGTCTCCAACAGCTTCAACAGGCACTAATGGCCTTGCAGATCAAATACTCAGTTTATATGGTCAGAATACGACACCGGCGGGAGATGCAACTCGAGTTGGACCGGGACTCATCGACGCAGAGAAAGTGTTTGAACAAATCGCAGCCAAAACGGCAAAGATCACGGAGCTGACAGTATTGGATGGCACACCTGGAGCAGATACCATTCGTGTTCAATTGCTCGGGCAGTATTTTCCCGAAGAACCTACCGTGACTTTCGACGGACAAACTTTGATTGTCGAGTCCTCTACTGAGAATGAAATCATTGTGAAGGTACCGCCTTTTGTGGAAAACCCACCTTTAACGGTCCCTACCGACTGCATTACCCCTGGATGTACGGATGGAGGGGACTCCAATGAGGCTTTCATTTTTGACGGAAACAAAAGAGCTATCAATATTATTGCAGACAACGTTTCCAGGGAATACGGCCAGACGATTTCATTTTCATATACAGTTGAGGGGCTTGGCGAAGGGGAAACCCCGGAGTCAGTGGGACTCCCAGCAATTGTTTATGCCACTCCGGCAGTCTTTCCGTATCCAGATGTAAATAACTACGTCATCTTTCCCGACTTTGAAACGGTTTTGACCTCGGAGCAACAGGAGAACTTCCAGGTCAATTTCATTAACGGTAAGCTGGAAGTAACCAAGAAGGACCTTCTTATTCAACTCCAGGACCAGGAATACCTTTACGGAGAGGCGATTTTGGGGGAATTACAATATATCTATGATGTGACGGAGGTTGACAATAATGAGGCATTCTTACAATTGATAGAATCTTCTCATGCTCAAGACTTTTACATCGAGAACAGCTTGATTTTGGTCAATCGACTCCGAGCTGTCGTCAACCAGGAGCAAATTTTGAATTTACTCGAAAATGGAGGTTGGATGACAAGTGAGAACACGATAGTGAATCGACTCCGTGCAGTTGTTAATGAAATGAAAGTCATTGACCTGGATCCCGTGCAGTTTGAGAATTATCTGAACATCTCCGAAGATCCTATAACCAACAGACTAAGAGCTGTAGTAAACAGGTTGAGAGCCGTTGTTAATGGCCAGGATCTGTTGGATGGAATCATAGACCTTTCGATTGAGAACAGGTTGCGGGCTGTGGTCAACGAAAGTGGCCTGGGCGGTGATGATGATGAGAATGAATATAGTTCGATTTTTGCGGTGATTGACGTTGAAGATGCGGAATCAGAACCCGAAGCAGGTGATGGAGGAGTTTCCAGTCTTTATGCGATGAACCTGATCACTGGTTTGGAAGTGACGAATGGTTTGGAAGACAGACATTCTATTTATCCGGGCGCCTTCCTTTCTTCTTTGGCGGCGAATTTCAATATTTCATTCGGTTTTGGTCGATATGGCATATCTCCAGCAGAATTAACTGTAACAACCGGAGATTACCTGATCCATCAAAACGAGGAGATCGATGTCACTCAAATACCCCTGCAAATAGAAGGATTTGTATACGAGGAGACGATAGACTCAATTTTCCCTGATGGCATAGAGTATAGATTTGAAGATGATTATGGCCGCGAGTATGAATTCGGGGATTCAGGAATATTCAATATTTTTATTCAGGATCCTGAAAATTATGTTCTGCAATACGCTTCGGTTGGTAAATTATATGTAAGTCCCAATGATGGCAATTTGAGAAAGGTCAGATCCTATCTCGATTGCATCGAAGTTGATCTCGAAGCTTCAGATGGATTGTATTATACCGCGAATTACAGATATGTAAATCCAAATGATGTGGCTATATATGTGCTGCAAGGGCCCGATAATAACCTTTCCGGTCCGGCTGTCAGAGAGGGTGAGCCACCTGTCATTTTCCTGGCAGGAGAAGGTACATTCAAGGTTCGTTTTGACGGTCAAAGAATGGTTTGGAATCTCACAACGTTTGACACGACCCAAAAGAGTTCCACATCATCTGAGGCTACAGCCGAGTCGGGCAAGTGTGACGCTAAGGGTGTAGGCAGTATTGAAGAGGCCGGGTACATGATTTTCCCTGTTCCTTTTGAAAATCAGCTGACGATTCAAAGAACAGTCTACGAGACCGGAACTGTTGAGGTCCATAATACCTCCGGACTATTGGTAGCAAGTGAAAACTTCAGGAAGAACAAGAGACATGATGTCATTCTTGATATGTCTTCTGTTCCTGCCGGGATTTATTTCATTCGTATCACGACCTCATCTGGAACCATAAGCAAAACGATCAGTAAAAATTGACGTTAGAAGTGATTGTAAAATACCTTGACTTAAAATCCATATGGGTACTGTTTATCGGTACCCATTTGATTTGTGCCTCTCTTTTTTCCCAGAATCCGAGGATAGACAGTTTAAAATCGGAGTTGGAATCAAGGCAACTTGACTCTGTAAAAGTAGACCTCCTCAATGAGATGGGTTTAGAGTATCTCTATGAAGAGGAATTTGATGAAGCAAAAAGCGTTTTCGAGGAGGCAAGAAAGACGGCTGAGGCGTTCAATTTTGAGAAAGGCCAGGCCTACGCATTGAAAAATCTGGGTTTGGTTCATTACTACCAGGGAAACTTCGCACAGGTTTTTGATTCATGGACCCAATCACTTCAAATCTTCGAATCTATTCCTGACACTTTGGGAATTGCCAATCTTTCCAGTAATATGGGTGTCATTTACTACGACCAGGGAAGCTATGCGAGAGCCCTGGATTATTACCTGCAATCCTTGCGATATTCAGAGTTTCTTGATGATCCGGTACGGATCACTACTGCTCTTGTAAATATTGGAGGTGTGTACACCCAAATGCAGGAATATGAGAAGGCACTCAGCTACTATGAACAATTGGCCCTCTATCTGGATAGAATTGATAATCCCGACATAGAGTCAGCCTATTTGCTTGGAACCGGTGAAGTGTACAGTCTCAAGAACGATCACAAGATGGCTCTGGATTATTATTTGCAGGCCTTGAAGTCGACACAAGGCACCACGGATTATGCCCACAACCTGACCATGATCGGTAAAGAGGAATATGAGCTCGGAAGCCGTGATTTGGCCATTAAATACTATGATAGTGCTTATGCCATAGCAACGCGAGACAACCTTCCTCTGGACCTGGTCCAGACCCGCCTGGCTATGGGGCGCATCTATATGAATGAAGACCCTAAGAAGGCCATTGAGATCTACGAGGAAGGAGCTTTTATCGCAAAGTCTATGGCGATCAATGAAGATCTAAAAGACATTTATGAGGGCATGTCGATAGCGTATAGAAACCTGGGAGACTACAAAAACGCCTATGTCTACCAGGAGGAGTTTTTAAATCTTAAGGATTCCATTTTTAACATTGATACTGATGACAAGATCAGGGGCCTTCAATTCGATTTTGACCTGCAGAAGAAAGAAGATGAGATCGGCCTGCTGGAGAAGGAAGCTCAGATCCAGGAGTTGCAGGAAAAAAGACAGAAAACGATAACCTGGGCAGTTTCTATCCTGCTCTTCTTTATCGGCCTTTTGGCTTTGGGTCAATACAGAAGGTTCAAATTCATCAAGGAGACCAATAGGATCATCGCGAATGAGAAGGAAAGGTCAGAAAACCTTCTACTCAACATCCTCCCCGAGGAAACCGCGCAGGAACTCAAGGATCATGGCAAAGTCAAAGCCAAGCGCTATGAGCAGGTGACCGTTCTCTTTACAGATTTTGTCGGGTTTACCTCCTATTCTCAGGATCTTGAGCCCGAAGAGCTGGTCGCCAGCGTCGACCACTATTTTTCCAAATTTGACGAGATTGTCGAGCAGCACGGAATGGAGAAGATCAAAACCATCGGGGACGCCTATATGTGCGTAGGTGGCATTCCCGAGCCCGATGAAAGCCATGTTGTGAAAATCATAGAAGTGGCTTTTGAGTTCATCCGTTTTCTCAATGAATCCAAGAGCGGAATCCAAGAGAACATTACGCCATTCGACGTTCGAATCGGACTGAATACCGGGCCCGTAGTGGCAGGTGTGGTGGGCACCAAAAAATTTGCCTATGACATTTGGGGGGATACGGTAAATGTCGCTTCCAGGATGGAGTCAAACTCCGAACCGGGACGAATAAATATCTCGGAATACACCTATGAACTGATCAAGGATAAATTTGATTGCGAGGATCGCGGAGAGATCAAAGTGAAAAATCACGGGAAGATGAAAATGTACTTTGTCAAGGGTCGTATTGAGGATCCAAAAAAGCCTTGAAAAGAAATCAGGGGCCTCGGGTAAGAAATAGGGTCGGTTCGTCCTAAATCATTTGTTTCCAACTATTTGATTAGCTAGATTGAGTAAAGTTAATTTAATAAGACAGAAGTGGGGATGGATGTTCTTTTCATATTAGGCTTTGCAAAACTTGACATCTTGAGAGATTTCAACCTTGAGTATGGGTCTCTTGTTGATATTGTGGTAATTATTCTTCTTTGCATGGGTCTTTTGGTTGTGATCGCAACACCCTTGTTTTTGTTGTGTTGCTGGACAATTTACTCTGTAGACTACGTCAAAAAGTATCGATCAAAATTCAGTGTTCAAAAATGGTTCACCGGTCGCAGCAAGCTTGGCCTGAAAGATATAACGAATATAGAATGGCTCCGCTACAGATCAACCTATTCACGTATGGTGGGTTTCGGGATTTCCATATGGGCCTATGGAGCCGCTAGTACGGTCTACCTGATTAAAAATTTCAAACGAATTGAAAACGGGATGGTCGAGTATTTCAGTTTTCCTTTTAAGGTTGTGAAAAATTTGGATCAATTACAAACGGTTGATCAGGTGGAGAATATGGAAAGCGTCGCGTTTCCTTATCAAGAGGTTTGGAATGAGATGATTTTTATTGTGGTTATTTCTGCCATTTTCTTTCTTGCCGGATATATTTTTGCCTCATTCCTGGTCGATTATCGCCTCAGGAAATTGAATAAGAGTATACCGCAGACCACTAAATTTGATCCCCGAAAAGAGATGTTTGCTATCAAAAAAGAAACATATATCGACTGAAAGTTCAGTTTGTATTGATCGTCCTGCGGAATTTCTTGTCATCCTCCAAAACCTGGAAAAATTTCGAGAGGTATAGCTCAGCCTCGGCATACTCATCTTCATTGTCAAAGAATCCCTTCGTCTTTTCCAACTCCTCAAAAATCGCTTCTTTGTTGGCTAGGTATTCCTGCCTGACTTGCTCGACCAGAGCCGAATTGCGTGGGAAATCCCTATAGATTCTAGCTGCGGGTTGATCCCCCATGAATCGGAGATTCTGAACGTCGGATGACTTTCCATAATCGGCGTTGACCAGACCCGCCAGGTCAAAGTCATAGGGGATGACCAGAAATTTTTCATCCTGGTAAATGATCTTGTAATTGTGTCCGAGCGTCACCGAATAATCGGCATTGCCTATCATGTACTGAAAAAAGGCATTTCGAATCCCGTTCAAGGTGTCCATTCGCATGGGATGCACGGTTCGATCATATGCATCACCACCCATTCTTTCGGCAAGGTGGTCCAGGTCTTCGAGCAAAATGGCCTTCAATTGGTGGCCTGATTTCTTTTTAGATGCTTTTTGCGACCACTCAAGGTTTACGAGTCGCGTCTTGAAATGATATGGGGTCACGGGTTCATATAACTTATAGGCCAGATACTCCTTGACAACATTGTCGTTCTTATCCTCCTCATGCCGACAGGGAACTACGAGCTTAAGCTTCTTGTTGTTGTCAAATAAGGTGTTCTCAATGTCTTTTTTCGAAAATTTGATTTTTACCGGAGGGAATATGCACTTCTTCCTTCTGAATTCTCCCCGGGTTCTCAATTGAACCGGCAGGGAGTCCCAGATGTCTCGTTCTTTGAAGTATAAAGTACTCGCTATAAAGGTGCTGTCATTGGTTTCTTTCCTCAGTGTCTTGATTGGGATTTCCAATCGCAACGTCAACAGATCCGAGGGGTCTGTCGCATTGATTGAAGGCTCTGAAAACAGGACATCCGATTCATCCTGTGCAAACATCATTCCTGATAGCAGGAAAAAGGCAAGCAGAAGGTATTTTGGAAGTCGAGTAAACATATTCTTCAAGTTACAAAACCTACAGCTAATCACAAAGTAAACCTTAAGGGACTACTTCAATTCAATCGTAATTTCATGAATGTGTCCGTTAAATCGGGATTTTGATTCTGCACCGATCGATTCAACCACAGGTGTAGCCAGGTCGATTCCTACATCAGCCGTTTCATCAGCAGAGAAAACCGTGGGCTGAGTACGATCGATTCGCCCTTCACCCACTTTTTCGTCATTGATGAAAAGGGTTCCGAGGCCACCTTTTCCAGGGCCGCCACCATCATAGGCAAACTCGAATCTGATATTCGATTCGCCTTCGGGGAGCTTCTTCTCCGACGCAACCGTATACCTTTCAAGACCCAGGAAATTGTAGTCATAGGCAAGCACTCCATCTTTGACATACAATGCCCATCCGCCAAATCGACCACCCTGAGCGAATATTATACCGTTGCCAGCCTCAGAATCCACTTGGAGCTTGGCTGAAATGGTTTTGGATTTGTTTTTAATGTTCAGGAAGGTGTTTTCGGTCATCCCCGTCATGCCATCAGCAAGGGTAATTGAGGTTCGTCCAGCCATCAAATCGGGTCTACCCACGTTTTCTGCCTGGAATCGCTCGAATACCCGATCATCAACCGGTAAGACGTGGTACTTTTCACCTTCACTCATAAACAGGTCTTGCAACTCTTTGAGCTTGTCGGGATGTTTGTTTGAAAGATCATTATTGAGGCTGAAATCATTTTCAATTTCATAGAGTTCCCAAATGTCTTCCTCCAGCGGACGTCTTGGTTTACTCTCCCAGGGTGCCTTGTGGATGGTTCGTGCCAACCAGCCATCTTTGTACATGGCCCGGTTGCCAAACATTTCGAAATATTGTTGGGTATGCTGATCCTTGGCTGTGGCATCATCGAAAGAATACAGCATGCTCACCCCGTTCATAGGAACTTGCTTGACTCCGTTCACTTCGACAGGTTCAGGAACTCCAATAGCTTCCAGAATTGTCGGGGCGACATCGATCACATGATGAAACTGCTTTCTGAGCCCACCTTTTGCCTGTATCCCTTTGGGCCAGTGCACAGTCATGCCCACTTTGGTGCCCCCGAAGTCGGATCCCATTTGCTTGGTCCATTTGTAGGGCGTGTCATACATGACGGCCCATCCTGAAGCCATATGAGGATAAGTCTCAGGCCCACCCCATTTGTCCATGACTTTGAGCATGTCATCCACTTTTTCTTGTACTCCGTTGAAGTAGGTCATTTCACTGAACATGCCATTGCGGCCACCTTCTGCGCTCGTTCCGTTGTCTCCGTATACGAAGAAGATCAGTGTGTTATCAAGTTCGCCTATGCTTTCGATGCCGCTGACGAGTCGTCCGACTTCATAGTCTGTCATTTCGATAAAAGCTGCAAATACTTCGGCCTGGTGCTTGAAAAGGGTTTTTTCCTTTTCACTGAGATCGTCCCAGTCGGGAATGGCCGAGGGTTTCTCAGTCAGTGTGGTTCCTGGAGGCACAAGGCCACTTGCGATCTGTCGCGCCAGGATCTCCTCGCGCATCTTGTCCCAGCCTTGATCGAATTTGCCTTCGTGTCGTTTGATCCATTTCTCAGGAACGTGATGCGGCGCGTGAGTAGCGCCAGGGGCATAGTAAACAAAGAAAGGTTTGTCAGGAGCCAGGGCCTGTTGGAATTTGATCCAGGAAATTGCCTCGTCCGTCATGTCTTCCAGAAAATGATAGTCTTCATCTTCAGGTAAATCAACCGGAGTTACTCCATCATATATAAAAGGTGCCCATTGGTTGGTCTCTCCTCCGAGAAAGCCATAGAATTTATCAAAGCCCTGGCGGTTGGCCAACGGTCAAAAGGACCTGAGACGTTGGCTTCCCAGGCTGCCAGCTCATGCCATTTTCCAAAAGCGGCTGTACTGTACCCATTGAGTCTAAGCATCTCGGCTACGGGGGTCACGTTTTCTGGTATAGACCCTGTGTTTCCGGGAAACGCGGTTCCGGTTTCTATAATGGAGCCCATGTTGTTCACGTGGTGGTTCCGTCCACTCTTTAATGCAGCTCTTGTAGGGGAGCAAACCGCTGTAGTGTGAAAATTGTTGTAAAAGATACCCTGACTCGCCATTTTGTCAAACGTGGGTGTCTTCACCGGTCCTCCAAAGGTGCTGGTACCGGCGAATCCCAGATCGTCAATCAGAACGATGACCACATTCGGTGCATCTTTGGGAGGAACCACCTGAAATCTGGGAGGAGGTGTTGCTTTTCGGACGTCCAGCTCCGTATAGGTAGGAGGAGTTGGCTCCTTTATAGGGAGCACAGTTCTGTCAAAGGAGTCAGAACTCTGTTTTTTGAGCATTTCCCACTATCATAAAGGAAACGGTTACGATAAGTGTGAGTAGATATTTCATAAGTCTTGAATTAAATTTCATTTGCATGGGTTAAAAATTAAAGCCGAGGCGAACGACAAATCCATAGGTGTCTATGTCGTAAAGAAAACGATCCCGTCCTTCGCCGCTGTCGTAATCGATCCCGATGTAGCGGTACCCAAGGGTAGCCTGGAACAGATCTGTAAATCGATAACCGAGATTGGCCTGCAATTGCCAGGTGAAGTCTGAACCGATACCGAAACCACCGGCATCCAGGCGCAATTGTGCCAACCAGTTCTCGGCGAAAACGTTGTTTGAGCGCAAGACGACCACGGGGTCAAACCAGGTCTTGTTTCCCGATCCGCTTCGGGGTTCATTTATGGTTTCCAGATCCAGTGCGACATCCAGGGAAACAATGCGACCCGCAAGGCCCGCTTCAAGCCAGGGGGTAACCCGTTTCAAACCCGAAACTTCCCAGGCCAGTTGCTTCATGGTAACTTTGCCTTTCGTGATTAGAACACCCGGTTCTGCATCCTGACCCAGTTTCATATATAAGAGGTCGTTGCCAATGGCCCAGTTTCCGTTGTTAGCTTCAAAATAGAACATGGCTCCCATCTCCAGATGACCGAAGATGTCTCCAGCTCCCGCATCTACCTCAACAGGAGGGATGACCCCAACCGTGGTCTCTCCCGACATGTTCGGAAACATCAGGTAAATTTCGGCCAAATAGTTCCATTCCCTGTCGGTGGTTTTTGTATCCGATTTGCCCGGATCCTCTGATTCTTGGGCATATCCAGCAGACAGCCCAAAGACCAATGTGAAAAGTAGAAAAAGCAGAGGTATTTTTTTCATGAATCAGGGTTTGGTTGATTTTCTATGACGGAGGTTCGGCAGTCACATAAACCAGGGCTCCTTCCTGATAGGCGGCGAGATAATAATTGGCGCCACATTGATAGTACTGTACCCCATTTATCGGTTTTGAGACACAACCTGACGGCAAGGCGGTTACCACGGTGCCGATGGCCAGTTTAGCCTGAGTGGAAGCAGGAGGGGGCGTCGATGCCGGTGCTGGTGCTGGTGCCGGTGCTGCTGCGGCCTCCTGGGGAGGCGGTGCCTGTTGTTGAGCTGCAGCCTGAGCCTGTTGATCTTGAGCATGAGTTGCCGAAGAAACCACAACGGCGGTTCTTCTTCGGGTTGCACGATGCATATGGGTTACTCCTGCCGCAGTTTGAGCTTCAATCAGCTCAGGCATAAAAAAAACGACCAGGAGGAAGGCTATTCCCAATGAGTATCTTAATTGTGTGAAAGCAGTTTTCATAGGTTTTCTCTTTTGATTTTAATCGATGCTATTTTGAACGGACCCTGACATTTTCATAAAGAAGATTCGATGGGTGTCGTCTGTAGGTTCATATCGAAACATGGTATCTGGTACTTCAGGATCGAGATCCCACTGGGTCATAAGAGTGGAGAAACTCAGCAAATGAGAGGTCGAGGTGTCTGTAACGACATACTTTTGTGGCAAATAGGGCTCGCTATCGCTGATCCAGATCTGATAGCTCACGTTAGGTCGAACAAAAACAAGATGGTCGCACATGATATTGCCTATCTTCTCTTTACCAACTACCCTGGCTCCTTTTACATTGTCAATCATCAAGGCGTAGGAATTCGTATAGATTAGATCTGCGGCAGAAGCTGTGATTCCAAAAGTGTCTCGTACCGTGTGAAACATGTCTTCAATGCTGCCTTTTAACTTTTCGGTGGCATAGACCTTGTCATAAGGATTGTGAAGGGTAAAATCTTCACCATTATAGAAGAACAATTCGTGGCTTTCGTTTCCGAATCTCTCAATACGTATCTTGTCCGGACGTGAAACAGTCAGGCTGGCTGAAGTTTCCAGGTCTATTCGAACGTGATTGTTCAAAAGGTCTTCATAGGTTTGTTGGGTGTTTACTTGAAACTTTTCCAGGTTACTCAGGTAGTTCAGACCTCGTTTTAACAGGTCTGCCGCTTCCTGCTCAAATCCGATTTCGACCGTGGTTGCTTCTGCGGCCACTTCTGCGACAACAGATTCAGGGTCGGGTTTTGGATCGCATCCCCACCAGGAAACAGCTAGAAATACCAAGGTGATGATGAGCGAAGCGTTCAACAAAGTTGAAATTGATTTGGGTTGGTTAATTTTCAATCTCATAATCAATAGTTTACAGGGTTCATTAGAACTTTTTTATTTATAGAAACTGAACCGTCACGATTAGATACAATAAGGATGTACAGGCTCTCCCCCAAAATTACGAATTGCGTCTTGTTGGACCTTTATTTATAAGCGTGTAACGGTTAAATGAGAAGATTGGAGACTATTCGTCAATACTGATAATACCAGCAAGCTTCAGTCCTTCGCTGATCTTTTGAATGAGATTTTTGTCAAATAGAAATCCATTGACCATGGGTTCTGCAAACTGAGGAAAATCCGGACAGATTTCGAGCACTTCACGTACCGCACTTGAGGATGCCTCGTTGCGCTCCAGGAGTCCCAGGATCGAAGCCCTCAACAAGGGGTCCCAAATGAATTTCCTTCGGTTGACTTTCTCAGCCCATAGAAGGGCTTCTTCATAGTCTTCAGCGTGAATGAAGTAAAAAGCAAAGCCCAGATTCAAGTTCCAGGTATAGAATGGGTTGAGGTTAATCGATTCCGACATCAGGTCGATGCCTTTTTCATAGTCTCCGGTACAGATATAACCGAATCCCATCTGGCCCAAATACATCGGGTTATTCGGATTCACCGACAGGCATTTTTCGATGGACCTGTACACCTCAATGCGATCGTGGTTCAACAAGTTGGCCCACGCGTATACCTGATAGGCATGTTGGCAGGTCGCGTCACTTGCGATGGCTTTTTTGACCAGGTTCATTCCCATTTGAAGATAATCTTGGTCTGGGTTCGGAATCATGACCAAAAGGTTGAGATGCAGCTCTGCTTTCAAAGCCAGCAACAACGCGTTGTCAGGTGATTTTACAAGACCTCCTTCAACGGCCTTCAAAGTCTCATTAAAAGCCGTCTCTGAGAATAAGTTGTGATAACGATTGTGCCAGTAAATTGCATAGAGATAGTCGTAATTCACAGGGACGTGCGCGTTCAGTGTGTTTCTGTAGATCAATCCAAAAAATCCACAGGTCATGGCGGTAATTTTCTGAATGATACGTTTGTAGCCCAGTACCCAATCCTTTTCAAGGTCATCGAGATAATAGGATTGCGCCCAGAGGAGCTTGTGTTCTTGGCAATTATTCAATTCAGCGCTGATTCGAGTCCTGTCGCCCTCCATAACGCAATATCCGGTTATGAGAAAGTCAACACCCAAATTGGTCACCAGATGCTCTATATCTGGAGTTTCCTTTAGAGCACATTCGGTAGAATAATTCGTAATTACGCCTATTTCAGGAAATTTCGATAGTTCCAGGGTCAGGTCGTGACACATAACGGAGCAGACCACATTCAGCCTCTCGTTTTCTTGATAACAGTCAAAGGGAATCACGGCAACTGTTGGTTTGGATTCTATGCTCTCCTCCGCGAGAGATTCCTTATTGGGTTCTGTAAAACTTGTCGCTGAACTGGTTTCAAAATGGGGAACATAGCGGCCCTTTGGAATTGAAATCACGATAGGATCTTTCGAACCTTCGCTTTCAAAATAGTCACTCAATAGTTTTCGTAAACGACTCGCATGAATTCTGACAATGCCATTGAGTTGAGGATTAAACTCCGGACTTTTATTGAGAACATTAACTGCAATCACGTATTCCTTCAGGGTCAATTCGTTTCCCTTCAAAGTCTCTGATACAATGAATTTGAGGAAGCTGGATAGAACGGCTGATCGTGTGAATGGTGCACTCTTCAGCACGCGGGAGAGTTGCTCCCGAATGAGGAAAGGGTCGATCGAGATATTTGAGTTTATCACCGGAGCTGATTTAACCGTTAACTCTCAAAGGTACCGAAATGTTTTCAGTTATAAAATGATGGATGTCATGCGTGTAATATTTTTAATCTCTTGAATAACAGAATCTTGAGCGATTGCATTTTCTTCTATGAACCTTGGAAATGTCAACGAGTTTCACTGTGCCTTCCATGACATATGTAACTGTTAAAAAATTAAAAATCAAATAGTTGAGGTTGACATGAAGTATCTTTATATATTGAATCGATCTAAGACATTTTTATGAAAAAATTATTTCTACTCATAGGCTTTCTTCTGTTTTCGGCAGCTGCTCAATCCCAGGTATTGATTGCTCTGCTTTTGGGAGACAAACTAAACACCGGCAAAATCGAATTTGGTCTGGACGGCGGGGTCAACTTTGCCACTATTAACAATATGGATTCCAATGACTGGTTCAGAAAGTGGAACCTAGGTTTCTACTTCGACATAAAAATGAAGAATCAGTGGTATCTCAACACAGGAGTTCTCGTGAAAGCCGATTACGGGTTGGATCAACTTACGACGGAAGACCTCGAGTTTTTAGGTGCTACAACTTATGATATGAAAGGCGATTATAGTCAATCCATCAGCTATTTTGTGGTTCCTGTCTTGGCCAAATACGTGTTTGCCAATCATATGCATGTCGAGATTGGTCCCCAATTCTCACTCATGCACAACGCCCACATCGAGTTTAACTCTAACGAAGATGGAATCAAAGTCAATACGCAAGAAGACAATAAGGATATGATCAACAGGCTGGATGCCGGAATCGCCGCCGGGGTGGGATACAGACTTTTGAAGGGAATGGGTTGGACCCTTGGGGTACGTTACTACTACGGCTTCGTAGACGTTTACAAGGAAAAATCCGGCACCAAGAACAATGTATTGTATTTGAAAGTGAATGCACCCATCGGTTTCAGTGACGATAAAAAAGCCCGGGTAAAAGAGTTTAAGGATCAGAAACGTGAGCGAAAAGCAGAAAAAAAGGCGGCGAAAAAGGAAGCGAAGCAGGCGAAGAAGCAAGAGTGAAGCTGAACTCCATTGAAAGAATATATTCTCCATACCCTTCTGGTTGTCTCACTTTTATGGGTCACAACGGAACTTGTCGCACAGAAAACCGACACGATCTATCACGTGAACGGCAACATACTCACCGGGGATTTCAAAAACCTGAATTACGGGGTTATTTCCTGGAAGATGGACGGTATGGGCACCATCAGCCTGGAAGAGGTCAAGGTCAATACAATTGTCTCGAAGAAGCAGTTTCAGATTAAAACCAAAGACGACAATATCTATTTTGGCTCTTTTGGTGTATCCGAGGAGCCGAGACACGTTTATCTGCTTCTCGCAGATCGAAAAGTCCTGGTCCGGATAGAAGACATCGTCGAGGTGTATCCGATCAAGCGAAGTTTCTGGATGCGCACAAGCGGAACCTTCAGTTTTGGACTCAACTATTCCAAGGGTAGCAATGTGGCGACCGTTGCCTTCTCAGGGAACCTGAAATACAGGAAAAAAATATCCTATTTTGAATTGGTGTGGGATGACAACAACACTTTCCAGGGAGACAGCCTGAGTTCCACAAATTCGAATGTAAGCCTGGCCTGGCAAAGGGTTCTGAAAGAAACCTGGTCTACCCAGGCGGCCTTTGGGGCGAGTCAGAACTCCGAATTGGGAACCCAGTTGAGATGGACGATAGATATGATGGTAGTCAAGGACCTACAATACAACAGCTGGAACCGTTTGTACCTCGGAGGTGGGTTGAGTGCCATTCATGAGGTTCCTTATGGAGATGTTTCAGATGAGAGTGACTTGGCAGCTATTCTTCAGGTCGTCTGGAAGGTCTACAAATATACCAGCCCCAAGGTCTGGGTGGACGCCAATCTGAGTTATTTGCCCTATCTGACTGACGGGAGGTATCGAACCACATTTAATTTGAATCCGAAAGTGAACCTGCTCAGCGACAACTTCATGGTCGGCTTCACCTTCTATTACAACTATGACAGCAATCCATCGGAAAATGCCATCTCAAGCCAGGACTACGGTCTTAACATGCAGTTTTCCTATACGTTTCATTAGGGGGTGATGCCTGGCTATTCTTTATTGTGTTTTCATTATTCTTTTCGCCTCTGCTTCTAAGTCGATGTATGGTGTTCCTTCTACCGTTATTCCAACGAAGTCGAGTTTGCCACCTGCAAATTTGCTGGGGGATGGATAGAACTGACTTACAGCATCTCCGCTGTCATAACCCACGCATAGTCCATCGCCTGAAAGCGTGAATTTTGCTGGTTGTGTTCGCATGGGCCCCTCGGCAACGAGTTGGTCATCGATGAACAGTTTTGCGATTCCGATAGACTCGCCCTTGTCACCTGCCTTTTCTCTGGCAAACTCCATTCCCAAGGTATGTTTTCCCGGCGTAATTTTAATCGACGATTCAAATATCTGCTCCGGTTCAATACCCAGGAAATTATAAACATAATAGAGTTTATTGTTCTTTATGAATAAAGAATGACCGCCAAAACGCGAACCATGAGCAAATAAAACGCCTGATGTATTTTTGGTCACCTCGACATTAGCAAGAATTTTAAAGGATCTGCCACGCACATTCACTGCAACACCTTCCGGAACAGGCGCTGTAAATGGATAGTACACATAACGTTCCCTGACAGGCTCTTGCGAAGGCCTTTCTATAGTGAGAATCTCGGCGGCGCTTCTGTCGTCAAGGGGTAGAACATTGTTTTTCTCAGCTTCTGCAAACCAGGTATCAATAAGCTCCTTAAGTTTTTCAGGATTCTCCTTGGCAAGATCTTTCGATTCTGAACGATCCTCGGCAAGGTGATACAATTCCCAATCGTCCTGATCAAAATTGCCTTTACCCGACAGAGGAGCATGTATTGCCGCGGCTTTCCAACCGTCTTTCCATATCCCTCTTGAACCCAACATGGCATAATACTGGACATCCTTTTTGGTGGGGTCATTCGGTTTGGCTTCAAATGTATAGGCCATTGAAACGCCAGACAAAGGCACCTGTTTCACACCATTGTAAACCTCGGGCATTTCAAGTCCGATCACTTCGAGTAAAGTCGGTACAATGTCAACGGAGTGGTGATATTGATGACGGATTTCACCTTTTGACTTGATTCCTTTTGGCCAACTGATCACCAGGGGATCATTTGTGCCTCCCGCATATTGAGAATATCGTTTGAACATTTTAAAAGGTGCAGAGAATGCAGATGCCCAACCTGTAGGGTAATGCTCATATGTCTCAGGTCCACCTAATACGTCCAAATATTTCATGTTTTCGGACAGTTCATCAGGGAAATTATTAAAGAACTTATTTTCATTGACTGAGCCGTTAGGACTTCCTTCTCCTGAGGCTCCATTGTCAGCTGCGTATAGAACAATTGTATTTTCCAATTGCCCGCTTTGTTCAAGGTAATCGATGACTCTACCTACCTGAGCATCTGTGTATTCTGAAAAACCAGCGTATACCTCAGCCAATTTTGCGAATAATTTTTTCTCATCTTCATTCAAAGAGTTCCAGGGACGAACCATGTCGATAGCTTCTGCCATATCTTCACGCATGGGATTCATCGGAGTGTTTACCGTTCCTTCCGGTAAAACTCCTTTTTCAATCATTCTCTCGGTGACCCATTCCCTGTAGGCGTCATATCCGCCATCGAATTTTCCTTTGTATTTTTCAATATATTCCTTTGGAGCATGGTGAGGAGCGTGATTGGCCCCCGGATTGTACCACATATACCACGGTTTAGATGGGTTGGTTGCCTGCTGGTCGCGCAACATTTGAAGGGCGTGATCGGCTAGGTCTTTTGACAGGTGATATCCTTCTTCGAATTCTCTTTCGACAAAATGATTGTCTTCAATCAAATCGGGATACCACTGGTTTGTTTCCCCGCCAATAAAACCGTAGAATCTGTCCCAGCCCATTTGCAAAGGCCATTGTTTCTTACTGCCTCCTGAGGCGACATCCTGCTCAGGCACATTGTGATTTTTTCCGATCCAAAAGGTGCTGTAACCATTGTCCTGAAGAATCTTTGACAAGGGAGTTACCTCAGGTCCCATCCTTCCGTTGGAACCAGGAAATCCATCGGCGGTTTCGGTGATCGCAGCCATCCCGTTCAGGTGGTGATTTCTTCCTGTTTGGATCGTAGAGCGCGTAGGTGAGCACAACGCGGTGGTATGCCATTGTGTATATGTCAAGCCATTTTTGGCCAATTTATCCATTGTCGGCATGTTGATGGCACCGCCATAGGGAGACCATGCGCCTAATCCTGTGTCATCATAAAGAATAAATAGAATATTTGGAGCACCTTCGGAGCTGACTTTGGTGTATAAGCAGACCAGTCGGATTCTGAGTCACGAACGTCCAGTGAAATCTTGCCTTTAAACGCAGAAGGTGATTGGTCAGACGTTTCTTCTTTTGAATTCGATTGATTACAACTCGCAATGGCGAAAGCCAAAATGACAAACGCTATGTTTCGAATCAGTTCTCCCTGATTCACTTTTAGATTCTTCATTCGATTTGGTTTTTGATTGATTTTTTTCTCAGAAAATGCCCTCCTGAACAGCAGGATTGCTTGAGACAAAGTTACAATTTTGATTTTTAAAACCTTTGAACAAGGAAAGTGTTCGGAAAAAGGAGTTTCAATTGCAAAGGTATTGTTAGAGCATTAGACTGAAGAATTAGCTTCGGTGAGACCTGGGAGCGAAGCGGGAATTAGCTTCGCTGAGTCCCGTCCGAACAATCTGAGAAAAAAGACCTGGGCGCTCCGCGTCCCGGGTTTTTTGTTTTCTCGCGTTCGCTTAAGAGCGAGCTCTACGCGACCGCTCTAAAACAAAAAACCAGGTCTTTCGACCTGGTCTTTTTTCATTTGTACTCGGAGCGGGACTTGAACCCGCACGGACATTGCTGTCCATTGGATTTTAAGTCCAACGTGTCTACCAATTCCACCATCCGAGCCACTCATAAATGGTGTGCTGGAGCGAAAGACGGGATTTGAACCCGCGACCCTCACCTTGGCAAGGTGATGCTCTACCCCTGAGCTACTTTCGCAAGTTTTAGTCAATGAACGTGCCCTGGAACCGGATATTACCGGTTAGGCAGGCGCAAATTTAATACATTTTAAGAAATCGCAAAGTATTTTAAGCAGATTTTTTTGGCTTTTAAGTGGGGCCGAATCTCAATTAATGGATATATTTGCAGCGATTTAAGAAATTGGGCGATAGTATCTTGAAAACCGCAGTTTTACAGTACAACATTCTGGATGATCTCAAGCAGTTGACCAAGTTTGGTCTTTCTGTAAGTGTCGTCTTTTCATCCGTTGCAGGCTACCTGCTTGCGGCCGATCAGATCGACTGGAAGACTCTTGTTTTGCTGTCCGTTGGAGGATACTGCATGGTAGGTGCTTCCAACGCTTTCAACCAGATCATCGAGCGCGGGCCTGACGCCCTGATGAAAAGAACCATGAACAGACCGGTTCCGACCGGCCGCATTTCGGTAAACGCCGCCATGGCTATCGCTGTGGCCCTTACCTTACTGGGGGTGATCATCCTCTACGGAATTAACGAACGCACGGCTCTTTTCGGTTCGGTTTCTATTTTTCTCTACACCTCGGCCTATACTCCGTTAAAACCGATTACTCCACTATCGGTTTTCGTCGGCGCCATTCCAGGGGCCATCCCTTTTATGTTGGGCTGGGTAGCTGCTACAGGTCAGTTCGGCATCGAGCCGGGAATGCTCTTTATGATCCAGTTTTTCTGGCAGTTTCCGCACTTTTGGGCGATAGGCTGGTTGCAATTCGACGAATACAAAAAGGCGGGTTTCAATTTGATGCCTACAGGGGAGAAGAACAAAAAAGCGACACGTCTCATTATCATGTATACGATTTTCATGCTGGTGGTTTCAGTTATACCGGTGTTCCGGATCACAGGGAGCCTCTATTTGTTGCCGCTTTCTGCTGTGCTTATCTTCTCTCTTGGCCTGGTGATGCTTTGGTACGGGATTCGTTTGCACAGGGAGCAGACCGACATCATGGCGCGAAAATTGATGCTGTCCAGTGTTTTATATATAACCGCGATCCAAATCATTTTTGTGATCGACAAATTCTTTCATTGATGGAAATGGAACAAAAAGTTAAGGAAAGGACATTTAAGCAGATGCTGTGGATCGCGATGATCAGTATGACCATGATGTTTGCCGGGCTTACGAGCGCCTATGTGGTGAGCCGCGCCCGTGAAGACTGGGTGAGCTTCGAGCTGCCCTCGGCATTCTACCTGAGTACGATTCTCATTGTTTTGAGCAGCCTGTCGTTTGTCCTGGCAAAGCGATCACTGCTTTCCGGCGATCACTCGAGATCCAATTTGTTTCTTGGCCTGACCCTGGTTCTGGGCCTGGCCTTTGTTTTCTATCAGTTCAATGGCTTCAACCAGCTCATCGAGGCAGGGCTATACACTACGGGTCCTGAGAGCAATGTGGCCTCTTCCTTTCTGTATGTGATCACAGGGGCTCACCTATTGCATATTTTTGCGGGCATTATCGTTTTGATCCGGGTGATCTATAAGAACACCCAGCATCGATACACGGTTGAAGATCACCTTGGCTTTACATTGGGCGCCATTTTCTGGCACTTTGTGGATGCACTCTGGATCTATCTGTTCCTCTTTTTCTTATTTATCCGCTAAAGGGAACATTTTTTCAGGTTTTACAAGACTTATAAATAATTTTTATATTTTTGCTGCTTAACAAAAAACATGACATATATCAGTTTTTTTGTTGTCAATAAGATCATTTTAAACTAAACTTTTTACAGTAAATGGAGGCAGTAGTTGCTGATACACCGAAGGGTGGAGTTTGGAGCGGAGGCGGAAACCGACCTTTTGACGCCAGTTATGGAAAAATGATGATGTGGTTTTTCATCATGTCGGATGCCCTTACTTTTTCCGGTTTTTTGGGTGCCTATGGATTGATTCGTTTCAAGTACCTGGACTCCTGGCCGATCGCGGATGAGGTTTTTACCCACATCCCGTTCATCCACGGAAACTACCCAATGTACTATGTGGCCTTCATGACCTTTATCCTGATCTTCTCTTCTGTGACGATGGTACTGGCCGTTGACGCCGGTAAAATGATGCAGAAGAACAAAGTCATCGTGTACATGGGGTTGACAATCATCGGAGGTTTGATCTTCGTGGGTTCTCAGGCCTGGGAATGGAAGACTTTTATCAATGGAAGCTATGGCGCCCTGCAGCTTGAGGACGGTAAGATCATCCAGTTTGTCGATGCTTCGGGTCACCAGGTAACACTGCAAAGCTTTGCTTCGAACGCGGCCTCAGAGCGCGTTCAGCACGAAAAACATAACGGATTGTGGTTTGTGGAAGAGTCTACCTTGCCTTCTGTTACTTTGCAACAGGTCAAGGAAGGGTTTGCCAAGAATCCGGATATCGCCATGCGAACCGAACTGATCAATCTCGACACCAAAGAAAAGACAATTGTTTCAAGAGACGAAGCGAATAAATTCCTCGACAGGGCGGTACGTGTTGTTGAAGGAGCCAATCTGACAGAAAATGAATACGGAAAGACGCTGTTTGCCGATTTCTTCTTCTTCATTACTGGGTTTCACGGGTTCCACGTATTCTCAGGAATTGTCATCAACGTGATCATCTTTTTCAACGTGATCATCGGAACGTATGAGCGCAGAGGCCATTATGAAATGGTTGAGAAAGTAGGTCTTTACTGGCACTTTGTCGACCTGGTCTGGGTATTTGTATTCACATTCTTCTACTTGATTTAAACCTCTTATAAGAATAAAATATGTCGAACGAACATTCACATTCACACGCTGTATTGATTTGGAAAGTCTTCGGATTCCTTTCTTTAGTGACTATCGTTGAAGTAGTCCTCGGGATCTACAAGCCTGCTCCACTTCACTTGTCGAACGTTCTTGGAACGAGCTGGCTGAACTGGATCTTCCTGATCCTGACCCTGGTCAAAGCATATGGTATCGCCTGGTATTTCATGCACCTCAAAGATGAAGTCACCTGGTTGAGAAGAGCTATTGTCTGGACTGTGGTGTTTTTGATCGGATACCTGTCGTTTTTCCTCCTCTACGAAGGAGGCTCCCTGGGAGATATCGATCGAGTATGGACACGATGGTCGTACAATTGATGCATCGAGAAAAGTTTAACAAGTGTTTTGAGTGTTCAAAACACTTTTTTTATCTTCAATAATGGCAAAGCCGGGACGAAATACGGTCATCTTGTCCATCCTTTTCTTCGGACCCCTGTTGTTCTATATATTCCTGCTCACAGGAACCAATAATTTTGCGAAACTACCTGTACTCACAGCTGGCGTGGATGATGTAAATGAGTTCCGTTCGGATACGGGTGCAGATTCGGTCAGCCTGGACGGGAACATCAGCATCATGTGCTTCCTCGGGAAAGAGCCGCTCATGCATAAAACCAATGCGCTTAACCTGAACGAAAAGATTTACAAGCATTTCTATGGCTTCAAGGGCTTTCAGTTCATCGTGATTTTGCCTGAAGGTTCAGAAGTCGATGCGGAGAAACTTAAAAAGGAATTGGGAGTCACCTATGACGTGAGTGAATGGCACTTTTTATTCGGCAGTGAAAGTCAGGTGAGAAATCTGTTCGATAGCCTGCAATCGAATATATCCCTGGACGAGAAACTTTACACGCAAAATGCCTTTATCATTGATCGTGACATGAATCTCAGAGGCAGATCTGAGGATGACGAAATGCCTGATGGAATGCGATACGGTTACAATGCCGAGTCGATTTCTACGGTTCACCAGGAGATGGTCGATGACGTAAAAGTTGTCGTGGCGGAAGACAGACTGGCACTGAAAAAGAACAAAAGACAGATATAGCTTTGAAAAAGAATTCCTACATCGCAGTCGCCTTTATTATCCTGATCTTTGGGATTTGGGCCGTGCCGAAAATCATAGACCGTTTTGAACGCACTGAATTATTGAGCTTTGAAAAGGTTCCTCCGTTTGAGTTCATCAGCCAGGATTCGATGGCGGTCAGTCAAAAGGACTTTGAAGGCAAAGTTTACGTGGTCGAATTCTTTTTTACCTCTTGCCCGACAATCTGTCCGAAAATGCATGAAAGCATGCTGAAGTTGCAAAAGGAGTTCTACGGCAACCCCCAGTTTGGAATTGCTTCGATAAGCATTGATCCGAAAAGAGACAAGCCCTACGTTTTGAAAGAATACGCAAGGAAAAAGGGGTCAACGCTGAAAAACTGGTACTTCCTGACAGGTGAGAAGGATTCAATCTACAAATTTTCGAACGAGGGCTTCAAGCTTTATGCAGGAGAAAACAAAGACGCAGAGGGAGGTTTTGAGCACTCCGGTCTTTTCGCTTTGATCGACAAAGAGGGTTACATTCGCTCGAGAACCGTGAAGAATGGAGATATGGAGAATCCTATCAAGTTTTACAATGGCTTGGATCCTAAAGAAGTGGAGTGGCTTAAAGAGGATATTGCTCTGTTGTTGAAAGAATAAGGAGATTTGCTTATGAAAGATGCGACGAAATACAACCGGTGGATCACTATTCTGTCAATTGCCATACCCCTTGTGGTCGCTGTTCTTTTCGGGGTTAAAATCGATGTTGATCTGCCCGTATTTCTACCCCCTGTTTATGCCAGCATCAATGCCCTGACCTCGGTTCTGCTGTTGGCGGCTTTTTGGGCAATCAAGAATAAAAAGATCGACCTTCACGAGAATTTGATCAAGGCGTGCATGGCGCTTTCTGCAGTTTTCCTGGTCCTGTATGTGCTGTATCATATGACTTCTGATTCCACCTCTTACGGAGGTGAAGGAACTCTGCGCTGGGTCTATTTTTTTGTGCTGATCTCTCATATCCTGCTCTCAATCGTGGTCATTCCGTTCGTTCTGGTCACCTTTGTGCGCGGATTGACTCGTGATGTGGAGCGCCATAAGAAAATCGCCCGAATAACATTTCCGCTTTGGTTGTATGTCACGATAACGGGTGTTATCGTTTATGTGATGATTTCGCCCTACTATTAGGCCTTGATTTCAATAGATCTTTGGTCATCCCCGCAACATGAACTATTTTTGCATTTGTATTTTCAATCCGGTCAAAATGCGTCATAAAATTCTACAGATCAGACGAAAAAGACGAAGTCTTTTGCTGCTTGTGGGGCTACTGCTTTTTCAGTCTGAGTCCATTTGGAGCCAATGTGCCATGTGTCGCGCTGTGGTTGAACAGGGGGGCGAGGAAGTCGCCGAAGGTATCAATTCCGGAATCGTCTATCTCATGGCCTTTCCTTACATTGTTGTGGCTGTAGCATTTTACCTTCTATATAGAAATTGGAAGCGAACTTCAACTGCTGTGTGAAACTTTTCCCAGAATCGATTGAGATATTTGAGATTTACTGTAACATTTTTTTTAACACCTCGTCATATAAAACGAATTCCAATATTGAAATCACTTTTTATGAAAGCACCGCTAACCCTGATCTTGATCTTCAGTTTATTTCTCTCTGCTCAGGCTCAGACCGAAGACCTTGCCAATAAAAAATGGACCCTCGAAGATTGTGTCAACTACGCTATAGACAACAATATCCAGGTCAAACAGAGCGAAAATAACATTGCCCTGGCCGAAGTAGACAAAAGACAGGCCATTGGAAATTTTATTCCCAGCTTGAACTTTAACAGTACGGGCGCCTGGAACTCAGGTCTGACACAGGATCCGTCTACAGGACTTCTGATAAACCAGACTTCTCAAACTACCACGGGAGGAATCCAATCGGGCGTAGCTATCTACCGGGGTTTTAGAAACCAGAACCAGTTGAAAAGAGCCGAACTCAGCATACTGGCGACCCAATACCAGCTCGACAGAATCAAAGATGACGTGACTTTGCAGGTCATCAATGCCTATCTGCAAGTGTTGTTTGCCAAGGAAGCGGTCAATGTGGCTATTCCGCAGGTGGCGATCACTCAAGAGCAGCTTGAACGCACGCAGCGTCTGGTCGACGCGGGGACTATGCCGCAGGGAGACCTCCTGGACGTTGAGGCTACCCTGGCCAATGACGAGCAGAACCTGATCATTACGGAGAACAACGTGAATCTGGCTCTGATCAACCTGGCCCAATTGCTTCAACTGGACGACTACGAGAGCTTTGATGTCGCCAATGAGGAAATTGAGACTTTGCCCTTGCTGAATCTGGCGGATTATTCAGTGGATAAGATCTATGATACCGCACTGGAGAACAGAAACGAGATCAAGGTGGCGAGAGCCAACATCGAAATTGCAGAATCAGACATTAAACTGGCCAAGGGCGCCTTGCAGCCAACCTTGTCTGGATTTTACCAGTGGAACTCCAGGTATTCCGATCGGGACATAATCACCGGATCTGATCTTGACCCGAACAACCCGACACAGGTCATCGGCCAGGTTGAAACTACCGGTGACAACGTGGTTTCCCCTAATATTGTGCCTGTCGTCGGACCGGCCAATCCTTTCTTCGATCAGATCGATCAAAATAAGGGTAGTGCCTTCGGTCTGAGTTTGAACATTCCGATACTCAACGGGTTCTCCGCTTCAAACGATGTGAGGAGAGCCAAGATCAATCTCGATCAGCAGAAATACCAGCTGGAACAGGAAGAATTGACCTTGGAGCGAACCATACACCAAGTTTACGCCGATGCGATAGGCGCTTTGAAATTGTACGATGCCACGAAGAGATCACTCGACGCGCGTGAGGTTTCATTTGATTATGCCCAGGAGCGTTTTGATGTGGGGGTGCTGAATTCTTTTGATTTCAGCCAAATCAAGAACCAGCTGGTTCGGGCCAACTCTGACTTTTTGACGGCCAAATACGATTTTATTTTCCGGGTGAAACTCCTCGAGTTCTACTATGGTGTTCCGGTTGAGAACTTAAAATGAGTCGGGAACCTCAAATGATTTGAAGATCTTTCTATGGCCCTTATCCTGAGTATTGAATCTGCGACAAAGAACTGTTCTATCGCACTGGCAGCGAATGGAGAAGTCATTGCTTTGAAAGAGCTTCGCGAACAGCAATTTTCTCATGCCGAGAAGTTGCATTCCTTCATCCTGGAGGTAATGACCTCCGCAGATCGACAGCTTGATGAAATAGATGCCGTAGCGGTGAGCAAGGGCCCGGGTTCTTATACAGGCCTTCGCATTGGAGTTTCAGCGGCAAAAGGACTCTGTTATGCCCTTGACAAACCTCTCATTTCGGTGCCCACCCTCGAGAGTCTGGCCAGGCAGGTTGAAATGGCTGAAGAAGGGCTTATCGTTCCCCTGCTTGACGCGAGAAGGATGGAGGTTTACTCCTCTGTCTACAACCACCTCTATGAAGAAATTCGAGAGACCCGGGCAGAAATTATTGAGTCCGGCTCCTACGCGGAGTACCTGGATGAGAACAAAGTCATCTTTTTAGGAGATGGGTCTGCAAAAACCCGTGAGGTAATAAAGCACCCGAATGCAGTTTTTATAAAAGACAGCTTTCCTTCAGCTCGCGAAATGGCCCCCATTGCAGAAAGAAAAGCGGGCAATGGGCAATACGAGGATCTCGCTTACTTCGAGCCTTTCTATCTCAAAGATTTTGTCGCCGGAAAGCCCAAACGCTATTTTTGAACTGTATTTTAAGTTTTTTTAAGAAGCCTAAAAGGCGATTTCAATCTGTTCCAGCGCCTGTTCGGATTCGGTCACAGGCAATTTGCACGCACCATCGATGCAAACATAGATCGTGGTCTCGTTTTCACTGAATTTGTATTCCAACAAGGGCAAGGAGCTTTCCTTGACACTACCTACTACCAGTTTATTGGGAATGTACTGGCGATTTATTTCTGCGATACGCTCTTTCGCTTTTGGCCCTACCACGGCGATTTCATAGAAATCTCCCAGGTAGTTGGCGTAAAGACCCAGCCACTTGGCAGCTCCCGCTCCGTATTCGACCACATTAGCCTTCATGTTGTTGAGCAGGGTTGAGGCACTTTCCTGGTAGTGCTTGTTTCCAAAATAGTGTCCGAGTTTGAAAAGGCTTTGAGCCAACGTGGCATTCGAAGACGGAATCACATTGTCATCCGTCTCGATCTTTCTTGAGATCAGGCTCTTTTCACGATCGGAAGTGAAAAAGAACATTTTGCTTTCATCGTCATAGAAGTGATCGTAGCAGTAGTCTGCCAATTGTTTCGCAGACTGTAACCAGCCCATGTCGAGTGTGACTTCGTAAAGGGCGATGAAGGCTTCAATCACGGCTGCGTAGTCTTCCAGATAGGCATCCAGGGTGCTTTTTCCTCCTTTGTGGTTTCTGAACAGTCCTCCATCCTGTTGCATCATGTTTCGCTGGATGAAATGAGCATTCTTCAGGGCCATTTTGAGGTAGTGTTCTTCACCAAAGACCGCATAAGCCTGCGTATAGCCTCTGAGCATGAGAGCGTTCCACGAGGTCAGAATCTTGTCGTCAAGTCGCGGTCTGCTTCTTTTTTCTCTTTCGGTCAATAAGACCTTTTTCCAGGTCGCCACCTTTTGTTGCAATTCCTCAAGCTCCAGGTCATTTTCCTGGCAGAACGAATCATCCGAAACCGAGCGAATGAGGTGGTAATTGTCTTTTTCCCATTTTCCGTAGCCATTGACGTTATAGTATTTGGCAAAAAGCTCAAAGTCATCTCCGAGTAGCTTCTGTAGCTCCTCTTTGGTCCAGACATAAAATGCACCTTCTTCAAGCTCCCCTGCTTCATCTTCACTATCGGCGTCTAACGAAGAGTAGAAACCTCCCTGACCGTCATAAAGCTCTCGCTCCACAAAGACCGTCGTTTCTTCAACGATTTCTTTGTAGAGTGGATTTCCTGTGGCCTGGAATGCCAGGGAATACAAGGAGACCAATTGGGCATTGTCGTACAGCATCTTCTCAAAGTGGGGGATGTGCCAGTGATCATCTACAGAATAGCGCGCAAAGCCACCGCCGACCTGATCAAAGATACCCCCGTAGGCCATCTGGGTCAGGGTCGTATTGACGTAGTCGAGAATTTCCTGATCCTCACTCTGGGCACCGTAGCGCAGCAGAAACTCGATATTTACGGGCATCGGAAACTTAGGGGCGCCCGGACGTCCTCCATTTTTGACATCCATGTTCGACTTCCAGTTCTCGATGGACAGATCAAGTTCTTCAAGGGAGAAGTCTGCAGGTTTTTCGTTGAGGGCAATCAGACCCGATTGCTGAACGCCCTGCGTGAGCTTTTCGGCATAGTCTTGTGCTTTTTCACGATCATTCGCGTATAAATCGGACAATTGATTCAGGGCATTCATCCAATTCTCTTTTGGGAAGTAGGTGCCTCCCCAAATGGGCCTGCCGTCGGGCAAGGCCACGCAGTTCAAGGGCCATCCGCCCCGGCCGGTCAGAAGCTGTACAGCGTTCATGTAGATTTGATCCACATCGGGGCGCTCTTCCCGGTCGACTTTCACATTGATAAAATGCTCGTTCATGACGGCTGCCACGGCAGAATCTTCAAAACTCTCGTGTTCCATGACATGGCACCAGTGACAGGCCGCATACCCTATAGAGATCAGCAAAAGCTTGTCTTCTTTTTTGGCCAGTTCCAGGGTTTCTTCGTTCCAGGGGTGCCAATCCACCGGGTTGTGCGCGTGTTGCAGCAAGTATGGGCTGGTTTCGTGAATCAGGTTGTTGGTGTATTTGTGTTCTTGGTCCATGGAGTCATTTTTAGGATTTCCGCAGGACACATACAGGGCAGCAGCCGTGACCAGCGTAACGATAATTCTGTACATGCAGGAAGTTTTGGCAAATATACTATCATTTGACGGAAAAAAAGGTCGCTGATAAACCTGGTACACTCCATTTTTAGCGAATAATTGCGTAAAATGCTTATTGAAAATGGTAACGTTAACTTAACACGGGTATTTGTTGAAGGTGATAGATTTGCACTACCAAACGAACTTTAAAAGTGGAAAATATTTACATCTTGATGATCATTGCTCTGATCGCTCTGGCCGCAATCGATCTTGTCGTTGGCGTGAGCAATGACGCCGTCAACTTCTTGAATTCAGCTATTGGCTCCAAGGTCGTGTCCATGAGAACTATTATGATTGTGGCGAGCTTTGGAATTGCAATCGGAGCCATTTTTTCAAGTGGAATGATGGAGGTAGCGCGGAAGGGAATTTTCAATCCCGGGGAATTTTATTTCAATGAGATCATGATCATCTTTATGGCCGTTATGGTTACCGATGTGCTGCTGCTCGATTTTTTCAATACCCTGGGGATGCCCACTTCGACGACGGTTTCGATAGTTTTTGAGCTGCTTGGAGCAGCGGTGGCAATGGCCATTATCAAAATCATGGTGGCAGAGGATCAGACTTTGGCGAATCTCTCACAGTATATAAACACGGAAAAGGCAGTTCTCATCATTTCGGGAATCTTTCTATCCGTGGTATTTGCTTTCTCCATAGGAGCTTTGGTTCAATATGTTTCACGAATGTTCCTGAGTTTTAATTTTGAACAGAAGCCAAAAATATACGGAGCCCTCTTCAGCGGAATCGCGTTGACAGCGATCACTTACTTCATATTTATGAAGGGGCTGAAAGGTACAAGTTACTACGATGACATCAAAGGAAGTGTGGAAGGAAACGAGTCGATGATAATTGCAATTGCCTTTTTGATTTGGACGTCTTTCTCTTATTTTTTGACAGCCATACTCAAAGTGAACCTCTATAAAATTATTATTACTGTTGGTACTTTTGCACTGGCCCTGGCCTTTGCAGGCAACGATCTTGTAAATTTTATCGGAGTCCCAATGGCAGCCTGGAATTCATATGAAGCCTGGAGTGTTTCGGGAGTTCCAGCCAGGGAATTCAGCATGGAGGTGCTCGCAGGCAAAGTTCCAACGCCTTCACTTTTTCTATTTATTGCCGGAATGATCATGGTGGTCACGCTTTGGCTGTCCTCAAAAGCTCGAAAGGTGGCAGCAACCGAGGTGAATTTGGCCCGGCAGACCGAGGGGCATGAGCGTTTTGAGCCCAATGCCATGTCGAGGATCCTGGTAAGGTCCTCTCTGGGGATGATGAATGCTTTCAGTGCAATAATCCCTGACGGAGTAAAACATAAAATTGAAAAGAAGTTTGAAAAACCGGTAGTTAATCTGCCTAAGAGCAAACTGTATGAGCTTCCTGCTTTTGATGCTGTCAGGGCCTCAACAAACCTCATGGTTGCCGGAATCCTGATTTCGATTGCAACCTCCTACAAATTGCCCCTGTCAACCACGTATGTCACTTTTATGGTAGCTATGGGAACTTCTCTCGCTGACCGGGCCTGGGACAGGGAAAGTGCTGTTTATCGCGTTGCAGGTGTTCTCAATGTAATCGGTGGCTGGTTTTTCACTGCGTTCATTGCTTTCCTGACTGCAGGTATATTCACCTATCTCATTCACCTGGGTGGAATTACAGCCATTGGATTGATTCTATTGCTCGTATTGGTGTTGTTGGCGAGAAACTATATCCGCCATAGAAAAGAAGAGAAAGAGAAGGTCCAGGAGCGTGTTATCAGGCGCGCAGAGCTTATTACGGCCAAAGAGGTCATTGATGAGACCTCAGATCATATCGCTGAAGTAGTCTCACGGGTTCAAAAACTGCACAGTAATGTGGTCAAGGATTTGTCATCACATGATTTGAACAAATTGAAGAAAACAGACAAACACGTCAAAAAGTTGAATAAGGAGGTGGATGCGCTGAAAGACGAAGCATTCTATTTCATCAAATCCATGGATGAGTCATCTGTGGAGGCCAGTCGTTTCTATTTGCTGGTCCTGGGTTATCTACAGGATATTTCCCAGTCAATCAGTTACATTTCAACGGCGAGTTTTAAACATGTCAACAACAATCACAAGAATCTCAAAAAATCACAAACAGACGACTTGAGCATCATCGATGAACAATTGTCCAAAATGTTGAAAGATATAGCCGTCACATTTGAGACTCAGGATTTTGATAACATTGGTAAGATCGTTGCAGAAAAACAGGAATTACTGAATCACGTATCCGAATCTATTCAGAAGCAAATACAGCGCATCAGAACAGAAGAGAGCAGCGCAAAGAATACAACTTTGTATTTTGGGAACCTCTTGGAGACAAAAGACCTCATTTCGGCCATCATGAGTTTGCTGGAGCTCTACCAGGAATTTCATATCGGTATGAAAAGGGCACATATTCCTGTCTAAAGATCACTGGAAACTCGCGGTTGCGTTCACATTGTAACTTTGGTGACCGACAGAATGTCAATTAATGCGTCACTTTGTAGTCGATTTCACATTGGTATGGCATTTGCTATACTTCTGAAAAACAAGAGTTAAATTAAAATTGAATACGATGACCGAGTTATTGACAAAAGAGACTTTCCTTAAGAAGGTCTTCAACTACGAACAAAATAAAGAGTGGAAATTTGAGGGAGACAAACCCTGTATCATAGACTTTTACGCAGACTGGTGTGGACCGTGCAAGATGGTCGCTCCGATACTCGAAGAATTGTCTGAGGAGTACGCCGGAAAGGTTGATATTTATAAAGTAGATACCGAAGCAGAGCAGGAACTGTCGGCTGCCTTTGGCATCCGAAGCATTCCATCGATGCTCTTCTGCCCATCCGACGAGCAGCCACAGATGGCCCAGGGAGCTCTTCCAAAGCACAACCTGGAGCAGGTGATCAAAGATGTGCTGAAAGTCGAGAAATAAGAATTGATAAAGAAAAAGTAGGAAACAAAAAAGGCTGCCCAATGGCAGCCTTTTTTTATGATCTTACTTAGGAACTCTTCTTGAGATTACAGGCCTCTCTACACCGATACAAGGTGATGTTTTGCGAGGTACTCCGCAATCTGAACCGTGTTTGTGGCGGCCCCTTTTCTAAGGTTGTCGCTTACGACCCACATGTTCAGGGTCTGAGGTTGAGACTCATCACGTCGTAATCTTCCGACAAAAACGTCATCTTTTCCTTCGGCAAATCGAGGCATGGGGTAGGTGTTGGTCTCCAGCTCATCCTGCAGCACCACTCCATCCGTGTCACTTAAAAGCTGTCGGACCTCTTCCAGGTCGAACTCGTTCTCAAACTCGATGTTGATGCTTTCCGAATGTCCTCCGACCACCGGGATTCGAACGGCAGTGGCCGTTATGGCGATCGTCTTGTCGTTCAGGATTTTCTGGGTCTCCCTGACCAACTTCATCTCCTCTTTGGTATAACCGTTGGGTTCAAAGACATCACAATGGGGCAAGGCATTCCTGTGGATTGGATAGGGATAAGCCATTTCGCCCTCAATACCTTCATATTCATTCTCAAGTTGCTGCACTGCCTTCACCCCGGTACCCGTAATAGACTGGTAGGTAGAGATTACCAGGCGGCGAATCTTGTATTTTCTGTGCAGTGGGGCCAGGGCGACCACCATCTGAATGGTTGAGCAGTTCGGATTGGCGATGATCTTGTCATTTTCGGTCAACTCAGAAGCGTTGATCTCCGGAACAACGAGTTTCTTTTCCGGATCCATCCGCCAGGCCGAGGAGTTGTCAACCACGGTCGTACCGACCTCTGCAAATTTTGGTGCCCACTCCAATGATGTTCCGCCACCGGCAGAGAATAAGGCAATATCCGGACGAGCTTTCACGGCGTCCTCCAGGCCGATGACAACATGATCTTCACCTTTGAACTGCATGGTCTTGCCCACTGATCTTTCAGAAGCGACAAGTAAAAGCTCGGTGACCGGGAAATTTCTCTCCTCAAGCACCTTTAACATGACATGACCTACCATTCCGGTGGCCCCTACAACTGCAATTTTCATTTTCAAATATTTACTGGTTTGCTATAGAAGGAGCAAATATCATAATTTAAAGGAGATGTCGGGTAAAGGTTTCATCGAATCTTGGCATTTTGTTTAATTTTTTTCAGCTTTTGTCAGGGCTCAGTTTTTTTTAACAAATCGCGGGTTTAAGAATATATCGTATTTTTGCAGCTCAAAAAAATGGCACAATGGTAGTGAATAGTGAGAACAAGATCGAGCTCATGGCTCCGGCGGGTAATTTCGAGTCCCTGCAGGCGGCTTTGGATAACGGAGCGGATTCGGTCTACTTTGGAGTGGAGCAATTGAATATGCGAGCGCGTGCTTCGATCAACTTTACCCTGGATGACCTTCAGGAGATATCCGATCGATGCCAGGCACAAAACGTTCGTACTTACCTGACTTTGAACACCATCATATACGATCATGACCTCAGTATCGTAAAGACACTTATCCGAAAGGCGAAAAAAGCAAAAATTACCGCGGTTATCGCCATGGATCAGGCCGTTATTGCCATCGCACGTCAGGAAGAAATGGAGGTTCACATCTCGACCCAAATCAATGTGACCAATATCGAGACCTTGAAGTTTTATGCCATGTTTGCGGATACAGTTGTTTTGAGTCGGGAACTCAGCTTAAGGCAGGTCAAGAAGATTACAGAGCAAATTGAGAAGGAGCAGATCAAAGGTCCATCCGGTCGACTTGTGGAAATCGAGATTTTCGGTCACGGGGCCCTTTGTATGGCGGTATCCGGCAAATGCTATTTAAGCCTGCATTCACATAATTCATCGGCGAACAGAGGAGCCTGCAAGCAGAATTGCAGAAAGAAATATACGGTCATCGATCAGGAGTCGGGCTTCGAAATGGAGATAGACAACGAATACATCATGTCGCCCAAAGACCTTTGCACCATCGACATCCTCGATCAGGTCGCTGATGCGGGCATCAAGGTACTCAAGATAGAAGGTCGCGGAAGGGCGCCCGAATACGTGGCCAAAGTGATACGCTGTTATCGCGATGCGATTGATTCGATCACGGCGGGAACCTATGACCGTGAAAAGGTGATCGAATGGATGCAGGATCTCGAAAAAGTCTACAACCGCGGGTTTTGGAACGGGTATTACCTGGGCCAGAAGCTGGGAGAGTGGAGTAAGGGTTCAGGATCTCATGCCACCCAGAAAAAAGTATACATCGGGAAAGGAGTGCACTTTTTCCCCAAAGCCTCCATTGGAGAATTCAAACTCGAAGCCTTTGATCTCAAAGTGGGGGACACGATTCTCATCACAGGTCCCACGACGGGAGCACAGGAACTTCAGGTGACAGAAATGTATGTGAATGATGAGAAAGGCGAGGTCGCTTCCCGCGGAGACTCCATTACACTTCCCCTTGAATTCAGGGTCAGACCAAGTGACAAGCTCTATAAAATCGTACCCGCTGAAAAACCTGCGGAAATCATTTCCTAATGCAGCCAGAAGGTGATGGCGGCGAACAGGGCGATGACCAGGAAGATCCCCAGCGCCACCAGCCAAACTTTGCTGTAATAGGTTCTGTGGAGCGGAATGTCTTTTCTATAGCTCCATATCATGACCCCCACAAAAGCGAGGGCAAATAGCACGGCAAAAATCGTTTGTCCCTTGGAGAACATTTTGGTTATATTTACGAAAACAAAGGTAAGAGTTTATGACCAGAAATGCGATCGTTTTCGGGGCAACATCAGGGATAGGCAGGGCACTGGCGCAACTGTTGGCCGAAGACGGATACAAGGTAATGATCACCGGAAGACGTCTCGAACGCCTGGAGTCTCTCAAAACGAGTTCTCCGGATTCCTATGTGATCCGGCAGCATGACATAACCGACGTCGAGGACACAGGAAAACTGTTTGAAGAATTGCCTTCAGCTTTGGGTCAGGTAGATCTGATTATTCACAATTCAGGTATTGGTGAGAACAACTTCGAACTGGATTGGGACAAGGATCTGCCCACTTTGAATACCAATGTGATCGGGGCCACACGCGTTTACCAGCTGGCATACAACTATTTCAAAGTTCAGGGTCACGGACACCTGGTCGGGATCACCTCGATAGCTTCTCTTGTAGGAAACAGGCATGCCCCAGCCTATAACGCCTCGAAGTCGTTTCAGTCAAATTACCTCGAATCCTTGTGGATGAAGGCCAAGAGATCAAAAAAGTCAAAAATCCAGATCACCGACATTTTGCCGGGATTCGTCGATACCGATATCATCACAGGGGAGACTTTTTGGATGGCTCCGCTTGACAAAGCATCGAAACAGATTTACGCAGGGATTAAGAAAAAGAAAAGGCGGGTTTACGTCACACGTCGATGGGGGTTGGTTGCCTTTATGATAAAAGTGTTGCCTCCGGGAATTTTAGTTAAAATATTTTAAAGAATGAATAAGAAAATAAAAGCGGTTCAAGACTTCCATGAGGCTTTTGGCCTGGGTGTTCGACATGAGCCCATGGCATCGCTCCCTGAAGAAAAGCTTCAGTTGAGGTTTAACCTGATGGCTGAGGAAAACGAGGAATACCTTGAAGCCGCGCAAAACGGCGACCTGATCGAAGTTGCCGATGCATTAGGTGACATGCTATACATCCTGTGCGGGACGATCCTGGAGCATGGAATGCAGTACAAGATAGAAGAAGTCTTCGAAGAGATACAGCGCAGCAACATGAGCAAGCTGGGCGGTGACGGCAAGCCAATTTACCGGGAAGACGGCAAGGTGATGAAAGGCCCGAACTATTTCAAACCTGACATCGACGCAATTTTAAAGAAAGCTATTTGACCTCGTAGCGCCAACCGAATTTATCCTCGCCCCGATTATACTGAATGTCGGTAATCCTCTTTTTGAGGGCATCCGCGTAGTTATTGTCTACATCAGGAAGCTCGTAGTCCTTGTTTTGATATCCAAATCCAGAAATAGGCGAGATGACGGCTGCCGTTCCGGCACCAAACATTTCTTTGAGCTGTCCTTTTTCGTGGGCCTCGACCAGCTCCTTTACTTTGAATTTTCTGACTTCCACTTCGATTCCCATGTCTTCTGCCACCTTGAGTATGCTCTTTCGCGTCACACCGTCCAGAATTCTGTCGCTTGTAGGCGCAGTGAGCAATTTGTCACCGATGCGGACGAAGATATTCATGGCTCCGGCTTCCTCGATGTATTCATGCTTGATGTCATCGGTCCAAATGACCTGATGGTAGCCTTTTTCAATGGCCAGGTTGGTGGGGTAGAACTGACCGGCATAATTTCCTCCCGCTTTGGCATAGCCAACACCGCCGTTTGCAGCACGGGCGTATTTTTCCTCGATCAAGACCTTGATCTTTCCTCCGAAGTAAGGTCCTGAGGGCGAACAGGCGATTACAAAGGTATAGGCATCAGAGGGTGAAGCGTGGAAACCAGTACCTGAGGCAAACATGAAAGGACGCACGTAAAGTGAGCTGTCTCCCGTTGTTGGTATCCAGTCTTTCTCAACTCTCAATAAAGCGCTGAGACCCTCCATGAAATAAGCTTCAGGGAGCTCTGGCATGGCAAGCCTTTTCGCAGATATATTCAGCCTTTTCTGATTTTCAATCGGTCTGAAAAGCCAAACCCTGTCTTGCTCATCTTTGTAGGCTTTCATCCCTTCAAAAATCGACTGGCCATAGTGGAAAATCTTGGCCGAAGGATCCAAACTTATGTCCTGGAAAGGAACAACTCGGGGCTGGTTCCACTTCCCATCCGAATATTCACATATGAGCATGTGATCTGTTCGAATCTTGCCGAATGGAAGATTCTCAAAATCGACCTCATTGATCTTTGAATGCTTTGTTCTTTCGATTGGAATCGAATTGCTGACTTCGAAGCTCATCCTGATTTATTTTTAAGCAAAAATAGTCAATATGGCGCAAATACTGCTTTAGCGTTGAGGAATTTATTTGGTTACCTTTGCTTGAAACCCCAGTAATGGAGAGAAAAATCATTCAAACTTCAGATGGTTCCAAAAGTCTTTATCTGCCTCAATATGATGAGACCTATCACTCCCGACACGGGGCGGTACAGGAAGCCTACCATGTTTTTATTCGAAGCGGTCTTGACCTGTTTGAAGATGGTGCTCAGGTAAGGATACTCGAGATGGGTTTTGGTACAGGGCTGAACTGCTTCATCACCTGGTTGGAAGCCCAAAGGCGAAACTTAAAAATTAGCTATTGTGGCCTTGAAGCCTATCCGGTTTCGCTGGACGTTTGCAGGGAATTGGATTATCCCGCAGCGCTGGATCGCGAGGAGTCTCAGATCCTTTTTGAGAGTTTGCACCAAAGTCCTTGGGACAGAACGGTTGAGATTGACAAAAGTTTCGAATTGAGCAAAGTGAAAAGTACCCTGTCCGATTTCAAGGCCACAACTTTCTATGATCTGATCTATTTTGACGCTTTTGGCCCAAGGGTACAACCCGACCTGTGGACAGAATCCGTCTTTGAAAAAATGTACCAGGCCCTTGACCCTCAGGGAATTCTGGTTACCTATTCGGCAAAAGGAAGTGTCAGAAGGGCTCTGCAGGCTGTTGGTTTCGAGGTAGAACGACTTCCCGGCCCTCCCGGGAAAAGAGAAATGCTGCGAGCGAGAAAAGATATTGAAATGCTTTGAATTTGACCTTGATTTGGGTAAATTCGAGTTGGATTAAGCAATGACGCAATGACCGAAACCAAATTCGTAAAAAGAAAGAAGCCCAATTACATAAGAGCGTTGATCCTGTTGATTCTGTTGATCGTAGCTCTCGTGTTATTCTTCAATGTAGACAGCTTGTTGTCCGGACTTTTTGAAGTGAGTGACTAGGGGTCAATTGAGCATGGCCCATAGTCTGTCTTTTAGCTCCACAAGACCTTTTTGTGAAAGTGAGGAGATAAAAATATGAGGAATGTCTTCAGGCAACTCCTCTTTCAACTCCGCTTCAAGTTCTTCATCCAAAAGATCAGATTTGCTGATGGCGAGGAGCCTTTCTTTGTCGAGCAATTCAGGATTGTGTTTTTTCAATTCATTCAGGAGGATTTTATATTCCTCCCGGATATCGTTGCTATCTGCCGGAATCAGAAAGAGCAAGGTAGAATTTCGCTCAATATGTCTAAGAAACCTGTGTCCAAGCCCTTTGCCCTCTGCGGCCCCTTCGATGATCCCTGGAATGTCTGCAATCACAAAGCTCTTGAAACCCCTGTACTCAACGATCCCGAGGTTGGGTTTAAGTGTTGTGAATTCGTAATCGGCAATTTTCGGTTTGGCTGAAGTCAGCACGGATAGCAATGTTGATTTTCCTGCATTCGGAAATCCAACCAGTCCGACATCAGCAAGGAGTTTCAATTCAAGCTGATACCAGCCTTCATGCCCCTCCAGCCCCGATTGTGCGTATCTGGGGGTTTGATTGGTAGCTGATTTAAAATGCCAGTTTCCTTTGCCGCCTTTACCCCCTTCACAGAGAATCAGTTGCTCACCGTCATCGGTGATTTCAAAAAGCATTTCCTGCGTTTCGCCGTCCTTAATCACGGTTCCCAGTGGCACATCGACATAGACATCCTCACCATCCTTTCCCGTGCTGCGGTTTTTGCTCCCGGCTGCTCCATGCTCGGCCTTGAAGTGCTTTTTAAATTTGAGATGATACAGCGTCCACATGTTCTTGTTTCCCCTCAGGATAACATGACCACCTCTTCCTCCGTCACCTCCATCAGGACCTCCCTTGGTCACAAATTTTTCCCGGTGAAGGTGCACAGACCCCTTTCCGCCATGGCCGGAAGCGGCCCAGATTTTGATATAGTCAACAAAGTTTCCTTCTGTCATAAAGCGTGAATGTCTGTCCTGAATCAGGTCAGGTTACCCAGTGGATGTCTGGTTTTAAAATGAGTCTACTTCGCGGATGAAAGACCCTGGAGCCCTAGAGGCCATCAAATACTTTCTCGAGGCGCGTGGTGATCTCCTCGATGCTTCCAACGCCATCAATTCCAAAATACTTGTTTTGATTTTGGTAATAATCCTTGAGAATGGAAGTTTTGGTCTCGTATTCCTGGAATCGGTTTTTGATCTTTTCAACATCCTGGTCGTCGGACCTTCCACTGGTCTTCCCGCGGTTGAGAATTCGCTCGACCAGGAGGTCTTCGGGTACTTCAAGGGCCACCATCCCATTGATCGATTCGTTCTTTTCGGTCAGGAACGCATCCAAAGATTCTGCTTGGGATTCAGTTCTGGGAAAACCGTCAAAAATGAATCCCTTCGCTTCGGGATTGCTGTTTACTTCTGCTTTGAGCATGTCGATGGTCACCTCATCGGGAACCAGATCTCCATTGTCCATGTAAGATTTGGCCAATTTGCCCAATTCGGTTTCGTTCTTGATGTTGTATCTGAAAACATCACCTGTCGAGATGTGGATCAGATTGTATTTGTCTTTCAAGAGAACAGCCTGTGTACCCTTGCCTGCTCCCGGAGGTCCGAAAAGAACTATATTTTTCATACTATCTATATTTGGTTCTGTATCATTTCTGAGCCTGCGACTCCAAAGATTATTCTTCAAGCTGGTACAGATCAGGCAGGTTCCTGCCCAACCCATCGTAATCGAGTCCGTAACCAATGACGAATTTATCTTCAATAGACTTGCCTATATAATCGATGGGCAATCCCTTTCGAAACACGTCCGGTTTAAAGAACAGGGTCGCTATTTTGAGTTGCTTCACATTCTCGTCTCTGAATACCTCATAGATTTCACTCAGGGTGTTCCCGGTGTCTATGATGTCTTCCAAAATGATCACCGTCTTGCCTTTGAGATCTTCATTGATCCCAACGAGGCGTTTGACTTTGCCTGATGAATTAATGCCCTCGTAAGAGGCCATTTTCACAAAGGTGATGTGACAATCCAGGGGATACTCTCTGATAAAATCTGCGGCAAACATAAAAGAGCCGTTGAGAATGCCTACAAAAATCGGGACCTCACCCGGTTCCAAATCTTCAGCCACGCGGTCGGCGAGAAATTTCACGTATTTCGCGATTCTCTCCCGATCGATAAAAGGGATAAAGGTTCGATCTTTGATTTTAATGCTACTTTTCGAGCTCATGGCCGGCCATTTCCTTCACAGTTGCAGAACATAAGGTTCTGAGAGACTGCAAAATTAGTAAAAACTAAAAACCTTTTGAACAATTTGCTCAAAAGGTTTTTAGCCAAATATTGTCACTTCGAAACCGGTAGTAACCGATCCTTAAATTCTTAATTCTTTGATTTCTTTCCGAACTTTTCAGTCGTATCGTACATGATTGGCGAGGCGATGAAAAGTGAGGAATAGGTACCGACGATTACACCGATGATCAGGGCGAACATGAATCCTTTGATCGAGTCTCCTCCGAAGATGAATATCGCGAGCAATACGATTAAAGTGGTGAGTGAGGTGTTCACTGTTCGTCCCAGAGTGCTGCTGAGAGCTGTATTCACAGTTCTGCTGTATACCCAGCCCGGGTGTTTGGTATGAAATTCACGGATTCTGTCAAAAATAACCACCGTATCGTTCAAAGAGTAACCGACCACGGTCAGAATCGCGGCAATAAACGATTGCCCGATCTCCATGTCGAAAGGAAGTATTTTATAAAACAGGGAGAAGATCGAAAGCACGATCAATACGTCGTGAAAAACAGCTGCAACGGCTCCAAGGCTGAACTGCCATTTTCTGAAGCGAAGCAGGATGTATAGGAATACCACGATCAGCGATCCCAAAATAGCCCAGAATGCCGCTTGTTTGATGTCGTCGGCAATTGTCGGACCAACTTTGATCGATTGCATGATTCCAACGTTCATTTCGTTGTCAGCTCCTTTGAACTGATCGTAACTGATTCCTTCCGGAAGGAAGGTCTGAACACCTGAATAAAGCAGATTTTGAATTTCATCATCAACCCCAACACTGTTGTCATCGATCTTGTACTTGGTCGTAATTTTGAGCTGGTTGGCCGAGCCAAAGGTCTTGACCTCCGGAGAGCTTCCAAAGGCATCTTTAAGGTTATTGGCGACGTCCGGTGCGTTCACGTTCTCTGCAAATCGTACCGTATAAGTTCTGCCTCCTTTGAAATCAACCCCGTAATTCAATCCATTGGTCAAAAGTGAACCAATACCTATGATAAGAATGGTCCCTGAGATGATATAAGCCATCTTACGCTTTCTCAGGAAATCGACGTCGACGTTCTTGAACCAGTTCTTCGTGATATTGGTATTGAAAGTCAAAGTCTTGTTTCCGCTCACGTACCACTCAATAAGAAGTCTGGTGATGAAAATGGCTGAGAAAAGAGAGGTGACAATACCGATCATCAGGGTTGTCGCGAAACCTTTTACAGGACCTGTTCCGAATATATACAGAATGATACCCGTGAGCAAGGTAGTCACGTTGGCATCTAAAATGGACGAAAGGGCACCGCTGAAACCATCATTGATGGATTCTTTCATGCCTTTGCCCTTGTTGAGCTCTTCTTTGATTCGCTCGTAGATCAGAACGTTAGCATCCACAGACATACCAATTGTCAGGACGATACCAGCGATTCCGGGCAACGTAAGGACGGCCCCGAACGAGGCAAGAACGCCAAAGATGAAAAGTATGTTGAGTGCCAGTGCAATGTCAGAGAAGATACCCGCCTTGCCATAGTAGAAGATCATCCATAGCAATACGATGATCAGGGCAATGATAAACGAATAGGTACCACTGTCAATGGCTTCCTGACCTAAAGAAGGCCCAACAACATCTGATTGAATAATTCGCGCTGCGGCTGGGAGCTTTCCCGATTTGAGAGCATTGGCCAAATCCTGTGCCTCATCAATTGTGAACTGACCAGAGATCGAAGTTCTTCCTGTGGTGATTGCGTCGTTAACACGTGGAGCGGAATAGACATAGTCGTCGAGTACAACCGCCACAAATTTTCCGACGTTTGCCGTAGTCATTTTTGCCCACTGTTTGGTCCCTTTGCTGTTCATGGTCATGCTCACCTCAGGGTTGGCACCCAATTGGTCAAAAACCTGTTGTGCATCAGAAATAACGTCTCCCTGAATTGGGGCCATGTCATCGCGATTAGACTTGAGCGCGTAAAGGCTCAAAAAGTCATTGTTCGACTTCACGTCCCAGGCAAATTTGGTGTATTTCATGTCAGCCGGCAAAAGGGCTCTCACCTCTTTCATCGCCAGGTAGTTGTTGATCGCCGCTGTATCGTTTACGCTGGCTGATGCCAGGATTGAACTGATGTCTCCCTGGGTTTGAGGAAAACGAACGAAAAGTTTAGCGAAAAGTGGATTTTGAGTTTCAAAGTCAACAGAGTCTTTGACCTCTCCCAACAGGTCGTCTATTTCTTCTTCTGAGGTGGAGGCGCTGTCTTGTTCAACCTCTTCCTCGGGCTTTAAGATTTGCGCTAATGTCGTATTGGCAGAGAGAAAGAACTGGGCCAATTCCTGATTGGTGTAGACTTCCCAGAACTGGAGCTCTGCGGTGCTTTGTAGGAGCTTCCTGACACGGTCAATGTCTTTGGCTCCCGGCAGTTCGATCAGGATTCTTCCCGATTCCCCTACGCGTTGAATGTTAGGTTGTGTAACCCCGAAGCGGTCGATACGACTTCTCAATACTTCGAATGCTGTGTTGATCGAGCCTTTGACCTCATCCTGAAGAATTGGCTTGACCTCCTCGTCGGTCATCTTGAAGTTAATCTTGTCTTTCAGTGACTTGTTTCCAAAAATAGTTGGATCTCCCAACTTGACGCTTCCCTGGCTCGCTGCTTCAAAGGCTTCGAAAAAGAGGGTCAAATAATCCTTGTCACTATTTTTCTGGGCCTGAGTGGCATCGTTAAGGGCCTGGTTGAAAACCGGGTTTTTTGATTGATTTGACAGCCCGACAAGAATATCACGAACGGAAACTTCCAAAATGGCATTGATACCTCCCTTGAGGTCGAGACCCAGGTTGATCTCTTTTTCCTTCACTTCATCATAGGTGAACTCAGTAAAGCCCAAATTCACCACGGGGGTGTTTGCGACGGAGTCCAGGTATTTTTTCTCGAGATTGCCAATTTCTTCTGAATCAGAAGTAATGGCAGTTGTTTCTGCATAAGTCGCGGCCTCTTTCTCCACATTCTTTGCGAACCACGTAAAGGATAGTTGATAGAGACAAACTACACTCAAAATGATCGCAAATAATCTAACAAGTCCCTTGTTCTGCATGCTTTTTCTTATTTAGTAATGCTATTTTTGATTTAATCGGGCAAATATACTCAAAAGATTTAGGTTTGAAAGAAATAAAACCTATAATTTTGGGTGCCTGAAATTGAAGGCTAACTATTTAATTTTTATTAAATTGAGGAGATAAATCAAGCACTTTATGAAACCGTTATCCGACATTGAAATTGCTCAAAAAACAGACTTGCAGCCCATCGTTGAAATTGCCCAAAAACTCGACATTCATGAGGATGAACTTGAGCTCTATGGCAAGTACAAGGCCAAGCTTCCGCTCGACCTGATCGACGAGGATAAAATTGAAAAAAACAATTTGATTCTTGTCACTGCCTTAACGCCCACTCCGGCGGGAGAAGGTAAGACCACGGTTTCAATCGGGCTCACCGAGGGTTTGAACAAAATTGGAAAGAAGGCAACCGTTGTATTGCGTGAACCGTCATTAGGCCCCGTTTTTGGTATCAAAGGAGGAGCGGCAGGAGGCGGGTATTCGCAGGTGGTGCCCATGGAAGACATCAACCTCCACTTCACAGGAGACTTCAATGCGGTGGAGAAGGCCAACAATTTGCTGGCAGCCCTGATCGACAACAACCTTCAGTCGAAGGAGAACCTGAATCTTGATCCGCGGGCGATTTTCTGGAAACGGGTCATAGACATGAACGACAGGGCCCTGCGTCACATCACCATCGGTCTTGGGGGCACGGCCAACGGCATTCCTCGTGAAGACGGCTTCAATATCACACCGGCCTCTGAAGTCATGGCCATACTTTGCATGGCAACAGGTTTTGAGGATCTCAAGGAGCGATTGGGTAATATTTTTGTCGGCTTTACCTTTGACAAGAAGCCGGTTTTTGCAAGAGACCTAAAAGCGGAGAATGCCATGGCTATCCTGCTCAAGGATGCCATAAAACCGAATCTTGTGCAGACCCTGGAAAAGAATCCGGCGATTATTCACGGAGGACCTTTTGCCAATATTGCTCAGGGGACAAATACGATACTGGCTACCAAGATCGGACTCTCTCTTTCTGAGTATGTAGTTACCGAAGCGGGATTTGGTGCTGACCTGGGAGCTGAGAAATTTTTGAACATAAAGTGCGCTGCAGCCAATCTTAGCCCGAGTGCCGTCGTCCTGGTGGCGACCATAAGAGCTCTGCGCCATCATGGAGGCGCTCTACCTGAAGAACTCAATACGCCAAGTCTTGAAAAGGTCCGTCAAGGAATTGTAAACCTTGACAAGCATATTGAAAACATACGAAAGTTCCAGATTGAGCCGGTAGTGGCCATCAATGGCTTTACCAATGATTCAGATGAAGAGGTCAAGTTCATCATCGATCATTGTGCCGAACAAGGAGTGAAAGCCGTATTGTCTGAAGGTTGGGCAAAAGGAGGAGACGGAACCACGGATTTGGCTTCAGCTGTTGCCGAGGTTGTCGAAAGCGGAGCCTCTCGTTTCAAACCTCTTTATTCCTGGGACTCCCCCGTGGTCGATAAGATTGACACCATCGCAAAGGAGATTTATGGCGCTTCCCATGTCAGCTATACGAAAAAGGCCAAGTTGAATCTGAGAAGAATCAAACGTTTGGGCTTCGAAAACTTCGCAATTTGCATAGCCAAGACCCAGAAGAGTTTCTCCGATGACGAAAAATTGATCGGTAGGCCTGAGGATTTTGAAATTCACGTGAGAGAAATTGAAATTGCGGCTGGAGCCGGATTTGTCATCCCCATTGTAGGGAAAATGATGCGAATGCCGGGCTTGCCCTCAAAACCCGCTTCGGAGGGAATGTCTATCGACAAGGCAGGGAGAATTTCTGGTCTTTCGTGATTCGAGTTGATTTTTTAACAATTCTTTAGATTGCTGTAACGTAACATTCGGCCATCTTTGAGCTCTTATTTAAGAAATCAATTCAGTTGTATTTATGATAAGGAATTTACTCGTTTTTGCTATGACGGGCGCGTTGCTTGCAAGCTGCGGAAGCTCGAAAACTTCATCCAATGACCTCGCTGTAAATGCAGTCATTCAATCAAAAATAGACCTCACTCAAATTACGCGAGATCAGGTTCCGGTGCAGATTAACCCGGGCAGATTCGTCGCTGATACCGTTGTTTACAGGCTGCCGCGTGTGATACAGGGAACCTATGCTGTAGGCGATTACGGGAGTTTTATCGATTCCTTGCAGGCTCTCGACTACGGGGGTAAGGAATTGAAGACAGAACAACTCGACACGAATTCCTGGGCGGTCTACGGTTCAAAAGAACTGGATCAGATCACCTATTGGGTCAATGACACTTTCGACCAGGAGGGCAGAGGGAAAGCCACTCCCTTTTCACCCGCCGGGACCAATATCGAACCGTCAAACTACGTTTTGAACCTTCATGGCTTCGTCGGTTACTTCGATTCCCTGAAGAAGAATTCTTATGTTCTGGAGGTGGTGTCTCCCTCGTCTTTTGACAGGACGGCTGCTTTGCAGGTTATCGACGAAAAGACAAATACAGACGGCTCAGTGACTACGACCCGCTATGCGGCTGACCGGTATTTTGACATCACCGACAACCCGATGATGTTCGGAAACCTGGATGTTGAGAAATTTAAGGTCGGGGACATTCAGATCGTCCTCAGCGTATTCTCTCCCAATGGCAGGCATAGTGCAAAGCATTTGAAAGAAACCATGTATAAAATGATGGAGGCACAAAAAGCCTATCTGGGGTCAGTCAATTCAACAAAGCGCTATGACATCTATCTCTACCTGGCCGATAATTCAGACGAGGCTCCCGGAGGGTTTGGCGCTCTTGAGCATCACACTTCGACCGTGGTAGTCATGGCAGAATCTATGTCGGAGGCAAGTCTCGATGCCAGCATGATTGATGTGGTGAGTCATGAATTCTTTCATATTTTGACACCTTTGTCAGTTCATTCTGAAGATGTTCATTATTTTGACTACCACGATCCGAGTTTTTCAAAACACCTCTGGATGTACGAGGGGCTTACCGAGTATTTTGCCACGCATTTCCAGGTCAACCAGGGATTGGTCGATGAGGATCAGTTCTTTGGAGATCTCATGGATAAAATGCAGTCAGCGGCTACCATGAATGACTCCATGAGTTTTACGGAGATGAGTGAGAATGTCCTGGAGCAGCCCTATGCTTCGAATTATTACAATGTATATCAGAAAGGGGCACTGATCGGTATGTGCCTGGATATCATCATCCGCGAACAAAGCGACGGAGAACGCGGCATTCTTTCCTTGATGAAAGAGCTTTCTGAAAAATACGGGGTTGACAAGCCTTTTGATGATGATACGATCATTCAGGAAATAACAGCTATGACGTATCCCGAAGTGGGTACATTCTTTGAGGATCACGTTGTTGGCAACACCCCAATTGACTATGACGTTTATTTCGACAAAGTTGGTTTGGGGATGATCGAAGGCCGTATCCAGACCAATTACATCATGAACAATGGCGCCCTCATTCTAAAAGGAAGCAAGGAAAAGGGTACGATTTTCTTCACAGAGGATGTTTCAGAAAATAGTTTCTGGGATGAGAACGGAGTTTTACCGGGAGACGTTATCAAGGAGATTGATGGAACTGTAATCACTCTTGAGAATGCGAACGCCGTGGTAGGAGCAGCCTACGGTTGGACACCAGGTCAGAAGGTGGAGGTCAAACTCGATCGGGAGGGTGAAGAAATCATCATTAGCAAAGAGCTGACACAGTCGTATACCACAGGTAAAAAGCTCGGAAGAAAGGAAGATGCGACAGAAAAAGAACAGGAGCTGCTGGAAAGCTGGCTGAGAGGTTAGAGACGGCAATTGGCGATTCAAGCACCATGGAAGAAACAAAAAAACCACCTTGTGATCAAGGTGGTTTTTTTAATGATAACCTATGGGTTCTCTACGAACCTCACAGACATCTTTTTTGAGTGGTTTTAGTTCAAAACCTCCTGGAGCAAACCATTGGTATTGCGGACAGCTTCTGCGCTGTTTTGCAATTTCTCATTTTCAGCCTCGGTCAGGTCGATCGATACGATTTCTTCGATTCCGTTTTTGCCAATGATGCAGGGAACTCCAATGCAAATGTCATTGAGGTTGTATTCGCCTTCCAGCATGGCTGAACAGGGAAACATCTTCTTCTGGTTGCAGGCAATCGATTGAACGAGTGAAGAGACCGCTGCACCAGGGGCATACCATGCGCTTGTTCCCAGCATTTTGGTCAGAGTAGCTCCTCCGACTTTTGTCGCTTCTGCTACTTCCTGCAGTCGTTCATCAGACATGAATTTGGTTACAGGAACACTGTTTCGAACAGCCAATCTTGTCAATGGAATCATACCGGTGTCACTGTGTCCACCGATAACCATGCCTTCAACGTCTGAGGCCGGGCAATCCAGTGCCTCCGCCAATCTGTACTTGAAACGGGCACTGTCGAGGGCCCCACCCATACCGATAATGCGATTTTTTGGCAAACCAAGGGCTTTATGGGTTAAATAAGTCATGGTATCCATCGGGTTGCTCACCACAATGAAGATGACATTTGGCGAGTGTTCCAGGATGCTCTTGGCAACAGTTTGAACGATTCCTGCGTTGATTCCGATCAATTCCTCACGTGTCATGCCCGGTTTTCTCGGGATACCACTGGTGATAACAGCAACATCACTGTTGGCCGTCTTAGAATAATCATTCGTAGATCCTGTGATCTTGGTATCGAATCCGTTTAGGGTAGCAGTCTGCATAAGGTCCATGGCTTTCCCTTCGGCAAAATTCTCCTTGATATCCACAATCACGACTTCAGATGCGAAATCTTTAATGGCGATGTACTCGGCACAACTGGCTCCTACGGCTCCTGCACCTACGATAGTTACTTTCATTTCAATGTAGTTTAAAATTAAATGTCAATATTCGCGTAAATAGCGTGTTTTTCTATAAAATCCCTTCTCGGCGGCACGTCATCTCCCATCAGCATGGAGAATACGCGATCGGCTTCGGTCGCATTCTCAATGGTTACCTGCTTCATGGTCCTGAACTCCGGGTTCATGGTTGTATCCCATAATTGTTCCGCGTTCATTTCTCCAAGACCCTTGTAGCGCTGTATGCTTCTTCCCACCAAATCTCTTCAATAGTTTCATCTCGTTCCTCTTCGGTCCAGGCATATTTCTTTTTGCCCCTTTTTTCATCAGGTACAGCGGAGGAGCTGCTATGTAAATGTTTCCGTTTTCCATCAGCTCTCTCATGTATCTGAAGAAGAAGGTGAGGATCAATGTGGCAATATGGCTTCCATCGACATCGGCATCATCATGATGATCACTATTTGTGGTATCTGAGCTTACTGAGGTTCAGTGCCTTGGGATCCTCTTCGGTACCTATGGTCACCCCGAGTGCCGTAAACATGTTTTTAATCTCCTCGTTCTCAAAGACCTTGTGCTGCATGGCTTTTTCAACATTGAGAATTTTACCACGCAACGGAAGAATGGCCTGGAAGTTCCGATCTCTTCCCTGCTTGGCGGTTCCACCTGCCGAATCTCCCTCCACGAGATAGATTTCGCATTTTTCCGGATCGCTCCAGGCACAGTCAGAGAGTTTACCGGGCAGTCCACCACCCGACATGACCGTTTTGCGCTGCACCATTTCTCTGGCTTTGGCCGCGGCATGACGAGCCTGGGCAGCTAAAATGACCTTTTGAACTATGATCTTGGCATCATCCGGATTCTCTTCCAGGTAATCGGACAGCATTTCTGCAACCGACTGACTCACAGCTGAAGACACATCGCTGTTTCCAAGCTTTGTTTTGGTCTGTCCTTCAAACTGAGGTTCAGCGACCTTGACAGAGATAATCGCTGTAAGTCCTTCCCTGAAGTCATCACCCGAGATGTCAAATTTCAATTTGCTGAGCATCCCTGAGTTTTCGGCATACTTCTTCAGGGTGTTGGTCAGTCCTCTCCTGAAACCGGAGAGGTGTGTCCCGCCTTCATGGGTGTTAATGTTGTTCACATACGAATGGAGATTCTCGGTGTATGAAGTATTGTAGACCATGGCAACCTCTACGGGGATGCCATTTTTTTCTCCTTCCATGCTGATCACACTCGCGATCAATTGTTCACGAGTCGCATCGAGATACTTGACAAACTCCTTGAGTCCATCTTCACTGTAAAATTCTTCGTAGACGAAATTGCCTTCGTCATCCGTTTCTCTTCGATCTGTGATGGTAATGGTAACCCCCTGATTCAAATAAGATAGTTCGCGAAGTCTTGCCGACAGCGTCTCGTAACTGTAGACGATCTCAGTTTGGAAAATGGTATCATCCGCCAAAAAGGTAACCTCCGTTCCGTTTTTGTCTGAGTCACCAACGGTCTTAACAGGGTATAAAGACTTTCCTTTTTCGTATTCCTGTTCCCAGATTTTGCCTTCTCTCTGAACTGTCGCTTTCAATTGGTTGGAAAGGGCGTTTACCACAGACACCCCTACGCCGTGCAGTCCGCCAGACACTTTGTAGGAATCCTTGTCGAATTTCCCACCGGCTCCAATCTTTGTCATCACGACTTCCAGTGCAGAAACTCCTTCTTTCTTATGCATGCCAACAGGAATACCTCTCCCGTTGTCTTTTACCGTAATCGAGTTGTTCTCATTGATGATGACATCGATTCTGTCACAGTGGCCGGCCATAGCCTCGTCAATGGAGTTGTCTACCACCTCGTAAACCAGGTGATGAAGTCCTCTGGAACTGACATCTCCGATGTACATTGACGGACGCATCCGCACGTGCTCCATCCCCTCCAGGGCCTGGATGCTATCCGCTGAATATTGATTTTTTTTAGTTTCGTCGCTCATATTTTTCTCCTGTGTTTTTGTCCTTCAGATTAAACCGTACAAATATAACAAAACCCTTGTTTTATATAGGTTTATTTTGTGTTTATAAGGCTTCAAGTTATCAACATTTACCCTCTGTTTTGGAGGGGTCGAAAAAAGGGCATATCAAGCAAATGGAAACACAAAAAAAACCTGCTCAACGAATTGAACAGGTTTTTTTTATTTTGCAAATTAAAATAGCTTAATATTTGTTGTATTTGCAACGCTGATTAATTAAAATATCATTCCCCTCAGTCCAATATTTTAACCTTTCAGCAAAAACTACTAAAAAGTTTTACTTTATTTGTATGTCATGTAGCAACAAAAGAGCGCTGCTATCAAAACTGACGTAAAAGTAGGTATGAATTCTGAAGAAAATCTGAAGTTTTGATCAGAATTGAAATTTTTATAATAAAAGCCTGTAATTAAATTAATTACAGGCTTTCTATTGCAAATCAAAACAGCTTAATGTTTCAATTTATATTCGATTCTGTTTCAAAACTTCATATTCCCCTCAAAATAATCAGGTCTCGAAAAAGAATCAATTGATGTTCAGTATTTCAGTATTCATAGCATGAATTTTTGAACGTTCTGAAATAGTTACTCTGAGTAACAACATCCAATTACAGTGCAAACGTAGGGTGTCATTCTGAAGAATTTCTGAAGCACAGAAGATTCGATTTCCTTTTCGAGGATAACTTCAGAAATATATGGATATATTGTGCTGATCTTCAGCAAATGAGTGGGTGATTTTCCAATTGTAATTGTCGCAAACTTTTTTGACAATTGCCAGACCCAGGCCAAACGAATTTGAGGATCTGCTCTCTTTTTTAAATCGCTCAAACAAAGATGAGGAGTCCAGTGTGGTCGGAGCCCCTGAATTGGAGACGCTGACAAAGAGTTTGGTAGTGGAAATCGTAATACTACCGCCTTTGATGTTGTGTTTGATGGCATTGCTGATCAGGTTTGATATAACCATGTCAAAAAGCAGTGGGTTAGCTTCAATCGTGACGTCCATAGCCGTGTTCATCACCAGCTCAAGTTCCTTGTTTTCAATGAAGTCCTCGAAAATCTCCAGTTGTTTTTCAATGCTCTTGTTGACGTTAAGAGTTTCTTTCTCCGCGAACTGGTTGTTTTCTATTTTAGAAAGCAAAAGTAGCGTTTTGTTTAATTTGGAGAGTCGTTGAACGGAAGTATATATGGCTCGGATGTGCTGAATGTGATCCGGATCCAGGTTTTCAGACTGCAACAGCATTTCTGATTTTGATTGCATGATCGCCAGAGGAGTCTGCATCTCATGGGACGCGTTCTCTGTGAACTCTTTCAGGTTGTTGAAATCTGAAATGATTTTATCCGTGAGGCGAGTCAGGGAGTCATTGAGCTCCTCGAACTCTTCAATACCTGATTTTTCAAGTGTGATGGGTTTGTTGTCCTCCACGCTGAAATTCTTAACGATCTGCAGATTTTCATAAAAGGGGAGCCAGGCCTTTTTCATGACGTGTGTATTGACAAAATAAACAGTGATCATCAAAAGTAGAACGACGATTCCGACGGAGAGCGTTACGATTAGAATATAATCCTGGTTTCGAACCAGTGAGGTTCTCGTGACGATCCGATAGGTTCTGTTCTGCAAATTTTCGACAGAGGTCAGTTGTCGGTACAATTCGTATTTCTCGACTCCGCTTACGACCTGATAAATCAATGTGTCCTTAAAATACAAGGTGTCTTTGATCGGCGTCATGGCCTTGTAGTCTTCTACTTCAAAAATCGGTAGGGGATAATCGTATTTGATCTTCTGAGCGATGAGCTCCTTGTCCCATTTTAGTTTTTCATCCTGTTTGGAAATGGTGATCCTTTTCAGCGTGAAATAGATCACTACACTCGAAATGATAAATATCAGAATGGCGTAGGGAATGTAACTTCTTCTTGTTTTTTCAATTAACTTCACCTGGAACTCCTGTTATCTGTTACTCCCTCGTTGACTCACCAAACTTGTAGCCGAGACCGTAAATCGTTTGAAGATAGTCGTTGGCCCCGCTTTTTTTGAGTTTCTTTCTCAAATTTCTCATGTGGGTGTAAATGAAGTCAAAATTATCGACCATGTCTATGTTGTCTCCCCAAAGGTGCTCGGCTATGGCCTCCTTGGTAAGTACCCTGTTTTTATTCGTTATGAAATACAACAGCAGAAAGTACTCCTTTTTGGTGAGTTCCAGCGGCTTGTCTTTGACCATAGCTATCTTAGCTACCGGATCGATCTCTATTTCTTCAAAAATAATATTGTTATTCCCTTCGAACTTTCTTCGCCTCAAAAGTGAATTGACCCGTGAATTCAATTCGGCCAAATGAAAAGGCTTGGTGATGTAATCATCCGCTCCCAGGTCCAGGCCCTTGAGTTTGTCATCCAGAGAGTCCTTCGCCGATACGATAAGCACCCCGGTTTCAGGGCTTTTCGTCTTGACATATTTAAGTAGGTCCAGACCATTTCCGTCCGGAAGGTTAATGTCGAGGATCACTACATCGTAATTGTAGGAAAGCAATTTGTCTTCCGCTTCAAAGTAATTCGCAGCCGGTTCACAGATGAAATCCTCTTTCTGCAGGTATACGCAAGTGGAATTCAGCAAGTCAAGTTCATCCTCTACAATCAATAGCTTCATTTCTAGACATTCAGTATTAGGCAATACAAAAATAGTATTTTAATGCCATGCACCCCTCTTTTAACCCAATTTAACATCCGGCCTGTTGATTCTTTGACAGGAAACGATGAAATATTTAAGGTGATTCTTCGTTATAAACCTTCGAATGATTATCAAAATAATTATTTGTTGCTATGAAAAATATTGCTATTTCGTGTGCCATCTTGTGCGCGCTGGTCTTTCAGTCAAAGGCTTTTTCTCAACGGTTTGATCAAGTGGATAAAGCTCCGGTTGACATTGCTTATTTAAGACCAAATCAAAAATCGAAACCTCTTGTCAAAGTGGTCTACGGAAGACCTGCCATCGAAAAAGGCAAAGTATTCGGGAGTCTCGTGCCTTACGGAGAAATTTGGAGAACCGGTGCCAATGAGGCAACCGAAATTACCTTTTACAAGGATATGCTGTTTGGCAATAAGTTGGTCAAACAGGGGACCTATGTTATGCATACGATCCCGGGCAAGAAAGAATGGACCATAATTCTAAATTCCAATACGGATACCTGGGGTGCCTTTTTCTACAATCCGGAGAAAGATGTGGCCCGATTCAAGGTAAAGACGAAAAAGGACATGAGAGATCCGCTTGATGTTTTCTCAATTGCGTTTAAGAAAGATTTCAAAGATTCTTATATGGTCCTGGCATGGGAGGAGACCCGGGTGGATATTCCGCTGGATGACACGAGCCCGATGCTGGCCAAAATCTAAACTTGGACAACTAGGTGAATCAAGAATTTGAAAAGATGATTGCGATGAAAAAGACCCTCTTATTTTCCTGTTTGCTCACAATTGTGATGCTTCTGTCGACAGGGAACACAAAGGCCCAAGACTTTAAAGGTCTTGATGACAGTCCTCATGACATTGTTTATTTCAGGACGAATAAAATTGCTCCTCCAAGCATTAAAGTGCTTTACGGGAGGCCCATGAAGAAGGGAAGGGATCTGTTTGAAGGAAGTGATTCCCTACGGCCAGATTTGGCGAGTGGGTGCCAATGAGGCAACCGAAGTCGTGTTTTACAAGGATGTAGTCTTTGGAGGCAGTGAAGTCAAGGCAGGGACCTATGTTCTTTACGCCATTCCAAACGAAAAAGAATGGACTCTAATCCTGAGCTCTAAGACCGATGTTTGGGGCACCTATGAATACGAGGAAAAATACGACGTAGCCCGAGTGCAGGCCAAGGTGAGTCGCGCTGAATTTATCGAGGCGTTTTCAATTGCTTTCAAAGAAAAAGGCAAACAGGTCAATATGGTTCTTGGTTGGGACACTGCGAGAGTCACTGCACCGATTCGTTTCGATATCTAGTATACTTTTTCACCGCTTAAATAGGTTTCCAAGACTTTCGTTTTGGGCACCTCATTGATGTCAACCTTCATAATGTCTTTGTCAAGGATTATGAAATCGGCAAATTTACCCGGTTCAATCGAACCTTTCTCATCTTCTTCAAAATTACCATAGGCGGCCCAGATTGTCATTCCCTTCAGGGTTTCTTCCCGGCTTAAACCGTTTTGAATCTGAAAGCCTCCTTCTGGATACCCACTGAGATCCTGTCGCGCCACAGCTGCGTAAAAAGTGAGCATGGGGTCGACTTTTTCCACCGGGAAATCCGTTCCCAGGACGACCCTTCCGTTGATGTCGAGCAATTCCTTAAAGGCGTAGGCTCCTTTGATCCGCTCATCACCCAATCGATCTTCAGCCCAATACATGTCACTTGTCGCATGCGTCGGCTGTATGGAGGGCAGGATTTCTGTAAAGTACAGAAAATCATCCGGAGACACCACCTGGGCGTGCTCGATCCTCCATCTCCGGTTAGTCTGGCTTTTTAAATTTTTGGCATAGGTCTTCAATACATAAGCATTTGCCGAGTCGCCAATGGCATGCGTATTCATTTGAAAATCGGATTTCGAAAGTCGGCGGGCGATTTCACTTAACGTATCCAAAGGAGTGACCATCGCTCCAAAATGATTTTCCCGGTCGCTGTAGGATTCTTTTAGTACCGCACCCCTTGAACCCAAGGCGCCGTCGGCGTAAACCTTGAAAGAGGAGACATTGAGTTTGTCGGTCTTGTAGGTCCCAGCTTCCAAATAGTGGTCGAGGTTTCCTTTCGTGGCAGAGACCATAGCATAGATTCTCATCTTGAGAGACTGTGCCTTTTGAAGGCTGTCAATGAGCTCAATCACTTCCCGGTTAAGTCCGGCATCGCTTACCGAGGTCAGCCCCAGCTCAAAACACTTCTGTTGAGCGTCCATGAGGCTTTTGATTTTTGTTTCCCGATCGGGAACAGGAATAATCGCTTCAACCAGGTTCATGGCATTGTCAACGAGAACGCCCGTAGCTTTTCCGTCTTGCACCACGACTTCGCCTCCTTCAATTTTAGTATTCGAGTCTATTCCGGCCAGCTCAAGGGCCGCTTTATTGGCCAGCATCGCATGACCGTCAATCCGGGTAAGGGCCACCGGAGTCTCAGGGAACAGCCGGTCCAGTTCTTTTCGCGTCGGATACTCTTTGTTGTCCCAGTCGTTCTGATCCCAGCCCCGGCCAATAATAAAGTCGGATTTTTGGTCTTTTTGAAACTCGACAACACGGTCCAGAACTTCCTTATAACTCTTCGTCCCCATCAGATCTACCTTCTGCATGAAAATGCCCAGATTGTAAAAGTGACAATGGCCGTCAATCAGGCCCGGAACAAGGGTTTTTCCGTTGGCATCCAACTGGTTGGTCGAACGATACTCTGATAAAATATCTTTGCTGGAACCGACAGCGAGGAATTTGCCATCCGCCACGGCGAAGGCATCAGCAGATGAAAATGTTTCATCAACAGTTACGATGTTGGCGTTAGTGACAATCAGATCGGCTAAAGTTTTCTCCTGGCACCCGGCAAGGAAAATAACCACCGCGGCGTATATGAGGGGTTTATACATGCGTGTTTGAATTTGGTGAGAATTGAAGCGTAAATATAGGAAAATTAAGATATAAAGTGATTCTTTGCGCATTCGGTCTTTAAGCTTAACTTTGCGCTCCTTAAATCCTTTATGAATCAAGGAGAAACGAACGCTTAAGATGAAATATCACTTCAATGAAATAGAGGCCAAATGGCAGAAGCATTGGTTGGAAAATGAGACCTTTAAAGCAGAAAATGAAAGCTCCAGGCCAAAATTCTATGTTCTGGACATGTTTCCTTATCCCAGCGGGGCAGGATTGCACGTAGGGCATCCCCTTGGATACATTGCTTCAGATATATATGCCCGGTACAAAAGGCACAAAGGGTTCAACGTGCTTCATCCGCAGGGTTATGACTCGTTTGGACTTCCCGCGGAACAGTATGCGATTCAGACAGGTCAGCATCCGGCGAAGACTACTGAGGAAAATATCAAAACGTACAGAAGACAACTCGATCAAATCGGATTCTCCTATGATTGGAGCCGGGAAGTGCGAACCTCAGACCCTGAGTATTATCGCTGGACTCAATGGATATTTATTCAACTTTTTGAATCCTACTACTGTAATGATGCAGATCAGGCGCGACCGATAGCCGAATTGGTTGAAGTCTTCAATAAGGAAGGGAACCACAGAATCAATGCGGCATGCGACGAAGACGTGCCCGTCTTCAGTGCTTCGCAATGGACGAGCTTGAAGGATGTTGAAAAGGAAGAAGTTCTCGCCAAATACAGGTTGACTTATCTTTCGGAAACCGAGGTCAATTGGTGTCCGGAGCTGGGTACCGTTTTGGCCAATGACGAGATCGTCAATGGGGTTTCAGAGAGAGGAGGATTTCCGGTGGTGAGAAAGAAAATGAAACAATGGTCCATGCGCATCACTGCTTATGCACAGCGTCTTTTGGACGGATTGGAAAAGATTGACTGGCCTCAACCTCTCAAGGATTCTCAGAAGAATTGGATCGGAAGGTCGGAAGGAGCCATGGTTCGTTTCAAGGTAAAAAACTCGGAGGAGAGTTTCCAGGTTTTCACTACCCGGCCTGATACGATCTTTGGGGTCTCTTTCATGACCCTGGCGCCCGAGCACCAGTTGGTCGAAAACATCACCACCCCGGATCAGCGTCAAGACGTAGAAGACTACGTGATGGCCACTTCGAAAAGAAGTGAACGCGACCGCATGTCAGACGTGAAAACCATCAGCGGTGTTTTTACTGGGGCTTATGCGGTGCATCCTTTCACCGGTGAAGACGTTCCGATTTGGATTGGAGATTACGTTCTTGCCAGCTACGGGACTGGAGCGGTTATGGCTGTACCCTGTGGCGACCAGCGAGATTATGATTTTGCTAAGCACTTCGGCCTGGAGATTCCTAATATCTTCAAAGACCAGGATATTTCTGAATCCGCCTGCGACGATAAAAGCGCCATCATCGCCAATTCCGATTTTATCTCGGGAATGGACGCGATCTCGGCCATTCGCAAGATCATTGATGAAATGGAGAAAAGAGGTGTCGGAGAAGGGAAAATCAACTACCGTCTCAGGGATGCTGTGTTTTCACGACAGCGATACTGGGGTGAGCCTTTCCCTATTTATTACGACAACGGGGTGCCCCGTATCATCGACGAGAAACATTTGCCTTTGAGATTGCCACAAGTGGAAAAGTATCTGCCTACCTCTGACGGAAAGCCTCCACTGGGGAATGCTAAAAACTGGGCCTGGTGCACAGAGACAAATCAAGTTGTCAGCAATGATCGGATCAATCAGAAGAGTGTGTTTCCGATTGAACTCAATACGATGCCGGGTTGGGCGGGCAGCAGTTGGTACTTCAATCGCTATATGGATGCGCGAAATAAAAACTCCTTTACGGGTGAAAAAGCCCTGGAGTACTGGCGTGACGTAGACCTCTACATCGGAGGAAGCGAGCATGCGACAGGACATTTGTTGTATTCGCGTTTCTGGCAGAAGTTTTTATTCGATCGCGGACTCGTTCCTGTCGATGAGTACGCTAAGAAACTGATCAACCAGGGGATGATCCTGGGTACAAGCGCCTTTGTGTATCGCCTGGAAGGAGAGAACACCTTTGTGTCTCATACACTGATCGGAGATAAAAAAGTTCAACCGATCCATGTGGATGTGAGTTTAGTGAATGCATCCAATGAGCTCGATGTGGAGGCCTTTAAGAAAAGCACTCTAAACAAGGAGGCTCAGAAGGCCAGGTTCATTCTGGATGAAGGTAAATATATTGTCGGCCGGGAAGTTGAAAAAATGTCAAAGTCCAAGTACAACGTGGTGAATCCGGACGACATCTGCAAGAATTATGGCGCCGACACCCTGCGACTATATGAAATGTTCCTGGGCCCCCTTGAACAGGCCAAACCCTGGAATACGGCAGGAATTTCAGGGGTGCACAGCTTTTTGAAGAAGCTTTGGAAGCTATACCACAACGGTAACAACGACGATTTTTCGGTTACGGATGCAGAACCTACTTCAGAAGAACTGAAAACCTTGCACAAGACAATCAAAAAGGTGGATGACGACATTGCCAATTTTTCTTTCAACACCTCGGTCAGTTCATTTATGATCGCGGTCAACGAGCTGACCGCCATGAAATGTGACAAGAGGGCCATTCTTGAGCCCCTGATCGTTTTGATCTCCCCATATGCACCTCATATTGCTGAGGAGCTTTGGGAAAAACTCGGTCATTCACAATCCATAGCCTCGGTCGATTTTCCGATTTTTGAAGCTTCTTACCTTGTGGAAAGCACAAAAGAATATCCGATTTCCTTCAATGGTAAAATGCGTTTTACCCTTGAGCTGTCCCTTGATCTTTCACGTGAAGAGGTTGAGAAAATAGTCCTGGAAGACCCGAGGACAATCAATCAACTTGCCGGGCGCTCTGCCAAAAAGGTGATTTTCGTTCCTGGAAAAATAATTAACGTTGTCGGATAGATTTGGTCAAAACGGTATGGAATGTTGAAAGATTTGACAAAATTGTTGATAAATATATAAGAGTATTGACTCTGATCAGGGTTTGAACTTCTTCAATTGAGCTATTTTTAACAAAAAAAATAGCATCATGATCATAGGACTTCCCAAAGAAATCAAGAATAACGAAAGCAGGGTTGCATTGACCCCGGCGGGTGTATTTGAATTGTCGCAGAACGGCCACCAGGTTTTTATTCAAACAGGAGCCGGAATCAGCAGCGGTTATGAGGATGAAGAGTACGAAGGAGTGGGAGGTGCGATTCTCGGATCTTTGAAGGAAGTCTACGATTGTGCTGAAATGATCGTCAAAGTCAAGGAACCAATCGAAGAGGAATACAAGCTGATCAAGGAAGATCAGATTGTGTTTACCTATTTCCATTTTGCATCTTCAGAGAAACTGACCCGGGCCATGATAGAAAGTGGAGCCATCTGCATTGCCTACGAGACGGTGCAAACCGATGATGGGAAGTTGCCCCTGTTGACCCCAATGTCTGAGGTAGCTGGTCGAATGGCGGTTCAACAAGGCGCAAAATATTTGGAAAGACCAGTCAAAGGTAAAGGCGTTCTGCTCGGAGGTGTCCCTGGGGTGCCGCCCGGGCGAGTCCTGGTTCTTGGAGCTGGTGTGGTTGGGGTTCAGGCGGCAAAAATGGCCGCCGGTCTTGGAGCTATGGTAACGATAATGGACATCAACATGGACAGGTTGAGGTATGTCAATGATGTCATGCCCAATCATGTTGTCACCGAATTCAGCAACACCTATAATATTCTCAAACACATTAAATCGAACGATCTCATCATCGGAGGAGTGCTGATCCCCGGGGGAAAGGCACCTAAGCTGATCACCAGGGAGATGCTGAAAGAAATGCATCCCGGAACCGTGATGGTGGACGTAGCTGTAGATCAGGGGGGTTGTTTTGAGACGACGCGGCCCACAACACATGAGGATCCGGTGTTTATTATTGATGATATCGTGCACTATTGTGTTGCAAACATGCCTGGCGCCGTTCCATACACTTCAACCAAAGCCCTTACCAATGTGACTCTGCCCTATGTGCTTCAAATTGCCAACAAAGGTTGGGAAAAGGCCTGTGAAGAGGATCATGTTCTTGAGAAAGGCCTCAATATCGTTCATGGTAAAATTGTCTACGAAGGGATTTCCAGTTCCTTCGAGTTTCAGAATTAATTGCCACCTGATGCTTGGGTAGATTTGTGCGATAGATTGTAAAATGAATTCTATGAGTTTGTCTCCTCATGTAATTCAATATGAATCCTTTAATCTGTCTAATGTTGAGAACAATTATGCGCGAAATAGAGCCTTAAAAGGTCAAATAAGTCAAAAAAAGTTCCTATTTTCGGGATAAAAATCAAGCCTATGCCAAGATCATTACGCACTTCAGATTATTTTCGAGTTTTCTCATTTTTTTTTCTCATCATATTCGGAGTCTCAGCACTACAAGCACAGGCTCTTTATATAGGTGACGATTCTGTGTTCTATTTAGCTAATGGAGCGGTGTTCACAACCAGCGACAACGCTGTCGAGGTAGCTGACAATGGCGACTTTTTTGTGGAAGCAGGCAGTACATGGGGTAACGATCTGGAATATGTGAACGGGAGCCTGACGGCTTTGGGTTCTGGCACCACAAAGCTTCCGGTTGGGAACAACGGAGTTTATGCTCCTGTAGATGCGAATCACTCGGGCGATGTGACAGCGGAGTACTTCAATGAGCCGCCAGCTGCGGGGAGCAATGGACAAGGAGTAGATGCGGTCGGAGACACTGAGTTTTGGGAACTGTCCGGAAATGCGATAATAACCTTGCCATGGAATAGCAACAGTGGTATAGATCAGCTGGTCAATGACAACGGAGGAGTTTTCAATTCCATCAGCATTGTCGGACTGAACAACGGCAATTGGGAGCTCGTAAGCGCCAGCCAGACTTACACTCTTCAGGGAGATGTGAATGAAGGGGACGTTACGAGTGATCCAAATGAATCAATTGACCTCAATGGATTCGGGCAATTCACTTTTGGAATAGACACCGAAACGGTGCTCTCAGTCGAAGATGTGCTGTTTTCCTCGGGATTCAGTTTGCTGTCCAATCCGGTGGGTCTGGGTGAGACTGAAATCAGATTCAGTTCAAGGCAGGAATTCAATAATTTGGAAATCAATGTTTTTGATCTGAACGGAAGACTCGTTAGAACGTATAATAGCGTTGAAACTTATAACGGAGTAGGTCAGGTCTCCAAAGGGAACCTCCAAAGTGGTTTGTATTTCGTCAAATTCGAGGATGAAGGAAAAACCGGAGTTAAAAAAATGCTCGTCGAGTAGTTCGAAATCTATCTAACGCTTTAATGCGATATATCAATCTAATTCAATACCGAAAAACTAATTCAATACAATTATGAGACAAGTCATCACTTTTGTTCTTTTCATCTTTATCATTTCAGGAGTTTATGCCCAGGTGGGAATAGGGACGACAACACCCGATGCTTCTGCGGCACTCGAAGTTTCGGCTTCAGACAAAGGCTTTTTAATGCCAAGAATGACAACGACTCAAAGAGAGGCTATAGCAAGCCCGGCTGAAGCTCTGAAGGTCTATGATACCGATACTCAGAGTTTTTGGTCCTATATCGATGGAGCCTGGGCTGAATCCAAACCCGGTGTAGGAAAGTTTGTCGATGGGAATCCGGATGATATTGCTTTTTATGACGGTCGTGTGGGAATTGGGCTCAACCAATTCAGTCAGGCGCATCAATTATATGTTAGAGGAATTAAGGATAATGATGATACCAATACGGCAGCACGAATTGACGCTTTTTATCAAGGTACGGGCACAAGCAGGGCAACCTACGGTGTATCTGCATTTTCCAGAAATGAGAGCAGCGCCACTATTGATTTTGGTATAGGAACACAAGGCATCGTTCAAAACAATGCTGGGGGTACGATAAATGTGGCTACTGGTCATGGCCCCAACTTGAAAATACTGGAAGTATTGGGTTTGGTGCAGGGTTCATAGCTTCGGCTACAAACAGCGGTGGTACTATAACAACCGCCAGAGGAATAGATATTAGCGTGATAATCAGGTCGGATCCACGATGGGTCAACCTTCTTTAGGATCCTTATTCTTTACGAACAACGGAACCATTACCGGAGATGGATACGGCCTCTTTATTGGAGGATCAGGCTCAGGTTCGGTCGGTGGTGACAGCTATGCCTTATATCTTTCGACTCCATTTTCCAATGTGACAGGCACGAGCTACGCCTTGTATTCTGATAATACAGGGGATTCCTACCTGGAAGGCAATTTGGGTGTGGGAACATCAAGTCCTCAACAAAAAGTGCATATCAATGGGGTATTGAGACTCGAGCCACAAGCAGCGCCTCCGACAGGAGCTCTTGGAGATTTTTATGTCAGTACGGCTGGAGAATTGTTCTTCCACGATGGAACGGATTGGAAACAGGTTCAGTTGGCTCCGTAAGTCGTTTCGCGCGATTTTTACATGCAGCATGGCTTCTCTGGCGGATAGATCAGATGTTTTAATTTTCAAAAATTTTCGGTTCAGATAAAAAATGTTTTATATTTGCTTTCGCGAAAAGCTAGAATGATTCTGGGATAAGAATTTCGTCATGAATAAAAATAAAGTACATAGCTGGTGGTGGTCTTTGCAAAGCAATATTTTGTGAGGCGTTACCGGTATATTATAAAATGATCCTGGCTTGTCTTCACGACAAGCCTTTTTTTTTGATTCAAATGAGAAAGTATAAACTCAAAACCGATTTTAAAAGAATCCTGGCGGATACTCTTACTCCTGTGAGCGTTTACCTGAAAATACGGGACAAGTATCCGAACAGCATCTTGCTGGAGAGTTCCGACTATCACGGCAATGAAAACAGTTTTTCCTATATCTGTTGTAATCCGATAGCGAGTATAGAGATCAAAGACGGCAGGGTTCGCGAATCACTTCCCGACGGAAGCACATATAGCGATTCCTTAAAGGACGAATCGGAAGGTTTCGGATATCATCCAGGCTTTCGGCGAGAAATTTCAAACAGAGAAACTGCCGTTCAAGTTCATAAACAATGGCCTGTTTGGATATGTGTCTTATGATGCTGTGAAGTACTTCGAGGATATAGAGATCACGAAAAAGGATGATCTCGACATACCAGACATCTACTATGCCGTGTATCAAAATATCATTGCTATCAATCACTTCAAGAATGAGGCCTACATATTTTCTCATGCATACGATGGATTGGACAATACAGAGGAAATACACCAACTGATCTCTACCAAAAACTTCGCCTCCTATTCCTACAGCAATGAAAATGATGAGCGGTCAAATCTTACAGATGAAGAATTTCTCGAGCACGTGGAACTGGCCAAAAAGCACTGCTACCGCGGGGATGTTTTTCAGCTGGTTCTCTCACGGCGGTTTTCCCAGGGATTCAAAGGGGATGAGTTCAATGTCTACAGGGCGTTGCGTTCGGTAAATCCTTCGCCTTATCTGTTCTACTTTGACTACGGAAATTTCAAAATCTTCGGGTCATCACCCGAGGCTCAACTGGTGATTGATCAGGGTAAGGCGGAAATACACCCAATAGCAGGAACCTTTAAGCGCACAGGAGATGATGAAAAGGACCTCGAGGCAGCCAAGTCCCTGGCGGAAGATGAAAAAGAGAACGCCGAGCACGTAATGCTCGTGGATCTGGCCAGAAATGACCTGAGCCGTAACGGGGAGCATGTGAACGTCGAGAGGTACAAGGAGATCCAGTTTTTTTCACATGTGATTCACCTTGTTTCCAAGGTTGTTGGAGAAAAGTATCCCGAGGTGCCAACTTACCAGGTCGTTGCAGACACCTTTCCGGCAGGAACCCTGTCAGGGGCTCCCAAACACAAAGCGATGCAGCTCATCGATCAATATGAAAAGAGCAACCGGACCTTCTACGGAGGGGCCATCGGGTTTATGGATTTTGAAGGCAACTTCAACCACGCCATCATCATTCGCTCGTTTTTGAGTAAGAACCACAGACTATATTATCAGGCAGGAGCTGGTATCGTTGCCAAATCGAAGTCTCAGAATGAACTACAAGAAGTGTACAACAAACTGGGAGCCCTCAAAACGGCTCTTGAATTGGCGGAAAACATCTGATAATGAACAAGGTACTAGTAATAGACAACTACGATTCGTTCACCTACAACCTGGTTCATTGCCTGAAGGATTTGGGTTGTGAAGTTGAAGTAATGAGAAATGATAAGCTCGAATTGTCAGATGCAGAGTTATTTGATAAAATTTTGCTCTCTCCTGGCCCGGGAATCCCGGATGAGGCGGGGCGCTTGAAAGAGATCATTGCAAAATTTGCAAAAACTAAGAGCATCCTTGGGATTTGCCTGGGGCAGCAAGCGATCGCTGAAGTCTTCGGGGGCTCACTTGTCAATCTTGAAGAGGTGTATCACGGGGTTGCTACTGCCATTGAACGAGTTGTTGAAGACGAGATTCTCTTTGAGAATCTTCCGAAAGAACTGGAGGTTGGACGCTATCACTCCTGGGTTGTTTCCCGGGAATTGCCTGAAAGCCTGGAAGTGACCTCCCTGGATCAAAATGGGGAAATCATGTCACTTAGGCACCGCGAGTATGATGTACGATCCGTTCAGTTTCACCCTGAGTCTATACTTACCCCGGATGGAATGAAGATGCTGAAAAATTGGATCCGAGAAATCAAGTAAACCTGGATTGAATTGAGATTGAAAAAATAAAACCGAAAAAGCATTTTACATATTCAATAAATAATGAAAGAGATTCTGAACAGACTGATTAATCAGGAGACCATATCGAAAAAGGAGGCCAAGGAGGTTTTGAAAAACATCTCTAAGGACAACTACAATCCCAGCCAGATCGCATCCTTTCTTACAGTGTATATGATGCGGAGCATTTCTGTGGAAGAATTGGACGGATTTCGGGAAGCCCTCCTTGAGATGTGTCTGCCGATTGACCTGTCAGATTTCAATGCCATAGACTTATGCGGTACCGGGGGTGACGGCAAAGACACCTTTAATATATCGACTCTTGCTTCTTTTGTAACAGCTGGAGCGGGTGTTAAAGTCGCCAAACATGGCAATTATGGAGTCTCTTCCACCTGCGGTTCTTCAAATGTGCTGGAATATCTTGGAGTTCGTTTTACCAATGAAGAGGAAGCCTTGAAAAGATCGATTGACCGGGCGGGAATCTGCATCTTGCACGCGCCGCTTTTTCATCCCGCCATGAAAACCGTAGCGCCTATTCGAAGGGAGCTGGGCGTTAAGACCTTCTTCAATATGCTGGGTCCTATGGTGAACCCGTCCTTTCCCAAGAATCAAATGGTGGGTGTGTTCAGCCTGGAACTGGCTCGAATGTACGGTTATCTGTATCAGACCACAGACAAGGATTTCGCCATTTTGCATGATCTGGCTGGTTATGATGAGATATCACTTACAGATCGCACCAAGGTGATCACCAACCGGGAAGAGCGGATTTTTTCAGCGACCGACCTGGGCCTCGAAACTTTACGGGCGGAGCAGATTTACGGGGGATCGAGCGTCGAGGAAAGTGCTGAGATATTTGTAAAAGTGTTACAAGGCAAAGGTTCGGAAGCTCAGAGTCATGTCGTTTGCGCCAATGCGGGCATGGCGATAGCCGTTGCGGAAAGCGTTTCTCATGAAGATGGTTTTGCAAGAGCCCGGGAATCCTTGCTCAGTGGGCAAGGCTATGAATGTTTCAAAAAGCTCCTTGAATTGAATAATTAGATCTAAAAAGAAAGAATTAACGGGAAGCCTGTAAGATGAATATATTAGAAAGAATAGTTGAAGATAAAAGGATTGAAGTGGACTTCAAAAAGTTAGTATTGCCTGAGGACTATCTCAGGAAATCACCGATGATCCTCCGCGAGACCTATTCTTTGAAGCAATCCTTGAAGGACGGAAGTGGAATTATTGCAGAATTCAAGCGACGGTCGCCTTCAAAACAGCTGATAAATCAAAAAAGCAGCCTTACGGAAGTCGTCACGGGATATCAGGCTGCCGGAGCCTCAGGAATCTCGGTGTTGACTGACACAAAATATTTTGGCGGGGCCCTGGATGATTTGCTTCAGGCACGAGCCTCAGTTCGGATTCCGGTACTCAGAAAGGATTTTATGATTGATCCCTACCAGCTTTTTGAAGCCAAGGCTTTCGGAGCGGATGTGATTTTGCTTATCGCTGCGGTTTTAAGTCCGAAGCAGGTCGAAAAACTCTCTCAATTGGCCCATGACCTCGGTCTGGAGGTTCTCATGGAAGTTCATAACGAGGAGGAATTGAAAAAGAACGATTTGAGCCACATTGATCTGGTGGGCGTTAACAACAGGAATCTCAAAACCTTCGAGGTGAGCCTGGAGACAAGCAAGCACTTATCGGAGATCATCCCCGGTGATAAAATGGCTGTTTCAGAGAGTGGGATAAGTGACCCGGGAGCCATACGGGAGCTGAGAGACTATGGATTCAAAGGCTTCCTGATTGGAGAAAATTTTATGAAAACAGAAAATCCTGGCGCTGAAGCCGAAAAATTCATAAACGCCATTGAAGCATGAAAATCAAGGTCTGCGGGATGAAATACGAGGAGAACATTCATGAGTTGGAGGTTTTACAACCTGACTACATGGGCTTTCTGTTCTATTCCGGATCCAAGAGATTTGTCGACAAAGAGCTGCCTAAAATCAATGAAGACACAGCAAAAATTGGTGTTTTTGTAGACCAGGATGAAAAAGAGGTTCTGAGTAGGGTTCACTCGAATGCACTCTCAGGCGTGCAGTTACACGGTGAAGAGAGCCCGAATTATATCGAGAAACTCAGAATTGGTCTGAAAGGTTCTGAGGTGATAATCATCAAGGCCTTTCCGGTGGGAGAATCGATGGACTGGGACGTTGTAAGGCCCTATGAAGCCGTCTGCGATTATTTTTTATTCGACACCCGAGGCAAAGACAGAGGCGGCAATGGGATACAGTTCAACTGGGATCTCTTGTCGGGTTACCCTCTGAAAACTGAATATTTCCTGAGTGGTGGGATAGGGCCCGGTGACTTGGAAGCCCTGAAAAAGTTCAGCGAGTCTGAAAAAGCCAAATTGTGCCATGCCATTGATGTAAATAGCCGATTTGAGCTGTTTCCGGGAATGAAAGACATGGAGAAATTAACAAGATTTATAAAGGATTTTAAAGTCATACGATCATGAACAAAACATACCATGCCGACAAAAGAGGATATTACGGTGAGTTCGGAGGGTCCTTTGTGCCCGAGATGCTCTATCCGAATATGTTGGAGTTGCAGGAGCGCTATTTGGAGATCATGAATGATCCCGATTTTATCGAGGAGTTCAACCATCTTCTGAGAGACTACGTTGGACGACCTACGCCGCTGTATCTGGCGGAAAGGCTTTCGAGGCGCTATGGTGCAAAGATCTATTTGAAAAGAGAAGATCTGAATCACACGGGAGCTCACAAGATCAATAACACCATAGGTCAGATTCTGTTGGCCAAAAGACTCGGTAAGAAAAGGATTATCGCAGAGACCGGTGCCGGGCAGCACGGAGTGGCGACTGCTACAGTTTGCGCGTTGGCGGGTATGGAATGCACCGTGTACATGGGTGAGATCGATATAGCCAGACAGGCCCCCAACGTGGCCCGCATGAAGATGCTGGGCGCTCAGGTTGTGCCTGCCACCTCCGGCAGTAAAACTCTCAAAGACGCTACAAACGAAGCGATCAGAGCCTGGATCAATGACCCGGTTGAGATTCATTATATCATCGGTTCCGTGGTTGGATTTCACCCGTATCCGGATATGGTGGCGAGATTCCAGTCGGTTATTTCAGAGGAGATGCTCGAACAACTCAAGGAAAAGGAAGGAAGGGAGAACCCTGATTATATTATTGCCTGCGTGGGTGGAGGGAGCAATGCTGCCGGTGCCTTCTATCACTATTTGGATAAGAAGGAGGTTCGATTGATTGCCGTTGAGGCGTCGGGCAAAGGCATCGATTCGGGAGAATCTGCGGCTACGAGTGCTTTGGGTCGCGAAGGTATTATTCACGGAAGTCGCACCTTGCTCATGCAAACAGAAGACGGACAGATCGTGGAACCCTATTCGATTTCAGCCGGACTCGACTACCCGGGGGTCGGACCGCAGCACGCTCATCTTTTCAGGTCTGGAAGGGCTGAATTTCTAAGTGCGACGGACGATGAGGCGATGAAGGCTGGCCTGGAATTGTCTGAATTGGAAGGAATCATTCCCGCGATTGAGACCTCGCATGCCCTGGCTGTACTGGGGAAAATGGAATTTAAAGAAGATGACGTAGTGGTGATCAATCTTTCGGGGCGCGGAGACAAGGATCTCGACACCTATATTTCCTACTTTGGACTATGACAAGGATTTATTGCAGATGCGTCCGTAAGTTAATATGAGGAAAGAAAATCAAAAGACCAGAATAGAATTATACAATACGAATTTGAGAATAGTTTCAACAGAATGAACAGAATAAACAAAGCTTTGTCTGAAGCCGAAAGCAAAGAGGGTGGAAAAAAGATGCTTTCAATCTATTTTTCAGCAGGTTTCCCTGAATTGGAGGATACCGCTTCTATCTTGGAGAAGCTTCAGGAGTCGGGCGTAGACATGGTCGAGATCGGCCTTCCGTTTTCCGATCCTCTCGCGGATGGCCCTACCATTCAGGAATCGAGTACAAAAGCCCTCGCGAACGGAATGACCACTGAGGTGCTCTTTGAACAGCTTAAAAACATCCGAAGTCGTATCGAAATACCACTGCTGATCATGGGATATTTCAATCCGATGATGCAGTACGGGATTGAGGCGTTTTGCCGCAAATGCCAGGAAACCGGAATCGATGGTCTGATCATTCCGGACCTGCCCGTGGATGTTTATCATGCGCATTACCGGGAAATCTTTGAGAAATACGACCTAATCAATGTCTTTTTGATTACTCCTCAGACCAGTGAAGAACGTATCCGATTCATCGACAAGATCTCAAACGGATTCATCTATATGGTAAGCTCGGCCAGTACCACAGGTGCGAAAAACAGTTTTGGCACGGAGCAAAAGGATTATTTTGAACGAATTTCAGCCATGAATCTCAGCGCTCCGCAAATTGTCGGCTTTGGAATCTCAAATCAGGATACCTTCAACCAGGCTACACGCAGCACCTCCGGGGCGATTATAGGGTCGGCCTTTGTAAAATACCTTGAGGAAAAGGGGGTAGACGCCATTCCACAATTTATTCAGGATATTCGAAATGATTGAGTGAATCCGTGAAGTTCCGAGTTAACATTGCGGTAATGAATTGATAATCGTTGCTTAATTGTCGGGGTTTTTTTACACCGTAATTTGGGCTTAATTTTGCGGATTGTTCAATCAGTAGATCCGATGCTCAAGCTCAAGTACAGGCAAAAACTATTCTTTTACCTCACGGCGATATTTCTCGTCTTTACCATGTTGGTGCTCTTTCTGCAGTACAACAGGGAGAAGTCGCTCAAGCGGGAGCAAATGGAGATGAACCTGGACAACATTGCCGAGTTGACCTTCAATTACATTGAAAAGAAGAACCTCGATCCAAGAACTTCCTATTCCCAGCTCGATTCCCTTTACTACTATATTCCGACGAACAATATCAGGATAACCATCATAAACATGCTTGGGAAGGTACTTTATGACACTGAAGTTTCCGATCCCTCCAAAATGGAGAATCATCTTCATCGTCCCGAGATACAGTTTGCTCAAAAGTCGGGTACCGGGTCACATATTAGGGAGTCCTCTACTACAGGCTATGAGTATTATTACTACGCGAAGAACTATGAGAACCTCTTTGTGCGTGTGGCAGCCCACTACGATGTTGAAGTGAAGAACTTCCTGGATATTGAAAAGACGTTTCTGCTGTACCTTTTGGTTCTTTTTATGGTGACCTGGGGGATACTCAGCCTGGTTCTGCGAAACATCTCAGGAGTGCTTCTCAAATTGAAGGACTTCGCCACAAAACTGAGCCAGGGAAAGGAAATAGAAGACAAGATCCATTTTCCCGAAGGGGAGTTTGGCGAGATCAGCAATCAGATCATCGAAATCTACAACAAGCTTACCGCTGCAAAAGGCAAGATCGAGATTGAAAAGAACAAGATGTTCTCACATTTGATAGCCCTGAATGAGGGTATAGCTTTCTTTACACCTGAAAAAAAGAAGATACTGAGAAACAACCACTTCATTCAGTTTATCAACAACATCTCGAAAGAATCAAAAATTTCTGAAGAAGAGATTTTCAATGTCAAGGAGTTTAGAAAGCTCAACACGTTTCTAGACAGCTATTTGGACGGAAGCAAGGAGATTAACAAGAAGGAACTGCCCCATTTTGAAGATGTGGTTTACAGGGATAAGAAAACCTTCAATCTGCACGCGATCGTCTTTTCTGACAGGAGCTTTGAAGTTGTCATCCGGGACATCACAAAACTTGAAAAACAAAAGATCATCAAGGAGCAGATCACAAGCAACATTGCACACGAGCTGAAAACCCCGATCACCATCATTCTGGGCTACCTCGAGTTACTCAATAATAACGATATCAGCAAAGAAGACGCCAAAAAGTACATAAGCAATGCCTATGCACAATCAGAAAGGCTTTCTGACCTGATCGAAGACATCTCTCTTCTGCAGAAAATGTCTGAGGCGAAGGAGAGGTTCGGCTTTGAGACTGTCAATCTCAACGATTTGATCTATGAAGTCAAAGATTCCCTGGCACTGAATTTACAGGCAAAGAATGGTGATGTCAAGGTCAGACTGCCCAAGCCCATTATTTTAAATGCCAATCGCTCCTTATTGTTTTCAGTGTTTTACAATCTTTTTGACAATGCCATCAAGTATGGAGGTGAAAACATAGAGATCTCAGTGAACAATTACCTGGAAGATGCTAATTATTATTACTTCTCCTTTTCCAACACCGGCGCAACGATAGAAAAGAAGCATTTCTTGAGGATATTTGAGCGATTTTATCGGGTAGACGAAGATCGGTCCAGGGTGAAGGGTGGAACAGGTCTCGGTCTGGCCATCGTTAAAAACGCCATTCAATTGCACGGGGGAGAAATCACCGCAGGCAACCATAAAAATGGAGGGGTAGAGTTCCTTTTCACCTTGTCCAAATCCCTTTAGATAGCACGACGGCCTGTTGCCGTTTTTCTTATCTTTACCCAAAAAGAGGACATGGGCATCAACAAGTTTTCGCTGCGCACGCGCATCTTTATCGCGATGATATTTCTTGTCGTTCTGGCTTCTGTCCTTATCGCTGCAATTACTATCTATCAATACAACGAGCAGGCAGAAGATTATCATACAGAACGCCTGGAGCGCAAAGAGGAGGCCATAAAAGCGGCGATCACCTACGAGTTGAGCCGTGACACGATCAACTATTTGGAAACTCTAATGCTTCCAAGCCTTCTCGACAAGAAACTCAATGAGATTTCTGACATTCACAATTTGGACATCAATATCTATAACCTGACCGGATCTTTGTTGAGCAGTTCTTTTTTTGATGCGGCTACTGATACAATAGACGCGAGCCTGTCTTCAGACATCATGGACCAGATCATAGGGAGCGAGGACCACCGAGTGGTTCTGACCAAACGCGGGCCCGATGGGAGAAAGTTCAAGTCGGCCTACTCTTTTCTCATAGGGTCGAGGAAGCAGCCCATTGGAATCCTCGGAGTGCCCTATTTGCAAGACAATACCTTTCAGGACGAAGAGCTGAAAGAGTTTCTGACACGGCTCTCCCTGGTTTATCTGCTTATTCTGATAATCGCAATCCTGATGGCTTACTTTCTTTCAAAGTACATTACCAAATCCCTTGAGTATATGAGTCGAAGGATACGCCAGACAACGGTAGAGCGAACCAACGAAAAGATCGTCATGGATGATGCCAGCCATGAGATCAACAACCTCGTGAACTCCTACAACAGCATGATCGACCAGATTGAAGAATCGGCGATAAAACTAGCCCGAAGTGAGAGAAAACAGGCCTGGCGTGAGATGGCGAAACAAGTTGCGCATGAAATCAAAAATCCATTGACCCCCATGCGTTTGAGCGTGCAGAGCTTCGCACACAACTTTGACCCTGAGGATCCGGAAATCAAAGAGAAGTTGACAGAGTTCAGTGATTCCATGATCCAACAGATTGACACTATGAGTTCTATCGCTTCAGCATTCTCAAACTTTGCCCAAATGCCACAGGCGGTTTGGGAAGATCTCAACTTGGTGGAGGAGGTAAAAAAGGCTCTTGATATTTTCCATGAGTCTTACATAAGCTATGAACCGCAGCAGGAGGTGATCATGGCCAAACTGGACAAGATTCACCTCACTCGAATCATCACCAATTTGATCACCAATTCGATACATGCCCTCAAGAACACCTCGGATCCGCGAATAGAGGTGAGGTTGAAGGAGTCTGAAGACCACGTCCTGATCGAAGTGGAGGACAACGGGGATGGAATTCGCAAAGAGGATGCCGCCATGGTTTTTGAGCCCAAATTCACAACCAAATCCAGCGGCATGGGATTGGGACTTCCCATGGTTCGAAACATCCTGGAGGCCTATAACGGTGCAATATCCTTTGAGTCAGAGTTAGGGAAAACCGTTTTTTCTGTGATTTTACCCAAAGGCAGGAGTATTTGAGAAAACTGACACTTTTTTATAAAACCCAAAAACCCATTTTAATGGGATAAGAGATTTAGATTATGGCATATCAGAATATCATCGTAGAAACAGAGAATCGCATCGGTATCATTGAGATCAACCGCCCAAAGAAACTCAATGCCTTAAATCAGGAGACGATAGCTGAGCTCCACCAGGCATTCGATCAACTGGACACGGATCCCGATACCCGGGCCATCATCATTACCGGAAGCGGTGAAAAAGCCTTCGTGGCTGGTGCGGATATTTCGGAATTCGCGGATTTTGGAACCGATCAGGGAAGAGAGCTTTCCCGACAAGGGCAAGAGAAACTCTTTGACTTTGTTGAGAACTTAAGCACGCCAGTAATTGCTGCAATTAACGGGTTTGCCCTGGGAGGCGGGCTTGAATTGGCTATGGCTTGTCATATCCGTGTAGCGAGCCACAACGCGCGTATGGGTCTTCCTGAAGTTTCCCTGGGTCTGATTCCCGGTTATGGAGGAACCCAGCGTCTACCCCAGCTCGTCGGCAAGGGAAAGGCCTTTGAGATGATTATGACCGCAGGTATGATTCGCTCTGAAGACGCATTGAAATCAGGACTCGTCAACCACCTTACAGAACCTGACGATCTGATTGAGTTTTGCTATCAGCTTGCCGAAAAGATTCTGGCAAATTCTTCCCAGGCGATCAAAGCAGCTATTGGTGCTGTAAATGCGGGGTTCAAAGAGGGAACGGATGGCTTCAAGACAGAGATCGCTTTATTCGGTAACTGTTTCGGAACCGAAGATTTTGAAGAAGGAACCAAGGCCTTTCTTGAAAAGCGAAAACCGAACTTTTAGAAGTCAAAGTCTTTCAGGGGACTATTTCCCTTCCCATTCCCGGTAGAAATGTTCGAGGAAAGTTTCCATGAACGCGTGCCGCTCCTCTGCCATTTTGCGACCGGTTTCAGTGTTCATTTTGTCTTTCAGTAAAAGGAGTTTCTCGTAGAAATGATTGATCGTTGGCGCTGTGCTTTTCTTGTAGTTCTCCTTACTTTGCTTTACAACAGGTTTGACCGAAGGATCGTAAAGAGCCCGGTTTTTATACCCACCGTAGTTAAAAGCACGGGCTACTCCTATGGCGCCAATGGCGTCGAGCCGATCGGCATCTTTCAGAACCCGCAACTCAATTGAATCGAAGGACTGTTCTGCGGAAGGATCGAGTTCATTCTTGAAGGAGACATGCCTTACAAGGTTGACAACGTGATCGACCACCTCAGAAGGAAGCTCAAGACCTTTTAAAAAACGTTCCGACCGCTCTGGGCCGAGTTCTTCGTCGCCTTCGTGGAATTTGGAGTCGGCAATATCGTGCAGCAATGCGGCCAGTTCAACGACAAAAGGATCCGCGTTTTCACTTGCCGCTATCGTTCGGGCATTTCGAACTACACGTTCTATATGCGACCAATCATGACCCGCCTCCGACCCTTTGAGACTGTCTTTGACAAAGTTTTCCGTCTTGCTGATGATTTCCTGTCTGTTCATAAATAAAAAAACCTCCGATGGAGGAGGTTTTAAGGGTTTAGCAATATTCTGCGTAAGCACCGATCAGGTTTTCGGCGATCATCTGTGCCGATCTGCCTTCAATGTGATGTCTCTCCAGCATATGAACGAGTTGGCCGTCCTTGAAAAGAGCAATGGAAGGCGATGATGGAGGAAACGGTACCATCATTTCACGTGCTTTCGAAGTTGATTCCTGGTCGACTCCTGCGAATACAGTTGTCAGGCGGTCGGGCTTCTTATCCAGCTGCAGGGAAGCTATCGTTCCGGGCCTTGCGGTTCCGGCTGCACATCCGCAAACCGAGTTAACCATCACGAGAGTTGTTCCCTCTTTTGCCAGTACATCCTCGACGTCCTTCGCTGAGTGCAATTCTTCGAATCCGGCATCCAGGAGTTCCTGGCGCATCGGTTTTACTAATTCTGGTGGGTACATATCCTTAATTTTTTTAGTTATCAAATCAGATGCAAAGATACGGAAAGGAACGTATATTTGCTGTTCAAAGAATTTTCCATGGCGAATTTTTCGAAATGGCTTGGAGCCGGTTTGGGTTGGACATTTGCAGGACCCATAGGAGGTATACTCGGTTTTGTACTCGGCAGTTTTGTAGATGAATTTTCCACAACCGAGCTGAAAGACTTCCAAAAAGACATTTATTCAGGCTCGAAAACCCAATCGGGTGACTTCGAGATCAGCCTGCTCGTGTTGGCCGCGGTGGTCATCAAAGCAGACGGGAAGGTAAACAAGCGGGAACTTGATTTTGTGCGTTCTTCATTTATAAGTATGTACGGAGAAGAGCGAGCCAATCGGGCCTTTAAACTCTTCAAGGGGTTCATGGCCAACAATAAGATCTCGACCCGGCAGGTGTGCCTTCAGATCAATCAGCACATGAATCACCCGGCGAGGCTTCAGTTGCTGCATTTCCTGTTCGGAGTGGCGAAATCGGATGACCTGGTCTCTGAAAAAGAGCTTCACAAAATAGCGACCATTGCAGGCTATCTCAATATCAATATTCGCGACTTCAACTCGATCAAAGCGATGTTCTACAATGATGTTGACAGCTCCTACAAGATCCTGGAAATTGAAAAGTCGGCCAGTGACTCAGAAGTCAAAGCCGCTTACCGAAAAATGGTCAAGAAATACCACCCCGACAAGTTGCGGGGTCTCGGTGAAGAGCACATCAAGGGGGCAGAAGACAAATTCCGCCAGGTGCAACAAGCGTACGAATACATACAGAAAGAGAGAGGTCTTTAGGCGTTGTCCTGTGCTTCTTCTTCTTCTTCTTCTTGTTTTTTTTCAACCAGGGCTTCACAATGTTCTTATAGATGCTCCAGGGCTCCCTTTCTATCTCATGAGGCTTACCCAGGATCCATTGATCGTAAATCCTGTCAAAGCTGCCGTCCTGCTGCCTGAATTCAATCCATCGATTGACGTAGATCCGCCAGGCGTCATCCCTGGCCAGAGGAAAGACCAGTGAATTGTTCACGTGATAGGGAAGTGGATTTCGCACTTTATACCCAGGATGCTTTATTGTCAGGTAGGATGCTCTCTCGGCACTGGTCAAATGGGCCTGAATCCGGATGGTGTCTATCCTTATGCTGTCCGGGACAACGCTGTCAATGACTACTCGCCCATTTTTTTCGATGTCAAAGAATTCGGGAACCTCCTTGAGTGGAAATGCTCCTCCTTTCGGGAAGTAGGAGAGAAAATCTCCGGCAATCTCTTTGCGCTCCAAATAGCTGATCGTAAAGGTGTCAAGAGCCGCCGTAGTCTTGTAGTCGTCAAAGGATTTGTTTTCCTGATCGGTCAACAGGGCGAGAGAAACATTCAAATAGGGTTTGGAGAGCTGTATTTTTTCAGCATACTGCCCACTCAGAAACACATCGGATACGAAGATGTCAAAATGATCCTTGTTCAGGTGATCGATGAGATCGCCCGGAGGAACCGGCACGAATTCGAGGTCAACTTCGAGATCAGTAGCCAACTGGTGGGCGAGGTCTATGCCGTAACCGACCAGGGCACTGTCTTTATTGAAATAGGTAAAGGGCCCTGATTTGCTGTAGAATCCGACCCTGATTTTTGACCTTCTTTTGATACGGCTCAAGGTATTTTCTCCGCGCCATTTGGGATTTGGATTTCTTTTCGAGTTTTCCAAAATGACATAGTCGCGTTGAGGACTTATAATCTGAAAGCTCTCGGCCACTTCGAGATTGCTCGGAATGCGTTTCATGCTTTGAGACAGGAGTTGTCTCAAGCCCAGGACCGATACGGCAGTTGCAATAAGCAAGATCACCAGAGACTTTGAGAATTTTCCTTTTTTGAATCGCAAGTATCCTCCCATGGCCGACACCGTGAGAAGTGTCAGGGCGATCAGGTGAAAGGCTCCGAGAACAACCCTGATGCGATCAGTCAGAACCGTAGAAACTACAAAAAGTTGAAAAGTCTCCTTCGGAATTTTTAGAAGTTCCAAACTGAAGGGTAGTCCGGTTATGGGAGCTACGAAACTGGAGAGAAGTGTTGAACTGAGAAAGACGGGATAGTCTCCCAACACAAACGCTTTCCCGGTGTACCAGGCAGCAAAAGGCACGAAAATGAAGATCATAAAGGTTCCCAGATTGGGAAACGGATAGGCCAGGGGCATGATGATGTCAACTTCGTCTTCGCCTTTTTTAGTGCCATTGGAATCCGATCGGATGATCTCCTTGATATTCTCGATCAATTGTGGGTAGACCACGATGATTTTCCCGGTGGCAAAGATCGTGATGAGCGTTGAGCGCGTGAGTTTGAAAACGGTCCTGGATGAATACGGTGTGAAGATTGAAATCAGAAAGGGCAGGACCAGAAAAGTCATGAGGATGACGGCCAGAAGATAGACCAGCAGGTAGCCCTGCAAACGACTCAGATCTGACCAGCTGAGCGTGCTGACCACTCCGGCGGCGATGCAAAAAACGCCATAAGGGGTTATTTTAACGATCATTTTGTTGACCTGGTTCAGGCCGTCTGTAAGAATATCGATGGGTTTCAGCAACGTTTCCTTGTTCGGCAGATTCATCACTCCGAGCCCGATAAATATGCTGAAAAGCACAACGGCTGGAACTACATTGTCACTTAGTGACTCAAACACGTTGGCGGGTATGTACAGTTTTACAAAGTCGAAAACCTCTGGGGGCTGAACGAACTCAGGGCTGTAGAAACTTCCGCCAGCTCTAACCGGAAAACTGAGGGGTAAAATGATCAAATAGATCAATCCTATACCCAAAAGCAACGCGAGAAAGATCATCCCAAAGCGAATCAGCTGGCGCCCGGTATCCAGTGAGAGACGGCCTATGTTGACGATCAATGAAAACATGATATAGGGCAAGACGGTCATCTGAAGCAGGCCAATGAAAATATCACCGGGAATACTGAGCCAGGCAACTTCTTCCCCGAAGAAAAGTCCGAAAAGAATACCCGAAAACACGCCAAGCAGCACTTTGCCCGACAACGAGAGTTTTTTCAAAGCAAACGCAATTTATACCAAGTCTGCGTTAAATTTAGGAAATTTTAATTTGGTTCCGCAGGCTTTGCGCGAGGTTATGATTGACCTCACTGAATATTGGATATATTTGCATCATGTTAGAGAACAAGAATGAATCGCGAACATCGCTGTCTGAATTGGGCGAGTTCAAATTGATCGAACACCTTACAAAGGGGGCGAGAATTCATCATGAAAGCACCCTCAAAGGCGTGGGAGATGATTGTGCCGTGATTGGAGGTGACACTCAGTTGAAAGTGGTCACGACCGATCTTTTGGTTGAGGGAATACACTTTGACCTGTCTTATATGCCGCTGAAGCACCTTGGATACAAAGCGGTTATGGTAAACCTTTCAGACGTTTACGCCATGAATGCCGAGGCGAAACAGATCACGGTATCGATCGCAGTTTCAAATCGTTTTACCCTGGAGGCCCTTGAGGAGCTTTATGCAGGGATTCACCTTGCCTGTGAGACCTACAAGGTCGATCTGGTCGGTGGTGATACCACTTCTTCCAACAAAGGCCTGTTGATCAGCATTACCGCGCTGGGAGAGGTAGAGGCCGAGAAATGCGTTTACCGCAGTGGAGCCAAACCCAATGATCTGCTGGTGGTTACCGGAGATCTGGGTGCTGCCTACCTCGGGCTTCAGGTTCTTGAAAGAGAGCGCCAGGTCTTTGAGATAAACCCCAATGCCCAGCATGAACTGGACAACTACACTTACCTCGTTGAAAGACAACTCAAACCTGAGGCCAGAAAAGATATCGTTCGCCTTTTAGGCGACCTCGAAGTTGTTCCTACTTCGATGATTGATATTTCTGACGGGCTTTCTTCCGAAGTTTTGCATTTGTGCAAAGAATCCGAGGTGGGTTGCAGCGTGTACGAGAATAAAATTCCGCTCGATCAGCAGGTGATCTCGACCTGTGAGGAATTCAACCTGGACAGCACTACGGTAGCCTTGAGCGGTGGGGAGGACTATGAGCTCCTGTTCACAATTGCTCAGGACGATTACGACAAGGTCAAAGGGAACCCGAATTTTACGGTCATTGGACACGTGACCGACAAGGAGGAAGGGATTCATTTGATCACAAGGGCCGGAGAAAAAGTAGAGATGATTGCGCAGGGCTGGAATTCTCTCAAGGAGTGATTTGAATTATTTCTCGGGGGCGGGAGCAACCGTTCTTCCGTCGTAATTCATTCCCGTACGCACATTGCTATTGGCATTAAGCCTTGAATTTCCATTTGGAAATACAGTAAGGGTAAAATCAATGACTTCTCTTTTTGCTTTGCAACGGAACGTAACCGTAGTCTGCTTCTTCTTTTCGTTGACCTTGATCTTATAGTCTTCCACAGTACCCTCGAACTCCATGGCTCCCATATTGGAATATGCAGGGCTGGAGTTGTGAGCAACCCCGTAGTAGGGCAAATAGATGCTGGCCCCTTCCTCGCTCATTTTCAGATGATTCGGATTGGTCACCAGGTTGATCCTCTTGCCTTGAAAAGAATTGGCCCAATCGGCGTAGAATTCGTAGGCTCCAGAATCTAAGAGTTCCTTAATAGCTTCGAACTGTTTCGCCTCTTCCTGGGCCTTCAACTCCTTTTTCTCCTGTTTTGATTGTGCAAATGCAGAAGCGGAAATCAGCACAAGAAGAATACAATTTCTTAGTTTTCGCATGGTGATGACTTGTTTTGTTGGGATGCGGAGGCGTCTGCTATACGATAAAGGTACCCCTTATTTTGAAAATACGATGAGAGACTCTTTGATTTTAACATGACTAAAACCCCAATGAAAGCCAATATGACCCAGGGTTTCTCTTCGATACAAAAAGACATGTGTCGGATCATTTTTATAATACCAGGAATCAAAATCGATCTCATCTGAATAAAGACTGGTCATACAGATGAGTTTTCCCGTGGGCTTCAATAGGCCCGTAAGCAGGTCAAATTCCTTTGCCGGATGCTGGAAGTGCTCCATCACCTCACAACACACGATAAAGTCGTAGGTTTTGTCCTCAAAAACCCTTGACGGATAAAAAACGGGATCATACAGGTCGACCTCGAAGCCCTCCTTTTTCAGAACCTCTGAAATCACTGGGGTATGACCGCAACCGAAATCCAGCCCCTCCGCGCCGGGTTGGTATTCCGATCGAACGGCTTGAAGTATAGGTGATGCAAAAGTGAGATAGCCCTGGTCTTCCAGGTGATTCTGATGCAAGAGATACCGATTCTTTTCCTGCTCCAAATTCATTATCTGTTCGGGAGCCCTGAAAATACCCTTGCAGCATTCACAGGTGTAGAAGCGATGCTTTTCGTTGAAAAAGGAAAGCTGACTTCCGGATCCGCAAAAGGGGGCATTTGTTTTCAGGCATGAAGGTCTAGTCTGAGATGCGATCCAGGAACACGAGCAGCTTTCGAGTGAGTTCTTTCCGGTTTTCAATATGACTCATATGACCGTCTTCGAAGATTGCGGTCTCCACCCCCGGAAATTTCGTCTGAGGCATCAAGGTTTGAAGATCCAGTGCAGGATCCTTTCTACCGATGACCAGGAGCTTTGGATACATTCCGTTCTTAAAGACAGCTGACCGGTCCTTTCTGATTTTCATGCCCTCAAGGGCAGCTATGATGCCCTCAGGAGGTATGCGCAATGCCACCTCTGTCGCTTCTTTGACTTCTTGCGCATATCGGTCTCTGTTGTAAGGAGCAAACAAGCCAGGGATGGCTATTCGCACAAAACTTCTGGGGTTGTTTTTAACAGCTTCGACTGCCCTGTCCCGATTGTGTTTCTTTTCTTCAGAATCGGCCAGTGACGTTGAATTCATCAAGCAAAGACCGGTAAGATCCCCGGGAAACAATTCGTCCATGGCCAAGGCGATGTACCCTCCCATGCTGTGCCCGATCAGGGCATACCTTGCAATTTTAAGTTCTTCAAGCACGGCCTTTACCATTTCGGCCTGTTTTTCCATGCTGTGAACCTCTCCCTGATTCTCCGTCTTGCCATGCCCCAGCAGGTCAATTCGAACTACCTGATTCTTTTTGCTGAATTCACCCACCAGTTCATCCCACATCGTCAGATCTTCGAGAAATCCATGTAGGAGAACAACTGTCGGACCACTTCCTGAAGTGGTATAATGTACTTGTCGATTCTTGTGACGCAATATGCTCATTAGATTCAAAAACTGTTTTGAATTCCATTTTGAAAAACGACCCCAAGTGAGGTCTCGGAAATATCCTGTGCTCTCAAATTTACTGTATATTTATCAAATCCCTGGAGGAAATATGAAACAAACAAAGACGATATTTATTTACGGTTTTGCTGTGTTTGCTGCTTTTTTTGGTGCTGGCAACCTCATTCTTCCTCCCTATCTGGGATTCAAATCTGGCCCAGACTGGTGGCTCTCGGCTCTTGGCTTCTTTTTGACGGCCACAATCATACCTCTGGGAGCTTTGATGGCCTATTCGCGCTTGCAGGGAACCATGTTGGATTTTGGGAAAAAGGTATCGTCTTCTTTCAGCCTGGGAATCTGCATTCTAATTTATATGATTGCCCTGCTTTTACCCTCTCCGAGAACGGCTGCGGTTACCCATGAAATGGCGGTGGCCCCTTTTATCGGTTCCTCACCCCTTCTTACGAGTACCGTCTACTTTGCGCTGGCAGCTATTTTTGCGCTCAACCGGGGACGGGTCATGAATCTGCTGGGTAAATACCTGACTCCGATAATCGGGTTGATCCTTATGGCGATTATTGGAATCAAATTGTTTTTCGACTCTGGGGTCGTCACAGAAAGCCACTATCAGCAACCTTTGATCTCAGGTTTTCTCGAGGGCTACCAGACCTACGATGCCCTTGCTGGTCTGCTCATGGGTGGAGTTTTGGTCGCATCCATTCAAAATAGTCTTACCGGAGCGGGTTTTGCAGAAAAGAAGAAACTCATTGCTGGCTCCAGTTTGGTAGCGATGTCAGGGTTGTTCTTGATCTATGCGGGTATGATCTATGCCGGATCACGAATGAGCGGCACGGTAGATGAAAACACAGAGAGAACTTCCCTGCTGAGGCTTTTGGCCGAAACTTCTCTCGGTGAGACCGGATTCCTGTTTTTGAGCATGCTCGTCGGATTAGCCTGCTTCACAACCGCTGTAGGTATCCTGGTGGGTTCAGGAGATTTTTTCAAAGGCTTGTTCAACGAGTCGGAATCGGCCTATCGAATCACTGTGGTGGTGGGGGCCGTCATCGGTATTCTCGTCGGGCAGTTGAATGTCTCCTACATCATCAACGTAGCGATACCGGTTCTCATGTTTCTTTACCCCATTATCATTACATTGATCATCTTGAATGTCATGCCCGGGGAATGGGCTTCATCGATGGTCTTTCGAGTCGTGGTTCTGATCGCCTTTGTATTCAGCATTCCCGATTTTTTAGGGTTTCTACTTCCGGATTCCTCGCTCGCCAACCTTCAGAACTATCTCCCTTTTGCCAAGGAGGGATTGGGTTGGGTGTTGCCCGCTTTGATGTCTTTCGTCGCCGTGAACTTCTATCTGAAAGTACGAGCGACTCAATAAAAATTCAGCCCGCCATCCATTTCTCTATGTCTTCCACTTCGATTGGAATGTGTTCCATCATGTTCAGGGGTTCCCCTTTTTCCTGGATCACGTAGTCATCTTCCAGCCGAATGCCCAGGTTTTCCTCAGGCAGGTAGATACCAGGTTCAACAGTAAATACCATTCCAGCCTGCATGGGTTCGGTTAAAATGCCATAATCATGGGTGTCAAGACCCATGTGATGGGATGTTCCATGCATAAAGTATTTCTTATAGGCCGGCCAGTCGGGGTCTTCTTTGTCCACCTCCTCCTGTGTGATCAGCTTGAGCTTCAGGAGCTCTGCTGTCATCAACTTGCCTACCTCAACGTGGTATTCGGCCCAGTCGTTACCCGGTACCAGCATTTTTGCGGCGGTGTTCTTGACACGCAGAACCGCATTGTAGATCTCTTTTTGTCGGTCGGTGAACTTTCCTGAGACGGGGATGCAACGCGTCATGTCACTGGCGTAGTTTCCATAGCTCGCCCCAACATCCATCAGAATCATGTCCCCGGCTTTGCATTCCTGGTTGTTCTCGATATAATGCAATACACAGGCATTGTAACCTGAACCTACGATAGGGGTATAGGCAAAACCATCAGCACGGTTCCTAATGAACTCATGAATATACTCCGCTTCAATTTCGTATTCCATTACACCGGGTTTGACAAATCCAAGAACTCGTTTAAAGCCTTTCTCGGTGATGTCGCAAGCCTTTTGAATGAGCTCGATCTCCTCGGGTTCTTTGACCGAACGAAGCCGTTGCAGGATGGGCTGACACCTTCGGTATTGGTGTGCCGGGTATTTCCCCTTGAGCCATTTGATAAATCGCGCGTCGCGTGTCTCGGTTTCGACGTTGGCCCGGTAATGCTCATTGGTATTGATGTAAACTGATTCTGCCTGGGTCATGAGCTCAAAAAGCACTTTTTCCATTTCCTGGAGCCAATAGACGGTCTTGATCCCTGAAGTTTCGAAGGCCTTCTCTTTGGTCAATTTCTCTCCTTCCCATACGGCTATGTGCTCATCGGTTTCTTTCAGAAAAAGGATTTCACGATTCTTTTCTTTAGGAGAATCCGGGAAAATCAAAAGAACACTCTCCTCCTGATCGACCCCGGAGAGGTAAAAAATATCCCTTTGTTGCTGAAACGGCAAGGTGCTGTCTGCACTGACCGGATAGATGTCGTTGGAGTTGAGGAGAGCCATGGAATTCGGTGCCATGTTCTCCGCAAATTTCTTTCTGTTTTTCACGAACAGTTTACTGTCAATCGGATGGTATTTCATAGGATAAAACTTGAGCTCAGATCAAAATTAGACAATTATTTTGGTTCCTCATAGGTCCAGAAGAGCGTAAGATTTTGTTTTTCGCCACTTTTCACACTTTGAAAGCCTTACTTTGTTATCAGCAGGTTTCAGTGTTATTTTTGGTATATTGCGTATCAATATTACAAAGAAGTTTCTGATTAACATGTACGTCAATCTGGTAAAATATCCGCAGCTTTTCCTGCTGTTTTTTCTGAGCGTCAGCTCACTCATGTTTTCCCAGGATTACCTGCCGGACGCACCCAAGTTTCAAACCAGCATGTACGACTATGCTGAAATGATGGACAAGAGTCAGGCGAAACAACTTGAGCAGAAACTCATTCGCTACAGCGATACAACTTCAACCCAGATTGTCGTGGTCACTATTAACTCCCTCGAAGGAAACGATGTTGCACTTTATGCGACCGAACTTGCCCACAAATGGGGTATTGGCCAGGAGGGCAAAGACAACGGGATCGTGATCCTGGTATCCAAAAATGACCGGAAGGTGACCATAAGAACCGGCTACGGAGTTGAGCATTTGCTGACGGATGCTTTGTCTCGACGCATCATCGAAAATGTGATTACTCCGGCCTTTAAACAAGGTAATTTTTACGGAGGGCTGGATCGCGCAGCAGACGTCATATTTGAGATACTCAATGGGGAGTACCAGGGAGAAAGACAAGAGGATGGTCCCGAAGGACGGTTTCCCGCGTTTCTGATCGTCTTGATTTTTATCATCGTCATGATCATCCTGTCAAACCGAAATCGCAGAGGAGGAGGCAATAACAAGGGCAGACGGGGAGGATTCTCCCTGCTCGATGCCATCATTTTGAGTCATGCCGGTCGGGGAAGTTTCGGTGGAGGAGGCTTCGGACGTTCAAGTGGCGGCGGTGGCTTTGGCGGCGGCGGAGGCTTCGGTGGAGGCTTTGGCGGCGGCGGCTTCGGTGGCGGTGGGGCCAGCGGGGGTTGGTAAGCTCAACGAATCACAATACACCCTGCGCAGTTGGGCGGAACGGAGTTCTTATTCCTTCAACTGAAAGTCAAAGGTCGACACAACCCGAACTATTTTAATTTGAGGCGTATTCTGATCCCGGTCATTGATCGAAAAAAGTCCTTGTCTCGCTATCCGAATTTCACCTACCTCTGAGTTCGAATCACGAGCAAACTTTTCGGCTACTTCCCGAGCGTTTTTGGTCGCTTCTTCGATCATTGAGGGCTTCAATTCATTCAGTCCGGTATAGACATACTCGATGGGCCTCCACTGGTTTTTAGATCCCAGAACGATGCCTTTGGACATCAGCTCCAGAGAGGCTTCCAGGGCCTTCTGCAACTTTTCGATCTCACGCGTCCGGACGGTGAAGTCAGATTGTGCCACGTAGCGAAAGCGATTGTTTTGGGCATTGTTGTATTGATTGGCATTGGCATCGGTGATGTTCACCATGCCCCGGGTGATCTCGTTGGGTTTAAAACCCTGATTGACGAAAAACTGGTAAACGTCTTTATTCTGCTTTTCAAGTTGTTCTTTGAGGCTCGCCAGATCATTGCCCGTCAAGACGATGTTGATCGGCCAAACAGCCAGGTCAGATTTTACTTCGCGCTCCGACAGTCCTTTGACTTGAACATATCGATCGTACTGTTTTCCAGTTTTATGCATGTTGCCCACAAAATACCCGGCAATGACAATGGCCAAACCTAGAACGACAACTTTGAGCCAATTTAATTCTTTCATATGCTAATCTTTATTCTTTTCAACCATACTTTTTACATCTGTACGTCAAACACTTCCGGAAAAGGTTTGGGAATTATTTCGTCATCTTCGTCGAGCAATTGTCTCATATCGATCTCAATGCCCCTGGCAATCGTAGATATTGGAACGTCATTAGCCGATCCTTCAAATGGGTTCTCTCCGACATGACCAATTCGCATCATGGTGTGAAAAACCCAGGATACCGCCCCGCAAAAAGGTACCACCAACCAGATGAACATGCCCCCTATCTTCGGAAAATCCTGAAGCAGCGCCTCGTCGATATCAGCGAATTCGGGCACAAGGCCAACGGGCAGAAGCAGCAGAAAAATCCAGACAAAGTAATTCGACAGGGAGGCGTATTGCCTCGGATAGGGAAAGTTCTTGATTCGTTCTGACTTGCCTTGAAGCGTAAACAATTCTTCAAGCACATTCTCCAGCGAAAGAAAGGCAAACTCCCAGATCATAAGCCTCTCCTTTAACTCGCGAATATGCTTGGATTGCAGATAGAGCAGGGCCGCTGCCTTGTTTTTCTTGCTCAGGGCATATTCCAATTCGTCAGCGTCCAGGTAATCGATGAGATCATCTTCCAGGGAGGCAATCCTTTCCGGAATGTGAGCCTTGTCAGACCATTCCCTGTTGGTTTTGTGTTTTTCAAAAATTTCCCACTTACGGGGTTCTCTCATCGCATGTCGCAAGGCTGTCAGCCAGGCTATATGTCTGTAGTTCAATGTTTTTATATGCTGGCGAACCTCTTCTTGACTGACCGTATCGCTACAATTTTCATTGGTGACCATGTCTTTTACTTTCATTCCCCAGGTTCTGGACGTATTCACAATTCCTCCCCAGATCTTTCGGGCCTCCCAGATCCGTCCATAGGCAGCGTCATTTTGAAATCCGATCATAAAGGCCACCGCCGTACCGATCAGCGCAACGGGCGTCCAAGGGATATCCAGGAAAGTGAATCCAAAAACTTCATACAACACCGTGATAAAAAGGGCGTAGGCCAGGAAAAAAAGAGTTTCCTTGCGCGTCCAGATCACCATTTCCTTAACCGAAAATCTTTCCTTGGTAAGCATGGTTTAAATTGATTGTTAGTAGATTACTTCCTGTAGTCGAGCGCAGGTGCCCGGTCGCCCAATAAGGGTGTGTACGTGAAATCGGGCCCACGGCGTTCTACGAATTCTTCCTTGGCTTTGGTAATGATACCCGGATCATTAAACAGCCTTTCAGCAGTAAGAGCAAGAGTTTTGGCCGCGACCATCATTCCTTTGTTGCCAATGCTTGTTCCTCCAGTGGCAACAGCTTGCCAGCTGTGGGCGGGCGTGCCCGGTACCCAGGTGGCGGCTGACATGCCGACGGTTGGAACTGCAAAACTGACGTCTCCGACGTCGGTAGAGCCCCTGGGCGTTCCCACTTCTTTATAGGCTTGAACTCCTCCAGCTTTCTGTTCATCGGCACTGTCCTGGCCGAGTGTCTCGGCAATTTTATCGGCAAAGGCTTTTTCTTCGGCTGAATATTCCACGCCGCCAACGCTGACCAGCTGATCGTACATCACTTTTTGAAGGGTAAGATTGGGCAACAGCTCGTGGGTTCCGCCGATCATCTCATAATCCATGGTTGTGCCGGTCCCGAGGGCCGCACCTTCAGCTGCCTTGACGATTCGGTCAAAGATGTCAATAACCACATCTCTGCGTGTGTGTCTGGCATAGTAATATACCTCTGCGAAATTAGGAACCACGTTAGGTGCTTTGCCCCCCTCCGTGATGACATAGTGAATACGTGCATCCTGAGGGATGTGCTCCCGCATCATGTTGACCATCATGTTCATGCCTTCAACTCCATCCAGAGCAGACCTTCCTTTGTCCGGGGCACCAGCGGCATGAGCCGAAACTCCATAGAATCGAAATTTGGCTGATTTGTTGGCCAGGGCGGCTCCTGCATTCGACTGGTTGCGGTCTCCCGGGTGCCAATGCAAGACGGCGTCTACGTCATTGAACAGGCCTTCGCGAACCATGTAGACTTTTCCTGAACCTCCTTCTTCGGCCGGGGTACCGTAAAATCGGATAGTGCCCTTGACTTTGTTCTTTTTCATCCAGTTTTTAACGGCTATGGCAGCTGCTGCCGATGCCGTTCCGAAAAGGTGATGACCACAGGCATGACCGGCCGCCTTTCCGGCTGATTTCTTTTCAGGAACCCTTTCTTGCGAGAGTCCGGGAAGCGCATCAAATTCACCCAGGATAGCCACCACGGGCGAGCCCGAGCCGTATTCGGCTATAAAGGCTGTTGGGATGCCTGCGACGCCTTCTTGTATCGCAAAGCCTTCGTCCGAGAGTGTTTTTTGGAGCAATGCTGAGGATTGTACTTCGAGGTATCCCATCTCAGCATAGTCCCAAATTTGTTGGGCAATTACGCCATAGGCTTCCTTGTTTTTTTCGAGCTCCTTGAGGATAGATTCATCGCCTTTCTGAGCAAAAAATGCCACTTGGACCATAGTCAGGGCGATAAGAAGGGTAATTTTTTTCATACTGTTTCTAACGTAAAAATGATTGATTACGCTAAAAATAGTAAATAATTCCGGTCCTATTTCTTTCTGAAATGAATAATGATGGGTACGCCGTGAAAATTAAAGGTTTCACGGAGCTTGTTCTCGATGAATCGCTTGTAGGGGTCCTTGACGTACTGGGGCAAATTAGCAAAAAAGGCAAACTGAGGTGTTGGAGACGGAAGCTGCATGCAGTACTTGATCTTGATGTATTTCCCCTTGTAAGCCGGCGGAGGATTCTGCCTGACGATTTCCTGCATGGCCTCGTTCAACTTGCTTGTAGGAATTTTTTGCTTTCTGTTCTCATAGACCTGTACGGCCGTTTCGATGGCCTTGAATATTCTCTGTTTGGTCAGAGCTGAGATAAACACGATCGGTACGTCGGTGAACGGAGCCGTCTCCCGTCGAATCATCGCTTCGAACTGCTTTGTGGTTTGATTGTCCTTCTCGACGAGGTCCCATTTGTTGACCAGTATGACGATGCCCTTTTTATTCTTTTCCGCCAGCCAGAAGATGTTCTGATCCTGACCTTCAAAACCCCGTGTGGCGTCAATCAAAAGTATGCATACATCGCTGTATTCGATCGCCCGAATGGATCGCATGACCGAGTAGAACTCGAGGTTGTCTTTCACCTTGGATTTCTTGCGGATACCCGCCGTGTCGACCAGGTTGAAGTCGAATCCGAAACGATTGTATTTGGTGTCATTCGAATCGCGTGTCGTCCCGGCAATGTCGGTTACGATATAGCGATCTTCCCCGATCAGGGCATTGATGAAAGAGGACTTGCCGGCATTGGGCCGTCCGACCACAGCAAATCTTGGGAGCTCGTCGGGCTCTGCCTCTTCCTTCACTGGCAGTGCGTCCACTAGTGCATCGAGCAATTCGCCGGTGCCGCTTCCATTTATGCTGGCAATCGTATAATAATCTCCAAGACCCAGAGAGTAAAACTCCGTGGCATCGTGAATGCGACTGTTGCTGTCGACCTTGTTAACCACCAAAAAAACGGGCTTCTTCACCTGTCTTAGCAAATGGGCCACTTCCTCATCCATTCCGGTCACCCCGGCTTCCACGTCAACCATAAAAAGTATGGCGTCGGCTTCATCGATGGCCAGTTCGACCTGCTTGTCAATCTCCGCCTCGAAAATGTCGTCGCTTCCGACCACATAGCCCCCTGTGTCAATCAGGGAAAACTCTCTACCGTTCCAGTCAGTTTTTCCGTAGTGCCGGTCACGAGTGACCCCACTAACAGCATCCACGATGGCTTCTCTTCGCTGAATCAATCGATTGAAAAGCGTTGATTTGCCTACGTTGGGTCTTCCGACTATTGCTACTATATTTCCCATAGAAAGTGCTCAATTCAGGGCGAAACTCAGCGGAGTTTGCGGTGCAAAGATAGGTTTATCTGCCAATCCGTGAAAGACTTGAACAACGATTCAAAAAAAAGATTAACTTAGACATCAGAGGCGCATTTAAGCTCATTGTGAATCATGAACGAACCCATTCACCAGGACGAACTGAACAGGATCTTACTCAAACCCCGGTTCAAATTGCGATATTCGGATCCCAAACAAGAGATCATCGAGCAATTCAGCGTGAATCTTTCAAAAGAGAATTGTCCTTTCCCAAGCAAGATTGTAGACCATCACATTGTCATAGACGTACCCCGTGGGAAAGAGCATTTCTGGTCCCCTCAACTTCATGTCGAAGTTGAAGAAGAGGGAGACGTAACCATCGTGAAGGGCATCCTGGGGCCAAAACCCAGGATTTGGACCCTGTTCATTTTCTTCCATTTCGCCGTTGCCGTGACCTTTTTTGTCTCTTTTGTGATCTTCTATTCACGATGGAGCCTGGATCATGATTACACCCTGTCAATGAGCATGTGCATTTTAATGCCTGTGATTTGGGTGGCACTTTACTTCGGAGGGCAGTTGGGCAAAAAGTTCGGTTATGACCAGATGCAGGAATTGCACGGCTTTTTGAAAAATGCTCTGAAAGATAAGAAACCGGCTTAGGAAAGTAGTCCGCCTCCGGTCAGGATGGCGGCCATCTCCATCTGAAGCTCTCCGGCCTTTTCAGCTGACTTCAAAGCAAAATCCCTGTCGGCAGAGGCGTAGATGATTCCACGTGAAGAATTGATGAGTAAACCCACGTCAGAATTCAGGCCGTATTGACAGACTTCTTCAAGGCTTCCGCCCTGAGCGCCGACCCCGGGAACAAGAAGAAAATGCTCGGGAACGATTCTGCGTATGCGTTTAAAATATTCCGGTCTTGTCGCTCCGACCACATACATCAGTCGATCGCTATTGGTCCATCCCAATGAGGTTCTCAGTACTTTCTCGTAAAGGGCCTCTCCAGAATCGTCCTGGGTGACCTGAAAATCGAGCCCCCCTTTGTTGGAGGTCAGTGCAAGCATGATGGCAAACTTGTTCTCGAAGGCGAGGAAGGGTTCGATGGAGTCAGACCCCATATAGGGAGCCACCGTTACCGAATCAAAGTTCAGATCCTTGAAGAAGGCTTCTGCGTAACGACCTGAGGTGTTGCCGATGTCACCTCTTTTGGCATCTGCGATGGTAAAGACTTCGGGGTAGTTCTCATTGAGGTAAATGATGGTCCTTTCCAGAGATTTCCAACCCTCCAGCCCGTAGGCCTCATAGAATGCTGTATTGGGCTTATAGGCTACCGCCAGGTGATGTGTGGCGTCGATTAGAGCTTTGTTGAAGGCAAAAACAGGGTCCTCTTCCTCAAGCAAGTGAGGAGGGATTTTGGTCTTGTCAACATCCAGTCCGATGCACAAAAAAGATTTTTTGCGACGGATCTCTTCGATCAGCTTCTGTCTGTTCATTTTTTCGGAAAATACATCGAAGCAAAAGTAATCATTTTATCAGTTTGGGTTATCTTTGTGGTTCACTAAAATTCGAACCAAAATCTGTATCCATGAGAACCAAAATTGTAGCAGGAAACTGGAAGATGAACAAGACCTACCAGGAGACAAAAATCCTGGTAAAGGAGTTGAAACACGCCGTTAAAGAAATAGAGCTTGACAACACCCGGGTAGTGATCGCTCCTACCTTTGTCAACCTTCAGAAAGCATCCAAAATGACCAAGAATTCGGTTATTGAAGTGGCGGCGCAGAATATGCATCAGGCGGCAAGCGGAGCCTACACAGGTGAGATTTCGGCCCAGATGCTCAAAAGCATTTATGTGGATACAGTAATTTTAGGACACTCCGAGCGCAGGGAATACTTCGGTGAAACTGATGAACTTCTGGCAGAGAAAGTAGACGCGGCTCTTGCCAATGACCTTGAGATCATATTCTGCTTTGGCGAGGTGCTGGAAGACAGAAAGCAGGGAAACCATTTTAAAGTGGTTGAATCTCAGATTAAAAATGGATTGTTCCACCTTGATTCTGCCGCCTGGTCCAAAATCATTTTGGCCTATGAGCCGGTATGGGCCATTGGTACGGGCGAGACCGCTACTCCAGAGCAGGCACAGGAAATGCACGCCTTCATTCGCGAACTCGTTGCAGGCCGTTACATGAGTGACGTCGCCGAAGAGGTGTCGATCCTTTATGGGGGAAGTGTCAAGCCTTCAAATGCGGAGGAAATCTTCTCGAAGAACGATGTCGATGGAGGTCTGATCGGTGGTGCTGCGCTCAAAGCAGAAGACTTTGGGGCCATTATTAAGGCCATCTAAGAACGCAATCGAAAAACATCTTATGCAATACATCGCCTTGCACTTCAAAAGGACAGGGGGAACGCTCGACGCCCAAATCGCACGTGAAATACTCGTGGCCGAATTGGGCGCGATCGGTTTTGAGAGTTTTATCGAGACGGATGACGGAGGCCTTTCGGCGTATATTCAATCAGAGGACTGGATTGACGGACTGCTGGAACAGGTCCAGATTATGAGTTCAGAGGAAGTAGAGTATAGCGTCGAGCGGGAGAACATCAAACAGGTGAACTGGAATGAAGAATGGGAGAAAAACTTTGAACCCATCGAAGTGCAGGGAAGAGTAAGTGTTCGAGCCCCATTCCACGAAGGTGAAGAGCTCGAATACAACATCGTGATTGAGCCTAAAATGAGTTTCGGAACCGGGCACCACGAAACAACGCACCTGATGATAGAGCATTTGCTGGAAATTGATCTTGAAGGTAAAAGTGTTCTGGATATGGGCTGTGGCACGGGCATTCTGGCCATTTTTTCTGAACTGAGAGGCGCATCACAGGTGCAGGCCATAGACATCGACCCCTGGTGTTACGAGAATTCCGTTGAGAATGTCGCCCGGAACCATTGCCGGAGAATCGAAGTATTCGAGGGTGACGCTACTCTTCTCAAACTGCAGAAGTTCGATGTGATCATTGCCAATATCAACAGAAACATTCTTCTGGAAGATATGTCCAAATATGTGAGATGCCTGAATCCTGGAGGTCTTCTGCTACTCAGTGGTTTTTATCGTGAGGACATGGAGCATATTGGTCGAAAAGCCGAAGAATTGGGTTTGGAGCTCCTGACTGAGAAGGAAAGAAATCGCTGGGTTGGATTAAAATATGTAAATTTGGAAAAAGCCTGAGGAACATGTCACTGAATATCTACCTTTCGAAAGAGCAGACACAGGAAGACTATGACGTTGCAGAAAAGGAATCGCACAAATACGAGATCATCCTTTTCAATGATGACATTCACACCTTTGACTACGTGATCGATTCCCTGATCGAAGTATGCGAACACACCCTGGAGCAGGCCGAGCAATGCACTTATCTCGTGCATTACAAAGGTAAATGCGCGGTCAAAACAGGGGAGTACGATGAGCTCAAACCCCGTTGCACGCGATTACTTCAGAAAGGCCTGAGCGCCGAGATCATGTCTTGATTTCTCAAAGCGGGATATTGCCGTGTTTTCTTTTTGGACCTTCTACCTGTTTGTTTTCAAGCATAGAAAAAGCTTTGATCAGTTTTCGCCGGGTGTTTTTCGGCAGGATCACCTCGTCGACAAAACCGCGTCGCGCTGCCCGAAAGGGGTGAGCGAATTTATCGGCGTATTCGGCCTCCTTCTCTTTCCATTTGGCTTCAGGGTCCTCGGCTTCTTTGATCTCTTTTTTAAAGATGATCTCACTGGCGCCTTTTGCTCCCATGACAGCGATTTCAGCCGTCGGCCAGGCAAAATTCATGTCGGCACCGATGTGTTTGGAATTCATTACGTCATAGGCTCCTCCATAGGCTTTGCGAGTAATCACAGTAACTCGTGGGACGGTTGCCTCGCTCAAGGCGTAGAGCAACTTGGCTCCGTTGACGATAATCCCGTTCCATTCCTGATCGGTGCCCGGCAGAAATCCCGGTACGTCCACCAGGACCAGAAGAGGTATGTTGAAACTGTCGCAAAACCGGGTGAATCTAGCGGCTTTCTTGGAGCTGTCAACGTCCAGGACGCCGGCCAGAACCATGGGCTGGTTGCCAATGATGCCGATGCTGCGGCCAGCGAGTCTCGCAAAACCGACGATGATGTTCTCAGCGTAATCCTTGTGGATTTCATAAAAACTGTCAGTATCACAAATCCCGGAAATGACCTTTTTCATGTCGTAGGGCTTGTGGGTGTCGTCAGGGACGATCTCTTCCAGCTCTTCCCGCATTTCTTCCTCCAGGGTGTAAGGTAGTCTGGGGGTGACTTCCTTGTTATTCTGAGGGATGTAGCTCAACAGCTTTTTGATTTCAATCATACAGGTCACATCATTGGATGCAGTTATGTGGGTAACGCCGGATTTGGTAGAATGGGTGAGGGCTCCACCGAGGTCCTCGGAGCTCACGGATTCATTGGTCACGGTCTTGACCACATTGGGTCCGGTGACAAACATATAGCTCGTCTTTTCCACCATGATCGTGAAATCGGTCATCGCAGGGGAATAGACGGCACCACCGGCACAGGGTCCCATGATGGCAGAGATTTGAGGAATCACTCCTGAGGACCAGACGTTTCTATAGAAGATGTCGGCATATCCGCCAAGGCTCCTGACGCCTTCCTGAATCCTTGCACCGCCGGAATCATTGAGTCCTATAAGGGGTGCCCCCACTTTGACAGCCAGGTCCATGATCTTGCAAATCTTCTCGGCATGTGTCTCTGAAAGCGCTCCACCAAAAACGGTAAAATCCTGGGCGAAAACGTAAACGAGACGACCGTTGATGGTGCCGTAGCCGGTAACCACCCCGTCCCCGTAGATCAGCTGTTTTTCCATCCCAAAATCTGTGCTTCGATGAGTCACGAGCTCACCCACTTCCTCAAAAGACCCCTCATCCATGAGGTATTCGATTCGCTCTCTGGCTGTGAGTTTCTTTTTTTGGTGCTGTTTGTCGATTCTGTGCTGTCCTCCACCGAGTTTCGCTTCGGCCAGTCGATTCAGCAAGTCTTTCTGTCTGTCTTTCATGAGCAGGTTTTTAACTTTCTTCTTTCATCGAGGTATAGTTTCAGTGCCAGGCGGGCGGCCACTTCCATCTCCTTGTTTCGTTCTTCCAGTAACTTTTCAGGTGCGTAATATTTCGAGACGAAATGTGTGTCGAAAGAGCCTGACCGGAAGGCTTCATGGTTCATGACAAAGCGCCCGAATGGCAGGGTAGTCTCAACACCCTTGATCAGGTAATCGTCAATGGCCTGGATCATACCCTGAATGGCTTCTTCACGAGTCGCTCCATAAGTAATCAGTTTGGATATCATCGGGTCGTAATAGATTGGAATCTCCATGCCTTCCTCATAGCCGTCATCCAAACGCACTCCTTCTCCCTCAGGTCTTGTGTAGCTTGTCAACTCTCCTACATTCGGAAGAAAATCGTTGTATGAGTCTTCGGCATAGACCCGGAGCTCCATGGCATGCCCACGAATCTCCAGGTTTTCAGCCTGGATACTGAGTTTTTCTCCACGGGCAATTCGGATCTGTTGTTCGACCAAATCGAGCCCGGTTATGCATTCCGTCACGGGATGTTCCACTTGCAAGCGCGTATTCATCTCCAAAAAGTAGAAGTTCAAATCCCCATCCATCAGGAACTCCACGGTGCCTGCACTTCTATATCCGCAGGAACGAGCCACGTTAATAGCTGCCTCACCCATTTTACTTCGGATTTCTGGGGTCAAGAGGGCAGAGGGGGCCTCTTCAACGACTTTCTGGTGCCTCCTCTGAATACTGCATTCCCTTTCGAAGAGGTGTATGGTGTTGCCAAAGTTGTCAGCCAGAACCTGAAACTCGATATGCCTGGGAGAGGAAACGTATTTTTCAATAAACACCGAACCATCTCCAAAAGCGGACAGGGCCTCGCTGATGGCTCGTTCCATCTGCCGGGCGAGATCCTCGGGACGTTCGACGATTCGCATCCCTTTGCCCCCTCCTCCTGCGGCAGCTTTGATGAGAATGGGATAGCCGATATCTGCCGCGATCTTTTTCGCTATTTCAGGGTCCGTCACGGCCTCGTCTACGCCCGGAACCATCGGAATATCATAAGCCTTGACGGCCTCCTTGGCTGCAAGTTTGTCGCCCATGACACGGATCGAATCCGCTTTGGGCCCGATGAAAATAATCCCGTGCTTTTCGACCAGTTCGGCAAAGGAGGCGTTTTCGCTCAAAAACCCGTATCCGGGATGAATCCCGTCAACTTGAAGTTTCAGGGCTTCCTTTACAATTCGCTCTCCGTCAAGGTAGGATTCCGAGGAAGGATTGCCTCCGATGTGAATAGCCTCATCGGCAAATCTGACATGCGGTGCAGCCCGGTCTACCGTCGAGTAGATGGCAACGGTCTTGATTCCCATTTTTTTCGCGGTTCTCATGACCCGCAGGGCGATTTCTCCCCTGTTAGCTACCAGTATTTTTTTCATAAGTAGGCGTATTGACTATTCGAGTTCGATAAGAAGTTTGTTCTTGTCTACCGTATCGCCGGCATTTGACCATACGGACTTGATCACCCCGTCCTTGGGGCTGAGGATGGCATTTTCCATTTTCATGGCTTCCAGAATCAGCAGGGTGTCTCCCTTCTTCACGGTATCTCCGGTTTGCACCTTTATCTCGAGAATGATTCCCGGCATTGGGGCTTTGATGTCATTGGCGGCGTTTTCGGAGCTGAGCTTATAGCCCATCGAGCGGATCATTTTGTCGAGGTCGGTTTGAATTTTGATGCTGTAGACATTGGATCCAATCTGAATCGTATAACTTCTCTCTCCGAAGTCTTGATTGACAAGTTCTGCTTTGTAGGAGGCAGATCCGTTGAGGATGTGATACTTGTTACCTTCGACTGCCTGGCAATCGAAGGGGTTACTCTTGTTGATGTCCAGGGTAAAATCGACCTGTTCGTTGACTTGAACAGTGAATGGTGAAGAAGCCATAGGAGTGCGGATTTGAACATTTAAAGATAAACAATAATCCTTTGATCAATCCTTTCCAAATGAAGTTTATTCATGCAAATAGACGAGAAAAACAGGTTGTTTTGCAAGTGTTTCGGTTGGGTGAAGTACGGTTGAGTACGAACAGATTTACAGCGTTTTTTGAATGCTCAAATTATGTTTAATTAACATTTAGATAATATTGAAACTATATATGGGTTAATATAGTATATAAATAGGCTAAAAAACTTGTAAAACAGAACAATAGATTGTTATTACTTTGTACCATCAATAAAAATTAATGTCATGAGTATCAAAAAACAATTTTTAAAAAGTAAGCCTGTATGCAAGGTCACTTTCTCTTTGAAAGGGGAAGAAGTACCAAATGCAGAGAAAGTACAGTTGGTGGGTGATTTTAACGAATGGAACGTGAATGAGGCTATCGATTTAAAGAAATTCAAGAACGGTACATTCAAAACAACCCTGGATCTGGACACGGAGAAAGAATATCAATTCAAGTATCTGATTGACAGTGAAAAATGGGAGAATGACGCTGGAAGCGGACAAATACGTCAACAATGGCGTGAGTGCTGAAGACAACTTTGTTGTCGCACTGTAAGAGACTTCATTTTTTTACCCTTTTTTACAAGCAAAACCCCTTTGCTTAATATTTGCGAGAGCGCAGTCGACGAACTTTCTGAGATTGCGCTTTTTTTTGTGTCATAAAAAAAGCTGCTTCTTTAAGAAACAGCTTTTTTATTCAATGACATATCCTCCATCAAGATCCTACGGCTTCCCTCTTCGCAAGATAGTGTTTCATCTTTTCCCCCTCATTGAACAATTTCCTGCTCTGCAATTCCCGAAAAGAGGATATATCTATTAATTTGTGACGATCCTGTCTATCAGTCGATTTTCTTCATCATTGAGTTCGCATCCTTTCAACGAAACCAATAACCTGAAAAGACGATCCCTGTCTTGTAAGGGCACTTCTTCAACTTCATGGTCGATCTGATCCATCAATTCTATCATAGTTTTAACCGCAACCAGACTCTTCTGCTCCCGGTAGACCCGGTCTTTTGCTTCTTGTTCAATTGCGATCAGTATCTCCTTGATCATCACTTAATTTTCTACAAAAATAGGGTGAGCAATTGAATAGAAATACGACATGAAATGTCATGTCCTGAAAAAACATTTCAAAACCTATTTTTATTAAATTTACATGAAGAGTCAGAATCCAAAAACTTCGCCTCAGAATCGAGGCATTACTCTGATAAGATGACAAAATACAACCAAATAGGGGAGCTCTTGATTGACTTCAGGAGAATCAACGGGATGTCCCAATCAGATTTTGCCGCTGCACTTGAAGTCGACATCCGTACCATTCAGAGATGGGAAAACGGAGCAACCCTGATCAAACCTGAAAAGGAGGAAGACATTGTGATGCTCACGCTTTTGCCTTATCAACTCATAAGGAATCTGAACGCCAGTGTTCCGATACCAACATTTTATGATTTTAGTTTGAGAAAGTACGCCCTGAACGAACTCAATGACGACTTGCCTGAGCTTCCTGGTTTAAGGCTAACCTCGAAAAGGCGACACAGAGAATTCGCACCCTCGATCATGAATCGGACATCGATTATTTAGAACGCTACATGCAATTTCACAAAAAGATCAACAGGAATCTGAGTGCAGTAATCAAAGAATCCTCCCGGATATTGCCAGAGATGAACTTGATCATAACCGATGATTCTGGATACTACTCGGGCCATTCATTGATATTTCCAATCAAGGAAAGTACCTATCAGCGGCTTCGTTCCCGCAAAATGAACGAGACCGAACTCATGGTAGATGATCTAGCACGTCCAGGTCAATTGAAAAGGCCCATTTACTACGGGTTTGACATCACGGCTGACTGCAATGACAATATTTTCTATGTAAGTGCGCATTTAATGCGGGTTCTTCGGGAGAAACCCGAGAAGGACTACCTGTATTGTGCTACCCCGTTTCGCAGGGACAATTTCAAGGTCAATGAAGAGCTGGGTCTAACAATTATCTGGGAAGGAGAAAAAGGTGTGAATCAATTTGGTTTGGAAATGGCCCCTCGATTTCAGGAAGGAAACTTTCGGGACTTTTTAAAAAAATAGTCCCAACCTTGCGAAAATCCTTAGCACTTAAACTATACTAGTAAATCCTAATATCCCCCTTGATTTACTAATGAACAGGAAATTCACTTCGGTTGGGACATTCCTCAATTGATCTAATCTAAATGGGTGTCTAACCTTTTATCTTGGCAAATAAATACAAGATGTCTCAATTTCGGACTTTGATTAATAACTCCTAATCCGGTACAAAAATACGACCGCAGAAGAGTCAATCTTACGACATGGGATGTCCGAAAATGCTATTTGTGAAAATTCTAACATTTTCATTCCTACGAGTTTTTATCTGGGCTTCGACACGATTCATAAAAAAAACCCTAATTCATTAGGGTTTTTGTGGAGGATCCGAGGACCCCTATATAGAGAGAAATTAAGTTTCTGTTCTCAGACGGTTTGGTTGAATTGTCTGTTATTCTCTTCTCTTAGTAGGAGTAGGTTCTGTAATCAGACCACTGGATTCTTTTGCTGCTTTTAAAGGATGTAGTTCTCATAATTTAGGTTTTTTAAGTTTTCGGGGGTTTAAGTTTTCTGTAGGAAGCCAGGTTTGTTATACCGCTTTTACTGCATAATGTCTGTACTCTGACCACTGGATTCGTTTGCTGCTTCTAAATGCTCTAGTTCTCATGATTGGTTTTTTAATTGGTTAATGCTTTAAGACGTTATTTTTTCAATTGGTTTACACTTATAAGACGACCCATTTGAAGTATTTGTTACAGTACTATGCATAACAAAGTACTATTTTAACAAATATTTAATAATTACTGCTATTTAAAGTGCAGATAAACAATACTTTAAGTAAAATGAAAAAGATTTGAAATTTTTTAATTTTAACAGATAAGTGCCCCTTTGTCGTCGAGATTCTGTGATTTAAATTCGAATTTCAACCTATTAGAGCGACGTTTGAAGTGATATAATGGAATGCAAATACAAGAGACCATCCAGGATGTCATCACTCATCCTTAATGGCCTCTTGATCCTATCAAAATTAATAACGACTACAAATGTAAAAAGTGATGTGACCCTTAACCATGATATTTGTCAGGTTGCGCGGAATTATCGATCAATTCTGAAATTGTCGAGTTTGATGTCGTCCATACCTTCATCATCGAATGGATATTCGAGTTGATTCTGAATGTTGTACAGCGAAATCAATATGAACTGACTCACTAAAACAATGAAATAGGTGATCCAGGTTCCTTTATCGGGTCCTACCCTGTGGATGATCGTCGGGGCATAGATAAGAGGAAAGATGTAAATAAAGATCAGACAATAGGCCTTCAGACTGATCGGGGTCCGATGTATGTTGATGGCATGAACATTCTCGATCGTCTCGTGGAGATCCTTCATGATTCGAAATAGCCTTTCCTTTGATTTGGAGGAAATCTTGTCTTCCTTGGAGTTCACGTACTCGTAAAAGTCATTCATGCGGGCGTCAATATCCGAGGTGTCTTGTTCATTGCTTTTGAGATGAATCATCAGGGTGTTGCTCAAGTTGATCATCATCGTCTCAGCCTCCTGTTGATCTTCTTCACTAAGCTTCTCATTAGACATCAGGAAATAGGAGAAGGTTTTCAAAGTGCTTCTGAATTCACTCAAATGCTCAAGGGCTTTCTCACGTCTTCTGAAGGATCCACGAATGGTAAACACAAGGGGGAAGATGATCGCAATGCTGATCAGGGTGAGGTCCATATCGAATTCGATGTCGTAGCGAAAAGCCAGGAAGGGCACGATTAGCGCGATGATCATGGCGATCCAGGTTCGGTGGTTGATGATGACCAGGTATTGTTTCACGGTTAGCGATTCGAAATTGTCTAGTTAAATGTAAGCAAAATCGACAAAATAGAAATAAAAAAGACCGCTTTTCAGCGGTCTTTTCGTTCTTCATTTGAGTTGGGGGATATAAATGAAAAAAGGGGGATTAGAATTCAAGATCGGTAACGAGATCGAATTCGTCGTAGATCGCCTTGTCTTTGAGGTCGTCAAAGAAAGCTGTTGAACCGTATCGGATGTCATAGATAGTTCTGTCAATCTTAACGTTGGCCGTTGCTTTGTTGCCGTATATCGACATTTCAAATGTTACAGGCGCAGTTTTGCCTTTCACGGTAAGGTCTCCGGTTACCTCGTAGGAATTCTTACCTGTACTTTTCACCTTCTTGATGACCATATTCGCAGTTGGAAATTTCTCGACCCCGAAGAAATCGTCTGATTTCAAGTGGCCTTCGAGCTTTCCTTTGTATTCTCCTTCCAGGTCATCGGTAACTATTGTGGTCATATCCACTACAAATTCACCACCTGTGAGTTTTCCCTCGTCGAACATCAGATGTCCTGATTTCAAGGCTACCGTTCCGTAGTGAGATCCTGTTACTTTGTAACCCTTCCAGGTCACTGTGCTATTGTCTGTCTTGATCTCTTTTTTCTCACCTTTAATCGTGGTGAAAGAAAAAGTTACCACAGCCATAAGGACAATTGCGGCTAGAGTTTTTACTTTGTTTGTCATGGTTTAAAAGTTTAATGTTTGTTCGATGAATTATTTATTATGCTTGTTTTCCGTTATAAAATTTTTCTTTTACGATCTGGCCTTCTCTCCACTCCTGGACCGCTACCTGGGTAAATTGCTGTTCTGTTCCCTCGGCTAGCTGGTACGACACCTGCCACTCGACCATAGTAGTTCCTTCTCCAACAGCTACTTTCAAAGGTTTTGCACAACTGATCTCTTTTACGCCTGAAAGAAAAGCTTTACGTGCCTCAATGGCATTGTTCTTTCCTCTCACAGGTTCCTTGTCATTTTCCTGAACCTCAACCTCTGGGTCATAGAACTTTTCCAGGGCCTCAATTTGCTGACCCTGCAACAACATGTCATTCAAGTCGCCTACTTTTTCCAACAAGGTGTTCATAGGATGAAAATTTACAATGCAAAGATCGATCAAAGGCAGACTTTGAAAAATAATGTAGTTTATAAAAACAAGTTAATCTAGTTTAACATCCCCTGAAAAAGGGATCCGGGTCTTATTGCTCCTGGATGAGCTGACTTTTGATCTTGCTGAGGAATTCTTTCGTTATTCCGAGGTAGGAGGCGATGAGGTACTGGGGTACGCGCTGCTCGATCAAAGGGTATTGCTTTCTAAAATAAAGGTAACGCTCCTTGGCGGACATGCTCAGGTTTCTCACCACCCTTTTTTGAGAGGCTACAAAAGCCCTTTCGACTATTTTCCTAAAAAAGCGCTCGAGTATCGGGACTTCTGCGAGAAGTTTATCATGGTTGTCATACGGGAAGAGCACGACATCTGTATTTTCAAGGCATTGTACGTTGAAGTCAGACGGGGTTTGGGTGATGAAACTCGCCAGGTCAGAGGTCCACCAATCTTCAATGGAGAACATGACCACGTGCTCCTGCCCCTGGTCGTCGAGGTAAAAAGTCTTGGTGCAACCCTTGAGCACAAAAGCGCTGAAAGAACATACATCGCCCTGCTGCATCAAATATTGACCTTTGAGATATCGTCGCGTCTTTATTGCAGAAAGAAGAATTTTCTCATCTTCCTCACTGAGTTCAACGAACCTGTTGATATAGTCGACAAGGGGCTGTTCCTTTCTGATCATGGTTATTAGCGATTCTGCTCAAGATAGCTCAGCACAAATACGGCCGGGGCGTTCCAATTGATGCAAACCTCATTTGAAGCGAAACTGGGTTCTACGTCCATGTAGGCTTTCGCCGGAAACTCTGAGTCGTAATCGACCTCGTGTTGATCCTGGCGATCGTGGTTCGGGCCTCCGATGACAAAGCCGGGTACCGGGTCAGCAATACCGTCAGCTCCGCTTGGCCGATGGTGAGGAAACATCACGCGTTTGCTTCCGAAGCCTGTGAAGAAGCAATATCCTGTTGCATTTTTTCCAAAGATATAATCATTTATTCTTTCGGCCCCTGTGAGGTATTTTTCTTGTCCAGAAAGGCGGTGTGCCACGCAAAGGATCATGGCCTGGTTTAAAACATCACTGTTCGAACCCCATTCATAGCGGTCCAAAGCGACATGATAGGGATTCCTATCAATCTTTACAAGAAGGCTGTCGGCCAGCTTCAGGTGATCTGACACCAGGTCGTCCGCCATTTTCTGCGGCAGCTTGTCGCGGTTCTCGAGAAGCGAGTGAAAGGCGTTGTTGCGCACGAAGAACTTCCAGCTGTTTGTAAGTTCATGTTGGTAGGTTTGTGGATTTTTCTCCAGGTACCTCAGGTATTTTTTCTCTCCTGTGGCAACATAGAGCTCAGCGGCTGCCCAGTAGAAAATCATCTGAAAAAATGGTGTCATCGTACTGCCCTGTACTTACATCCTCCGGATTGGAAAATGGCACATTTTTGTTTCGAAGAGCCCATTTCCAGGCTTTTTCGGCTGAAATGATAGCCTCTGCCGACCAAACAGGGTCAGTAGTCGTATACAGACGTCCGGCCTGGGCCATAACTGCAGCATAACCCAAGGTCGCTGCCGTCCCCTTTCCGATGACAAAGCGCTCCAGGTCATAGGCCTCGGGCATGATGAAACCCGAGAAGTTCTTAGCCGTGAGTTTGTGGTAGACACCTCCGTCCCGATCCTGCATCGTACTAATCCAGTTGAGCTCGAAAAGCAATTCATCCCAAAGATCACTCTGCTCGTTTCCGCTTTCAGGAATGTTGAGTGTGGCATCCGGTATTGCATCCGGATACTGTTCGAGAAGGTGCAGCATCTGCCCGGTGGAGAGCGCCGCATTGACGATGTACTTTCCATAATCGCCAGCGTCGTACCATCCGCCCGTGGAATTGAGCTGACCTTTTTTGTGTTTTGAGGAGGGGTGATAGACGCAGGCCGTGTCAGGATGCCCTGCTGCCCGTTTGTAAATGCCTCCGTAGGCTTCTTCTATGGGCATGGAGGCCCGTTGAAAGTAGTAGCTTTTAATAGAGGCATTCAGGGCTTTCTCATACAGTTTTTTCTCAATTGAGAAAGGATAAGAAGCGCCGACGCTATCGATTTCAATGGTATAGGTTCCCGGGGTTATGAGATCGCTGAAATCACCCGTCATGACCTGTTCTCCTGAGGTATCCCAAATTCCACGATCCAGGAGTTCTCCCTTGAAAACAACTTCGCCCTGGTCATCGGTAATCCGGAATGAACCTGCAGTCTGATCGACGAGAACAAACTCCTTTACAGAACCGGGATAATAACCAATTTGGTTCAACCGGATGCTGTTAGACGTTTCCAGGGGGAGCTTTTCTGATTCACATTGAATGAAAAGCAAAGATAGAAGGGTCAGATAAAAAAATCGCTTGAAGGTCATGTGTCTGTTTTTCTTGTGTGGATAGGATTTCTCCAAATATAGAGCATTGGAGGCCTCCAGCTGTTTAAAATCTTTCCAAAGATAAAAATGAACAGCTTATAAATTACTGACCAAAATCATTGAACAGCAGGGGAAGGAGGCGCCGTTCGTTTAAAAGGTTGCCATTTGAGATAGGTGCCACATCTCCAGAGCCATTCAAGAGGTCCGTACCTGAAGCTTTTGAGCCAGTATTTGCTAAACAAGGTCTGAATGATTATGACCCCGATTCCCAGCAGGAAACAGATCAATGCGCCAAACTGGCCTATGTAACCCAGGCCCCAACCGAAAAAGATAAAGGTGCCAATAATCGATTGCATGACGTAATTGGTCAGCGCCATCCGCCCATACGGAGCAAAAAAGGCCAGTCTCTTTTTCCAGGATTCCTTTTGATAGAGCATTAGAAATCCACATAGAATGATGGCAGACATAGATACGCTGACCCAGTCCATGAAATTCATTCCCAGGGCAAACTGCCAGGTTGTGAAGTCGATGGGCTGGGGAGCCGTGGCAAACGTCGCGATCATGAACCCAACACTCAGGATTAAAGCCCCAATAGACCAAAGCATGACGTCTTTAATTTTTTTCGCGTAAGCAGCAAGGTCCCTGAACACACCCGTTCTGCCGAGCCACAATCCAATTAAAAAGTAAGCAAATGTGTAGTAAAACCTCCCAAAAAAGGAGACCTGGAAGTCGATCTTTGGTGAGCATCCCATAGGTAGCGTTGAGATAAAACACTTCACTCAGGCTGCCGTTTGCTATAGTGTCCATATAGTTTCTGACTAGTTCGTGATTGTTGTCCATCATGGGATGCACCCCCGTTACGCTTTCGGCTCCGAATACGGCGAAAGCTATGAACCGGGGTATTCCGAGAAAGATGAGACCGGCGGTGATAAGCAGCCATTTTGATGACACCCTGTAAAACGGGATGATAAAAGGGGCCAATACCGCGTAGATCGTCAGGATGTCTCCCCGATAGAAAAGCTGGTGGATATAGCCGATGATAAATAACAGGGCGGCTCGCCAAATGAAGCGGCCACTGAACTTCTGACCTTTGTTTTGGGCTGACTCCATCTGTATCGAAAAACTCAGACCGAACAGAATAGAGAAGAGTGCGAAGAATTTCCCGGTGAAGAAAATGCCGATGATCCCCTGAATGATCTGGTCCGGAATTCCGTTGACTCCTTCCATGAACCCTTCGGGATGGGGGCCGGCGATGTACTGCTCAACCATGTGCACCAGTGCGACACCGGCCAGCGCAAAACCTCTGAGCGCGTCAATGGAGATGATTCGATTTTTGACCGGGGGTGGCAGGGTTTGGGAACTGGCAGTCATGGGTAGATGATTTGGTCTACCTTACAAGACGCCGGCCCGAAGGAAAATGTTACGGCCATCTTTGATTATTTTCCCTGGGAATTATTCTTCTTCCAATTTTCAAATTCAATCTTGTGCTTTGAATCGGTCAGCGGGTACAGACCAATGATGGGAGCGCCTTCTTTAACCTTTTCCATGACAAATGACTCGTACAGGGTCATGTTCTGACATTCTGCGACTACTTCTTCGACCAGTTGATATTCGAACAGGAGCTGGATTGAACAGTTTAACAGGAACAGTTAGCTCCCAGGCAGATGTCAGGAAGGTTATTGCGGATGAAAGACGACTTGAGTTGGCCTTTGAAGGTCACAAGTGGTTTAATCGGGTCAGAACGAGAACTGCTAACCAGTAAATTCTCAAACCAAACCGGATCGGCAAAATTGTTAGACATTGCTTATCTTTATGCTCGACTAACTGGTAAACCAATTGAAAGCTGAACTATCATGCGATTTGACATAGTAACTAAATGTGAAACCACTGGGATTCAAAACCAGATCATTTCTAAAATTCGAGATTTGATCAATTACAAGCACCTGGAACCGGGAGACAAGCTGCCCTCTGAACGTATGATGGCCGAGAAATTCGGGGTTAGTCGTGGAAACTTGAGAGAAGCAATTCAAAAGCTGGAGTTTTACGGTCTGTTGAAGTCAATTCCCCAGAGCGGGACCTTTGTAGCTAACATTGGTGTTATCGCTCTCAACGGAATGGTCGATGATATTTTGCAGCTCAAGGATCCGGATTTTAAATCCCTGGTGGAAACAAGAATTCTACTCGAGCTGAAATCGGTTCGCCTGGCGGCGCTCCGAAGGAGTGTTAAGGAGCTGAAACAAATTGAAGTGGCCTTGAATGCCTACAGTGAGAAAGTGATGAAGGGTGAAGATGCGGTGCAGGAAGATTTACTTTTTCATTTGGCTATTGCTAATGCATCGGGTAACAGCACCCTGAATACGTTCATGTTGAAAATTATTCCAGAAATCATTACGAATTTCGAAAAGTATCACGTTTGTGATGCAAATCAGGCCTTTCTGGGGATCAAGGAGCACCAGTCCGTATTCGATGCGATCGTAAAACAGGACCCGGCTTTGGCCAAAACAAAGATGAAAGAGCACTTTAAAGCTCTTTATCAATATTGTTACAACACATAGCGCTTCACCGCTGAATTGCACGGTTCAGTCAGAAGTCGATTGGAATTGAATTGAGTGTCACATTTACGATCGTCGGGTCTTTTTG
>CAWJRB010000011.1:0-373312 GCA_963845155.1 uncultured Flavobacteriaceae bacterium | reverse complement strand
TTCTCCTTTTTGACCCTTTTATTCAAATCGATGTTTACCAGGGCGTCCAACTCATTGATTACGATGTCGATGTTGTCAGGTCCGATCCCGGTAGAGATCACGGTAAATCGACGATCTTTAAACCACCCAACAACGGTTCTGAACTCCCGCTTCTGGGTTGTGTATTCAATTCTATCGAAATGTTTGGAGACCCGGTCGACGCGGGCGGGATCCCCTACGAAGATGATATTTGGGCTGACGTGCTCTGGTTTGAGATTTAGGTGATAGACACTGCCGTCAGGATTAAGTATGAGTTCTGAAGAGCCGATATGTTTCATGAGCATTCTGTTGTGTGCTGTTTCTCAGCCTCCAACCCTTTTAACGGTGTAACCCTCCGCTTTGAGAATTTCGATGATTTTGTCCCTGAATTTCCCCTGTATGACAATTTCGCCGTCCTTCACACTCCCTCCTACGCTGCATTTTGTTTTCAGAAGTTTGGCCAGGGCTTTGCGTCCCTCGTCGGTTCCTCTGAATCCCTTAATGACAGTTACGGTCTTTCCTCCCCGACCTTTGTTGGAAAAGTGAGCCTCAAGGATTTGATCTCCGGGTGCGAGATTTTCGGTTTCCTGCCCCTCGAATTTTGAAAAGTCTTCATTGTCGTTCGTCGAATAGACGAATCCCCCCAGGTCTGACAAACTGTTCAACTTTTTTTTCGCCATTGCTTTCGGATATGCTGGTTTTAGGCCAAAGATAGATAAAAATCCACTGCTGATTCCGGTCTACCTGTTCTTGAGCTTGTTCCAGGCAAACAGGATCAGGGCCAGAGATTCCATGGTTAGGCCCAGTCCGATGAAGAGGGTTGATTGCGACCATTCAAGGAAGGATCCCACGGCACCGATCAGGATCAGTAGCACACCAAAGCTGAAGAAGGAAATGACACGCATACTCATGATTTTCTCATTTTCGATAGAAAGGAATCAGGTAGGAAATCGTATAGTTGAAACTGAAGCCATAGTCATTGACATAGACCCTTTCGAATCCTGGGACATACAAGTTTCTGAAGTTTTCCGGTTCTGTGCTCGAGATCTTTACGTTCCCCCGGAAGGAAAACCCGAGAAAGATATTGTGAAGGACCTCTACCTTGAGGCCCAGGACAAGTTCGGCCCAGCTCGCGTTCAGATTGTCGTAATCTACAGATTCGGTCTCGGTCCTCTCGGGAAGGAATGGATCAGAATTGATTGTATACTCGTTCAGAGTCGTATTGAAGGTGCTGAACCCATAACGAAGCCCCGTTATAATCATATTCTCCATGCCCAGCCAGTTCTTGTAGGCGTTGTAGTCAACCCCAGCCTTGATATACTGTCCTTTCGTGGTAAAGTCGTAAAAGTCTTCCTGTCGTGTATGATCCCGATATCCTAGTTCAGCTGCGAGATAGAACCTCTTCGTGAGTCGATAGTCACCTACAAGTTCAAAACCCTTGTCATTTTCATCAAAAAAGGAATAAATCGGCCGAACGATGTCTAAACCGACACGTATTCCGTAACGATCTTTGTATTGGGCTGTGTCCTTTTCCTTGCCCAGGCGCTGAGCGGCTCCAGAGACACAAAGCAACAGAAACAAAAGACTAATGATAGATCTTGACATGGGCAGAGCTTTCATTGATTATTTCCAGAGGATCGCTAAGGGGCACGATTTCGTCGATCCAGTTGTCTTCGTCTTTCTCCAGATCGGTCACAACCTCATTGAAAATCGCTTCGTAACCGCAGGGGCGTGAGACAAACAGATCCTCCTGCGTGTAGGTGATCTCAAAAACGTCAGCGTTTTCTTCTTGCTCAAGCGCTTCGGTTTCCTGCAAAGTGAGCGTATAGCGCGTTTGATTGCCTCCCACATTGATCGGCAGTGCAATCGAGTCGGTCAGGGTGGTTATGGTCTCGTTGATATAATCTCCGTCTGCTCCTTCAATGTTGACCTTGATATTTGCAACGTCTTTGAACAATTCGGGATTTTCAAAATCATAAAAACGGATGATCAATTTCGGGGTTATATCGTCGATGCAAATGTCATCTCGCTCGCAGGATATTGAAAATGAGATTGCCAGGATTAAAAATACAGATCGCATCGAGGGTTTCATTCGCCTTCTTTTCTGGTTAGCAGGACCACGTTTTCGACGTGATGAGTCTGGGGAAACATGTCCACTGCCTGACTTTTTACCACATCGTAAGAATCTTTCAACAGAGACAAATCTCGGGCCTGAGTCGCTGAATTGCAACTGATATAGACAATTTTTTTAGGTGCGATCGAAGCGATCTGTGCCACCACCTTTTTGTGCATGCCGTCTCTTGGGGGATCTGTTATAATGACATCAGGTTTTCCGTGCTGCGCGATGAAATCATCTGTGAAGACCCCGGCCATGTCTCCGGCAAAGAATTCGACATTGTCAATTTTATTGATTCGGGCATTCTCACGGGCATCCACAATGGCTTCAGGAACCGCTTCAATCCCGATTACTTTTCTCGCGTTTTTGGCTATGAACTGGGCAATCGTTCCTGTTCCGGTGTAAAGGTCATATACTACCTCTTCGCCTGTGAGCCCGGCGAACTCCCGGCCTATGTTATAGAGTACATGGGCCTGTTCTGAGTTGGTTTGATAGAATGATTTCGCATTGATCTTGAATCGCAAACCTTCCATCTCCTCGAATATGTGATCCCTTCCGTGAAAGAGCACCACCTCCTGATCGTAGATGGAATCGTTGCCTTTTTGATTCACGACATACTGCAGAGAGGTGATTTCGGGGAATTGATCCACCATGAACTCCAGCAACGTTTCTATCTGTTTGGGCTCATTATCAAAAAACTGGACCACAACCATGATTTCTCCAGTTGAACTGGTTCGAATCATAAGATTTCGAAGCAGGCCTGTTCCTTCTCGAGGACTGAAAAAGGTCAAACCCTTGTCGACGGCAAACTGCTTCACGCTATTTCGAATTGCATTAGACGGGTCCTGTTGTAAATGACATTTTTTAATGTCTAGAATTTTGTCCCACATTCCTGGGATATGAAAGCCACAGGCATCTCTGTCTTCGAAGGTCTTGTCACTGTTCAGTTCTTCCTGGGTCAGCCAGCGAGAATTTGAGAACGAGAATTCCATTTTATTTCGATACCAGTAGATTTTCTCACTTCCTGCAATCGGAAGGACATCAGGAATCTCCAGGTGGCCGATTCTGACCAGGTTATTGGTTACTTCCTTTTCCTTGTAATACAACTGATCCTCGTATTTCATGTTCTGCCATTTGCAACCTCCACAGGTTCCAAAATATTCACAAACGGGTTCCGTACGCTTGTCGGAGCGTTTGTGAAACTTGACGGCTCGTCCTTCAAAATAGGATTTCCGCTTCCGTCCGGTTTGGATGTCAACTACGTCCCCTGGAATTGCATTGTCAAGGAAGATCACGCGACCATCGGGTGACTTGGCAATCGATTTTCCGCGAGCCCCGGCGTCAATGACTTCGACATTTTCAAACAAGTGTGATTTTTTCTTTCTTGACATGCAGCAAAAGTAGTTTATTTTTGTGATTTCAAGTCTGATCTATACCCTATGAATTCGACGTCTTCCGAGGATACCCACGAGTCTTTGAGTGTGCGTAAGATCATCCATGTAGACATGGATGCGTTTTATGCCTCCGTGGAGCAACTCGATGACCCAAACCTCAGGGGCAAGCCCATCGCGGTCGGAGGAGGAGGTGAGCGAGGAGTAGTGGCTGCGGCAAGTTATGAGGCCAGGGAGTACGGGGTCAGATCCGCCATGAGCGGTGTTCAAGCCAGAAGACTTTGTCGGGATCTTACCTTTGTCAAACCCAGGTTCGCGCGTTACAAAGAAGTCTCCCAGAAGATCAGGTCTATTTTTTTTGATTACACCGACCTTGTGGAGCCCTTGTCACTCGATGAGGCTTATCTGGATGTTACCTCCAACAAGAAGAATCATCCCTCGGCCACCCTTATTGCCCGCGAAATCAGGCAGCGTATCCTTGACGAGCTTGGATTAACTGCCTCGGCTGGGATTTCCAACAGCAAGTTTGTGGCCAAGATCGCCTCGGACATCAATAAACCCAATGGGCAGAAGACCATCCCACCTGAGGAGGTTCTCGAGTTTCTGGAAAAGCTAGCTGTAGAAAAATTCTTTGGCATCGGAAAAGTCACAGCCTCCAAGATGTATCGCCTTGGAATTTTTACCGGAATGGACTTGAAAAGCAAGTCACTCGAATTCCTCAAAAGTCATTTCAAGAGCTCAGGTGAGAATTATTACAAGATGGTTCGCGGTTTGCAGAAGAGCGAGGTAAAACCGAATAGGATTCAAAAATCAGTAGCCGCTGAGCACACCTTTTCGAAAAACCTGACCTCCGAGGTTTTTATGATGCAACGACTCGAGTCAATAGCGGAAGAGCTTGAGAGCCGATTGAAGCGATCGAAAGTTTCCGGGCGGACGATAACCCTGAAGATTAAATACAGTGATTTCACACAGCAGACTCGCAGCAGAACCCTCGATGCATTTGTGAAAGACAAAAACACACTGCTCAAAACAGTGGAAGCTCTTCTTTACCAGGAAAAGATAAGGGAATCCGTTCGGCTGCTGGGCATCTCGGTTTCCAACCTCGACAATCATCCGGATTCGGAGCAGAAAGTAATGGATGTGCAGCTGAAGCTGGAATTTTGAGATTAATCTTGTACTGTGGAGGATGTAACGAGTTTGGAACCTTGCCGGCAAGCAAAAAAAAGTGCGCATTCAACGAATGCGCACTTAAAAAATTAAAGCAAATAATTAATCCAACTGAGGTCCGGCAGCAACTAACGCTTTTCCTTCTTCATTGTCAGTGTATTTCTCGAAGTTTTTGATAAACAGACCTGCAAGCTTGTTTGCTCTTCGGTTCCATTCTTCTCTGTCTTCGTACGTGTCTCTTGGGTCTAGAATCTCATCGTGAACTTCTGTAAGCGAAGTTGGCACTTCAAGGTTGAAAACAGGAATCACCTTAGTCTCCGCACGATCAATGGATCCGTCGAGAATTCTGTGGATGATACCACGCGTGTCTTGAATTGAGATACGTTTGCCAGTTCCGTTCCAACCTGTGTTGACCAGGTAAGCCGTCGCATTGTGCTCCTCCATTTTTTTGACCAGCTCCTCACCGTACTTGGTTGGGTGCAAAGTCAGGAAAGCTTCACCGAAACAAGCTGAGAACGTAGGAGTCGGTTCGGTAACACCTCTTTCTGTACCCGCAAGTTTAGCGGTAAAACCTGAAAGGAAGTGATATTTGGTTTGTTCCGGAGTCAATTTGGAAACCGGAGGCATAACTCCAAATGCATCAGCTGTCAGGAAGATCACCTTGTTTGCATGACCCGCTTTTGAAACAGGCTTCACGATGTTCTCAATGTGGTAGATCGGATAAGAAACCCTCGTGTTCTGAGTGACAGAACCGTCTGTGAAGTCGATTTTGCCATTTTCATCCACGGTCACATTTTCGAGAAGAGCATCTCGTTTGATTGCCTCATAAATGTCTGGTTCAGCTTCATGGTCAAGATCGATCGTCTTGGCATAGCATCCACCTTCAAAATTGAAAATACCTTCATCGTCCCAGCCGTGTTCGTCATCTCCGATCAGTTTTCTGGACGGATCAGTTGAAAGTGTAGTTTTACCGGTTCCCGAGAGACCGAAGAAAATCGCCGTGTCACCCTCTTCGCCTACGTTGGCTGAACAGTGCATCGCAGCTATTCCTCTTTTTGGAAGGTAGTAGTTCATCATTGCGAACATACCTTTTTTCATTTCCCCTCCGTACCAGGTTCCACCAATGACCTGCATTTTTTCAGTCAGGTTAAATACTGTGAACACTTCAGAGTTCAGACCGTGCTCTCTCCACTTGTTATTCACGGTCTCCGAACCGTTGAGTACCACAAAATCAGGTTCTCCATAGGTTTCAAGTTCTTCAGCGGTAGGTCGGATGAACATGTTTTTCACAAAATGAGCCTGCCATGGAACCTCAACCACGAATCGCACTTTCAAGCGCGTATCCTCGTTGGCGCCACAAAAAGTGTCTACTACGTAGAGTTTTTTTCCTGAAAGCTCTTCGAGCACCAATTCTTTAAGGTCATTCCATACCTCTTGAGTTATCGGCTTGTTGTCATTTTTGGCTTTTTCGGAAGTCCACCAAATGGTATCTCTTGTCACGTCATCCTTGACGATGTATTTGTCCTTTGGCGAGCGTCCTGTGAATTTTCCTGTCATCACGTTGATAGCGCCCAATTCAGTCTCGTACCCTTTTTCATATCCTTCCAATTCCGGAGACAATTCAAATTTGAACAATTCATCATACGACGGATTGTAAATGATCTCCTTGGGGTTTTTGATTCCCAATTCGTCAAGCGAATTGATAACTGATTTTGTTAGAACTTCCATAAGTCAAAATTTAAGTGTTAATTGTTTTGATTTCTCTGACAAATTTACGATTTAATCCTTCTTCGTTTTTATGACATTTGTCAGTGTTAGCAGCCTATTTACGAATACGATTTCGTTTGAAAAGCCATTTTGCGCAGCGTCTTAAAAGTACTTAATTTTCAGGGTACAACAAAACATTGGCCCAAAATTTAACACGGTTAGTCCGCACGTGATTTTCTGATAAAAGCCAGGGCCATACCGAACCAGCCCGATATCAATAACAGTCCGCCCAGGGGTGTAATGAACCAAATTGACGACGCGTCAGCAAGTTTTAGCTGGATTGCAAAAATTGATCCCGAAAAGAAAAGAATACCTGTGATGAACAAATAACTCAAGGTATTCCTGGTTTTCTGTTCGAGCAGCGAGGAATTGTTGAGAAATAACAGAACCAGGGCATGAACCATCATGTAACGTACGCCGGTCTCATAACTTCGAAGTGCCTCGGGTTCAAGAATGTCCTTCAGGGCATGAGCTCCAAATGCGCCCATCGCGACCGAAACAAGCCCGAGAATGGATGCGAATATCAGGTTTTTCAAGGGTTTTAAATTTGAGTTCAAAAACAAAGATAAGATTTTGATTCTAGCGGAAGTTTTATAGCCTTGTTTGATTAAATTTGAGGAACCGTGAATGTATTTCTATGAGAAGAATTTTGATCGTTGGGGCAGGTAGGTCATCCTCCGCCCTTGTCAGGTACCTGTTGGAGAAATCAGGCGAAGAACAGCTCGAGGTGATCATCGCTGATATCAATACTGAAAATGCCGCGAAGCTCCTTGCGGGACACCCTAATGGCAGGTTGATCGAACTGGATATTTTTGATGTCGAGTCTAGAAAGAAGGCTGTCGAAGAATCAGATATCGTGATTTCAATGCTTCCTGCCCGTTTTCACCTGGAAATCGCCAGGGATTGCATCGAATTTGGTAAGAATCTTGTAACGGCTTCGTACGTATCGAGTGAGCTGAAAGAACTCGACGCCCAGGTCAGAGAAAAAGGCCTGATCTTTATGAATGAAGTGGGGCTTGACCCCGGGATCGACCACATGAGTGCTATGCAAGTCATCGACAGGATCAAGGGGAGCGGGGGCCGAATGCTACTTTTTGAATCCTTTACCGGGGGGCTGGTTGCACCCGAGAGTGATGACAATCTTTGGAACTACAAGTTTACCTGGAACCCCAGAAATGTGGTATTGGCCGGTCAGGGCGGAATTGCGAAGTTCATCCAGGAAGGCAAGCACAAGTACATCCCTTACCAGAAGCTTTTCAGGAGAACAGAGTTTTTGTCGATAGAAGGCTATGGAAGGTTTGAAGCCTATGCCAACAGGGATTCCCTGAATTATCGTGAAGTTTACGGTTTGGAAGACACATTGACCCTCTTCAGAGGAACCATTCGAAGAGTAGGGTTTTCACGTGCCTGGAATATTTTCGTACAATTGGGCATGACCGATGACAGCTATGTCATGCAGGGCTCCGAGGATATGACCTACAGGGATTTTACGAATTCATTTTTAACTTACAAACCCCATGACTCGGTGGAGCTCAAGCTTCGTCATTATTTGAAAATCGATCAGGACGATGTGATCTGGGACAAGCTTCTGGAGCTGAAGCTCTTCGACGACAACAAAAAAGTGGGTATCAAAGACGCGACTCCGGCCCAGATTCTGCAAAAGATTCTTATGGACAGCTGGACACTTCGTGAAGATGACAAAGACATGATCGTCATGTATCACAAGTTTGGCTTTGAGAAAGAGGGAAAAAAGAGGCAGATCGAGTCGAGTATGGTAGTAGTCGGTGAGGATCAGACCTATACGGCCATGGCGAAAACCGTTGGCCTCACGGTGGCTATGGCCTGCTTGCAGATTCTCAACGGCCACGTGCATACCCCGGGTGTTCAATTGCCTTTGAAGAAAGAGATGTACCAGGATGTTCTCACGGAGCTTGAGAAACACGGGGTGCGCTTTGTTGAGAAGGAAGTGGAATACCTCGGCTACAATCCCTACAACCTCGGGGCCTGAATCTTACATTTTCAAATAGAAGTCTTTGACGAGTTCCTTGTAGGCCGGGGTATAGACGTGCCTCGATGTTTCGAGGGTCAGTTCTGAGAGGTCGAGCCTGGTTTTTGCTCGCTGCATTTGAATGAGGCTTCTTTTGACAGGACTTTCAGTACTTCCTTTGACATGTGCGATGCGGCTCGCGTAGAGTTCGAGATTTTCAGCGAGATGGAGGAATTCGCCCTCACGTTCAAAGGGGATGATGAAAGCGCAGGTCCCATCGGTCTCCAAGAGTGCAGAAGTGCATTTGAGAAGCGACTTAAAATCGAGTTGTTCGGTCTGCCTGGCCAGATTTCGTTCCTGACCTTCAGCCGGATAGCTGTTGTTGTAATACGGAGGATTGCAGACAATCAGGTCATAGCGCTCGTCTATTTCCAGGCAGAATTCCTGGAGGGAAGCGTGATAACAGAACAAACGGTCTGCCCACGGGCTGTTTTCAAAGTTTTCTACGGCCTGTTCAAAAGCACCAGGCTCGATTTCAAGCGCATCTATAACTTCACTGTCAGACCGCTGAGCGAGTTGCAGGGCGATCAGACCCGTGCCCGTTCCGATGTCAAGAAGAGAGTCGGCCTTGAAGGGGATATCCACCCAGGCACCGAGAAGCACTCCGTCTGTTCCGACTTTCATGGCGCTTTGACCCTGTGCCACACTGAATTCTTTAAAATGAAAAAGTGTATCAGACATATGAATAACTCCTCCTTATTTGTTCATTTCGATAAGTCCTTCCGGGGTTTCTACCAGCACCTCACGCTTCTTCCTGTCTACCTTGATGATGAAATCTTCCACCATCGGAACCAGAATCTGGTCTTCACCGTCAGAAACAATGAACAGGGCCTGGGCCGTGCTGTCGTTGATCGATTCGATGATCCCAATCGCGCCCAGGTTGACATCCAAAAGTGAAAACCCGATGACTTCGTGGAAATAGAACTTTTCCCCACTTAATTTGGGTAGCAGCTCAAGGGGCAAATAGACCTCCTTTTTTAAAATGGCCTCAGCGTCTTGCTCTGTTTTCACATCTTCAAATCGAATCCGTAGTTCACGCCCTCTTTGGAAAGAGCTTTTTTCAATGAAAAACGGTAGCAGATCTTTGCCCACTTCTATAAAAACAGCATTCAGGTTCTCATAGATTTCAGGCTCATCCGTATCCAGTTTGATGATTACCTCTCCTTTAAAGCTGTATTTCTTGGTTACTCTGCCGAGATAAAAACAATCAGATTTTTTCATGGCCCTTGTGCTAATGCCTCAAATATAAAATGAAAAAACCCGATATCTTCATATCAGGTTTTTTTAAATGGTCAAATTCGTATGAATTATTTTTCCTCTTTCTTGGCTTCTTCTGCCGCTTCATCAATGGTTTGAGGGCTGTCATCTTCTACCGGTTCTTCCGCTTTAGCTTCTGCCTCTGCAGCAGCTTTGGCATCAGCCTGAGCTCGAATCGCCTCATTTTCTGCGTCTTCTGCAGCAGCCTGACGTTTCTCGTTAACCTCTTTTTCAGCTTCAAGCTGCTTCGCGATTTCGTCTTCTTTCGCTTTTGCAACTGAATTCGCCTTGGCTTCGATTTTTGAATTCTTCTCGTCCAACCAGGCCTGGAACTTGGCTTCGGCCTGCTCTTCTGTCAAGGCGCCTTTTTTGACACCTCCAAGGAGATGGTTCTTCAGCATAGCTCCTTTGTAAGAAAGGATAGCACGTGCCGTATCGGTAGGCTGGGCTCCATTCTGCAACCATTTTACGGCTGCGTCAACATCGAGATCAATGCTCGCCGGGTTGACGTTCGGGTTGTACGTTCCCAATTTCTCCAAAGACCTTCCGTCTCTTTTTGATCTTGCGTCCGCGGCTACCACCCAATAGAAGGGCTTACCTTTTTTTCCGTGTCTTTGCAATCTGATTTTTACTGGCATCTGTTTAATTTTTAAGGTACTCGACCTAGGTTATTAATAATAATCTACTTTCTCGAAGTAGGCCGCAAAAGTAATCATATTTTTTGAATTTAAGGATACTGCGAAACAACAAAATTGTTGTTGATAAAAATAAGATCGCATGCCTGTGGCGATACAATGAAATCTCTATTTTTAACTTTCAATATTCTTTCCGAAAAAAGGACCTCATGTATTTGATCTTCGACACTGAAACGACGGGATTGCCCAAGAATTGGAATGCTCCAATTACCGATACCGACAATTGGCCCCGCTGCGTTCAGATCGCCTGGCAGTTGCACGACGCTATGGGTGAGCTGGTCGAGCATCAGGACTACCTGATTCGTCCTGACGGATACAATATACCTTATGACGCCGAGCAGATTCATGGAATCTCAACCGAACTGGCCATGCAACAGGGAGAGGAACTGGAAACCGTTCTCCAGAGATTTAACCAGGCCCTGGCGAAGGCTACCCACGTGGTGGGGCAAAATCTCGGTTTTGACCTCAATATCATGGGCTGTGAGTTTTACCGAATGGGGGTCGAAACGACTTTGGAAACCAAACCCGTGCTGGACACTTGTACTGAAAAGACAGCGGAGCTCTGTCAGATTCCGGGGGGTAGGTATGGAAAGTTCAAGCTCCCGACCCTTACAGAATTGCACCAGCAGTTATTCGGTGACACCTTTGAAGAGGCGCACAATGCAACAGCAGACGTAGAGGCGACGACGCGATGCTTTTTGGAGTTGATCCGTCTCGAAAACTATTCTGAGGAAGAGCTTTTGGCGGAACCCGGTTTCACAGAGGAGTTCAAACTTCGAAATACAGAACCGATTGGTCTGGCCGGGCTTAATCACAAGAACCTGAAGGCAGAAAGCAGGAAGCTGAAGAAAAAGCAGCAGAAGGCTGAAGACGAACGTTCCGGAGAGAAAGTGTCAACGGTTGAGCTTGACAACGCCTTCTTTTCTCACCTGCACAATCACAGTCAGTATTCCATTTTACAATCGACCACCAACGCCGCTGACCTGGTAAAGGCCGCAGCGGATCAAAAGATGCCCGCAGTCGCATTGACTGATACGGGAAATATGATGGGAGCCTTTGTCTTTGTGCGAGAAGCTCTGACTCACAACAAGAACAACGATCACAAGGTCAAACCCATTCTGGGCTGTGAGTTCTACGTGTGCGACAACATGAGGGATCGTTCGGTCAAAGACAACGGTCGACAGGTTGTGATGCTGGCCAAGAACAAAAACGGGTATCACAACCTGGCAAAAATGGCTTCTTTGGCCTATATCGAAGGGTTCTACTACGTGCCGAGAATCGATAAAGAGCTCGTCAAGCGTTACAAGGAGGACGTTATCGTACTCAGCGGAGGCATTTATGGAGAGATAGCCCATTTGATTCTCAACGTCGGGGAGCGGCAGGCCGAGGAGGCTCTTCTTTGGTGGAAAGAAGAATTCGGACCCGATTTCTACCTGGAGCTCAATGATCACAAACAAGAGAATGAGGAGCACGTCAACGAAGTGTTGACAAGATTTTCTAAACAGCATGGGGTTAAGCTGGTGGCAACCAACAACAGCTTCTACCTTAAAAGGGAAGACTCCGTTGCACACGATATTCTGCTATGCGTAAAGGACGGTGAGAAACTGGCAACCCCAAAAGGAAGGGGTCGGGGATTCCGATATGGTCTTCCCAATGACGAATACTATTTCAAGGGCCAGGAAGAAATGAAAGCTCTTTTTCAAAAGATGCCTGAAGCCGTTTTAAACATTCAGGAAATCGTTGACAAAGTGGAAATTTACGATCTGGCCAGGGACGTGCTACTTCCCAAATTTGACATGCCAGAGGCTTTCTATGACCCCGAGGATGAGCAGGATGGAGGTAAAAGAGGGGAGAATAAATACCTGCGCCACCTGACCTATGAGGGAGCAAAAACACGATATCCGGACCTGACAGAAGACATTAGAGAAAGGCTCGATTTCGAGCTGTCGATTATTGAAAATACGGGTTATCCCGGGTATTTCCTGATCGTGGAAGACTTTATCAACGAAGCCAGGAGAATGGGCGTATCTGTAGGGCCGGGCCGGGGATCAGCCGCGGGATCGGCGGTAGCTTACTGTCTGGGCATAACCAATATAGACCCCATCAAGTACGATCTGCTTTTCGAGCGTTTCCTGAACCCTGATCGGGTTTCCCTGCCGGATATAGACATCGATTTTGACGACGAGGGCAGGCAGAAGGTCATAGACTATGTGATCGACAAGTACGGCTCCAACCAGGTCGCACAAATCATCACCTATGGAACTATGGCGGCCAAATCCTCAATTCGCGATACGGCCCGGGTTCTCGATTTGCCCCTGTCGGATGCTGATCGCATCGCAAAGCTGATCCCCGGTTTAAAATTGGGCCATATCTTCGGTTCGGACGACAAGAGCCGTTCCAAGGTCAAGGGCTTGAGAAGTGAAGAGCTGGAGAATGTTGAGGTTCTCAGGTCGATCTCAGAAGGAGAGGGGCCCGAGGCGGAAACCATCAACCAGGCCCGTCTTCTTGAGGGTTCTGTTCGCAATACAGGAACCCATGCCTGTGGGGTGATTATCACACCGGAGGATATTACGAACCTGATCCCTGTAGCCACTGCGAAAGGAACCGACATGTACGTCACCCAATTCGACAATGGGGTGGTCGAAAACGCCGGTTTGCTGAAAATGGATTTCCTTGGTCTGAAGACCCTGACCCTGATCAAGGATACGGTAAAGATTGTCAAGGCGCTTCACGGGGAGGAACTTGTACCGGATGAGTTCCCGCTGGATGATGAAAAGACCTATGCCCTGTTTCAAAGAGGGGAGACCATTGGGATATTCCAGTACGAATCTCCGGGCATGCAGAAACATCTCAAAGCGCTCAAACCGACAGAATTCGCAGATCTCATTGCGATGAATGCCCTGTATCGGCCGGGTCCGATGGAGTACATTCCTTCCTTTGTGGATCGCAAGCACGGAAGAGAGGAGATCAGCTACGACCTGCCGGTAATGGAAGAGTATCTGAAAGAGACCTATGGGATCACAGTGTACCAGGAGCAGGTCATGTTGTTGTCTCAAAAGCTGGCGAATTTCACCAAAGGCCAGGCAGATATGCTGAGAAAGGCAATGGGGAAAAAGATCTTCGCTTTGCTGGAAAAACTCAAACCCTTGTTTATCGACGGGGGTAAGAAAAACGGTCATCCCGAAGATGTTCTGGAAAAGATATGGAAAGACTGGGAAGCGTTTGCGGCCTATGCTTTCAATAAATCTCATTCGACCTGTTATGCCTTCATAGCTTATCAAACCGCTTACCTCAAGGCGCACTACCCGGCCGAGTATATGGCTTCTGTGCTGAGTAACAACATGAATGATATCAAACAGGTGACGTTCTTTATGGAAGAATGCAAACGATCCGGAATACCCGTTCTCGGACCCGACATCAACGAATCGTATTACAAGTTCTCTGTAAACAACGAGGGAGCGATTCGCTTCGGAATGGGAGCCATTCGAGGGGTTGGCGCCGGAGCGGTCAAGGCCATCGTCAACGAGAGAAAAGAAAACGGCAATTTTAGATCCATCTTTGACGTGACCAAGCGGGTGGATCTGCGTGCGGCCAATAAAAAAGCCTTTGACGGGCTTGTGTTGGGTGGTGCGTTCGATTCCTTTTCGGATACCTGCAGGGCTCAGTATTTCGAGGTGGATGACAGAGGAGTCAGCTTCATTGAGAAGGCAATCCGTTACGGGAACAAGTTTCAGGAGAGCAAGAATTCGGCCCAGGTCTCACTTTTTGGAGAGATGTCTGATGTCCAGTTGGATGAGCCGGTGATTCCGAAATGTGAGCCGTGGAATGTCATGGAGGAGCTGTCAAAGGAAAAAGAGATGATCGGGATCTACATCTCCGGGCATCCGCTTGACGATTACAAAACCGAGATCAAATACTTCTGCAACGCCCAGGTGGAGATTTTAAAGAATATGGACGCGCTTGAAGGAAAGGAACTCTCTTTTGCAGGTATAATTACTGACGTCCAGCACCGGATCAGCAAAAACGGGAAACCCTGGGGGCTCTTTACCTTTGAAGATTACAGTGAGGCCTACGAGTTCAGGCTTTTTAATGAAGACTATTTGAAGTTCAGGCACTTCCTGATTCCAAACACCTTTCTCTACCTCAAAACGGTTTGCAGAAGGGCCTGGCAAAATGGTGACGTGCGGGTTCAGATCACAACGATGCAACAGCTTCAGGACGTATTGGGTAAAATGGCTAAGAAAATCACGATCCAGATGCCCATCGAGCAGATCAACAGGGAAAGAGTGGAGCGCATCCAATCGATGTTTAAAAAACACAAGGGGAACCAACACCTGAATTTCACCGTTTTTGACAAAAGTGAAAACCTGAAATTGACGATGCCCAGCAGAACCTCAAAGATCAATATCTCCAAGGAGCTCCTTGACGAACTCTACGAGAATGAATGCAGCTTCAAGCTCAACTGAGTCTATTGGAGATCAGTCTATTTGACATAGGTCGAAAGCAGCCTGTGAAAATGATGAACCCCTTTTTCACGTTTCGGTGAAAACCGTCCTCCTCTGTAAAAGGAAGACCGTATTCCACGCTGAACGTTTTCCACGACGAATTCATCTTCCCTTTCCACCTTTTCCAAATCAGTTCCGGCGCCCTTGCCGAGCTTGTCAGGATCGCAGACATAGCTGAGGAAGGAAACCTTGGTGCGATTCAGACCGAGAGGACGTACGATGTTCACAGACAGACCCCAGGGATAGAAATTGAACATCATATTTGGAAACACCCAATAGTAATAGGCAGCGACGCTTTTTCCTTCGTCAACGTGGCCGGGTGGTAGATCAAATACTTCTGTTCCCTCATCTGCATAACCTATCTGGAGGTTGCAATGCGCGTAGATTTCTGTTGTATAGCTGCCGTAATCCAAAACCTTATTCAGGCCCTCGTGAACAAACGGAACGTGAAAACCCTCCAGGTAATTGTCACAGTAAAGGGCCCAATGCGCGTGAACGAGGTAATCTTTGGAAAGAGACTCATCGAAGGCAAATTGCTCCAGAGGAAGAAAGCCAACGCGCTGGTTCATGATGTCTAGTACTTCCTGAAAGTCGAAAGCCGGATTCAGTCCTGCGAAGAGCCAAGGCCCCCATTTGCGCAAAGGGAAGGCGTAAAGGTCGTCGCATGCGCGAGGAAACCCTTCCGCTTCAGCGAATTCGGGCATGTGCTCAAACTTGCCGTCAAGCCCAAAGCGCCGTCCGTGGTACATGCAAGTCAGCTTTTTGACTTTTCCCGCTCCCAGGCTCACCAGGTTGGCGCGGTGGGTGCAAACATTACTCAGGCAATTCAGCTCACCGTCTTTGTCACGGGTCAGTACCATGGGTTCTGTCAGGAAGCTGTCCAGCAGAACAAAAGGATAGACCGAGCCCGGTAATTTGACCAGGTTCTCGTCACCTATAAATTGCCAGGTTTTGAGAAAAATGTCCTCCCTGATGCGGTCAAACACCTCCGAATCTCTGTAAAAAGAAGCCGGAAGGGTTTCCGCTTTGCGAATATCCGAATCGACATCAAATTTTTTACCCATAAGACTTCCTTATTTATTTGTCGTATAATTGTTATTAAATGTATGAATTTTCTGCATGACCAAACCCATTTTCTATGAAGTCCGATAAGCAACAGGTCGGATTGATTACAGCGACATCCCTGGTGGTCGGGAACATGATCGGAGCGGCCATCTACGTTCTTCCGGCAACCCTGGCGGGCTACGGGAGCATCAGCATCCTGGCTTGGTTACTCACAGCGCTCGGATCTCTTGTTTTGGCAAAGATTTTCGGAAATTTCAGCAAGATCATCGTTCAAAAGAGCGGTGGCCCCTATATCTATACGAAAGAGGGTTTCGGTGATTTTATCGCTTTTCTCATGGCCTGGGGTTACTGGATCTCAATTTGGGTAGGCAATGCCGCCATAGCCATTGCTGTAGTGGGCGCACTCAGTTTCTTTATACCGGCTTTGGAATCTAATGCCCTGTATTCTGTGATGACTGGCCTCGGGCTGATCTGGTTCTTTACCTGGATCAACTCAAAAGGAGTCAGAACCTCCGGTCGGATTCAGGTGATTACGACCTTGTTCAAGATCCTTCCCTTATTGGGATTTATCATCCTCGGACTTTTTTATTTTGACGTCTCCAATTTCCCGGAATTCAATTTGACGGGGGAAAGCGATCTTAAAAACGGTTGCGGTGGTGGCGACGTTGACCCTTTATGCCTTCCTGGGGGTGGAATCCGCAACAATTCCCGCTGAGAATATCAAAGATCCCGAGAAGACCGTACCCCGAGCGACCATGCTGGGTACGGTACTCACGACTCTGATCTACATCTCCGCCACCGTCGTTCTGTTCGGACTGGTTCCCGTGGAGTCGTTAAAAAACTCACCGGCTCCTTTTGCTGAGGCTTCCCATGTCATGGGGGGTGAGTATTCGGGCTACATTGTTGCGGCTGGGGCTGCAATCGCTGCTCTGGGAGCGCTTAATGGCTGGATATTGATCTCCGGTCAGATCCCGATGGCAGCAGCACGTGACGGCTTGTTTCCGAGAGTGTTCAAAAAAGAGAACAGGACGCAAACACCGGCTCTGGGCATCGTGATCGGAAGCCTGTTGACCAGTGCAGTTATGCTCATGAATTTTTCTGAGAGTCTGGTCAGTCAGTTCGAATTCATGATTCTTCTCTCTACGCTGACGGCGCTTGTTCCGTATTTGTTCACTTCGGCTTCCTATGCCCTTGTGATGATAGAGAAACGTATTGGAGTACCCAAACTGGTCAGGAACCTGGTTCTCGCTGCCCTTGGCTTTTCCTATTCGCTCTGGACCATCTACGGATCGGGCAATGACACGGTTTTTTACGGGTTTCTGCTTTTACTGGCCGGAATTCCTTTTTATATAGCGATGAAGTACAATCAAAAAAAAGAAGAATGAATGTCACTTGTCATTCCGAATATTTAACCCTGGAATCGGTTCTGATTAAAGAAGCGGAGCATGGCTTTAAATCTCAAGCTTTTGTGGATGAGCAATGGAAGGAACTCAATTACCTGAACCCGCCCAACTACGAGGCCTCAAAAAAAGAATTTCAAAGCTTTAAGTCGTGGTTGAAGGCCCGGGTGCCAGAAGTGCATACGTTTCCAGCCAGTGATGGCGTTACGATGGACTCAATTTATTGTCGGGATGCTTCGATAGCGACAGATTTCGGAATAATAATCTGCCGAATGGGAAAGAAGCTCAGGATGCCTGAGTCACAAGCTCAGGCCGAGTATTACGAAGAACTCGAAATTCCTGTTCTGGGTCGAATTGAATCCCCGGGAACTCTGGAGGGAGGAGACGTGGCCTGGCTCGACTCCAGGACCCTGGCGGTCGGACGAACTTACAGGACGAATGACGAAGGAATCAGGCAGCTGAAAGCTCTGCTTCAACCCAGGGGGATTGAAGTGATTGTCGCAGACCTGCCGCATTACAAAGGTGATAATGACGTTTTTCACCTCATGTCGATCTTAAGTCCGGTTGATAAGGATCTTGCGGTTGTCTATTCGCCTCTTATGCCCATAGCCTTCCGCGAGAATCTGATTTCCAGAGGGTACGACCTTATTGAAGTACCGGAGGAGGAGTTTGATTCCATGGGTTGCAATGTTCTTGCGGTGGCACCCCGTGCGTGTCTTATGGTGGCTGGAAATCCCATTACCGAAAAACGAATGATCGAAGCCGGATGTGAGGTTCATCCGTACTTAGGTGCGAATATAAGCATCCCCGGCGGGGGAGGACCAACGTGTCTTACAAGGCCCCTAAAAAGACGCTTCTGAATCCTTGGGAGTGGGGAATATATTTGTAATTTTAGAGGCATTAAAACCGGTTGATGAACATCCATTTTATTTCTATAGGCGGAAGCGCTATGCACAATCTGGCATTGGCTCTCCAGGCAAAAGGCGATCAGATCACGGGCAGTGATGACGCTATTTTCGAACCCTCCCGATCCAGACTGGAAGAAGCAGGACTGCTCCCTGCTGAAATGGGTTGGTTCCCCGAGAAGATTCATTCTAACCTTGACGCAATTATCCTGGGTATGCACGCGAAAGCAGATAATCCTGAATTGCTCAAGGCCCAGGAGCTCGGCCTGACCATTTACTCCTATCCGGAGTTTTTGTACGAACATGGAAAAAACAAGACGCGCGTTGTCATCGGGGGCTCACATGGCAAAACGACGATTACTTCGATGATTCTGCACGTGCTTAAATACCATCAGATCGAGGTAGACTTCATGGTAGGGGCACAGCTCGAGGGCTTTGACCGCATGGTGCACCTGACCTCGGAGAATGAGATCATTGTTTTGGAAGGAGATGAATACCTTTCTTCTCCAATCGACCTGAGACCCAAATTTCACCTTTACCGGGCGAATATCGCCTTGATCAGTGGCATAGCCTGGGATCACATCAATGTTTTTCCTACGTATGAGAACTATGTGGGCCAGTTCAGCACATTTCTGGACACCATGGTCAAAGGCGGAACCATCATTTATAACGAAGAGGATCCCGAAGTCAAACGAGTTGTCGAGCAAAGTGTCAACCAGGTGAAGAAATACCCTTATGGGACCCCTGATTTCCGAATAGAGCACGGCATGACTTTGCTTGAGACTCCTGAAGGAGAGATCCCACTTGAAGTCTTCGGTCAGCACAACCTGCAAAATCTGGAAGGAGCCCGTGCGATTTGTTTCCATCTGGGCGTGGGTGATGAAGAGTTTTATGAGGCTATCGCTGATTTTAAAGGAGCGAGTAAGAGGTTGGAAAAGATTGGGGAGAACGAATCCACAGTAATCTACAAGGACTTTGCTCATTCCCCTTCAAAAGTGGAGGCAACGACCCGGGCGGTCAAAGAACAATATCCCGACAGGACCTTGTTGGCCTGTTTGGAGCTTCATACCTATAGCAGTCTCAATCAGGATTTTCTAAAAGAATACAAGGGAACGCTTGACCCGGCGGATGAGGCTTTGGTTTTTTATTCGCCGCATGCGGTAGAGATCAAACGTCTCCAGGAGATCGGCAAGGAAGAGATAGAAAAAGCTTTTGAAAGGAAGGACCTGCTGATTTACACCGAGCCTGCCTCTTTTAAATCATTTTTATTTTCTCAGGATTTGAAGGATAAAGTGGTTCTGCTTATGAGTTCGGGCAATTACGGCGGCCTTGATTTCGATGAGGTTAAAAACCTGCTTTAGAAAAGTATTTCGATCAACATTGAGATTTTTAGTCTTTGTACCCGAAACGGCGTAGCTCTCTGTTGCTGTTCCGCCAGTTTTTATTGACTTTTACGTAGAGTTCAAGAAAAACCTTCTTGCCGAAGAATTTCTCCAAATCCTTTCGCGCCTCGGTCCCCACCTTTTTCAGCGAAGCTCCTTTGTGCCCTATGATAATTCCTTTCTGTGTGTCTCTCTCCACCATGATGATCGACCTGATCCGGATAATGGTTTCCTCTTCTTTGAAGGATTCGGTTTCGATTTCAACAGCATAGGGTATCTCTTTTTTGTAGAGTGTCAGAATTTTCTCGCGGATAGTCTCATTCACGAAGAATCGTTCGGGTTTGTCGGTGAGCTGGTCTTTTGGGTAATAGGCCGGACCCTCTGGAAGCAGACGGACAATCTCTTCCTTTAGTTCATGTACATTGAAGTTCTCCTTTGCTGAAATCGGATAAACCAGCGCATTCGGAACTTTATTACTCCAAAACTGCATCTGCTGCTCCAGAATTGTTTGTTCCGAAGTGTCTATCTTATTGAGAACCAAGATCACCGGGATACTTGCATTTCGAATCTTTTCAAAAAAGCTTTCATCCTTCAGGTCTTTTTCTCCGATCTCAACCATATAGAGAAGAATGTCAGCGTCTTCAAATGCAGTCTTGACGAAATCCATCATTGAAGACTGGAGTTCGTAAGCCGGTTTGATGATTCCCGGTGTGTCTGAAAACACAATCTGGTAGTCTTCTTCATTGACGATACCCAATATGCGATGTCTTGTCGTTTGGGCCTTCGAGGTGATAATGGAAAGCCTTTCTCCGACCAGGGCATTCATAAGTGTCGATTTACCAACATTGGGGTTGCCGATGATATTGACGAAGCCGGATTTATGTGCCATAAACTTATTTTCTGGCAAAGGTAAGACCTTTTTACTTTAGACTCCGGCGAGTCCCAAAAGGAGATAAAGAAGCGTGGTAATCAAACCGCCGATAAGGGCATAGGGGAGCTGAGTTCGAACGTGATCAATGTGATCGCTGGCCGAAGCCATCGAAGATATGATCGAGGTGTCTGATATGGGAGAACAATGGTCTCCAAAAATCCCACCACCCAGAGTGGCCGCAATGACCAGGGTCAAATCTGCCTGGTGCACTTCAGCCATAGGAACCGAGATGGCCAGCATGATGGCAAAGGTGCCCCAGGAAGTTCCGGTTGAGAAGGCGATGAAAGAACTGATCACAAAGACAATGGCTGGCAAAAATTGGGGTGAGAGCCATTCTTTCGACCAGTTGGCTACATAAACACCTGTTCCGAGTTGATTGCAGGCGTCGCCAATGGCAAAGGCCAGCAGCATGAGCAGGGCCAGGGGCATCAGCTCGCTGATTCCTTTGAGGATCAGATCGACCATTTCTTTCAATTTCATGATCCCCTGTGACCGATACAGAATCATGGCAACTATGATTGAGGCGATGACGGCATAGAGAACTGAGGAGGAGCCTGAACCCTTTCCGATAGCCTGCGATAGATGGTTGGCAAATGAGGTCGAGTTTTCGACCTTGTCCCATCCGGTATAAGCCAGGTTGACGGGCATCATCAGCACCATGGTGAGCAGGGGAATAACCATATTATAGGCTTTGGCCTTGATGCCTTCTTTGGGCTTGTAGGAGGTTATTACGTCTGAAATCATAGGCTTGGATCCGTCATTCATAAGTTTACCTGTAGTTCGAGTTCTTATTTCGGCCTTCTTCATCGCGCCGATGTCTTTTCCCGTAATAATTACTGTGGCGAGAATGATAAGTGCTAAAATCGGATAGAAGTTGTAGGCTATAGACGATAACAGCATCGTAAAGGGATTTTCGATATTCTGAGTCAGTAGCAAACCCATGATAAATGCGCCCCAGGCGTTGAACGGGATCAGAATCGAGGTGGTGCCGAACTGGAGTCTGCTATATAGGCTAGTTTTTCTCTGGGGATTCTCATTTTGTCAAATACAGGGCGGTAGAGGGTGCCGACCGTAAGTGAGCTAATGCTGGTCTCTACGAAGAGCAATACTCCTGTGAGCATAGCCAGAAGCTGAACGATGACCCGGCTGTATCCTGCCTGTTTTTTCTCAAAATACTGGATGAGTTTGTTGAGCTGATTGATAAATCCTTCCACACCTTTTGAATATTGTATAAACAAAAGAAGCGCTCCAACCAGGGCACTGAACATGATGGTTCGCGTATTGCCTTCTGATTTGAAAACGTTGACCATCCCCTCTATGGTGGCCAGGCTCCCTTCAAGAATGTTCCAGTCGCTCATAATGAGCCAGGAAAACCAGATTCCAAAGACCAGTGCAACGTAAACTTGTTTGGTCTTAAGGGCTAGGATGATTGCTATTACGGGAGGAAGGACAGATAGAAAGCCGTAGTCACTCATTGGAAGTTTGAACTTGATTTCGGATTAAGAATTCTCTAAGATAGGAAAAGAATGTTTTCGATTGTGAACCAATGAAAAAAGCTCGCTCATCTTTCGAACAGAATGCTATTCATCTGCGACGGGAGCAGGAATACTACCTCGCGGCGCTAGCCGGAGCAGGATTGCCTCGCATATGAAATACGCAGGATTAACTCCCTTCGGTCGTTGGACCTCATTGGGTGGCTCTACTAGAAAAACCAATTGGCTATCGCCAATGTTTTTTTTGTGAATCAAAATCTTAAATGCAAGCATTACGATTTTTTTCACAAAAAAACCTTTCAGATTTCTGAAAGGTTTTTCTAGTAGCGGGAGCAGGACTCGAACCTGCGACCTTTGGGTTATGAGCCCAACGAGCTACCTACTGCTCTATCCCGCGATGTGGGTGCAAATATACGCAATAAATAAGTATTAAAACAAACGCATTGGTGCTAAAAAAAAGCCAGTCTTTATTAGAGACTGGCTTTCAGTAGTATATCCTGTAAAGGTGAATCACCCATTCATTGACATGAGGAATTCATCGTTGTTATTGGTGTATTTAATCTTGTCATTTACAAATTCCATGGCTTCGATCGGATTCATGTCAGCCAGGTATTTTCTCAATACCCAAACACGTTGTCTGACTTTCTCTTCATGCAACAGATCGTCTCTACGCGTGCTGGATTTGACGAGGTCAATCGCAGGATAGATTCTCCTGTTTGATATGTTTCTATCGAGTTGGAGCTCCATGTTACCCGTGCCTTTGAATTCTTCAAAAATCACTTCGTCCATTTTTGATCCAGTATCTGTAAGTGCCGTAGCTATGATCGAAAGCGATCCTCCGTTTTCAATATTTCTGGCTGCACCGAAGAATCTTTTCGGTTTGTGAAGTGCATTGGCATCAATACCTCCTGACAAAATCTTACCTGAGGCTGGTGCCACAGTATTGTAGGCTCTGGCAAGACGTGTTATCGAATCCAAAAGGATAACAACATCATGCCCGCATTCGACTAGTCTTTTGGCTTTTTCTAAAACGATATTCGCAACGCGCACATGTTTTTCAGCAGATTCATCGAAAGTCGAGGCGATCACCTCTCCTTTTACGTTTCGCTGCATATCAGTTACCTCTTCTGGTCGCTCATCGATCAGCAAAACGATTTGGTATACTTCAGGATGATTCGCTGCAATCGAATTTGCGATATCCTTCAATAGGATCGTCTTTCCCGTTTTCGGTTGCGCCACAATCATACCCCTTTGTCCTTTTCCGAGTGGAGAGAACAGATCGATGATTCGGGTTGATATATTGCTTTTTACTCCCGCCAGTGTGAATTTCTCTTCTGGAAACAGAGGGGTAAGGTGCTCAAAAGCTACACGGTCTCGAACAATACTGGGGTTCAAGCCATTGATCAGGCTCACCCTAATCAGAGGGAAGTACTTTTCGCCCTCTTTCGGCGGTCTGACTTTTCCCATTACTGTGTCTCCGGTCTTTAGTCCAAACAATTTTATTTGTGACTGTGAGACATAAATGTCATCGGGTGAAGACAGGTAATTATAATCTGAGGATCGCAAAAACCCATAACCGTCAGGCATGATCTCCAAAACGCCTTCACTTTCGATTATACCGTCAAATTCAAAATCAGGATCCCGGTATTTTCCACCCTTCTTGTTAGGTTCGTTTCTCTTGTTTGATTCAGCTTTTTTGCTGGGCTCATTCTTTTTAACAGGTTCATTCTTTTGTTTCCCCTGGTTCTTGTGATCTTTCTGATCTCTCGGCCCGTGTTGACTTCTGGCTGGCTGCGTTGATTTTTGATCACCTCTGGAATCTGAATGTTCTGATTTTTTCTGAGACTGATCTGATCTTCGTTGAGAATGTTCAGGTCTATTCTGACTCCTTGGTTTGTTCGAGGTGCGTGGTTTTTGATCCGGCTTGTCCGGAGTTTTTGATCCTTGACGTTCTCCCCGTGGTTCTCGGTCTTCTTTCTGGGTTGATTTGGTCTCTGGTTCGGAGGTTTTGACCTCTGGTTCAGCCGCAGGTGCCGTTACAGCCTCTGTTGAGGTGGGTGCCTGATCTGGGCCTTTTTCAGATTTTGAAATTCTTTTTCGTTTGGTTTTCTGAACCTCGCCTGCTTTTTCTTTGACTTGCTTAGGATTTGCCGCCTGAACATCAAGGATCTGATAGACTAGGTCTAGCTTTTTCAATTGACGAAACTTTGGAACTTCGATTTTCTGAGCAATCTCCTGCAACTCCAAAAGTTTCATCTCTTTGAGTTCGTCTATATCAAACATCATATATAATAGGTGTGTTTAAACATCCAGAATCTCCTTCGAGGAGAGAGAATGTGTGAAATAAGATTTCGATAATTTATATTGGGTATCGTAAAAGAAGTGATTTTACAATATAATTCGTAAATGATGGCACAATAATACAAAATAAAATCAATATTGAAACTTTATTTGTTAAAAAGATTGGTGTATTTTTGCGCCTGATTTGAGAAGATGCTGCAAAGAATCCAAACCATATATTTACTGATTGCCCTGCTACTGGCAACCTTGTTAGCAGTTCGAGTTCCTTTTTGGGCAACAGGCGAGGGAGCCGGTTTGTTCCTTATGGATTTTTTTCGTTTGGATAATTTGCTTTTCGCAGCGATACCTGTACTGTTTTTCCTATCGGCCCTCTTATCTTTGATAGGAATTATGATGTTCAGGCAAAGAATGAAACAAGTATTATGCAATAGGTTCAATATTGTGATCAACTTTTTATTGTTAGGAATTATTGTTTACGGACTGCTAAGCTTACCTGGAGAAAACCTGTTTTCTGAGAAGGGTATTGGGGTTTTCATTCCAATTGTAGTAATCGTTTTTCTGGCTTTGGCCAATAAAGCGATTCTGCGGGATGAGAAACTTGTAAAATCTGTAGATCGTTTGCGATAGTACTAATACCTTAGTTATAGTGTGTGAAGGCTGTTCGGTAACCATCCGGACAGCCTTTTTTTTGGGCTATTCTGCTTCTAACGGTTTTCAGGTAATTTCAAAAATCCCAACTTCCTCTATTGTGAGAACTGCAAGTGCGACATATATTTGTCATGTAATTGTTCACGTAACATTACTGCTATGAGAAAAGCAGCCTTTAATTAAAAAGGCATTTAAGGGGGGAAAGGAGAGAAGAAGTTTTTGAATTTAAAAAGTACTTCTCTCCTTTATAAAACTCTCGAGGAAAAATTGCTATGATTCCTTAATTGACATTTTGAAAATTGAATTTCTCGGATGAGATAGATTGAATTCTCCATAAAGGAGGTTCATGAAAGATATATCTTCTTTTAGAAGAAGACGAGTTAGGGGGAGAAAGGAGAGAAGTGAAGCGCAATGTTTATGTTATTCTATTTTGAACAAATTGCTTCTCTCCTTACTATTTTCAAAAGTGGGAAAATTGCTAAGATTCCAAAACTGACATGACGACAAAATAATCCTCTTGGATTTAAAAACAGGGGAGAAAGGAGAGAAGTGAAGCCAATTGTTAACGAACGCTTTCAATGCAATAAAAGCTTCTCTCCTTACTATAATACAGCCACTGATCTGGCAAAAGACAGGGGAGAAAGGAGAGAAGTGAAGCCAATTGTTATCTAACGCTTTCAATGCGACAAAAGCTTCTCTCCTTACTATAAAACAGCCACTTATCTGGCAAAAGATAGGGGAGAAAGGAGAGAAGTGAAGCCAATTGTTATCTAACGCTTTCAATGCAACAAAAGCTTCTCTCCTTACTATAAAAAAAATACTCAAACTTTTTAAGTTTGAGTATTTTCAAAGAAGTATCACTGCAATGATCCTTCTTTTAAAGGGGAAAAAGGAAAAGGGAGAGGAAGAGAAGCGAAGCATTAATTTACACAATCAAATAACTTCTCTTCCACTATAATTGATTCAATATTTTATTAAGAACGAAAGTGCAAGATAGAGTAAAAAAATATGGTTTCAAAGATTTTTCGAAATTATTCGTTAAATATTACACATAAAACTCTAATAAACAATTAGTTAAACACTAAAACATCAACCTATATACGAGATAACGCAGTGTAAAGTAGATAATAATAAGTTTTTATATATTTGACGCCCTTGTAGTGGTTTTCAGGTATAAAACTCATGGTTTTCAGTGAGATTATAAATTCACGGTTTCCGCTATTGTTTTATGTCTGATTTGCCGATACATTTGGTCTATTAGCTTATTTCAGCTCATTAGAATACATATACAAACAAATCTAAAAATTTATTATTATGAAAAATTTTACTCTTGCGCTTGGCCTTTTGCTGGTTATGGCTTCATTCACGACGAACCTAACTGGCACATCTTCAGTGGTTTTGTCAGATTATGAGGGGACGCTTCTCGAATCGGCCCCAATCCTTGAAAACAACAATGGGGATGTCACGGTTACTTTTACGGTTGATGAAAACGTTATTGTTTCGTCCTCATTGATCGGATCTTCCAACGAGATTTTTCTACGTGGAAAATGGGGACTCCAAAGAATCTAAGACGGTGACTCTCGGCCTTCAGCCTGTCGATGGAAAAGTTGAAACGAGCTTTTAACCACATCTATGACAACAATTATGATGTGGCTGCCATAGATGCTATGATGACGGCTAAAAATCCAGACAGAAGACCTAGAGGTACCATTATTTGGGAATAATATCTGAAAGGCAATAAAAACAGATTTAAAACGTTTGTTTTTATAAACTATATAAGAGGATCCGGAAAATTAGTTTTTTTCGGATCTTTTTTATCTATTCACTAATATCAGGACAGTCATGGAAGACAAGATCACTGTGCATATAGCTGATGACCATCAGATTTTAATTGACGGGGTCAAGGCCGTGCTGAACCTGGAACCTAGAATTGAGGTGACAGGCTTTTCACTCAATGGGAAAGAGGTCGTAGAATGGTTCAAAGAGAACCAGGCTGATGTGCTGGTACTGGATATTAACATGCCGGAACTCGATGGGATCCAAGTCCTGAAGAAGTTGAAGGGCGAGAAGAACAAACCAGAGATAATAGTACTTTCCAGTTACGATGATGTCAAATTGGTGAAAGAAGTGCTCCAAATGGGGGCCAAGGGCTTTGTACCGAAGAAATCCGCCGGGGAGCATATCGTAAATGCTGTATACAAAGTTGCAGAAGGCAACCAGTATTTCACGGATGACGTAAAGGAAAAAATGATGCAAACCCTGTTGAACGGGCAGGTTAAGAACGAGGGGAGTCAGGATGGCGTTCTGATCAGTTCCCTGACCAAGCGTGAGGTCCAGGTGCTCAAACTCGTGGCGCAACAATACAGTACCAAGGAGATCGGTGATGAGCTTCATATCAGTGAAAGCACGGTTGAAACGCATCGAAAGAATTTAATGAAAAAAGTAAAAGTGAAGAATAGTGTCGGTTTGGCTATATTTGCTTTGAAAAATGAGGTTATTTAATTCGAAAAGAGAGGCCTATGGGCTTCAGGCTACACGTTTAGCGAGTGTTTTTTTACTGTTTTTCTTCTTGTGCATCCCCACTTCAAATGCACAAATTGACAATCAGAAGGAAAGGACCTACCTCAATCTCAAACTCAGTCAGATTGATTCACTGATCGATCTTGGCCAGTTTGAGAAAGCCAATGGCATAATTCGCAATACCCAGAACACCTTTTCCTTTAAAAAGGACCTGGAAGGCAAACTCGAGTTCGAGTTTCGAAAAGCACGTATACTTTACGAAAAAGGAGAGAGTGAAGCGGCCATCGAAAAGTTGCTGACTGATTTTGATCAACTGAAGAATCCGGCCCTTTGCCCCACTCAATATTACCTACGCTTCGTATCTGGCCAAAATCTTTGCCAATAACCAAAATCTGAAAAAGGCGATTTCCTACAGCAAGCTTGCCCTGAACAAGTCAATACTCATCAAGGATACGGTCAACACGACGATTTCCCTGATTCGTATCGGAAGTTTCTACTACGCGAAAAAACAAACCGATAGCGCAGAATTCTACTTTCGCAAAGTGACCTATTATCCGGTGACTCCCAAAACGGAGGTCCGTATTGCCAACGCCTACAACAATCTCGGGGTCATAGCTCAGAATGAGAGCAAATTTGACCTTGCGAAGGGTTTGTATCTGAAGGCCAAAAGCGTTAAAGAGGATCAGAAGGACACGGTAGGAATGGCCTATGCGATTGTCAACATGGGGAATGTGTATCACTACGAAGGAAATTTTAACACCGCGATTCACAATTATCAGGTAGCCCTGAACTCACTAAAGAATCAAACATCAGAAAGTGCCCGGGCAGTCGAAAGGCTGATTTACGATAACTTATCCGTTTCATATGATTCACTGGGTAATTATGAGAATGCCTATCGTTCAATTGCCAAATCTTATGAACTATATGAAAAGATAAACCGCGAGCATCTGGCGGAAAACCTGGCCGAGGTTGAAGCCAAATACAACCTGGCCCTGGAAGAACAGCGCACGGAAGAAGAAAAGAGCAAGGCTTTTCGGGCCCAGGTGCTTTTCTATGGAATGGCGTTTATAACCCTGACTTTTTTGGTTCTGGCATTTATCTTTTATAAAAACTACAAACTGAAAGAGCAAAACAAGCTGGAGCAGATTCATAATAATTTACAGACAAGAATAATCAATGCGACCATTGATGCCAAGGAAAACGAAAGGAAATCAATCGCAGAAATACTCCATGATAGCGTAAGTGCACTTCTCTCTTCAGCTAACCTCCACCTGCAGGCCTCGCGAAGTCAGTTGAATGGGGTTGCGCCCATCGAGATCACCAAAGCACAGGAAATTGTCAATGAAGCATCCGTTAAGATACGTGATTTGTCACATGAGCTCATCTCCTCGGTTTTACTGAAATTTGGCCTGGCTTTTGCGGTTCACGATCTCTGCGAAAAGTATTCCAATTCAGAATTGGAATTTATATCCGATGACAACGGGATCAAACGCTATAATCAGCAATTCGAAATCAAGATTTACAGCATTATTGAAGAGTTGATCAATAATATCATCAAGCATAGCAAGGCCAGTAATGCGTCTATTAACTTGATTGAGCGCAGTGGAAATAAACTAATCATTCAGATCATCGATGACGGAAATGGCTTTGATACGACCAAAGCCAGGAGAAAAGATGGTCTTGGGCTCAGTCATATCGACGCTCGAATCAAGATTATGAAGGGTGTTTTTAACATCAATTCCAAAGTAGGAGAAGGTACCAGCATTTTTATATCGGTGCCCATTCACCAGCCAGAGCTCGCTGAAGTGGTTTAGTCTATCGTCGCGGAAATTCAATGACTTCCAGATTCTTGATGTCTGATCCGTCAATTTCAAAGCGAAGCATCGTTCGAACTTTGTGAAACCCGTTCTTTCCTGCAGCACCAGGATTCATATGCAGTAATCTATTCTTCTTATCGTACTGAACTTTTAGGATATGCGAATGTCCTGATATGAACAGTTTCGGAGGATTCAGCTTCAATTGCTCTCTGACGCGAGGTTCATAGCGCCCGGGATAGCCTCCAATATGGGTGATCCAAATATCGACACCCTCAATTGTAAAGCGTTCATCGAGAGGAAACATGCTTCGAATCTCTCTTCCGTCAATATTGCCATAAACGCCCCGGACAATTCCTGTTTCCCGAATCTTTCGTATTACTTCAGGGTTGCCTATGTCTCCTGCGTGCCAGACTTCATCCGCTTGCTGGCAATATGTGAGTATTTTCTCATCGACATACCCATGTGTATCCGATAGAAGCAGAATCTTGTGTGACAAATTCCGTTGATTAAAATGGTTATCTTTGCAGGGCATAAAATTAAGGGTTTTTGAGATATTTTATGGAACTTGGTTACAATGGCCAGGCCTATCACGGATGGCAGACTCAACCCGGTGACCAAACGGTGCAGGAAACGGTTGAAAAAGCCCTGTCTACCTTGTTGCGAAATAAAACACAGGTTGTGGGCTGCGGAAGAACAGATGCGGGAGTTCACGCCTCGCAATACTTTCTGCATTTCGAAATCGAAAAGGAGGTCAATGCTGAAAATTCCTGGAACGAAGACGAACTCGTTTTTAAGTTGAATTCCATCTTGCCGGATGACATTGCGGTATACAGGGTATTTCGGGTGAAAGATGAAGCTCATGCGCGTTTCAGTGCAATCAGCCGAAGCTATCAGTACAAGATTTTTCAAGGGAAAAGCCCTTTTTTAAAAGGCCTTGTTTGGCAAAAAAGAGTGCTTAATTTGGACGTGAAGCGAATGAATCAGGCGGCTTCCATGTTGCCGGATTTTTCAGATTTCAAGTCCTTCTCACGTTCGAAAACGGATGTGAAAACCTATATTTGCAGAGTCGATGAAGCGGTTTGGAAATACGAAGATGGGCTTCTCGTTTTTCACATCACTGCGGATAGGTTTCTCAGAAACATGGTCCGGGCGATTGTCGGAACTCTGGTCGAGATAGGCCAGGGAAAAAGAGAAGTTCAGGACATAAGACGCGTCATCGAAAGCAGGGATAGAACCAAAGCGGGCCCCTCCGTCAAGGCAGAAGGCCTCTACCTGAGTCAGATCCGTTATCCCGAAAACCTATGGATTGAATAGTATGTCAGATAAGCAGGAGAACAAAGTCAGCGGTAAAGTATACGACGTAAAGTTGTTTGGACGTCTGATGCACTATGCCAGAAAGTATCGTCTGCAGTTTACTCTCTCTGCCATATCAGTCATTTCTGTCGCCCTTTTTGCAGCTGTCCGGCCAACACTTTTGAAGCAGGTCATCGATGAGTACATCTCGAATAAGAATGCAGAGCAACTGCTTTTCTATGTGCTGCTGATGCTTGGAGCATTGATTTTTGAGGTACTCTCTCAGTTTCTCTTCATTTACTTTGCGAACTGGCTGGGTCAGAATATCATAAAGGATATGCGGAAGCAGCTGTTCAGTCATTTGCTGCGTTTCAAAATGAATTATTTCAATCAGTCTTCAGTGGGGAGATTGGTAACCCGGGTGGTTTCTGACATAGAAACCATTGCCAGTGTATTTGGCCAGGGACTGTTTATGATTATCAGTGACTTGCTAAAGATGACGGTGGTGGCCATGGTCATGCTGCTGATGAATTGGAGACTGGCCCTGATTGTCTTTTCCATTCTGCCAATCCTGATCTTCGCGACAAAGATTTTTCAACGAGCCATGAAATCCGCCTTCCAGGAGGTGAGAACGGAGGTGGCAAATCTGAACAGCTTTGTGCAGGAACGAATAACGGGTATGCGCATCATCCAAATCTTTACCCGGGAGAAGATCGAATACGACAAGTTCAGAGAGATCAATGAGAAACACAAAAAAGCCTGGATCAGAACCGTTTGGTACAATTCCATTTTCTTTCCAGTGGCTGAAGTCCTGCCATCAATAGCGATAGGTTTAGTCGTTTGGTACGGAGGTTTGAATGCCGCTGTAAACAGCTCGGTGACGGCAGGAGAGGTCATTAGTTTCATCATGATGAACAATATGCTGTTCCGACCTTTGAGGCAAATTGCTGACAAATTCAATACGCTTCAAATGGGTATGGTCGCTGCTGAACGCGTATTCAAAATCATTGATGCTGAAGAGAGCGAGAATGACCGGGGAGAAATGAAGATATCGGCTTTCAAAGGACAGGTCGAATTTGAAGATGTACATTTTAGTTATAAGGAAGGAGAAGAAGTTATCAAGGGAATCTCCTTTGAGGTAGACCCCGGGCAGACCGTGGCAATTGTCGGGGCAACCGGTGCCGGAAAATCTACTATCATCAATCTGCTCAACCGTTTTTACGAAATTGACTCGGGCCATGTTCGCATTGATGGAAAAGACATTTATGACTATGAACTGCATGACCTGAGAGCTCAGATTGCCGTGGTTCTTCAAGACGTGTTTCTCTTTTCGGATACGATCTATAACAACATCACCTTGAAGGATGATAGCATTTCCAGGGAAGAAGTCAAAAGGGCGGCCAAAGAGATCGGCATCCATGACTTTATCATGACCCTGCCGGGAGGCTATGACTACAACGTTAAGGAAAGGGGTGTTATGCTATCAGTGGGTCAGCGTCAACTGATCGCTTTCCTGAGGGCCTCGGTGAGCAAACCCGGGATATTGATTCTTGATGAAGCAACGTCTTCCATAGACTCGCACTCCGAGAAGCTCATCCAGGATGCAACGGAGAAGATCACAAAGAATAGAACGTCGATCATCATTGCCCACAGGCTGGCTACCATCCAAAAAGCCGATAAGATCATTGTCATGGAAGACGGTAAGATCGTCGAGATCGGAAATCACGAGGAGCTCCTCGATGCGAAAGGGTATTACAGCAAACTTTACAACATCCAATTTGTGCAGAAGCAGGCCAGTTAAGACAGGTCCGCTTTGATGATTTCAGCAAGTTCAGCTGTGTCCTCGTAGAGGATAAAAGCCCCGTTGTTGATATAGGATATCTGTCCGGATTCTTCTGACACGATAAGAGCCAATGCGTCGGTTCGGGTAGTGATCCCCAGTCCTGCGCGGTGCCTCAAACCGAAGTGGGCAGGAATCTCGATCGTATTTTCAATGGGCAGAATCACTCGAGTAGCCGTAATTAAATCATTTTCGACGACAATCGCACCATCGTGAAGCGGACTGTTTTTGTAAAAGATGCTCTTCAGGATGGGTTTGTTCACCCGGATTTCCATTTCATCACCTGTCATTTTCACAAATTCAAGGCTGTTATTTCGTTTTAAGACAATAAGTGCACCGGTTTTAATCTTTGACATTTCCGAGCAGAAACTCACGATATCATCGATGTGACTGTTGGCGGCCAGTTCGGTCTTGATCAGCCGGAATCGTTTTAAAAACCCCTTTTTCGAAGCGATATTCGTCGAACCAACCATAAGCAGGAACTTTCGAATTTCCTGTTGAAAAACAATAATGAGGGCTATGAAACCGCCTCCTAAAAACTTCCCCAGAATATCACTTAAAAGCTCCATGTCCAGGGCTTGAGTGAGCTTCCAGATCAGGTAGATAATCGCGATTCCGATAAATATGTTGATGGCCGCAGTTCCGCGGATGAGTCTGAAAATATAAAAGAGGAGCACAGCGACCAAAACAATGTCCAGAATATCCAGAAAGCTTATGTTCAAAAAATTGATCTGGTCCAAATGCTGAGCTTTTTGTAAATGTATGAATTATTTTAACGTTTCAACAAGCTCTGTAGTATCCAGCTGGACCTTCGCAGCTTCGAGAAATACTTTGGTCTCGAGATAGCTTTGGAAACTAAGATCCTGATCGTACACCAGCCGGTAAACCCGGGTTTCCCCTTCTTCACAAACGTCAGGGTACGAGTGAATTTCGGCGATCTGCTCCTTGTCAAATGTTTTTCTATTCACCTCAAGGTAGTCTTCGTAAATCCGTAAGGTGACCAGACAAGTGCCTGGGTCATTTTCAGCCCTGTTGGAAACGGAAATGTCAGCAGAAACGGAAATGTCATCCAAAGCGATGAAATTGATCTCCGGGAAATTCACGAGGGAAATCCGCTCGTTTTTACTGTCGGCAAAGCTGAAAAAATTGATCATGCCTTCTTTCTTGTGCATAGAGTCTTTGTTCCGGTCAGCCTGCATAGTTTGAAGAAGTGGAATAACGTCTTTCATGGCCAGGCGACGATCGATATTGAAGATCCAGTTCGTATTGAGGAGCTTGTTGTTTTTGTTCAGGACCGCTTTTGATTCCTGCCCCGCCGGATCGTAAAAGATCCAGATGCTGGAATGGTTTTGGGTCTCCGCAATCCCCCCTTCGTCGATCACAGGGAGCAATACTTCCTTATCGGAGCACTGGCACATAAAAACCAATCCGATCAGAATGAATAAGCGTTTAATCATAGTCCGTTACCAGTTTCGTTTTTTCTACAATTTTTATGGCCTCTACGGCTTCTTTCACATCATGTGCTCTTAGCATGCTTGTTCCCTTGAGCAAAGCAATAACCTGTGCTGCAACAGTAGCGGCAAGTGCCTCTTCAGGCCCAGTTCCGATGAGTTTGTACAACATGGACTTTCGGGATACACCCGTCAGAACAGGCAGTCCCAGATTACCCAGCAATTCTGACTTGCCGAGCAACTCGTAGTTCTGCTCCAGGGTTTTGCTGAACCCGTATCCCGGATCGATGATAATATCATTCACTCCAAGCTTTCGCAGCTCGAATACCCTTTCTGAAAAGTAATAGATTATTTCCCTGACCAGGTTGTCGTATTGTACCTGACTCTGCATGTTTTGAGGAGTTCCTTTCATATGCATGATGATGTAGGGAACCTGGAGTTGACCCATCGTCGCAAACATTTGGGGGTCCAACTGTCCGGCTGAGATGTCATTGATCAGAGCAGCCCCTGCTTTGACGCTTTCACGGGCAATCTCACTGCGAAATGTATCAACAGACACAAGAGCCTTGTCAAATTCAGTGAGGATAAGTTCAAGTGCTGGAAGCAGTCGGGAACGTTCCTCTTCGACACTCACATGAGAAGCCCCCGGGCGTGAGGAATAGGCACCCACATCGATAAAAGTCGCACCTTCGATGAGCATTTTTTCAACCTGCTTGAGAATCTGTTTCTCACTCTTGTATTTCCCTCCGTCATAAAAGGAATCCGGAGTGAGGTTTAGAACACCCATGACCCTGGGTGTTTCCAGATCTATAAGGTTTCCCAGACAATTGATGGTTTTCATTCTGGCTTCTGCATTTGGCGTGTTCGTAAAAATAAACAAAGCGCCGGTAAATTATCGGCAGTTTTTTATAATTTCGTCTGATTCTTTAGCTAAAGACAGAATTCATTTCATGCAAAACACTTCAAGCCAGTACGACGAGGTCGTGTCGCGATGCCGATCATTGTTTATAGATAAAATGGCAGATTACGGGAGTGCCTGGAGAATCCTCCGGATCCCTTCTCTGACAGATCAAATATTTATCAAGGCTCAGAGGATCCGTCAGTTGCAGGAGAACCAAAAACGCAAGATCGAAGAAGATGAAATCCCGGAATTCATCGGTATCATCAATTATTCGGTCATGGCCCTGATCCAGCTCGACAAGGGGTGTAGTTGATCAGCCTGATCTGGATGTCAAAGCCGCGACCACACTCTATGATCAATACATAAGCCGCACCAAGGCACTTATGGAGGATAAGAATCACGACTATGGCGAGGCATGGCGAGAAATGCGAATCAGTTCCCTCACCGATTTGATACTGCAGAAGCTGCTGCGCGTAAAGCAAATTGAGAATAATCAGGGAAAAACTCTGGTTTCAGAAGGTATTGATGCCAATTACCAGGATATGATCAATTATGCGATTTTTGCACTGATTTTAATAGACGAAAACGAAAACAAATGATGAACCTATTGAGCCAGGTTGCCCGGTTGCTCGTATCAGTGACCTTTATTTTTTCAGGATTCGTGAAACTGGTAGACCCCCTGGGCTCGGCATACAAGTTTGAAGAGTATTTTGGAGCGGATGTATTGAATTTGGAATTTCTAAGTCCCTATGCCCTTCAGTTTTCTATATTGCTGATTTTGGCGGAGATCATGCTTGGTGTAATGCTTTTGGTGGGATACCGCCCGAAATTGACGGTTTGGAGCCTGTTTGCAATCAGCCTTCTTTTTTTATTCTTGACCTGGTATTCGGCCTATTACAACAAGGTGACCGATTGCGGATGTTTCGGTGATGCGATAACCCTTAGTCCCTGGGAGACTTTTTACAAAAACGTAATCCTGATCGTATTGGTTGTATTTCTTGTGATTCGGGTGCATGATATTCAGCCCCTCCGGTCAGAGATTTTGGCCCGGCGAATCTCACTGCTTTCTCTTCTTGTTTTTGTCGGAATCATCATTTATGTGCTTCGCTATCTGCCCATAATCGATTTCAGGGCCTACGCCCTGGGAAAGAACATCCCCGAAGGGATGGCTATTCCTGAAGATGCTGAGAAACCTGTGTACGAAGACACCTGGATATACAACGTGGATGGAGAGGACCGGGTCTTCTCTACAGACGACAAGCCCTGGAATATTGAAGGTGCCACTTTCGTGGATCGCAAAACACGCACCCTGAAGGAGGGTTATGTCCCTCCCATACATGATTTTACCATGGAACGCGATGGGGAAGACCTCACGGAGATTTTGATGGAAGAGGACAGGTTGCTCCTCGTGGTGGCCTACAATCTTAGCCTGGCAAGCGATTCTGGTTTGAAGCAGGTAAAGGTGCTGAGCGAAAGGGCTCAAGAGAAAGGCTACAAGGTGTATTTCTTCTCGGCCTCAACCCAGGAGGATTATGACCAAATCAAAGCTCAGTTCGGATTCGACTTTGAGTTGCTCTTTTGCGATGAGACGACTTTGAAAACCATTATTCGCTCGAATCCTGGCATTGTTACTCTCGACAAGGGTACCATCACCGGAAAATGGAGCTGGAGGGAGATCGAAGACATTAAGCTGGACTAGAACATAGAATTACAAAGAGTTGTGAAACAGGCATTGTTGGTTTTTCTCGGAGGTGGATTGGGAAGCGTAGCCCGGTATTGGTTGGGGTTGAAGCTGAACAATTTTGAAAACGCCATCCCGTATGGAACCTTGTTGGCCAACGTGCTGGGAAGTCTGATTATCGGCTTCATCTTCGGATACACTGCAAAATCAGGCCTAATAAACGAGAATCATTCCCTTCTGCTGGCAACCGGGTTCTGCGGGGGATTTACCACCTTTTCAACCTTTGCCTACGAAAATCACCTGTATCTGAAGAGCGGGGATTATTTCGGACTCATCCCTTACCTGGTATTGACTTTTGTCCTGGGAATCGCTGCAGTTTTTGCCGGCCTGTACATGGCCAAATGGGTTTAATGATCTCCATAGGCCAGCACTCCAGCGCGGATTTCCAGATCCAGATCATTCACTCTTGGTGGAATCGGGCAGGAATACTCTGAGCTGTAGGCACAATAAGGATTGTACGACTGATTGAAATCGATGATGATCTCCTCACCCTCCGGAATTGACAAATCGATGTAACGCCCACCCCCGTAACTGCTGTTTCCGTTGGTTTTATCTGTAAAGGGAAGAAACAGATGATCACTGTACTCCGGATCCTGAATAAGATCCTGGTTCTGGTAAATCTCAAGAGAGCACTCTTTTCCGTTTAATAGGAAACGGGCCGTCGCATAACGTTTGTAGATGGGTAGTCTGTCGGTCGTCGTCTGCATGGCAAATGGCTTATTGTCAGTGTGAAATTCAAGCCGGGCCCTAACGCGATATGACGTGTCGATGGGAAAAAACTCGAGACTTTCAAAAGACAACCAGTCTTCTTCTGTAAGGGGGGATTCTTCGCTGTCGGCAAATTGAGTGTTCAACTCCTTCTGAAATGCTAGTGCTTCCTCAACGGGATCCGCTTGGGGTTTTGCGCAGGCCAAAAGGAGTAGACTCAAAACCGTCGTGAGAATGAACCTTTGTAATTCCATGGGGTGATTTTCAAATAAAGATACCGATTCCTCCAAAACAGAGCTGTTTTTCCGATTATCTTTATCCCATGTTCAAAAAAATGATCATACCCTATCAGGGTTTGTCGCGTGAAGTTTGGTTTCTGGCCCTGACCACCCTGGTTAATCGGGCAGGGGCCATGGTGATCCCATTCCTATCGCTTTACCTGACTCGTTACCTCGGATTTACCATGGGCCAGGTCGGATGGATCATGACCTGTTACGGCCTGGGCTCTGTTCTGGGCGTTTTTCTCGGCGGAAAATTTTCGGATCGCTTCGGATATTACAGGGTTATGCTGACAAGCCTTTCGGCTACGGGTTTGATTTTTATTGCTCTGCAGGTTGTAGAGACTTTCTATGGGTTTTGCGGGGGGATATTCATGCTGACCCTGGTGGCAGATGCCTTTCGTCCTGCCATTTGGGTGGCACTAGACGACTACAGCGATTCCGGGAACCGAACCCGGTCGGTTACTCTGATTCGCCTGGCCATCAATCTCGGGTTCTCTCTGGGCCCCGCCGTCGGAGGCCTGATCATCACCTATATCAGCTACAAAGGACTTTTCTGGGTAGACGGGATTACCTGCCTTGTTGCAGCGCTGATTATTGCCAAGACGCTTCATCAGAAAAGCGCGGTCATCACCCGGGAGGAAAGCCTCAAAAAGAATCCGGTTTCCCCTTACAAAGACAAGCAATACCTGGTATTTTGGTTTGCCATGTTTCTGGTTGGATTCACTTTCATGCAGTATTTTTCGACAATTCCGTTGTACTACAATCAGATTCTGGGTTTGAGCGAGGATCATATCGGGTTGATGCTGGCAGGCAATGGGTTTCTGATCTTTCTGTTGGAAATGCCCATTGTGCATTCCCTGGAGAACGGGCGGCTGGAGGATTTGAAAATCGTTATCGGAGGCACTTTTCTTTTGATGCTGAGCTTCCTGGTTCTTAACATTTCACCCTGGATAAGTATTGCCATTCTTGGTCTTGCCCTGATGACCTTTGGCGAAATGCTGGGTTTTCCTTTTTCCAATTCTTATGCCCTGGACCGCTCGCGCAAAGGCAACCAGGGTGCCTATATGGCCATGTATAGCATGTCTTTTTCATTCGCCCATATTCTCGGCCCGAATGCGGGCCTTCAACTCTCGGAGCGCTACGGATTCGAATCGACGTGGTACCTTATGGGAGGGGTTTGCCTGTTGGCCTGTATCATTTTGTTCTTCATCCAGAGACAAAGAGCGAGTGAATGAGTCGGTTCAGCCTTTTTCTAAAGTCAGACGCGCCAGATAGTCATAGTGCTCTCCGGGAGAGACCATCTCACAGTTTAAACCGGCATGGCTGGCGTGAAGCGCCAGGTTGTTGTAGTCAACATAAAGCCATGGAAAAGGTTCGCTTTTCAGGTTCTTGTATCGCGTCTGAAACTGTACCTCCCCATAGTAGTGATCGGAGGGAAGCGGTTCCGAATCTTCATCCTCAAACATATAGATCAGGTCCGACGAGTCTGCGAGAATCTGACCTCCGGGTCTGAGCAAACCTTTCAATTTTTTCAAAAGGGAGGGAAGTGCTTCGAGCCGACCGCATATCCCCATTCCGTTCATAAGCATCAGAAGGGTATCGTAAGTCTCACCCTCAAGTTTCCAGATATCCTGAACTTCGACGTTGTTAATCCCTCGTATCTGCGAGGTTTCCACGGCACCGGAAGAAATATCGATGGCCTTGACTTGAAGCCCGTGTTCCTGCAGCCACAAGGCATGTGATCCCGATCCACATCCAATGTCGAGCACCGACCCACGAGACATTTTCAAGGCTTTCTGCTCCAGTTCAGGCATTTCCTCGAAGCTCCTGAAAAGATAAGGCAGAGGCAGTTCATCCGTCCCCGCAACGGAGGTCCTGGTTTCTATGTTCTCATAAGGCCTACCTTGCACGTAGTCAAGCATAGCCGTGCCTAAGATGTCCTGATTAACTCTTGATTCGTCGTTGTTTGCGTTCATGGTTTCGCATTCATGATTTGATTTAGCGTTTAGGAATTAGGGTTGGGCCCACTCCGGAAAGACGCTCAGGGAAATATCGAAAATAAAGGTGGCCAGATAGTAGGTCGTCAGGGTAACGATCACTACTCCCACGAAATTAAGCGCGAGACCCGCTCTGGACATGTCAAAGACCTGAAGTCGTTTGGTTCCGAAAATGATAGCATTTGGAGCTGTCGCAGATGGCAGCATAAAGGCCAGAGAAGCAGAGATCGTCGCCGGCAACATGAAAAGCAATGGATTGAATTCAATACTCATAGCCAGACCGGCGAGAACGGGCAAAAAGGTCTCTACCGTCGCAACATTTGAAGTCAGCTCTGTAAGAAAGGTGATCAGCAGCGAAATCGAGAGTACAATGAGCAAGGGATGGACATCTTTGAGCCAAACCAGCTGATCCCCGAACCATTGTGAAAGGCCCGACTCCTTGAACCCGCTGGCAAGGGCAAAGCCTCCACCAAAGAGCAATATGATCTCCCAGGGAATTTTTTCGGCCGTCTTCCAGTCCATGATGAAATGGCTTTTTGACCTTTTGGATGGAATGAGAAAAAGCACAATGGCGATTGCAATGGCAACGCTTCCATCATTGAGGTATTTTGGGTATTTGAAAAGGCCAGACCAACCTTTGAGCTCTATGCCGCCCAGGTTAAGGTCTGCCCGGGTGAACCAGAGCAGGGCCAAAAGGCCAAAAAAGAAGGCTATGATTTTTTGTTCGATGATCCACGGACCGAGTTTCTCGTATTCATCCACAATCGTCTGGTTGTCAATGCTCGTCCATTTTGATTTGTTTCGCTTGACAAAGACCAGGTACAAATAGACAAAGGTGATCGAAAAGAGAATGACAAAGATCGGGAAGGCATAAAAGAACCATGCGGCAAATGAAATCTCGGGTGCATTCGGAAAGTAGATGGCGAAAATCCGGGCAAAAGAGAGGTTCGGGGGTGTTCCTACCAGGGTGGCGATGCCCCCGATAGAGGCGCTGTAGGCCACCGACAAGAGGAGTCCCGTGGCAAAGGGATGAATCGATTCGCGGCTGTTCACTTCTTCGAGCTTCAGAATGATGGAAATGAGAATCGGAACCATGAGCATGGTTGTTGCCGTATTGGAGATCCACATAGAGAGAAACGAGGTGGCGAGCATAAAGCCAAGCATGAGCCGGGCAGGACTATTCCCAACAGTGAGCATCAGCTTCAAAGCGATTCTTCGATGAAGGTTCCATTTTTGCATGGCCAGGGCAAACAAAAACCCGCCCAGGAACAAAAAGATAATGTCATTGAAATAGTTTGAGGCCACCGCTTTGCCATTCATTACCCCCAGCATCGGAAACAGGATGAAAGGGAGCAGGGAGGTGACCGCGAGAGGAACAATCTCAGTAATCCACCAGAGTGCCATAAGCAAGGCGACGGCTAGCGTATAGGTGACCTCAGGGCGGCCCGGATCCAACTCCACGCCGAAGACCAGGAAAAAGAAGAGCAGGGGAGCGATCAGGAAAAGTCCCAGTTTAATTCGTCTGCCACCTATTTGATTCCCCATGGTCAATATTCGCTGCTGTTTAGAATATTAAACTCTATGGACGATTCTGTAAAAACGGTATGCATCTGGGATTTAAAATCACTTTCGTCCGCTTTGTAAATATTCGGTACAAAAGTCTGGGGATTGAGGTCGATCAGTGGAAACCACGTGCTTTGAACCTGTACCTGCAACTTATGGCCTTTTTTAAAGGTGTGATACACGTCCTGGAGCTTGATCTGCACTTCAGTTTTTTTATTGGGAACGAAAGGCTCCGGTTCCGAAAAACTATTCCTGAAGCGCCCACGCATCACCTCACTCCTCACCATGAGGTGGTAATTGCTCATTTTAAGGTGGTCCTGCATTTCCTCATTGCTCTCCTCGATGTCGCCCGGATGGACGTCGATGACCTTTACAATCCAATCAGCGTCGGTCCCTGTAGTTGAAACCACCAATTTAGCAAGTATGTCTCCGGTCAGGGTCAGGTCACGGTCGAGAACCCCCGTCTCAAAGACCAGGACATCCGGTCTTCTCGCTGCAAAACGCTGATCATCGGTCATGTATTTTCTCGGAGTAAAAACGGTTTTGATATCCTCGGAATAGGGAACAGGGTTTTTCAGGTCACTGTAAAACGACAGACCCTCAGAAGCGGGCTTTTCCTTTCTGAGTTCTTTATCGTGTGCCAGATACAGGGTTCGTTTTTCAACTCCCTGAGGGGGCCAGACAGGGTAGGTGCTCCATCTTTTTTTGCCGGTATCGAAAACATAAGCCTCGGGCAATCCGGCATCGCCGTCGCCTTCCCCTTTGAGAAAATGGTCAAAGAACCGGGCTTCGATTTCTTTTTGAAAGAAATCTGAGATGGAATCGCCAAAGTAATAGTTGCCCACAGAAGTACGGGTGGTCGTTCGAGACCAGCCTCCGTGATCCCAGGGGCCGAATACCAGGGTGTTGAAGTTGTCAGGGTTGTGCTTCTCGATGGTTTTGTAGGTTTCCAGAGGTCCATAGAGGTCCTCAGCGTCAAACCAGCCGCCAACGACCATGGTGGCCACACTTGGTTTGACGTTCTTCAAATGCTGGATGATCCCTTTTTTCTGCCAGACACTGTCGTAGTTCGGATGCTCGGTGATCTCTTTCCAAAAAAAGTCCTGCGCCTTGTCTTCACTGCGAACTCCCGGATCGTCAAGGGTTTCATAGTTGAAATAATTGTCCAGGTTGCTCAGTGGGCCGGCGTCCAGAAAGAATTGATACTGGTCCTGGGTTTTCAGGTCGGGAACCTCGTACCAGGCAGAATCTGTCGGTTCGCTCTTAGGGGTCCCAAATACCGGGGTTGCCCTGAAATAGCTCAGCAAATAGGCCCCGTTGTGATGAAAATCGTCAAAGAAAAAGTCGCCAATGCAGGCCTGTGGTGATGCAGCACGCAGAGCAGGGTGGGCATCCAGGGTCGAATACGTCGTGTAAAAACCGGGATAAGAAATGCCATAGGTTCCAACTTTACCATTGTTGTGCGCCACATTGTTGATCAGCCATTCGATGGTGTCATAGGTGTCAGAACTCTCGTCTACCTGTTTGTCGGACTTTTTGTCGGGGATATAGGCCCGCATATTGTCATAAGTGCCCTCACTCATCCAGCGGCCCCTAACGTCCTGGTAGACCATGATGTAGCCCTCTTTCATGATGTATTTGTTCGGCCCGATGCGCTCGGGGTATTCATCTGCCCCGTAAGGACGACAGCTGTATGGAGTTCTTTTCATCAGGATCGGATAATTCCTGCTCGTATCCCTGGGGGTATAAATCGTGGTATGCAGGTCAATCCCGTCTCTCATGGTGATAGTGACTTCTTTTTTCGAGTAGTTGTCTCTCACATAGGAATCCTGGATATCTTCTTTTTGGCTAGAATCATCTCCCGAGCAGGACAGGAGGTATGTGCCTGTCCAGAGAAGGAAGGCAAATCGAACTAATTTTCGCATTTTGCTGTCAATTGTGTTTTAAATCTACAAATGGGGCTTAAATCTACAAAAGTAAAGTTGAAAGCAAGGTATCACATGTTTCTTCGATATTGTCCTCCGACTTCGAAAAGCGCTTCAGTGATCTGACCCAGGCTACATACTTTCGAGGCCTCCATGATTCGGGCAAAGACATTTCCGTTTTCAAGGGCTGCTTCTTTCAAGGCATGAAGTTCTTTGTCAGCCGAAGAAGCATAGGTCTTGTGCAAGCTGCGAACGACCTCGATCTGATTCTTTTTTTCCTCTTCAGTGGCCCGGATGACTTCTCGGGGAAGCACAGTTGGGGATCCTTTGCTATTGAGAAAAGTGTTCACCCCGATGATATCGATTTTACCTGTGTGCTTCAGTTCTTCATAGTACAGGCTTTCTTCCTGTATCTTTGACCGTTGGTACATGGTTTCCATGGCACCCAACACGCCGCCGCGCTCAGTTATGCGATCGAATTCGGCATAAACGGCTTCTTCCACAAGGTCGGTCAGCTCTTCGATGATGAAGGACCCCTGCAGAGGGTTCTCATTTTTAGCCAGTCCAAGCTCCTTGTTGATAATCAGCTGAATCGCCATGGCTCTCCTGACCGATTCTTCGGTTGGGGTCGTAATGGCCTCATCATAGGCATTGGTGTGAAGCGAGTTGCAATTGTCGTAGATGGCGTAGAGGGCCTGTAAAGTCGTTCGAATGTCATTAAAGTCGATTTCTTGTGCGTGAAGAGATCGCCCCGAGGTCTGAATGTGGTATTTCAGCATTTGTGCCCTGGGATCAGCCCCGTATTTTAGCTTCATGGCCTTGGCCCAGATTCTTCGGGCTACCCTTCCAATAACGGCGTATTCAGGGTCTATTCCGTTGGAAAAGAAGAAAGACAAGTTCGGGCCGAACTTATTGATGTCCATGCCCCTGCTGAGATAGTATTCCACATAGGTAAACCCGTTGGACAGGGTGAAAGCAAGTTGGGAGATGGGGTTGGCCCCGGCTTCAGCAATGTGGTACCCTGAGATGGATACCGAATAGAAATTCCGGATCTCATTCGTCGTAAAATACTCCTGTACGTCGCCCATCATTTTCAAGGCAAATTCGGTAGAGAAAATACAGGTGTTCTGAGCCTGGTCTTCTTTGAGAATGTCGGCTTGAACTGTTCCCCGAACTTTCGATATTGTCCGGGCTTTTATCTCACGATAGATTTCTTCATCGAGCACCATGTCTCCTGTCACTCCCAGCAGCATGAGACCCAGCCCGTCATTGCCCTCAGGTAGGGTTCCCTGGTAAGTAGGTCGGTTACTTCCTTTTCTTTTGTAGATGGATTTGATCTTTTTCTCTATTTGATCGGTCAAACCTTTAGAGACGATGTGCTTTTCGCATTCCTGGTCGATAGCGGCATTCAAAAAGAATCCCAGAAGTATGGGGGCAGGGCCGTTGATCGTCATCGAAACTGAGGTCATCGGATTGGTGAGATCGAAGCCCGAATACAATTTCTTCGCGTCGTCCAGGCAACAGATTGAGACTCCGGCATTTCCTATTTTACCATAGATGTCAGGCCGTTCGCCGGGATCATTCCCGTAAAGAGTGACGCTGTCAAACGCCGTTGAAAGCCTTTTGGCAGGAGAGTTCAGGCTGACATAGTGAAACCTTCGGTTTGTTCTTTCAGGTCCTCCTTCACCTGCAAACATCCTTGTGGGGTCCTCACCGGTTCTTTTGAAGGGGTAGATGCCTGCCGTATAGGGGAAGGCACCCGGCACATTCTCCTTGAACATCCAGTTGAGAAGGTCCCCCCAGGCCTTGTATTTGGGAAGGGCTATCTTCGGAATCTGAAGCTGAGACAACGATGTGCTGTGCGTCGGAATCTCTATTGTCTTTCCGCGGACCTCGAATTTGAAGAGTTCCTGAGAATAAGCCTCTTTCAAGGAAGAGAATTTCAGTATCGAATCCCAGTGATGAGGATTGAGGTCTTTTTTAAGCGTCTTGAACTTTTCGACCAGCACCGCTGTGATTTCTTCAGTTTTACCCGTGTTCTTATCCGATCCATCATTCTTGAGAAGGACTCCCTCCGAATTGAGTTCTACCGGACCCTGCCTGAAACTGAGGAGGGTCATATAGAGGGCATAGAGCTCCTGTGCGAGATCACTTTGGCTGCGACACTCCTGGTCGTAGTTGCGGTTGGTCTCTGCGATCTCCGAGAGATAGCGCACCCGCCGAGGAGGAATGATATGTTGTTTTTCACTCATTTCCTGGCTTGACTGCAGGGAGGACTCCAATTCATGATCGGTCAGGGAATTGAGCTTGTCAAGTACCTGTATGTACAGATTGTTGGTTCCCGGATCGTTGAATTGAGATGCAATGGTTCCGAATACGGGCATTTCTTCCGGGCTTTCTTCCCAGCGCCCATGATTCCTCTGATATTGCTTCTTAACGTCCCGAAGAGCGTCCAGGCTCCCCTTTTTGTCAAACTTGTTCAGCGAGATGAAGTCTGCAAAGTCGAGCATGTCGATCTTCTCGAGTTGGGTGGCAGCACCGTATTCCGGGGTCATCACATAAAGTGACACGTCGGAATGATCGAGTATCTCGGTATCCGATTGTCCGATCCCGGAAGTTTCCAGGATGATAAGGTCAAACCCGGCTATTTTGAGCACTTCGATGGCATCTTTCACATGGCGCGACAAAGCCAGGTTGGATTGACGGGTCGCCAGCGAGCGCATATAGGCTCTTGGGTTGCTGATCGAATTCATTCGAATGCGATCTCCCAGCAGGGCACCTCCCGTTTTTCGCTTGGAAGGGTCGACCGAGACGATGCCTATGGTCTTGTTCGGAAAATCCTCCAGGAACCTTCTCACCAGCTCATCCACAAGGGAGGACTTGCCGGCACCACCGGTTCCTGTAATTCCCAGCACGGGTATCGTCACCTCTTGATCTTTCCAATCGCTGGACAAGGAAGCGAAGTGTTCCGGGTCATTTTCGGCAATGCTGATCAGTCGGGCTATGCTGGCATCGTTTTTCGCCTTCAGACCTTCCATCAAATTCTCCGGGTTCGATTCGAGTTTCGCCGGATCAAAATCTGACTTCTCTACCATGTCGTTGATCATCCCCTGAAGGCCCATCGCCCTCCCGTCGTCAGGAGCGTAGATCCGACTGATTCCATAATCCATGAGCTCTTGGATCTCATCGGGTAGGATCACGCCGCCACCCCCACCGAAGATTCGAATCTGTGAGGCCCCTTTCTCCTGGAGGAGGTCAAACATGTACTTGAAATATTCGTTGTGCCCACCCTGATAAGAGGTAAGGGCAATTGCGTTTGCATCCTCCTGTATAGCCGTATTGACTACCTCCTCGACGCTCCTGTCGTGACCCAGGTGGATCACCTCAACCCCAGTGGCTTGAATGATGCGACGCATGATGTTTATCGCTGCATCATGTCCGTCAAAAAGTGAAGCTGCCGTTACGATGCGTATCTTATTCTTTGGCTTGTAGGGCTCCTGGATATTCATATGAAAAAAAATTTTTGCCGATTGATTCTGTAAAAATGCCAACGAATTCTGCAGGCATGCCATTGCCATTTGCAGGTGTGCAAGTTACTGAATTTTGAACTCATTTTTATTCATCTGCCTGCATCGCTTTTTGTAGAATAAACAAGAGATTCCTCAGTATTTGCACTTCTCTAATTGTTTCTCCAAAAATAGGGGGTAAAAATTATCAATATGGTAAACAATTCAAGGCGGCCAAAAAGCATGAGCGTGGCCGACCACCACTTGCCGAAGGGCGGAAGGCTCGCGTAATTGTTTACCGGGCTGAGGTCACCGAAAGCGGGCCCTACGTTACCTAGGGAAGATGCTGCCGCACCCATCGCCGTGACGTAGTCGATATCCATGAAACTGAAAACAAGAGCTCCCGTGGCGAATATGATCAGGTAAAGAATAAAGAAAGCCATGATATTGAAAACAATTCCCCGGGTTACGGGCTTGTCATTGTATCGCACCGGAATGATTCCGCTGGGATGCAAGCTTCGTTTGAATTCCAAAAAACCGTTTTTGATCATGATGATGTGTCGCACGATTTTAACCCCGCCCGCGGTTGAACCTGCAGAGGCGCCAAGAAACATCATGAGAAAGAAAAGCACCTTCAGAAAGGGGGTCCAAACGGTAAAATCCGCGGTCACGAATCCTGTAGTGGTAATCACCGCCAGCACCTGAAACAAGGCGTGTCGGAAAGAACTTTCAAGCTCCCCATTGACCATCGGGTGGGCGATGACCTGGATATCCGTTGGAACTTGAGACACCTCGGCATAGAAATAGATGCCCAACGTAGTGATCAGCGTTATGCCAACAATGGCGATGAAGTAAAACCGGAACTCTTCATCCATGAAGTACTGTTTGAACTTTCCCTTGACGGCGAAATAGGTCAGTACAAAGTTGGTTCCCGCAACGAGCATGAAAAATGAGATGATGTATTGTATCAGCGGGGCATCATTCCAATAGGCAACACTGGCATTCTTGGTGGAAAACCCTCCCGTTGACAACGTGCTCATGGCGTGATTGACGGCATCAAAATATCCCATTCCTGCCAGTTTCAGTAAAATGGCCTCAACCAGGGTCAGACCAAAATAGAGGAGCCAGAGCCTTTTGGCCGTATCGGTAATCCTCGGGTTCATTTTGTCTGCAGACGGTCCCGGTGCTTCGGCGGCAAACATTTGCATTCCCCCTATCCCGAGAAGCGGCAGAATCGCAATGGCCAGGACTATGATCCCCATACCCCCGATCCAGTGTGTAGTGCTCCTCCAGAACAGGATGCTCCTGGGAATAATCTCGATGTCCTGAAGGATGGATGCTCCTGTGGTTGTATACCCCGACATGGTCTCAAAAAAGGCATCGGTAAAAGAAGGGATGGCTCCGGAAATCATATAGGGCAAGGCTCCTGAAAGCGACATGGTTACCCATCCGAGGCTGACCACAAGATAGCCCTCTCTTTTCTTGATTCTTTTCTTGAATCCTTTGGTTGCAAAGCGAAGGATCAGTCCCAGGGTAAGGGTGACGAACCCGGCAAGCAGTATGCCTTCCAGGGCTCCATCATTGTAGTACAGACTGACCAGGGCAGAGATCAACATAAAGCCTCCGTTGAACAAGAGGAGTATCCCCATGAGCTGAAGAATGACCTTGATGTTGAACTTTTTCATTTCCTAGATCAATTGAACATTTTTTCCACCTTGGAAATGTTTTTTGGGAGACAGCACATGACCACCTTGTCATTTTCCTGGATCTGGAAATCGCCCAGGGCGATGATGCCCTGGTTGTCGCGAATGACACCTCCGATGATGGCTCCTCTGGGCATCTTCAGGTCCTTGATTTGTTTACGCGTGATCTTTGAGTTTTTCTGAGCCTTGAATTCCAGGATTTCGGCATTTACGTCGTTCAGGATGGTCATTTCCAAGACTTCACCTTTGCGGATATACCTGAAAATGGAGTTGGCGGCAAGGAGTTTTTTATTGATAAGGGTATCGATACCGATGTTCTTACTCAAGTTGAAATAGTCCACATTCTGAACCAGGGCGATGGTGCGTTCGACACCTTTGGACTTGGCCACCAGGCAGGACATGATATTGGTCTCCGAGCGGCCGGTCACGGCGACTACAGCATCCATTTCGGATACACTCTCCTCTTCGAGAAGCTCTACGTCTCGTCCGTCTCCATAAATCACAAGAGCATTGGGCAGTTCCTCTGCCAACTCGATTGCCCGGTTCTTGTGGTATTCGATGATCTTGATATTCATGCTCTTGTCGCAGAGGTTCTGAGCTGATTTTTGCCCGATCTTGCTTCCTCCCAGAATCATGACGTTCTTGATGGGCTTGTATTTCTTGGCTGCGAGTCGATTCAGCTCTGCGACGCCCTCCTGAAGGGTGATGAAATAGGCCTGATCGCCTTCCTTAAAAAAACTGTCTCCTCTTGGAATGATGGTTTCGCCTCCGATCTTGCGTTTGATCACAATAGGCATAAAATTAATCCCGGCCAGACTGTTAGCCGCTTCTTTGACTGTTTTTCCGACAAAAGGTGCCGTCCTTGAAAGGGTCAGACCCACCATGGTCAGTTTGCCTTCTTCGAATTCATGGGTTTCGTGAAATGTTGCCTTTTCAAGGAGCAATTTTATCTCGTTCGTAGCAAGTTCTTCGGTAGAAATCAGCTCGTCAATGCCCAACTCCGTGAAGTTGATCTTGTCTTTGTTGTCAGTGAACTCCGAATTGCTGATTCGGGCTATGGTCTGTTTGGCCCCGAGCTTCTTCGAGATAACACAGGCGGTGATGTTCGTGGTTTCTGAGGAGGTTACGGCAATGAAGAGATCTGTATTCTCGATGTTGGCTTTAATCAGGGCGCTGATCGAGGTTGCGTCGTCCTGAAGGGTCTTGATATCGAGTTTAGTATCCGCGTAAAGCAACCGATCCTTGTCCTTGTCGATCAGAATGATCTCGTGCGACTCATAAGAAAGGAGCTTGGATAAATGAAAGCCCACCTCTCCGGCACCGGCAATGATTATTTTCATCTCAAAGTCTTTATACCACGAACCCCAACAAAGTAGAATTTTTCCGTAGAATTCGTCGTATTTGTCGTACAAATGTATTGTTTTTCTTTTATACTTTTCGGCGCTAAACCGGTTAAATTATGACAGAAACAAAGAGCCGTACTTTCACCATGAAACAGTGGAAACCCCTGGACCGACCCAGGGAGAAGCTGATGCATCAAGGGAAGACGTCTCTTTCAGACTCAGAGCTGCTGTCCATTTTGATAGGCACCGGAAATCGCAACGAAAGCGCTGTGGATCTGGCTCGTCGCATCTTGGGATCCTTCGAGAACAGCCTCAATCGCGTTGCCCGGGCTCCTGTAAGAGATCTGATGAAATTTGAAGGGATCGGCAGGGTCAAGGCACTCATTATTGTCACCGCCCTGGAGCTCGGTCGCCGAAGAAATGGCGAGTTTCGAGTTGAAAAACCCAAAATTGTAAGTTCCCAATCAGTGTACGATTTGATGCAGCCGGTAATCGGTGAGTTGAACCACGAAGAGTTCTGGATCCTTTATCTCAATGGGGCAAACCGCGTGGAAGCCAAGGTTCAACTCAGCAAAGGTGGCATGACCGCCACCCTGGTGGATGTGCGACTTGTCTTCAAGCTGGCCATGCAGCACGGAGCCACCAGTGTCATTTTATGCCACAATCATCCCTCCGGTAATTTGACACCCAGCGAATCGGATAAAAACCTCACCCATAAGATCATTCAGGGTGGAAAGTTGCTCGACATCAAGGTCATCGACCACGTTATCGTCACCGATCAGGGTCATTTTAGCTTTGTTGACGAAGATCTGATGTGATCCCTTGGAGTTCCCTCAGGATTTTTTTCGAAATACCCAACAGAAAGGTTACATTTGAGGAACGAATATCGACCAAATGCTTCTCGTTTACAGCCATAGCATCACACCCCGACTGAACTATATTTTCAGGCATATCCTTACCCGAATCCTCGGAATCGAAGTAGGTTTTACCAGCAAAGTAGAGGAGTTTATTGCGCATGAGGGTCTCAAATTCTCTTACACGCGTCAGGCATTGGGAAACGAGCTTTTTGTCAAGAACAATGAACTGCTGTTCAATCAGGGTATAGACTATCTCGAAATCAACGTGGTGAAATGGGAGGACGCTCCCTGCTTCTTTCAGACGAATCCCGGAAGTGAAGTACCCTGTGACATCTTTGCGGCGAGCTTCTATCTGATCTCGCGCTACGAGGAATACTTGCCTCATGTTAAAGATGCCCACGAACGATTTCCAGCTTCAGAGAGTCTGGCCTATCAAAACGATTTCCTGGATCTTCCGGTGATTGACATCTGGGCGCTTAAATTCGGGGAGTTGCTCAGAAAGACTTTTCCAAAGCTCGAGGATGAATTGAAAAATGAGAAGAGAAAGTTCGATTTTATTTCCACGATCGACATCGACATGGCCTTCAAGTTCAAACACAAGGGCTTTACAAGGAATGTTGGGGGTATAATAAAGGATCTTTCCCAGTTGAACCTAAGCGAGCTTTGGATGCGCTTTCTTGTCATTTTTGGTTTGCACAAAGACCCCTATGATGTCTATGACAACCTGATCGGCTTGCGTAAGAAGTACGACATCCGAACCCTTTTCTTTTTTCTGCTGGGCGAATACGGGACCTACGACAAGAACATATCTCCCGGGAACAGCAATTACCGATTGCTGATCAAGAATATTGCAGACTATTGCACAGTGGGCATCCACCCTTCCTATCTGAGCATGAAAAAGGAGCAGAAAATTAAGAAAGAGCAATCGCTCCTAGAGAGCATCGTCAATTTCCCGATAACCAAATCACGACAGCACTATCTCAGGGTGGCTCTCCCGGAGACCTATCAGCACCTCGTGGATCTTGAGATCAAGCAGGATTACAGTATGGGTTACGCTTCCCACTTTGGCTTCCGGGCCGGCACCTGTACTCCTTTTTACTTCTACGATCTGGATTTTGAAATTCAAACACCACTCAAAGTCTTTCCTTTTGCAGCCATGGATGTGACCCTGAAGGATTACCTCACCTTCACGCCCAAGAAATCATACAATACGATCATGCACCTGGCCAATGAGGTCAGAAAGGTCGGCGGTACGATGATCACTGTATTTCACAACGAATCTGTCAGTGGAATCGGCCAATGGCGTGGTTGGGCCAAACTCTATGAGAGTCTGTTGAGGGAGATGAGCAAGTTGAGGCAGTGAATGATCGACCTGGTACCATACGAGAATATTGACAAAAACGCCTATGATCGCTGTGTTTTGGGATCAGAGAATTTCAGAATCTACGCAACGAGCAACTATTTGAATGCCGTGGCCCAGAACTGGGACGTCCTGGTATACAAAGATTACAAAGCTGTTATGCCCCTGCCCCGGCGAAAGAAGTACGGATTGAGCTATGTTTATACCCCGCCATTCGTTCAACAGCTCGGGGTATACTCTCACGAAGATATCACTGCCGAACTGGAAAACGATTTTTACAAGAGATTGACATCCAGGTTTATCCTTGTAGACTATGCCTTGCATTCCGGGAGCCACCTGAGGGGAAGGGGCCAGATAAAGGTGAACTATATCCTGGATCTCAACCGGGACTACGAGGAATTGTTTCGCAGTTTTAACACCAACCGCAGAAGGATCATACGGAAGGGTTTTCACAAAATGACGCTTGATAAGTCAGGAGATCCCTATCTCTTTCTGGAGCATCTCGATCGGCCGGATTTGGGTTTTGTTCCTGATGCAGCTTCCCGTAGAGCGTTGAAGAGATTGATTGAAAAGAATCCACAGATCATTCAAATCTGGAATGGTTATCATGAAGATCAATGGGTCGGGGGATTGTTGTGGCTGAAGGATCACCGAAGGATCACATATCTCTTTCCGGTTGTCACTAAAAAGGGAAAAGAACTGGACGCCCCAACTTTTTTCCTGGATGCCTTGATTCACGAGCATCAGGGCACTGATCTTCTGCTCGACCTGGAAGGGTCAATGATTCCGGGGGTAGCTCGTTTTTACAAAAGCTTTGGTCCGAGGTTGGAAACCTACTCTTTCTTAAAAAGCCGGTTTTATGGACTCTTTTAAGGGAATCAAAATATGTTTTCTTGCTGACAAGCACGACTTGTTCGATGACAGGATTTACTGGAAGATGGCGGTTCCTATGAAACGACTTGGCGCGGAAGTGCACTACTATTCCATAGGTCCCAAAGCTGGAAACGGAACCACGGCAGAGGGCATCTTCTATCGGATTTGGAAGGTAAAAGAATATTCGAAAAACCCTTTTCTCAATTTTACGATCAAGCGTCTGAATCCATCGAACAACTACGAGAAGTTGTTTAAGGCCTGTGCTGAGTTGCAAGCAGACATCTATCATTTTCACGATCTCTGGCTCAACCGGATCGCTCCCCGCCTGAAGGTTCTCCCGCACGCTCCTGTCGTCTTTTACGACGCACGTGAACCCTATGCACAAGACTATCGGAGCTTTTATGGTTCCGGACTAATCTCAAAGTTGGCCGTTGATGTTTTTGCATCGTGGGTCGATCGTTGGGAAAAGAAAAAGGTTCTGAAATACGACCTGGTGATTGCAAATGAATCTAAAGTGCAAGATCAATTCGCAGAGGTTATCGGTGAACAAAGGGCCGTTGTCCTTTACAACTATCTGGATGCGGAATTTTTTGCTGGCGATCTGAACGATGTTAAAAATGCCGCCGCACCCAAAAGATTTGATCTCTTGTACTGTGGGCTCTTGAATGAAAAAAGGGGAGCCTGGAATCTGCTGGAGGCAGTACGTGTCTTAAAGCCCGAGATGCCAGGGCTCAAAGTTTTACTGCTGGGCAAGATTGATCCTCCAGGGCTCAGGAAAGAAATGCTGGCGTATATTCTCAGGCACCAGTTACAAGACATCATCGAGATTAAATCTCAAGTGCCATATGAGCAGGTTGGCGCTTATTACAGGGCCAGCAGGGTAGGGCTGCTGCTTTGGCAGCCCGTTCGAAGCCTTGAGATCAAAATGCCGATAAAACTGTTTGAGTACATGGCCTTTGGACTACCGGTGATCGGAAGTAACTTTGGCCATATTGCTGATCGGATCAGGAAGGAGTCCTGTGGGATAACCGTCGATCCTGAGAACACTGAAGAAGTCGCAGATGCAATTAAAACGCTGTTGCAACAAGATAGTCCTTACAGGGCCATGAGCGACAAGGGCATCGAGGCTACGCGCAGAGAATACAATTGGCAAAACGAACTGAAGCGTTTGTGCAACTATTACCAAAGAGCATTGAATGAACGTTGAATCGAATTCTGAATTGAAGCCGCCGAAGAATCTCCTCAAGGATTTTTCATGGTATTTGCTGAGCTCATTTTTTCCACTTCTGGTCGGATTCGTCAAGACACCGATCTTCACGAGGCATTTTGGCACGGAAGAATTCGGAAACCTGGGAATCGTCCAGGTCACTTTTTCCTACTTTGGAATGCTACTTTTCTCATGGATTTCTTCCATTTTATGGCGTTACTATCAGAAATATAAACTCGACAATCGCCGGGAGCTTCTCTTTGGCAACCTCTTGATTTTCTTTGGAGTTTCCCTGGTTCTTCTCAGCGCTGGCTCCGGGGCCTGGTTCGCTCTGGAGACCAGGCCGCTCGTTCGTGATCTGATTTTAGTTTCTTTCGGTCATTTGATCTTCAGTCAGCTTGTCATGGGCTACCTTGTTGCCACACGACTGGAAGCCCGGGCAAAACTCTATATGATTTTTCAGTCGGTGCGTGCCCTACTGAGTTTTTTGGTCAGTCTGTACCTGGTCTTTGTCCTGGATAAGAGCATCACCGCATTGATTACGGGTCTGCTGGTAATCGACGGCCTATCGATGCTGCTACTTGCGTTGTGGAATCCGATCGGTCTGCGAATCCGCTTCAGCATTTCATCAAAAGATTCGAAAGAGCTGTTTTCCTATGGAATGGCGGGTCTGGTCATGAATTTTAGTATTTTAAGTCTCAATATGAGCGATCGTTACGTGATTCTCGCCAGCGAGGGGCTTTCATCTGTGGGAATCTATGATCAGGTCTATAAAATCTCCCAGCTCTCAGTAATGGCCCTTGTCACTGTTTTTTTCAATACCGTAAACCCGGGTTTGTTCAGGGAGCTGGAAAGGGACCTGAACGCTTCGATCAGGAGCATGAGCCGATACTTTTTGATTTTTATTGGTCTGGGCCTGCCACTAGTGGTATATCTGTCACTGTTTTCAAAGGAAATCTCTGACCTGTTGCTGGGAGCCGCTTTCAGGGGAGCGTATTCGATCATGCCCTTTGTTTTTTTTGCCGCCTTTTTCCAGGGAATTTCAAATTTCTGGGAACTGCGTATGAAGTTTTCAAATCGAATGCGATTGCTCAGCATGACCTTCCTGGCAGGGGCCTTTTTCAACCTTCTGATGAATGTATGGCTGGTTCCACTTTACGGATACCATTGGGCGGCGATTTCAACCCTGATCACCTACATTTTGCTGGTATCCTTTCTTTGCATCCACGACGGGGTGTTAATTAAGGCAGTCTATGGCCTGAGACAGACATTAAAGGTTCCGATGCTTGTGCTGGCCCTACAGCTCCTGTTTTTTCTGGTCGTTGAAAATTTTGATCCGTCAATGTCAGTTCGCATCTTCATCGGACTTATCTTTGTCCTTTCCTATGGATGGTTTGTGAAAAGCACCCACATCCTTTGAAAAAAAATCATATCCAATGAGTGTACGACACGTATTTTTTGACCTGGACCACACCCTCTGGGATTTTGAAACGAATTCAGACAAGACCTTTGCCTATATCTTTGATCGGAATCGCGTGGATCTCGACCTAGAGCGTTTTACAGAAACCTACCGACCCATCAACAAGAAGTACTGGAAGCTCTTCCGGGAAGACAAGGTGAGCAAATCAGATTTGCGTTACAGTCGGTTGAGAGAGGCCTTTGATATACTTGAATTTGAAGCAGGCGACGATTTGATACATACCCTTTCAGAGGAGTATATTGCTTTTCTTTCTATGAATAATCAACTGTTTGCGCATGCCCTGGACGTTTTGGAATACCTGCGGCAGAAATACAGTTTGCACATCATCACCAATGGTTTTGAAGAGGTTCAGCACAGGAAACTGGCAAGTTCGCACCTCGAACCCTATTTTGAACATGTCGTAACGTCAGAAAATGTAGGAGTCAAGAAACCCGATCCAAGAATTTTTCAATACGCCCTTGAGAAAGCCGAGGCAAGTGCTTCAGAGAGCATCATGATTGGAGACAATTACGAGGCTGATATCCAGGGAGCCCTCAATGTGGGCATGCGGGCTATTATGTGTGAGTTCAATGGAGAGATGCCCCGGGAGGACGTCACAAGTATTAAAACTTTGCTCGAACTCAAACAACACCTCTAGTTGACGTTTAATCAAGGTCTTGTAAGAATTGGTTATATTTATGCAGTTTTACTAAAATTGCTTGAAACTCCCCTATGCCCCTCAGGTTCTTGCTATACTTGACTTTTATTTTGGTCGGACGGCTTTGTGTCGGCCAAAACATGCAGGTTGCCTACGATTTTGACCGCCTGCCACAAACGCTAATGTTGAATCCAGGAGCAGAGATTGATTTTGATCGTCACTTTGGGGTGCCCTTGCTGTCGAACCTCTATTTCCAGTTTGGGGCAAGCAATACAGGGGTCACATACAACAATGTTGTCCAGGGAACCGATGATTTGAACGAGATCCTGACCAACCTAAACCGTCAGAACCCCTCATCGTCGGATGTATACGTCGTGAATCAGCAATTAGAACTTTTCAATGTGGGCTGGAGATTGAGAGATGTCAGACATTACCTGAGCTTCGGCATGTACCAGGAAGCGAACGGGTTTGGGCGACATCCAAAGGATTTAACAGACCTCTTTTTCAATGGAAACGACCAAAATGGTGATGGTATACCCGAGACCGATGATCCTTATGACATTTCGGAGCTCAATGCAATTGGAGAAGTGATCGGAGTCTGGCATGTAGGAATCAACAAGACGGTCAACGACAGATTGACTCTTGGAGGAAGGTTAAAATTCTATTCCGGGGCCCTGAGTGTCCAGACTAAATCAAACAGCGGGATCTACTCACTTTCGCAGATACCGTTTGGTTTTGAACATCTTTTCGGCTCCATGAATGCAGGAATAAGCTCTTCAGGCTTAATAAACAACAATGGGACCAGCGCAGTCGGTAAAACGGGAGAAATAGTTGCAGATATTTTAGGAGCAGGAGGAAATTATGGCTTTGGCATTGATTTTGGCTTTTCCGTTAAGGGGAACAACGACCTTACGTTTACCGGCAGCATCAGGGATCTGGGTTTCGTCAATTATTCCAATGGGGTCACGACCTATGAAATCTTGGAAGACTTTGCAATTGAGGACCTTCCCTTCGATCCTCCTGAAGGAGAGGAAGTAGACTACTGGGATGATCTATGGACGGGCTATTACGAAGATGGGCTTCTTGAGGATAAACTAGATACGGTGGCATCTTCTTACCTTCAAATCAGACCGGTCAAATTGAATGGGTCTGTCAAAAAGACCATGACACGGAGAAAGAAAATCAATTCGGCTTACAGAACGGTACAGTGCGATGAAGACTTTATTGGAGATATGACACTTGAAAGTGAATACGGTTTGCAAGTTTATTCGGAGTTCAGGCCGGTAACGGTGCTATGGGCCGTGACGGGATCTATTCCCGTCAGTTCAGCAAGTCGCTGAATGCCAAATTCACCTATACCGTGGACAGGTTCTCCTTTTACAATATCGGGGTTGGACTCTCGGCCCGGATAAAACAGTTCAACTTCTTTGTTGCAGCTGATAATTTATTAGCTTTGCCAACAGTTAGAGACAGCAACTACCAGTCCTTTCAGCTGGGGATGAATGTCATCATCAAATAAAGCACCATGCCCAAACGTTTCTTTTTCTTTTGCCTTTTGTTGGCCGCAGTCGTCGGATCAAATGTCACAGGACATGCCCAGAGCCCTCTGGATTCCTACAAATACATTATCGTGCCCAAGAAGTTTGATTTCCTCAAAAAGGAGAATCAGTATCGCATAAACTCGCAGACGAAATACCTGTTTAATAAAAACGGATTTTTGACCTTGTTGAAGGGCCAGGATTACCCGGATGACCTTCTTTCAAATCCATGCCTTGGGTTAGAGGCCAATGTGATTGACGAATCCAATACGTTTACCTCGAAGGTGAGAGTTTCACTGACAAACTGCCAGGACCAGGTCGTCTATACATCAGAGCAGGGGAGAAGCAAGGAGAAAGAATATGCCAAGTCGTATTCTTTGGCGCTCAACAACGCTTTTAATTCGATAGCCCAGATGGGTTATCAATTCAATCCGGAACTCGCATTGGTGCCGTCCTTTGCAAGTGCTGAGACAGAGCTCGCTGAGGTGGAGTCGGCTTCACAGCCAATTTCAAAGTTTCTGAACCAAAACCAACTGAAGCGGCGGTCGTTACAGCAGTGGTTCCAGTTGCCGATGAAGTCGCTCAGGAAGAAGTAGTTGAAGCTGAGGAAAAAGCAGAGACATCCGGGCAAGAAGCCAGTGGGGCGGCAGCCGTTACCTATGGAAATGAGAACATCGCATTCTTTTTGATTGACCAGGGGGATAAACTCGCTGCCTATGTGGTTCGAAGTGTTTCTGAGAATTACTCTCAAGGTGAGAAGATCGGTACGTTTGAAAAGAGTTCCCTTCCGAATGTTTACCGGGTTGAATGGAAAAACATGGACAAAGACATCGAGCAAACCACCGGATACTTTGATGAGCAGGGCAATTTGAAAATTGATGTCAAACGCAATGGTATGGTCGAGGTTCTCACCTTTGTCAAGGAGTGATCAATAATCGTATTTGTCTTTCCAGCGGTCTTTTAAGAATTTTCTAAATTGTTCCTCTCTGGAGTTTCTTCCGGGATTGTACAATGGTTGTCCTTTAAGCTCCTCAGGCAGGAATTCCTGCTCGGCGAAATTGCCTTCGAAATCGTGGGCGTATTTGTAATCCTTTCCGTAATCGAGATCCTTCATTAGCTTTGTCGGCGCATTTCTCAAGTGCAGGGGTACTGACAGGTCTCCTGTTTGCCTTACGACTTGTTGGGCCTTGTTGATCGCCTTGTAGGAGGCGTTGCTCTTTGCAGAATTGGCCAGGTAGATCGCACATTGGCTCAAAATGATTCGGCTTTCGGGATACCCTATGGCAGATACGGCTTGAAAGGTATTATTGGCCAGGATCAGAGCAGTTGGGTTCGCATTGCCGATGTCTTCTGAGGCCAGGATGAGAAGTCGCCTAGCGATGAATTTGAGATCCTCGCCTCCCTCGATCATCCGAGCCAGCCAGTAAACAGCTCCATTGGGGTCACTGCCACGTATCGATTTTATAAAGGCCGAAATGATGTCGTAGTGCTGTTCTCCCGTCTTGTCATAACGAACTACATTTTTCTGGACCTTCTTAAGCACGAGGTCATTGTCAATCATCACAGGTGCCTCCTGGGAACTTACTATGAGCTCAAAAATATTGAGCAGCCTACGGGCATCTCCGCCTGAAAGTTGCAGAAGCGCTTCGGTTTCTTTGATTTGAACCTTTTTTTCACGAATCAGCTCATCGGTCTCAATCGCCCTTTCAAGCAGGGCTACCAGGTCCTCCTTGTCAAAAGCGTTCAGGATGTAGATCTGGCATCTTGAAAGCAAGGCCGGAATGACTTCAAAGCTCGGATTCTCGGTGGTGGCTCCGATCAGAGTTACCCAGCCCTTTTCAACGGCTCCAAGCAGGGAGTCCTGCTGGGATTTGCTGAAACGGTGTATCTCATCGATAAAGAGGATCGGATTGCGTTGGGTAAAAAGCCCTCCACTTTGCTTGGCCTTTTCGATCACTTCACGTACTTCTTTTACGCCTGAATTGATAGCGCTCAGGGTGTAGAACGGCCTCCCGGATTGTTCGGCCATAATCTGAGCAAGCGTGGTCTTTCCGGTGCCAGGAGGTCCCCAGAGGATAAGTGACGGAAGTATGCCTTGCTCAATATGCGCAGTAAGGGCACCCTCTTTCCCGACCAGGTGCTTTTGACTGATGTAGTCTTCGAGATTTTTGGGCCTGATTCTTTCTGCTAAGGGCGTATTCATAGGGTAAAAGTAAGACAAATTTTATTGTTTATTTTTGAGGTTTCAAGACCCATGGAAGACAAGCACGCTTTTCGTTTTTCACCAATGACCCTGGCCATTCCTCTGTATTTTGTCCTTTTTTTATGGATTGTATTCTGGTTCGAGGCCAGGTTCGGATACAATTTCAATCGCTACGGGATTTTTCCTCGCACGGTCTCTGGCCTGAAAGGCATTTTATTCTCGCCTTTCATCCACAGCGACATCAAGCATCTCTATCACAACTCCGTACCGTTGTTTGTGTTGATGTTCTCACTGCTCTATTTTTACAGGACGATCTCGTTTAAGGTGTTGGTCTATGGGACCCTGCTAACGGGTTTGCTAACCTGGCTGATCGCCAGAAAATCTTATCACATAGGCGCAAGCGGAATCATCTATCTGCTTTTCAGCTTTATCTTCTTCAGCGGGGTTTTCCGACGGAACTACAGGCTCATCGCCGTGTCTCTTGTAGTCATCTTTCTTTACGGCAGCATGGTGTGGTATCTTCTGCCTGTCGAGGAGCGCATCTCATGGGAAGGCCATCTGTCAGGATTTGTAACGGGAATTCTGTTTGCCTATGTTTTCAGGAAAACCGGACCACAAAGGATACAATACGATTGGGAGCGAGACGACTACGAACCAGACGACTTTGACCAGCACTTCGATGAACAAGGTGAGTTTCGCCAACCTACCGATAGCGAGGCAAGTCAATCAGAGCCTTTGTCTTAAGGCCTCGTAGAGGACCGCACCACAGGCAACCGATACATTCAGCGATTCAATGCTTCCCAATAGGGGCAGCTTTCCTTTCTGATCGGAATTCTTTAGCACATTATTCGAAATCCCCCGGTTTTCGGATCCCATGACAAGAGCCATGGCCGGTTTCAGGTCCAGGTCGTAAATGGATTTATCGGTCTTTTCGGTCACCGATACGACTTGCACGTCGAGTGACTTGAGGTGATAAAGCGCATCGAGAATGTGATTCACCTTGCAGATAGGAATGCGAAAGGCAGCCCCCGCTGAGGTTTTGATGGCATCTGCATTGATGGGAGCAGAACCGTGTTGAGGCAGAATCACCCCATCGACCCCCGTGCATTCTGCGGTTCGCAGGATGGCTCCCAGGTTGCGCACGTCGCTGATCTGGTCGAGTACGAGAAAAATAGGATCTTTTTTAGCAGAAAGAATGTTATCGGTGAGTTGCTCAAGATCTGCATAGCGGATGGGGGAGATGCTCGCTACGGCACCCTGGTGATTTTGATGCTTTGACAGTTTGTTGAGTTTTTCAGGGGGAACATAACTGAAGGCAATCTTCTTTTCGTGAATCACCTTCTGTAATTGATGCGCGAGACCGCCTTTCAAATCTTTTTGAAGGTAGACCTTCTCAATTTGCTGATCGGCCTCTACAGCCTCCAAAATGGCCCTTAAACCGAAAATCTTACTGTCATTTTTTTCCATGGCCCAAAGATAGACGAAAAAAACATCACGCCGAAGCGTGATGAAATTAACATATAAAAAGTGTCTAATCTAAATTATATATTAAGCTTTTATGATCTTTTTGGACAAAAGTCCCTGATCAGTAAAAATCTTGATGAAATACATTCCAGATGGGATGTAGGTAAAGTTAATGTTTTTTTCCTGATTTGCAACCAGAATTCTCTGCCCTTGAAGGTTGTATAGCTCTACTTTTTCGACGACCAGATTCGTCTCGATGATAAGCCGGTCACCGACCGGGTTTTTAAACCTGATGCGTTCGGTTTCCACCAATTCGGGAACCGACAATACCTGTTGGCAATCAGACAGGTCAAAATTGAGTTCAATGGGGTCCCCGGGAGTCAGATCACGACCTGTGAAACCCGAGTAGGTGGGGCTGTATTTCGAAGCCCTGAATATTCCTTTAACCGCAGGTTCGTCACCCTGGCTCAGGGGACCATCGTTACCAAGGGGACTGATATAGGTCCAAACGATGTTTTTGTCTTTGTCAATTTCAAAAAATTTTCCTTTTGTGCCTTCGCAGATCAAGGTGTTCCCATTGGGCAGTCGCTGGGCATTGGATAGTATTTTTGAATAGAAATTCACCGGTTCAGTCTGGTCGATATAGGTCCACTGAAAGTCTTCTGGTCCGATCTTTTTGCCTACCGGCAGGGTATACGATCCGTCGGGATTCTGCGTCGGGACCATCAGATCAACGCTGGAGTAATTCGCGGGTCGGTTAAAACCATTGTTGAAGATGAGTACTTTGCCTTCGTCTTCGAGACCGGGTTCTATCCAGTGGGGGAAGTGCTGCCCAAACAGTTTTTGATCTGTCTCGTCTCCAGCCTTGTAGGCCAGGGGGTTTCCCCAACGATACAGGAAGTCGCCTCCTTTTCCACGAGCTCCTCCAGTATCTGAAGCTGCTTCTGCAGTCGTTGTGGAATGATCGATAATATAGAACTCGTTCATCTGCCGTGAGCTGATCATGATCTGATCCAGGTCGGGGTTAAGCTGTATTGAATTCACGTGCAACCAGTTCATTTTACCGGCTGAAAACCCGAGGTAGTTGATGTCGAGCAACTGGGGGTTGTTTAAGACGTCACCGAAGTTGGGTTTCGATTGGTCATAGTCTTGTACCAGGTGGTCCCAGAAGCTCCATTCCCAGACAATGTTGATTCCGTTCGTGCCGACAGGTTCTATTTCAATAATTCTTTCGTTGTACAGCGGACCGTCCAGCAAGGTATTTGGATCGCGTCCTTCAGCAATGGCTTCCTCTTTTGTTTTTTTCTCAGCGATTAGAACAAGGATGTTTCCATTTTCCATGGGAAATATATCGTGATGAGAGGTTGTCGTGCTGGATGTGAATAGGTAGGACCAGAGTAATTCGTTGTTCCAGCTTCTGATGGTCAGTCTTCCACCTATGCCGGGAATGGGCACATCCGGGTTCTGAATCTCCTCAGCGCGGAGCAAATTTCCGTTGGGAAGAACGTAAACCGACTTCCCGGACAAATAGTCGCTCGTCCACTTATTGACTACCTCACCGCAGTTATTGACCAGGTAAGTATCGCGATCAACGGTGAACAAGGTATAACCCTCAAAAGCCAATGAGGTATTCAAAACAGTTCCTACCGTGTTTTGAGCAGGGGCTTTCAGAGTAATTACTAGAAGTATAAATAAGAAGTAGTTCTTCGTCATATTTCAAAAAAAACAGCTAACAAAAATAAAAATTGTTAGCTGTTCTTTAAAACTTAATCTGTTAAAATCATCAGTTGGCCGTGAAAAGAGGCGGCCAGTCTGTGCCATCAGTTCTGGTCAGAACGACATCACCGCTATCGGCGTAGTCATTTTCCCAGCTGATATATAAGTCAGCACCGTCAACTTGTGTGATGGTGTATACATAGGTCAGACCATATTGGTCCAAACCACCAACACCACCCGGGTTGATTTCGTTACAAACATCAATGATGATAGCCCCTGCACTTGTAGCAGGACTGTCACCCCAACATGATGAGCCGTATTGACCGAATCCAAGGTCTGAAGACAGATAGTTGCCTCCACCCTGATCTGACCAGGTCACCTGACCCGTAATTGGATCGGTAGGGCATGGAGAACCATAACCAGCTTTCAGGTTGGTTGACACATAGTCAAACGTTCCTCCTATAGCCGAAGCACAAGCCAAGTTGGCATTGTAAGCAAACGGAGAGCTGAAGAACGAACCACCTGTAATGTTACCACTGGCGTTGTTTGTGAAAGTTCGACCGTCAACCAAATTCAATTCCATTCTGAACTGAACCTGATCCCCAGCATTCGTTTCGTCAAAGTCAATGCCCAAAGCACCGAGTATTGTCGACAATGCGGCGGTGTACGTGTGCTGCGGGAAATTATTTGGACCGTTGGTGAAATCAGATGCGTTGATCACATCGATCTGAACCTCAGGTTTGCTTATGTCATTACCGTCATCCGTGTTGTCCTGGTATCCGGCATAGACGACATAGCTCTGAAGCAATGCGCCTTGTTCTTTGTCACGATACTCCAGGAGCACAGAGAACACAGAATTCGGATCCAGAAGATCGTATGAAGGACTGATCAGCTGCATGGTGCGAAGTGTGGCCCCACGTGAAACGTTGTCTAAAACGTAATCAACGGTTTGATCACCCTCCTCACATGACTGCAAAAAGAACAGACCGACGAGCAATGGTATAATTTGTTTGAAATATTTTTTCATTTGAGAATATCGAGTTACAATTTAAAATGCTAAAGAGAAATAAAACTACCCGATCTCAAAAGAGATCAGGTAGTTGTTTTCTTTTATTGCTTGGTAAACCTCAAGACTACTTGTCCGCTTCCTGCATCACAGTTTCCATCCGGATTTGCATCTTCAATATTGACGTCGATGACATCATCGTCTTCAAAATTGAGATCAAAAGTTGCGGCTGGAGTTCCTTGTGTCCATCCTACAGCCGTACCACCAGCACAAGCCAGTCCAACTGAATCATCCAATACGATTATCTGTCCGCAAACGAGTTGCATTCTGAAAGCAGATTCCAAATCAAAACCTGGGAAATAGATAACCGTAGTTGTTCTGTCGATTCCATCAGCAGCGATTTCAACGATTTGATCAGCGAAACCAACTCCAAATCCACCCGAACCCTGAACTTGTTGTAACAAGTAGGTGCCGGAGAAAAAGTCAGGTTCATCAAATAGACATACCAATCCTGCGTTGTAAGCGAAGGGTGAACTAAAGAAAGAACCACCTGTTATGTTACCACTGGCATTGTTTGTAAATTCACGACCATCATTCAACTTTAGGACGAGTCTGTAATTAACCACATCTCCACCATTGAGTTGATCCTCGTTAAGACCAAGTGCCGCGAAAGTTTCTGAGGCAGGCAACTGAAGAACTCCTCTTGGAAATCCGTACTCTGGATTTGTTGGCAGTTCAGATCTCGGAACATTCCTGAGGAAAACCTCCGGTTTGCTGTTGTCAACACCATCATCCGTATTATCGGTAAAGGCGGCGTACACGTCGTAAGACTCGAAGAGGGCACCCTCTTCGTTGTCACGGTATTCGAGCTCGACTTCAAAAGTCGAATTCTCAAGATCAAAAATATTGATACTACCGTTTATCAGATTCATCGTTCTCAGGGTAGCCCCTCGAGTGACATTGTCGAAAACAAAGTCGACCGGCTTGTCACCATCCTCACACGAAATGAAGAGGAGAATACCTGCTAAGGCGAATGAATATTTTATTAGAAATTTCTTCATAATGATTTTCTAAATTAGTTCGCCACGGGAGCGGTTGGATTCGTATCCCAGAATACGGGCTGAGCCTGATCTGGTTTTTGCGAAACATTCGCATTTCTGTTCACAACATTGTTTGGCAACCACATTGATCTCTGGAATACACCAGGATCTGGCTCCAGGTTGGGTTGCAACGTTGTAGGATATCCTGTTCTTCTGTACCAGTTGTAAGGCTCAACACCATTACCGTATACAGTTACCCAGAAGGCTTCAGAGAGTAGGTCCCATTTACCTTCCATGTCAGCAGCATCAAAAGAAGCACCTAAGTCGGTGATCCATGCGTCGACTGTAGCAGCATCCGGCTCAAAGCTCAGATCAGCTTCAGAATCAACAGCAGCAAATGGCTGAACCTTTGCAATAGACTTTCTCGTGCCTTCCAGCATGAAGTCTCTTGCACCCGCCATGTCACCACTAGCCATGGCAAACTCAGCTTTATAGAAATCTACGTACATGGCTGTAAGAATTGGGCTGATACCTGCTCCTTCACCACCAGTCGTAAGGCCAATAGCCTGAAATCTGTCGTCGTCAAATTTACCTGCTGCAGGATAAACACCCCATGTAGCTCTCAACAATCCGTCTGGTGGAATACCGTCGTCATCACCGTGGTCACGACCCCAGTATCCGTTGTCCAACCAGCAGAAGGTAAAACCTCCTTCCACATAGTGTGGGGGTGGAGTTTCCAATGAACAGTTCAAAGTCTCCTCATTTGGTGGAGCGTCATTACTACCAGGTACAGCATCAGTTTGTCTGTAGAAGTAGTACCTCTTACGTGGGTCATCACGTGTATCCATAAGGTTCATCAACCAGTTTGACATGTAATCACCAGCACCTGCAGCCTGATAGTTCAGACCGTATCGTGGGTGTCTTGTGTCGGGTTGAGCCGAACTTGTGGCAGGCCAGTTCCACTGGAAGTCTTCCGATGAATCCTGGATGTAGTCACCAGTAGCAACAATTGCATCAAAGCTAGCTTTTGCCGAAGTATCTACCAGTCTTCTCTGGAGATAAATTCTCATCTTCAGAGTATTGGCAGCTTTTACCCACAAACTCCAGTCTCCGTTGTAGTAAAGGTCAATGTCTGGATCAGCTGCAGCTTCTGAATCGAAGTTAGCAATTGCCTGATCTAACAAAGTCAGAGCCGTATCATAGGCCTGAGCGCCTGGCTCCAGGTTTGGATTCAGGTTTTCAGCACCTTGAAGTGCTTCAGTAATCGGAATGTCTCCAAAAAAGTCAACCAGAGTCACCAAAGTGTAAGCCTGGAAAAACTGTCCCATTGCGATGTGATGTGTCAAATTAGCTTCTTCAGCCAATACATTCATCGCTTTAATGTCAATCAGCATACCTGCATATGCATTCAACCATTCGTCATCACCGTCACCGGGCTGTATACCACTCGCGTAATCACGTGATTGGTAAACGTATTGTCTAGTCAAAGTGGCACCAACGTTGTTAAACCCGTCACCATTTTGAAAACCGCCGGTTCCCCAGTTGTCTTCAGCCACGCCCGCGTTACCTTCTAACTGACGGACGAAATCCTCCTGAATCGAGTTCAGGTAAAAATTCACGTCCGCGTCACCGGGAATGAGTGCGTTTGGATTCTCTGTAAGGTCAAGTTCTAACGTCTCGCAAGAGTAGAAAAAGACTGAGCTACAAACAAGTGCCAAACTCAATATTTTATATAATCTTTTCATTTTATGTGATATTTTAAATTATTCTGTTATTCTTAGAATGTAGCTTTAATACTCAAACCATATCTTCTCGTACTAGGGCCATTGAGGTAGTCGAAGCCCATACCGTTACCTACACCCAGACCAGCCGTATTCGGATCGAAATTGGCACCGTCAGGAGTATTGAAAGCATCATACCACATGTTGTAACCTGTCAATTTGAATGAGAGGTCTCCAAATGGGGATCTGTCTAAGTATTTCTGAGGTATGTTGTAGCTCAAGGAGATTTCGTTCAATCTCAAAGTAGAACCGTCGTATACCTGCAACTCGCTAGGACCGAACAAAACGTTACTAAAGAAGTAAGTCGAGTTGTTGATCTGTACGTCGTTCGGCAAACCAGTCGCCTGCTGCACACCCGGAAGGATGAAAGTAGCTTCACGATCTACAGTTTCAGTGATCAAACCACGACCGAGTAGGGTAGAAGTTGTCGCTGACCAGATGTCACCACCTGCTTTGTAGCTGAACAAGAAATACAGAGAGAAATTCTTAAATCTGAATGTATTGTTAAAGTTCATGATGTAATCAGGGTTCGCGTTACCGATGATACCATCTTCAGGATCCTGAACATAGTTACCGGCAGCATTCACAACCAATTCCCCGTTGTCATCGCGAAGAACTCTAGAACCGAAGATGGTGTTGATGTTCTCTCCTTCGATGGCAGCGTTACCCAGGTTAGAGAAACCTGTATAAACAATCAAGTCAGTGTCGTCACCCAAATCGGTAACAATTGATTCCTGTTGGGTGAAGTTGTATCCAAGATTCCATTCGAACCCGTTGGTATTGCTTTGGATCAGGTCAATTCCGAGGTCAACCTCGAACCCATCACCTTCAATCTTACCAATGTTGGTTTGAACTGAGCTGTAACCTGAAGCCGGGTCCAAAGGACGCGTGATAATAAGGTCAGTGGTTTCTCTATCGAACCAAGAGAAGTCAAGTCGAATTCTGTTTTTCCAAAATCTGGATTCGAAACCAACTTCAAGCTCAGATACGAGCTCTGGTTTCAGATCAGGGTTACCCAAAACGTTACTTGTCGTATTGGTAACGATATTTCTACCGGTTTCGTCCTGGTTGTCACGTACATTGAGAATCAATGTCTGTGCCACAGGATATCCACCTGCGAAACCTGCAGATTGTCCGTATCCAGCTCTCAACTTGAAGTAAGAGATGGCGTCACTTCCTTTCAAGGCATCAATCTGGCTCGTTGGAACCCATGATACACTTGCAGAAGGATAGAAAAGTGAGCGATTATCTTCAGAGAAGTTAGATACCCAGTCGTTCCTTCCAGACAGAGTCAGGAAAAGCGCGTCGTCCCAGTCAAAAGAAACCTGACCGTAAGCACCGATAATATTTTGCTCTGAGTAAAACTCTCTTGGAACGGTGTTCAGAAAGTTGAAGTGTCTCAAGACTCCGAAAACCTGCTGACTATCACTAAGGGCTCCTTGTTGCTCGAATACATTTCGACGAGTAGTAGCACCTAAGTTGAAGTCGATACCAAAACTTGCACCAAGATCATATGCACCACTAAATGCCAAGTTGTGATCCCAAATCGTATTGGTGTTTGTCCAGGTTTCGTAGATACCGCTTAGCAGTCTAACGTCTCCTGAGTTACTGTTAACCCCACCTTTGTTCTGCGAGTTGACGTTGTTTTCTGAAAAAACGTCAATACCTACACGATATACCAGGTTGAGATTATCATTGATGTCATATTGCAAAGTACCCTGACCGAAAATACGGTTCGTAGTTTGCGATGTTTGAGCGTTTTCAACCGTCCATAATGGGTGCTGAATACTGTTGTTCTGTCGATAGTAAACCGATCCACCAGTAACCGGGTTCTCATAAGGAAGACCCTGTACATCGATTGAACGCGGTGTAAACCAAAGGTCACCAAATACAGAAGAACCTGCTCCAGTTGCACCGTTACCCTGGCTCAAGGCTACAGGAGGTGAAACGAAGTCAGTTCGTGCATAGTTCAAAGTTGCATTTACAGTGAATTTGTTTGACAAGATAGCTCGTCCACCTACACTGAAGTTATTTCTTCTCAAAACGTTTCCTGGAGTAAAACCTTGGTCATCCAGGTAACCGTAACTTGCGTTGTAAGAAACTTTACCATCGTCAGAAGATCCTCTGAAGTTGATTGTAGTCTGCGCAATGCTACCTGTACGGAAGAATTTCTCCACACTGTCATAAGGCTTCCAGTCATATCGTGCACCCTGAAATTCCGGGAAAGCTTCCTGGATTTCTTGAGTGGACGTAGAATAAGGGTGAGGAAGCGTACCGTTCTCATCGATCTGAGGTGAGTTACCCCAACCTGAGATACCACCTTCATCAAAGCTTGGTCCCCAGTTAGAGAAGAACCATCCGAAGGCCTGGTCAAAACCGTTACCATACTGGTTTTGATAGTCAGGAAGAGACGCAATCTCATTGAAGTAGAACGACGAGTTGATCGTAACTTCGTTTTTCTTCTTACCTGTACCGGCAGAACCCGATTTCGTAGTAATCAGGATAACCCCGTTACGTCCTTGCGTACCGTAAAGCGTAGAAGCCGCAAGTCCTTTCAATACCGAGATGCTCTCGATGTTGTTCGGGTCAAGGTCAAGAGATCTTGACGAACCGTTGTTACCATCGATGAAATCACGATTCGAATTGTCATTCGCCGTGTTGGTTGCGTTACTGAAAGGCACGCCATCAACGATGAACAACGCCTGGTTGCTCTGGCTGAACGAGTTCATACCACGAATTACGATGTTTGTACCTGAACCAGACATACCGTTCTGAGCGGTAATGTTCACACCTGAAGACTGACCTTGGAGGGCACGGGCAATATCACTTTCTGCCTTGTCCTCGAAGACCTCACCGTCTACCTGCGTGGTTGCGTAACCAAGAGCCTTCTTCTCTTTCTTGATACCAAGGGCCGTTACAACAACCTCGTCAAGCGTATTGGTTTCAGAAACCATCGTCACGTTTACCGTGCTTTCAGCACCGACTGATCTCGTAACAGTAGTCATCCCTACGAAGCTGTAACGGAGAACGTCCCCGCTGTTCGCAGTAATCGAATAATTACCATCAAAATCAGTTTCAGTACCCGTGGTGGTACCTTCAATTAAAACACTAACACCTGGTAATGGTCCGGACTCGTCCGAGACAGTACCCGTGATAGTTCTTTCTTGCGCAAAAGAAAGTTGCACAAATAACGCCAGAAACAGCGTTAAAATTCCACTTAACTTTGTTTTCATTATATAAATTATTTGAATTAATTTCCGCCAAAAATCTTAATAAAAAGTTAATATACCAAGTTTTTAACACAAAAATTTAAAAAAGAGGTTAATAATATGTTAAGACCCAGGGCGTCTTTCTTATAGGATGTTAAAATCGCCAATGGTTGCGTAAACCCTAGAAATAGCTCAAAATTTTAACATGTACCTTCGAATTTTCAAAACTGAAGGGGGTGTTTTCGAAGGTTCCGTTGGCATAGCTCAAATTGAGAATTCCAGCCTTCGTTCTGAAGGCATATCCAAGTCCGAAACTGATCACATTGTAGCTTTCCTGATCAACCCGGTTTTCGACCCAGGCAAAATCGGAAATCGTATAGAAATAACTGTTTGAAGAGGGTTTGTAGCGATACTCCAGATTAAAGATGCTGTAGCCTGAAGCAAACAGGCTTTCCTCGTTTACCCCGCGCAGGTTGTAGATTCCTCCGATCCGGTAGAGTTCGTTTTGAAGGTAGTCGGCAGAATTCAGCCAGGCACTCTGGTTACCTGCGAAAATGTGATTCCTCGGGTCAATAGACCAGAGATAGCTGGCCGTCAGTTGAAACTGCGATTGTGTGATGCTTTCCAGGTCGGTTGACCTGGAGCCGAATAGTGCTTTCAGTTCTAAGGCATAGCGTACAGGAAAGAGCTGGTCGTTCAAGGGTTCCTGGAGACGTAGGACGCACCGACGTACCAATTGGAAAAAGACGCTATGGAAGCATTGCCTAATGTGGTCAGGTCGTTCGAACTTTCTGTACTCAAGGATGCCCCGATCTGACTCCTGGCGTTGAGCAGGTAACTCAGGTCTAACCGGGCGGTGACATTGTTGAAGGTCGAATCCTGTCGGAACAATTCAAAATTCAGGGTAGGGGTCAGCGGACTCTTAAACAGAAACGGAGTCTCCACCTGCAGATAGAACCGTTGCCGGTCGTTCCCGTTATTCTTCCAGTAGAGGGCTATGGTTTCCCCGCTGTTGAAAATATTGTTCAGTGAGAGATCGAGGTAACCGTTGAACTCCAAACCTGAAGACTCCTCCTCAGAAGCGAACCCGATAATTCCGTCGAAGCGATTTGACCGACGTTTTTTGAGATAGAGATAGATCAGGGTTGAGTCTCGTGTGAAAAGAACCTCCGGCCCACGAGTTTCCTCGGCGAACGTCACCCCCGACATGGCCAGCGAGGCCCTATCGAGTTTGGCACGGGAGAACTCTTGTCCAACGACCAGCCCCAATCGATGCCGAATGAAATTTGAGGGGAAGTCTTCATAGCCGCGTACCACGATCTTGTCAATGAAGCGCTTCTGCCGGATTGAAATATTCAGAGCGGCATGTGCCTGATCTTCTTCAAGGCGTATTTCGGTCAGGTAGACCTTTGCAAAGGAATGACCCTTGCCTTCCAGCTCGTCGGATAAGACGCTGCATAAATTGAGGAAGCACCTCAAAAGGCATTTGAATTTGACCGTCAGGACGCAGCTCGGCCAAATCGCTCCAATCGAGATCCGACAAGTAGGCCCATTCCGGTTCATGGATCGAAAGGCTCAGAGTTTTTGTTTTTGCCCCAAGACTGTAAGTCGCCGTCATAGAGCTGTCTATTTTTTTTAAAGAGACCAATCGAGATCCGACATAGCCGAGAAGCTGGAGTTGTGTCCGGATGGTATCCAGTTCTGCATTAGCGGCTGAGGTGTCGGGGTGGAAACGTCGATATTCGATTCTGCTGATGACTCTCTTTTCTGTTTCTTTGGATGCTTCCAGATCCAAAGTGAATTTCTGCGGATAGAGAGATATGCTCATGAGCATGAAAAGAACGCTATATATATATGGTGTAAAAGGCCTCTTCAAGCAGGTGTGTTTTTGAGGTGTTTTGAGCTCTTGAATTCAGGGGTAAAGATGGTTCAATTTTCATCCAAATTCAAATCGCTTGAGAATCCGTTGAAATGAGACGGGATTTGATGTCTAATTTTGAGCGGTGGAAAGAAGGAAATAATTCGTCATTTGACGGCCCTGCCAATCCGTCTGAGAGTCAAAACTATCAATGGATTCGGGCGATGTCCTATCTGCCTGAAATCGAATGTGAAAAAAATCAAATCCATATAGTTTGAATAACAACAAAAAAGTTATACATTTGCAAACTCTTAAAAAAGAGAGTTTAGATAATAATTTTATACGTTAGAATGCCAACTATTCAACAATTAGTACGCAAAGGAAGAACCAAAACAACCAAGAAGAATAAATCGGCTGCTTTGAATTCGTGTCCGCAACGTCGTGGGGTATGTACTCGTGTTTACACTACAACGCCTAAGAAACCTAACTCAGCTATGCGAAAAGTAGCAAGGGTAAGGTTGACAAATGGCAATGAGGTAAATGCCTATATCCCAGGAGAAGGTCACAATTTACAAGAACACTCGATAGTATTGGTTAGAGGTGGAAGAGTAAAGGATTTGCCTGGTGTCAAGTATCACATCGTTCGTGGTGCTTTGGATACAGCAGGTGTAGAAGGACGAACTCAGCGTCGTTCGAAGTACGGAACCAAACGTCCGAAGAAATAATTCAAAAGCTTTAATGTAAACGACAATGAGAAAAAGATTATCAAAGAAAAGGATTCTTTTACCCGATCCGAAGTTTAACGATCAGATGGTCACGCGTTTTGTGAACAACCTGATGTTGGACGGTAAAAAATCTGTTGCATTCAAAGTTTTTTACGATGCCTTGGACATCGTGGAGCAGCGCAAGCAAGACGAGGAAAAAACCGCGTTGGAGCTGTGGAAAGAAGCACTGTCAAATGTAATGCCTCACGTTGAGGTGAGAAGTCGTCGTGTAGGTGGAGCTACGTTCCAGATTCCTATGCCGATTCGTGCTGACAGAAAAATCTCAATGGCGATCAAATGGATGATCCTCTATGCGAGAAAAAGAAATGAAAAGTCTATGTCGCAGCGATTGGCAGGAGAAATTCTGGCTGCTGTGAAAGAAGAAGGAGCGGCTGTTAAGAAAAGAGTGGATGTGCACAAGATGGCGGATGCAAACAAAGCTTTCTCACATTTTAGATTCTAATAGGGCGTAACAATGGCAAGAGATTTAAAATTAACGAGAAATATTGGGATTGCTGCGCATATTGATGCCGGTAAGACAACAACCACAGAGCGAGTTCTCTACTATACAGGTGTCTCTCATAAGATTGGAGAAGTGCACGATGGGGCGGCTACTATGGACTGGATGGAGCAGGAGCAGGAAAGAGGTATTACGATTACTTCGGCTGCAACGACTTGTACCTGGCAATTCCCGACTGAAAACGGTGTTCCAACTTCGGACGCCCAAGGATATCATTTCAACATCATCGACACTCCGGGTCACGTGGATTTCACCGTTGAGGTGAACCGTTCGCTCAGGGTTCTTGATGGTCTTGTATTCCTGTTTAGCGCCGTTGATGGTGTTGAGCCGCAGTCAGAGACCAACTGGAGACTGGCCGACAACTACAAAGTTCCACGAATCGGTTTTGTGAACAAAATGGATCGTCAGGGTTCTGACTTTTTGAATGTCTGCAAGCAGGTTAAGGAGATGTTGGGATCGAATGCGGTGCCAATTGTTCTTCCTATCGGTGATGAAGCTGACTTTAAAGGTATCGTTGACCTAGTAAAGAACAGGGCAATCGTATGGAATGAGGAATCGTTCGGCTCTACTTTCGAAATTATCGATATTCCGGAAGAGTTGAAAGAAGAAGTTGCATGAATACAGGGCGCCTTGATCGAAGAGGTTGCGACGTATGACGAGAACCTTCTTGAGAAATTCATGGAAGATGAAGATTCGATCACCGAGGATGAGGTACACAATGCCTTGAGAGCTGCTGTAATGGATATGGCGATTATCCCTATGATCTGTGGATCTGCTTTCAAGAATAAAGGTGTTCAGTTCTTGCTCGACGCGGTATGCAGGTATTTGCCTTCTCCGCTTGACAAAGAAGCGATCATCGGTACAGATCCAGACACAGGAAATGAGGTTTGCAGAAAGCCTTCCGTTAAGGAGCCTTTCGCAGCTTTGGCCTTTAAGATCGCTACGGATCCTTTTGTAGGTAGGTTGGCTTTCTTCAGAGCTTACTCTGGACGACTGGACGCAGGTTCTTATATTTTGAACAACAGATCCGGCAAGAAAGAAAGGATCTCAAGTATATACCAGATGCATTCCAACAAGCAGAATGCGCTTGACTTCATCGAAGCGGGTGACATCGGAGCTGCAGTTGGGTTCAAAGACATCAAGACGGGTGACACTATGTCTTCGCTTGATGCACCAATCATACTCGAAAGCATGGAATTTCCTGATCCTGTGATCGGGGTGGCAGTTGAGCCAAAAACGAAAGCGGATGTTGACAAACTAGGCATGGGTCTCGGTAAGTTGGCTGAAGAGGACCCGACGTTCCAGGTAAGAACTGATGAGGCTTCAGGCCAGACTATTATCTCAGGAATGGGAGAGTTGCACCTTGAGGTCTTGATAGATCGCTTGCGCAGAGAGTTTAAGGTTGAGGTGAACGAAGGTGAGCCACAAGTTGAGTACAAGGAGGCTATTACTCGAAATGCTGGGCATCGCGAGGTTTATAAGAAGCAATCCGGTGGTCGTGGTAAATTCGCCGATATTATTTTTGAAATGGGACCTGTGGATAATGATTTCGAAGGAGTAGGTCTGCAATTCGATAACAAGGTAAAAGGAGGTAATATTCCTAAAGAATTTATTCCAGCGGTTGAGAAAGGTTTCGCCATGGCTATGAAGAATGGTCCTTTGGCCGGATATGAGATGGACACCATGAAGATTACATTGACAGATGGTTCTTTTCACCCGGTTGATTCGGATGCCTTGTCTTTTGAATTGGCTGCTAAAATGGGATACAAAGCTGCGGCTAAGGCAGCGGGTGCTGTGATCATGGAGCCTATCATGAAACTCGAGGTGGTGACACCAGAAGAGAACATGGGTGACATCGTGGGTGACTTGAACCGAAGAAGAGGGCAGGTGAATTCAATGGATGACCGTGCCGGTGCCAAAGTTGTAAAGGCCAATGTGCCGCTTTCAGAGATGTTTGGATATGTGACTACGCTGAGAACGCTGTCTTCAGGACGTGCTACGTCTACGATGGAATTCTCGCATTACGAAGTGACTCCATCCAATATTTCAGAAGAGGTAATCAAAAAGGCACAAGGATAATCTACTAAAACGAAAACAATGAGCCAGAAAATCAGAATAAAGCTAAAGTCTTATGATCACAATTTAGTAGATAAATCTGCTGAAAAAATCGTAAAGACGGTAAAGAACACCGGTGCTGTTGTAAACGGCCCGATTCCTTTGCCTACGCAGAAGAAGATCTTCACTGTGCTGCGTTCTCCGCACGTGAATAAGAAGTCTCGCGAGCAGTTCCAATTGAGCGCGTTCAAGAGAATTCTCGATATATACAGCTCATCTTCCAAAACTATTGACGCTCTCATGAAATTGGAGCTGCCAAGTGGCGTGGAAGTTGAGATCAAGGTCTGACGGAAGTATTTCGGACGACCTAAGGCCGAAAAGGAAATTTCGGTCACATGTCCCGAGCGATTGACGAGGGAAAAACGGAAAAATAGATTCAGGGTTGAAGATATTTTGACCCTGTTTTTTTGAAATAGAATCAATATTAAATTAAATTAAAATGTCTGGGTTAATAGGAAAGAAAATTGGAATGACCAGTATTTACGACGAGAGCGGGAAGAACATCCCCTGTACCGTGATACAAGCTGGTCCGTGTGTAGTTACCCAAGTCAGAACCAAAGAAGTTGACGGCTATGAAGCTGTTCAGCTCGGTTTCGATGACAAGGCAGAGAAGCAGTCTAACAAGGCGCTTAACGGTCACTTTAAAAAGGCCGGTACTTCTGCAAAAAGACGTGTCGTTGAATTCATTGGTTTTGAGGAGGATTACAAATTAGGAGATGAGATTGGTGTCGATCACTTTGAAGAAGGTGAATTCGTTGATATCTCAGGAACTTCTAAAGGAAAAGGCTTCCAGGGAGTTGTAAAACGACATGGATTTGCAGGTTCAGAGCGTACTCATGGTCAGCAGAGCATGAACAGAGCTCCGGGATCGGTAGGTGCGGCCTCATATCCTGCTCGTGTTTTCAAAGGAATGAAAATGGGTGGAAGAATGGGCGGCAGCCGTGTTACGGTTCAAAACCTCCGTGTTTTAAAAGTGGTTAAGGACAAGAATCTTTTGGTTGTCAAGGGAGCTGTGCCGGGTCACAAGAATTCATACGTAATTATTCAGAAATAATGAAAGTAGCAGTTATTGATATCAACGGGAAAAAGACTGGAAGAAGCGTTGAGCTTTCAGATACTGTTTTTGGTGTTGAACCGAATGATCATGCTATTTACCTGGATGTGAAGCAACACCTGGCCAACAGAAGGCAGGGAACTCACAAGGCGAAGGAAAGAGCTGAGATCGTAGGAAGTACAAGAAAGATAAAGAAGCAGAAAGGAACAGGTACTGCGAGAGCGGGTAGCATCAAGTCTGGTGTATTCAGAGGTGGAGGTAGAATCTTCGGCCCGAGACCGCGTAATTACGGCTTCAAACTGAACAAGGGCTTGAAGAAATTGGCTCGTCAGTCAGCGCTTTCTATGAAGGCTAAAGAGGACAATATCGTCGTGATAGAGTCATTTGATTTTGAAGCGCCAAAAACCAAAGAATTCACTAACATCTTGAAAGCTTTGGAGTTGGAAAACAAAAAATCTTTGTTTGTGTTGGAAGGGTCGAATAATAATGTATATTTGTCATCACGAAATTTGAAGAAGGCGGATGTTATAAGAGGCTCAGAATTAAGTACTTACAACGTATTAAATGCAAATAAAGTTGTAATTTCTGAGGCTTGCCTGGAAGAAATTGAGTCTAATTTTAGCAAGTAAGGGTCATGAGTATATTGATAAAACCAATCATTACGGAAAAGGCAACGGATCAGAGCGAGTTGAGTAACTGCTTCAGTTTTGTTGTCAAGAAAACAGCGAACAAGATCCAGGTCAAGGAGGCTGTTGAAAGTGCTTATGGCGTTTCTGTGAAAGAAGTCAGAACAATGAACTATCCTGTCAAGAGAAAGACCAAGTACACCAAACAGGGCTTGGTTGGGAGCATGAAAGGCGGCTACAAGAAGGCGGTCGTTCAATTAGCAGATGGTGATAACATTGATTTTTATAGCAATATCTAAGTAGAGAAAGATGGGATTGAAAAAATTAAAACCGATAACTCCCGGACAGCGTTTCAGAGTCGTTACTGACTTTGATGCTGTTACCACAAATAAGCCTGAAAAGAGCCTTTTGGCTCCGATCAAGAGATCGGGAGGACGAAACAGCGAAGGTAAAATGACCATGCGTTTCATGGGTGGTGGTCACAAGAGAAGGTACCGTGTCATTGATTTCAAAAGAAACAAAGACGGGGTTCCTGCGACAGTGAAGACCATAGAGTACGATCCTAACCGATCTGCTTACATCGCTCTGCTGAATTACGCTGATGGTGAAAAGCGATACGTGATTGCCCAAAACGGAATGAAAGTCGGACAGACTGTCGTTTCAGGTGAAAAAGTGGCTCCGGAAATCGGAAACACCTTAACACTTGCTAATATTCCACTGGGAACGGTCATCTCATGCATTGAGCTGCGACCCGGACAGGGTGCGGTCATGGCGCGAAGTGCCGGTTCTTTTGGCCAGTTGATGGCACGTGAAGGAAAGTACGCAACGATCAAGTTGCCTTCGGGTGAGATCAGAATGGTTTTGCTCACTTGTAAAGCGACCATCGGTGTTGTGTCAAATTCTGATCACCAGCTTACCGTTTCAGGTAAAGCGGGTAGAAACAGATGGCTTGGAAGAAGACCTAGAACGCGTCCGGTTGCGATGAACCCGGTTGATCACCCGATGGGTGGTGGTGAAGGCAGGGCGTCAGGTGGACACCCAAGATCGAAGAACGGTATCCCTGCAAAAGGATTCAAGACACGTTCCAAGACCAAAGCCAGCAATAAGCAAATTATAGAACGCAGAAAAAAATAAATCGATAGAAGTATGGCACGTTCGCTAAAAAAAGGACCTTATGTTTTCCACGCGCTGGATAAGAAAGTCCAAAAGAATATAGACTCAGGCAAGAAGTCTGTGATCAAGACCTGGTCAAGGGCATCTATGATCACTCCCGACTTCGTCGGTCAGACCATCGGTGTGCACAACGGTCGTCAGTTCGTACCGGTGTACATCACTGAAAACATGGTAGGTCACAAGCTTGGTGAGTTTTCTCCGACCCGATCGTTCAGAGGTCATGCCGGAGCTAAAAATAAAGGAAATAAATAACAGGTTATGGGAGTTCGAAAGAAGCTAAGAGCAGATCAGCGCAAAGAAGAGCGCAAGAACTTATATGTTGCTAAACTCAATGGTTGCCCAACCTCTCCGAGGAAAATGCGCCTGGTTGCAGATTTGATAAGAGGAGAAGAGGTGGAGAAAGCCTTGCAGATCCTGAAGTTTAACCCTAAAGAGGCATCCATAAATCTCGAGAAGCTCATGCTTTCAGCGATTGCCAACTGGCAGGCCAAGAATGAAGATGCCAATATTGAGGAGGCTGGATTGTTTGTGAAGGAGATCTATGTTGACAGCGCTACCATGCTGAAGAGATTGCAGACTGCACCTCAGGGTAGAGCGCACAGGATCAGAAAAAGATCAAATCACGTGACCTTGGTTTTAGGAACTAATAATTTAAGTAATTAACGAGCATGGGACAGAAGACAAATCCGATAGGAAATCGATTGGGAATCATCAGAGGATGGGAATCGAATTGGTATGGAGGAAAAGACTACGGAGACAAGATTGCTGAAGACAGCAAAATTCGTAAGTACATCCATGCGCGTTTGTTTAAAGCTAGTGTTTCCAGAGTGATCATCGAGCGCACTCTTAAACTTGTAACCGTTACTATCACCACGGCCCGTCCGGGAATCATCATCGGAAAAGGTGGCCAGGAGGTAGACAAGTTGAAAGAGGAGCTCAAGAAAATCACCGGAAAAGAAGTACAGATTAATATCTTCGAAATCAAACGTCCGGAACTTGACGCACAGTTGGTAGCAGCCAGCATCGCACGTCAGATCGAAAACAGGATCTCTTACAGACGCGCGATCAAAATGGCCATTGCTGCAACCATGCGTATGAATGCCGAAGGTATTAAAGTACAGATCTCAGGTCGTTTGAACGGTGCTGAGATGGCGAGATCCGAAGCCTACAAGGAAGGAAGAATTCCTCTTTCGACTTTCAGGGCTGACATTGACTACGCTTTGGAAGAAGCGACGACTACCTATGGAAAGATAGGCGTCAAGGTTTGGATCATGAAAGGAGAGGTTTACGGCAAGAGAGATTTGTCACCTTTAGTCGGTCTTTCCAAGAAAGGCAAAGGCGGAGGTAAAGGCCCAGGTCGCGGAAAATCTCGTAGATAATTTTTTTTAAGACTTTAGAAAATGTTACAACCAAAAAGAGTAAAATACCGTAGAGTACAGAAAGGGAAAGGGAATATGAAAGGGATCTCTCAGAGAGGTCACCAACTTTCCAACGGTATGTTCGGTATCAAATCATTGGATCAGGATTTAATCACTTCTCGTCAGATTGAGGCGGCTCGTGTAGCTGCAACTCGTTATATGAAAAGACAGGGAAGTTTGTGGATCAAAATCTTTCCGGACAAGCCTATCACCAAGAAGCCTCTCGAGGTTCGTATGGGTAAAGGTAAAGGAGCGCCAGAATATTTTGTGGCGGTCGTCAAGCCGGGTAGAATTATGTTTGAAGTAGGCGGAGTGCCGATTGAAGTTGCGCGTGAAGCTTTGCGTCTCGCGGCTCAGAAGTTACCCGTAAAAACGAAGTTCGTGGTTGCAAATGACTATGACAACGCTTAATTTTTTAGAAAGATGAAACAGTCAGAAATCAAAGAATTATCAGTAGAGGAGCTTCAGGAGAAGTTGGAGATCAACAAGAAGAAATACACGGATCTCAAACTTGCTCACGCGATCTCTCCGTTGGAAAGCCCGTTGCAGTTAAGAAATCTTCGCAAGACGGTTGCCCGAATTGCCACTGAAATAAATAATAGAGAATTACAATAATTGTAATTGAATTGAAGAGATGGAAAAAAGAAATCTTAGAAAGGAAAGAATAGGAGTAGTTTCAAGCAACAAGATGCAAAAATCAATTGTTGTCTCTGAGGTGAAACGAGTAAAGCATCCCTTGTACGGTAAGTTCGTATTGAACACCAAGAAATATGTGGCGCACGACGAGAATAACGACTGCAATGAAGGCGATACGGTACGCATCATGGAAACACGTCCGATGAGCAAGTCAAAGCGTTGGAGGTTAGTAGAAATCTTAGAAAGAGCTAAATAATTATGTTACAGCAAGAATCAAGATTAAAAGTTGCGGATAATACCGGTGCCAAGGAGGCACTAGTCATCCGGGTCCTGGGTGGAACCAAAAGACGCTATGCTTCTGTTGGAGACCAGATTGTTGTATCCGTAAAGGATGCTACTCCCAACGGTACGGCCAAAAAGGGACAGGTTTCAAAAGCTGTTGTGATCCGAACCAAGAAGGAAGTTCGTCGCAAAGACGGATCGTATATCCGTTTCGATGACAATGCCTGTGTTTTGCTCGACTCAAATTCAGGAGAAATGCGAGGAACCCGTGTATTCGGACCTGTTGCAAGAGAACTTCGTGAGAAGCAATTCATGAAAATAGTATCATTGGCACCTGAAGTGCTTTAATTAAAAGGATTATGACTAAGCTGAAGATAAAAACCGGAGATACGGTAAAGGTTATAGCAGGTGATCACAAAGGTGAAGAGGGAAAAGTGGTGAAAGTATTCATCGATAAGAACCGCGCCATTGTAGAGGGAGTCAATATGATCTCAAAGCACACAAAGCCGAGTGCCGACAATCCGCAGGGTGGAATCGTCAAGAAAGAAGCTTCTCTGCACATATCGAACCTGATGTTGGTCGAGAACGGAGAGACCTCTCGTGTCGGATATCGCATGGAAGGTGACAAAAAGGTTAGATTTTCTAAAAAATCAAATGAAGTATTGTAGTTATGGAATATATGCCAAGACTGAAAAAGGAATACAAAGAGCGCGTTATTGAAGCTCTGACAAAGGAGTTTGGGTACAAGAATGTAATGCAGGTTCCAAAACTTGAAAAGATCGTTATCAGCAGAGGAGTTGGTGCTGCCATCGCAGACAAGAAACTCATAGAATACGCTGTGGATGAGCTCACCCAGATCACCGGGCAAAGGGCAGTATCTACGATCTCAAAAAAGGACGTTGCGTCGTTCAAACTTCGTAAGGGCATGCCCATCGGAGCCAAAGTGACGCTCAGAAAGAACAGGATGTACGAGTTTCTCGACAGATTGGTGACAGCTTCCCTTCCAAGGGTGCGTGATTTCAAAGGAGTTAAGGCCACAGGCTTTGACGGAAGAGGAAATTACAACCTCGGGATCACAGAGCAGATCATTTTCCCTGAGATTGATATCGACAAGGTGAACAGGATCAATGGGATGGACATTACGTTCGTTACCACGGCTCAAACCGACAAGGAAGCAAAATCGTTATTGAACGAATTGGGTATACCATTTAAAAAGAATTAAGAAATGGCAAAAGAATCAATGAAGGCTCGTGAAGTAAAAAGAGCCAAAACCGTTGCAAAATACGCTGAGAAGAGAAAAGCACTCAAAGCGGCCGGAGATTACGAGGCCCTGCAGAAGTTGCCGAAGAACGCTTCTCCGATTCGCATGCACAACAGGTGCAAGCTGACAGGCCGTCCGAAAGGATACATGCGACAGTTTGGTATTTCACGTGTCAAATTCCGCGAGATGGCGAATCAAGGTTTGATTCCCGGCGTGACGAAAGCGAGCTGGTAAGAAGCGAGCGACAAAAATGAATATTTAACTGGTTTGAAGTTCGGATCCGCTAAAGCGGTGACGAAAACCAAAACCGCAAATAAATCTATATGTTAACAGATCCTATAGCAGATTTTCTGACAAGAATCAGAAACGCTACGATGGCAGGACACCGGGTGGTGGAGATACCTGCCTCAAACTTGAAAAAGGAAATGACCAAGATTCTTTATGATCAGGGTTATATCCTCAGTTACAAAATCATTGATGACAAGGTTCAGGACGTAATCAAGATCGCCTTGAAATACAACAAGAACAGCAAGGAGTCAGTGATCAAGCATCTCGAACGTGTGAGCACGCCGGGATTGAGACAATACCGCGGGGCTGGTGAAATGCCACGTGTATTGAACGGATTGGGTATTGCAATCATTTCTACGTCAAAAGGTGTGATGACTAACAAGAAGGCACGCCAGGAGAATGTAGGAGGAGAGGTATTGTGTTACGTTTATTAAAAAAGAAGAGAGATGTCAAGAATAGGAAATAACCCAATATCGATTCCGGAAGGAGTTACTGTTGATATCAAGGATAATTCGATCACCGTCAAAGGAAAGCTGGGAGAGTTGTCTCAAAACTTCGACGGAGTTGAACTCAAGAATGACGATGGCGTACTTACAGTTGAACGCGCATCTGATTCCAAGGAGCACAAGTCAAAGCACGGTTTGTACAGAGCTTTGTTCTTCAACATGATGGAAGGAGTTTCAAAAGGTTGGACCAAAGAACTCGAATTGGTCGGAGTTGGATACAGAGCTTCAAACCAGGGTCAAAAACTTGATCTGGCTTTGGGATTCTCACACAACATCGTTTTGAATATCGCTCCCGAAGTGAAAGTTGAGACCGTCTCTGAGAAAGGAAAGAACCCGATCATCAAACTGACTTCTTTTGACAAGCAGCTTGTTGGCCAGGTGGCCGCTAAGATCCGTTCCTTCCGTAAGCCTGAGCCTTACAAAGGAAAAGGTATCAAGTTTGTAGGTGAACAATTAAGAAGAAAAGCAGGTAAAACTGCATAATAAATAAGGTTATGGCATTAACAAAACTTCAGAGAAGGACCCGAATAAAGAAGAGAATCAGAAAGATCATCTCAGGAACGGCTGCGAAGCCGCGCATGTCGATCTTCAGAAGCAACAAAGAGATCTCGGTTCAGTTGATTGACGACGTAGCCGGTGTGACTTTGGTAGCTGCCTCTTCAAAAGGTGAGAAAGACGCCAAAGGGACGAAGATTGAAACAGCTGCCGCAGTGGGCAAGGCGATCGCCGAGAAAGCCTCTAAAGCAGGAATAGAAACCGTAGCCTTCGACAGGAACGGATATTTGTATCACGGCAGGGTAAAGGCATTGGCCGACGGAGCCCGAGAAGGAGGTTTAAAATTTTAAGATTATTCCATGTACAAAGATTATAATAACGTAGAACGAGTAAAGCCAAGCGGACTTGAATTGAAAGATCACTTGGTTGGAGTACAAAGAGTTACCAAGGTAACCAAAGGGGGTAGAACCTTCAGCTTCTCAGCTATTGTCGTGGTAGGAAACGGTGACGGTGTCGTAGGGCACGGGTTGGGCAAATCGCAGGACGTAGCTTCTGCTATCGCCAAAGCCATCGAGGATGCCAAAAAGAATTTGGTTCGTATCCCGATTATCAACCAGACCCTTCCGCATGAGCAAAAAGGAAAATACGGAGGAGCTCGCGTATTCTTGCGACCTGCCTCTCATGGTACAGGAGTAATCGCCGGTGGTGCAGTACGTGCAGTACTTGAATCGGTTGGGGTGCACGACGTACTTTCAAAGTCTCAGGGGTCTTCGAATCCGCACAATGTGGTAAAAGCTACATTTGATGCATTGCTGAACCTCAGAGATGCGAGAATGATAGCCAAGCAAAGAGGAATCTCTGTGCAAAAAGTGTTTAACGGATAACGATGCAGTCATGAAAAGAATCAGAGTAAAACAAGTTCGAAGTAAGATCAGACGTCCTAAAAACCAGAAGTTGACACTTGAGGCCTTGGGATTGAGGAAGATGGATCAGGTTGTTGAGCACGATGCCACGCCACAGATCCTCGGAATGGTAAAAACAGTTAATCACTTAGTTTCTGTAGAGGAAATCAAATAAGAATCGAAGAGATGCAATTACACAATTTAAAGCCTGCCAAAGGATCAGTCAAAGCAGGCAAGCGAATAGGCAGGGGAGAAGGTTCCGGCAAAGGTGGAACGGCTACCCGAGGACATAAAGGTGCAAAATCGCGCTCAGGTTATTCTAGGAAAGTCGGTTTTGAAGGAGGTCAGATGCCTCTGCAACGCCGGGTTCCCAAATTTGGTTTCAAGAACATCAACCGCAAGGAGTACCAGGGTATCAACCTTGACACCCTCCAGGCTATGGTCGATGAAGGCAGAATCAAAGACAACGTGACCCTTGAGGTATTGATGGAGAACGGACTTGCAGGCAAGAACGACCTGGTCAAGATCCTGGGACGCGGTGAGTTGAAAGCGAAACTGAATGTAACAGTGCACAAATTCACGGCGACGGCCAAAGCGGCCATTGAGAAAGCCGGTGGAGAAGCTGTAACCCTTTAAGGCTGGATATAGTAAATGAAAAAATTTATAACTACAGTCCAGGATATTTGGAAAATTGAAGAGCTCAGGAACAAGATCATGTCTGACGCTCGGTTTGATGGTCGTATACCGTCTGGCTGCACAGGTGCCCCTTCCGGGGATAGACCCTACACAGCTTTCCGGTTTGGCCAACAAAACCTCTGACGGCTTGCTGGGACTACTCAATGCCTTTACGGGAGGTGCCTTTGCGAAGGCTTCTGTCATGGCACTGGGTATTATGCCTTACATCTCAGCATCGATTGTGGTGCAGTTGATGGGTATTGCCGTTCCTTACCTGCAGAAGTTGCAGAAGGAAGGGGAAAGCGGAAGAAAGAAGATCAACCAGATCACGCGATGGCTGACCATTGCGATTCTGATCATCCAGGCTCCGACCTACCTGATCAGTCTCCCAAGCCTAGGAATCCCTGAAAGTGCATTCCTGCTCGGAACAGGTCCTTTGTTCTATTTCTCATCGATTCTCCTGCTTACCACAGGTACAATTTTTGCCATGTGGCTCGGAGAAAAGATTACTGACAAAGGAATCGGAAATGGGATTTCATTGCTGATTATGATCGGTATTATTGCGATATTCCCATCGTCTTTCATGCAGGAAGCCACCTCAAGAATCAACCAGTCTAACGGTGGGTTGATCATGATCCTCATCGAGGTCGTATTGTGGTTCATCGTGATTTTCGCGAGTGTTCTGCTGGTGACTGCTGTCAGGAAGATTCAGGTTCAGTATGCACGTAGAACCGTTGCTGGAAATATAAAGGATGTGGCAGGTGCCAGACAGTACATCCCATTGAAATTGAATTCGTCAGGTGTTATGCCGATAATCTTTGCTCAGGCTTTGATGTTTGTGCCCGGTTTATTGTTCAGTTCGGAAAATGCGGTTATCAAGTCTATCGGTGCTGCCTTTACGGATATTTTCGGATTGTGGTACAACATTCTGTTTGCCGTGCTGATCATTATTTTCAGCTATTTTTACACGGCGATCACAATACCTACCAACAAAATGGCGGATGACTTGAAACGAGGCGGAGGGTTTGTGCCTGGCATACGACCCGGAAAGGAAACCGCGGATTATCTCGATACGATCTTATCTCGTATCACGCTTCCGGGATCTCTTTTTCTTGCCTTTTTGGCTATTCTTCCAGCGATTATCACCAAAGCCGGTGTACAACCGGGTTGGGCGATCTTCTACGGTGGAACTTCATTGTTGATTATGGTGGGAGTTGCAATTGACACCTTACAACAAATTAATGCGCATTTGTTGAATCGTCACTACGACGGTTTGATGAAGGCCGGATCAAAACGAAAAGTAGCGATTTAATATGGCAAAACAACCAGCGATAGAACAGGACGGCAAGATTATCGAGGCCCTCTCCAATGCGATGTTCCGCGTGGAACTGGAAAACGGGCACATCGTTACGGCGCACATATCCGGAAAAATGAGAATGCACTATATAAAATTGCTTCCTGGTGACAAGGTTAAACTGGAAATGAGTCCTTATGACCTCACCAAGGCGAGAATCACTTATAGATATTAAAGAAAACATCGAGATGAAAGTAAGAGCATCAGTTAAAAAAAGAAGTGCCGACTGCGTTATTGTTCGCAGAAAGGGCAGATTATATGTAATCAACAAAAAGAATCCTAGATTTAAACAAAGACAAGGATAATTATGGCAAGAATAGCAGGTATAGATATCCCAAAGAACAAAAGAGGAGTCATTGCATTGACTTATATCTTTGGAATCGGTAGAAGCAAGGCAAAAACGATCCTTGCAGACGCTAAAGTCGACGAGAGCATTAAAGTTCAGGACTGGACTGACGAACAAATTGCACATGTTCGTGAGGAAGTTGGAAAGCTCACCATTGAAGGTGAATTGCGTTCTGAAGTGCAGCTGAACATCAAACGCTTGATGGATATCGGATGCTACCGGGGTATAAGACACAGAGCAGGATTACCGCTCAGAGGTCAGAAGACTAAGAATAATTCTCGTACCCGTAAAGGAAAGAGAAAGACGGTAGCAGGTAAAAAGAAAGTAACTAAATAATAGTTGACACAATGGCAAAGTCAAGTTCAAAAAGCACAAAGAAGCGCAAAGTGATTGTCGATGCAGTAGGAGAAGCGCATATCACTGCCTCTTTCAATAACATCATTATTTCACTGACCAACAAAAAAGGTGACGTGATCTCCTGGTCCAGCGCCGGAAAACAAGGCTTCCGCGGATCTAAGAAGAATACGCCTTATGCGGCTCAAACTGCAGCTGAAGACTGCGGGAAAGTAGCTCATGAAGCGGGTCTGAGAAAAGTGAAGGTCTATGTGAAAGGACCTGGAAATGGTAGAGAGTCTGCCATCAGGACCCTCCACAACAACGGTATCGAAGTGACTGAGATCATCGACGTCACTCCACTTGCACACAATGGGTGCAGACCACCGAAAAGAAGAAGAGTTTAACAAATTTATTTTAACTAAGGATTCAGATTATCGAAGGATTGCCTTAATTCATAATCCCTTTAAAACAAAAAAATGGCAAGATATACAGGACCTACGTCCAAAATAGCTAGAAAGTTCGGCGAACCGATCTTTGGCGAAGACAAAGCATTAGAGAAAAGAAACTATCCTCCGGGACATCACGGACCGAACAAAAGAAGAGGAAAGCAGTCTGAATACGCAATTCAGCTGAAAGAAAAGCAAAAAGCAAAGTACACTTATGGCATCCTGGAGCGTCAGTTCCGCAATCTCTTTGAGAGATCTCAGAGAAGCAAAGGGATTACAGGTGAGATTTTGCTTCAATACTGTGAGTCGAGACTCGACAATGTCGTATTCCGATTGGGAATTGCACCTACGAGAAAAGGTGCCCGCCAATTGGTCTCGCACAGACACATTACTGTAAATGGAAGTATTGTCAACATTCCGTCATACTCGTTGAAACCGGGAGATGTTATCGGGGTGCGCGAAAAATCAAAGTCGCTGGAGGCTATCCAACGATCTTTGGCAGCGAAATCAAATGTTTATGAGTGGTTGGCCTGGAATCAGGAGACCCTGGAGGGAAGATTCGTTACCGTTCCGGAAAGAATTCAGATACCTGAAAACATAAACGAGCAGTTCATCGTCGAATTGTACTCTAAATAATCTTAAAGACAGACATAACCTATGGCAATATTAAATTTTCAGAAACCGGATAAAGTTTTAATGATCGAATCCACAGATTTCAGTGGCAGGTTTGAATTTAAACCGCTGGAGCCAGGATATGGTCTTACGATTGGAAATGCACTAAGACGTGTATTGCTTTCGTCTTTAGACGGTTACGCCATCACTTCTCTTAGAATCGAAGGTGTGGAGCACGAATTCTCCACGATCAAGGGAGTGGTTGAAGATGTTACTGAAATTGTTTTGAACCTGAAACAAATCCGGTTCAAACAACAGATAGAAGATACCGATAACGAGACTGTTGTAGTGTCAGTTACTGGCAAGGAACAACTCGTCGCCGGAGATTTCCAGAATTTTATCTCAGGTTTTCAGGTCCTTAATCCTGACCTGGTGATTTGCAACATGGAGTCTTCCGTGAAGCTGGACATGGAGATCACGATCGAAAAGGGCCGGGGTTTTGTTCTGGCCGAAGACAACAAAAAAGTATCGGCCCCGCTAGGAACGATATTTATCGATTCGATCTATACGCCGATCAAAAATGTAAAGTACGCTGTTGAGAATTTTCGTGTAGAGCAGAAGACTGACTACGAGAAGCTGGTTTTCGACATCGTTACGGATGGTTCAATTGCTCCGAAAGAAGCATTGACCGAGGCGGCCAAAATCCTGATTCACCACTTCATGCTGTTCTCAGATGAGAGAATTACGCTTGAAGCGGATGAAATCGCTCAAACTGAGACTTATGACGAGGAGTCGTTGCACATGAGACAATTGCTCAAAACGCGATTGATCGACATGGATCTTTCGGTTCGTGCATTGAACTGCTTGAAAGCTGCTGAGGTGGATACTCTGGGAGACCTAGTGTCCTTTAATAAAAGCGATCTGATGAAGTTCAGAAATTTCGGTAAGAAATCACTGACCGAACTGGACGAATTGGTGAACAACAAGGGGTTGACCTTTGGAATGGATTTAGCGAAGTATAAATTGGACAAAGAGTAATTTGTACCTGATTTAAAGAATTAATAGTCAATTGAAAGATGAGACACGGGAAGAAATTTAATCACTTAAGCAGAAAGACAGCGCACAGGAAGGCAATGTTGGCGAATATGGCGTGCTCCTTAATAGAGCACAAGCGCATCAACACGACCGAGGCGAAAGCCAAAGCGCTCAGGCAATATGTAGAGCCCCTGATCACGAAGTCTAAGAACGATACCACGCACAACAGAAGAATCGTATTCAGCAATTTGAGAAACAAATACGCTGTTTCTGAATTGTTCAGAGACGTGGCTGTAAAAGTAGGCGACAGACCAGGAGGATATGTAAGAATCATCAAGCTTGGAAATCGCCAGGGAGACAATGCCGCAATGGCCATGGTTGAATTGGTGGATTACAACGAGATCTACACGCCAAAAGAGAAGAAAAAGAAATCGACGCGAAGACGCGGTCGTAAATCGGGTTCTAAAGCAACAGCTCCTGCAGCTGCTCCAGTGGAAGAGGCAACTCCTTCACCAGCAGAGGATGCTGCTGAAGCAACAGCTGTAGAAGCTCCGACAACGGACGGACCAACGGTTGAGGCTCCTGTAAAGGAAGCACCAGCTGCTGAGAAGCCGAAAACTGAAGAGCCAAAGGTTGAAGAGCCAAAGGCTGAAAAGACAGAGAAAAAAGACGATGCGGATAAGAAGAATGAAGCATAAAGCGTTTTTTTGAACGGATAAGGAAAAAAGGATAAGCTAATCGTTAGCTTATCCTTTTTTTATGAAATAAAATTAACAAAGCAATTAGGAAAGTCTCCTTTTTAGTAGACTTGCAAACGAATAATCATAAACCGCGAAAAACAATGAAATACGAAAGCAGAAAAAAGGCCATTCTCTTGCTCAAGGACGGGACCCAGTTCGAAGGAAAATCCATTGGAATAGAAGGAACTGCCGTGGGTGAGATTTGTTTCAATACCGGAACGACGGGATACCAGGAGATTTTTACGGATCCGTCTTATTTCGGGCAGCTCATGGTAACGACCAATGCACATATCGGTAACTACGGAACGACCCCTGATGAGCAGGAATCGGAAGGAATTAAAATCTCAGGCCTCATCTGTCGCAATTTCAGCTTTGACTATTCTCGTCCGAAAGCCGAGGAGTCTTTGCTCGAGTATTTCAGGAAACAGAATTTCATCGCGATCTCGGATGTGGATACGCGGGCCTTGGTTCGCTATATCCGCGACAAAGGGGCGATGAACGCCGTTATTTCCACAGAGGTGGATGACATGGAAGCCCTGCAAAAAAAGCTGGATGAGATTCCATCTATGGATGGTCTTGAGTTGGCCTCGAAGGTGTCGACCCGTGAGCCATACACAGTAGGTGACCCAGATGCGCGCTTTAAAATCGCTGCTCTCGACATCGGGATCAAAAAGAACATCCTGAAGAATCTGGTGAAAAGGGACTGCTACGTGAAAGTGTTTCCTTATGATGCCAGCTTTGAGGAGCTGAGCGCTTTTGAACCCGATGGCTATTTCCTTTCTAACGGCCCCGGTGACCCTGTACCCCTGAAAGAGGCCCAGGACCTTGCCAAAGAGATTATCGAAAGAGATTTGCCCCTGTTTGGGATCTGTCTGGGACACCAGGTTATAGCTCTTTCCCAGGGCGTTTCAACCTTCAAGATGTTTAACGGGCATAGAGGCATCAATCACCCGGTGAAAAATCTTCTGACAGGCAAAGGAGAGATCACTTCTCAGAACCACGGCTTCGTGGTCGACAGAAAATCGGTCGAGAATCATGGAGGAATCGAAATGACCCATGAGCATCTCAATGACCTCACCCTGGCCGGAATGCGAATCACAGGGAAGAAGTGCTTTTCGGTACAATACCACCCGGAAGCGAGTCCGGGGCCTCACGACTCGTCTTATCTGTTCGACGATTTCATCACGATGATCGAAACGGTGAAACAGGCGTAAAAGCTGGCCTGACCTATCGAAATCGATATCGTATTTAATTTGGGTTTTTTAAAGTAAAACCTTGATTATTTCGTAAATTTACATCATTATAAATCAAAGCTAAATTCACACAAAATGAGCATTATTTTAGACATCCACGCGAGACAGATATTTGATTCACGCGGTAACCCTACAGTAGAGGTTGACGTGATCACAGAGAACGGTGTTCTCGGAAGGGCAGCTGTTCCTTCAGGAGCATCTACCGGGGAGCATGAGGCAGTTGAGTTGAGAGACGGAGGAAGTGACTACATGGGGAAAGGCGTCTTGAAAGCCGTAGAGAACGTAAATGAGATTATTTCAAAGGAGATCATCGGATATTCAGTTTTCGAGCAGAATACGATCGACCAGATCATGCTGGAACTCGACGGTACTCCAAATAAAGCAAAATTAGGAGCCAATGCCATCCTGGGAGTTTCCCTGGCAGTGGCCAAAGCAGCAGCCAATGAATTGAACCAGCCTCTTTACAGGTACGTGGGTGGCGTAAGCGCCAATACCCTGCCGGTGCCTATGATGAACATCGTCAACGGGGGTTCGCACTCTGACGCGCCTATCGCCTTTCAGGAGTTCATGGTGATGCCCGTAAAAGCTGAGAATTTTACTCAGGCCATAAAAATGGGAAGTGAAATCTTCCACAATCTTAAGAAATTGTTGCACGACCGCGGATTGAATACCGCAGTAGGTGACGAAGGAGGATTCGCACCTACGTTCGAGGGTACTGAAGACGCCCTGGATACTATCATGAAGGCAATATCTGAGGCAGGTTACAAAGGGGGTGAAGATGTTATGCTCGCTCTTGACTGTGCCGCTGCCGAGTTCTACAAGGACGGAAAATACGACTACACGATATTCGAAGGAGACAAAGGCGTAGTGCGATCAAGTGAAGAGCAGGCAGTATACGTAGCCGAACTCTCTGCGAAGTATCCGATCATCTCTATCGAGGATGCGATGGACGAAAATGACTGGGACGGCTGGAAGTCACTGACAGACAAAATTGGTGATAAAGTACAATTGGTCGGAGATGACCTGTTTGTGACCAACGTTGAAAGACTCTCAAGAGGGATCGAAAACGGCATCGCGAATTCAATTTTGATCAAGGTGAATCAGATCGGTACGTTGACCGAAACGATAGCTGCCGTAAACATGGCTCAGAATGCAGGTTACACTTGTGTGATGTCACACCGTTCGGGTGAAACCGAAGACAACACGATTGCCGACCTCGCAGTGGCACTGAACACCGGACAGATCAAAACAGGATCGGCTTCGAGAAGTGACCGTATGGCCAAATACAATCAGTTGCTTCGCATCGAGGAAGAATTGCACAGCACAGCTTATTATCCTCAGGAGAAAGCCTTCAAAGTAGGCTGATCTCAAAGCAGAGACAGATCGATTTCGAATAGAGATTGAAAGAGTTAAGGCCAAACGCAGTTTGGCCTTTTTTTGTACCCTGTTTTGATGCCCGTCGCTGGGTTAGGCTGTAACATATATTGCTCATTCAGGTCGGAAATCTGGCCATTATTTCGTATTTTCGTGTCTCTAAACACAAATTGAAAAACTTTAAAACTTAGTATAGAAATGTCAGAAATAGCCAAGTTAATTGTTCAAGGTAAAGAATATGAATTTCCTGTGGTTGTGGGTACCGAAAATGAAGTAGCCATAGATGTTAAAAAATTGCGCTCGTCGACAGGCGGGATCATTACCATTGATCCTGGATTTAAAAACACTGGTTCGTGCGAGAGCAAAATCACTTTTCTCGATGGAGAGAAAGGGATTTTAAGACACAGAGGATACGCCATTGAGGAATTGACCAAAAAAGCGAGCTTTCTTGAGGTGGCTTATCTGATCATTTTTGGAGAGTTGCCTACAGAGGAGCAATTCGCTAAATGGGAGAAAGACATCAAGCATCACGCCCTGCTCAACGAGGAAATGAAGGACATCATTGACGGTTTTCCGACAGGTGCCCACCCGATGGGGATGGTCGCGTCTTTGACGAACGCATTGACCGCATTTAACCCTGCTACAGTTGATATCAATTCGGATGAAGAGATCTATACAGCGATAACCAAGTTGATGGGTAAATTCCCGGTCTTAGCCGCCTGGTCACACTGCAAGAACCAGGGAGCTCCGTTCAATTATGCTGATAATTCCTTGAATTACATTGAGAACATCATGCAGATGATGTTTAGAATCCCCACGGAAGAATACAAACTCAATCCGATTGCTGTGAGGGCACTTGACGAGTTGTTGATTTTACATGAGGACCACGAGCAGAATTGCTCTACGTCTACAGTCAGGATCGTAGGGTCTTCGGAAGCGGGACTCTTTGCATCTGTTTCTTCTGGGGTTTCGGCCCTATGGGGAAGACTTCATGGAGGAGCCAACCAGGCCGTGCTTGAAATGCTCGAGAATATCCAAAAAGACGGTGGTGATGTCGAGAAATACATCGCCAAAGCCAAGGATAAGAATGATTCTTTCCGTTTGATGGGCTTCGGACACAGAGTTTACAAGAATTTTGACCCGAGGGCTCGAATTATCAAGAAAGCGGCTGACGAACTGTTTGAAGACCTGGGTACAAGCGATCCGGTTCTGGCCATTGCCAAGCACCTGGAAGAAGTGGCGCTCAAGGATGAGTACTTTGCAGAAAGAAAGCTTTACCCGAACGTTGATTTCTATTCAGGAATCATTTACAGGGCCCTGGGCTTCCCTGTGCATATGTTTACAGTAATGTTTGCTATTGGAAGGCTCCCGGGATGGATCGCACAATGGAGAGAAATGAGACTCAACGGAGAACCGATTGGACGTCCGCGTCAGCTCTACACGGGCTATCCGCTCAGAGACTTTGTTCCTTTCGAAAAGAGATAGTTCAGAAAGCTGATTTATAGTATTTTGACATTCATTTTTGGTTATCCCGCCGCGGACTATTTCCAGGTTGGATTTATGCCAGTTTGAAAATTGAAAAAATGTTTGAATCGTGAAGAGCAAAACTTTGCTTTTCACGATTTTTTTTGTCTATTTTTGCGGAATTCTCATGATCTCGAGAACGCTCAAAAAGAACGCGCAATAGCGCTTAAGTTTGTTATCTCAGATCCTGAAATTCAATCGATATTTTCCGATAATTTTGATCGATCTGCTTTAAGGCGGGCTTGAATATAGAATGGATTTCACCGAGAATAGGTAGGACCAAATCGGAGTAATAATTTTAGAATCGCTTGAAATGGAACTGAATGTAAAGAATGAGACTTCCCGACTGAGGGCCGTTGTCCTCGGGACTGCAGAGTCCTGTGGGCCCGTGCCGAAGGTGGAGGAGTGCTACGATCCAAAGTCGGTCGAGCACGTATTGGCCGGAACCTATCCTACCGAGCGTGACATGAAGCGGGAGATGCAAGCCTTTGAAGAGGTTCTTAAGAAGTACGGGGTAAAGGTCTACAGGCCGGAGGTTCTGAAAGACGTGAACCAGATCTTCGCCCGGGATATCGGCTTCGTGATCGAGGACAAGTGGATCCGTTCGAACATTTTACCCAACCGCATTGAAGAGCTGGACGCCATCGCTCACGTCTATGAGCAGGTGGATCCGAAGAAACGGATCACTCCACCAGACGAGGTTCACGTGGAAGGCGGGGATGTGATGCCCTGGAACGACTATATATTCCTGGGGGTTTACCACGACGCAGATTATCCGGAATACATAACGGCCAGGACCAATCTTGAAGCGATCGAGTTTTTGCAGGAGCTTTTTCCAGAAAAAAAAGTGAAAGCATTTGATCTGCGAAAATCAAATACCGATCCGCATGAGAATGCATTGCATCTGGATTGTTGCTTTCAGCCGGTGGGCAAAGACAAGGCGATTTTACACCGCAATGGCTTTTTGGTGGAAGAAGAGTATCAGTGGCTTCTCGATTATTTTGGGAAAGACAATGTGTTCGAGATCAGCAAGCAGGAGATGTATGACATGAATTCCAATATATTTTCAATTTCAGAAGACGTCGTTGTGTCCGAAAAAGGCTTTCACCGATTGAATGACTGGTTGCGCGATCAGGGAATTACAGTTGAAGAGATTTCCTATGCCGAGATCGGAAAACAAGAAGGATTGTTGCGTTGTTCGACCCTGCCTTTGATCAGGGATTAGGTTATGGCCGAACCTGGACCCAATGAGTCGTGGTGATCAAACGGCAGGAATTATCGCTGCATTAGTACTCAGTGTTTTAATAAGTCCGCTTAAAAGCGGCAATAAGATTTATCCAGGATAATTTTTAACACGATTGATGAGACAAATTACGAATACCATATTGATGATTCGGCCGGTTGCCTTTCGGATGAATGAGCAGACCGCCGTCAACAACTATTATCAACAGGAGATTGATAATGTTTCCGACAGGACCATCCAGGAGCGGGCCCTTGAAGAGTTCGATGCGTTTGTTGAGAAACTGCAGGAGTCATGGTGTTCATGTCATTGTGGTTGAAGACAATTTGGAGCAGGATACTCCGGATTCGATTTTTCCGAACAACTGGGTCTCCTTTCATCGCAATGGCATGGTTGGAGTTTTTCCGATGTTTGCGCCGAACCGAAGAAGGGAGCGCAGGGATGATATTTTCGATCGCATTGAGGCCGAAGGCTTTGAGATCAAGAGCCTTGTCGATTACACCTCAGCCGAGGAAGCAGATATTTTTCTGGAGGCTACCGGAAGCATCGTTCTCGACCGCGAAAACCACCTGGCCTATTGTGCCCTGTCGGCACGTGCCGATGAAGGACTGCTCATCGAGTTTTGCGAGGACTTCGAGTACACCCCTGTGATATTTCATGCCTACCAGAGTTACGAGGGCGATCGCAGGCTCATCTATCACACCAACGTCATGATGGCCATCACCGAGAAGAACGTGGTGATCTGCCTGGATTCGATCGATGATCCCAAGGAACGAAAGCACGTCGTCAAGCAGATCAAAGACAGTGGAAAAAGTCTTGTTGAGATAACTGAAGAGCAAGTCGAGAACTTCGCCGGGAACATGCTGCAGGTTCTGGGCGGAAACGGCAAGCCCCTGACCGTGATGAGCCAATCCGCCTATGAATGCCTGACGGCCGAACAACGCTCCGCTCTCGAGGCCGAGGCCCAGCTCCTGTACTCCGATTTTCCACCATCGAAACTTGTGGCGGCGGAAGCGCCCGCTGCATGATGGCCGAGGTTTTTTTGTGATTAGTGTTAGTTACTAACAGTTATTTTTAAATGTTGATAACTTTAGCTCCTTTTTAGGAGTACACATTATTTATGGTGCTTTATTTCTGATAATCTGGATTTATCACTATTTTTTTACAGGATTACCAATAGATTGATCCCTTTTTTATTTCATTAATTTCTTTCAAGACCTTACTTCAAATTTCTTTAGAAACTCTTTAGAATCTGCGGGTAGTTTCGCGGCGTCTATAATTTATTATTTGCAATAAATGAAGGACACTAATTTGCTGTGAAAACCCCCTAATTCTTGGCAAAACTTTATAGTCATTTTGATTTTAATAGTTTAAATGAAATTACAAAGTTCTGTTCTGCTGAAAGCTCTCTTTGCTTTTATTTTTCTTATAACAACCTACTCGTTTGGTCAAACCGTGCCTTAGAGCTGAAATCACTTCGTGTGTCTTCAGATGGCTTTGTGGTGAGAATGGAATTTAACAAGCCCATTTTTGGATCGAATAAGGGATTCACAATAGCCAATACCTCGAGTAAAAGTTTCAGTTCACTTTCTGGATTTGGTTCCTCCGTGCTTGAGGGGCGATTATCGAAGCCAATTGTCTATGGTGAGCCAGCTGTTGTCAGTTATAAAGACATAGAAACCAAAGGTAAAATAAAAGGTGATCTTAATGACGGGAATGGAAATGTTCTGGGTTATTTTTTGAAAGAATTGGTTGATACGTCTTCCCTGACCTTTAAAGGAGAAGAGCGTTACGTGTCGGCAGAGGCCACTGGTGGGGGAGATGGAAGCCAAGGTAGACCCTGGACCCTTCTGGAAATGGTTTCGAATTTGAAGTCTGGAACGCGATACAATGTAAAGGCCGGAAATTACGGGAGTTTGAGTTTGGACTTGATAAATGAGCGAGGTAAACCAAGTCGTCCGATAATCATTGAGGGTTATACTAAGGTTCCAGGAGATAATCCGGATCTGGGATGGAGTTATCCCTCTAAAACGAATCTGAACAGTTCAATCATGCCCCTTTTGGATGGGAAAAAGTCCAAGGAGACTGGATTTCTGGTATATAATGGATCTTATATAACCATTAAAAACTTCCAATTGACAAACTATGACAAAATGGTTTATGGTAATATTTCCGATCATATTTTCCTTGAGAATATTATCACGGTTCATGGAAATCGAAACATTCAGATCGTAGGAGAACGATCTCATGACAATGTGATTCTAAATTGTGTGGGCTACAACGGTGGTTTGCACAACTTTTCAATTGACGGCACGGAAAGTTTGGTTCAGGACAATTTGAGCTATTGTGACCGGAATGACAACTCGACGGATTATTACTATTCGGTTTTTGGCAGTGATCATGTGATTCGCAATAATTATTCGAAGCGAGTTGGGGAGTTGCATCACTATGGTCACGGTTTGTCTGTTCACACTTTTTCACCGGGTCACTCCAACGCGACGGATCCCAATAAGACCTATTACAATTTTGTTGATGGTCATACTTCGGTCAATATTGTCAAGCCTATTGAGTTTCGTCATGGTGGAACGCGTTACAATGTTGCTCGAGCAGTACATAGCTATGGGCAAGGGCCGGGGAGCAGTGCTGCAGGCGGCATTATGTTTCGAGACAATGCCGGGTTCAATATAGTTGAGAATAGCATTGTTGAAACGGGCTCGAATGGGACATGCATCAACTTTACAGAGAGCGTAGAGATTGGTGTTGGATTGGGACATGACAACATTATACGAAACAACATCTTCAAGAACACGAAGTCATCGATTTTTGTTGATAACCGGAATTCGATTTCTGCTACGGGATACAACAACAAGATTTACAACAACACTTTCTACAACAATGAGAGACTATTTGATAAGTATTTGGGTACTGTTGGTTTTTCGAATTGTGAATTTAAGAACAACATTGTTTATTCCGTCGGTTCATTTGAGTCGAATATGAAGGTTAGTGGATGGGTTTTCGAGAACAACAATTTTTACAAGGGATTTCCGGCACCTTCGGGAAAAGGGAATGTTTCGGTTGATCCTGGGTTTGAGGATGCTTCACGAGGCAATTTCAAGCTGAAAAAGGATAGCAAGATGATTGATTCAGGATTGGATCTGCCTTCGGTTCAGTTGGATTATGAAGGGAATCGTCGATCGCAAGGGAATTCGACAGACATTGGTGCCTTTGAATTCAATCAGGGGAATTCCACGGGTTCAGCGGATCCTGTAAAGGCTGACGCGGGATCGGATCAGGAGATTTGCCAGGGGGATTCGGTTGTTTTGGAAGCATCAGGTGGCAGCACATATCGTTGGAGTACGGGAGATACGACATCTCAGATCGAGGTGAGCCCTGCGAAGACGACAACGTATTCGGTGGTAGTGTCTGATGGGGTGACTGAGGACACGGCCGAGGTAACGGTAGTTGTGAATGAGGTAACAGCTTCGGCAGGATCGGATGTGACGATTCAGTCTGGGGAGAGCGCAAAATTGACTGCCAGCGGCGGAGACAGTTATGAGTGGAGCACGGGAGAGACCACACAGAGCATCACGGTGAGTCCCACTTCGAGCAAGACCTATCAGGTTTCGGTAAGTTCAGGTGCGTGTACATCTTCAGCAGCAGTCAAAGTAACTGTTACAGAAGATGAGGCGGATCCGGTAGAGGCTGACGCGGGATCGGATCAGGAGATTTGCCAGGGGGATTCGGTTGTTTTGGAAGCATCAGGTGGCAGCACATATCGTTGGAGTACGGGAGATACGACATCTCAGATCGAGGTGAGTCCTGCGAAGACGACAACGTATTCGGTGGTAGTGTCTGATGGGGTGACTGAGGACACGGCCGAGGTAACGGTAGTTGTGAATGAGGTAACAGCTTCGGCAGGATCGGATGTGACGATTCAGTCTGGGGAGAGCGCAAAATTGACTGCCAGCGGCGGAGACAGTTATGAGTGGAGCACGGGAGAGACCACACAGAGCATTACGGTGAGTCCCACTTCGAGTAAGACCTATCAGGTTTCGGTAAGTTCAGGTGCGTGTACATCTTCAGCAGCAGTCAAAGTAACTGTTACAGAAGATGAGGCGGATCCTGTAGAGGCTGACGCGGGATCGGATCAGGAGATTTGCCAGGGGGATTCGGTTGTTTTGGAAGCATCAGGTGGCAGCACATATCGTTGGAGTACGGGAGATACGACATCTCAGATCGAGGTGAGTCCTGCGAAGACGACAACGTATTCGGTGGTAGTGTCTGATGGGGTGACTGAGGACACGGCCGAGGTAACGGTAGTTGTGAATGAGGTAACAGCTTCGGCAGGATCGGATGTGACGATTCAGTCTGGGGAGAGTGCAAAATTGACTGCCAGCGGCGGAGACAGTTATGAGTGGAGCACTGGAGAGACGACACAGAGCATTACGGTGAGTCCCACTTCGAGTAAGACCTATCAGGTTTCGGTAAGTTCAGGTGCGTGTACATCTTCAGCAGCAGTCAAAGTAACTGTTACAGAAGATGAGGCGGATCCTGTAGAGGCTGACGCGGGATCGGATCAGGAGATTTGCCAGGGGGATTCGGTTGTTTTGGAAGCATCAGGTGGCAGCACATATCGTTGGAGTACGGGAGATACGACATCTCAGATCGAGGTGAGTCCTGCGAAGACGACAACGTATTCGGTGGCAGTGTCTGATGGGGTGACTGAGGACACGGCCGAGGTAACGGTAGTTGTGAATGAGGTAACAGCTTCGGCAGGATCGGATGTGACGATTCAGTCTGGGGAGAGCGTAAAATTGACTGCCAGCGGCGGAGACAGTTATGAGTGGAGCACTGGAGAGACCACACAGAGCATTACGGTGAGTCCCACTTCGAGTAAGACCTATCAGGTTTCGGTAAGTTCAGGTGCGTGTACATCTTCAGCAGCAGTCAAAGTAACTGTTACAGAAGATGAGGCGGATCCGGTAGAGGCTGACGCGGGATCGGATCAGGAGATTTGCCAGGGGGATTCGGTTGTTTTGGAAGCATCAGGTGGCAGCACATATCGTTGGAGTACGGGAGATACGACATCTCAGATCGAGGTGAGTCCTGCGAAGACGACAACGTATTCGGTGGTAGTGTCTGATGGGGTGACTGAGGACACGGCCGAGGTAACGGTAGTTGTGAATGAGGTAACAGGCTTCGGCAGGATCGGATGTGACGATTCAGTCTGGGGAGAGTGTAAAATTGACTGCCAGCGGCGGAGACAGTTATGAGTGGAGCACGGGAGAGACCACACAGAGCATATTAGTCAGACCCACAAAAACTACTACCTATTCTGTTATTGCATACCGCGGCAAATGTGAACAAAGTTCAAACGTAAAAGTTTCAATTCAACAATCTCAGAATAGTATTGTTGTTGCAGATGCAGGACCCGACATACAAATTTGCCAAGGTGAAGAAGTTATTTTGACTGCTTCTGGGGGAAACACGTATAAATGGAGTAATGGAATGGAGACCCAGAGTATTGTAGTCCGACCTGAAAAAACAACAAGGTATTCAGTTCAGGTTTCTAATGGACAATATTCAGACTCAGATGATATAGTTGTCGAGGTTTTAGATCTTACGTGTTGACTTGGGTCCAATCAGGGAAATTTTCTCTGGCGACACGATAGAATTGAAAGCTCCAAAAGCTGATTCATATCTTTGGAGCAATGGTTCTCAATCAAGACAAATAATTGTTTCGCCGCAAGAATCAACAGTTTACTCAGTAACTATTTTCAAGAATGGTTGTGAGGGAAGCGGCAACATAGAAGTTTCTGTGACTGAACCGGATAATGAAACTTCTCAAGTGACAGCCAATGCAGGAAAAGATGTGACAATTTGCAAAGGTGAAAGTGTTGTACTCACCGGTTCGGGGCGGGGGAAATACAAATGGAGCACAGGGGATGAATCTAAAGAAATAGAAGTTGCTCCAATCAGAACTACAATGTACACTTTAGAGGTCCTAGGAGATGGCAACTCTTCATTCGACACTGTAATTGTCAATGTAGAAAATAATTGTAAACCGTCGAACAGTGTTCAACAACCCCAAGGTATGTTTGACATAGTTGTCTATCCAAATCCTTCTACTGGCTTTTTGAACATAGCGGTTCAAGGTTATGACGATGAAATTGACATGAAGATTTTTGACTTAAACGGAAGGGTTTTATTGAACAAGCGCATTGAGAATAGTCGATCACCCCTTTTGAGAAACATTGATCTTTCAAATCTTCCGAAAGGATTGTACTTCGTGAAATTGACCAATTTTCAATCCGAGATTTCCACCAAGTTCCTTTTGATTTAGGAAACTTCAAATTTTAATTCCCGTCTTTACTTATTCATTGCACAATCTTTTTAAGGTTTTGTGTTAGCAATAATCTCTAATTCTGTTCGTTCTAGCTTATGTGTTGAATGAAACTAGAATTAACACAATTGCTCTCCCTATTTTTTTAACCAATCACTTTGTTGCTGATTTTTCAAAGTGTTTTAAGCAATTGACAATGAGATTATTTTTTTGTTTATGTCTTTTATTTCTTACCCTGGGGAGCGTTAAGTCTCAAACCAATGCCCTGAAGTTGGAATCACTTCGCGTGTCTTCAGATGGCTATGTGGTGAGGATGGAATTTAACAAGCCCATTTTTGGATCGAATAAGGGATTCACAGTAGCCAATACTTCGAGTAATAGTTTCAGTTCACTTTCCGGATTCGGTTCCTCCGTGCTTGAGGGGCGATTATCGAAGCCAATTGTCTATGGTGAGCCAGCTGTCGTCAGTTATAAAGACATAGAAACCAAAGGAATAATTCAGGGTGATCTTAATGACGGGAATGGAAATGTTCTGGGTTATTTTTTGAAAGAATTAGTTGATACGTCTTCCCTTACTTTTAAAGGAGAAGAGCGTTACGTATCAGCAGATGCTACTGGTGGGGGAGATGGAATCCAAGGCAGACCCTGGACCCTTCTGGAGATGGTATCGAATTTGAAGCCGGGAACGAGATATAATGTAAAAGCAGGCAACTATGGAAATCAGCGATTAGATCTGATCAATGTGAATGGCAGTATTGGAAATCCAATTATTATTGAGGGGTATTCTAAGGTTCCAGGAGATAATCCGGATTTGGGATGGAGTTATCCCTCTAAAACGAATCTGAACAGTTCAATCATGCCCCTTTTGGATGGGAAGAAATCAACTGATATCGGTTTTTTAGTATACAACGGATCTTATATTACCTTAAAGAACTTCCAATTGACAAACTATAACAAAATGGTTTATGGTAATATTTCCGATCATATTTTCCTTGAGAATATAATCACCGTACATGGGGATCGCAACATTCAAATTATTGGTGAGCGCTCTCATGACAATGTGATTGTAAATTGTGTGGGCTACAACGGTGGTTTGCACAATTTTTCAATTGATGGCACGGAAAGTTTGGTTCAGGACAATTTGAGCTATTGTGACCGTAATGACAACTCGACAGATTATTACTATTCGGTTTTTGGCAGTGATCATGTGATTCGCAACAATTATTCCAAACGTGTCGGTGATCTTTCCCATTATGGCCATGGTCTGTCAATTCACACCTTTTCTCCTGGGGGCTCTGGGGGCTCGAATGAGACAGATCCTAACAAGACCTATTACAATTTTGTTGATGGTCATACTTCGGTCAATATTGTAAAACCCATTGAGTTTCGCCACGGTGGAACGCGTTACAATGTTGCTCGAGCAGTATATAGCTATGGGGAAGGACCAGGGAGCAGTGCAGCTGGTGGTATTATGTTTCGAGACAACACATCTCATAACATCGTTGAGAACAGCATAGTTGAGACGGGGTCGAATGGGACATGCATCAACTTTACAGAGAGCGTAGAGATTGGTGTTGGATTGGGACATGACAACATTATACGAAACAACATCTTCAAGAACACGAAGTCATCGATTTTTGTTGATAACCGGAATTCGATTTCTGCTACGGGATACAACAACAAGATTTACAACAACACTTTCTATAATAATCAAATTCTTTTTAAAAAGTATTTGGGCACTGTTGGTTTTTCGAATTGTGAATTTAAGAACAACATTGTTTATTCCGTTGGTTCATTTGAGTCGAATATGAAGGTTAGTGGATGGGTTTTCGAGAACAACAATTTTTACAAGGGATTTCCGGCACCTTCGGGAAAAGGGAATGTTTCGGTTGATCCTGGGTTTGAGGATGCTTCACGAGGCAATTTCAAGCTGAAAAAGGACAGTAAGATGATTGATTCAGGATTGGATCTGCCTTCGGTAGAATTGGATTATGAAGGCAATCGTCGATCGCAAGGGCAATTCGACAGACATTGGTGCCTTTGAATTCAATCAGGGCGATTCCACGGGATCAGTGGATCCGGTAGAGGCCGATGCGGGATCAGATCAAGAGATTTGTTTGGGGGATTCGGTTATTTTGGAAGCTTCAGGCGGTAGCACGTATCGTTGGAGCACGGGAGATACGTCTTCCCAGATTGAGGTGAGTCCTGGAAGCGACAACGACCTATTCGGTAGTTGTATCGGATGGCGTGAGTGAGGATACGGCAGAGGTAACGGTGGTCGTGAATGAGGTACAGGCATCAGCTGGAGATGACGTTACGATCGAGGCTGGGGAGAGTGTAAAGTTGACTGCCAGCGGCGGAGACAGTTATGAGTGGAGCACAGGAGAGACAACACAGAGTATTAGGGTAGCTCCGTCCCAAACCAGGGGATATGAAGTCGAAGTAGAAAAGGAAATTGTTTTGTAATTGCGAAAGTTAAGGTTACGGTGGAAAACGATGAGGTTTCAGACATAGAGGCCAACAGCGCTAATGCAGGTCAAGACCAAACCATTTGCTCAGGCGAGAGTATAACTTTGAGAGGATCAGGAGGACGACCTATTTGTGGAGTACTGGTGAAACGGATAAAAATCTTATTGTGAGCCCAAGTCGAACGGCTACATATACGCTGTATGCAACAACAGAAGGTGTTACTACTTCAGATTTTGTCACCGTTATTGTGGAAAATTGCGATGAAGTCGGATACAAAAGTCTCTCTTTGAACAATTCGTTCAATGTTTATCCAAATCCAACAGATAATATTCTAAACATAGAGGCCTCAACTTTGGGTCATGACTACAGTATTCAACTTTTGAGTTCGAACGGTAGCTTATTAATTTACCAGGAATCCATGAATCCGAATAAATCAAACGTTATTTCCAAACAAATTGACGTTTCGAATTTTGATAAAGGAATATACTTCTTGCGCATCACAAATTCTGAAGAAAATTTTGTCCATAAAGTTGTGCTCATCTGATTTGTAATCTGGAACACACTTTGGACAGCTATCAGAATTTACGGCATTTTAGGCGACTATATCGGATCCTCGTTTTAGATTCACTTCTGTCTTGATAAGGATCTCTTGTTCTTTTAATTGGCCGAATGTTAATAAAAAGTCAGAACAACAGATTTTTTCATTGTTAAAAGTGTGTTGATTTTTTTTTGGAAATCAACAATTATCCCTAACAATTGCCGTTATATTTAGACTTAAAAACTATTGCATGTCCTCGATTCTCCCCAGATCGCATACTAATTTTGTTTAAATCTTGGAAATAATTTTCAACAATTGTTGGAGTATTTTTGTTGATTTTTACTTTTTGTTTGGAAATTGAATATGTCTTTTAAGATATTTATAGTTTTTTTGCCATTCTGCCGATTCACGTCGATGTGATTCAGTGCGGCGAAGCCGTAAATAATCACGAAATTTGACAAATATTTAAGCTTATATTATGAAAAACTTTGCCATGATTGGAGTAGCAGGTTATGTAGCTGTTAGGCACCTGAGAGCCATAAAGGACACGAAAAATGAACTGCTGGTAGCATTAGATCCGTTTGACAGTGTTGGAATTATGGACAGTTATTTTCCTAATGCATCATTCTTTGTCGAGTTTGAGAGGTTCGACCGACACGTTGAAAAATTGAGAAGAAAAGGTGTTTCATTAGATTATATAAGCATTTGCACACCGAATTATCTCCATGACTCTCACATCAGGATGGCTTTGAGAAGTGGAGCTGATGCAATATGTGAAAAACCTTTGGTATTGAACCCATGGAATCTTGATGCGTTATCGGCCATAGAAAAAGAGTATGGTAAAAGAGTGAATACGATACTTCAACTGAGACTGCATCCATCAATTGTAAAGTTGAAAAAAGAAATTGATTCTGGGCCAGATGATAAAATCTATGATGTTGATTTGACTTACTTGACCTCCCGTGGAAATTGGTACTATACCTCCTGGAAAGGTGACATTTCTAAATCCGGTGGTATTGCTTCGAATATTGGCATTCATTTTTTTGATATGTTGGCATGGATTTTTGGTCCTTTAGAATCCAACAAAGTATATCTTCACACCCATGATCGAGCCTCGGGTTATCTCGAGTTTAAAAAGGCACGAGTCAGGTGGTTTTTGTCGATCAATTATGATTTGCTTCCACCGGAGGTGAAGGAAAAGGGACAGAGAACGTATAGGTCAATTACGATAAATTCCAAAGAAATTGAGTTCAGTGATGGATTTTTTGATTTGCACACCAAAAGTTATGAGAATATTTCCAAGGGTGATGGCTTTGGAATGGATGACGCAAGACAATCGATAGAAATCGTTCATCAGATAAGGAATTCAAATGTTTTGGCACCTCAGAACGATTATCATCCCTTGATCAAGGAAACCTTATCTCCACACCCTTTTACGAAACCTCAATGATAATTTAGCTTTGAGTCTAAAGAAAATAGTGGGTCATAAGATTTTATTTGTTATTCCTGTTCTAGAAGCAGGCGGGGGTCAAAGATTTATCAGTACTCTGGCGAACTATTTAAGCATCCAAGGGCATTCGATAACAATTATATCTCTTAGGAAGGGAGAATCCTTTTATCCGCTCGAACCGAATGTGAACCTGGTAACTTTGGGCTATGTTCCGATTCAAACTGCGAACAAGGTTAAACGACTGGTTAGTAGAATTGAAACCTTTTTTGAGTTGCGAAGCACCATTTTAAAGGCTAAACCGGATTTTGTATACAGTATTCTAAGTTCCACAAATTTGTTGACGATAGCATCAACGCTGTTTTCAGGGATTCCTCTCTATGTCAATGATGTTATGAGCCCGATGAGAGACAGGACAAAACTTGAAAGATTTGCAAGAAGAATTCTCTATCCAAAAGCCAAGGGAATAATTTGCATGACAGAAGAAGCCAGAGGCATTATAGCGAGAGAAACGGGGGCACAAAACATTGGAGTTATTCCAAGGCCATTGAAAGAAATGAGAGCCCCTGAGTCAGTTAAAAGAACAAAAATCATTCTTAATGTAGGCAGATTGCATCCCGATAAAGGCCAAGAGGATTTAATCGAGGCCTTTGCGAAACTAAATGATGATCAATGGAAATTGGTATTTGTTGGCGATGGTCCCTCAGAAGATGTGTTAAAGGAAAAATGCAGGCAATTGGGGGTTAGCGACAGAGTAGATTTTATCGGTGCGGTAGAAAATGTAGATTCTTGGTATTATTCCAGTTCAATTTTTGCCTTTACTTCTTATAATGAGGGTTGGGGTAATGCTCTATCAGAGGCGATGCATGCGTCTTTAGCATGTGTGAGTTATGATTGTGTCACTGGTCCCAAAGAAATGATTGATGACCAGTTTTCAGGCTTGTTGGTTCCCGTAGGAGACATTGATTCGCTGACGATGGCTCTGGAAAGATTAATCGAAGATAAGGACTTAAGACAGCTATTGGGACAAAATGCTCATGAAGCTTCTGACAGGTATCGCATAGAAAACATTGCAAAAAACATTTTAAATTTTTGTACCGATCGATGATTCAATACGTTAACCTGAAAAGTGTTTCAATTGATTTTTGATGAATTAGTTTCAAAGTATGAATCGATCATTATCCGAGTATAGGATTCTTTGAAGTTGTAATAGTTTATTTAGAATATTTGCTCTTCTTGTCATATTCATTAAAGACCTTTAAACAGTGGAAGAGTAAAATGTGGTCATCGAAATCATAGGGGAGAGAAAAAAGAAAAAATATGATTAACAGAATAAGCAATAATGGAGTGAAAATTATCAATTTCCATGAGATTAAAACCAATGAAGTTCAAAGTTTAGAGAATCTTTTGCACTATCTGAAAACCAAAAAGAATATAATCAGCGCTGACGATCTATTGAGATATATGAAAGGGGAATTAGAACTTCCTTCCAATTCATATGTTCTAACTGCTGATGACGGTCACTCATCTTTCTATCAACTTTTCTTTCCTATCTTGGCCAAACTTGAGGTGCCGTGTTGTCTATTTGTTTCTCCGAAAGTTATATCGGAGGAAATCAATTATTGGTTTCAGGAAATTGCAGGATTTGACTCTGTCAAGCTCAAACAAATAATTTCCGACAGAATTGATGTACCTCTATCTTTCCTTGAATCTTTATGGACGCGTTCTATTTTTAAGGCACTTTCCTCCGATGAGATTTCTGATGTCATTGAGCGCTATTATGAATTGTACAAGGATGAAAAGTAAAAAAAGTTTTCAGAATGTTGAACCAGGAGCAGCTTATCAGGATGTATGAATCAGGTCTTGTCACCATTGGAGCGCACACCATGACTCACCCTATCTTACAGAATGAAAGCATGGAATCAAGTCGATATGAAATCCAAGAATCTGTTATTGGTCTAGAAAAAATACTTGGAACCAAAACCCATTTTTTCGCTTATCCAAATGGAATTCCAAAAATTGATTACTCTCAACGGGAAGTAGGTATTTTGAAAAACACTAATGTTCAATTGGCTTTTTCCACTCGATTTTCAAAAGCAAAAAAAACTGATCCAATTTTTGAAATTCCCAGAGGTGAAATTACCTTTGGAAGAATTGATTTTCGACCAAAACTTTTATTTTGGGACAAATGGAGGAGAATTAATGATCTTAGAATGGGGACAAGAATGGTGAACGACCGATTGAAATTATTGGAAAGGCGTAAGATGAAAATCCAGGTTTAAAAATTTAGGATGAATAGGACTGTGATTTAGTTTGAAGCCTTCATTAAGACTTAAAAATAATTTGGAATCTAGATTTGTAATTCGTGAAATGCCTATCATTGGCGTAATGCTGATTGATGTTAAACCTTTTGCGGATGACCGCGGGTCCTTTTTTCGCGTCTATTGCCATAAGGAGTTTTCAGATATAGGTATAAATTCTCCCTTTGTTCAAATGAATCAATCGATCAATTTGAAAAAAGGCACATTCCGTGGGTTGCATTATCAAAAAAATCCTTATGGAGAGGATAAAATGGTTAAGTGCTCACGAGGAAGCATCATAGATTATTTTCTCGATTTGAGAAGTGATTCTCCACTTATCATGCAATATGGAAAGACCAAACTTTCTGAAGAGAACCAAAGAATGATCTATCTTCCAAAGGGAATTGCACATGGATTCATTACCCTGGAAGACAATACCCATTTGCTGTATTATCATACCGAATACTTCGTTCCCGAATCCCAAGCAACAATTAATTATAGCGATCCAAGGGTAGAACTTGACGTATCAGAGTCTATTCAATTTATTTCATCTAAGGACAAAAACGCAACGTTTCTTCCAGATCACTTTTCTGGTTTTTAAATTAAATTATGGTATCAATTATTGTTTTATCTTCTGATGGTTATGACGACTGTTGGAACCCGTTTTTTGATCTTTTGGCAAAAAACTTTCCTTTGGCTAAGAACTATGAAATTATCTTGAGTACGAATTCTAAGGAGTACCATCATGAAGAGCTTAAAATAAGGGTTCTTCGACATGGAATGATTCCATGGAGCAAAAGATTTAAGGATAGTGTTATTCAAGCCAAATATGATATCATTTTCATGCTTGTCGAAGATGATTTTTTAAGATCACCAATGGACCCTGACAAGTTCAAAGAATTTGTCCAGCTCATGCAGAGTGATTCAGGAATAGATCATATAAGGCTTCTTTCAACATTTGAAAGGACGAAAATGACCTCAAATAAAATTGGAATTCTGGAGGAGATTGCACATAAAACGAAGCTTAGACTTACGTATCTACCAGGTCTATGGAAAAGAGATATTCTATTAAAGTATTTGGTTGACTATGAATCTCCATTTATGGCAGAAAAAATTGCTGACTGGAAATCTTGGTTGTACAAAGACGGATTTTACGCAGTTTCACGAGAATATGTCGATTTAAACGGTCAATTCTACAATGGAATGGCCAGTGGCGGGATATTCAGGGGTAAATGGGCGGATTGGGTGGTTCCTTTTTTAAGAAAAACAATATTGAGATGGATTATAACATCAGAGGGTTTGCAACAGAAGAGTTCAGAAGCACTACCCGGATGAAATCTAGAATTGATCTTTTAAAGAATCCAATCACAACAATACGCTCTTTTCTAAGTTTATCTATGGTCTATCTGAAAGTTAAAATTCTAAAATTAAAGTAATATGAAGTGCAGGCATTGTAAAACAACCTTAAAACAGGTCTTTGCAGATCTTCAATATGCGCCCATCTCAAATGATATGTTGCGCGAACAAGATTTGGATAAAGTGGAGCCTTACTATCCTCTTAAAGTATTTGTTTGTCACGAGTGTTTCCTGGTTCAACTTGATGAGTTTGTCAAAGCGGATGGGATTTTTCGAGATGACTATACCTACTTCTCATCATTCTCAAAGACATGGGTGGAGCATACTCGAAATTACTCGCAAATGATGATTGAACGATATGGATATGATACCGATTCTCTTATCATGGAAATAGCTTCGAATGATGGTTGTCTTTTGGAGAACTTTGTTAAGAATGGGATACCTGTAGTTGGAGTTGAACCCACGTCGAATACTGCCACAGAAGCCATCAAAAAAGGAGTAAACACAGAGATCGAATTTTTTTCAACCGAATTTGTCAATGGGAAATTTCAGGACAAGTACAAAAAAGCAGATTTGATCATCGGCAATAATGTTCTTGCTCACGTTCCTGACATAAACGATTTTGTACGGGGAATGAAATTGGCTTTAGCTGAGAATGGAGTGATAACAATGGAATTTCCGCATTTGAAGAATTTAGTGCAGCAGTGTCAGTTTGATACCATTTACCATGAACACTTTTCTTACCTTTCATTGATCGCGGTCAAGGCTGTCTTTGAGAAACAGGGTCTTCAGATATTTAATGTGGAAGAGGTTCCAACGCATGGGGGCTCCCTCAGAATCTTTGCGAAACATTCAGGTGACGACACCCATCCACAAACCAAAGGCTATCTCAAAGTTATGGGTGATGAACAGAAGTTGGGGATGGATACTTTAAAATATTATGAAGGGTTTCAAAGTCGCATAGAAAAGATCAAATATGATGCTTTAAAATTTCTCATAGAGAAAAGAGAATCGGGTAAAAGGATAATTGGTTATGGAGCCGCCTCAAAGGGAAACACTTTGTTGAACTATTGTGGTGTGAAAGGACAGGATTTAATAAAATTTGTCGTGGATGCTTCTCCAACAAAACAGGACAAATTTTTGCCGGGAAGCCATATACCTGTTGTAAATGAGGCGGAAATCAAGAAGTATAGACCGGATTATGTTATTATTCTGCCCTGGAACCTTGAATCCGAAATTCGTCAACAATTGAACTATATTGAGGAGTGGGGTGGTCAATTTGTAACTTTTATTCCTGAATTAAAGATTTTTGGCTTACAATAAAACGAAAATGACGAAGGGCATTGGAGATGAAATCTATGCATTGATCGAGAAACTATATCCGATTAATCGAAGTATCACCGGAAACGGATTGAGAGAATCCCTGCGATTGGTTCAAAAGGAGCTGCCCATAGAGTTGCATGAAATCCCCACGGGTACACAAAGTTCTCGATTGGAACATTCCAAAAGAATGGAATATCAAGAAAGCCTGGATAAAGAATTCAAAAGGAGAGAAAATTATAGATTTTGCCGAATGCAACCTCCATGTTGTTAATTATTCTATCCCTATTTCAAGGAAGATGGGTCTGGATGAATTGAAGAAGCATATACATACCCTTGAAGATCAGCCTGATCTCATTCCGTATCGGACATCATATCACAATGAGTACTGGGGTTTTTGTATGGCTCATAACAGATATGATGGCACTTGAAGATGATGAATATGAGGTTTTAATTGATTCCGAGTTGAAAAATGGGCGTTGACCTATGGGGAGATATTGATTAAAGGTGAAAGTGAGAAGGAAGTGCTGATCTCAAGTCATTTTTGTCATCCGTCATTGGCGAACGACAATTTGTCGGGAGTAGCGGTTGCAACGTACTTGGCGAAAATGCTTTCTGAAATGTCGACTTACCATTCCTATAGATTTCTCTTTATTCCGGGCACGATTGGTTCTATTTCCTGGTTGAGTAAAAATGAATCAAACCTGGATAAGATTGAACACGGATTGGTATCTGACCTTCTTGGTGATTCGAATCATTTCAATTACAAGAGATCAAGACGGGAAGATGCGCTTATCGACAAAATCGTAAAGTTTTGTTTAAAAATCAATGAGGAAGTTCATGGGGTGCTTGATTTTTCGCCATATGGTTACGATGAAAGACAGTACTGCTCACCTGGATTTGATCTTCCGGTAGGGCGCCTATCGAGATCTCTGCATGGAGAATTCCCAGAATATCACACCTCCGCGGATAATCTGTCATTCATAGATAAAATCAAGCTCGAGGAGTCTTATGACTTTTTGACGAAAATCATTCATCTAATTGAGAACAATTTCACCTATTTGAATCTCTACCCTAAAGGCGAACCTCAACTAGGGCGTCGAGGGTTATTCAAAAAGATAGGCGGTCATAGAAGCGCTCAAGACATGCAAATGGCTTTGCTTTGGATATTAAATCAATCCGATGGTCGAAATTCGGTTTTAGATATAGCCGAGAAGAGTAATCTTGATTTTGATCTATTGGTTGAAGCATCGGCCGACCTTGGAAAAAGTAGGGTTGATAAAAAAAATATTATAAGATGAAGACCAAAGAAAATATTCTGGTAACTGGCGCATCAGGATTCATTGGTTCAAGACTCTGTGAAAGGTTGATAGAAGAAGGCTTTGAAGTTTTTGGAGTTTCAAGAAGCAAACAGTCTGAGGAAGATAAAATAAAATGGATTCAAGGAAATCTCCTCGACCAGGAATTTGTTGAAAATGTTATTGAAGATGTCAGGCCGGACTATATTTTCCATCTTGCGAGCCATGTTTTGGGGTCAAGAAGTTTTGAGTTCGTCATTAGTACAATGGAAAACAATTTTTTGACTTCTTTATATCTGATGTACGCTCTAAAGAAGCATGGTTGTAAAAGGTTGATTCTCGCTGGATCCTTTGAAGAGGGTATGAATGAAGGAGGAAAAGTGGTGCCGAGTTCTCCCTATGCAGCCAGTAAGATTGCGAGTTCGAATTATGCCAGGATGTTCTATAAATTATACGAGTTGCCAGTGGCAATTGCGTCGATATACATGGTGTATGGGCCTGGACAGCAGGACTTGTCCAAACTAATTCCCTATTCAATTCTAACCGCCTTAAAAGGTGAGAAACCAAGAATTAGTAGCGGGGTGCGAATGGTTGACTGGATTTATATTGATGATTTGGTAAATGGACTTGTCAGTATGATGACGTCACCGGGAATTGACGGTGAGACAGTTGAATTAGGCAGTGGAAAGGTTATATCTGTAAAGGACATCGTCATTAAGGTTACCCATATGATTGATGACGAATTGGACCCAGTAATTGGAGGTGTTGAGGATCGCCTCCTCGAACAGGAAGATCTGGCCAATATATCAATGACGAAATCACAAATTGGCTGGTCTCCTCAATATAATCTTGAAAAAGGATTAAGAAATACAATAGAACACTACAAAAAACTCAAACTATGAAAGTTATTATTCTTGCGGGTGGTTTAGGATCAAGATTGGGTCATGTCACTGAACTTTTACCAAAACCAATGGTAGAAATTGGAGGCAAACCAATTATTTGGCACATCATGAAAATCTACTCGTACTATGGCTATAATGAATTCGTAATCGCACTGGGATACAAAGCAAATGTCATAAAGGACTATTTTATGAAATTGCAGAATTATAACAATGATTTCACAATCGACACTGCTTCAGGTGATATCGAATTTCACGACAGTGATTCAAATGGATGGAAAGTGACTTTGGCTGACACAGGATTGCATACTCTGAAGGGAGGCAGAATCAAGCGCTTGGAAGAATATTTGGATGATGTAAACATGCTAACCTATGGAGACGGTGTTGCTGACATTGATATCAACCAACTCGTTGAATTTCACAATCAGCATGGAAAATTGGTGACGATATCTGGGGTTAAGCCACCTTCCAGATTCGGAGAGTTAGTTGAGACTCAAGGCAAGGTAACCTCGTTTGAGGAAAAGCCTCAGTCGAGTAAGGGTTTAATCAATGGGGGGTATATGGTTTTTAACAAAAGTTTATTGAATTATCTAAGACCAGATGAAGATTGTGACTTCGAATTCGGAGCCTTAGAGGAACTGGCGAAGATTGGTGAAGTAATGACTTATAAACATAAGGGTTTTTGGGAATGTGCGGATACTTTGAGAGATGTTAACCATCTCAATAAACTTTGGACTGATGGAAATGCTAAATGGAAACTATGGCGATAGATAAAATTGGAAAAACCTACTCCGGAAGAAAGGTTCTGGTCACGGGTCATACAGGGTTTAAAGGTGCCTGGCTGAGTATTTGGCTCCTCAAATTGGGAGCGGATGTTGTTGGATTCTCTTACCGGAATGTCCTAACAGCAGAAACTTCGAACTTTGTGAACTTCAGAATAAGATGAAGGATTTGAGGGGGGATATTCGCGATAGAAAAAGAGTTCAAGAATTGATTCAAGAAGAAAAGCCAGAGATCGTTTTTAATTTGGCTGCACAGGCTCTTGTAATAGATGGGTACAAAGATCCTCTGGGGACTTACGATACTAATGTAGGAGGTACACTGAATTTGCTAGAGGCCATTCGGACGACGAATTCTGTTAAAGTTGCAGTATTTGTCACAACAGATAAGGTTTATGAGAATAAAGAATGGTTATGGCCCTACAGAGAAACGGAAGCACTTGGCGGATTCGATCCATATAGTTCAAGTAAAGGGGCTTCTGAATTGGTAATAAATGCCTATAGAAATTCCTTTTTTGAAACTGAAACCCCTTCTCTGAAGGGAAAAACTTCACCAGTATTTCTTCAGCTCGAGCAGGAAATGTCATTGGTGGAGGAGACTGGAGCCTCAATAGAATTGTTCCGGATTGCATCAATTCGTTGCAAAATGAAAAAGCCATAGAAATTAGGAATCCAGAAGCCATCAGACCTTGGCAGCATGTGCTTGATCCGTTGTATGGATATCTTCTTTTGGGAAGTCGAATGTTCAATGAGCCTAAGAAGTACAATTCAGCCTGGAATTTTGGTCCGGAGAACGGTGTATTTCGCGTAGCGGAATTAGTTGATAAGTTGATTGAATACTTCGGATCCGGCGAATGGAAAGATGTCTCAAGCAGTGATAGCGTTCACGAAGCTAAACTGTTGGCTTTGGATATCAATAAAGCCAAATATGCCCCTGGGTGGGAGCCAGTTCTTGGTTTTGAGCAGTCTGTCGAACTCACTGTGCAATGGTACAATCAATTTCAAAGTAAATGATCCATACTTACTCTGTTCTGAGCAGATCGACTATTTTCAGGAAGAATTCAATGAAAAAAACAGAGTTAGTCAGTAATTTATTGCGTGGACATTAGGAAAATATACAAATTTAACAGAACCATTATTGGTTTGGTGGCGATTGGGCCATTTATTGCCTACTTTTTGTATGTGTATCTGTCCAATATGGACTTTTTCAAAGTGATACAATTGCTGTGTTTTGTAGGAGCTTTTCTTATTGTACTCTACAGATCTGATGCGAACAAGATTGTTTTTCCGGCTTATCTTCTTTTCTATTTATTCTTCATATTCTACGAGTTTTATTCTGCCTTTATTCAGCTGGATCGGGAGTTTAAGATTATTTATTTGTTTTCCAACAGACTTGTAGGAGGTTTCCTGATTATGTTCATCATTGAAAATATTCAAATTCCTGAAGGATATTTTAAGCGAATAATTAAAATCAGTAGAGATATTTTAATGATAGCAATCGCGGTGATATTGATTCAGCAAATAGTGAATCCAAATTTCTTTCTAAGGACCGATTTGGTGAATCAATACCATTTGAACTACCGGAAGTGAGGATCGTTTGTTATCCATCTACTCCTGGTTGGGACTTTTGTCAATTGGATTCAGTTTTGTTCCTGTATTCTTGCTGGTTGTAGAAGATTCCGAGAAAAGGAACATGAAGAGGAACCATGATTTGGATTCTGGCAGGGCTAATGTTTGCTTTACTTTGTAAATCGCGATGGGTCATGGTATATTCCTCACTGGTATTTGTTATTTATTATTTGAATCACAAAAAGAATATTCTGAAGAAACTTAGATTTTTAGCAATACTTCCAGTTATTCTTTTGGTAGGATATGTTTCATTGGATAGTGCAGGAGTTGAAATTGACAAAATAATCGAAAATCGAGTATTAGAGAAAAACAAAGGTGGGCTCACAAAAGGTTCCGCCAAGTACGCGATTACTGGCTTTTGAAGCCTTTGACAGATTCTTTTGGGAAAATCCAATTTTCGGAGTGGGAAATATAAAATACGGCATGGGCGGAACCGGCCGACAAGATTATAAACTTGAGAGTTTTTTAGCAGGAAAATCCTCTCAAATTCACGTTGGATATCTTTCCTTGTTTTATATGTATGGGACTTCATCGGTGCACTTATGTTCATTGTTTTTTAGTTCTCTTTTTGTCAAAACTTTACAGAGATGCCAAATTTACAGGTCGATGGGCCTCATTTTTGGGACTGTTGGGCTTTGGATTGGCAAATTTCACCCTTGGTGGAATTCTCTGTTTTTGAATTGGGTATCATAATCACTCTAACTGCGAACAAGTATTATGTTCAAAACGCACGGCAAATGGAGATTTCATGATATCAAGTATTTCGAAAAAGATTTTAGGGAATCATAGCAGGACGATTAAAGCAAGGAAGAATATTATTGCTTCTCTTGCTATCAAGGGCGTCAGCATTATTATTGGATTCCTGTTGATACGGGTTACTCTTGACTATTTGACAAATGTCGAATATGGGATATGGGTAACTTTGACGTCTTTTTTGACTTGGTTTACCTTTTTTGAAATAGGACTGGGGAACGGGATGAAGAATAAGCTTAGCCGAGTCGCTGGCGAATGAAGGACTTTGAACTTGCAAAAATTTATGTGAGTACCACCTATGCGATTCTTTCGCTGATTATTTTTGGCGTAAGTGTCGTATTTCTGATTCTAAATGGATTCATTCCTTGGGCATCGGTTCTAAACACAACAAGCGTTGATAATGCTTCCTTAAGCAGGATAGCGGTCATTGTCTTTTCATTCTTTTTTTTAAGGTTCGTTTTAAAATTAATTGGTACCATTCTAACTGCGGATCAAAAACCGGCCATAGCAAATGCATTTGGACCAATTGGTAATTTGATTAAGTTGATTCTCATTTATTTATTGACATTGACCACTAGCGGGTCTCTTGAGTATTTGGCTTGGGTAATAAGTATTGTTCCGACAGTTGTATTAATCGTTGTTTCAGTTTATTTCTTTCATAACGATTATAAGTACATTCGCCCTTCAATATCTCATGTGAAAATGGAATACGTTTCAGATCTGATGAATTTGGGTTTGAAGTTTTTTTTCATTCAGATATCGGCTCTTGTAATTTTTCAATCTTCTAATATTCTAATAGCCCAATATTTTGGTCCTGAAGAAGTTACGCCCTATAATATCGGTTTTAAACTATTCTCATTTATCAACATGATATTTGCAATTATTGTGAGCCCCTACTGGTCAGCTTTTACCGAAGCATGGGTTAAGAAAGATGTTAAATGGATAAAAAATTCGGTAAGGACCTTGTTCTACATCTGGCTATTGATAGTTGGAGCATCTTTGATTCTTCTGGTAATGTCGGATATGATTTTTAATTTTTGGCTGGGAGAAGATAAAATGGCAACAATAGACATCACCCTGAAGTTACGAGTCAGTCTGCTTTTGTACTTTTTATTGTTTGCTTTTGGGAGCGTATTTAATATGTTTATCAATGGTGTTGGCAAAATTAAGGTTCAACTGATTTCTCTCGTGATAGGGGCAGTTATTTTTATTCCGCTATCCATATTCTTCATTAAACACCTGCATATGGGGATAGAAGGCATAGTATATGCTTCAATTTTGGCCAATTTTTACTCTCCTTTTGTGGCACCTATTCAATATTTCAAAATAATCAACAACAAGGCTAATGGCATTTGGAATAAATAGAGATTTAATTGGCTACTTTTTCAAACCTCACTTGGTTCTTGCTGAGATAAAAAGGCATCAGCTAAAAAAGAGAATTGGTGACGAAAATTTTTCTATCGGTTTGTTTACTTCGGTCCAGGATTCCTCTATTGGCAAATATGTTCGATTGGGTGAGTACGTAACTATTGTGAAGTCTAGAATTGATGATTTTAGCTATGTAAATTCCTCATCGAAACTTGTGAATGTGCAAGTTGGTAAATTTTGTTCTATCGGATCAGAGGTTCTCACCGGTATTGGAAAACATCCAACTGACCTGGGAAGTACGCATCCCGCATTTTATTCTACAGGTAAGGCTTTTAAGACTTTTTCCGACAAGAATTACTTTGAGGAGTATTCGAACATTGAAATTGGACACGATGTTTGGATAGGTTCTCGCGCAGTAATAATGGGGGGCGTGAAAATTGGGAATGGCGCTATTGTAGCAGCCTGTGCAGTCGTTACAAAGGATGTTGAGCCCTATTCAATTGTAGGAGGGGTGCCTGCCCGGCATATCAAGTATCGAATCCCCAAGGAGAAAATAACTTCTATAGAAAAGACTCAATGGTGGAATCAAAGTGAGGATTGGCTCCGAGAAAATTTTAAGCTGTTTCATAATATTGAATCTCTGATTCAATATTTTGAAAAGTCAGAATGAAGAATTATACTGCGTGGATTCTTTTTTTTTCAATGTAGCCCTCGTGCTTATTATCATCTCCTATTTCATTTTCAGAAAAAATTCACATGAGAAGATAGAATTGTTTATTAAGTCTAAAAGAAATCTCGTTGTTCTGATCTTGGGTCAATCCAATGCTGCGAATTACTGTGAAGAATTGAACAGGTCTTATAAAAACATCTTCATGTATTTTGAAAATGAGGATGTTGAGGGCAAAAGACCCGATTTTAGGTGCCTCAGGTAAAAAAGGAAGTATATGGATACCTGTTTTTGACAGATTTACTGAAACGTCGAAAATTTGACTCTATTTTGATTGTCAACATTGCTCAGGGAAGTTCTTCGGTATTAGGATTGGCAGGCGAATGGTATATATGACGAGCTATTGCAAGAGCACTTTTATCAGTTGCAAGAAAAGAATCTAGAGCCCGATTTGATCCTGTGGCAACAGGGAGAACAAGATAATCTTAATGGAATGTCCAAAGCAAATTATAAAAGCGCATTTTGAAAATTCACAATGGCATGTGAACGGTTCGACTGGTGAAATTCTCAATTTTGATATCGATAACTTCTTTTCATCCAAAGAGCATAACTCCCGTAAATTCGAAAATACGTGAGGCGCAATATGAATTGATTGAGGAGAACAAGTGTTTTTACTCAGGCCCGGATACCGATATACATGTTCGAAAATTCCAGATACGATGGAATTCACTTCTCCGCGATGGGAATGAAATTGGTCTCGAAAGGATTGGGCGGATTCGATCGATGATTTCCTCGATATGAGCATTGAATTCAGAAACGAAAAAAGCTTCCTTGTTTTGAGTGTCAAACAGAATGATAATCCTAACGATCAAAAGGTCTATACCATTGTTCATACGGGTGTGTCCGGGTTTCCCATTCGGTATGGCACCCATCTACAGGTGTATCACACTTTATTCAATGATGAAATCAAAGGACAATGAGGTCCTGATTCTGAATAATCGAGCAATTCATTCAAAAGACATCAAATGAATCTGGAGCAAAAGGGTGTCAATCAATAACGCTCTGTCCTATATTTACACTACACCCAAGCCTTACAGGCCCGACTCTAAAATTGGAAGATTCTATTATAAGGTCTATGGGTCTACATGCGAATTCTTTACTTTGCTGAAAATAAAATCAAGAAAGAATCTTCGCATAGTTTTGTATTATCCGACGGGCAGTTTTCTGGAACTAATTTATTATCGCATACTGTCTAAATTGTTTTTTACAAAGCTAATTTGTCATTATGTAGAGTTTAGATCCAGTTTTTCGAAAGCCGATCTGGTTTTTTTACCAGGATGAATGATCGTCTATTCGATAAATATTTTATGTATTTCATTGATGGATCTATCCCGATCAGTCGGTTTTTATTGAATCACACGATAGATAAAAAGCAAATTCCATGTATCAAGATTCCGCCGGTTGTCGATTTTGATGAAATTGATTCAATCAACAGAATAGATGACGGAAAATTCTTTCTGTATGTGGGATCAGCTGCCTTTATTGATGCAATTGAAACTGTGATATCAGCTTTCGAGCATACGGATAGCAACGAATTTAAACTGTTCTTGATTCTGAGTGGTTCTGGATTAAACAGATTCAAGAAAAAAGTGGAGGATTCTCCAAAAAAGGAATTGATAAGAATTTTGTCTGGACTGCCTTATCAAGAACTTATAGGATTAATGAAGGGAGCTGCGGCGTTACTGATACCCTTAAATGACAGGACTCAGGATAAGGCAAGATTTCCAAACAAAATAGCAGAATATCTTGCTTCTAAAAGGCCAATTATAACAAATAATGTGGGAGATATCGAGGAGTATTTCAGCCATGGAAAGAATGCTATTCTTTCGGAGGACAGTTCCGTGGTTTCTCTTGCAAAATCGCTGCAATTTGTGATCGGTAATCCTGACAAAAGCAATGAAATTGGAAAGAATGGTTACCTGACTGGGCGAAAAACTTTTCTACACAGAGCATTTCGGGCCCACTCAAAAAATTTCTCTATCAGTTCATTTGAAATGAAAAGAAACTATGATAAACAGAATTAAGAAGATACATTCTCGAGATCGAATTGAGTTTTGCGAGCTCAGAAGGTAAAGCAGAATTATATAGGAAACACTTCGGAATTAAGATTGGTGCAAGATGCCGTTTCACTGGGAAACTAACTTGGGCAACAGAACCATATCTCATAGAAATCGGAGACGATGTTACCATTACGCAAAATGTTACTTTTCATACCCATGATGGAGGTGTAGGTCTTTTTAGATCTGAGCATCCAGGCATCAACCTTTTTGGAAGAATCAAGATCGGAAATCATGTATTTATCGGATCACATGTGATATTTATGCCAGGAGTCACAGTTGGAAACAATGTGGTTATAGGAGCAGGAAGCGTTGTAACAAAGAGCTTGCCAGATGATTCCGTCTGTGCAGGAGTTCCATGTACACCAATTAGTTCTTTGGAGGATTACAAAAAAAAGGCTTTGAAGAAAGCAGTTTACATTTCACATACCGACCCTGAGAAACGAAAATCTGAAATTTTGGAAAAAATGGCAGAGAAATGAAAATTCTCTTTTTTAGTGAAAATCTGCATTCGGGCGGCAAGGAAAGAAGAATTGTGGAGCTGATCAAGGAACTGTCGAAGTATGAAAAGTATGAAGTTGAATTGGTTTTAACACGGAAAAACATTCATTACGAGGAGATAGAAAGTTATGGAACGAAAATTCATTACCTGGAGAGAAAGCTCTGGAAAAAGGACCCAACAGTATTTTTGAAGTTCTTGCTTCTCGTCAAAAAATTCAACCCTGATTGCATACATGTTTGGGGGCGAATGGTGGCCATTTATGCCATACCCACTGCAAAACTCTTGAATATTCCCTTGATTAACAGTGAGATTACTGACGCTCCTGAAGGTATTTTGCCTCCTGAATTAGCCTCCGACTAACCATGAAATATTCCGATCGGATAATTGCAAATTCACGGGCAGGAATCAGGGCTTATGGGGCACCTAAGGACAAATGCAGTGTTATTCACAATGGATTTGACTTTAGTAGATTGGACAATATTCAGATAAAGAATCTCATCAGAAATGAGCTTGGTGTTGATAACTGATTTTGTTGTTATCATGATTGGAACATACTACTACAAAAAGGATTATCCTACTTTTTTAAAAGCGGCAGAAATTGTTTTGGAATCTAGAAGTGATATAACCTTTCATTGGAATCGGATCAGGTGATGCGGATCAGTATATTGGGCCTTATTGATGAAAAGAACAGAAATAAAATCAAATTGATGATCAAGTCAGACAAAATATAGAAGAGGTCATGAACATTGCAGATATCGGTGTGCTAGCCACTTTCACGGAGGGCATATCGAATTCGATTCTCGGAATTTATGGCATTGTCTAAACCCGTTGTAGTTACCGGTAAAGGAGGTTGTGAGGAATTGATATTGAATAATGAGAATGGATTCCTGTCAGAGCCCGGAAATTACTTGAAAATGGCTGATCAAATTAACATGCTACTCAATGATGCTGAAAAAAGAGATAAGTTCGGCAGAAAGTCTCGGGAAATTGTAGCTGAAGAATTCTCTCAAGAAAAGATGATTGAAAAGTTTATCGAAATCTATTCGACATATGCAGACAATTAAAAGATACTCAGGGTCTTATTCTTTGGATGTTTTTTGCAAAATATTTACCAAAAAGTGTAAATCCGATCATTGGTCCCATTTCCAAGAAAATAAGAGCTATTTGTGCGAAATTAATTTTTAAAAAGGTGGGAAGGAATGTCAATTTGGAGAATCTAGCCTATTTCGGAAATGGATTTGATATAGAGATAGGAGATAATTCGGGTATTGGCAAAAGATGCAGAATACCTTCTAACATTGAAATTGGCAACAATGTTATGATGGCTGAGGAGGTTATTATACTTAATCAAAACCATCAATTTAAGATACTTCTGTTCCATTGAATATGCAAGGCTATCAGGAAAAGACAAACTGAAGATCGGTGAATGATGTCTGGATTGGCACCCGTGTAATAATTCTGCCTCAAGTTAAGAGCATTGGAATGGGGCCATTATAGGAGCAGGTTCGGTTGTTAACAAAAAATGTAGATTCCATGGCAATCGTAGCTGGTAATCCGGCGCGACTAATCAAAAAAAGAGAATGAGAATACTTATAGTCGCAAGTGGAAACGCTGGTTATGTAACTCCATTTATTGAGGACCAGGTAAAATCTTTAAATCAAATTAATATTCAAACTAGAGTACTTTTTGATTAAAGGTAGCGGAGTAGTTGGATATTTGAAGAATTTGCGAAAGGTGAAACAGGTAATATCCAGTTTTAAACCCGATTTAATCCATGCCCATTATGGTTTGAGCGGACTTTTAGCGAGTCTACAAAGACGCATACCTGTTGTTGTTACATTTCATGGTTCTGATATTAATGATCCTGAAGAGCGCAAATATTCGGTTCTCGCCTCCAAATTCTGTAGCACGATGCATTTTTGTTTCTAATGAGTTGGCTGAACTGATTCAATTTAAAAATCCTGAAGTCATTCCCTGTGGCGTCGATCTGGATGTTTTTGTTCCTATGGACCAGGCAACGGCTAGAAAGAAAATGAACCTCGAAAAAAACAAAAAATACATCCTGTTTTCTTCTTCTTTTGCAAATGAGGTAAAGAATTATCCGTTGGCAAGGGCTGCTGTTAATTCACTCGAAGATCCTACAGTAGAGCTAATTGAACTCAAAGGTTTTAGCCGGACAGATGTCTCGGTTTTGATGAACGCAGTTGATTGCGTCTTGATGACATCGAAAACTGAGGGGTCTCCTCAATTTATAAAAGAAGCTATGGCAACTAACACGCCTATAGTCTCCACTGATGTTGGGGATGTTAAGCGGGTCGTTGGGAATACGAAGGGTTGTTACATTTCGTTACCTACTAAGGAAGATCTCTCGAACAACTTGAAACGTGCATTGAATTTTCAAGGCAAAACGAATGGCAGAGATTCCATTGATCTTTTTGACAATAAATCCGTGGCATTGAAGTTGTCACAGTTATACGAAGCTATCTAAAATAAAATGATGCAGTTACGAATAATAGATTCTGTCCAAAGTATTGATATTGATAAGTGGGATGGTTTTATCAAAGAGCATCCACATGGTAATATTTTCCAATCGAATCATTTCTATAGAATTTATTCTAAAACTAAAGGATACGATCCTCTAGCTTTGTTCATTGTCGACGATGAAAATGAAATTGTAGGCCTTCAATTATCTGTTACAATTAGACTTTTCAATAATGTCTTAGACAGAGTTTCTTCGAGGTCCATTATTTTCGGTGGCCCACTCATACTTGATGATGATCAATCGGTCCTTGATTTTTTGCTAAAAGAATACACCAAGAGAATTCAGCGAAAAGTGGTTCTTTCTCAGTATAGAAATATGTGGGATACAAGTGAAATGAAAGGTGTGTTCTCTGAAAATAAATTCATTTTAGAGGATCATCTTGACATTTTAATTGATTTGAGTCAAGGAGAGGAGAGCGTCTGGCAGGGGATGAAGCGGGTACGACAAAAAAATATCAGAAAAGGATACAAGTCAAATGTAACCTCTGATCAAATTGACCTGAGTAAAGAGGAGAATTTACGGAAGGTATATGATCTTATAAAAGTTGTTTATAAAAGGATAAAGCTTCCGCTTCATCCCTTTTCCTTTTTCAAGAACTCGGTCAGCATATTGGGGGAGAATATAGTTTGCATTGGACTCTTTCATGAGAATGAGATGATCGCGGCAAGAATTGTCATAGGCTATAAGAAGCTGTTATTTGATTGGTACGCTGGAGCCGTCAATGAAAAATTGAGTTTGAGACCAAACGATGTACTCCCATGGGAAGTAATGAAATTTGGTGTGGCGAATTCGTATGAAGTATTTGATTTCGGGGGAGCGGGAAAGCCCAATATTCCGTATGGCGTTCGTGACCATAAATTGAAATTTGGGGGAGAATTGGTGAATTTTGGCAGATATGAAAGAATATACAGCCCATTGATTTATAAACTGGCAGTTACGGCAATTGAGTTGAAAAAGAAAATCTTTAATAAGAAATGAAGATATTAATTGACATAGGGCATCCGGCTCATGTGCATTTATTCAAGAATTTTGCCAAATTAATGATACAGTCAGGAAATGACGTTCTCTTTACTTGCAGGGAGAAGGAGTTCGAAATAGATCTGTTGGAGGCAGAAGGATTTAATTATAAATCATTTGGTGCCAAATTCCATTCTGTAGCAGGTAAAATCTTCGGCTTGTTTGTATTTAATCTAAAGCTGTTGTATTATTCCATAGGTTTTAAGCCTGATATATTCGTCAGCGCGGGTTCAATTTATGCATCCCATATCGCTTTTCTGATGAAAAGACCGCACATAAGTTTTGAAGATACGGGAAATATGGAGCAAATCAGGTTGTATTTGCCATTCACACAAATCGTATTTTGTCCGAGACAGCTGCCTGAGCACTTAGGAAAAAAAGAGTTTAGATATGATGGGTATCATGAATTAGCCTATTTGGCTCCCAAATATTTTAAGCCCTCGGATGAGATTTATAAGTTCCTTGGTGTTGAAAGCCAGGAAAAGTTTGCCATTTTACGTTTTGTGTCGTGGAATGCGACTCACGATGTTGGACAGGCAGGTTTTTCAGCAGAGGAAAAAGACAGAATTGTGGAGTATTTGTCGAAAAAATATACTCTTTTCATAAGTTCGGAGAGCGAAGTGCCTGAAAAATTTGAAAAATATAAAATAAGTATCCCACCGGATAAAATCCATGATGCTTTGTATTTTGCAGAATTAGTCGTTTCGGAAGGTGCAACTATGGCATCCGAGAGTGGTGTCCTGGGAACACCATCATTTTATGTCAATTCCTTAAGACGCTGTTATAACGAGGACCAAGAGAATTTTGGACTTGTATTTAATTTCCAGACTGCAGATGGTTTATTCGAGAAAATAATAGAAATTGAAAATCTGAAAAACAGAACTGAAGAGTTTAAAGAAAGAAGAACTCGTATGCTAAAGACTAAAATCGATGTTACAGCGTTTTTAGTATGGTTTGTTAAGGAATTCCCGGATTCAGAAGAGGTGATTCGCAACAATGAAGATTATTTGTTAAAATTTAGACTATGACAAAGGATTTTACGTTCCAAAAATACGGGGAAATGTTAAAGGCATTGAAGTCTATGGGCTATGAATTCCAGACTTTTGAAGATTTCATTAAAAATCCGGCCAAAAAAGTTGTGGTACTCAGGCATGATGTAGACAGAAGGGCGGCCCATTCTCTGCCTATGTCGAAGAAAGAGCAAGAAGTTGGAGCAAAGGCAACTTATTTCTTTCGGATTGTTCCGGAGAGCAACAAGAAGGAGGTGATAGAGCAAATTGTTGTATGACGGCCATGAATTGGGTTATCATTATGAAGATTTGGGCATGTCCAAAGGAGACTACGATGTCGCGTATAAGAACTATTTGAAAAATTTGGAATATTTTAGACAATACTATCCTGTAACAACTATTTGTATGCATGGAAGTCCGGCGAATAGAATTGACAATCGGAGTATTTGGGATAGATTTGACTATAAAAAGGATGGAATAATAGCTGAACCTTATTTCGATGTTGACTATGATGAACTTTTCTATTTTACTGATGCCTCTCGATCATGGAACAATGTAAAAGTGAGTGTTAGGGATAAAGTAAAAACAAAATTTGATTTCGATATTCACAGTGCGGATAAGTTCATTGAGAAGTTATTGGAAGGAGAGTTGCCAGATAAAATAATGATAAATACGCATCCGCATAACTGGTCCAATTTTGGTCCATTATGGTTTTTCATCCTGTTTTGGCAAGGATTCAAGAATATAATAAAAGCGATTCTAATTAAAGTTCGGGAATAAATGAGAAAATATTGCATGTTTTCAAATGATGTAGAGACAACATCGATCTGGCATAATTCTTTGAGGGATGAAACTGGATTGAAAGTTTGGAAGGAGGGAATGCCTAGATTATTGGATTTGTATGAAAAATATCAAATCAAAACGACTTTCTTTTTTACAGGACATATTGCTAAACTATATCCGGAAATCGTGAAAATGGTATTGCCATTTGGACACGAAGTAGCTAGTCACGGGCTGTCTCATCAAAGAGAAGATGGATTTGATATTATGCCTCTAGAGTTGCAGAAAAAACATTTGTCCGAGTCAAAAAAAATATTGGAAGATATCTCTGGGGAGGAGGTTATTTCATTTAGAGCTCCTGCCTTACGCGTAAACAATCAAACGGTTTTGCTCTTAAGGAATGCGGTTTTAAAATTGATAGTTCAGTAGCCTCTCAGAGATTCGACATGTTCATGTCATTTGGTGGAGTCGAAAAACTGAAATGGTTGACATGCTCCCAGAAAACCCTATATTACCAGTGACTCTTCTCTGTTTAAGAAAGGAGAGAATGGGGTAGTGGAAGTGCCGGTTAGTGCTTCCATATTGCCTTATTTAAGCACTACGATGAGAATATTTCCTGAATTTAACCAAATTTCAAAGATTGATTTTGGCAAAGGAAACTTCATTGACTGGCAAACCGATTGTATTCATAACTCACCCAAATGAGTTTATTGATGAATCAACGAGAAACGTGAAGAGAATAAAAGAGCTTCCAATCCATTCGCATCTTTTTTACAAGATACGGTGAGGTCAAGACTCAAAATTAAAAACTTGGGTCCGAAAGGAATTCCAATTTATGAGGACCATTTGAATTATTTTGTTAAAAACGATTTTAGATTTTGTACAATTCGAGACTATTGTATTGAAAATAGCTTTTTGAATAATTCACAGACTATTCCGGAATTTCAATCTTGAATCGATTATGCCCAGGACTAATTGAGGTGGGCTTCTTGTGAATTTCTTATTATGTTTGATCTAAATGTAAATTGGGCAATAATTTAAAAATTTAAATATGATTTATTTGTATTTAGGACCAGGTATCGGTGGTGGAGCATTGGCCATAATAATTGGGGTAATTGTATTAATCATTATCACGTTTTATACGTTCATCTGGTTTCCACTTGAAAAAGTACTTGAGAAAAAGAAAAAATAAAAATGGCAATTGATTTTTTTCTAGGGGTCTCAATTTGTATCATTTCCTATTATTCTTTTCTTCATCTTCACTATGTGACGTCCATCACTCATTGGATATTTCAAATTTCTAAGTTTGTATATTTGATTGGTCACCCAACTCTGACAGAAGATCAAATACACGACCGGATTAAATTCAGGTTTAGAGGTGTACTTGGTTCTTTTGGCAAGGTTTTTTTCAAAACTCTTTTTTTCCTGCTTATATTGTTGACTCTGCTTTTTACGGCTGATTTTATATCCACTTCCTTTAAAGAAAGGGAAATCGTTTCAATTGAAAATTACTACGGGACCAATTTTTGGTCTCTCCCGATATTGACAAACTATGCGTTTCTTTCAGGAACGTTTTTGCCCTTGATTGTATTCCCTTTCATAGGAGGAAATCAACTTCGGAAAACAAGTCTGATTATTCTATAATTGACAAGTTCTTGCACTACGTTTTTATCGGAAATAAAAATGTGGCAAAATTTCTTTTTAAAACTGAACTCTTAATCAGAAAAAAAGAGATCAATTCAATTGATACGAGTAAAAATCTCTATATTTCAGGACTTGCAAGAGCAGGTACAACCGCTCTGATGCAATATCTGGGACAGATTCATAATTCCAGAGCATATCTTACAGGAATTTACCGTTTTTATTTTTGCCAAAAACAGGTCTTGGATTCTCAAAATCGAATCAAGGAGGTTCAAAAGAACGTTTTCACAAAGACGGACTCGAACATTCCTTATCCTCATATGAAGCACTTGAAGAGCCCTTCTGGCGAAATTTCTATGGTACAAAGTACATTTTTGATACTAGCTTAAATCAGCATACCATAGATAATGAGGTCTATTCGAGGTATTGCGATTTCAGAAAGCTCATAGCAGGTGGTAAGATTTATCTTGCTAAGAATAACAATCATCTGTTACGTGCAAAATCGCTTGTTGAATTCGATCGTAAAAATGGAAGTTCTACCCTGACGATCATTCCCTTCAGGAATCCTGTTGATCATGCTAAATCTCTGTTGAAGCAACATAAGCTATTAGCAGAAGAACAAGATCAAGATGAGTTTGTTAGGGATTATATGGATTTCCTAGTTCATCATGAATTCGGGCAGGGGACAAAATTTCAAATCTTTGAAAACGAGTTTGAATTGGACTCCAGTTATGGTAAAGATGAAATCAATTATTGGCTTGAAGTTTGGTATTCCTACTACAAATCTGTTAAGCAACAATTCGAGAGATGTGAAGACTTTATGTTTTTTAACTATGAGAATTTTGTTAGCAACCCCGAGTATTCACTTGAAAAGATATTCGAGTCTGTCGGAATGACGAATAAACTGGTAGATGAAATCAAATTCAAAAGCTTTAATCAGAAGAATACGATGCATCAGTATATGAAGGATAACGATTCGATCGAATGGAATAAATTCATTCGTTTGTACAATGAACTATTAACTATTTCTATCAACAAGTCATGAATCAGATTGTAGGCAAATTACGTTGGATTATTGGAGCAATTGCAGTTTTTTTGATAATGAGTTATGTCAGCAAAGAGGCATTTGAAAAGAAGTTCAACAATGAAAGAAGAAATTTTGTCGAAACAATAATTGTCTCGGCTTCGGGTGTCCCATCTACATTGAAGTCATGGTATGAGAGCAATTTTAAAAAGCCTCCCTTGTCGATCGATATTACAAATCATATCGGTAAAGACTTGTATGAGATTGGTAAAATCCCCGGGGATGTAAATATTTCAGATTCGCTTTATATCCTTTATTATCAATATCTTGGTGATGACAAAGGAACAGTGTACTTAAAGAATTTAAAAAATGGAAGCGTGACTTATTCTTGGGATATTCCATTGAAAACCATTCTTGACGATCTTAAAGAAATTGACAGATCCTTAGTTGGCCATTACAAGGACGAGTCCTTGCCTATAAATCTTACCATGAAAGTGGCTAAGAATTACAATTCTATTGGAATTAGTCAATCGATGATTGTCGAAAAACAATCTTTGGTTTTTCATTGTGGAGGACTGGGATATATGTACAAAATTGATAAAGATTCAAATATATTGTGGAAAAGCAAAAGGCTCACGCATCATTCAATTGCAATGGATAGGAATAAGAATATTTGGACCTGCTCAGTTGATTTGGAGAATGATACTGCAAATAATTTAAATTATCGAGAGGATGCCATAGTTAGTTACGACTTGAATGGAAAAGAGCTTTATTTTATGCCATTGACAGATCTCTTTGCGCGAAATGATTTATTCGACAAATTGATTGCTTCAACTCCAAACTTCAATAACGACAAGTTTGGTTTGGATCCGTATCATTTGAATGACGTTTTACCTGTACTTCGCGGAGGTAAAAACTGGAATCCAGATGATGTATTTATTAGCTTGCGCACACAAAGCATGGTATTGCAGTACCGGCCCAAAAACGATTCCATCATATGGTACGAAAAGGGACCATGGTTTGGGCAACATGATGTTCACATCAAAAATGACTCAACAATTTCTGTTTTTAACAATAACATTTGGTTTTTCAATAACCACTATCTGCCTCCAGGTAGGACAAGTAACATTGCTGTTTACGACTTTAATACACGCAAGGTGAATATGAGTTATTACAGGTCAGTTTGCCTCAGCTTATGAGGGTAGACAAACAAGCCTGGAGAATGACGAGTTAATTGTCGAAGCAACGGAAAAGGGCATATACTATTATTTTGATGATAACGAGCGATTGATAGCAAGGTTTTATTCTCCATTTGATTCCAATCTGTCTCTGGCTATGAGGCCCAGATGGTCAAGGTTTTACATCAGAAAGGGTAACGATTTTGTACTTCAGCGATAAGCTTTCTTTCCCGGTATTTTGACTCATGTCAAAGCAGTAGACAATGATCTGATGCATGTTTTGAATATTGAGTAGAAAGGCTTTAAAATGGATCTAAATTCAGACGATTTGCCCTTGTCGCAATAATTTAGTATATTTACCGCATCTAATATATTTGTCAACCCCTCATGGCAATTGTGTATCTAGATACTTATTGTATTGTTGGGTTGAAAAATTAAGGTTTAAATCTAGTTAGATGATAACCCCCAACAAAACTGCTATGATAAGAAAACTACCCGAGAATCCTTCTCGAAAAGAGGCTTACCTGACGACTTACAAGTTAAGAATGGAAGTTACGTCCAAACCACGTTAAGTTATGTGTCGGACAATCACACAACCCAGACTTTTAGCGCAAAAGAAAAACTCGAAATTTTAAGAGAAATTCAGTCGAAATTTGGATTCTCTCGAAGACTATCTGTAGAAAAAATGGAATTTCGACCCAAACTTACTATAGTTGGAAGCATGAACTACATCCGGAGTTAACGCAAGAGCGCAAGTTCTCATTGGTGCTGGAAGGTAAAACCGGGATCTCGAGTATTGCTGAGATTTGTCGAAGAGAATCAATCGAACACGAGACTTTTTTGGAGTGGTGCCGTGAATTCGTTTCATACAGGCAAGTTAATCTCAAAAGAGATGAGATAGTTTCTCCAGCTTATTACAAGAAAAAAAGAACGATAGAATCCAAGGTAGGATCAGAAGTTATAGACTATCTTGAATTGTTTTTGAATCTTGGATAAAACTGTTGTTTTCGACAGTAAGGTATTGAGTGAGGAAGATTTGTTTAAAGATAAAGATTTCAGGGACTGATTTATCTAAACAAACTGAATGATGAGAGATTCATCAACAAATCGTTGGAACGAATCAATACTAACTTAAGGCCAGGCAATGTTTTCGTAGGATGCTTTGAAACGTTTAAAGCAAGACGTAATAGGTATGCCTGTGAGTAAAATACCTGTCGTTTCGAGATATATTTTTCAGTTTCGAGTTTATTTTTAAAAGAATTCTACCGAAAATCTCATTCACCAAAAAGCTCTATTTCGATTTCACCAAAGGAAATGACCGTCTTTTATCGAAAGCCGAAGGATTAGGAAGATTGGTTAGCTGTGGATTCAAGATCATGGATTACAAAACGATCAATGGTCTGATCTATTTTGTCGTTCAGAAGGAAAAGGAGCCGTATTTTGATTTGAATCCAAGTTATGGGCCTATTTTTAAAATGTCCAGAATCGGTAAGAATGGCGAGACCATAGGAGTATACAAGTTTAGAACCATGCATCCATTTAGTGAATATTTGCAGGATTATGTGGTAAATGCAAATGGTTATGGGAAAAAAGGAAAACCAGCAAATGATTTCAGAGTGCCGGCTTGGGGTAAGTTTATGCGTCGATTTTGGCTTGATGAATTACCTCAATTAATCAATGTATTAAAGGGAGAAATGAAGCTGGTTGGAATTCGTCCGGTTTCAGCTAGATATTTCCAGGATATTCCAACTGAAATGCAAAAATTGAGAATTACACAGAAGCCCGGCTGCGTGCCTCCATATGTTTCATTGAATCGGAATTCAGATGTAATGAGTGTTTTACAAGCTGAGAAAGAATATTTGGAAGCCAAGTTGAGAAATCCGTACTTCACGGATTGCAAATACTTTGCAAAAGCGTTATTCAATATAGTTGTTCGCAATAAAAGGAGCTCTTAAACAGGTTCTCCTGCTATTTCATTTAGTATCATTTAAACAATATTCCTATATTTATTCGTTTAGAATATGAATAACTGTGCGCTTTATGGAGTTTGATCCCAATATACATAGTCGAGAAGACACTTCTGATGGGTCTATATCACTACGAGAAATCGTTGAAAAGTATCTTGTTCATTACAAGTGGTTTATTCTAAGTCTCGTGGTATTTGTCGCACTGGCGTATCTGAAATATATTACAGAGATACCAGTATACAGGTCTACAGCTGCCATTTTAGTCAAGGAAAAGGAAAAGGGTAATTCTATAAACGATTTATCTGGATTTGAAGATCTTGGATTATTTGCCAGTGGAGACAATAGCCTCGAGAATGAAATTCAAATATTGAACTCGAGAAGATTGATGACGAAGGTTGTAAAGGAGCTTAAGCTTAATATGACCTATTACATTGAAGACAGCCCTTATGATAAGGAGCATTATCCCAATTTTCCCGTCATTTTCGAGATTGACGATTCTGGAATCGACTTGGATAAGATTTCCTGTAGACTAAGATTGAACATTAAAGGTAGTACGGAGTTTGAGGTCTTTGGATCAGATGATTCTACACAAGGCGTGAAGAAGATTTGGTGAATCGTTTTGGGCAGAATTAGGAAATGAGGATCGATCGGTTAAGGCTAAAATAGTAATTTCCAAAAATGAAAATTTTGGACAAAATATTTCTGGACAAAACGTCATAATTGTTATCAGACCCGTGGACTTGGTAGTTTCAAGTTATATGGCGAAAATAGAAATTGAACCTGTCAATGAGAGGATGTCTAAGGTTTTAAAATTGAGCATTAATGAAGCGGTAATTTCCAAAGGTAATTATGTCTTGAATAATTTGATAGATCAGTACAATGCTGATGGAATATCAGATAAGGATGAAATTGCGCAAACCACAATCGATTTTCTCGATTTGCGAATTGGTCTTTTATCGAATGAATTTCGACCATTGAAGAAACTGCCCAGCAATTTCGTACAAGAAATAGAATGGTTGATGGCTCTACGGGCTCTGACATATTTTTACAATCATCATCTGCCAATGAATCTGAATTGATGGAAATCAATACGCAGCGAGAATTGGTGGGCTATGTGTTGGAGGAAATTAACGGTAATGTCATTGGGGAGTTACTCCCTGCAAACATTGGTATTTCTGATGGAGCCATCATTGGAATGATAACGGAATATAACGCTCTGATTTTACAGCGGAAAAGAATTCTAAAGAGCTCCAGTGAGTTAAACCCTATTATTGTCAATTTGGATTCTCAATTATCTGAATTGAGAAGAAATTTAATAGGAAGTTTGAATTCGATTAAATCTTCCTTGGATATTCGTTCGAATGCCTTGTATCAACAAAGTGGTAAAATCAATACTCGTATTGCCTCCGTTCCAAAAAACCAAATGGAACTAAAAGACATTGTAAGGCATTTAGAAACAAAAAACACCCTGTATCTTTTTTTGTTGCAGAAGCGAGAGGAATCAGTTTTGTCGAATGCGGTAAAAGTTGAGAAAGCTAAAATTATAGATGAAGCCTATAGCAATGGAATTAAGGTTTCACCAAAAAAGCTCACGAGTTTATTGGGAGCTATAGTGCTTGGTGTAGCTATTCCCTTTCTTTTCTTTTATTTTCGAGAAGTGCTTGATACTAAGGTGCATGGTGAAAAAGATCTAACCAAATTGAGAATTCCATATATCGGTGACATCCCCTTGACAACGTCAAAATCTAAACTATTCATAAACGAATCTGATAATTCGAACATTGCGGAGTCGTTCAGGTATTTGCGGACGAACTTGAATTTCATTCTCGATGATAAGTCTCTGGGGAAAACAATATTCGTTACTTCAACAGAAAGCAAGGAAGGTAAAACCTTTACAGCCATTAATCTCGCAAGTTCTTTAGCTATTTCCGGAAAAAAGACTTTGTTGTTGGCAATGGATCTTAGAGCCCCAAAAATTTCCAATTATCTCGATTTAGAGTTGAAAACGAACAAGGGAGTAACAAATTTCTTAAAATATTCAGATCTTGAGGTGGAAGATATTATCAGACCTGAAGCTAAAATTAAGAATTTGGACTTTATCAGTTCTGGAGATATACCCCCTAATCCAGTTGAATTGCTTATGAGTTCCAGATTGAATATTCTATTTGATTACATTCAAAGTCGCTATGAATATATAATTGTCGATACTGCCCCCGTAGGGATGGTCACTGATACATTACAAATAGCGAAATATGCAGATTTAACGCTTTATGTCATTAGAGCCAACTACCTGGATAAAAGAAAGCTTCATATTCCTGAGAAGTTAGCAAGAGAAAAAAGACTTAAGAATTTGTTGACTTTGATCAATGGGTCTGATCACTCGATGGGTGCTTATGGCTACGGCTATGGCTACGGCTATGGAAGTAAAACTGTAAACATACCATGGTACAAAAAGATCTTTCGAAATGCAGCAATGTGATTGTTTGAAAATCAAAATAAACTAACCCTCAAAGCCGCCTTCGGGCGGCTTTCTTTTTTCAATCTGATCTTCCTATTCAAGACATTCGTCTTACTCAATAAACGATCCTTCCAAGGCCTGTAAGACAACGGGCAGAATTCCAATTGATCGGGGTATTCGTTTTAATCAGAATTAACTTCCCCGGCTGATATCTCATCACCACCGATTGTTCAGTTATTTTCTTCTATAAAATTTTAAAAACTTAAACATTTCGTCCTTTTTTGCTATATTAGTACAACAATCACGTTCTCAATCAATTAAAATCAACGAACCATGCCTATCTTTATGGATCGCCATGATCTGCCCGAAGCGGTCACTGCGGAGGAAGTAGCCAGACTTCATCAGGAAGACTTGAAGATAGAGCACAAATTCGGATGCAAGGGTATGACCTATTGGTTCGATGAGGTCCGGAAGACTGCCTTCTGCCTGGTCCAGGCACCAAACAAACAAGCTTTACAAGACATGCATAACGAGGCTCACGGAGCTGTAGCCAATCGGATTATTGAGGTGGAACCAAGTATCGTTGAATCATTTCTTGGTCGTATCGAGGATCCGGTAAAAGCCCAAAACACTGATCTCAATATTATCAATGATCCTGCATTTCGGATTTTGATGGTAGTTAGGCTGAACCCGTGTCTTTCTGAGAACAACCTTAAGGCATGTGACAAAGCATTGACACGAATAGTTAAAGACTATATGGGTAAGGAAGTGCAATCTGGAAGTGGCAGAAGACTAATCTCATTTCGATCAGTTTCTGATGCCCTCAATTGCGCTCAAAATCTTATAGAATATTTCGAGGACAATAAGACCGCATTACAAGGTATCACCAAATCGACCAGCGATATTATATTAGTCAACGGCACGATGTCAGCCAAAGACTCCGAATCAACCAATGACTTTACGTCAAGCAATCAGCTGAAAATCAAAATCGGACTCAGTTCAGGTCTGCCTTTTGAACATGAGGAAGGGTTGTTTAAAGAAACGATAGACCATGCTCAAAGGCTTTGTAATGCCGTGCAAGGGAAGATCATCATTACTTCTGACCTTCGGGACTTATACGAAAGCGAAAATCAAAATAACGGGCTCCTGGGACAAGAAATACGAACCTTGAACCAAGAAGAAGAGCGTTTCCTTCATTCTCTAATGGACTTTCTGGATAGTTCCTATGCCAGGGCCGACCTGAAGGTTGGGCATTTCAGCTCGAATCTCGGGCTAAGTAAAGCCCAGCTGTACCGCAAAGTCAAGGGGTTGACTGGTAAATCCCTGAATACTTTTTTGAAGGACTACCGTCTCGAAAAAGCACTGGAACTCCTTTTGAACAAAAAGGGGAATATCTCGGAAGTAGCTTTTGACACGGGATTTAACAGTCCGGCGTATTTTTCAAAGTGTTTTTCTCAGGCCTACCAAATTCTTCCATCGAAACTGATCAAGTAACAAATGAATCATTTTTACTAGTTTTTGATCGCATTTTTATAATCGACTTCTTCATTCTGTTCTATTTTAGTAAGCAAGTAAGAAGTTTAGGTGGCAAAAAAGGAGCAGGTTTTTCCGGCAGATAAAGCGTTAAATCGTTTCATTTCAAAAGGGCCACATCAACTGGTAGATCCGATCCTTCAAAATAACCTAATCCCTTTTATCAAATTAATAACTTAAATCCTAGAAGTATGGAAACTTTACAAGCGCTTAAAAAATTGATTTCGTTGTTTACGCTATTAGCTCTTTTTATCGTATCGACGGCTAAGGCACAAAAAGGCGATAGCTCAGCGATGGAGAACTCGGTCCTAAAATCAATCGATGATGAAACATTGCAATGGGGCCCTTGCCCTCCCTTTATGCCTGAAGGATGTAATATTGCAGTTCTGCACGGAGATCCGTCAAAAGAGAATACTGACGTCCTGTTCCGGGTAAATGGGAAGTCTGCCATACCCAATCACTGGCACAGCTCTGCCGAAAGAATGGTCCTGTTGTCAGGTAAAATGGAAGTGACCTACAAAGGTGAAAAAACTTCAACTATGAAGCTTGGGAATTACGCTTTCGGCCCAGCAAAGAAGCCTCATACGGCCAAGTGCGTCAGCAAGGACCCTTGTGTGTTGTTTATTGGTTTCAATGAACCTGTAGATGCATTCGCGATCGAATAGTTATTCGCGATCGAAAACTAAGGAACGACAAATTCCCATTTGAGTCTACCCAGGAGCTCAATGACGCTATCCTTCTCGTCCAGGCGGCAAACCAGGTAGTCAAAATGGTAGTTGTAGATCAGTATGACCAGATTCTTTTTCGCCAGAAGGGAGTTGTTGCGATGCAAATAGTCATAGGCATATTCATCCGTTCGCGGTGCATAAAACTTCAAATGCTTGATTGCTACAAGCTCGTTAATGGCCTTAGAAGCGACTTTGGCTTTCTCACTATAGGCCATCAGACCTTCATGCGTTAAAATTTGAGTGATCGCCCACTGAAAATAAAGGAATTCATCCCCCGTAACGGTCCATTTCGCCAAGTAAGGGTTGGGCTCAAAGTTGGGATCCTCAAACTTGATTTTAACTCCCCAATTCTTAATTGTATTCAGAGAATAATCCTTGTAAACGAAGTCGAATTTTTGAGGATCTGAGACGGCCAGCCACAACTTGTTCGCCAAATCGACCTTTTCCTTGTCATTGTAGGCATCCATGGTGAGTTTGTTGGCCAATTGGTCAAATAGTGATTTGTCAATGCCCAGCTCCTTTGTTTTGGGCTTGACCTTGGTGTAATGCCGCAGCTTGCTCTTGAACTTGATCTCGGTATAATCCTTTTGTTGAGAAAAAGCGCCAATTCCACAGAGCAGGAAGAAAATCAGAAAAGCGACCTTTTTCACCGTTGATAGTGTTTAACGTTCAAATTCGTTTGGTTTTTTAACGAAATGAACCCCCTTTTATTGGCTAATTTAATAAAAAAAAATCTGCTTTTATTTCTAAAAGCAGATATCAATGAGGGGAACTTCAGAAGGAACTAGGGTTGAACCAATTCCCACTTGAATTTTTCAAATAAACCTGTGAGCTTTTCCTTGCTATCCAGGTCGCAAACAATAATGTTATAGTATCCTTTAGTCACCAGAGCTACCAAGCCTTGCTGGGCCAGGTCCTGATTTATAGTTTCCAGGTAGGAATAGGCCCAATCGTCATCCGTAGGCTGTTTCAAATCAAAATCTCTCGTGATCAATAGGCTGTTAAAAGAGTTGGCTACACTTTCTGCATCGTCTCCGTATGTCATCAGCTGGAAATGCTCTAAAATTTTGTTGAGCGCTAATTGGAAATATGGGTATTCGTCATCGCTGACGGTCCAGTCGGTCAGATACGGGTTGGGCTCCAAGACGATTTCTCCATTTTCATTCTCACTTCCCCAGTTCTTGTTGGATGAAACGGCAAAATCCTTGTATACATAGTCAAAGACCTTTGGGTTTTCCATGGCTAACCAGGTCTTGTAAACGATTTCTTCCAATTCCTGGCGGGTATAGATGTCCTTGCCCAAAAGGTAGACGATCTCTTCCAGAAATTCCTTTTCAATGCCTATCTCTGAGGTGCGTGGCTGCTCTTCTTTGTATTTGTAGATGTAGCTCCTGAATTGTACTTCAGAATAGTCCATCTGCCCATAAGACAAAGAAAATGTGACCAATAAAATTAGTAGGAGGAGTAATCTTTTTTTCATAGGCATTTATTTCCGTTCCACTCGCATGTTAAAAAACATAAAAGGCTGTTTACCAGTGCTTAAATCGGTAATAAGCCCCAAAGTTTCACTAAAAAATAAATTGAATTCTTGGGGGATTCAACTATTTTCTGTCTCGCAAGATAAGGATATACACCCAAAAAACCAAATTGGTTTCTGAAGTAAGATCAAGAAAAAGAAGAAATTAGCTCTGTTTAGCTGATCAATTACTGAGCATTACCGGCATGACGAGCATGGTGATTTCTTCACCTTCTTCCAACCCATCAACAGGGGTCAGAATCCCGGCGCGATTTGGCAGTGACATTTCCAATAGAATCTCGTTTGAGCTCAAATGGTTCAGCATTTCCATTAAAAAACGGGAGTTGAACCCAATTTGCATATCATCTCCCTCGTAGCTGCACTGCAATCTTTCGTCTGCTTTGTTCGAAAAGTCAAGATCCTCAGCAGAAATTTTAAGTTCCGTTCCCGCCATTTTCAAGCGAATTTGGTGGGTAGTTTTACTCGAAAAGATCGAGACCCGACGAACGGAGTTGTAAAAGGAACTCCTGTCCAGGGTAAGCTTGTTTGGGTTTTCCCTCGGAATAACCGCCTCATAATTCGGATACTTGCCGTCGATCAGCCTGCAAATAAGTACGCTGTTGCCGAAAGTGAATCGGGCGTTGGTGTCGTTGTATTCGATCTTCACTTCGTCATCACTGCCTGAGAGAATATTCTTGAGAAGGGTCAAAGGCTTTTTGGGCATGATAAATTCAGCTGCCTCATTGGCTTTGATGTCCTTTCTCTCGTATTTCACCAATTTATGTGCATCCGTAGCGACGAAAATCAGGCTTTCAGGATTCAATTGAAAGAACACTCCGCTCATAACCGGTCTCAAATCATCATTGCCCGAGGCAAAGATGGTCTTTGAGATCCCAGTGGCCAGAATGTCTCCCTGAAGAATTGCGCTACTTGGCGAATCCAATTCAACGGCTTTGGGAAACTCCTCCCCATCCGCGTAGGCGAGTGCGTACTTTCCACTGTCCGAACTGATTTCGATCGTGTGGTTATCCTCCACTTTAAAGGTCAGCGGCTGCTCGGCGAAAGTCTTTAAGATATCGAGTAAAAGTCGCGCAGGCACGGCGATCGCTCCGGTTTCGTCAGCTTCCACTTCAAGAGAAGTACTCATTGTTGTCTCCAGGTCTGAGGCCGAGATCCTGAGCTCGTTATTAGAAAGCTCGAATAAAAAATTATCGAGAATCGGCAGGGTGTTATTCGAGTTGATGACACCTCCAAGAATCTGCAGTTGCTTTAAAAGCTGTGAACTGGAAACTATAAATTTCATTCTTTACAATTGTAAGTTTGTATCGCACTGCGTCTTTCTTGGGTCCGGCGACCCGATCACAGCGTTACAAATATATTATTTTATACCCGAACGGTGAAAATTTATTTCCCAAGGATATCAACACGGCCCGTGTTAAGATTTTCATAAATAATCTGGGGCAAGACTATTATTTTTTAGATTTGCTCGTATTCTTGCTAGCGCCTTTTTTGAGGCTAGAACCGAGAAAAAATTCCTATATGAAAAGACTCTTACTCTCCCTGATAATCACACTGCATTTTTCCTTTGAGGGGAGTGCACAAGCCCCGGCGAAGCTCAGTTCAAGCGATATTTATCACGAAATCGAAAAACTCAATTTTTTGGGAACGGTTCTGTATTTGGCCGCGCATCCTGACGATGAGAATACGCGCATGATCTCGTATTTTTCGAACGAGGTTCACGCCCGCACCGCTTACCTGTCGATCACCCGCGGAGACGGAGGGCAGAATCTTATCGGTCCTGAGATCAGAGAACTTCTCGGCGTCATCCGAACCAATGAGCTTCTAAGAGCCCGTCAGACGGATGGAGGGGAGCAATTTTTTACTCGTGGGAACGACTTCGGATACTCAAAACATCCAGATGAGACCTTAAAAATTTGGAACAAGGAGCAAGTGCTCAACGATGTGGTTAGGGTCATGCGCGAGTTTCAGCCCGATATCATCATCAATCGTTTCAATGCAGAGTCTGCGGGTCGCACCCATGGACATCACACCTCGTCAGCGATGCTGAGCTTAGAGGCCTTTGATCTGGCTCCCGACACAAAATATGAGACCCCGGGATTTGCTCCATGGAAGCCTGAACGGATTTTCTTCAATACGCATTGGTGGTTTTATGGCAGCCGTGAAAAGTTTGAAGAAGTAGACAAGTCAGAGTTGCTTTATGTTGATATTGGCACCTTTTACAAAGGGCAGGGACTGTCCAATTCAGAGATAGCTTCGTTGAGCCGGAGCATGCACAAATCTCAGGGGTTTGGAAGTACCGGAACCCGTGGTGCCGAAATGGAATACCTGCAATTGCTCAAAGGAACCATGCCAAGTGAGAAATCGAACATTTTCGAAGGCATCAACACAACCTGGTCTCGCGTGAAAGGTGGCCAGGAGATTCAGGAAATTTTGGAGCAGGTGCAGGAAGACTATGATTTTGAAAACCCTTCCAAAAGCGTTCAAGGACTCATGCAGGCTTACGAGTTGATCATTCAGCTCGAAGATGAGCACTGGAGAGTGTTCAAGACGGAACAGATTAAAGACATCATTGCGGCCTGCCTCGGTCTGTACCTGGAAGGCGTTTCAGCCGAACCGTATTCTACGCTGGGTGAACAACTTGAAATAGAGGTGGAGGCCATCAATCGAAGCCCGGTCAATGTCAGGCTAAAATCGGTTTCGACGATGCCGAATGAAAAGGAACAGAGCCTGGACAAAGAGTTATCGTATAACACGAGCTCCAAAGAAAAGATGACGGTGCAGATTGACGAAGATCTTCCTCTGACTTCTCCCTATTGGTTGGATAAACCCTGGAGTCTCGGCATGTATAAGGTAGATGATCCGAAAATGATTGGAGAGCCTGTGACTCCGAGGCAGTTGAAACTTAGCTTCAATCTGGAAATCGAAGGTCATAGCTTAGCCTTTGAAAGAGATATAGTCTACAAATACAATGATCCGGTGAGGGGGGAGGTCTACCAGCCTTTTGAAATCGTTCCGGAGGTTTCTTCTTCGATTCGCTCAAAAGTGGTACTGTTTGACGATAATTCTCCCCGGGAGATTCCGGTCATTGTGAATCCGCATAAAGATGGACTTTCAGGCACGGTTCGTCTTGAAGCACCTGAAGGATGGGTGGTAGAACCCCAAAGCACAACTTTCAATTCGCAAACGAAAGGCGAGGAAATTGTTGTCCGTTTTATGGTTACTCCCCCTCAGAAGCAGAGTGAAGGCACCTTGAGGCCCATCGTGAAGACCTCAGAGGGTGAATTTGACAAATCCTTGGTTGTGATCGATTACGAGCATATTCCGAAACAGATGGTTTTCCTCCCTTCGGGATCCAAGGTTGTGCGTCTTGATCTGAACAAGAAAATGGGTCGTATCGGATACATCAATGGAGCCGGGGATGAGGTCGCCAGATATCTCAAGCAGATCGGCTATGAGGTTCGCGAAATTGATCCAAAGCTTATATCTGAGAGGTCACTGTCTCAATACGATGCCATAATAGTCGGCATTCGGGCCTACAATACGGTGGATGAATTGGTTGTGAAGCAGACGGCGCTGTTGAATTACGTCAGGAAGGGAGGAACGATGATCGTACAATACAACACGAGTCACAGGCTGAAAGTTCAAGAAAACCTGGCGCCTTACGAGCTCAAGCTTTCGAGAAAGAGAATTACCGACGAGAACGCAGAAGTCACGTTTCTGGCTCCGAATCATGAACTCATGAATTACCCAAACAAGATCAAAAAATCTGATTTTGACGGATGGGTTCAAGAGCGGGGGCTGTATTTTCCAGAGCAATGGTCTGATGAATTTACCCCACTATTCTCTTTCGAGGAAAACGGAGAAGGCCCAATGGAAGGAAGTCTTCTAGTTGCAAAGTACGGGGAAGGTCACTATATTTATACGGGACTGTCATTTTTCAGGGAGCTCCCTGCAGGTGTTCCCGGTGCCTACAAATTGTTCGCAAATATGCTTTCAATCGGGAGAAACGAGCTGGAAACAGAACTTAAAAAGTAGATTTTGGAAGACAATAAGAATGTAGTTTCAGGAAAATGGGAGAAATCATATACCTGGGTGCTCGTATTCAACGCGATCTACCTGGTGGTTTTCTACCTGATAATGACTTATTTTTCCTGATATATGGCCTCACTCGATTGGTTGGTTCTCATAGCCACGCTGCTTTTTATTGTTATCTACGGATCCTGGAAAACACGCGGAAGCAAAAATGTAAAAGATTTTATAAAGGGTGGGAGCGAAGCCCAGTGGTGGACCATCGGATTGTCTGTCATGGCGACCCAGGCCAGCGCGATTACCTTTTTGTCTACACCGGGCCAGGCATTTCACAGCGGAATGGGCTTTGTGCAGTTCTACTTCGGATTGCCCATCGCCATGATCATTATCTGCGTCGTGTTCATTCCGATTTACCACCGACTCAATGTTTATACGGCTTATGAGTATTTGGAGACTCGCTTTGACCTGAAGACAAGAACACTTACCGCCATTCTTTTTCTCATACAGCGCGGTTTGGCTGCCGGGATAACGATTTTCGCACCAGCAATAATCCTTTCAGCTGTTCTGGGCTGGGACCTTTTGACCCTGAACGTCCTGATTGGTGTCCTAGTGATCATCTATACGGTAAGCGGGGGTACCAAGGCCGTCAGTGTCACGCAAAAGCAGCAAATGGCTGTTATTTTCATAGGAATGTTCGCGGCATTCTTCCTCATTATCAGCTATCTGCCGGAAGAAATCTCATTTACGAACGCTTTGCAAATAGCCGGAGCCAGCGACAAGATGAAGATCCTGGATTTTTCTTTTGACCTGAACAACAGATACACGGTTTGGACCGGGTTTTTGGGAGGAACTTTCCTAATGCTGTCCTATTTTGGGACGGATCAGTCACAGGTACAACGCTATCTTTCCGGCAAGTCGGTCAGGGAAAGCCAGCTGGGCCTGATTTTCAATGGATTCCTTAAAGTGCCCATGCAATTTTTCATACTCCTTGTGGGAATCATGGTATTTGTTTTCTATCAGTTCAATGCCTCTCCGGTTAATTTCAATCCCGCAGCTACCAAAGCGGTGATGGAATCATCCTATGCAAATCAGTACGAGGAGGTTCAGAAGACGCATAAAAATCTGGAAGATGAGAAGAGGGTCCTTCAGATGCAGTTGGGTACCGGATCAGGAGATGAATTGACAAGAACGCGTATCAAGGAATTGAATGCACAGGAATACGACAACAGAGAGCGTGCGAAGGAAATCATTATTCAGGCCGACGATACAGTCGAGACCAATGACAAAGACTATGTTTTCATACATTTTATCCTCAACAACTTGCCTCGTGGACTCATCGGCTTGCTTCTTGCGGTAATCCTCTCGGCCGCGATGTCGTCAACGGCCTCCGAACTGAACGCTCTGGCGGCAACCACCATGATCGATCTGTATCAACGAAATGAGAAAACGAAGAAAGATCCGGGCCATTATGTCAAAGCGACCAAATGGTTTACGTTGGGCTGGGGAATACTCGCTATTGGGGTGGCAAGCGTAGCCAATTTGTTCGACAACCTCATTCAGCTGGTCAACATTATTGGGTCTATCTTTTACGGGAATATCCTGGGCATTTTCCTGCTGGCTTTCTTTTTCAAGCAAGTTCGGGCGAATTCAGTATTCAGGGCTGCCCTGATTACCCAAGTGATCATCATTGGAGTTTGGTTTGCAGACATACTTCCCTATCTCTGGTTGAATCTCCTTGGATGTACTCTTGTCATCATCTTAGCTCTCATTTTAAACGGATTCACGCGCAATAAAACCGTGCAAACCGCATAGTCGAGCCAACTCCCCGGGCATATCATCAAAAAAAAAACCCCGGAAGTCCGGGGTTCATTTTTATTTAATATAAGGTGTCATTTACCTATTCCACCGGGATGTTCAGACGAGCCTTTTCCCAGGCAAAAAGAATTCCTTCATTGGCCACAGCGTACATGAGCTCTTCTTGGTTGTCATCTACCATTTGAGGTTCTACCGATACGCGAAGCGCATCATCAGCCTCCGTGTAAGAATAGGCCCCCCAGGCGTCGTTCTTCTTGCTGAAGATAACCGTCCAGTCTCCTGTCTCATTCGGAATGATAAAGAAGCCATATTTTCCGGCAGCGAGGGTCTGTCCGGCTACTTTCACATCCTTGTCGAATGATACGGTTGTGTTCTCATTGGCTCCGGCTCTCCAAACGGCGCCGTACTTTTCAAGACCACCCCAAACCTTTCTACCTTTCACGCTCGGAGCGCCGTAGTCGATTTCAATGGAGGTTCCTCCGATTGCTCCCTTGGCGCTTTTTCTAGGGCTTTTTTGGGCACAACTGATCGAAGTGACCATTACCATAGCCAGCACTAAACTTAAAAATCTCATCGTTTCAATATTTTGTTTGCTTCAAGCAGCAAGTTTTATTTACTCCACTCAGCAATGGATTCCTGATTCATTTTAACGTAATCCTGGTTCCCGGCCTTTTCAGCCATGGCAAGAGACATTTTGGCCGTTTCAACGGCTCCTTTGGTATCTCCCATGTCAGCCTGTATTAAGGACTTGCGGCGTGACATCCAGAAAGCTTCGGGTTTCATCTCTACTGCTTTGCTCACCCATTCGAGGGCCTTGTCCATGTCAGCACCTGCTTCGTGATAGAAGCTAGCTGCCTGAAAATAGTCATTGGCAGTAGGCTTTCCGGCCATAACCTCTTCAATACTTTTCATAGCCATCTCTTTGGATGGTGTTCCGATTTTCAGTGAAACACGAGTCTTTTCCCACATGATCCACATTGTGCCTGTTGAACCGTCAGCGAGGTCTCCAAAAGCGATGGTGAAATTCTCCATGTCGTATCCAGTATTCTCCGGTTTGGCCTGAACACGAAGAGCAACTTTGCTCTCATCGAGCTCTTTGGGAGCTCCTCCTCCTTCGGATTCCGTGTAGAAGATTATGTCCCAGGAATCTTTATTCGGTACTGAAAGAATTCCGTAGGTTCCTTCCTTGAGTTCTTCTCCCTGCACTGTGATGTCAGTGTTTGTAGAGAATTTCGTTCTTAGATTTGCTCCTGTTCTCCATAGTTTGCCATACGGCACAAGGTCTCCGAAAATAGTTCTTCCGCGCATCGCGGGTCTTGAATAGTCGACCTCAATCTCCGTAAGACCGATTACCTGCTCAATTTCAGCGCCGGGACTCGGTTGGGGGGTTTGGATCTGTGCCTGGATGACGAAAGTCACGAGCACCATTAAAAGGGTAATGATTTTAGATTGCATAGAATTTAGTTTTTGTTAAAGATTTTTTAAAATTAAGTCAATTCTCAGGATGGTTGAAAAATCCGCATTTTTTTAACAAAACTTTATGAGCTTAGCGCGCATATCGCTTAATTCGGATCATTCTGAAGAGAACGCTTAGAAGGAGAAGCAAGACGAGGGGCAGAACCAGATTGATGATTTGCCAGCGTCCTCGTTCGCTATAGGCTCTTTCCTTATCGAGAAATTGAAGCTCCAGACTTTTGGCCCGAAGCCGGATGATGCCGTTCTCATCGAGAAGGTAATGGGTGGCGTTGAGTAAAAAGCTCAGGTTGCCATAGGGTTGCTGGGTCCACTTATCCTTGTCGAGAGGAAGGGGTTCTCCCCGATAAACCTCGTTGGCCGCAATATCGCCATCGCTGATCACCATCAATTTGGTCATGGGGCTGGTTTCAACAGCCTCGGGATAATCAAACGGTTTGATCCTGGATGCGTATGCCGATGTGAATTCCCCTTCCACAAGAACCCCGAAAGGCACTGCGGAATCATTGAATTCATTTCGGTCGATTTGCTGGGCAATTTCGTCCAATGCGACAGGGGTTGGGGTTCCAACAATTCGACCGTTCGCCGAAGAGCTCAGAAGCACTCTTTTTTTCAACCCGTTCTGAAGCGTGTCCATGCTACTCGGAAATTTGAGACGAACAGGATCGATATTTTTCGTTACCGGATGCTGGTCATCCGTAAAAACCAACGGAAAATAAGGCCAGACAAAATCCTGGTACTGGACCTGGTTACCCGTATTTCCAGAGGCAAGCCTGATAGTAGAACTATAAAGGTCTTTAGTCACGTTGTAGTTGATGCGCACCCCATAGCTGAAAAACAGATCGGTCAGCCCGAGGTCCCTATTGTAGGCAAGGGATTGGCCGGAAGTCATCAGGCTGTCCATCTCGGCGTGTACATTGTCGATGAGCCACATGGTCTTACCACCTCCCATCAGATATTGGTCGAGCAGGAATTTTTCTTCCTCCGAAAAAGAAATAGTGGGTTTGGCGACAAGAGCCATATCGTACCCCTTGAGCTGACTCAGGGTAGCCGCGGGATCTGTTTCTGCCGAATCGAGCGTAAAAGCCGCCAGGTGATAGTATTCTCCTAATTTTTTCAGGAAGCTGTAGAGATGAAGGTCATCGAGCTCCCCGTTTCCTTTGAGTACGGCAATCTTCTTGTTCTTGTCTTCACGAATCTTGGCAAAGGCGTGAGCGAACTCATATTCCAGGTTCTCGATGGAATTCTGCAATTGTTTTTCCTGGTTTTCGGCAACCGAATTGACAAGCAAGGATACGTTCTCCTCTTTTCCTTGATAAGAAACAACGGCCCATGGAAAAATGACAGCTTCAGAGACCTTTCCCCCTTCCTGAACAGTGAGTCGGCTCGGTTGAAGCCCTTTGTCAATCAATTCTTTTGGGTTGCTCAAGGGGTCGATGAAACGGTAGACGATCTGATCGTTGATCGCACTGAGCTCTTCCAGGAGCTGGTCGGTTTCAGCCTGAAGTCTTTTGAACTCTGAGGGAAAATCCCCCTGAAGGTAAACTTTTACAATGATGGGCTCTTTCAGACTCTCCACTAGCGAAATGGTTTCATCCGATAGGGTATAACGGTTGTCACGAGTCAGGTCAAATCGCTCGTACACCGCACTTCCCAACAGGTTAACCACGAGAACCAGGCCAAAGGCTATAAGGATGTGAAGAGATGCTTTTTTCATTTTCGCGATGCGTTCTAGAGCCATTTATTTTTGTTCGAATTTTAGCTTGGTCAGATAGAGAAAGACAAAAGCGACGCTCACAAAATAGAGCACATCCCTCGTGTCGATTACCCCGCGTCCCATACCCCGGTACCGGGCACTCATGCCCCAATTCTCTATGGAAAGCTCAGGAAGGATATCCAGATCTGCCAGCGCCTGAAAACCGTAATACATGAGGAATGAAAGGGCGACTGCTAAGATAAATGAGACGATCTGGTTGCTCGATAAAACCGAGGCCAGGAGTCCAATAGCCGTAAACCCACTTGCAAGGAACATCAGGCCGACATAAGAACCTATGATGCTCGCAAAATCGATGTCCGCGGGCGTGCTTGCCAATTGGGTTATGGTATAGACATAAGAAACAGTTGGTATCAACGCAATGAGGATCAGGATAAGCGACCCGAAATACTTCCCGAGGATAATTTCCCAGCTGCTCACCGGACTCGTTTTCAAAATCTCAATAGTGCCCAGGCGAATCTCATCTGAAAAGCTCCGCATTGTCATAGCGGGAATGATAAAAATAAAGAACCAGGGAGCGAGGAAAAAGAAATTGTTCAGGTCAGCGAACCCGGCGTTCAGGATGTTGAAATCTCCGTTGAATACCCAGAGAAAAAGACCATTGACCAGCAAAAATACGGCAATGACAAGATAGCCGATGGGGGTCGAGAAAAAGACGTCTATTTCCTTTTTTAAGATTGCGATCATTGCTTAACTGATTCTGATTTTATCGAGGCTCCAGGCCTGCGCCCGCTCCGAGAACATGGATTTGGTTTTCCTCCAGACTTCTTCGAACATGGGGGATGCCCTGTAAGCATTGAGATCCTTCTCGGATTCCCAATAGCTGTAGGTAAAAAACCGGGTGGGATCCTTCTGATCCCGATAGAGCTCAAGCTTTTGGCAGCCTTTGAATGAACGTATTTTCGATTCTATGGAATCGAAATTCTTTAGAAAGGCATCGATTTCTTCTGCCTTGAATTTCATATGTACGATTCTGACGAGCATCTTTCTAATTCAATTTTCTGTTCACAAGAATTTTACGGTAATCGGATCTCTGTACTTCAGACCCAGCAAGACAGAGGCTCCACCCACGGTCTTTAAATTGCTTCTATACAAGGCAATCTCCAGGAAATTGGCCGAGTTGAACAGGGCGAGTCTTTTGCCATCGTCTTGTCTTTTATCCGGTGGAATCGTATAATCCACGACCTCATTATATCTTTTATAGACTTGTGTAAATCTGTAATTCCTCGCGACGATCTCAAACTCCCTCCCTTTTCCAACATCCGAAAATACACTTTTTGAAATATTGCTGATCACATTGCCAAAATTGTCAATATAGATAACGCTACCCAGAATCTGGTTCTTTTCTGAATTGATGAAGGGTTGAATCTCGACGATCTCTTTGATGCTGTCAATCTGCATTCCAATGACCTCAAGCATTCCCCCACGCGCAATATGGCAGGCAACTTTGATGAATTTGCCCAGGATTGCGAACTGATATTCTTCCGGATCCGGTATGGTAATCTCGACCATCTTCTCGGGTCTGATCTCATTGGTAATCAGAGAAAGAATCCCGTTGTCGCAGCCGATAAAATACTGTCCGTCGAGCAAAATTGCTATAGGTTTGTTCTCAACACTGATCTCTGAGTCGACCCCGATGATGTGAATGGTGCCCTTGGGGAAATTCTTGTAGGCATTTTTGAGCACATAAGCGGTTTGGGTAATGCTGAAAGGAGTGATCTGATGAGAAATATCAATCACTTTGGCTTCCTGGAGCTCATTGTAAATTGAACCTTTTACTGCGCCTACAAAGTGGTCTTTGGTACCAAAATCTGTTGTAAGTGTTATGATTGACATAGGCTGATCGCAGGTTCCGGGAGACGGTTTACAATAATTTCAAGGATTGGTGAATTGCTTGTAAAATGTGCTATTTTTGCAGTACAAATCTAAACAAATAATAGTATTTTAAAAGCCCGCCAGGCTTAATTTTTAAACGAGACAAGAAAGCTTGAACGAAAGAATAATTGAACTGGAAGATATTGCCGCCAACGACTTCTTTGGCCCGCACCACAGGAACATGGATCAGGTGAAAAAGCACTTTCCAAAGGTCAAGGTTGTCACCCGTGGAAACAAAGTGAGGATTTACGGAGAGCCGAGCCTCCTCGACGATTTCGAAAACAGATTTGGAGAACTGGTCAAATACTTTCACAGGTACAACAAACTCGACGACAACAGCATCGAACGACTGCTCAGCGATGACAAGATACAATCGGGTTCCGGGGGTTCTGAGGAGGTTCTCGTTCACGGGGTATCGGGTAGATTGATAAAAGCCATTTCTGTCAATCAGCGAAAGATGGTCCAGGAGATCGGTCGCAACGACATGATTTTTGCCGTGGGCCCGGCCGGAACAGGAAAAACCTATACGGCGGTTGCTTTAGCTGTAAGGGCCTTGAAAGACAAGCAAGTACGAAGAATCGTATTGACGCGACCGGCAGTTGAATCGGGTGAGAATCTCGGCTTCCTGCCCGGTGACCTGAAGGAAAAGCTCGATCCCTATATGCAACCGCTGTATGATGCTTTGCAGGATATGATCCCCTATGAAAAGCTTCAGTCGTATTTGGAAAAAGGCGTGATTCAGATCGCACCCCTGGCCTTTATGCGAGGAAGGACTCTGGATAGCGCTTTTGTAATCCTAGACGAGGCGCAGAATACAACCCACAATCAGATGAAAATGTTTCTGACCCGCATGGGCAAACATGCCAAATTTATCATAACGGGTGACCCCGGACAGATCGACCTCCCACGCAGGCAGGTGTCTGGCCTAAAAGAGGCTCTGTTGGCCCTGAAAGGCATCAAAGGCATCGGTGTTGTTCACCTCGACGAACAGGATGTCATTCGGCACAAGCTGGTCAAAAAGATCATTGATGCCTACACGAGCATAGAAACGGATTAATCAACCCTTATTCGATTTAAGTGTATGAACACCATTAACAAAACAGATTTTAATTTCCCAGGTCAGAAAGGCGTTTACAAGGGCAAAGTCAGAGAAGTGTACAACATAAATGATACGTACCTCGTCATGATTGCAAGTGATCGCTTGTCGGCGTTCGACGTGATCATGCCCCGGCAGATTCCATTTAAAGGACAAATTTTGAATCAGATTGCATCCTACATGCTCGAAGCGACACGTGACCTGGTCCCCAATTGGCTGATTGCCTGTCCGGACCCGAATGTAGCCATAGGGCACCTGGCGAAACCCTTCAAGGTGGAGATGGTCATCCGGGGATACCTTTCAGGTCATGCATGGCGGGAGTACCGCGATGGAAAGAGAGAACTCTGTGGGGTTCCGATGCCTGAGGGAATGAAAGAGAATGACAAGTTTCCCGAACCGATTATCACCCCCTCGACCAAAGCAGACGATGGTCTTCACGACGAGGACATCTCCAGAGAAGAAATCATCGCCCAGGGGTTGGTGACCCAGGAAGACTATTTAATTCTCGAAGACTATACGCGAAAGTTGTTTCAAAGGGGTTCAGAGCTGGCTGCAAAACGTGATCTGATCCTGGTGGACACCAAATACGAATTTGGAAAGACCGCAGAAGGAAAGATCGTTTTGATCGATGAGATTCACACCCCGGATTCCTCGCGTTATTTCTATGCAGACGGCTACCAGGAAAGGCAAGAAAGGGGAGAGTCTCAAAAACAGCTTTCCAAGGAGTTTGTTCGTAGATGGCTCATCGAGAATGGTTTCCAGGGCAAAGAAGGACAGGTCATTCCAGAAATGAGTGATGACAAGATCATCGAGATCTCTGACCGGTACATAGAACTCTACGAAAACATCACCGGAAAAACCTTTGAAAAATCGGATACTTCAAACATCGAAGAACGGATTCAAAAAAATGTCACCGAATATTTGACTGATAAATAAAAATCTCCTCTGAATAGCTATATAGATTTTCAGATTTTTGACGTGGAAATAAGTTTAAAAGGGAACAATTGAACTAAATGCTTTTCAATTCTATTGATTTTGCGGTTTTTCTTCCTTTGGTTTTTTCCATTTACTGGATACTGGGAACGAAAAATATTAGATATCAAAACCTCTTGATTGTAATATCCAGCTACGTTTTTTACGGCTGGTGGGATTGGAGATTTCTCTCGCTTATTGCGTTCAGTACCTTAGTTGATTTTTCAATCGGTCGTCTATTGGAGCGGAACAATGAATCTCGGAAGAGAAAAATGCTGCTGAGTATAAGTATTTTGGTTAACCTCGGGTTTTTAGGCTTCTTCAAATATTACAATTTCTTTCTGGATAATTTTGTCGCGGCATTTAGTTTTTTTGGAACTGAAGTGAGCCCGAATTCGCTTGAAATTGTTCTTCCAGTTGGAATTAGTTTTTATACATTTCAGACGCTTAGTTATACTATTGATGTCTACCGGAAAAAGATAAAGGCCACCCATGATATTGTTGTCTTTTCGGCTTATGTCAGTTTTTTCCCCCAGTTGGTCGCGGGACCCATTGAAAGGGCCAGTCAATTGCTTCCTCAATTCAGCAATGAAAGGCATTTTGATTATCATAATGCCGTGCTGGGTTTAAGGCAAATGCTTTGGGGTTTTTTCAAAAAAATGGTTGTTGCTGATAATTGCGCTCGATTCGCCAATGAAATATTTAACAATTCACAGGATCTGAATGGAAGCGCTCTCGCCTTAGGCAGTCTGTTTTTTGCATTCCAGATTTATGGGGATTTCTCGGGTTACTCTGATATTGCAATTGGCACAGCGAGATTATTCGGAATAAAACTGATGAGGAATTTTGCGTTTCCCTATTTCTCGAGGGATATAGCAGAATTTTGGAGAAGATGGCATATATGTTTGTCAACATGGTTTCGAGATTATCTTTACATCCCTCTCGGAGGAAGCAGGGGAGGGACCTCAATGAAAATTAGAAACACATTTATCATTTTTGTGATAAGCGGATTGTGGCACGGGGCCAACTGGACTTTTATTGTTTGGGGAGCTTTGAATGCCCTTTTCTTTTTACCCCTCCTGTTGGCAAAAAAGAACAGGTCCAATATGGATATTGTCGCATTTGACAAGCACTTGCCATCATTCAAAGAGTTCATTTCTATAGCGGCTACCTTTGCACTTACTCTTTTTGCCTGGATATTTTTCAGGGCGGATAACCTTGCTCACGCCATTCAATATGTAAATGGAGTCTTTAGTTTTTCGTTTTTTGAAGTTCCTGATATAGGTATGAACAAGAAGTTTTTCCAAACGATTTTCTTTATAGGAATTTTAGTTGTAACTGAATGGTTCTATAGGGGCCATGAATTTCCATTTGATTTTCAAAATGATCGAATCAAAGTTTCGAGACCTGTGAGGTACTTGCTTTATGCGGTAATAGTGATAGTAATAGTCGTTTTTAAAGGAGGTCAGCAAGAATTCATTTATTTTCAATTTTGATTAGACAATGAAAAAATTTCTATATAACGTCACTTTATTTATACTTCTGCTGGTCGGAATTGCAGCAGTCCTGACTTTGTTAAACAAAATGTTTTTGCTAACAACCGATTCGAGAAAGAATAGATCCAGGTAAAAATATCCTTGTGCTAGGAGATTCACACTCCAAGTATGCTGTCAATGACAGCATATTATTTAAATCGGTAAATTTTTCCCAGGATGCAGACAGTTATTTTTACAGCTATTATAAACTAAAATATTTTCTTGAAGCCAATCCCCAAATAGATTCTGTGCTTGTATCTTTTTCCAGGCATAATTTGCATAAAAGCATTGAGAAAAGATGGTTGCTTTCTCCAGAGCATTTAGCCACCAGGATTCGAACTTTATTTACCCTTGCTTGAATGGTCAGATTTTTGGTTTTTGGTCAGACAGATGCCAGGCCAAACACTTTCTGGTTTTTTCACACAGATTAACTCGCCTTTAATCTTGGCGTCCAAAGGAAGTCGCGCCTTTGGTGGATTCGATAGTTTGAAACAAAACAACTTAAAAGAGGAACTGAAAGCCTTACGACATGGTGAATTTGGAGAGGAGTATCGGTCATTTGAGGTATCTGATTTGGAAAGTAGTTACCTGGAAAGAATTATTGGTTACTGTGAGAGTAAAAATGTTAAACTGATGTTGCTCGGAACTCCAATTCACAAGTCGTTACATGAGCATTGCCAAGCACTTTCTGACTATCAGAAGTCCCATTACTCAAATGTTCCCTTTCTTGATTTCAGAACTTTAGAAATGAAAGATGATTGTTTTAGTGACCTTGTTCATCTGTCCCCAAAAGGGTCCGTTTATTTCTCGAAATTCCTACAAGCCAACTCGAAAATCAATCCATAGATTGATACACCAATATATGGTGACCGAATTTCTGGCTTCACCGTAATGCGATTCGTTAAACTCGGACTCGTACTTTCTGAAGCACCTCAATTTCCTTGAGGCAAAGACTCATCTCCTGGTAGGTTCGCTCTATGTTGTTGTCCAGACCAATCGAGAAGCGTATTAACCCATCAGTGAGGCCCATAGCGGCTTGCTCATCTGCTGGAATCTCCGAAGAAGTAGCGGTGCCAGGAGCATTGAAAAGGGTCTTGTAGAAGCCCAGACTCACTGCGAGGTATCCCAGATTTCTCTTCTGCATGAGCTCCATGAGGTCATCAGCTTTCTCCAAAGAGCCTGCGTCCAGGGTCAGCATGCCGCCAAAACCGTATTCCGGATTACTCAAGGACTTATAGAGTTCATACTGGGGATGATCTTCTAACCCCGGATAGATGACTTTGAAACCGTCTTCCTGAAATCTCTTGGCCAGATACATGGCATTTTCGCTGTGTTTTTTCATGCGGATGTGGAGCGTTCTCAAATTTTTCAGGATACTCGCTGCTCGCATGCTGTCCATCACCGGGCCGAGCAACATGGCGGCACCGTCATTTACGCTTCGCATGGAATCGATAAAGTCATTGGTTCCGCAAATCACGCCTCCAACGGTATCACTGGTTCCATTGATGAATTTAGTCAGGCTGTGGATCACAAGATCAGCTCCCAGCTGGGCAGGTGAGATCTGCAAGGGAGAAAAGGTATTGTCGACCATCAAGATCAATCCGTATTTTTTGGCCAATTCTGCCAGCGCTCTGATATCAGCGACCTCAAGCAAAGGATTGCTGATGCTTTCACAGTAGAGCACTTTCGTGTTTTTCTTTATTCCAGCTTCTATTTTTTCGATATCTGTAATGTCTACAAAAGAGGTTTCAATTCCGAATTTGGGCATGAAGTTTTTGAGCAGGGCATAGGAGCCTCCATAGATCGTTCGGGAAGAAACAATGTGATCTCCCTGTCCGCAAATCTGAAGCAGAGCCGTTGATATCGACCCCATTCCTGAAGAAGACACATTAGCCGTTTCGGTTCCTTCCATAGCCGCCAGGGCCTGACTCAGGTAAAGATTTGAAGGGCTCATGTGCCGGGAGTACAGGTAGCAACCGGCCAAATTTCCCTCGAAGGTATCGATCATTGATTTGGCTGCAACAAAGGTGTAGGTAGAAGAATCTGAAATTGAAGGGTTTACTCCGCCAAATTCTCCGAAATACTGTAGGTCCTGAATGTGATCTGCTGGATTGAATGCCATAATGATGGGATTTATTTGATTTTAGTCAAAAATACATCAGGATAGTTATAAAATCAATGATAGAAATAAAAATAGGAAAATAAAACTATTATTTTAAATAAAAATAGATATATTTCCAAATATTGAATCTCATAAAGAGAGAAAACAGAATTATTTTCATCCCAGGTGCACTTAAAGCTACAGTTTAAGGCGCACTGAAACAAGTTTAAATAGAAATCCTGACCCAATAAGAATGAAACTGGACACTACAGATAGGCGTATTCTCGCCTTCCTTCAAAAGGACAGTAAAATCACCACAAAAGAGCTCTCGATGCACCTTGATTTGTCTCCCACTGCCGTTTATGAACGCATCAAGAAAATGGAGAAAGAAGGTGTCATCAAGGGATATTCCGCTTTAATTGACAGAGCAAGGGCGGGTCGTGGATTCGTCGTGTTTTGTCAGATCAAACTTCTGCAGCACCGCCATGAATACGTCGTTAAGTTTGAGCGTGAAGTCATCCGTTTTGACGAGGTGCTTGAATGCTATAACGTGAGTGGGGACTATGACTACTTGCTCAAGGTCATGGTCAAAGACATGAAAGCATATCACGACTTCATCAATGACAAGCTAACGCGAATGGACCATATTGGAAGTGCTCACACTACTTTTATCATCCATGAGGTCAAAAACAGTCACATCATTCCCGTACAGGAGAACCGCTGAATCGAATCCCGGAGTATTGGATTATTTCGTAGGATTCTCCTTTTTGAAGGCCTCGAACTTACTTTCCGCTTTTTCCCTGGGCCAGCTGTTGTTCTCCAGATTCACATCGGCTGTCAGTTTCTTGGGGTCTATGACGATAGAAGCGATAGGCTTTTCAGACGCAAAGACTTTCTTGATCTCCTTGTCGTTGAAACGCCATATCTCCGCGGGATAATACTTATTTTCCTTCGTCCCGTCCTCATAAGTGATCTCCGCCAGTATTGGCATGACCAAACCTCCGGGCTTTTCAAAAACAATCTCGTAAAAATACTTGGTGTCCTTTAAGGATTCTCGTTCCTTTTCTGAAAAATTATCCGCCAAGTATTCATTGAGCAAGGTGATGTTTTTCAGTGAGTTATCAGTAGCGCCTTCATCGGTCGACTCGATTTTCTGAAGGTACAGATTGCTTCCGAAATCATCGAGACTCATGTTGTAGCGACTCACGAGCTCTTTCATTTTGTCAGAGGGTTGGTCGGTGACCCGATACTGATTGATTCCCTTGATTCCGATGTCATTGTAATCCGTAGTGAAGAACCATCCTCTCCAGAACCAGTCCAGATCCGTTCCTGAGGCATCCTCCATGGTGCGGAAGAAGTCGGCGGGCGTAGGATGCTTGAATCTCCATCTTTGAGCGTAGGTTTTAAAGGCTTTGTCGAAAAGCTCATGTCCCAGGATGACTTCTCGCAACATGTACAAACCTGCTGCTGGCTTGGAGTAGGCGTTCGGACCACTCTGAAACACATTGTCGTGCTGGGTCATTATGGGTGTGATTCGGCTCTGATCGCCTCCCATGTAGTCCACTACCTTGCTGGGGAAGCTCCTCGATGGGAAACCGGGCTCAAAATGCTGCTCAGCCAACAACTGTGCGAAACTATTGAGTCCTTCATCCATCCAACCCCACTGTCTTTCATCTGAATTCACGATCATCGGGAACCAGTTGTGACCTACTTCGTGTATGATAACGCCGATCATTCCATTACGTGTTCTGTCTGAATAGGTTCCATCGGGCTTGGGGCGGCCGAAGTTGAAACAAATCATCGGGTATTCCATTCCAATCTGCTTGGCGTGAACCGAGATGGCTTTGTGATAAGGGTAATCGAACATCTGTTTGGAATAAGACTCCAATGTGCTGGCAACGACGCGGGTCGAGTACTCTTCCCACAAAGGATTTCCCTCCTTCGGATACAGAGAAATCGCCATGACCGTGCTGTCACCGATTTTCACTGCCTGTCCGTCAAGGATGTATTTCCTCGAAGTGGCAAAGGCAAAATCTCTTACATTTTCGGCCTTCAGTCTCCAGGTCTTGGTTTTGGAGGTCGCTTTTTTCTCGTTTTCAACCGCTTCCTCCTGGGTGACGATTATCACGGGTTTGTCATAGGACGTCAGGGCTTTTTGATATCGTTTCCATTGCTTTTTGGTGAGCATGTCTTTTCGATTCAGAACTCGACCTGTACCATCGAGCACGTGATCCGCCGGGGTGGTTATGTTTACTTCATAATCACCAAAAACCAGGGCAAATTCTCCTCGTCCAAGAAACTGCAGGTTTTGCCATCCTTCAACGTCGTTATAAACAGCCATTCTTGGGAAGAACTGTGCGATAATATAGGTGTTGTTTCCGTCTTTCTCAAAGTGCTCAAATCCCGATCGTGCGCGATCGACCACGTGATTTGGAATATTGTACCACCATTTGATGCTGAAGGAAGTCTTGTCTCCAGATTTCAGTACTGATGGAAGATCAATTCGCATCATCGTGCCATTGGTCGTGTATTTCAGATCATCTCCACCTAGGTTCTTCACATGATCGATCTTGAACCCACCGTCAAACGGCTTGCCCAGGAATTCTTCTGTGAATTTCTTGGGATTGTAGTATGTAGAAGGTCCACCTGCCCGAACATCATTTGTTTTGGCGTCCGCGGCGCGTACGTTCTGGTCGAGCTGTACCCAAAGGTATTCCAGGGGGTCCGGAGAGTTGTTGTAATAGGTAATGGTTTCTTCCCCATAAATCCGCTGGTTCTCATCGTCCAGGATGATGTCCATCTTGTAATCGGCTTTCTGCTGATAGTACTCATGACCCGGTGCCCCTGATGCTGTCCTGTAGGTGTTGGGTGTTGCAAGTTCCTGTTTCAACTGCCTGAATTTGCTGAGATTGTAGTGTCCCTGCTGCTTTTCTACGGTTGTATTCGTGTCGTTTTGGGCGCTTCCGATGGCTGTGATTGACAGCGCGATGAGCCATAAGGTAATTTTCTTCATAAAGTAGGTGATGCAATTTTAATCGGCCGAATTTATTTACTTTTTTTCCGAATCAGTGTATTGGGGTGATTTTTAACATTTCTTTATCATTCGCTTTAACCAGGATGAAGGTTTTGTCAGTTTCTCCAATTTTCAATTTGACATAATTCTGCTGTTCCTCATAAATTTCCATAAGCATGCTATTCTGAACCTCAATCATATCGATCTTCAGAACTTCATTCAATTCAAGGAAGAAGAAAACCTGATCATCCTCGTATTTCTTTCCCAGGTAATTTGGAGATATCTCAGACCCGTTGATCCATAGCTTGAACTTGTTCTCGAGGTATCTCTCAATATAAACGTTTGCATTCTTCAGTTCCTCAGCAGTGGCCAGGGCCAATGTCTGGTGAAACCGGCTGTTTACAGCCTTCTCCAAATCATCTATAAAAAAGCGCATGGTGATTTGAACTGCTTTCTCACTCTGGTTGTACTCGATTTGTGTGAGGCTGATATAATGCTTGTGAGGCCCGAACGAAGTCAGGGTAAAACTGGTCAGAAGGAGAAAGGTGAGAAGTATTCGAATCTTCATGAATTGCTTATTTTTGTTGAGCCCTTTATCGAAGCAAAATATTTTGCAAAGGTAAGAATCAAAGTGATTTGAAAAAAAAGATTTGTATGATACCCTATGAGGACGTCATTGAACACTACCGCAGGGATCCTGTCCTGTACGAAGCTATTTCTGACCTGGACATGGAGATTCGACCCGAACTCGACATAGATATCTACGTGTCTCTTCTCAATTCAATTGTCTCTCAACAATTGTCGATTAAAGTGGTTCGCATCATCTGGCGGCGATTTACGGATATTTTTCCTGGTGGTTACCCGGATGCAAACCAATTACTGCTCACAGATCAAAGCCTTCTCCGGAAGGTAGGTCTCTCAAACAGCAAAGCGAATTACCTTAGGAATGTGGCGGAATTCAAATTGAAGAACGACATGAGCTTTGAATTCCTGCAGGGACTGTCTGATGATGAGGTGATACGGTACCTTACACAAATCAAAGGTGTCGGCAAATGGACCGTTCAGATGATCTTGATGTTTCCGATGGACCGCCCCAACGTTTTTCCAATTGATGACCTCGGGATTCGAAATGTCATGAAGGACCTGTACGGGTTGGAAATGGAAAAAAAAGAGCTTCGCAGCAAACTGATTGAAATCGCTGAAAACTGGCATCCCTATAAATCGCTGGCAAGTAAGTATATTTGGGAAATCGGGGGGATCTGAGACTATTCCGGAAAATCCTCCGCATTCCATTCCAGGAACTCCTCTTTGCTCTTCAAAAAAATATCGATCACTTCGATCAATCTTTGCTCCCGGTAAAGCCGCGGAAGTCCTTTAGACATGCAATAGCTTATGTAGGGGTCAATCAGCTCCTCAGGAATCTTCACTTCTTTGATGAAAAAATCGTCTTGAAGGTATGCCCTGATTTGGGCTCCGATGGAATTGTTTTGCTCCTGGCGGAAGTCTTCGTCCATGAGCTGCTTCAGTTTCCGGTCGCGTTTCCGGTTGCCTGAGACGATGTTGTAGATGTCATCGATGCCACCCGGTTTGAAAAGGAGGGCCTGTAGAATCACCATTGGAGTACTTTTCTGGCTGTAGGCATTAAGATTGCGCTCAACTTTATTCAGGGGTTTCTTTCCTGCATTGGGCAAACCGAGTTCCTTGGCCATATTGCCGTATTGTCTCAGTACTACTTCTTCCAGCTCATTGGTTAGAACTTCCAGCTCGATATCGAGGATTCCTTCTTGTATTTGTCGTTTGCTGAGAACGAGAATCACTCCCTGGTACTGTATGTCAGAAACGATCAGTGTGTCCCCTGCTTTTGCCGAAATTTTGAATTGTCCCAGCTGATTGGTAATGCTTCCCTTATTGGAGGTTTTGTTGATAACATGGGCACTTTCAATGCGGAGCGTGTCACTGCGAACCGTACCCGAGATGAGGGAACGATTTTCCTGGGAGAAGATAAGTACAGGCAGGCTGATGATGATCCAGAAGCTGAGCGCTTTCATGCCTCAAAGTAACAACTCTGGAGTCAAATATCACAAAAATCTTTTGATAAACTTTTGTTAAAGAGAGAATTGATATATTTTTGAGAAAAGTAAAAACGCATGAAAATGATCGTGGCCAGCACCTCGACTTTATACGGTGGGGGATATCTGGAATACTTGCTTCCCAACTTATCAAATTTCTTTAAAAATGTATCGAACCTGCTCTTTATTCCCTATGCGAGGCCGGGAGGGATGAGTCATGACGCCTATACCGAAAGAGTGCGAACCGCATTTCAACCCCTCGGCATTGAAGTGCGCGGGATTCATGAATTTGGCAGTGCCAAAGATGCGATAAAAGAAGCTGAAGCCATTTTCGTTGGAGGTGGTAATACATTTGTTCTGCTCAATAAGTTATATCAGGAAGGACTCCTTTCCATATTGCAAAACAAGGTCCACAATGGGACTCCTTATCTGGGAACCAGTGCCGGCAGCAATATCACGGGGCCGAACGTCATGACTACCAATGACATGCCCATTGTTCATCCACCAAGTCTTGAAGCCCTGGGTTTGTTGCCCTTCAATCTCAATCCACATTATCTCGATCCAGACCCCGACTCAAAACATCAGGGAGAAACCCGTGCAACGCGAATTAAAGAGTTTCACGCTTATAACGATCAAATCGTAATCGGTTTGCGCGAAGGTAGCTGGATAGAAGTCAGGGATGGAGAGATGCTCCTGAAAGGACCCCTTTCGGCCCGCATTTTTAAACCTGGGACTGAAGCCTATGAATTTGAGACCGATCAGGATCTGACTTCTTTAACTGGCAAGCAATAATCCAAAGGCCCCCAACAGAATTAGAAAGAAATAAAGTATCACGGCAATTAGAAACAGAATGCCGATAAACTTGTAGTGGGAGCGAAGCTTCTTGAGCCCGAAAGTCAGCATTCCGATGTCGTCCTCTTGAAAAGCCTTTTTGGTTTTGACACCAAACTGAAAAAGGTAATACACCGGGATGAAGTAGATTCCTGAAACGATGAGGTAGAAAAAACTAAAAAAGCGAGGAGGAAGCCCACCCAAATAGCCCTCGGGCAGACTTGACAGGATACTCCCAATGGAAAATGAAAGAATAACCAGGAGGCCAATCATTATAAAACCTGCTATACCGAGGAACGTTGCCCATCGCGCCGCTTCCAACAGATATTTTTTTCCTTGATCACTGATTTGCATAGTGCTGTAGTTTACCGGCAAATTTAGGATTTTTTATTCATCCGAGTTGCCGAATTTGATTTGCATGACCGTGGCAATCGATCTCGCTCTCGACTTGAGAGTATGCGAGTTTTCTCCGGTAAAGAATTTGTCCACCGCCTGCTCGAAATGGAATAGCCAGGCTTCAAAATGGTCCGCTGTCAGCTTGTTACTCGCGTCGATTCTTCTGTGAATCTCCATGACGTTTTTGTTGTAACTGCCCTCATAGAACAAAGAGCTTTCCCAGAAATCTGTGAGGTCCTTCAAATGCTCTTCGAGTATCTGGTCGTCTCTGAATTTCTCGAAATAAGGGTATAGTTTGCTCTCATTGAGCAGTCGGGAGTAAAACGTGCGAAGGACGAGTTTCAGGTCTGCGCGCGTTTCGACGTCCTTTTTCATCTCTCAGATCAAGGTGTTGTCAAACATAAAAGGGAGGAGGTCACGAACGGAGATTGCCTTCAGAATGATTCCGGTCTCACCGGTAAAAAAGACCTCAATGGGCTTCTCCTGTTTTATCTCGTATTCGGCCAGGGTCTGCCTGCAAGAGCCACAAGGTGAAACAGGTCTGTTCACTTGCTTTTTCTCAGAGCGGGCTGTGATGAATATCTTTTCGATTTTCGTTCCCGGATATTGTGACAGGGCACTCCATACGGCCACTCGCTCAGCACACATCCCTGAAGGATACGCGGCATTTTCCTGATTGTTGCCCGTGATGATCAGATCATTTTCGAGGCGCACTGCCGCGCCTACGCTGAATCTTGAATACGGGGCATAGGCTCTGTCTCGCGCTTCAACGGCTCTTCTAAAGAGTTCCCGGTCATTTTTGGAAAGTTCGTCAATATCCTGGAATTCTTCAAAATGGGAATGGATGTCCAGATTTCTCATAGTCTAGAAATAGGCATAGCTGTCACCCAGGTTGATGGTCAGTGAGAACCTCAAGGTACTCTCGAGCGGATTGTTGACATCAGAGGAGTTGATCAGATAAGACATATCCAGTGTAGTACTCCTGAATTTAAATCCTGCTCCCAACGTAAAGTATTGTCGGTTACCCTTATTTGGACTCTCGTGGAAATACCCGGCTCGAAGCGCGAAAACATCGTTGTAAAGATATTCTGCACTCAGCTGCCAGATGAATTCTTCCATTTCTTCCTCAAATCCACGGGGTGCGTCATACCAGGACTGAAACATACCCTGCAGGAAGCCTACATTGTCGTCCATACCGGCGATGATCTCACCGGTGGCGTTGTCGCGTATCGGAGGAGTTGGTACGAGTAATTTATTCAGTTCCAGTCCTGCTTTAATCGTGTTGGAGTTGTCGAGAATGAAGTCGAACCCACCACCGATCTTAAAGTTGGTTGGAATAAAGCTTTCTTGTCCTCCCACGACGAGCTCCACCTTGGGCCCCATATTGGAGATATTGACTCCGGCTCGCCACCTTCCGTTGAAGTCACCGTAGTTTTTCTCAAGACTTTGATAGTACATGGCAACATCAACAGCAAAGGTGTTTACCGTTTGAATTTCAGAATTGTCAACGCGTACCGCCAGGTTAGAATGAATATAACGAAGGCCCACTGCCATGGATATCACTTCACTGAGTTTCAGGGAATAGGTCCCGTCAATGGCAAATTCGTTTGGGTTCTCTGTTCCCAGGCTGATACCTGAGCCGTCAGTCAGCTCGATAGATCCCAGCGAAAAGTAGGTCAGACTTGTTGCCCAGGCACTTCTTTCGTTGATCTTATTGGATACAAAAAGACTGGTCAGACTGACGTCGTTGGTGAGGTTTCTCAACCAGGGCGTGTAATTTAGACCAATTTGCCACTGTGATTCGGAGAACGCGTACTTGGCAGGATTGTAATGCAAAGAGCTGGCATCCGGTGAGGTGGCGACTCCCATGTCGCCCAGACCACCCGCTCGTGCGTCAGGCGCGATGAGCAGAAAAGGTGCGGCGGTTGTTATGGGGTTGACTTCGTCGTCCTGGGCATATGCCTTTGAAAGGCCCAGGAGCAGAATTAGGACAACGACGCTTAATTTTTTCATTTAAAAAATCATTTTAGGGATGAGATCATGTTATTGTTATTGCAGAATGACGAGTTTCTCAAATTTCTCTGCCGAAGCATTTGAAAGTACCGATCTAACATGAAGTCTGTATACATAAACGCCCTTACCAATTTTGTTCCCAAAATCATCGAGCCCGTTCCAGGAGATTTCCCTGGAGAGAAGACCGTCTGATTGAACGGATTGGTTAAGGGTTTTTACTAGCTTACCCGAGATCGTGAAAATCTGTACCTGAACTTCAAGTGCCTCGTTCGGTTTGTTGTGATTGAACCAGAACTCAGTGTAATTCACGAACGGATTCGGATAATTCAATACATTACTTAATATTAAGTCGTTGTCATTGACTACAATAAAACTTAACGTCGATTCAGATGGATTATTGTACGTGTCCCAACATTTAAATTTGACTGTGTGCAATCCAGGCTCAAGCTCCCTGAAAGGGAACTTGACTTTCCCCTTCTTAAAGTCGTCAAGCTCAGTTTCATAGTAGTCGTTGAGGACATAAGGATTGGCGTTGTCATCGTCGAGAATGGCGATAATGTCATGGTCAACAGAGGTAATCGAAGTGTTGATTCCGGATTCATCTTCAAGGATCGCATAGAGAAGTGGCGAGCTGCTGGTGTTACCACCATCAACAAATGACTCATCATTCATAAAAAGCTGGATAGCTGGACCCTGGTTGTCTTCAGGGGCATTTGGATCGACGCCTCCCACCACCACCGTCTGGTCAGCTCCGGCTTTGTCGATCAGTTGGTTGTCGGCATAAAGACTGATTTTGGCCTGGCCATAGGCGATTCTTATGTCCCTGGGGACGATGAATTCAAAAGCAAACTTACCGTCAGTAACCGATGCCCGGCCCCTGAAAATCTTGCTTTCAATCGAGCTGAACTCCATTTTTCTTCCAAAATTGTCGTTATCCAAGGTGCTCTTGTCCAGGGCTTTGTCAAATATTGTGGCGCTCAAGGTACCATTGAAGTTGCTCGCGGGGTTGCCGGCCGCGTCCGTGACGACCCCTTCCAGGTTCACCTTTGAAAGTGCTTTAAGCGTATCAGCCTGCTGAACGATGTCCTTTCCATTGATCCGCGTCAATTTGATACTTGGTTTTCCCAGGGCCAGGCTCATCGCAGGGTCTCCAAAAAAGTATACGAAAAGCCGTTGAGGAGATCCGAATTCTTGCTTGGAGTACATCAGGGCCTCCGAAATACTGCTATTTTCATTCTCAGGATCAAAAAGCTCTTCGAACAAGGTTCTGTTGAAGACCTGCCCTACGCTGATGAAGATCTCACGCGTAGTCGAGATGAGGGTTACGGGTCCTCCGTCACGATTGAGCAGGGCAAATTCACCCGCTGTTGGCCTTAACGGATTGTCGAATCGCGCGAACTCGCAAGTTACCGTAATGAACAGGGGCAAGGTATTGTAGTTCGACCAGTTTTGAACCTGGGGAACCTCCAGGATGCGCTCGTTGGCCCAACCATTCACGCCCCCATGCCCAAAATAGTCCAGCACCAAGGATCCAGATTCCACAGCATTATCTATAGCTTGATTCACACCGGGATAGCGTTCTCCACCCGCAGTCGATTCCTGCGGGTAAGCATCCGAATAGATCTTTTTCAAATTGAATTCCGGCCGTGTGGATTCGACTTCCTGGGCGATGAGGTCGACTGTCTGCTGAAGAATGAACTCGTTGGGCTCATCAGGGTCATCGGCGACAAAGGTCACTGTGTTCCTCCAGTCTCCAAAGGAACTCTCACTATAGTATTGTAAGGTCTTGTTCACTGCCTCACGCGCTTCAGACAGCGTGGTCACTACAAATCTTCCCGTCGCGACATCCTGCTTGTCGGAACTAACGAGCTCGCCTTCGGTATCATCCATCATTCCGAAATAATCATCGGTCACGTATGAGGTGGCCAGATTGAAGCTCTCAAAGCTTTGAAATGCAGGAACGATATTGTTGTTGTCTGAAATCCGGTCCTTGAAGTCAAAAGATGCGTCACCAAAGAGGCACAGGTATCGAATTCTCCTGTCTGGATTTGAATTGAGATACAAGTGTCTGACAAAGTCGCGAATCGCGGTCAGGTCTGGGGAACCTGATGAGAATTCATTGTAAACGTGTTCAAGATCAACAACAGCCACATTCAGGTTGGATTGCTCTCGGTGATAGTCTGCAATTCTTTCGGCTTCCCCAATTAAATAATCTCGTGTGATGATCAGGTAATCGAGATCTTTCAAGGCATGCAGGTTTTGATTTTCAATCGGAGAATTCTCCAGAGCTTCGGGAAGCTTGAAATCCTCTCCGGTACTCAAAACGTACTCGCGCAGCTCCCCTCCCCTGAACCGGAAACGAAAATCCGAACCCGCGGATAGATTGGCAACTGCCCCTGGGTTCAAAGGATCTGTCACATCCCAAAGATGAGTAACGTTAGCAGCATTCTGAATGACGTATTCATAGATTGTGCCCAACGAAGTTGCTTCTACATTGCGAAATCCAAACTGCTGATCTCGAGCCACGAGGTTCTTTGAACCCAGTATTTCGATGTAATCGAGGTAAGCCCTAGAAGAAGGATTTCCACCATTGTCATAGGTTATCTGGATCTGAAGAAGCTCCGAACTTGAGTTGAAAGCTGCAGATTCCTCATCGGTAGAGGCCAGGGTAAGAGAATTTGGGTTCTGAGCTCTAAAACTCAGGTTGACAAGGGGGGTGCCATTCAGTGAAGCTGTCATGCTTGTATTCGAAAATGAAATAGCCGCTCCACGGAGCCGTATGCTTAGTTCCTGGGATGTGTCCAGGCCGGTGAATTCAAAACTGAAGCTTTGCGCGTCCTGGAAACTGAAGTCCTCCCCGAGCCATTGTTGTCCGTTGGAGAATAAATTGATCTGATCAATTTCATGCAGAGCAAAGTCGTGGTAGCTATTCAAAACAACCGTTGCCGACTCATCCACAGGTGTAAGATTTGTAATGCGTTTTCCCTGTCCAAGGTCTGCTGTAATGAAATAATAAGCGTGATCACTGTATAGATTAGTTTCATGGCGGGTTTCAAAGAAGTCAGAGCTATCCGCTGTCCAGTTTTCTGGGCCTTGGCCGTAGAACAAAATATAGTCCGAATCGTCAAATTCCCCGTCCTGCTCTCCTTCGATAAAGAGGGCGTTCTCTTCGAGGTCATCATATCGAAATTGGTCATTTCGCTGGGGCAGCATGGCCCCTCCATTACCGTAAATTCGTATGTTCCTGGGATCGAGCCCTGATGTGTTGATCCCTATTGCTTCAAGTAGCTCCTTGTCAATCTTGAATATTCCGGTGGTGTCAATTCTGAATTTGTACCAGGAGCCTGTTCCCAAAACAGAATTATCTTTGGACGAAGCCAGGGTGGAACGGTTCAGAGCGCTGGATTCCCCACCTGATCCCATTGAATATTCGAGGGTGAAAGAAACAACTTTCTTGACCTGTCCGTCCTGGCGAATGAGCGGATGGATGTCTACAGTGCCTATAGTTCTGCCTCTGACTGTCGACAGGGTGAATCTTGGATCCAGAGAAGCAGGGATCTCTTCTTGATGAACGCCAGACAGCTCCTGACCCGAAATTGAGGAAAATTTAACATTAATAATTTGGTAGTCAAGCACGATTCCTTTGTTTTGCACGTTAAAGGAGGCAGAGTAGGTGGGCAGGGCGTTTGCGTCAAACCCCTGGTTGCGAATAGAGGGTACACTCAGATCGATGCCGTATCTTGGAGAACGCAACTGAGTCTGGTCCCATTCCAGCACGAACGATTGTGAACCTGAAACCTGACTGTGACTCCACACCGTAAAGAGGAGAAACAAGAGGAAAGAAAGTGCCCTTACGCGCATGACCGGGAATAAAGTCTTAAATATTGAGAATTTACAACAATACACATAATAAAGGTAAAAAACAATCGTTATACAAGCATTGAAAGCGAGATTGAAGTTGATATTCACTGGATGTCAGTCCTTTCGTTAGTTTTAGTATATCTAAATAAAGTCAACAATAATTATGAAAAAGTTTAGCAGTAACAGATTACTTCTCCTCGGGCTCTTGGCCGTGCTCATGGCGAGTTGCAGCAAGAGCAACAAGAGCGTGTCAACCCTGACGGGCTGGGAGTACAATAATCCGAAATACGGCGGGTTCCAGGCGAATGCCAATTACAAGGAATCCGGGCCACCCCCTGGCATGGTTCTCATCGAAGGAGGTACCTTTACTATGGGTAGTGTGCAGGATGACGTCATGTTTGACTGGAACACTACGCCTGTAAAACAACAAGTTCGATCCTTTTACATGGACGAGGCTGAGGTGACCAATATTGAGTACTTGCTTTATTTGCAATATCTTGAAAAAGTTTTTCCTCCGTCAGATGACACCTATCGCAAGATTTATCAGGCAGCTTTGCCCGATACTCTGGTATGGAGAAATACCTTGGGATACAATGAATTGTTGACAGAGAATTACCTTAGGCATCCTGCATATGCGGAGTATCCTGTAGTTGGTGTTTCCTGGAGACAGGCAACAGAATACTGCAAATGGAGAACTGACAGGGTGAATGAGAAAATCCTGATAGAAAAAGGAGTTTTACACACCCTGTTCGATCTTGATTCTCTGGAAGTCGAGGGAGCCAACCGTTTTGACACGGAGACCTACCTTACAAACCCGAATTTGTTGTTCGATGGTGATTCAACAATCTACTATAAAGGGATCAAAGATTTTTCCAAGAAAGAAAAATCAAACGAAGGCTCTTTTACAGGGCGTCACGTGAAAACTTCTGACGGTATACTTGCACAGCGTTTTCGTCTGCCAACCGAGGCAGAGTGGGAATATGCGGCGAAAGCAGAAGTGGAGAACAGAGAGTACAACTCCCTTCGAGGAAGAAAGAAATACGCGTGGAACGGAAATTCAACGCGTGAGAGTTCACGACGATACAAAGGTGACCAGATGGCCAACTTCAAACAAGGTAAAGGTGACTACAGCGGTCTTGCCGGATGGAGCAATGACGGAGCTGATATCACCATGCGCATCAAATCGTACAAGCCGAATGCATTTGGACTGTACGACATGGGTGGAAACGTTGCCGAATGGGTAGCTGACGTTTACAGACCTATCATTGACAATGATGCGAATGACTTCAGTTACTTTAGAGGAAATGTCTTCACGAAGAAGAAAATTGATAAAGAGGGCAATGTTGTGATCGTTGACTACAACAGTGTCGAGTTCGATACGCTTGACAACGGTAAGATCGTACCCAAGGATCTTCCAGGAAGTGTTAAGTACGTACCTGTGACTAAGAGAGATGCTTTCATGAGAAGAAACTATGAGAAGGCGTATAACATTGACAGCAGGGATGGTGATCTGGCTTCGACCAAGCAGTTCTTCAGAGAAGAAGATGAGGTTGACAATAAACCCAGAATGTACAATTCACCTCAGATTCCGAGACAGATTGGAGAGAGTGGTTTAATCATTCAGCAGTACGACACAAAAACAAGAAATACGCTTATCAGCGACCAGACCCGTGTATTCAAGGGAGGATCCTGGAAAGACAGGGCCTACTGGCTCGATCCGGCGCAGAGAAGATATTTGCCTGAATATATGGCGACCAACTACATTGGCTTCAGGTGTGCCACTGACAAACTGGGTCAGATGTCTTACTCGAGAAGACGCAAAGAAATGAGAAATTAATTCTCTTTGATCTTTAGAGAATCAAAATAATTTGAGCTCCGTATCCAAACGATACGGAGCTTTTTTTTACATTTATCCCATGAGAACAGAAGAACTTTACCCCCTATTTCTAGCCCACCCCAAAGTCGTCAAAGACACGCGCCTCAATGTTGAGAATGCTATTTATTTTGCACTTAAAGGTGGAAATTTCGACGGCAATGTTTACGCCCGGGAGGCCCTTGACAAAGGGGCGGCGTATGCAGTCATTGACGATGAGAAGTTCAAATCGGACAGTCGCATGATCCTTGTCGACGATGCGTTGAAGGCACTACAGGAATTGGCAACGTACCATCGCAGAAAGTTGAAGGTGCCGATTCTGGCCCTGACAGGGAGTAACGGCAAGACCACTACAAAAGAACTGATCTACGGGGTTCTGAGTCGTAAATACAAATGCTGGGCCACCCAGGGGAATTACAACAACCATATCGGGGTGCCGCTGACCCTGTTGCAAATGGATGAGACCACTGAGATTGGAGTCGTGGAGATGGGGGCTAACAATGGCGGCGAGATAGAAGCCCTTTGCAACATCGTTTATCCTGACTACGGGTACATTACGAATTTTGGCAGGGTTCACCTCGAGGGATTCGGAAGCTTGCAGGGTGTCATCGAAGGAAAAACCGAAATGTACCGGCACCTGGCAGCGCATGATAAAACAGTTTTTGTGAATGCTTCTGATCCCGTTCAGATGGAACGGACGGCTTCGATGAATCGGGTAGTCATTGGCAGGGATGAAGCCTCAGGAGGAGATGACGCGGGATGTCAGGTGAGCTTCATGGATGCCGATCCATTTGTCAGAATGGAGTTTGAAGGTCAGGAGATCCAAAGTGAGTTGATTGGAGCCTACAATTATCAGAATATGGCAGCCGCAGCTTGCATTGGGAAGTTTTTTGAGGTTGATGGGGCAGACATAGCAAAAGGAGTAGGGTCTTATCGACCTTCTAACAACCGGTCCCAGGTGATTCAAAAGGGATCCAACACCATTATACTAGATGCCTACAATGCAAACCCCAACAGCATGGAGGCGGCCATCGCGAATCTAAATGGACTCGCAGCGAGTAAAAAAGTCGCAGTTTTGGGTGATATGTTCGAGGTGGGAGCAGACAGTGAAATAGAGCATCAGAAAGTAGCCGAGCTCATCGCATCAAGCCCTGTGGATTCAGTTTTCCTGATCGGTGAGAATTTCGAGAAGACGATTCTCAACAGCGACCGCGTCAAGTTTTTTCCAAAATACGCGGGTTTTGCCGCTCACTTTTCGACGTTGAAATTTGAAAATACAACCTTTCTGATAAAAGCCTCACGCGGAATGGCTCTCGAGCGGGTACTGGAACTTTTGTGAAGCAAGGCTACCAGTCTTCTTCCGGCTTTTCCATCGCCCCATTGAGTACAAAGTAATTTAAGCTGTTGATGGCCTTGGTCAGTTCTGCGTCGATAGGCTCTTCGATCGCGAGATGATAGGTTTGAGGAAAGCGGTCAATGTAAGTTTTCAGGCTCATGCTCTGCAATTCACCCCTGACCATTTTTCCCTCCCTGAAATCAGAGAACGCGTATTTGTATTTTCCATCCTTGAATTTGATGTCCACGTCGAAAAAGACCTCTATGTCAATTCCTTTATTGATGAGAATCCAATGAATCTTGCTGGAACACAGTCTGAGGATGCCCGTTGAGTCTGTATGGACCGAATCTTCCGAGACATAATATTCGCTCAACCAGCGGCTGGCTCTTTCCTCGATTTGACTCTTTGACATGCCGGGTGCCTGCACGACTTCTTCGTATTTGAACTCACCAGTCTCACCATCGATCATGATCAGCTGGGCCTGACCCAAATAAAATGATAAAAGCAAGAAGAGGGGGATAATTACTTTTCTTTTCATTGTTGTAGAAACATAATAATACACACTTTCAACCGCGTGTTTGTAGTAAATTGAGCGTACTAAGGTACCGAATTCCCGGGATTTGACAAAAGAGCGGGCATTTGAATCTCTGTCAGCCGGGTCACATGCGTGACGGAACTTCGATCCCCAGAAGCGCAAATGCAGACTGGATTGCAAAGCCAATCGCCTCAGAAAGCTGCACCCGGAACTTCTTCTCCGCCTCATTTTTCACCCCGAGAATAGGAACCGTCTGATAAAAGGAGTTATAGGCTTTCACCAGGTCATAGGTGTAATTGGCAATCAGGGCCGGACTGAGGCTGCTAGCGGCTGTCTGAAGCAATTCGGGGAAACTTTCCAGCAGCTTGATCAGGTCCTTTTCTTTGGGATCAAGACTGAGCCCATCAATAGGTTCGCTATAGTCAAAGTCCGCTTTTCTTAATATGGATTGAATTCTGGCATAAGTATATTGAATGAAAGGTCCTGTGTTTCCATTGAAATCTATGGACTCTCTTGGGTCAAACAGGATTCTCTTTTTTGGATCCACCTTCAGGATGTAGTATTTGAGCGCTCCCAGTCCTATGACGCGATACAACTCCTCTTTTTCGTGATCCGAATAGCCGTCGAGCTTGCCAAGTTCCTGGGAAATATCTCTGGCCGTATCGGTCATTTCGATCATAAGGTCATCTGCGTCAACTACGGTTCCCTCTCTTGATTTCATCTTTCCCTGGGGAAGATCCACCATGCCATAAGAAAGGTGATGCAGGTTTTTCGCCCATTCGAATCCCATTTTCTTCAAAATGAGAAATAGAACCTTGAAATGGTAGTCCTGTTCGTTTCCAACGGTATAGACCAGCCCGTTGATATCCGGAAAGTCAGAAATTCTCTGAATTGCTGTTCCGATGTCCTGGGTCATGTAAACGGCAGTTCCGTCTGCTCTCAGGACGATCTTCTCATCCAGACCCTCGTCGGTGAGGTCGATCCAAACGGACCCGTCTTCTTTTCGGTAGAAAACACCTTTCTCAAGACCTTCTGCGACAAATTCTTTACCCAGTAAATAGGTATCACTTTCGTAGTATTTGGTGTCAAAATCGACACCCAGGGCTTCGTAGGTCTCATCAAAGCCCTCGTACACCCAATGATTCATCATCTTCCACAACGCCACTGTTTCGGAATCGCCTGACTCCCATTTTCTCAGCATTTCCTGAGCCTCGAGCAGTATAGGTGCCTGCTTCGAAGCTTGTTCTTGATCCCGACCATCATCGACAAGGGCTTTCACCTGCTTTTTGAACTCCTGGTCATATCTCACATAGTATTTACCCACCAGCTTGTCTCCTTTGAGCCCTGTGCTCTCCGGGGTCTCTCCATTTCCAAAGTGCTGCCAGGCGACCATGCTTTTGCAAATATGAATTCCCCGGTCATTGATGATTTGCGTTTTATAGACTTTCTTGCCGGAAGCAGCCAGAATTTCTGATACCGAGTAACCCAGCAGGTTATTCCGTATGTGCCCCAGGTGAAGCGGCTTATTCGTGTTTGGCGAGGAATACTCAACCATGACTGCATCTCCGTCCGCAGAAGGTTCTATACGGCCAAATTTCTCGTTTTTCTCAAGGGCATTAAAATAATTGAGATAGTATTCATCTGTAATCACCAGGTTCAGAAAGCCTTTGATCACGTTGAATGACAAAACCAATTCTGATTTTTCTACCAGATACTCTCCGATGGCTTCCGCAATAGCAGCCGGATTTCCTTTGATCTGTCTCAGCAAAGGAAACACCACCAGGGTAACGTCGCCTTCAAAGTCTTTGCGTGTCTCCTGAAATTCGAGTGAGTCGACCTCTACGTCATAAACGCTTTTCAAGCCTTCTTTTACTATTGGATCTAAAATGCTGTGGATCACCTGGAATTGTTTTTAATGAGCGGCAAAATTAATTATTTTCCCGTGATTTCTGTCAAGATGTCTTACTTTTGAATCTATGTCGTCATCCCTGGATAATTTATTGAAAGAACTTCCTCAAAAGGCACAGGAAAAAAAAGCTGAGAGTAAGAAATATTTCAACAGATTGAAGAAAAAGCCGCGTAAGCGTCTCGACTTGTTGGTACAGGAGCTTCACGAGGAAGAATTCGCCCATACGGATTGTCTGAGCTGTGGGAATTGCTGCAAAACAACGAGTCCGATTTTCACAGACAAGGACATCAGTCGCATTGCACGTTTTCTCAAATTGAAAGAATCCGACTTTGTGAGTCAGTATTTGCGCCGAGATGAAGATGACTTCATGGTTCTCAAAGAAGCTCCCTGTCCGTTTCTGGGAAATGACAATGCCTGCTTTATTTACGAGTCGAGACCGAAGGCCTGCCGGGACTACCCGCATACCGATCGAAAAAGATTCATTCAAATCACGGACCTGACCTTGAAAAATACCGAAATATGTCCGGCTGCGTTCAACATTGTCGAAAAGCTCAAGGAACGGTTGCCTTTGTGATGACCTGGAAAAAGGTCCGGGCAACAACTTCTCTTAGGAGCAGACCGTTTAAATATGTATTTTTGGACGGAACTAGCAGAGAACAAAGTTGAACTACGAATTTTTTATTGCCAAAAGGATCATTGCTTCCAAGCGATACAAGAACAGTGTTTCTTCTCCCATCATTCGAATCTCTATTTTAGCTATAGCCATTGGAATCGTGGTCATGCTCTTCTCAGTTGCAACCGGAGTAGGCCTTCAGAAAAAGATCAAGGAAAAAATTTCAGGATTTAACGGAGACATTCAGATCAGTCACTACGACGCCAACAACTCCAAAGTCACCGTTACCCCCGTATCCCGGGATCAGGACTTTTACCCCGATTTCGAAGGGGTGCCGAATGTAAAAAAGGTACAGGTTTTTGCGACCAAGGCTGGAATCATCAGGACACCCAATGAGTTTGAAGGAATCATTCTTAAAGGTGTGGATAAAGACTATGACTGGTCCTTTTTTAATTCCTACCTGAAACAAGGGAAGGTTCCCCGGTTTGATGAGGAGCTCTCGAATGAAGTGCTGATCTCCAACAAGACAGCCCATCGGCTGCGACTGAAAGCAGGCGACAATTTTCACATGTTTTTTGTTAAAGACGATCCGAACCAGGCTCCAAATTCACGTAAATTCGAGGTGACCGGGGTCTTTGACTCGGGATTTGAGGAATTTGACGAGACTTTTATCATCGGAGACATCCGACACATTCAAAGAATAAACAAATGGGAAAAGAATCAGGTCGGTGGATTTGAGGTCTTTATTCATGATTTTGATAGGCTCCGAAACACGGGTGCCGAGGTGTATCGGTCGATCGATCCGACTCTGAATGCTTTAACAACGGCTGAGAAATACCCGGCTATCTTTGAATGGCTGAGTCTCTTTGATACCAATATAGTGGTGATCATTGGGGTCATGATTCTGATCGCTGGCATCAACATGATCACTGCCTTACTCGTTTTGATACTCGAGCGGACCCAAATGATCGGTGTGCTTAAGGCGCTGGGAAACCAGAATTGGAGCATTCGACGCATTTTCATGTACAACGCTGCCTACCTTATAGGAAAGGGGCTTTTCTGGGGAAATCTCATCGGTTTGGGTCTGCTCCTGATCCAGAAGTATTTCGGGGTGATTCGCCTGAATTCTGAAACCTACTACGTCAATGAGGCTCCGGTTCACATCAGTTTGACCGCCTGGCTTCTCATCAACGCAGGAACCTTGGTGCTCTGCCTGCTGATGCTCCTGATACCCTCTTATATCGTGAGTAAAATAAGTCCTGTGAAAGCAATAAAATTTGATTAAATTTGCTGTCCGAAATCAAGAGAGCGATTTTGCTGCAACAGGAAAATAATTCTAAAATAAATGAAATACGACATCATCATTATCGGTAGTGGTCCGGGGGGATATGTAACCGCCATAAGGGCTTCTCAATTGGGCTTGAAGACAGCCGTAGTTGAACGTGAAGAATTGGGAGGAATTTGCCTCAACTGGGGTTGTATCCCAACGAAAGCACTCCTGAAAAGTGCCCAGGTCTATGATTATCTGAAGCACGTTGACAGCTATGGGCTCAAAGCCAAGGAAATCGATAAAGACTTCGGCGCTGTGATAAAAAGAAGTCGGGGCGTTGCAGATTCCATGAGCAAAGGAGTTCAATTTTTGATGAAAAAGAACAAAATTGATATCCTCGTAGGCAATGGTAAGGTCAAGGCGGGAAAAAAAGTGGACGTCACCGATGCTGATGGCAAGGTAACCGAGTACAGTGCGGACCATGTGGTGATCGCTACGGGTGCCCGGTCAAGAGAGCTGCCTTTTCTGCCCATCGATGGAGAAAAAGTGATCGGCTACCGTAAGGCTATGACACTGCCAAAACAGCCTAAAAGCATGATCGTTGTGGGATCGGGTGCCATTGGTGTCGAGTTTGCGCATTTCTACAATTCTATGGGCACGCAGGTGACCATTATTGAGTTCATGCCGAATGTCGTTCCTTTGGAGGACGAAGAGATATCCAAGCAATTCGAGCGATCTTTGAAAAAATCCGGAATCAAGGTGATGACCTCTTCCAGTGTGACCAAGGTCGATACCTCGGGCAAAGGAGTTGTAGCGACTGTGGATACTAAGAAAGGCGAAATTACGATTGAAGCGGACATCGTGCTATCTGCCGTGGGAATCAAATCTAACATTGAGGATTTGGGCCTCGAGGACGTGGGTATCGTAACCGACAAAGACAAGATCCTGGTCAATGATTTTTACCAGACAAACCTACCGGGTTATTACGCCATTGGTGATGTGGTACCCGGACCTGCTCTTGCGCATGTCGCTTCTGCGGAAGGCATTACCTGTGTAGAAAAGATCGCAGGTCTGAACCCGGAACCCATAGACTATGGAAATATTCCCGGATGTACCTATGCGACACCAGAAATTGCCAGCGTTGGATTAACTGAAAAACAGGCTAAAGAAGAAGGATATGACCTGAAGGTTGGGAAATTCCCGTTCTCTGCATCCGGTAAAGCCAAAGCAGCCGGAGCCTCTGACGGATTTGTAAAAGTCATTTTTGATGCCAAATACGGCGAATGGCTGGGCTGCCATATGATTGGCGCAGGGGTGACCGATATGATAGCAGAAGCCGTGTTGGGCCGAAAGCTTGAAACAACAGGTCATGAAGTGCTCAAGGCCATTCATCCTCACCCGACGATGAGTGAAGCCGTCATGGAAGCTGTAGCCGCTGCTTATGACGAGGTGATTCACCTCTAGTCGATTTGGCTGGCTGAAGTATCGGGCAAAGACCAAAATTTCAAACTCCGCAGATGTCTGCGGAGTTTTTATTTTCCGTAAATTTGAACTAATCTAATCAAAATAAAAAAGGCAAATATGGCTAAAATAACACTCAAAGGAAATCCGATTAAAACTATTGGCAAACTTCCCAAAACAGGAAAGAAAGCTCCCAAGTTCAAATTGGTAAAAACGGATCTCAGTACCGGTAAGTTAAAAGATTTTAAAGGCAAGAAGGTACTTCTCAATATTACACCCAGTGTCGATACGGGCATCTGCGCGGCTTCCATGAGAAAATTCAATGAGTCGGCAGCAGGACTCGATAACACCGTGATCATCAACGTGTCCAAGGACTTGCCCTTTGCTCATTCCAGATTTTGTGCCGCAGAAGGAATCGAGAATGTGGTTACCATGTCTGATTACGTCAGCGGAAAATTTGGAAGGCGATACGGCGTGACCATTAAGAACGGACCCATGAAAGGCCTTCACTCTCGTGCTATCGTTGTGATTGACGAAGACGGGATTGTAACCTACACGGAGCAGGTTCCTGAAATCGCCCAGGAACCGAATTATGAGGCTGCTCTCGAGGCGCTAAAATGATTTGAATCTGTTGATGCCCTTCCGGGTATCGTTCAGCTGGCAATTTTTTTTCCACATGCATAGAACTGAAGACGGCTTTGTCAAAGGCAGGCTGAAGAGTTTGCGCTTCGCCTTCAAAGGCATGCTGATTCTGGTTCGTTCTGAGCATAGCATTATGGTGCAGCTCGGGATCGGGGTTCTGGTTTCAATTCTTGGCTTGATCTTGGGGTTATCGCCAACCGAGTGGATGCTCCAGACGATGTGCATCGGGATGGTGTTGTCGGCAGAAGGCTTGAACACGGCAGTTGAGAAATTGTGTGATTTTGTCAATCCGGACTTCAATCCAAAGATCGGCAAGATTAAGGACATCTCTGCAGGTGCTGTCGGATTTACCGCGGTTGTGGCTGTTGTAGTAGGCTTAATCATCTATGTGCCAAAGGTTGCGAGCCTCTTCAATTAGGAGCTTAGCACCTATATTTTATGGGATTCCAGTGGCCATGGTAAGCTAAATTATTTGTGTATTTTTGTGGCCTATGGCGAAACGGAAAAAACCAAGTTCCAAAGCAAAGAAAGGCAAAGGAGGGGGCAAGATATCGAGCTTTTTTAAGAGCCAGCAAACGCATCTGGTCTTTGGAGTGTTTGTTTTCAGCACCTCCATCTTTCTTCTGATTTCGTTCTATTCATTTCTGCATGTTTGGAAAAAAGATCAAAGCATTCTCAATGACCTTACGGATAAGTCACTCAGCGCAGAAAACATCCTCGGGAAACTGGGAGCTACACTCGCAGACTTCTTTGTCTATGACGGGTTTGGGGTAGCGACTTTCCTCTTCCCCGTTTTGCTTTTTTTCACGGGTCTGTACATCATCCTGAACATTCCTGTAAAACAGCTGTACAAACCCTGGTTCAACGGGATGCTGATCATGATTTGGCTCGCCCTGGCCCTGGCCCATTTCAAAAAGGATAATGACCTGATGGGCGGGAAAGTCGGATTTGAGATGAATGATTTTCTCCAAATTTACCTGGGTGAAATCGGCGTTGTGCTGATCCTGGTATTTTCCTTCCTGATTTTCGTGATCTTGCGTTTTAAGATAACGCCACAAAAGATTAAAAGCTGGTTGCCAAATCCACCGAAGAGAAAACCAAAGCCAAACCTCATAGAGGATGATGTGACCGACGACGGATTTGTAAAGGGCACTACCTATGAAGAGACTGAGCAGGAGATAGAGTTGGAGTTTGACTCGTTTGAGACGGTGACCGGGGAGTCCCTGGAAACGGCTGAGAAGGATTTGGAATTGGAAAGGCCTTCATCGCCCATGCGCAAAACCCCTTCAGAACCTGCGGTGGAGCCGGTTCAAGAGATCGAGAAAGACGATGACATAGAAATTGAAGTGGAAAACCCGGTTTTTGAGGAGCACACCGTGGAGAACCTGAGCAACACCCTCCTGCAGGATTTTGGTGAGTTTGACCCCAAGCTTGAGCTGTCAAAGTACAGATTCCCCGAGCTGAACCTGTTGAAAGACTACTCCAATGAGAACATTCACATCAACAAAGCAGAGCTCGAGACCAACAAAGACAAGATTGTCGAAACTCTAAGCAACTACAAGATTGGCATCGCCAGCATTAAAGCAACCGTCGGTCCAACGGTTACTTTGTATGAGATCGTCCCGGATGCAGGAGTTCGCATTTCCAAGATTAAAAACCTAGAAGATGATATTGCCTTGTCCTTTTCGGCCCTGGGAATCACGGATTATTGCGCCAATTCCGGGAAGAGGAACCATCGGGATCGAAGTGCCCAATAAAAAACCCAAGGTTGTTTCCATGCAATCCGTACCTGTCTCTCCTAAAGTTTCAAAATGCCAGAAATGGAATTACCCCATCGCATTGGGGAAGACGATTAGCAATGAAACCTTCGTGGTCGATCTGGCAAAAATGCCTCACTTGCTCATGGCGGGAGCCACAGGGCAGGGGAAATCGGTTGGGTTTAAATGCCATTCTGACCTCATTGCTCTACAAAAAGCATCCCGCGGAAGTAAATTGTTCTGGTCGATCCGAAAAAAGTCGAACTTACACTTTTCAATAAAATTGAACGCCATTATTTGGCGAAACTGCCCGATACCGAAGACGCCATCATCACCGATACGACCAAGGTGATTCAACACCCTGAATTCCCTTTGTATTGAGATGGATCAGCGTTATGATCTGCTTAAAGATGCCTTTGTTCGAAATATCAAAGAATACAATGAGAAATTCATAGCCCGAAAGCTAAATCCTGAACGAATGGCCATCACTTCTTGCCTTATATTGTCTTGGTCATCGATGAGTTTGCAGATCTTATTATGACGGCCGGAAAAGAAGTCGAAACTCCTATTGCCCGATTGGCCCAATTGGCCCGTGCCATTGGAATTCACCTGATCATTGCTACACAGCGCCCTTCGGTGAATGTCATTACGGGAATCATTAAGGCGAACTTCCCGGCTCGGATGGCTTTTCAGGGTGACCTGTAAAATTGATTCGCGTACGATTTTAGATTGTTCCGGGTGCCGATCAGCTTATTGGACGTGGAGATATGCTTTATACTCCAAGGAAATGAATTGACACGCTTCAATGTGCCTTTGTCGATACACCCGAAGTAGAGCGATATGACCGAATTATTGGCTCACAAAGAGCCTATCCCGATGCCCATATTTCCCGAATATGTAGGAGAAGAAAGTGGCACGAAATCTTGATATTGATATAGAAGGAAGAGACAAGCTTTTTGAAGAGGCTGCCGAAGTTTAGTGATTGCACAACAAGGATCGGCTCCTTCTTCAACGCAAACTGAAATTAGGATATAACCGGGCGGGGCGGATTATTGATCAGCTGGAAGCTGCCGGAATATGTGGGCCCTTTTGAAGGAAGCAAGGCGCGTCAGGTGCTCGTTGTGGATCTCGCTGCCCTCCAACAATTATTAGAAGATGAAAAGAAATGATATGAATGAGATAAGAACAGGCTTAGAAAGGGCAACCGCATTTATCGCATTGTTTTGCCTTGCATTTGGCCTCCAGGCCCAGGGTGATCCGGCGGCCGGAAAGTGGCTTGATGAGGCCTCGGCAACCATGAGTGGATATGAGACGATTTCTATGGATTTTGACTATGTCCTGGACAACCAGGCTGAGGATGTGAGTCAGGAGCTCTCGGGTTCCTTGTTGCTCAAAGGGGAGAAATATGTGGTAAACCTGTTCGGGTCCACCCAGATTTTTGACGGTTCAAAGACCTATACGATCATTCCCGAAAATGAAGAGGTCAATATCTCAGATGCAGACCTGGATCCGGAAAACACTTTTACCCCTTCAAAGTTCTATACGTTCTATAAATCAGGCTATACCTATGACATGGACGAGCTACAAAACAAAGATGGAAAAAAGATTCAATTTGTGCGCCTGACGCCGATTGATTCCGATTCGGAAGTCTCTTCCATTCTGGTTGGCATAGAGGTAGCTACAAAACACATCTACCAGGTGATTGAAATCGGGAACAACGAGACGCGGACGACCCTCACGGCCAGAAATATGCGTACCGATGAGAATATTGGAGACAGTGCCTTTACCTTCGATGAGAAAAAGTACACAGATATGGACTATCTGATAAATAGGTAGTTATGTTTCTGACCTTATGAAAATCCTAAATCGGTACATACTTAAGAGTTTCCTGAGCCCGTTTCTTGCGACTTTTTTTGTGATCCTCTTTGTACTGATCATGCAGGCTCTCTGGCTTCAATTTGACAAAATCGCCGGAAAAGGGATCGGGCTTGTGATCATTTTGAAGTTTTTGGGTTATATGGCTCTTATGATGGTTCCGACGGCTCTGCCGATTGCAATCCTGTTGTCCTCCATCATGGCCCTGGGAGCCCTATCGGAGAATTATGAGTTTGCCGCGATTAAGTCCGCCGGAATTTCGCTTCAACGTTTTATTCGTCCTTTGGTTATACTGATGTTCGTTATGAGCATTGGAAACTTTCTTTTTCTCAATTATGTGTTTCCTTACGCCTCGCTCAAATCCAAGAATCTGATTTACAACATGCGCATGAAAGAACCTGGTTTAGCCCTGGTTCCGGGAACGTTCAACACTGAAATACCTAATTACAGCATCAAGTTTGATGAGAAATTCGGAAAAGATGAAAACTTCCTGCGCAATGTGCTGATTTACGAGCTCAGGTCGAACGCGGTAAATAACAAGGTCATAACGGCCAAGCGAGGAGAGATTATATCAGAAGAGGGGAGCCGATACCTGACACTTGTCCTCGAGGATGGTTTCTATTACGAAGACATCATTGCGAACAAGTCCACCACCCTGGTTCGAAAAAAAATGGCCTTCACCAAGGCTCATTTTGACAAGTATGAGGTGAACATAGATGTTTCAAATATCGGGGATTTCGATCCGGATGACGTCAAGTACAAAACCGGAAAAGAGATGTTGAGCCTGAATCAGCTCGAGTTTTACATTGATTCTTTGCAAACGCCCTACAAGGAGTTTATTGGGAACAGAGCACAGCGGCTCTATTTGTCGCTCAAAGGAGGTTCTTTGATGAAGGATACGGTAATGGATAACCCGCTGGTACCCGAGATCATGGATAATTTCAATGAAAAAAGCCTCAGGATGCTGGTTGACAATGCCTATATAACCGCTCAGGGCAATGTTGACAACCTCACGAATTTTAAAGACACCCTGAAAGACAGGCAGAAGGTCATCAATGGGTACAATACCGAATTCCACAAGAGAATTGCTTTCTCGGTAGCCTGTCTGGTTCTCTTTTTTGTAGGAACTCCCCTGGGCTCGATTATTCGAAAAGGGGGCTTTGGACTTCCCATGATAATAGCGATCGTAATTTTTGTTGTATATTTCTTTATTTCCACTTTGGGGAAAAACATGGCAGAGTCCAATACGGTATCTCCATTTATCGGCGGATGGCTGGCCACTTTTGTTTTGCTTCCATTCGGAATCCTGTTGATGATTCGGGCCACGAACGATAAAGGAATTTTTAATGTGGATGCATTTTTACAGCCGATTACGAATTTTTTTAACAAAGTATTCAAACTGGAAAAGAAACAAACCTGACAGATGAATAAGACCACGCAAACTGAAATACGGCTCGATACAATAGAAGCCGCCATTGAGGACATAAAAAAGGGAAAGCTGATAATTGTCGTAGATGATGAGAGTCGGGAAAATGAGGGAGACTTTATTGCTGCGGCAGAAATGGTAACCCCCGAAATGATCAATTTCATGGCAACCCATGGGCGCGGGCTTATTTGTGCCCCGTTGACGGAATCCAGGTGTGAAGACCTGGATCTCGATCTAATGGTTGGAAAGAATACGGTGCTTCACAATACCCAGTTCACGGTGTCTGTCGATTTAATTGGTCAGGGGTGTACTACGGGGATTTCTGCCCACGACAGATTTAAGACGGTAAAAGCTTTGACAGAAGAGGGTACCCAGCCGGAAGACCTGGGACGACCGGGACATATTTTTCCGCTCAGAGCCAAGGAAGGAGGCGTTTTGCGCAGAACGGGTCATACTGAGGCGGCCATTGATCTGGCGCGTTTGGCCGGTTTGAAACCAGCGGGGCTGTTGGTTGAGATCCTGAATGAAGATGGGAGCATGGCGAGGTTGCCACAGTTGATGAAGGTAGCCCATAAGTACGATCTGAAGATCATCTCGATTGAGGATCTGGTGGCTTACAGGATGAACCATGATTCGCTCATCGAGAAAGTTGAGGATTTCTCTTTGGAAACCCGGTTCGGAAGGTATTGTTTGCGTGCGTACCGACAAACGACGAACAACCAGGTTCATCTTGCCCTTACCAAAGGGGAGTGGAAGCTGGGTGAAGATGTTTTGGTTCGAATCAATTCTACCCTGATCAACAATGACATCCTGGGAACACTGATGAGCAATCCCGATGATAAGTTGGGGAAAATGTTTGATCTGATTGAGAAAGAAGGTAAAGGAGCCATTGTTTTTATCAACCAGGAGTACCAGTCATTCGATCTGCTTCGACGTTTGAGCAACCTGAAAAATGTCCAGGGTGGTTCTGAGATTGAGCCCCTGATCAAAATGGACGAGAAAGACTTTGGAATCGGGGCGCAGATCCTTCACGATCTCAAAATCAGCAAAATCCGACTGATTTCAAACAGCAAGTATTCAGGAAAGCGGGTTGGAATGATCGGCTACGGTTTGGAAATCGTCGATTACGTCACTTTCTCCTAGCTGACCTGGAGTGAATTTTATTCGAAAAATATTATTTCCTTTTTCGCTTCTTTACGCTGCGATCACCGGTTTGAGAAACTATTTGTACGACAGAGATTGGTTCAAATCTGTTTCTTTCAATTTACCCGTGATTGCGGTCGGCAATCTCAGTGTGGGCGGTACCGGCAAAACGCCGATGATCGAGTATTTGGTCGGTTTGTTGCAGGATGACTTTGATCTGGCGATCCTAAGCAGGGGCTATGGGAGAAAGACCCGAGGGTTCCTTTTAGGTGAAAAAGGCACCAATGCTGAAATGATCGGTGACGAGCCTTACCAGTATTTCAAAAAGTTTAATGGCGTGAAGGTGGCTGTGGATGAGAACAGGGTTCGAGGGGTAAGCCATTTGTTGGAGCGGAAAAACCCGCCTGAGGTAGTGCTTCTGGATGATGCTTTTCAGCACAGGCGCATACGAGCTGGCTTTTACGTCTTGTTGACCAGCCACGGGAAATTGTATTCTGAAGATCAGGTTCTTCCGACGGGAAACCTGAGGGAGCCCAGGAGAGGTGCCCGAAGAGCGGATGTTGTCCTCGTGACCAAATGCCCGTATAATCTCACGGAAGACGAAAGAAAATCGATTCTTGAACGCCTGCGAGTCGATGATCAACAGGAAGTGTTTTTTACGTCAATCCGATACGATAATAAGGTCATTGGGGAAAGGGGTTCGCTGACCATTGAGGAGTTGCGTTCATATAAGGTGCTCCTTGTAACGGGTATTGCAGACCCCTCGCCACTACTGGGGCATTTGACCCAAAACGAAATAGGTTTTGAGCACCTGAAATACACAGATCACCACCAAATCAACCGGAAAGAGCTTGGCCGCATTGAGTCGGATTTGAATGAACTGCCGGGTGATAAAAAGATAGTGCTCACCACCGAGAAGGATTTTGTCCGCAATTTTGAGTCAACGCATTTACCCGTTTATTACCTGCCGATTCAGACTGAATTCCTTGGGGGAGAGAATCGCTTTAATGAGATAATTCAAGACTATGTACGAAAGAATAAAGGAAACCGCTAAATTCTTAAAGGATTTAGGTATTGTAAACCCGGAGATTGGAATCATCCTTGGCACGGGTCTTGGCGGTGTAGCGAAAACGATTCACGTTCAGAAGAGAATCCCGTATCATGACATTCCCAATTTTCCGGTATCCACGGTTAGTGGTCATAGTGGTGCGCTTATTTATGGCGAACTCTCGGGTAGAAAGGTTGTCGCCATGCAGGGTCGTTTTCACTATTATGAAGGATGGAAAATGAATGAGGTGACTTTTCCTGTAAGGGTTATGAAGCTTCTCGGAGTAGAGAAATTGATGGTGTCCAATGCCAGTGGGGGAGTGAACCCAGAATTTGAAGTCGGCGATATCATGATTATTACAGATCACATCAATTTCATGCCGGAGCATCCGTTAAGGGGTGAAAATGATTCGCGATTCGGCCCCCGATTCGTAGACATGCATGAGCCCTACAATCTTGAAATGATTCGGATCATGAAGGAAGTTGCTGCAGAAAAGAATATAGATATAAAAGAAGGAGTCTACCTGGCACTTCAGGGACCTACATTCGAGACTCCAGCGGAATATCGCATGGTCAGGCTGGTTGGAGCAGATACGGTTGGGATGAGCACTGTCCCTGAGGTGATCGTAGCCAAGCACATGGATATGCAGTGCTTTGGTCTCTCAGTGATCACGGATCTGGGCATTGAGGGTAAAATTGAAGCCGTATCCCATGAAGCGGTGCAGGAGGCGGCCAAAGCCTCTGAGGAAAAGATCAATGCCTTGGTTCACGAATTCATTCATCGGTGCTGATGCAGATGGCCCGCATGATTCTATAGGCTTGGTCAATTGAAAATCTTCATCACAAAGTAAGGTATAAAGCCTTCATAAACGAAAAAAAGCACTTCAAAAAGAAGTGCTTTTTAGCTTACTAACTCAAAATTAATCAAATGAAGAACAAAATTTTGTGAGGAATTTTGTTTGCGCTTACAAGGTAAGAATATTTTAATAATTCAACAAAATTATGGCAGAAAAAATTTGGTTTAACCATTTTTGAGCCCTCGTATTGTAATTATTTTCAAGAATAGGGAGGTATCGTTATGAAATGCGACTTTGCTTAGGAGTATCTTACGTAAGACAAACAAAAAAGCACTTCGGGATGAAGTGCTTTTTAGCTTACTAACTCAAAATTAATCATAATGAAAACAAAATCTGTGGGGAACTTTGCTTCATTTATCAAATTGCAAATCTCGTGCCAAAGAATCTTTCATTTGTTACAATATTGTTAATATTTGTTATGAATTTCCCAAAATCCTTTCCCTTTTATTGGTTTTCATGGATTTTGAGCTTCGAAATCCTTCAAGAAGAGTCATTCCTTCTTCCTCGTGAGTTCAGATAAATAAAAAAAGGCTCTTCAAAATGTGAAGAGCCTTTTAGCTTACTAACTCAAAATTAATCATAACGAAGTCAAAACTAATGGGGAATTTTGCTTCACTGTAAAATTAGCAATTTCCATTCCATTTTCGAAAACGCATTGTTAATCCTATGTTAAATCATACCAGATGCTTTTCAGCTCGGTATGATGAACGAACAAGAGCCCCGCTTTCAACGTATTTGAAACCGAGTTCCAATCCTATGCTTTTGTACTTCTCGAATTGTTCGGGCGGGATGAATTCATGAACCGGCAAATGTTTTTTACTCGGTTGAAGATATTGTCCTATCGTTACAATATCCACTTTTGCCTTTTTCAAATCGTGAAGGGTTTCGATGACCTCCTCTTCGCGTTCACCCAGTCCCAGCATGATTCCGGATTTCGTTCGAGGTTGCCCTGAATCTTTGATGTATTCCAATACTTCCAGACTTCGATCGTATTTGGCCTGAATGCGAACTTCCCGGGTCAGTCGCCTGACGGTTTCCAGGTTATGTGAGATCACCTCAGGCGCCACATCCACAATCCGATCGATGTTTCTGCGAATACCTCTGAAGTCAGGGATCAGGGTTTCGAGCGTGGTCCCGGGATTGCTTCGACGTATAGCCTCAACAGTCTCTGCCCAAATGATCGATCCTCCGTCTCTCAGGTCATCTCGGTCCACAGAGGTTATAACAGCATGTTTGATTTTCATCAAATGAATCGATCTGGCTACTTTTTCCGGTTCGTCCCATTCCACACTTTCCGGTTTTCCGGTCTTGACTCCGCAGAAACCACAAGATCGCGTGCAGATATTACCCAGGATCATAAAGGTCGCGGTTCCTTCTCCCCAGCACTCTCCCATATTGGGGCAGCTACCACTGGTGCAAATCGTATTGAGCTTGTATTTGTCGACAAGCCCTCTTAAGTCTTTATATTTTTTCCCCACAGGAAGTTTGACCCGGAGCCACTCCGGTTTCTTCTGTCTGGGTACTGTGAGATTCTCTGACATAGATAGGATTCTTTAGCCTGCAAATTTACGAAGAATTCCCAGATTCTTATTGCTTACTGTAATTTAGAAACTTGACAATGTACCCGATCTGTCCCAGGTGGTAGATGTCGTGTTGCAACATCCCCTGAAGCAACCAGGCATAGGTGTATTCGTCTTTGAAGTCACCATCGTAGTAGGTTTCTTGTAAAAACACATCATTTTGCCCTTCCAAAAACGTTAGAATTCCCGACAGACTGTTGTTGTAGTCAGCCATTAACTTTGTTTGACCGATTGATTTTAGTGTTTCCAGGTCCTTCCAATTTGAAGGGTGATCATCCGTAAGGCTCCCTTTGCCCGTTTTCAGTTTTATCAAGGTTTCTTTTCTCCAGGTTGTGAGATGTGAGATTATCTCCGCTGGGCTGTGCATATTCCTCATTGGGCGTCTGAAAAAATCCTCCTCGGTGACGGGCTTCATTTTCTTGCTGAAGTTACTTCCGATCCAGGGTTTTCCTTCCTGGATCTCAGTCATCTGACTGATCAAATCATTTATCCTTTCTTTCATGAAATTATTCTTCAGTAAGAAACTCACCTCCAATCATCACCTTTTCTATGAGATTGCTTCCAAAGGCATAGGGAAGAAAGCCATAGGAGGGAATTTCTTGAGTGAGAATCAAATTGGCAAACTTTCCTCGGGTGATGCTTCCATGGCTTTGGCTGAGATTCATGGCATAGGCGCCATTGATGGTAGCAGCGTTTATAGCTTCCTCGGGAGTAAGGCGCATTTTGATACAGGCCGCCGAAACCGCGAAATTCATGTTGCCACTCGGGGTGGACCCTGGATTAAAATCTGTTGCAATGGCAAGTGCCATTCCGCGATCGATCAATTCCCTTGCGGGTGTGTAAGGGATACTCAGGAAATAGGAGCAGGAGGGAAGCGCGACTGGCATGACCTGAGAAATCTCCAGGTCCCGGAAATCCTTGTCGGTCATCACTTCAAGATGATCAACGGTAAGCGCCTCGGATTGGATCGCGGTTTGAATTCCGCCAATGCTGTTGAACTGATTCACGTGTATCTTGGGAACGAGACCATACTCTTTGCCTCTTTCCATTATTCTTTGGGTCTGTTCTACTGAGAAATATCCTTTTTCGCAGAATACGTCAATAAACTCTGCAAGTTTAGCTTCAGCCACTTTCGGAATCATCACGTCGCAAATCAAGTCCACGTATTTGTCCGGACTATCCCGGAACGGCTTGGGAAAAGCGTGCGCGCCCAAAAAAGTAGCCTTGACTTCTATCGGATGCGATTCGGAAAGTCGCTTAATCACCCGCAGCATTTTAAGTTCAGACTCCGTGGTCAGGCCATATCCTGATTTAATTTCGACCGCGCCGGTTCCCAAACGCATGATCTCTTCCAATCGCTTTGCCGACTGTTCGTAAATTTCGTCTTCAGAGCTCGAGTCCAACTGACGGGCCGAGTTTAGGATGCCTCCGCCACGGGCGGCAATTTCTTCGTAGCTCAACCCGCGAATCCGGTCGACAAATTCCTTTTCCCGATTTCCTGCATATACCAGATGGGTGTGCGAATCGCACCAGGCCGGAAGCAGCATTTTTCCTGAAGCATCAACTTCAAGATCAGCATCGACCGCAGGGAGGCTCTCCATGGGTCCGAAATCAGCTATGCGATCATTTTCGGTGAGTAGATAAGCATTGTCCAGAACGGGCAGTTCACCCATGTCCTTACCAGAAACCTTGGTCACTCCCGGCTCCCTGATCTGCAGGAGTTGCTTGATGTTTTTGAACAGAACTCTCATCTCTTACAAATCTAGCCCAAATATTTTATACGGCGCTGAATGGACCTGATTTAAGGGTCACAATTGTTACCTGAGCGACGTGCGATTAATTCATGAGATGAGTATCTTTGTGTAAATTTTCTGCCATGAACAAAGCGATCTATATCGCCACTGGTGAACCGGAAAGCGGAAAGTCCCTGATCACATTGGGTCTTCTGCGCATTATTCTGGGACGAACAAAACGAGTGGGTTATTTTAGACCCATCATTGAGAATCTGATCAAAGGTCAGAAGGACAATCACATTGAAACTGTTCTATCCCACTTCAATCTCGACATGTCGTATGAGGATTGCTATGCCCTTACCGTACAGGAAGTCATTCAGAAGAAGATTGACGATCAGGAAGAGGAAATTGTCGATATCATTTTCAAGAAGTACAAAGAGCTTGAGGAACGCTTTGATTTTATTCTGCTGGAGGGTACCGATTTCTCCGGGGAAGCTGCTTTTGTTGAACTCGATCTGAATGCAATCATAGCGAAGAATCTGGGTACACCCGTCATTTTGGTAGGTACAGGTAAAGGAAAAACAGACGAGGAGTTGATTTCAAACCTGCACCTCGCCTACGACTCTTTTGTTGAAAAGGAGGTCCAGGTACTTGGCTTGATAGCAAACAAGGTGGAGTCAGAGGATTTATTGAAAATGGAGGAGGCAATCTCTGAGAAATTAAGTGATGAGATTTTTGTCGCCGCAATCCCCTTGATTAACAGCCTGTTCAATCCAACAATCAAAGAAATAATCAGCGAGATCGAAGCAGAGCTTGTGCTTGGGGACGACCAGATTAACAACCAGGTCGAGAGCTTTGCCGTCGGAGCGATGCAGCTCAGGAACTTTTTGAAGCATCTCACAGAGAATTGTCTGGTCATCACACCCGGGGATCGTGCCGATATCATATTGGCCACTCTTCAAGCAAGTATTTCGGACAACTATCCGAAAATAGCAGGAATAGTCCTTACCGGAGGACTTGCTCCCGAGAAATCTGTGATCCGGTTAATTGAGGGTCTTCGGGAGATCGTTCCCATTCTGACTGTTGATCAAGGAACCTTTGAGGTAGCAAATGATATCGGAGCGATTCGATCTCACATCTATCCAAACAATGAGCAAAGAATCTACACATCGCTGATCACTTTTGACAAATATGTCAATATGGGATCGCTGACAAAGAAATATCTCAAATTTAAGAAGCGTGGTCTTACCCCGAGAATGTTTCAGTACAATCTGCTGAAAAAAGCGAAGAAAGTGAAAAAGCACATTGTACTTCCTGAAGGTACAGATGAAAGAATTCTTCTCGCCGTTTCCCGGCTTATGGCACTGGACGTGGTTGACGTCACTTTATTGGGATCACCCGACCTCATTCGAAGCAAAATCGCTCAACTCGGCATTCCGATGAGCCTGGAATCGATCCATATCATCGATCCGGTGAACTCAGAATATTTTGAGGATTATGCGGAGACCCTGTACCAACTTCGAAAACACAGGAGCGTTAACCGCCCCATGGCTCATGACCTGATGGCTGACGTGTCCTTTTTTGGAACTATGATGGTGCATAAAGGTCATGCCGACGGGATGGTTTCAGGAGCGGTTCATACCACGCAACACACCATTCGACCGGCATTGCAGTTCATCAAGACCAAGCCCGGTGTTTCTGTGGTTTCCTCGGTCTTTTTTATGTGCCTGGAAGATCGCGTGTCGGTTTTTGGAGATTGCGCCATCAATCCCAATCCGACTGCTGAGCAGTTGGCAGAGATCGCCATTTCCTCGGCCGAATCGAGCGCTGCCTTTGGAATTGAACCCAAAGTGGCGATGCTGTCTTATTCCTCCGGAGCCTCTGGGTCAGGAGCTGATGTAGATAAGGTTCGTGAGGCCACTGAAATCGTCAAGGCCAAGAGGCCGGATTTGAAGATTGAAGGCCCCATTCAGTATGATGCGGCGGTTGACATCAATGTGGGTAAAAAGAAAATGCCGGATTCCAAGGTTGCGGGGCAGGCCAGTGTTTTGATTTTCCCCGACCTCAATACCGGCAACAATACGTATAAGGCGGTTCAAAGAGAAACCGGTGCGATTGCTATCGGCCCGATGCTTCAAGGTTTGAACAAGCCTGTAAATGATCTCAGTCGCGGGTGTACAGTGGACGACATTTTCAATACCGTAGTGATTACGGCCATTCAGGCTCAAATGGAACTTGCTGAGGTTTAGTATGATGAAAACAATGAAGATTCTGGTTATTAATTCGGGAAGTTCCTCGATCAAGTTTCAATTGATCGGGATGCCTGCAGAAGAAGTGATAGCTTCAGGGGTTGTAGAGCGCATAGGGCTTGACGGAGCAAGAATAAAATATCTGACAGAAGAACAGCAGTTCGAGCAGGAAATAGAAATAAAGAATCACGAAGCCGGTCTTCAAATGATCGCAGGACTTCTTCTCGATCCGGAAAAAGGGGTGATTGACAATTCTTCCGGAATTGACGCTGTCGGACACCGCGTTGTACACGGAGGTAGCAGTTTTTCCGAAACAGTTCGCATCGATGAAAAGGTCAAAGCCAAAATCCAGGAGCTTTTCAGCCTGGCACCCTTGCACAATCCGCATAATTTCAAAGGGATAGAAGTCGCCGAAAGAATTTTCCCTGAAGCGGTGCAGGTTGCCGTTTTTGACACGGCATTTCACCAGACGATTCCTGAGGAGGCCTATCGATACGCTATTCCTGAAGAAATCTACCGCGAGCATCAGCTTCGAACCTATGGTTTCCACGGAACAAGTCATAAATATGTTTCTGAGCAGGCTGGGGAGTGCCTAAAAGGCAAGTCCCGTAAAATGATCACGGTTCACTTGGGTAACGGTTGCAGCATCACTGCGGTCAAGGATGGAAAGAGTGTGGAGCACTCACTGGGCTTTGGTCCGATGAACGGCTTGATCATGGGAACTCGCAGCGGTGATATCGATCAATCCGTCATTTTTCATATGATCGATGAACTTGGATACACAGTCGATGAAGTCAAGAGTCTTTTGCAGGAGAAAAGCGGTATGCTGGGACTAACCGGATACAGCGACCTGAGGGAAATTGAAACGGCTGCCTCACAAGGGAACAAGGCTTGCAATTTGGCCTTGAAGATGAATGCCTATCGTGTCAAGAAATACATAGGAGCATACACAGCTGCAATGAATGGACTCGATGCGCTGGTGTTCACGGCAGGAATCGGGGAGAACTCCGATCTGATTCGCAGGTTGATTTGCAAAGACATGGAGTTTTTCGGGATAAATCTCGACGAAGACAAGAACCGGGTCAGGCAACAGACGATCCGGGAGATTCAAAAAGATGGAGCTACGGTGAGTATCCTCGTGGTTCCGACAAATGAGGAGATCGAGATCGCCAAGCAGTCCTTTCGACTTCTGTCTTCCCACCTTTCATCTCAATGAAATTCGTTAAATTAGCGGGTTTTTAATTCAAAAAATTTACGAGGATGTCTAGACCTGGCAGAAAGGAATATGCTCAATTCTTTCAACCTTATATGGAAATTGTTACTGATGCAGATTCAGGGTTGAATGAACTTCTTGCATCAAGTCTGGAAGCATGCAACTCCCTTTTCAGCGATCTTGATCCGGGAAAAGAGGACTATCGTTATGCTGAAGGGAAATGGAGCATCAAAGAGCTGCTCCAGCACATTATCGATACAGAACGGATCTTCGCCTACAGGGCGCTTCGATTTGCCCGTAACGATTCTACCGGGCTTCCCGGCTTCGATGAGAATCTGTATGTCGAAACCTGCGACGCAGGTGGTAGGAGCCTTTCGTCATTATTGGAGGAATTCAAATTGATCCGAAAATCGAATATCCTGATGTTTGAATCGATGAATGAGAATGTTCTGAAAAGAATGGGGAAGATTGATGGTAATGCGATTAGCGTCCGTGCCCTGGGATTCATCATTTGTGGACACTTGCTGCATCACTTGAAAGTGATTGAAGAAAGATATCTGTAACAAACTATGCAAGAAGGGAAAGAAATAGAACAATCGGTTGAGTATGATGCAATCGTCATAGGCACTGGTATTTCCGGTGGATGGGCCGCCAAAGAGCTGTGTGAGAAAGGTCTGAAGACCCTGGTGTTGGAAAGGGGACGAATGGTGCGTCACGTGACCGATTACCCGACGATGAATATGGAGGCCTGGGATTTTGAGCACCGGGGGCTAACCACCGCGGAAGACAGGAAAAGACAGGAAAAACAGGCCAGAACCGGCTATACGACGGACGAGCAGTGGAGACACTGGTTTGTCGATGACATTGAGCATCCCTATACAGAAACCAAAAGATTCGATTGGATGCGTGGCTACCATGTGGGAGGAAGGTCCATCACCTGGGGGAGGCACTCTTACCGTTTGGGGCCAGACGATTTTGAAGCCAACAAGAAAGACGGTCACGGTGTAGACTGGCCGATTCGTTACAAGGATCTGGCACCCTGGTACGATAAAGTGGAAGAATATATAGGTGTCTGCGGCAACAATATCGGAAGCAAACAGATACCAGACGGCAAGCTCACTGAGCCTATGCCTTTCAACTGCGTCGAGGAAGACTTTGTGGAAAGAGTGAGTGAGAATATGAATGGCAGGGTAGTTACCCACGCACGAGTAGCTCACATCACAGGGGATAAGACCTATGAAGGTCGAACAAAGTGCCAGTACAGGGACCGATGCATGCGAGGCTGCCCTTTTGGAGGATACTTCAGCAGTAATGCCTCAACTCTGCCTGCCGCAGAAAGGACAGGGAACATGACACTCCGTCCCAATTCAATCGCTTATGAGATTGTCTATGACGACACTTTGAAGAAAGCCACCGGGGTAAGAATTATTGACACGCTTACCCGGGAAAAATTTTTCTACAAAGCCTCAATTGTCTTCTGTTGCGCATCGGCAATTGCTTCTGCATCCATCCTGATGCAATCCAAGTCAGATCGTTTTCCGAATGGTCTTGGTAACGACAGTGGGGAGCTCGGACACAATATCATGGATCATCACCTGGGTGCCGGGGCCTATGCTGTTGTAGATGAACATGAAGACAAATATTATAAAGGACGTAAACCCGCAGGTTTTTACATTCCGCGTTTCAGGAATATTGAAGGGGAGTCAGAATCTGTGGATTTCATTCGAGGATACGGTTATCAGGGAAGCGCAAGTCGAACCAACTGGAAAGGGGCAATCAAGGAAATGAGTTATGGCGAGGACCTGAAGGAAGAGCTAATAAAACCAGGGCCCTGGGCCATCGGAATGGGGGGATTCGGCGAATGCCTGCCCTACCATGAGAACAAAATGACCCTGAACTATGACAAGCTCGACGAATGGGGCCTGCCCACAGTTGATTTCGACGTGGAATTCAAGGAGAATGAGAAGAAGATGCGCCAAGACATCATCCAGCAAGCTGTGAAAATGATGGAAGCAGCGGGATATACCAAAATCATCCCCTACGACAATAGGGATGAGTTCTACCCGGGCTTAGGGATCCATGAAATGGGAACGGCTCGAATGGGCCGGGACCCCAAGACTTCGATTCTCGGGAAATACAACCAGGTGCACGCTGTACCCAACGTATATGTTTCCGATGGAGCCTGCATGACCTCCTCGGGATGTCAAAATCCTTCATTGACCTACATGGCTCTGACAGCCAGGGCAGCCAATTATGCCGCAGATAAGTTTCTGAACGAGAACAAATCAAAGGAGTCATGAAGAGGAGGGAAGCTTTAAAGAATTTGTCGCTCGGCATCGGTTATGTGGTGAGCGCACCGACTTTGCTTGGAGTTTTGGAGTCATGTTCGAAACCTGATCCAGCTTGGAAGGCTGTTTTTCTCAGTGATGAAGTCAAGCCGCTGGTGAATCATCTTGTCGAGATCATTCTCCCAAGATCTGAAAGCCCTGGTGGCCAGGATCTTGACCTGCAAAGGTTCGTTGACAAAATGTGCGGGGATATTCTCTCGAAAACAGATCAGCAATGGGTTGCAAAAGGTGGAGCCTTGTTCGCCGAGAAAGTTGCGAGCTATGCGGGCAAGGATGCAACAAGGGCAGATCACAGTGATGTTCTTGAGGTCTTTAAAACGTATTTTGATCTTCCACCGGACGAAAAGAAAGCGGTTCTAGACGGGCAGAACAACGGGGCAGGAAATATGAATGATGAGGAAAAAGACAATTTTGCCCTCTACAAATTCTTATTGACCACGCGTGAATTTGCCTTGCTGGGTTATTTCACGTCCGAAAGAATCGGAACGGAAGTCCTGGTTTTTGACCCAATACCCGGGGGATATAAGCCTTGTATCCCGCTGAGTGAGGTAGGAAATGCCTGGACGATCGGTTGACTTTAAAATAAATTTGATGATGAATGACCTCTGTGTGGTTTTTGGCGTAAGTGGATGCGGAAAATCGACCATTGGAAAGGATCTGGCCGATCGCATGGAGATTCCCTTTTACGACGCCGATGATTTCCATCCCCGGGAGAATATAGACAAGATGTCACGTGGGATAGCGCTTGATGATGATGATCGCAAGGGCTGGCTGGAAGCGTTGTCTTTGAATATGGAGCAGTGGCAGAAAAAAGGAGGAGCTGTTCTCGCCTGTTCGGCTTTAAAGGAGAAGTACAGGCAAAAACTGTCGAGTCGTGCCAAAGACGTCAAGTGGATTTATTTGAAGGGAAGTTTTGATCTAATTGAAGATCGTCTCAACCAAAGGGCAGGGCATTACATGGGGTCCGGATTGCTCAAATCCCAGTTTGAAGCCCTTGAGGAGCCTTCATACGCACTGGAAATCGATATCGCCAAGTCTCCCTCACAGATTACAGATCACATCATTTCATTCTTAAACATGGACAAAAAGAGTTATTTCGGAGTATATGGGCTGGGCGTAATGGGTGGAAGCATGAGCCTGAATATTGCAGACAGGGGATATCAGCTTTCCGTCTACAACCGATCAGAAGGAGAAGAAAAAGAAGTAGTGGATGACTTTCTCAAGGAAAACCAATCCTATTCGAATATCCACGGGTTTACCGATATCACTGACTTTGTGCAATCCCTTTCTCAGCCAAGGCGGATTCTGCTTATGATCAAAGCCGGCCCGGTGGTGGATATTGTCATGGATCAGCTTCTTCCACTGCTTTCAGCCGGGGATGTTGTCATTGACGGTGGGAACTCGCATTATACAGATACTCAAAGGCGTGTTGAACTTGCCGGCTCTCAGGGTATTGGTTTTATTGGAGCCGGAGTTTCAGGAGGTGAAGAAGGCGCTCGAAAGGGACCCTCTATCATGCCAGGAGGAAATCAGAGGGACTATGCAAAAGTCGCACCGGTCCTTGAAGCGATTTCGGCACGAGATGATTCGGGGAATGCCTGCTGTTCTTTTATAGGTCCTGATGGTTCGGGGCACTTCATTAAAATGGTGCACAACGGCATCGAATATGTTGAAATGCAGCTTTTGGCCGAAATCTATGCCTTGCTCCGACTTGAAAAGAACAATGAGGAGATTGCGCAGATTTTCGAAGTCTGGAACCGGGGAACCCTATCGAGCTATCTCCTGGGGATTACTGTAGAAATCCTGAGAAAGAAAGAGGGTGATCACTACCTCCTGGATCGTGTCCTTGACCGTGCAGGGAACAAGGGGACGGGTTCCTGGTCGAGCAAAGTGGCGCTGGATCTTGGAGTTCCCAACGGAATGATGGCTGAAGCCGTATTTGCAAGATATATCTCTTCCTTTAAAGAGAGAAGAGCGAATCTTTCATCTTTTATCTCAACGTCTGGAACGAAAGTCGATTCGTTTGACCTCGAGAACCTGAAAAGAGCCTATGAATTTGCACGCCTGATCAATCACCAGCAAGGGTTTCAGTTAATGGCCCAGGCCTCAGCAGAACATAAATGGAATCTCGACTTTCAGGTTATTGCGAGGATATGGTCAAACGGATGCATCATCAAATCAAATCTGATGAATGAACTCAAGATACACTTTGCTAACAGCCAGGATCTGTTTATGATCCCTGAGTTAAGAGAAGGGCTGGTAAGGGATGAAGTCGCTGTAGTCAGCTTGCTCGAGGAAGGACTCAAAAGACGTGTGAGCTTACCTTGTTTTACCAGCGCTTACCATTTTTGGGTGGACTCGACGACAAAGGATTTGCCGTCAAATCTGATCCAGGCACAACGTGACTTCTTTGGGGCACATACCTACCAGAGAACGGATGATCCGGAAGGGAAATTCCATCATTCGAATTGGAACTGATTAAGGACCAGTATAATAAAGAGGCGGTTTCTTGCGTTTAAATAGGAAATTGCTAAAAAAATGAGTGTTGAAAAAGAAAAGTCTGCGCCAGAATCCCTTAAAAAGGCGGGCAAGGTCGTAAAGGCTCTTTTCGAAACAAAAGAGCACAAAAAGGCCGAGCGCGAATACGAGGAGTACTACAATCGTATCCGTAACATGAGTCGTGGTCGCGTCTGATCAATTCTCCTTGAAGTAGGCCTTTACATAAGCAATCTTCTGATTGTCAGTCATGTTGTCTGAGGCCTTGATCTCTTTCAGCTTCTGCACCAGGTTCGGATCTTCGAACATCAATTTTTCCAACCTTTTTTTTGTCTGTGCCGGTCCGAATACCATGATTTGATCAGCGCTCCTGAGCTCCTCCCTCACCTTGTTGAGATACCGCATAGTGTGCTGCTCAATTCGATTTTTCTTTCCTTTTTCATCGACGAGATATTGATCACCGAATCTTCCAAACTGTTTCTTTTCGCCTTCAATCCGAACACGCGTCTCTACATCTGAGTAGATGGTCTTGGTCTTGATTGCATCCTCATTAGCCAGGGTAATGATATTTGCTTCTTTCTGGTCTATCCAAACTCCAACATTTTTCATGATCAAGAATTTAATTTAATACTTCGTTTTATCCTCTTTTTGGTCCCAAAGCGCAAAGGCCTTCAGAGCCTCTTTACGTCCTATTTGAAGAAATTGGATGTTCCTTGCCTCAGGTGAAAGACTGATTTGTTCGTAGATGAACGAATCGTCGAAGCCACTGTTGGCGGCATCCTTTCTGGTGCCTGCGTAGAATACCTTTTCAGGTCTTGCCCAGTAAATCGCTCCCAGACACATGGGGCAGGGTTCGCAACTCGAATACATGACACATCCTTCGAGCTGATGACTCTTCAAATGAGAGCAGGCTTCACGGATCGCCAGGATCTCGGCATGTGCTGTAGGATCCTGATTTGAGGTAACCCGGTTGTTTCCTCTTCCGATGACCTCACCCTCTTTAACGATGATACATCCAAAGGGGCCTCCTTCACTCTTGTCTACACCTTTGATCGCCATTTCAATAGCTTCTTTCATGAAACTATCGAGGCTTTCCTGGTCCTCTTTTTCTGAACCGCTCCAATGTTCTGCAGCCTCGTCGAGAAATTTTTTATTGAAGCTGTTACACATGTCAGATCTTTAAGCTTCCCACCATATCTTCGGGTTTTACCCAGACATCGAATTCCTCTGCAGTCAGCAATCCAAGATTGATGGCTTCTTCCTTCAAGGTCGTGCCATTCTTATGAGCAGTCTTCGCAATTTTCGCTGCATTCTCATATCCAATTTTCGTGTTGAGAGCCGTGACAAGCATGAGTGAATTATCCACCAGGTACTTGATTCTCTCCAGATTGGGTTCGATCCCAATCGCGCAATTATCATTGAAAGATACACAGGCATCCCCAAGGAGCTGTGCACTTTGAAGGGCGTTGGATGCCATCACAGGTTTAAACACGTTTAATTCGTAATGCCCGTTGAGTCCGCCGACAGTTACGGCTACGTCATTTCCTATTACCTGGGCACAAACCATGGTCATCGCTTCAGCCTGGGTCGGATTGACTTTGCCGGGCATGATGGATGAACCCGGTTCGTTCGCCGGGATAATGATCTCTCCGATACCACTTCGCGGACCGGATGCCAGAAGACGAATGTCATTCGCAATTTTCATCAGGGAAACGGCGAGTTGCTTCAGCGCACCATGGGTCTCCACAATGGCATCATGTGCGGCAAGAGCCTCAAATTTGTTCCTGGCCGTTACAAATGGAAGCCCGGTAAAATCCGCAATATATTGCGCAACCAGGGTGTCATATCCTTCAGGAGTATTGATTCCCGTGCCCACAGCCGTACCTCCCAGGGCGAGTTCAGACAGGTGCTCGAGGGTATTGGTCAGGGCCTTCATTCCGTGATCTAGTTGAGAGACGTAGCCTGAAAATTCCTGCCCTAGTGTAAGCGGAGTGGCATCCATAAGATGCGTTCGTCCGATTTTGACTACATCGGTAAAGGCTTTGGATTTGGCATCCAGCGTATCGCGTAGCTTTTGAATTCCCGGAAGGGTGATTTCAACTATCTTTTTATAAACTGCAATATGCATTCCAGTTGGGAAGGTGTCATTTGAAGACTGAGACTTGTTCACATCATCATTGGGATGAATGAAACGTTCCTGTCCTTCAAGGCTTCCGCCATTGTTCACATGGGCCTTGTTGGCGATCACCTCATTGCAGTTCATGTTGCTCTGCGTTCCGGAACCGGTTTGCCAGATGACCAGTGGGAACTGATCGTAGAGTTCTCCGCGAAGGATCTCGTCACATACCTCAGCTATAGCATCTCTTTTTTCAAGGTTAAGCGTACCCAAGTCATGATTGGCATATGCCGCAGCTTTTTTCAAATAGGCGAAGCCCTCAATGATCTCTTTGGGCATGGAGGCCTCCGGACCTATTTTAAAATTGTTTCTGGATCGTTCTGTTTGGGCTCCCCAATATTTGTCGACAGGCACTTTAACCTCTCCTATGGTATCGTGCTCAATTCTGTATTTCATGTGAAAAAATTTAGCGATAAACGTATCAGACAAAGATACGAAAACGCCTCAAAAAACGCCGTAATTTCGCGGTAAATTGGTCCATTTCACGAACCGAATTCACCGTCATCGCCCCCGTTGAAGGAATCACGGGATCGCTGTCCTTTTTTCTTCTGATTGAATCGATAAACAAAAGACAACCTCCACTGCCGCTCTCTCCATTGAAACTCACTTTCCTGTATGAAGGTGTCTCCAGTGGTCTCTTGAATCCTTTTTCGGCTGTTGAACAGATCATTGACATTAAAACCCAGGGTTCCGTTGCCTTTCAGTATGTCCTTGCTGAATGCCAGGTTCACCGTGGCTATGGCCTCTCTTTTGTTTTGAGCGTCTTCCCTGGGGCCGCGAACGAAAAGTGTGGTTTGCCAGTCGATTTTAGCAGGCAATACGATCTTTGAGCTGAATCGTCCGAACCAGCTCGCATTGACAAAACTAAGGTCCTGGCCTTCGTACATGCCTTCACGACTTGCATTGTAATAGTTGAAATTGGTTTGAAACCGCCAGTTTTTGATCGGGGTGTATGTTACCGAGAACTCCCAGCCGTAGCGATCCTCTGTTCCTATGTTGATAGGTGTCCTTCTGATGATTGGAATCCCATCTTCGGTTTGCTCACCCGTGTCTTCACTGATGAACTGAAATACATCGGTGGCGTGACTGTAATAGACCGAAGTGCTCAGGCTGATTTTCTGCCAACGCTTGTAATATCCTGCATCGACACCATTGGAGATTGTCGGGTCGAGATCCGGATTTCCCTGGAATATGTTCGTCCGGCTCGACTGAGAGGGAAATGGATTGATAAACCGGGACCTGGGACGCCTTATTCGGCTATTGTAACCCAGGCTGATGTTTTCGTTTTCGCTGAACTCATAGACCAGGTTGGCCGTTGGGAAGTAATTGATGTAATACTTGTCATTGATCGAATCAATTTCCTTGCCCACCGCGCGTACATCGATGTCACTGGCTTCCATCCGAAGGCCCAGGAGCAACGAGGTCGAAGAACCGAACTTGTTGCCGTACTGCCCGTAGACGGCTGTTATCTTCTCATCGTAGAAGAATATATTGGTCAGGCTGTCATTCACCACAAAATTCCCGTCAGGGTCTTCATTGAAGAACTTGAAATCAGTTTCCTGATCAACTTGTGTATAGCGAAAACCCAATTCGATTTGCTGGTTGTTCTTCAGGGGAAGCACATAGTCTGACTGCAAGAGGTATCTCTTCTGTGTCTCGTCGGAGATAACTATTTCCGAGGGCATGGCTGCCTCTTGCGGAAAAGTCTCTTCATTTGTAATGAGACTGTTCTCCGTTTCGCTGTTGTCCTGATATTGAGCGTCAAAGTTCAACTCATGGCCCTTTTCGTTGAACCTGTGAAAGAAATTGAAATTGTATTCGTTAACACGGTCGGTCTCGTCTTCATCCTGAATGCGGACCATGGTATTGACCAACTCTCCTTCATCCGTGTAGCCGTCCGTCACATTCTCAGATATCTGGTTCTGATCGGAATTCCGGAAAAGTACGCTCAGGATAAAAGAAGTTTTCTCACTGAGGTTGTATTCAAGTCCGAAATTCAGGTTCGAGCTTTCCCGCTCACGCGTGTAGATTCTGTTTTCATCGGTAAAGGCATAAGCCGCATCCTCGGAGAAGTATTGGGTCGTGTTTGAAGCATTTCCGGGTGAATCCCGATTGGAGTACCCAAGGTTGGTAAAGAAATTGAATTTCTTAACCCTGTAGTTCAGACTTGTAGACAATCCGTATTCCTCAGGGTATCCCAGGTTCAGGGTCGCAATTCCATTGAACCCACTCGCCTTTTCTTTACGCAATATAATGTTGAGGATTCCCGCTGTTCCTTCGGCGTCATAGCGTGCCGAAGGGCTTGTGATCACCTCGACCTTTTCGATGGCATCGGCCGGGAATTGTCTTAATGCTTCTGTGTCATTTATTCCGATGAGCCCACTTGGCTTTCCATTGATCAGGATTCTTACATTCTCATTCCCTCTGAGACTGACGACCCCATCAGCGTCCACCGTTACAGCGGGTACATTGTCAAGGACATCACTAGCCGTTGCACCTTTAACCGTGAGGTCGGCCCCAACGTTAAAGATTTTTCGGTCCAAACGAACTTCCATGCTGCTTCTTTCAGCGACGATTTCGACCTCCTCAAGAGTCTCACTGTCTTCTTCCATAAAAAATGGTGGAAACTCGAGGTCAGATTTCACAATGACACCATTTTTGACAAGGGTTTGAAACGAGAAGAATTCTATCTGCATCGAATAGGAGCCACCAGGGACTTCGATCTCAAAAAAACCCTGGGCGTCTGCAATTCCACCATAGACCTTGTCCGAATTCTCTGGCTTCAATATCACCGTGGCAAACTCAAGAGGGATATTGCTGCTTTTTTCGAAAACTGAACCTTTAACTGTGAAATTTGTTTGATTTCCTCTCTGGCCTTGTGCAGGAATGGCAAAGAAAAGCATTGCGGTTAAAACCCAAAACCAATTGAGCCACTTGCGATGTGGATTATTCTTCACTTGAGGCAGGTTTGAAATGCAATTTGACTTCATCATACAGCGAGCTGAAATCTAAAAATACTTCATATGCCAACGGTGAAACATTTAAATAGTTCATCAACAGAAAAAGTTGGTTGAACGACCCGAAGAATAACATAAATTCTTTTCCAAATGATTGTAAATCTCAAAATATGTCTTATTTTTGAAGCGAATTTCAAACAGCATAAACAAGATGGAAATTGATGTATTTTTAGGATTTTTGGTGTTTCTCACCGTATTTACCATGGGATTCTGGATGTTGATCTTCTTGCTGACCTTCGTAGTTCCTTATTGGCTGTTTGGAAATTTGATGGAGAATTGGAAATTGAAAAGGGCTGAAAAGAAAGCCAAGTCCAAATAAAAATTACACCTTTTAGGAATTAAAGCTTGTGAAAACAAGCTTTTTTTATGCCCTAAATTTATCATTTTCGAACTACTTGATCTGATCGTCTATTTCGAAAACGTTTTTATCGAGATCCTTGGATCGATTGTGCGCGTTGCGACGTCCAGCCTTATTGAATCGATAGGTAAAGGAGAGGAGGTACTGGGTGTCGTAGATGAAATTTCGATTCGTTATCGTATTAGCTTCTAATGAATTGAATCGAGCCTCTTTGGTGTAGAATACGTCGTTGACCCTAAAGGTCAGGGTGGATTGACCAGACAAGAAGTCTTTGCTCAGACTCAGGTTGACAAATTGAAAGTCCTCGAGTTCAGTAATCGCCGTTTTTTGAGCTGACTGATAGGTGTAGTCAATGTTGAACCGAAAGGTGTTGGTGAACTGATAGAGAAATCTAAAATTCCCATAGAAGACCCAGTTCGTGAAATCATAGGCTCCATCAAGAGTGTCAAACAAATCCGCATAATAAGGACTTATGATCCCGTAGAGCCTGATCTTTCCTGTAGGATTATAAGTAGCTTCGAATTCGAGCCCGGTGTAGTTCAGCGTTCCGTTGTTGACGGGTTGGCTGGTGTAAACGTCAAAACCGTCAGGCGTTTGAAGACCGGTGTTTCGGAGAACGTTCATAATCCGGTCGGTTGAATTCGAATAAAACAGTGCGGTATTCAGGGAGAGTTTTTCGAACTGGTGATAGTATTCCAGGTAGAAGTAGTTGGTGTAATACGGCTGCAGAAAGGGGTTCCCCAGTAAGATGAATCGCTCATCTGCAAAGGAATTGAACGGGTTCAATTGGGATACAGTCGGTCTGTCTATAAAGCGTGCGTATCCGATTGAGAAGAAGTTCTGGTCCTTCATGCTGTAGGTGATCAACGCCGACGGAAAAAGATCGTTGTAGTCGTTTTCGAAATCCTCCTGCACATTCTGTTCCTCGATTGAGGTTTGAGTGAGTTCTGCCCGGAGTCCTAAAGAGAAACTGATTTGATCTAACTCGTGTGCGAAATTCACATAAAAGGCATTTATTCTCTCGTCATAGACAATCTCGCTTGAAAAATCAGGATTGATATCGAACCGCTGGGAAGTCGGATTGAGGTTACTTGACAAGAAGTCATTGTTATACATTCTGAAGTTGGATTTCAAACCGGCTTCAAATTTTGAAGCTTCCCCCAGAGGAAGACTGTAATCCAGTCGGATATAGAAGTTGTCAACCCCTTCGTCTTTGACATATTTCTGTTCGGTTTGTCCATCCCCGGGGAAGGTTTCCGTATTGAGTATGTCCGTATTGTTTTCACCGACGTTGTTATCGTATTTCAAATCTACCGAAAGCTGATGCCCTTCTTTTTCAAATTTTCGGCTGTATTGCACAAAGGCCTCCAGGAAGGTTTCATCTGTATTCTCATCCACATCGCGCAGTGATGAGCGCAACAGTTGATCTACGGGCTGATAGTCATCCAGGGTCAGCTCGGAGTCGTAATTCTTATTGTTGGTCGTGTACATGATCGAGGTGGTCAGCGTGTTTTTTTCATCGATGTAGAAATCACTTCCGATGTTGAAAAGAAAGCTATTGCGCTGTTTGTAGTCGGTCCGAAATTCCTCAAAGTTTCCGGTTGGATTTTGGTTTCCGTCTAAAAAGACCTGTTCTATTTCAGTATTCTTTATCGGAACCTGATGATTGAAGCTCGCCGTGGAGAAGATATTGACCTTATCTGTGCGGTAATTGATAAAAGTAGATACGCCGTGGTTGGCAGGATTGCCAACATGCGCCTCGACTGTACCGTTATAACCCTCAGAGGATCGCTTTTTCAGGACGATGTTCAGAATTCCGCCTCCCCCTTCCGAGTCGTATTTCGCGGATTGCGCTATGATTTCCACTTTTGCAATGCTGCTCGAGGGAATCATGCTCAGAAGATCGGCATTGCTTCGCTGTCCTCCGTAAGGCTTCCCATCGACAAGGACCAAAGCCGTGTTTCCCCGAATGGAAATATTTCCCTGCTCGTCAATCCTTACGGAAGGAGTGTTTTCGAGGACCGTGATAGCTGTTCCGCCGATATTGGCGATGTCTTTGGACGCATTGTACACTTTCTTGGTCAGTTTGTGATCCATGAGATTGGCCCTTGCAACCAATTCGACCTCCTCCAGCTTTTCGACGTTCTGTTCCAGTTCGATTACCCCCATGTCGATGTCTTGTTGAATATTGAGAACATCAATGACAAAGGGCTGGAACGAAAGTGATTCAACGATACAGTAGTATTTTCCCTCGGGAACGTTCAAATCGAAATACCCGGTTTTGTCGGTTACGTCTCCGATCAGCTCTCCCGTGGAAATGTCTCTGAAGCTAACTGTGACAAACTGCAGCGGGGTATGGGTTTCTGCGTCTTGTACCACTCCGTTGATCTCATGGTACAATCCACTTTCCTGACCTGCAAGATGCAAGGAGAGGAGACCCGTTATCAGGATATGAAGGATTTTCTTTTTCAAAATGAACAACCGATAAATGTAGGGTTTTGATAAATATCAAAAAATAGCGGAAATGGGGTATTTTTCGTTATTTACAAAAAAAGGGAATCAGTCGAGTAATTGTTGAATGTTCTCAGGTGGTCTTCCCACGACAGCCCGGTCACCAGAAATCACAATCGGACGCTCGATAAGCTTGGGATGATCTGCCATGGCGGCGATAACTTCGTCTTCCGTCATTTCCTTGCCTTTAAAATTCTCTTTCCACTCTTTCTCATTCTTTCGGACAAGTTCTATGGCGCTCATATCCAGTTTCGAGAGCACATCGTTGAGTTCTTCTTGGGTCAAAGGCTCCTTGAGGTATTCCACGATTGTAAAGTCCTTTCCGGAGGATTCAAGGATTTGGAGTCCCTCGCGACTTTTTCTGCATCTGGGGTTGTGAAGTATTTTCATAAGGTAGGTTTCTTGATTGGCAGACGAATTTACTAAAAATTGGCAGCATAGACCAATATAAACCGGGATACCAGTATATTTGAGGCATGAACCTGATCGACACCCATACGCATCTCTATGTTGAACAGTTCGATGCTGATCGGATAGAGGTGGTTGAGCGCGCCATGAAAGAAGGGGTTAAGAAGTTCTACATACCAGCGATTGACTCCACATATTATAAGAGGATGTTTGAATTGAGGGATTCTTTTCCTGAGGCTGTCAGCTTGATGGCTGGCTTGCATCCGACACATGTGAAAGAAGACTATGAGAGGGAGCTCGAAATTGTTAGAATGCAGCTCGAAAACGATCATTTTGTGGCTATCGGTGAGATCGGCATCGACCTGTATTGGGACAAAACCTACCTGGAGGAGCAGAAAAAGGCCTTTCGTACCCAGATTTCCTGGGCCAAGGAGAGATCCCTGCCTATTGTGATTCACGCAAGAGACTCGTTCTCAGAGATTTTTGAAATCATGGATCAGGAACAGGGTCCTGAGCTCAAAGGAATTTTCCATTGTTTTACCGGCACGCTCGAACAAGCCAAAAGAATTATTGGCTATGGTTTCAAACTGGGTATAGGTGGAGTAGTTACGTTCAAGAATGGAGGGATTGATAAGTTTTTAGATCAGATTGATATTGAAAATCTGGTCCTGGAGACAGATTCACCTTATCTCGCTCCAAAACCATTTCGTGGCAAGCGAAACGAGAGTTCTTACCTGAACTATGTCGTAGAGAAGCTGTCTGAGATTTACGATATGAAAGCCGATCAAATCGCTGAGATCACCACCCGAAGTGCAGAAGAGATTTTCAATGGATAGAACACAGTTGAAGACTCCTCTTGGCATCTTAGAGATCCGTGGCTCCTCAAAAGGAGTTCATTCGGTGTCATTCACCGAAAAATCTGAGGTTGAGATTGAGAACACCCCTGAAACCCTTGTGGATTGTAAGAACCAGCTTCAGGCTTATTTCGAGGGAACACTGAAAGAATTCTCCTTGAGACTCGATCCGGAAGGAACCCCTTTTCAAAAACAAGTTTGGACCCAGCTTCAAAACCTCGGTTACGGAAAAACCTCTTCCTATATGGAACAAACCAAAGTGCTCGGTGATCCAAACGCTATTCGGGCAGTGGCCGGAGCTAATGCGAAAAATCCCATCGCCATAGTGATCCCTTGTCATAGGGTCATCGGTTCAAATGGTAAGCTGACAGGATACGCCGGGGGGCTCTGGCGAAAAAAATGGTTGCTCGAGCATGAAAACCCGCCAGCTCAGAGAAGTCTGTTCTGATTTTCTCCTATTTTTGTCCAAATCTCTATGGAATGAAAAGGATTCTGGTTTTGGCGGTCTTTTGCCTTTCTGCCTGGGCACAGGCGCAGATCGAGCCGAGAGAATCAAGAATCAGGACCCTGGAGGTTGTGTCAGACACCTTGCAAATCGACAGTGTCAGCATCAGTCCCTATTATTTAGAAGCTTACGATGAGAAGGGGACTGAAATTGATCCTGGGAGTTACCAGATAGATTTTGCCAGAGGGCTTTTCATTTCAAATTCAGATTTCGCATACAGAGGAGACGTTATTGAGGTTCACTATGAGCGTCTTCCGGAATTTATGACGAGATCCTATCAGGTCTTTGACCCAGACCTGATTGTGCCCAGGGCAACCCGTGACGCGCAGGTTTACAGTTCCAGGGCCGGTCGGAAAAGTGCCGGGGGAAAACCGTTTGAGGGCCTTTCCACCCGGGGTAGCCTGTCTCGAGGCGTCACAATCGGATCCAACCAGGATGCCGTGGTCAATTCAAATTTTAACCTGCAGATCGAGGGAAGGCTTTCTGAAAAAGTCGGAATTCGCGCCTCGATAACCGACAATGAGATCCCCCTCCAGTCGGGAGGCTTCACGCAGCGACTGGATGAGTTTGACCAGGTTTTCATTGAGATGTTCAGTGACAAGTGGAACCTCAGGGCGGGAGATCTTGATCTGATCAATCGCGAAAACTATTTCATGCGTTTTCAGAAGAAGGTATCAGGGATCATGGTGAATGCCCTACCGGGTCAAAAGACGGGAGAGACGGAGATCTTTGCTTCCGGAGCGATAGTTCGAGGCAAATTCAATAGCTATAAGTTCAACGGGCAGGACGGCAATCAGGGTCCGTATCGAATTGAAGGACCTGAAAATCAGCAATTCGTGATTATGATATCGGGTAGCGAGCGGGTATACGCAAATGGGGTGCTGCTGAAAAGGGGAGAGAATTTTGACTACACGATCGATTACAATACGGCGGAGATCACCTTTACGAGTTTGTACACGGTGACTTCCAATTTGCGATTCACCATCGAATATCAGCTTGCCGAGAGGAACTATACGCGTCTCATGACCTATGACGGGGTCAAGATTGCTAAAAAGGACTGGCACGCGAGTGTCCAGTACTATAACGAAAGCGACTTGAAGAACAGCCCCCTGGATCAGGACTTGAGCGATGAGCAGAAAGAGATATTGGCAGAAGCGGGCAATGATACAGAGAAAATGATCTCACCTTCAGAAGTGCCTGCGGAGTACGCCGAGAACCGGGTGCTTTACAGAAAAGAAGATGCCGGAGGACAAGAGGTCTATGTTTACTCCAACAACCCTGATGACGAGCTCTACCAGGTGAGTTTCAGTTTTGTGGGGGAGAACAACGGGGATTATCTGATTGAAACCACGCTCGCCGCAGGAAGAGTATATGCCTACGTCGAACCGTTAAATGGAATCCCTCAGGGCTCCTATATGCCAGTCATTCAGCTCGTGGCACCTGAAAAATATCAGATGATAAACTTTGCAGGAGGCTATCACCCTGGTGAAAAGACAGAACTGGCGGCAGAACTGGCTATCAGCGATAGCGACCTGAACCTTTATTCAGGCATAGACGATGAAAACAACCAGGGATTTGCAGCAAAGCTCGACTACGATCAACGGATACTCGATAGGACATGGAAACTCAACGGGATGATCGGCGTCGAATACTTGAGCGATAATTTCAGCTCAATTGAACGAATTCGTAATGTGGAATTCGTTCGAGACTGGAACATCGATCTGCTCGACATTGAACAGGGCCAGAAGCAGCAGATATTTAAGGGAGGACTTGTTTTTGCCAATGACAGCATGGGCAGTTTTTCCTATGGTTTTGACGAGCTTCAGATCGGTGAGGATTACAGAGGTTCAAAGCACAGGATATTCGGGAACTATCAGAATAAAGGCACTTTCTTGTTTTTGAACGGGAGCCTGATGCGGAGTAAAGAGGGCGTTGAGGAGAATAGTTTTGATCGGCTCTACACCAGTATTGCTCAGCGCATATCAAAGTTCTGGATTGGAGGAAAGTTCAACTATGAGAATAGCCTGGGGGAGAATACATCAACTGCGCAGCTCAATGATCTGAATCATCGATTCCTGGAACTGGAAGGCTACGGAGGGATCGGTGACTCCACAAAGGTCTTTGCGGAGATTGGTTACAATTACAGGGTGACAGACAGTGTGGTTTCGAATGATTTGACTCGGGTCAACGGAGCTCACACTTATTTTTTGAAATCACGACTCGTCAAAAGTGCGAGAGCTGACCTATCCATATTTTTAAACTACAGACAGGTCAACAATGATTTCAGAGAAGACGAATCCAATGTGAATGGCCGCTTGAATTACAGGCAAAAGATACTGCAGGACTTTGTGCAGTGGCAGACTTTGCTGGAGACACGCTCGGGAAGTCTTCCCCAGCAGGAGTTCACTTACGTGGAAGTAGAACCCGGGAAAGGATTCTACGAATGGATCGATTTCAACGGGAACGGAATCCAGGAGCTCGATGAATTCGTTGTGGCCCGTTTTCCGGATCAGGCCATCTATGTGAGGGTTCTGTTGCCCACTGTAAATTTCATCCGAACCAATCAGAACAAGTGGAGTCAGTCTCTGCGACTTGATGCGAGTGGTTGGAAGAATCGAAATGGCTTCAAGAAGTTTCTCTCGCATTTTTCGAATCAGACGTATTTTCTGATTGACGCCAGAACAACCAGAGACGGGGAGGGCTTTGACTGGAGCCCTATAGGGTACGACGAGGAAGATTTATTGGGTCTGGATCAGAACTTCAAGAACAGTTTTTTCTTCAATCGCGGGATACAGAGATTCAGTTTTGTTTACACCTATTTGAATTCGAGAAAGAAGACCATCTACACCTTTGGGGATCAGAACAATCAGATCAGCACCCATCAGTTTCAATTTATTCATAAACTCGGCTCTTTCTGGTTGCTGGAAGCCGAGGCAGGCACAGGCGTCAACGAAAGCAGTTCGGTCGTTTTCAGCAACAGGAACTACGAGTTGAATACAGCGAGCATTCGACCCAAAATATCCTACCTCTACAACAAGAATACCCGACTTGAGGTTTTTTACACTTACAAGAACAAGGAAAACAAGATCGAGGAGATGGAAACCCTTCTGCTGCACAACCTGGGTGCTAATTTTCGCTATGCCAACGGTCAGAAACTCTCACTGAACGCCAACTTCAATTTTATTTACAATGATTTTGAGGGCGACACCAATTCTCCTGTTGCCTACCAGATGCTCGAAGGTTTGCAGCCGGGAACAAATTACACCTGGGTGCTTGGCCTGCAAAAACGTCTCACCTCCTTTCTGGACCTGAATCTCAACTACCTGGGTCGAAAATCAGAAGGAGCCGATACCATTCACACAGGAAACATGCAGCTTAGGGCCACGTTTTAAGTTTTGCAGATCAGACCTTCCTCAGCCAGTTTCCAACGGAAACTTCCTCGCTGATGAGCGAGCTCAGATCTGAAATCCTGACCCGTTTCTGTTCCATGGAATCGCGATGTCGAATTGTCACCGTGTCGTTTTCCTTGGTCTCGTGATCAACTGTTATGCAGAATGGAGTTCCTATGGCGTCCTGCCTTCTGTATCTCCTTCCAATGGCGTCCTTCTCATCGTAATTGACATTGAAGTCGTACTTCAGTGTATCGAGGATATTTCTCGCAATATCCGGCAATCCGTCTTTTTTGACAAGTGGAAGCACGCTGGCTTTGATCGGGGCGAGAACGGCAGGTAGTTTCAATACCACGCGTTCTGAGCCATCCTCGAGTTTCTCGTCCTGAAGGGCCGATGAGAATACGGCCAGGAACATTCGGTCCAAACCAATTGAAGTCTCAACCACATAAGGCACATAGCTCTTGTTGACCTCATGGTCGAAATACTGCAATTTCTTTCCCGAGTATTCTTCATGCGCTTCTGAGGTCAAAATCGGTTCTTGAGTGAATGCCCTTCCAGCTCCTTGAAGCCGATCGGGAAATCAAATTCGATGTCCGCGGCGGCATTGGCATAGTGAGCGAGTTTATCATGGTCGTGGAAGCGATACTTCTCCTCCGCCCAGACCCAGTGATTGATGCCAGTTAAGTCTTTTTTCCTTCCAATGCTCGTACCACTCGATCTCCTCTCCCGGCTCGACGAAAAACTGCATCTCCATCTGCTCAAATTCGCGCATCCTGAAAATAAACTGTCGGGCAACAATCTCATTTCTGAAAGCTTTTCCGGTTTGAGCAATTCCAAACGGAATCTTCATTCTACCTGTTTTCTGCACGTTGAGAGAAATTGACAAAGATCCCTTGTGCGGTTTCCGGCCTCAAATAAAGTTGATCGCTGAATCCGCAGATGCCCCAATTTGGTGCCGAACATCAGATTGAACTGTCTAACATCCGTCCAGTTCTTTGTGCCCGATACCGGACAAACAATTCCGAGCTCCTCGATCAGTGCTTTTACGTCTGCCAGGTCTTCATTGTCCAGGGCCAGAGCCATTCTCTTGATACATCTTCTTTTTGGGCCAGATATTTCGATCACTCTCGGATGCGTGCTCACAAATTGTTCTCTGTCAAAACTGTCGCCAAAACGTTTTGCCGCCTTGGCAATTTCTTTTTCTGTCTTCTGCTTCAGTTTTTGCAGCGTAATCTTCAATGAGTACATCGGCCCGATATCGTTTTTTCGAGTCCTTGTTGTCGATCAGCGGATCATTGAAGGCATCCACGTGACCTGAAGCTTTCCAGGTGGTCGGGTGCATAAATATAGCCGCATCAATACCAACAATGTTCTCATTCATCTGCACCATAGCCTTCCACCAGTAGTTGCGAATGTTCTTTTTAAGCTCGGCGCCGTTTTGAGCGTAATCATAGACGGCACTGAGACCGTCGTAGATTTCACTTGACTGAAAGATAAATCCATACTCCTTGGCATGGGAGATCACTTTCTTGAAGATATCGTCCTTGTTTTTCATGCGCCAAAAATAATTAATTTAAACAGGGGAATAAAAAAAGGAAACACAAAATGTGTTTCCTTTTTTTATGGGGCTGAATGTTTATTAAAGACCTAAGAAAGAGTCGCTTAATTCAAGATTTGCAGACCCAACCATCTTACCTTCAACGTAAACTTCGATCGGGTAGGTACCCTTTTCGTATTTCTCTCCTTTTCTCTCGACAAGCATGACCACATCCAGGTCGGCGTTCGAGTAATTGACAACCGTTTGGTCGGTGTATTTCTTCTCATTTCCTTCAAGCGCAGTAAAGGTGCCTTTTGCATTGATCACCTGTCCGGCAGGATTCTTCAATACGATATACGCCTCTTTGTCTCCCGGTTCTGCGATTTCATTCTCAATCAGTCTGAATTCGACCTTGATCGCATCGGTCTTCTGAGCCTTGTTCGTCTCAGTGTATTTTCCGTTTGAACGCATTTTCATAGCGGTAACCGCTACATTTTCAACATTGATCGCTCCTCCGATTTCAACTTTTCGAGCCAGTTCCATGTTCTGAGCGACGAGTGTGTCATTAAAACTTGTCTGAATCTCCAGCTGACTGTTGATGCTGTCCTTTTCCTCCGTGAGGATGTTGTTGGCAAACATCAGAGAATCAACTTGATCGAGAAGCCTTTCGTTGTTTTTCTCGAGGCTCGAGAGCTGATTTCTATATCTTCTCAGAACATCAGAATTGATTTTTTTGAGGTTCTGAACCGAATCCTTCAATAGGGCTATTTTCTCCTTCTCCATAGTCAGCGAATCTGACAGGCTCGTATTCTCGGCAATAGCAACGTCATATTTCTCTTCCATGGCCGTTAAGTTACCAATGATCTGTTCCTTCTCATCCTGCAGGAACTTGATTGCCTCTTTGTGATCATTGTTGTTGTAGAACGTGTAACCGATCAGAGCAAACAGCAGAACGGTCAGTGCTATGATCAGGATTTTGCTGTTTGAAGATTTATTGTTGTCTTCCATAATTCTAGAATTGGGTTTACATTTGAGATTAATCTTAACTTATTAAACGCAAGATTTCGGAAAAATTGTGCACAAATTTAATTTTTTTTCGATAAGAACGAAGAGATGCGGGTAAGAAGATATCAAAGGTTATTAAATTTTAGGAATTTACATGCATTTGGAGGGGATTTTATTGGACTTTTCTACCCGAGATGCTGTATGGAATGCGGACGCCATCTCTTCAGGGAATCAAAACCGTTATGCCATGTGTGCCTTGCCGAGTTGCCGCTTTGTGGTTTTTCGGCCCGCGCTGGAAATCGCGTTGAAGAATTGTTCTACGGAAGGGTTCGCCTGGAGGCAGCCACAAGCTATCTCTACTTCAAGAAATACGGGATAGTCCAACGCCTGTCGCATCAGCTGAAGTACAAGGGGCGCCAGGACATCGGAAGGTGGGTTGGAGAAGTCCTCGGAGAAGAGATGCTGAGAAGTGAGAGATTTTTATCAATCGACCTCGTGATGCCGGTTCCCTTGCATTCGAAAAAACTGAGAAATCGAGGCTATAATCAGGTTACACGGTTTGGACAGGGGCTCGCGGATCAGCTGAATGTTCCCTTCAAAGAAGACATTCTGACAAGGTGTTATGCGGGGAGGTCGCTTACAGCCAAGAATCGGATCGAGAGAAATGAGACCATGAAGGATGCTTTCTCCCTGGCCTGTCCTGGGAGAATCAGGGACAAGCACATTCTTCTGGTCGATGACATTATAACTTCGGGAGCCACCCTGGAGGCATGCGCCCTGATGGTTTTGAACGTCCCTGGTACCCGGGTTAGTTTGGCGACCATGGCAGTTACCTTATAAAAATTGTTGTTAGGTTAGTCTTTACAGAAAAAAACCGGTTAATTTGTACTACTAAAATCAGAGGGAATTGAGGTTTTTTCTATCACTGATCGTTATACTGGTTCTTTTCGGCTGCGCCCGCAGGGGAAGGCCTGATGGCGGTCCCAAGGATTTTGACAAGCCCATTATGGTTCGCGCCGAACCTGAGTTTTTGAGTTTGCAGTTCGACGACGACGAGATCAAAATCTATTTTGATGAATTCGTGAAACTACAGAACGTATCTTCACAGTTGATCGTTTCCCCTCCACTGAAGTATCCGCCGGTAATTACCCCGCAGGGATCTCCGAGTAAAAGGATTACGGTCAAGTTGAGAGACACCCTTCAGGAAAATACAACATACACATTCAATTTCGGACAGAGCATCGAGGATAACACCGAGCGAAATGTACTGGATAATTTCAAGTACATATTTTCCACGGGTGACTATATTGACTCGCTTAAAATAGGTGGGCGAATAAGCGACGCCTTCAACCTAGAGATGGCAGAAGGCCCGACTGTAATGCTTTTTCCGGTCGATGAGAATTATAAGGATTCTATCGTTTTCAAAGAAAAACCAACCTATGTGGGGAGCACGGTCGACAGCCTGAACTGGAGCATCACCAATGTCAAAGCAGGAAAATACCGACTGATCGCCCTCAATGATCGCAGCAAAAATTATGTATTCAACCCATCGGAAGACAATATTGCCTTTTACAAGGACATCATTGAGATTCCGGGAGATACTATTTTTGATCTGAGGTTGTTTCGAGAGAGTCTTCCCTTCGAGATTGAGGGAAGGCCCAAGGATATCAGTAAGGGGCACCTGATCTTTGGTTTTGAAGGAGATGCCTCAAAGACCATTATAGAGCCATTGTCCCAGAAGCCGGAGTCCTTCAAATCCTTTCTTTACAGGGATAGGGAAAAAGATACGCTGCATTATTATATGTCGGGTTTTGACAAGGACTCCATCAGGATGCTGGTGATCAACGGTGAAAGAAAAGACACGGTTCGCATAACCCTCGATGAGGAGGAGATTGACTCAATGAAGATCGGATTCTCTAATTACGGCCTGCTCAACCCGCGAGACACCCTGAAAATATTGAGCAACGTTCCGGTGATGGAGATTGACAGTTCAAAGTTCCGTTTCATCGATAAGGATTCGGTTCGTGTTCCGTTCGAATATGAGTTCGCGGAGGAACGAGGAAGGATTTTCATCTACTTCGATCAGAAATTTACCGAGGAATACCGAATGGATATTGATCCCGGGGGGTTGACAGACATTTTTGGAATCTCAAATGATTCCATCCGGGTGAAATTCAAAACGGGTCGCCGTTCTGACTATTGCTCCGTATTTCTTTCCCTTATGAATGTCAAGCGCTTTCCCATCATTGTCGATCTTATCAATGACCGGGGCATGATTGTCGGAAAAGCTTACGCTTCCGAACCTCGTGAATTTGAATTCAGGAATCTTGAGCCTGCGCGTTTCAAGGTTCGACTTATCTACGACGACAATCAGAATCAAAAGTGGGATACCGGGAATTTTCTGGAACTCCGGCAACCTGAAGAGGTCTACTATTTCAAAAACGTCATCGACGCCAAGGCCAACTGGGAGGTCGTGGAGCAATTAATTCTCGATCCCTGAAAATGCCATCTGGTTACTGTTTAGATCAAGGGTAATTAGTATCTTTGTTGTTTAGAATGATTATACGTAAGAAATGAGTTTCTCAAAAAAAGATATCTATGCAGCCCTAGAGCACGTGACTGCTCCCGGTGAGGGGAAAAGCCTCATGGAGAGTGGATCCGTTGGAAATATTGTCATTTTCGGCAAAGAAGTGATCGTCGATGTGACGATCAGCAATCCTTCGCTGCAGGCGAAAAAGAAAACCGAAGTCGAAATCATGAAAGTGATTCACGATCGTGTCGATGAAAAAATCGATGTCAAGGTCAATGTGAAGGTTGAGGCACCCAAACAAGAGCCGATAATCCGTGGAAAGGAAATTCCCGGGATCAAGAATATAATTGCTGTCGCTTCCGGCAAAGGAGGTGTTGGCAAGTCAACGATTACCGCTAACCTCGCCGTGACGCTCGCAAAAATGGGCTTCCAGGTAGGGGTTTTGGACGCAGATGTTTACGGTCCTTCCATGCCCATTATGTTTGATGTGGCCAATGAGAGACCCTTGTCGGTGCAGGTAGACGGACGATCAAAGATGAAGCCCATTGAGAATTACGGGGTCAAGTTATTGTCCCTGGGTTTTTTCACCGACCCCAATCAAGCGGTGATATGGAGAGGTGCTATGGCTTCAAAGGCGCTGAATCAAATGATTTTTGACGCCAATTGGGGCGAACTGGATTTTCTGTTGGTGGATCTGCCTCCGGGCACGGGTGATATTCACCTGTCTATGGTTCAGGCCGTTCCGATTACTGGAGCTGTGATTGTCAGCACCCCGCAAAATATTGCTTTGGCGGATGCCAAAAGGGGAGTAGCCATGTTCGAGCAGGAGAATATCAAAGTTCCTGTATTGGGGATCATAGAAAATATGAGCTACTTCACACCGGAGGAATTGCCGGATAACAAGTACTACATCTTTGGCCGGGACGGGGCTAAATTCCTTGCCGAGGATCTTGGAACCGAGCTATTGGGCGAGATACCCATCGTTCAGAGTATTCGTGAAGCAGGTGATGTCGGACGTCCTGTTGCCATGCAGGAAGACGGAGCGGCTCAATTCGCTTTCAGTGAAGCTGCAAAGAAAATGCTGACTCAGCTTGTCAAGCGCAATGAGAATTTGCCGCCAACTGAAATCGTGCGCATTACGACGATGTCGGGCTGTGGAGCAAAATAACCTTTAGAAATCACGACAATGACAGATACGGAATTGCTTGAAAACATAGAGAAGGCCCTGGCCGAAATACGGCCCTATTTATTGACCGACGGGGGAGACATCTCCCTGGTGTCTTATGAAGAAGACATTGTGGAAGTGAAATTTCACGGGGCCTGTACAGGTTGTTCGGTAAACCAGATGACCTTGAAAAATGGAGTAGAGGCCACAATTAAAAAATACGCGCCACAGGTGCAGAAGGTGGTTGAGGTCAAATAGGCGTGGAGCACACTCTTCAGTGCTCAAATTCTTAAAGATTATTCGTTATATTTGTTAATATCGAAAGAACAAGTATGATTTAGAAGGCATTTTTGCTGATTTTCTACTTCTAAGTTGTTTGTAGCATCAAAATCTCAGACTATGCCAAGATATCACACCCTGGGTAGCATTCCGCCTAAGAGGCACACCGTATTCAAGGATTCCGAAGATAATTTTTACTATGAGGAGCTCTTTGGAACCATAGGTTTTGACGGAATGTCAACGCTAATGTATCATACCCAACGTCCCACCCGTGTTAAGGAGCTTCTGGACTCGATCAGTGTCAAACCAGAAATCGCAGTAGAGACAAATATGAAATCGTTGAGCCTCAGAGGTTTCGAGGTGAAACCTGTCAAGGATTACCTGGAGAGTCGGGTTCCCGTCTTGATGAACAGCGATTGCGTCATAAGTTTGGCCGCTCCCGAGCAGTCACTCCGGGACTATTTCTATAAAAATACGGATGCTGACGAGGTGATCTTCATTCACCGGGGTTCGGGTAAGCTTAGAACCATGCTCGGCAACATTGATTTCGAGTATGGCGACTACCTGGTTGTTCCCAGAGGAACCATTTATCAAATCGATTTTGATTCCAGTGATAATCGTTTGTTCATCGTCGAATCAACAAGTCCGGTATATACACCAAAAAGGTACAGGAACTGGTTCGGCCAGCACCTGGAGCACTCTCCCTATTGCGAGCGAGACATGCATCCTCCAGACAAGTTGGAGACCTACAAGGAAGAAGGTGACTTTTTGATGAAGGTGAAAAAACAAAGCACCCTGCATCAATACATTTACGCGAGTCATCCCTTCAGCGTAGTGGGATGGGACGGTTACAACTACCCGTACAAGTTCTCCATTCACGATTTTGAACCCATCACCGGACGGGTCCATTTACCACCACCCATCCATCAGACCTTTGAATCGGCTGGCTTCGTTATTTGTTCCTTTGTGCCGCGGTTATACGACTATCATCCCCAGGCGGTACCCGCACCATACAATCACAGCAACATCGATTCAGACGAGGTTCTTTATTATGTCGACGGAGATTTTATGAGCCGTAACAATATTGGGATCGGGCAGATTACCCTGCACCCGGCGGGAATACCTCACGGACCGCATCCAGGGGCCATGGAAAGAAGCATCGGGAAGAAGTCGACAGAAGAACTGGCAGTCATGGTAGATACCTTTAAGCCTTTGATGGTGACAAAGAATGCCATGGAGATTGCCGATCAGGACTACTATCGTTCCTGGCTATAGCAGAAAATCGAACAGGCTGTAAGGCCTTTACAAAATAAATTGACAGAACCATGAGTGATTTGAAAGACGCACAGAACTTTGACTATGGCCTCGAAAAGATATTTCCGGAGGCAGATGATTTTCTTCCTCTATTGGGAACGGATTATGTTGAACTGTATGTAGGAAACGCCAAGCAGGCGGCACATTTTTACAAGACAGCATTCGGTTTTCAGTCTTTGGCCTACGCGGGCCTTGAAACCGGATTGAAAGACCGCACTTCGTATGTGCTGGTTCAGGATAAGATCAGGTTGGTACTGACCACTCCTATGCCAGGGACGGGAAACCCTGAAATATTTGACCATCTGGCCAAACACGGTGATGGCGTCAAGGTGATTGCACTCTGGGTGGATGACGCAACACGTTCCTGGGAAGAAACCACTAAAAGAGGAGCAAAGTCTTATTTTGAGCCTGTCAGGGAGGCCGACGAGCACGGCGAAGTGGTTCGTTCGGGCATACATACCTATGGCGACACAGTGCACGTTTTCGTAGAAAGAAAAAACTACACCGGTGTCTTCCTGCCCAATTTCGAAACCTGGGAATCGCATTACAACCCAGCCCCTGTGGGATTGAAATACATTGATCACATGGTGGGCAACGTAGATTGGGGGCAAATGAATGTCTGGTCGAAGTTTTACAATGAAGTGATGGGGTTTGCCAATCTGATCACTTTCGATGACAAAGACATCTCCACCGAGTATACGGCGCTTATGAGCAAAGTAATGACCAATGGAAACGGCCGAATTAAGTTTCCAATCAACGAACCTGCTGAAGGTAAAAAGAAGTCCCAAATCGAGGAATACATCGATTTTTATCAGGGAGCGGGATGTCAGCATATTGCCGTAGCAACTGACGACATTGTCTTCACGGTGAGTGAGATGAAAAACAGGGGCGTAGAATTTCTCTATGTTCCCGGCACGTATTACGATACCGTGGGAGACCGGGTGGGTGAGATTGCCGAGAGCATGCAAGAACTCAAAAAGAATGGGATTATGGTAGATAGAGATGATGAAGGCTATTTGCTTCAGATCTTTACGAAACCTGTTGCTGATCGTCCTACCTTGTTTTTTGAAATCATCCAGAGAAAAGGAGCTCAGTCTTTTGGCAAAGGCAATTTTAAAGCGCTTTTTGAATCCATTGAGGCGGAACAGGAAAGACGAGGAACCCTCTGATGTCTTTGGGCTGACTGTACAAATTTTATTTTACCGGATGTTGACTTTTCGGGATTAGATCACCCATAGAAAAGCAATCTTCATGTTGGTGATCGTTTATGGAGCCGCTCTTCTTGGAGTAGAGGCCTATTTGATTCGTATCGAGGTCAATGTTGATCGAGGGATAGCCTATCACCTGATCGGTTTGCCGGATAGTGCCATCAAGGAGAGTAGCTATAGAATTTCAGCCGCTCTTAAAAACTCCGGTTTTCGAATGCCCGGGAAAAAGATAACTATCAACCTTGCTCCGGCAGACTTGCGCAAGGAGGGATCCGCGTATGATCTTCCAATGGCGATTGGAATTCTAGTCGCTTCTGGCCAAATGGATTCAAGTTCTTTTGACAGGTATCTCATGGTTGGGGAGTTATCCCTTGACGGTGGATTACGACCCGTCAGGGGTGTTTTGCCCATTGCAATAGCGGCTCGGGACCAGGGGCTAAAAGGTCTCATTCTACCGTCCGCGAACTCTATTGAGGCTTCGGCAGTTGATGATTTAGCGATTTTTGGTGCAAATAAGTTGTCAGAAGTTGTTGGTTTTCTGTGTAATGGCGAAGGTTTGAAAGAGAGCCGGACAAAACGCCCCTTGGAATTGGACTGTAATTCTCGAGAGAATTTGCCTGATTTTTCCGAGGTCAAAGGACAAGAAACCGTTAAGCGATGCCTGGAGATCGCAGCAGCCGGTGGCCACAATGTCCTCATGGTAGGTCCACCAGGTTCAGGAAAGAGTATGCTTGCCAAGCGACTCCCCTCCATTTTGCCTCCGATGTCAAATGCCGAGGCCCTGGAAGTGACCAAAATCCATTCTGTGGCCGGGAAGCTGGCTGAGAACCGAAGTATGTTGAAGCGACGACCCTTCAGGTCACCGCACCACTCGATTAGCGCAGCGGCCCTTCTCGGCGGTGGAGCCTATCCGATGCCCGGAGAGATTTCCCTGGCCCACAATGGTGTGCTTTTCCTCGATGAGCTTCCCGAATTCAAAAGAGGAGTCCTCGAAGTGCTTAGACAGCCTCTCGAAGAAAGACGAATCACGATTTCAAGAGCTCGTGCCAAAGCGACCTATCCGAGCAGCTTTATGCTCGTGGCGAGCATGAATCCCAGTCCCGGTGGTTTGTTTGTAGACGAAAGCTCTGATTTGTCATCCCTCCGCTCTGCGAAACGATATGTATCGAAGATTTCGGGCCCCCTTCTCGACAGAATCGATCTGCAACTAGAGGTTCAACCGGTTCCCTTTGAAAAACTCGCCTCAGACTGCCTGGCAGAGTCGAGTCAAATTATTCGGGAGCGTGTTTGCAGGGCGAGAAAATCCAGGAAAACCGATACAGAGAGGAAGAATCCTTGTTTTGCAATGCCCAAATGGGTGTGCGGGAAATACGTCGTTATTGCAAAATCCAGCCTGAGACTCAAGCTTTGATGAAAAGGGCGATGCACAATCTTCAACTTTCTGCCCGGGCCTATGACCGCATTCTCAAAGTGGCCAGAACCATTGCTGACCTCTCACAAACTGGTAATATTGATTCCAACCACATTGCAGAAGCCATTCAGTACAGAAGCATGGATCGGTTATTGCTTTAGCCTTGAGTAGTATTGACGAGGCCTGAAAAGGTGTGAAAAAAGGTCTCAGCCCAGGATAAAGGTGTCTTTCTCCCTGCCCAGACTCAATTCGAAGTTCACTTGTTTGTCTGCTAAGCACTGTTCGAACATTCTTTCCAGGGTAGCATCTGAGTGCAGCGGGTCGTGATGAAACATAATCATTTTCTTCACCCGTGAAAGTCGACCAAAATCGATGGCATCTTCCATAGAGGAATGTCCCCAGCCTATTTTTTTGTTGTAGCCTTGACGGCTGTATTGTCCGTCATGTAGCAACAGATCCGAGTCGCGGGCAATATTGTACCCGCTGCACCATTCGGTGGAATTGGGGAAATCGCTTGAACCCAGGGCGGGCTCATGATCTGGTAGGTAAGACATAACCGAATTTTCACATTCAACGCGGTATCCCACGGTGGGTCCGGGATGGCAAATGTATTCCGAACGAATCCGAAATGGGCCGATTTTGAATTCAGAGTTGTCAATTTCAAAAATATTGATCTCAGACGGCAGTTCTTTAAGTCGAACCGGGAAGAAAGGGGGTGAAAAGTACCTGCGAAGTCTTTCTATCAGTGTTTCGTTGGATCCCGTGGGGCCCCAGATATTGACCGTGCATTTTGGATTGTAAAAGGGTTTGAAATAGCCTAGACCCATGATATGATCGATATGCAGATGGGTCAATAGCAGATTTATGACACGGGTCTCAGGATTCAGAGCGTTGCCCAGTCCCTGGATTCCTGACCCCCCGTCAAGGATCAGGCAGGTGTCTTCGTGCTCGACTTGCACGCATGAGGTATTCCCTCCGTATTTGATCTTTTCCGGACCAGGGGAGGGCATGGATCCGCGACAGCCCCAAATCGTGATTTTCATTTTGTTTTCATTTTCCAGAAAATAGCAATGGCTCCCAGAAAGCGATCGGGTCGACCCATGATCGGAAAGGAAGTCACCGAAATCTTATAGTCCACTCCTTTGAGACTTCTGATCCAGAATTCTCCATGTGCCGGTTGTTGGACAGTCAAAGTCTTGACAAGTGGTAATTCTTCTGAAGGCAGTATGTTTCCGGCATCATCCTTGGGCGTGAAAATTGAGGACCATTCCGCAACAGGCATCACACCGGTTTCGTCATATCGCATATCCAACAAGGCTTCAGCGCGTTCGTTGTAAAAAATAAGATTGCCTTCGGGGTCTACGATAAATACCGCAGTTGACAGGGAATCCGCCCATTGACGACTGAGGATGACCTCTATTTCTCTCGATGACATGACTTAATTCTTAAACTCTAGTATCCTTAAAGATAGAAATTTTTTTCAAGTAAAGACTATAAAGTCTATCTGAATAGCAGGTTAATCATTGTTTTTAATCGCTGATTATCAGGTTTAAGGATAAATATTTCATTCTTGGAATGATATTTGTTTGTTGTTAGAAGAATTCAAAACTACCCCCCTCATGATAAATTTTCGAATTCAAAGTTGGCCTCTGATTTTCGTTTTCAGTCTGTTTTTTCTATTTATCTCCTGTGAGGAAATCGCGAATGAGGTGCTTGGGGAAGCCATTGATTGCATCTTCCCTCATAAACCCGAGTTGAGAGGAGAAATTCCGAATGGAAAAGTCGATGAGCCCTATTCCGGCATCATTACAGCCTCGATCAAGAATTCTCCTGATGAAGATGCGTTTGATTATGTATTTGAATTGATGGGCTCCCTGCCAGAGGGGGTTCAGTACACAGTTTTTGACCGAAATGTTCGGTTCTCGGGTAAACCTCAAGAATCAGGAACCTTCAGATTTGCAGTAACGGTAGAAATTTTTGACACGCGTGAAGACTCAGACGATGGAACTTGTTTGGGAAATAACACCACCACCGAGGAATACGTAATGATCATTCAACCCTGAAAAGAATCAATTCTGAACCGGTCGCCCGTTTTCAAACACCTGCTTTTGCTTAAGTTCACCATCCTCTGTATAGAGTTCAAATGTTCCGTCGCGCCTGTCGTTTTTATAGTATCCGAAGACCCGCATTTGACCTGAATTGTAGTATTCTTCATAAGGGCCATTCTTTTGATTCTCGTTGTAGGTGATCGATGATTTCAATTTACCGTTTTCGAAAAAATCCTGAACGTTCCCTGTTAATTTGTCGTCATCGTAGAAACCTTTCTTGTTGATTGTTCCCGATTCATAGAAGGTTTCAAAGGCCCCGTCTCTCATATCTTCAGCGAAAGTTCCTTTTACGGCAAGTTTCCCATTCTCAAAGTACTTTTCATAGGCTCCGTTTTTTTTGCCTTCGATCCAGGTCGCCTTTTCATCGATCTGCCCGTTGGTAAAATAAGTGGTGCTCACTCCGTGTTCCACGCCATCCACAATCTCGTACTCACTCCTCATGGTCTTATTTGTATAGGTGTCGTATGCCACCCCGGTGAACTTCTCCCCGTCGAACATCAAAACTCCATCCACAATGTCGATGTCGGCCCTTTCCACTCTTGAGTCTTGATTGCAAGCAGTAAAAAGCATCAGTACAAGGGCAAAGAAAGATGTAAAGCTGTATTTAATTTTGCGATTTGTCAGAATTCTATGTGGCATCTTATCAGAATATTAGGTGTTGAATTAGTGCTCAAATGTAACGAATTCATTTCATAAAGAAACAGAGTTTTGTCATGACCAGCTCCTCTCCAGAAAGCGGATAAAGTTCAGGTTCATAACCCCTTCTATTTCTGAGGGTTTATAACCTGCTTCACGGAGCATCTCGGGCAATTTTTGAAGGTCGGCTATAGTATCTATTTCAACGGGCGTCTGCTCTTTTCCAAAGGCTCCATCCAGATCGGTACCAATCCCTACATGATCCGCATTTCCCGCTATTTGACAGATGTGATCTATGTTTTCCAGAGTTTGCTTCAAGCTCGCATTCAGCGAGGCAGGGGTCGAAACGCCACGCTCCCAGTTGGGCACCATCATCCACGCATCCAATGCCATCCCGATCACTGCACCACGTTGGATCAACTCACGAATCTGCTCATCCGAGAATTGCCGATTGTGATTCACGAATTTTCTGCAGTTGTTATGGCTCGCCCAGATGGGGCCGCCAAAGTGATCCAGTGCTTCCCAGAAACTCTCATCACAAAGGTGGGTGGCGTCCAAAATTATGTTCAGATCTTCCATTTTCTTTAAAAGTTCGCGCCCTCGAATCCCGATCCCTCCCGAAGAATCCGTGCCGTGGGCATAGGTTCCTGGCCCGTAATGGGCCGGTCCGATGGCTCTCAGGCCACTTTCATAAGCCATATCGAGATGTTCCGGTGTAACCAGGGAATCGGCGCCCTCCAGACTGAGAATATAGCCGATAGGCTGTTCATCCGGACTCTCTGTCCACTGGTTCAGGTGACTTTTGAGCTCATCCAGTTTCGTTATCTGTTTCAAGTGTCCAAGTCTTTCCATTTCCCGGTACCAGGCAAGTTGACCCTGGGTTTGTGCCCAGGCTTGTTCTGCAGAATTCCATCCAGGCAGGTCACTTTCTGGTTTGACATATCTCGCGATCTGTGTCGCGACGCACAAGCCGATGTTGCCTTTTCTCATCGCGTCAAAGGACACCGTGTTGTTGCCCCGATCGGGTTTGTCAGTCATGCCCGATTCGCTCTGTCGAATTTGAGGTACGCTCCATCTCAAGTCGCGATTCCATTCTAGTGCGTTCATGGCCAGGTCCAGGTGGGCGTCAAAAATCAGCATGGTTCACATATTAGGTTTAGTTCTCAATTCGGACATATTTTTCAAGAATGTACCGGTCAATACCCGAGGCTTCTATTTTTTCGTGACCCTGTTGGATCAGTGAATCTCCTTTGATTTCAACTTGAAATGAAAAGGTATGACCTCTATAGTCCATAAAATTTATAAAATCCAGATTTTCAACATATTCAGAACCGTCAAAGGTATATGTTCCCGCTCCCGCAGTAAAGTTGTCCTGGGTGTCTCGTTCCTGGTTGAAAAAGGCGAAATGACTTTGGTTGATGATTTTAATGAAATCCGTTGAGCTCAGATCCTTGACCTGTACGGAGTCATTTTCACGGATCTCTGCGTAGGTCATTTTCCAGGTTCCTTCTAAGGTGCTTCCAGATTGCTCCTGCTCTTTGATCTCCTTGCTGTAACTTCCTGTGCACAGGCCGACTACAATGGTAATGGCTAATGCGGTTCTTGATATTTTTTTGAGTTCAATCATATGCGTTTAGTATTCAAGTTCTACATTGTGATCCCTGGCGGATATGGGCCAACTCGTCGTGATTTTATTGTCGACAACAACATAAGCCTTGTCGTATTTGGCTACTGTTGGGCAGATGTGCTGCGGAAGTGCGAAAACGGTGCTGCCCACGCGTATTTCTTCACCCTTCGGACAACTCAGTACGAGGTGCTCTTCACTTTGCGAGATCTGATCACACTCGCTGAGGTTTAGAAAATCGACTCGGGGGAAGCCCATTTCTGAGGCCACCGATTTATGCCCCAGATCTGTACAGATCAGACCCGACGCAGGTTGGCTCACCACACGACTGAGCAATGCAGCAGCTGGTTTAAAGGGTAAATCAGGGTATTTGCTTCCATCTCCCGCAGTACCAAAGCAAAGTGGTTCCCGGGCTCAAATCGAGATCTTTATCCTGGGCGTGCAGAGCAAAGGTGGGTGACCCGCCAGCGATGATTTTTTTTACCTCCAGGTTTCTCGATAGATCTCATCTCGCATGGCCAGAACAGCTTGCATATCGTCCTGACATCGCTCCTTTTACTTTCAAATTCAGGATCGTGAATATGCCCGTCGTAGACATGTATGCCCTGACATTCAGATCCAGGAATCCTCGCTCATGCGTTCAAAAAGTGCTACAGCCTCACTGCCCGGAAGGATGCCCGTTCGGTTCATCCCGTTGTTGACATCCATCCAAAGCCTTATTTTTCTACCTGCAGCCTTGGCGTGCGCGCTGATGCTAGACAAAGGTTCTTCATTGTCAACCAGGGTTGAAAATCTCGTCCGGGGATAGTTTTGTCGAGTTTTAGCATGAGCTCCAGATGTACGCGAGTCGGCTGCATGGCAAGAAGCTTCTCTTGCCCCGCATCGCCCAAAAGTTCAGCTTCTGAAAGGGTTGAGCACTTGAATTTATCAATTCCGGCTTCGAGCTGCATACGTATTATTTCGGCATTCTTGTGGGTTTTAATATGCGTCCATAGCCTCTTCGGATCCCCTGCAATCCGGATCATCTCTGCAATGTTATACCGGATGCGATCCGAATAGAAGAGCAGGGCAGGGCTGATCAAATGGTCCGTATTTTTTGGCAAGTACCAGTTCTTGTCGCTCATCTACCCGACAATCAGTGAAGTTCAAACATCGCCTCCACTTCAACCGGTATCCCGTCAGGCAGGATCATACCCACGGCGCTTCGCACGCCGATGCCGTACTCTTTCCCGAAGACATCAGCCATGAGCTCACTGAAACCATTCATCACCAGCGGATGACTCGTGAAATCAGGCGTGCTGTTGACCATGCCCAGTACCTTGACCACCCTTTTCACACGATCGATGTCTCCGAAATGAGTGACAATGGTTGATAGCATTGTCAATCCAACTTGACGTGCGGCCTGTTTGGCTTGCTCGAGGCTCAAATCGTCTCCTGCTCGCCCTTTCATGAGCTGCCCGTCATAATTCATAGGCGATTGACCGGAAACATATAGAAATTTGTCGATGACCAATAGGGGTCGATAGACTCCTGCGGGTTTGGGAGCAGGAGGAAGAACCAGTCCGAGGTCCTTGATGCGTTGAGAAACTTTTGTATCCATAATAATGCGTTTTAAACGATTTGATTCATGATAAGTACCCCCGTGATTCCAATAATGCCCACAAGGGTTTCCATGACCGTCCAGGTTCTGAGGGTTTCCCGGATAGACAGGTTGAAATACTCTTTGAACAGCCAGAAACCTCCGTCATTGACGTGAGACAGCATCAGGCTGCCTGACCCAATCGCCAGCACCATAAGCTCCGGCTTCACTCCGGTGTTCGCCACCAGGGGCAGGACGATCCCTGCAGCCGTAAGACCGGCAACTGTGGCCGAACCGATGCTTACCCTCAGGATCGTTGCTATCAACCAGCCTAAGACCAGGGGAGGTATATTTGAGCCCTGCAACATAGCGCCAATGTAGTCACTGACCCCACTGTCAACCAAAATCTGTTTGAGTGCGCCGGCTCCTGCTATGATTAGCAGGACCATCGTGATGCTCGAGATGGATACCGACAAGGTGTCCATGAGCTCTTTCATCTTCTTGCCCCGGGAAAGTCCGAGCGTATAGATGGCCACGAGGACCGATATTAGCATGGCCATTACCGGATTTCCGATGAAAATCAGGAGATTCCGACCTGGAAAATCTCCGGGAAGCGCATAGTCGAGCAGCGTAGAGAGGCCGATCAACAGCACGGGAAGCAGAGCTGTGAAAATACTGACACCCATTTTCGGCATTTCCTCATCTTTCAGAATGACCGGATTGTAGAATTCGGGCAGGGGCGTAGCCTTTATTTTTTTAATGGTTCGGGCAAAAAGAGGGCCGGCTATTACGATCGCAGGAATGGCTACCACCGTTCCGTAAAGCAGGGTTTTGCCAATGCTGGCGCCAAACATCGAGGCGATTGCCGTCGGTGCGGGATGTGGGGGCAGGAAGCCGTGAGTGACCGACAGTGAGGTCAGCATGGGCAGTCCGACGTAAATCAGGGGTAGGTTGGTAGCCGCAGCGACTGTGAAAACAAGTGGAATGAGGATGACAAATCCTACGGTATAAAACATGGGAATACCGACGATGAAGCCCGCCAGTACGACTGCCCACTGAATGTATTTTCTACCAAATCGATCTACAAGACCTGAAGTGATTCGTTGAGCCGCTCCGCTTTCAGCGACTAATTTACCGAGCATGGCCCCCAAACCCAGAATTAAAACCAGAAACCCCAGGGTATTGCCGATGCCATTTTGAATGGATTCGATCACCGCAACGAGATCCATGCCCTGGAGAATTCCCACCAACAGACAAACAATTACGAATGACAGGAAAGCATTCAATTTGAAAACAGCAATCAGAAGAAACAGGAGTATGATTCCGAGGACTACAATTAAAAGTGGCATAGTTGGATTTTCAAGCTAAAATAGAAATAAAAATCACGGGTAAAAAAAACTGTTGACAAACGGTGAGTATCACTCGACCAACGGAAGAAAAAACAGGGATTTGATTGAAAACATGAAGAGAAGAGCAAGAGGTCAATTGATTTTTCAACACCCTAAAGTATTTATTTAGATAAAAATCATATAGTCATGAAATACAATAGTATAAATATCAACTATAAGAAAAATCTATGAATGAATATTTGATGTTTTTGGCAATTTTAAGCCAGAATTTCAACAGAAAATGGAGAAGAATCTCAATACAATGCACCGAGGCTCCGCAGGTCTGAATCCAGCTGTTTAGGATGTTTAAAATGGATGCCGGTCATTCCCAATTCTCTGGCAGTTTCAACATTTGGCAGACTGTCATCAATGAAGATTGAAGAAGTCGGATCCAACCTGTATCGTTCAAAAAGAATTTCATAAATCCTGGGGAAAGGTTTTCTTGTTTTCTCATCACCAGAAACTACAATCCCCTGGAAATAAGTCAGGAAGTCAAAGCGTTTCTGGGCAACAGGGAAGGTTTCTGCGCTCCAATTGGTGAGCGCATAAAGGTTATGTGCTCCTTTCTTATTGATTGCGTCGAGAAGGGTTACTGTACCTTTGACCTCACCTCGAATCATCTCTTCCCATCGATCATAGAAAAGTCGAATGTTAACTTCCTCTTCAGGAAATTTCTCAACGAGTATTTGGGTCGCCTCCGAAAGGCTTCGTCCGGCATCTTGTTCTATGTTCCATTCGGGTGTGCAGACCTCCGAAAGAAAAGCATCTATTCGTTTATTGTCATTGTCAAATACCTTGCGGTACAAATATTTAGGGTCCCAGTCTACAAGTACTCCTCCAAGGTCAAAAACAATGTTGTCAATCCTGTTCGTGGCATTTTAAAGCTCCTTTTCAGAGGGTGAAGGATCGTTGCTCTCCATTAAAAAGGCCTTGATAAAAGCATCGATATCACCATTTAGAACAGCGTCTACATTTCCGGTTTCGTGCTGTGTTCTGACATCCTTGACAAGTTTGTAGGGGTGCAATACATAGTTTCGAATCTGGGAGCCAAAATCGATTTTCATCTTGCCCGCTTCAATGCTGTCTCTTTTTTCTCGTTGTTTCTGGAGTTCGATTTCATACAATTGTGACTTCAGCATCTGCATGGCTTTCTCTCTATTCTCGAGCTGGGAGCGGGTTTCAGAATTCACAACCATGATTCCCGAAGGTTTATGACGCAAAATGGCTTTAGTCTCAACCTTGTTTACATTCTGACCACCAGCTCCACCGGAGCGCGCAAAGTCCCAGGTAATGTCAGCAGGATTAATGTCGATTTCTATGGACTCGTCAGCCAGGGGATATACGTAAACTGAAGCGAAAGAGGTATGTCTTTTGGCATTGCTGTCAAAAGGCGAGATCCGCACCAAGCGGTGCACGCCGTTTTCACCCTTCAGGTATCCGAAGGCGTATTCGCCGTCTATTTCGATGGTTACGGTTTTAATGCCGGCCACGTCTCCTTCCTGGTAGTTGAGTTCCTTTACTTTAAAGCCCTGTTTTTCGCTCCACATGATGTACATGCGCATGAGCATTTGGGCCCAATCACAACTTTCAGTCCCTCCTGCACCCGCCGTTATCTGGAGAACTGCACTGAGGTCGTCACCTTCTTCAGAAAGCATGTTCCTAAACTCAAGGGCCTCCAGTTTGTCGAAGGTCTTGTCAAACGCAGCCTGTAGCTCCTGTTCTGATGCTTCTTCTTCCTTGAAAAAGTCATACATGACCAAAAGATCCTCGCCGTCTGCTTTGAGTTCATTGTATTCAGTTACCCACTTCTTTTTTCCCCTCAATCGGCGCATGAGGACTTCTGCTTCCTTCGGGTTGTTCCAGAAATCAGGATCGGAAGCTTTCTCTTCTTCATTTGAGATCTGGATCAATTTCTTGTCGATTTCCAAATATCCGTGCAGGAGCTCGATCCGTTGGTTGACATCTTTTATTTGGTCGGATGTAATCATGAGGCAAAAATAAGCTAAAAAAAATCAAAGCAACTGAGGTCCAAATTGAATTTGTCAGGTGAATTCTTTAGTTTTAACCAAAAATGATTTCTCATGAAAAAACTCTTACTTATTCTTGTACTCCTCGTTTCTTTTCAATCTGTTTCGGCCCAATTCCTCTCTGGAGAAAAGGAGGTTGACAAATTTGAAGGATTCTTCGATTTTCGGTATCAGAAATCTACAGGCAAGGTATGGCTCGTTATCGAGGATCTGGACCGTGAGTTCCTCTATGTCAATGCACTCTCCCAGGGTCTGGGATCCAACGACATAGGTCTTGATCGAGGTCAGCTGAACAAAGGCGTGGTGGTGAAATTCATTCGATCCGGTGAAAAGCTGCTGTTGATTCAGCCCAATCAGACCTTCAGGGCAATCACAGAGAATGAAAAAGAGAAACAATCCATCGAGGAAGCCTTTGCCAAGTCTGTTCTTTACGGATTTAAGATCCAGGAAACACAGGGTTCGAGCTACCTGATCGAGATCACTGACTTTTTGGTTCGAGATGCTCACGGGGTTGCCCAGCGATTAAAATCAAAGGGTCAGGGCTCTTACAAAATGGATGCGTCCCGAAGTGGCCTGAACCTGAATCGCACCCGAGCGTTTCCTAAAAACGTTGAGTTCGATGCCATTCTGACCTTCACCGGTCATCCCGAAGGAGCGGAGATTAAAAGTGTGGCGCCTGACGCCTCTTCGATTACGGCTTTTCAGCACCATTCCTTCGTCGAGTTGCCTGATGACAAATACAAGCCACGCGTATATGATCCCAGATCGGGTTCCAATGCTCTTGACTTTATGGATTATGCGACCCCGGTTAACGAGCCGATTGGCAAAAAGTGGATATACAGGCACAGACTGAGAAAAAAGATCCGACTGCGGCGCAAAGCGAGGCCATAGAGCCCATTATCTACTATTTAGACCCCGGAACACCGGAACCTGTGCGATCGGCCCTTCTTGAGGGGGCAAGCTGGTGGAACCAGGCCTTTGAGGCCGCGGGTTTTATCGATGCTTTCCAGGTGAGGATGTTGCCTGAGGATGCAGACCCACTGGATCTCAGGTACAACGTGATCCAATGGGTGCATCGGAGCACGCGCGGGTGGAGTTACGGGATGAGTATCCGCGACCCCCGAACCGGGGAGATCATCAAAGGGCATGTCAGTCTGGGCTCCCTGCGAATCCGGCAGGACTTCATGATCGCTCAGGCTTTGAAAGCACCCTATAAATCAGGCGAGGAGAGCGATGATTTCGCCCTCGAAATGGCCTTGGCACGGATTCGTCAGCTGTCTGCTCACGAAGTCGGGCACACCCTGGGATTCTCACATAATTTTGCTGCAAGTACCGTGAACAGGTCTTCGGTGATGGATTATCCGCATCCCTGGATCAAGGCGAAAGGTGGCGAACTTGATTTTTCTGAGGCCTATGCTGTAGGAATCGGTGATTGGGACAAGGTAGCTGTGACCTATGCCTACGGAGAATTCTCAGGCGATGAGGAAACGGAGCTCAGAAACCTGTTGGATCAGGCTTTTGAGCAGGGACATCGATACGTTACCGACGCTGATGCGAGGCCTGCAGGTAGTTCCAATGTATATGCCCACCTCTGGGACAATGGCAATGACATCGTGGAAGAGCTGGAAAACGTCATGAAAGTCAGGGAGATAGGAATCTCTAATTTTTCGGCTGATAACATTCGAATCGATGAACCCTATTCCGTTCTGGAAGATGTTTTCGTGCCTCTGTATTTTTACCATCGGTATCAAACAGAAGCCGTGTCGAAGCTAATTGCCGGAAAGGAATACGGATACCGCGTTCGCAATGGCAAGCAGGGCCCGGCGAAAGTCCTTGATTCCAAGGAACAGGAAAGAGCTCTCGAGGCCCTCATGACAACGATTGATGCTGAACAACTGGCCATTCCGAAAGACAAGCAGAATCTATTTCTCCCACGCACCTTTGGTTACCCCAGGTCGAGAGAATCCTTTAAGAGCAAGTTGGGTGTTGACTTCGACCCCTTCTCAGCTGCGTCAACGGCATCTCGCATGACCCTTTCATTCATTCTTCACCCGGAGAGAGCATCGAGACTCATGGCCCAAAAGGCTATGGATAAAGATCAACTGGGTCTTGAAGACGTCCTCGAGAAGCTCATAGATAACACGTTCGGCAAAGAGCATAAGGATCCTTATTTGTCAGAAATCCAGAATCATATCAATGAGCAGCTTCTAGAGACTATGTACGACCTGGTGGCTTCCAAGAGCTCCTACAAGGGGGCCCGGGCCCTCGTTGCCGACCGTCTTCGCTCTCTGTCTGACGAGCTGTTCAGCAAGGACGGAAGCTCCGCTCAAAAGGCGATTAACAGGTATAATTCCCAGGAGATCATTCGATTTTTGAAGAATCCCGGCGAATGGGAAGTAAAAAAGGCACCCCGGATTCCTGATGGCTCGCCCATCGGAACGTATCTGGGGCTATGAAGCGATTTACCTTCAAAGGCATCGGACCGGGGCCTCTGATAGCAGCGGCTTTCATCGGACCCGGAACAGTTACCTTGTGCAGTATTGCCGGAGTGAATTTTGGCTACACCCTTTTGTGGGCCATGGTGCTCTCGGTCATAGCTACTATTGTCCTTCAGGAAATGTCGGCTCGGCTGGGGCTTATCAGTCAGAAGGGGTTGGCTGAAGTAATTCGCGAGGAACTTCATCCGGGTTTTGGAAAGGTCCTGGTTATCTTTCTGGTCCTTTCTGCAATCGTGGTTGGCAACGCGGCCTATGAGGCCGGCAACATAAGTGGAGGCGTTTTAGGCCTGTCCACTCTGGTGACCCACAGTGAATTTGAATTGTTCGGGCATCACTTGAATTACCTGGTATTGCTGTTGGGATTCGCTGCCTTTCTGATTTTGATCACTGGCAGCTACAAGGTTCTGGAGCGAAGTCTTCTTATCCTGGTTCTGTTGATGAGCCTGTCTTTTGTTGTAACGGCCATCCTGACCCGCCCTGATATTGGAGCAATACTCTCGGGGGCCTTGACGCCCAGAATACCTGAGGGAGGCCTCCTTACCGTTATTGGATTGATTGGTACAACTGTTGTGCCCTACAACCTTTTTTTACACAGCTCTCTGGTGCGTGAGAAATGGCAGGGTGAAAGGCATCTGGGTGATGCTGTAAGAGATACTGTTATTGCCGTGGTTCTTGGAGGTCTTGTATCGATGGCTATTATTGTTTCAGCTGCCGCTTCTGATACAGATACCCTCGAAAATGCAGTAGACCTTGCGAAATCTCTTGGGCCACTCTATGGGGATTCAGCAACCTATTTTCTCTCACTGGGGCTCTTTGCCGCGGGGATTACTTCGGCCGTAACGGCGCCATTGGCTGCCGCCTATGCAGCGAGAGGCATCTTTGGTTGGGAAAAAAATATGAAGTCGAAAAAATTCAGGGGGGTCTGGATGATTATTCTGCTGCTAGGTGTGGCGCTGGCTTCGCTCGGGATAAAACCGATTGAGATCATCAAGTTCGCCCAGGTCGCCAACGGCATTTTACTTCCCGTCATCTGTGGATTTCTTCTATGGGTCATGAACAGAAGGAAAGTTTTGGGAGCCTACGCGAACAATCGGTTCCAAAATATCATGGGATTCCTTATCTTCGGGGTTACGCTTTTCCTGGGATTAAAAAGCGTTTGGAGTGTATTTAGTGGCTAAAGTATCAATCTATGGACATCAATTGTGATTTAGGAGAAGGGATCGGAAGAGACGCCGATTTGATGCCCTACCTGGGATCCTGCAACATTGCCTGTGGAGGGCATGTGGGGGATAGGGAGACGATGCTTTCCGCGATGCGTCTCGCAAAAGAACACGACGTGAAGATTGGAGCCCATCCGTCGTTTGAGGATCGCCCGAATTTTGGTCGAAAAGAGATCTATGTGCCTACCGAGAGACTGCGATCACAGCTGATCCATCAGATTGCTGAATTGGCTGCCCTGGCTAAACTCGAAGATGCTGATATACATCACGTTAAACCTCATGGTGCCCTTTACAATATGGCGGCCCGGTCTTCGGATCTGGCAAAGTTGATAGTGGATGTTCTGGGTTTTTTCAAGGAAGACCTGATGCTGTACGTGCCCTTTGACTCCCAATTGGAGAGAAAAGCGAAAGAAGCAGGTATACCTTATGCGGTGGAGGCCTTTGCAGACCGAAACTACGATGATAGTTTTGGCCTGGTTCCTCGAAGTGAACCGGAAGCTGTTCTCACAGATCCAAAAGAAATCAGGAGTCGGGTAGAACGAATGATCAAAAAGAAAGAGGTCGTTTCAATCTCGGGTAAAGTGAGACATGTGAATATTGACACCATATGCATTCATGGAGACAATCCAGCGGCTTTTGACATCACTAGGGAATTGTCCGAATTAATCAAAGAGCTTCAATGAACAGGTACAAATTGAAATACAAACCTCTCGGAAGCATTGCGGCGCTGATCGAATGGCCGAAGGAGATTCAGGAGCCCATCTTGAAGAACATAAGTATTTTTCGAAACAAGATCCACGCTGACATGGGTGAGTACGTTCTGGAAACAGTTCCGACCTACAATTCCCTGACCGTCTTCTTTGACACCTCCAAGATCAAATATTCGGGCGTGGTGGCCGATCTTAAGGAAATCTATTCCACAAAGGATCAAAAGCTTCTCACAGCCTATAAGATCTGGAAGATTCCAGTTTGTTATCACGAGAAATTTGCCCTTGACATGGGGCAAATGAGCAAAGAAAAAAAAATAGAGCCGGAGAAAATCGTAGCCCTTCACAGCGCGGTTTTGTACGACGTTTACTTCATCGGTTTCCTGCCGGGTTTCCTTTATCTGGGAGGTCTCGATGAGAAACTGTATTACAAGCGCAAAGACAAGCCGCGCAGGGAAATCATGAGCGGTGACGTTGGCATTGCGGGCAATCAGACCGGGGTTTATCCGAGAGTGAGCCCTGGTGGATGGAACATCATAGGGAACAGTCCGTTGAGTTTTTTCGATGTTGACAAGTTTCCTCCCTGTTTTGCCGTGGCCGGCGACAAGGTTCAGTTTGTTCCCATTGATTTGGACGAGCACGCAAAGATTCTCAAGGAAGTTGAATCCGGGAACTACGTCCCGCAAAGCGAGGTCTATGGATAACAATATACTCATATTGTCTGACAGCATTCAGACTTCGGTTCAGGATCTCGGTCGAAAAGGATACAGGTCCTTCGGAGTGCCCATTTCAGGAGCTATGGACAAGTACAGTGCCATTCTCGCCAATAAATTGCTCAACAACGCAGAGGATTTACCGGTTCTTGAAATCACCATGTCAGGGCCCAAAATCATGTTTGAAGACCACACCCTTTTTGTGCTCACCGGGGCGGACCTTTCCCCTGAGCTCAACGGAGAACCCATTCAAATGAACCACGCCTATTCGGTCAGAACCAGTGATGTTCTGAGCTTTGGAAAGATGAATATGGGCGTGAGGACCTATCTGGGGGTCAAAGGGGGCTTCCTGACCGAAGAAGTCATGGGAAGCTATTCGATGTATGACGGGATTACCCCCAAAGGTAAGATCAAAAAGGGAGACAGGCTCAAGATCGCAAGTTATGAATCTGAATTGGAAATCACAGCCTCAAAGATCAAGGTCAAACCCTCCCACTTCACGACAAAAAAATTGGAGGTAACCAAGGGGCCCGAGTTCAATCGACTGACCAAGAAGCAGCGAGACAAACTGTTTTCAATGACCTTCAAAATCGATCCGCTCTGCAACCGCATGGGTTACCAGCTCAAAAACAAGTTCCCGGCCCTGAAGAACAATGAGATCCTAACTTCGATCACGATTCCCGGAACCGTGCAGATCACCCCCTCAGGGAAGCTCATCGTAATGATGCGAGACTGTCCGACAACCGGTGGCTATGCCCGTATATTGCAGCTTACAGACATGGCCATCAACCAATTGGCACAGAAAAAAGAGAATGACCGCTTCAAGTTTGACCTGGAAAGCAGTTTTGAATTCCTGGGTCGTCTTGTGAGCAGATTTAGAGATTAGTTATGAGACAAGAGATCAATTTGATCAGTGATACGATTACCCGACCTACGCCCGAAATGCTGGAGACCATGATGCAAGCAGAGGTAGGGGACGACGTATTCGGTGCAGACCCTACGGCTCGGAAGCTACAGGAAAAAATAGCAGATCTGTTTGGTATGGAAGCCGCTTTGTTCTTTCCATCCGGAACGATGGCCAATCAGACGGCCATTAAGTTGCACACCCAACCCGGAGAACAGATGATCTGTGATAAATGGGCCCATGTTTACAACTATGAAGGGGGAGGAGCTTCGTTCAATTCAGGCGTCTCCTGCAAACTCATAGATGGGCATCGGGGCATGTTCACCGCCGAACAGGTTGAAGCGGGCATCAATCCGCCTCACGACTACCACCAGGCGCAAACCCGGTTGGTGGCGGTTGAAAATACAACCAACAAAGGGGGAGGGGCCTGCTGGTCATTTGACGAATTGCTGAGAATTGAGAAAGTTTGCAGAAAACACGGCCTGGGCTATCATCTGGATGGAGCGCGTTTGTTCAATGCCATGGTGGAAAAAGGGGAAGATCCAAAGATCTACGGAAAGGTCTTTGACACCATTTCCGTCTGTCTTTCCAAGGGTCTGGGTGCACCGGTGGGGTCTGTGCTTCTCTCTGACGAGAAAACCATCACGAGAGCCATTCGGATACGTAAATTATTTGGAGGGGCCATGAGGCAGGTGGGTTATCTGGCAGCTGCTGGGATTTATGCTTTGGACAACCACGTGGAGCGCCTGTCAGAGGATCATCACAGAGCGCGATCGCTTGGTCAGGCCCTGGAATCTTGTTCTTACGTTCGCAAGGTAGAGCCCATTGACACAAATATTGTCATTTTCAATCTGGAAGACGACGTAGATGAAGCCGCATTTTTAAAGGCTATGTCAGACAAGAATATCCTGATGATCTCCATGGGGCAGGGCAAGCTGCGCCTGGTGACTCATTTGGATTTTACCGACGATATGCTGGAGATCGTCGTGAAGGTATTGAAAGAGCTTGAAAAGGAACAACTGCAACCGGAAATTCAATAAAACCATACAGACAAATTTACAAATCAATAGAATGAATCACAAGATGAGAACAACCTGGATAGTTACACTTTTAATACTGGCCTCACTGGCAAATGCCCAAACTCAGGTTTCAGAAATGCTACAGGAGATCTCAACGGCGCCCTCCGCCGAAAGGATTGAGAAAGACATCAGAAAACTCGTTGACTTCGGAACGCGACACACACTATCAGATACGGTTTCTGACGAGCGCGGCATAGGTGCTGCAAGGCGTTGGATCAAGTCTGAGTTTGACCTGATATCGGCCGGGTGTGACAATTGTCTTGAGGTCTTCTATCATTCTGCCATCGAACCTAAAAATGACAGACGCATCATTCGGGACACGAAAATTGTCAATGTCGTGGCCATTCAGAGAGGCAGTCTGTTTCCCGATCGTTATGTGATCATGTCAGGCGACATCGATTCGAGAGTTTCGGATCCAAACAATTACACTTCGGATTCACCGGGGGCTAATGACAACGCTTCAGGCATGGCCGGCACCATTGAAGCCGCACGGGTGCTTAGTAAATATGATTTCCCGGTTTCCATTGTTTATGTAGGACTCTCCGGAGAGGAGCAGGGCCTTTACGGAGGTAAGCACCTGGCTCAAAAGGCGAAAAAAGAAGGTTGGGACATTATCGGAATCATCAACAACGATATGATAGGAAACATTCATGGTATCGATGGGGTGATCGACAATGGAACCTTCAGGGTTTTTTCGGAGGCCATGTCGATGACCCTGACCGAAAAAGAGAAAAGAGCCATGCGCTTCTATGGGGGTGAGGTTGACGGTCCGTCTCGTCAATTGGCCCGGTATATCGATCGGATTACCGATGAGTACATGACCAACCTGGATGCGATCATGATCTACAGGCTCGACCGCTTCGGTCGCGGAGGACATCACAGACCTTTTAACGATGAAGGGTTCACGGGTGTCCGTATCATGGAAACTCACGAGAATTACAATCGACAGCACCAGGATCTCAGGGAAGAAAATGGAGTCAAGTACGGAGACGTCATCGAATGGGTGGATTTTGACTATGCGTCACGGTTGACTGCAGTCAATGCCCTGACTCTCGCGGCTCTGGCATCTGCTCCTGAGGCGCCAAAGAACTTGAGTATTGGAGGGGCCGTTCAACCGTCGACAAAGCTCCAGTGGGATGCCTCGGATGACCCTACGCTGGCAGGGTACAGGGTGTACTGGCGCAAGACCACCTCGCCCCAATGGGAAAGCAGCACGTACGTAGGTAAGAAGAATAGCCATGTGCTCGAGAACCTGGTTATCGACAATTATCTTTTTGGCGTTTCCAGTGTGGGCTCCAATGGAGCTGAAAGCCTGGTTGCTTTTCCCTACAAATTGATCCCCAGGGATTAATAATTTTATACGAAATTGCACGGTCAGTCTGTAATGCCAGGTTAATTACCTCGTCATAACTTGAAAAAAAGAAATGAAATTAATGAAAGTGTTCCTGGGGCTGGTAATTTTTTCCGTGGTCATACAGGTAAATGCGCAAAAAAGTAAGAACATGAGCAATGAATTGGCAATCGCCACTTTTGGTAACGGCTGCTTCTGGTGTACGGAGGCTATTTTCCAGCAGCTAAAGGGAGTAGAATCCGTTTATCCTGGATATACCGGTGGGAGCGTGAAAAACCCTTCTTATCGGGAAGTTTGTAATGGTACCACGGGTCACGCTGAGGCGATTCAGATAAAATACGACCCACAAGTGATCAGTTACCGGGAGTTACTCGATATTTTTTTCTACACACACGACCCGACGACTTTGAATCGTCAGGGGTATGACGTAGGAACTCAATACAGGTCGGCGATCTTCTACCACAATGAAGATCAGAAAGTCGCGGCTGAAGAAATCATAGCCCAATTGACGGCAGAAAAGGTTTACGACGACCCTATTGTCACGGAGGTGACTGAAATGGATGTGTTCTATAAGGCTGAGGATTATCACAAGAATTACTACCAGAATAACAAGAATCAGGGCTATTGCAGGGCCGTGATCAATCCGAAGCTAGACAAGTTTATGAAAAAGTATGGGGCAAAGACCAAGTGATAGATCAGATCGTCATGGAGAAAATGCGGGTTTGAGGCTTGTTCTCGAGCAACCTCAAATCAAAGGCCATACAGATGTTCCTTACAAACATGCGGCCTTTTTCTTTGACTCTCAACTTGTTTCCAGAAACTTCGAGCAGGTCATCGTCAAACATTTCCTTTAGTCTTTCCAGGATGTCGTTTCGCTGCTTTTCTGTGAGCCCCAGGTTCCAGTCTGTTTCCAGGTTGCACATCAGGTTTAGGATATGCTGTCGGATGATGAGGTCTGTCTCGGTGAGCAAATGTCCTCGAAATACGGGCAGGATTCCTTTCCCAACGCGTTCCTGATAGTCTTCGACCGACTTCTCATTCTGAGCGAATGCATACCAGGAATCGCTGATTGACGACATGCCTAGTCCGATCATGAGATGCGTTTTACCTGCTGTATACCCCATAAAATTCCTATGGATTTTCTTCGACTCCATGGCTTTGTGGAGGGAATCGCTCGGCAAGGCAAAGTGGTCCATGCCAATTTCCACATAACCGGCGTCAAAGAACATTTGTTTGCCCAGCTCGTAAAGATGTCTTTTCTCATGGTCCTTCGGAAGGTCATTTTCATCAAAGCCGCGTTGCCCGACACCTTTGATCCACGGAACATGCGCATAGCTGTAATAGGCAATCCTGTCTGGCATTAGCTTTACAGTGTTCTCAATAGTGCCTCGAATGCTGGACTCTGTTTGAAAAGGCAGTCCGAAAACCAGGTCATGACTGATCGAAGTGTATCCTATTTTTCGAGACAGGTCGTGAATTTTTTTAACCTGCTCAAAGCTTTGAATGCGATTTATGGCTTTCTGCACAACAGGGTCATAGTCCTGAATGCCAAAGCTGTTTCGCCTCGACCCCAGGTCATAGAGTGTCTGAAGCTGTTTTTCACTTGTGTGGTTCGGATGTCCTTCATAGCTGAATTCAAAGTCTTCAAACCGCTCAGCTCTTTTGAAGATCCCATCGATGAGTTTCTTCAGATTGTCAGCCGAGAAAAAAGTTGGCGTCCCTCCACCCAGGTGTATCTCCTTGATCCTAGGTCGCTCTTCCAGGAGATCGCAATACAGGTCCCATTCTTTGAGAACAGTATCGAGATAGGGTTCTTCCACACTATGTCTTTTGGTAATCCGCTTGTGACAGGCACAAAAGGTGCAGAGATTTTCACAAAAAGGCAGGTGTATGTATAGGCTGATACCTTCCTTTTCATTGCTTTCGTGGAAAGCTCTTTTCACCGTTTCCTTCCAGTCAGAAAGAGCAATGCCCTCCTTGTCCCAGAAAGGAACCGTGGGGTAGCTGGTGTACCGGGGGCCCGGGATATTGTATTTCTGGATCAGCGTCGTCTGCATTACAGGAGAGATTGTTAATTGGTTTAGCCTTTGTATTCCTTTACAGCATCAATGAATGCCCGTGCATGATCCACGGGAATGTTTGGTAAAATGCCATGGCCCAAATTTACGACGTATTTATCTTTTCCAAAGTCATTGATCATGTCATTGACCATTTTCTTGATCGTCTTTGGTGGCGAAAGCAATCTGGAGGGGTCCATGTTTCCTTGCAAGGTAACCTTGCCTCCAGTGAATTCACGTGCCAGTTTAGGGCTGATGGTCCAGTCCACACCCAAAGCAGAAACCTTTGAGTTCGCCATTTCCTCAAGTGCGAACCAGCATCCTTTAGCAAACGCTATTACAGGTACCTGATCGTGGAGGGCATTGATGATTTGCTCCTGGTACTGCCATGAAAACTCCCTGAAATCGACCGGAGAGAGCATCCCTCCCCAGGAGTCAAAGATCTGTACGGCATTCACACCTGCTTCTACCTTGGCTTTGAGGTAGGCTATGGTCGTATCCGTGATCTTCTGGAGCAACATATGCGCAGCTTCGGGCTGCGTGAAGCAGAATTCCTTGGCTCGATCAAACGATTTTGACCCCTGCCCCTGAACGCAATAGCAAAAAACAGTCCATGGTGATCCGGCAAAGCCAATCAACGGTATTTCGTCGTTGAGCATCTGCTTGGTTAGTTTTATGGCATCCATTACGTAACCTAAAGTCTCTTGGACATCCGGCACCGGGATTTGTTCCGCATGTTCCCGGGTTCGAATCGGATTTTGAAGAAAGGGTCCAACGCCCGGTTTCATTTCAAAGGGAATGTTCATGGCCTGGGGCACCACCAGGATATCCGAGAAGAGAATAGCGGCGTCCATTCCATAGCGCCTGATGGGTTGAACGGTTATCTCTGCTGCCAATTCAGGAGTCTGGCAGCGAGTGAAAAAATCGTATTTCTCTTTTATAGCCATAAACTCAGGCAGATACCTGCCCGCCTGTCTCATCATCCAGACCGGTGGCCGTGAAACGCTTTCACCCCGCAGAGCTCTTAGAAAAAGATCATTTTTTATCGTTGTCATAAATTGAATTTGTCTGAAATGGTTTTAAAGGATGCCTCAACGGCCTTTTCAAATGTGTTTAAATCACTCTCGTCAATCGCCGTGGAAAGGAACCACGCCTCGAATTGGGAGGGAGGCAGGAAGACTCCGTTTTCCATCATGCTCCAGAAAAACGTCTTGAACTTTTCCGTGTCACAAGATTGTGCTGAAGAAAAGTCGCTTACCGTCTGATCTGTGAAAAACGCGTTGATCATGGATCCAAAATGGTTGACCTGAAGGTCTATTTTGTATTTATCTGCAGCATGAATCAATATCTCTTTGATCCTTAAGGCAGTATTGTTGAGTTTCTCATAGGGGTCGGAGGTCTTCAATTCAAGTAGGGTCGAGAGACCGCATGCCATTGCGATCGGATTTCCGGAAAGGGTTCCCGCCTGGTACATCTCCCCCAGGGGTGCCACCATTTGCATGATCTCTTCCCTGGCGCCATAAGCTCCAACAGGGAAACCGCCACCTATGACCTTACCCAGGCAAGTGATGTCTGCCTTGAGTCCAAGCAGCTCCTGAGCCCCTCCGAATTTGGATCGAAAGCCGGTCATCACTTCATCGGCGATAATTAGAATCCCTTTGTCTTCTGTGATGTGTCTCAGCTCCTTCAGGAAGTCAGGATCAGGAACCACCACACCCATATTGCCGGCAACCGGCTCCAGGATGACGGCAGCAACGTCATGGTGTGAATCGATTTGCTTTTTGACGCTGTCGATATCGTTGAACTGGGCAATCAGAGTATTTTTTACCGCTTCCTCCGGAACGCCTTTGCTTCCTGGCAGACTCAATGTGGCCAGACCGGATCCGGCGGCTACGAGTAGCGCGTCGGAATGCCCGTGGTAGCAACCCGAGAATTTGATGATCTGATTCTTTCCGGTGAAAGCCCTCGCCAGTCGAATGGCGCTCAGAACCGCTTCCGTTCCTGAATTGACGAAGCGTACCTTGTCCATTTCCGGAAAGGCTTCGCAAACGAGTTCAGCGAGTTCGATCTCGCCCTCCGTCGAGGCCCCAAAAGTATATCCTTTTTGAAGGGCTCTTGAAACAGCTTCCTGTACCTTTGGGTACTGATGTCCAAGAATCATCGGTCCGTACGAAAGGACCAGATCCAGGTAGCGGTTGCCATCGACATCTACAATTTGACTCCCTTCTGCCCGGTCGATGAAAACAGGTGAGCCTCCTACGGATTTGAAAGCTCTTACAGGTGAATTTACAGCCCCTACAAGGTTTTTCTGTCCTCTTTCAAACAGGATTGATGAATTTTTCAGGTTCATTTCGATTCGAATTTAGTGTTGCTCCCGAAGCAATCGGGCTACGTCTTTTGCAAAATAGGTGATAATCAGGTCTGCCCCGGCACGTTTCATGGACAAAAGGCTCTCCATCATGACCTTCTTCTCGTCGATCCATCCTTTCTCTCCAGCCGCTTTAATCATGGCGTATTCCCCGCTTACATTATAGCAGGCAATCGGCACATTGTAATTGTTTCGCAGATCCCGGATGATGTCCAGATAAGACAATGCAGGTTTTACCATGAGAATGTCAGCTCCTTCTTCCTTGTCAAAATCGGCTTCCCGGAAGGCTTCCCTGCGATTTGCGGGATCCATCTGGTACGTGCGCCTGTCTCCAAAACTCGGAGCTGAATCAGCGGCATCCCTGAAAGGGCCGTAGTAGGAGGAAGAGTATTTCACGGCGTAAGACATGATCGGCAGCTGATAATACCCTTCTTGATCCAGGGACTCGCGCAGCGTCCGAATCATTCCATCCATCATTCCAGAAGGAGCCACCATATCTGCACCGGCGCGGGCATGTGAAATGGCCTGCTTGGAAAGGTTTTTCAGAGTTGCATCGTTGTCTACGTCATTGTTGTGGATGATTCCGCAATGGCCGTGACTGGTGTATTCGCAGAAGCATACATCCGTGATTACGTAAAGTTCCGGATAGTGTTTTTTTATAAATCGGATCGATTTCTGAATAATGCCCTGGTCATTCCAGGTCTCAGATCCAATCTCGTCTTTGGAATCAGGTATTCCGAACAGGATAATAGCTCGAATCCCCAGTTCTTTAATGGCATCCAATTCGTCGGGGACCGTGTCGAGTGAAAACCGAAAGATGCCTGGCATCGACTCGATCTCTTTTTTGATCTCCTTGCCCTCCTCGATGAAGATAGGATAAATCAGGTCGTCAATTTTCAATTGGTTCTCCCGCACCAAACCGCGAATGCCGTCAGTGGTTCTTAATCTTCGTGTTCTGTTCATGATCCTTCTATTGATTCAAAATGGTCATTCACCGATTGGATTACTGCTTCTACCGAAGGACTTTTGGCCTCGATAACGGTCTGGAATGCTTTGCCGGCAGCTCCTGCAGTGGTTGCACCTATGCAGAATGCCACTTCAGTTCCGGGTTTGTTTCTTTGAAGGTAGCTCTCTATCCCAGAAGGACTGAAGAACAATAAGCCATCGTACTGATTCTTAAGCTCATCGGGTGTCATTAAGGTCAAATAGCTGACGACCTCATGGACTGTGTGATTGTGTTTTTCAAGTATCAGGGGAAGCTCATCCCGCCTCAGATCCCCACAGAAAAAAGTGAATTCCTGGGGTTGATCAAAATTATCAACGAGGTATTCGGCCAGTTTACGGGCAGAGTTTGCCGTATGCGCTACCTTACCCAGACGCTTTTCAATAAGTCGTTTCGTTCTTCTTCCCACACAGTAGATGTTCCCGATATTAAGATCCCTTCCGTCTGCGCTATCGATGAGAGATTCAACTGCGTTTTGACTGGTCAGAATAACATGTGGCATTTCTTTTTTTAGTTCGGTCGCTTTGATCCGCTGATGCCTGACCGTGATAAAATCACTCATGTCAATGCCTACTTCCTTGTTCAATCCGCTGCTTTGAGCGATTGAGATGTGTTTGGTTGAGAAGATTCGGTATTTTTTTTCAACCTGTCCGATCTGGCGGAGCAATTTTTTGCCTCCCCGATCCAGGACGTAGTTGGCCGCGAATTCGGCCAAATCCGAGATATGCGAGGTCGCTACGGTTTTGCTGAATTCGATCTTCTTCTTTCCGTCCAAACTGAAAAGTGCTCCTTTAAAAGTGAGCTCTTCATCCTTGATCCGGGCCAAGGCGCCAATCGGAGCCGAACAGCCTCCTTCCAGTCTTCTCAGGAATTCCCTTTCCAGACCCGTGCAGATTTCCGTTTCCGGGTCATTGATCTCAGCACAAATCTTCATCAGCTCTTTGTTTTCGGAAAGCGCAGCAATCATGACCGCACCTTGAGCGGGTGCCGGGAGCATCCAGTCGAGCTTGATAGTCTCCTTCGGCAAGATGCCTATTCTTTTGAGACCTGCCAGGGCAAATATGGCTCCATCCCAATCATTCGATCGCAGTTTGTTGAGTCGGGTGTTGACGTTCCCCCGGAGGCCGGTGATGGAGTGGTTTGGAAACCTGAAGAGCCATTGAGCTTTTCTTCTCTGACTGCCGGTGGCGATGGTTGCGGTTGGATTTGAGAAAAACTCCTCATTGTTTTTTAAAACCAGAATGTCCTGATGATTCCCGCGCTTGAGAACCGCGGCTTGCTCGATTCCTTTCGGAAGTTGGGTTGGAACGTCCTTCATGGAATGCACGGCAATATCGATACGTCCATTGAGAAGTGCAATATCCAGGTTTCTGGTAAATACACCCGTCGTACCCAACTCATAAAGAGGTTTGTTCAAAACTTCATCCCCGATGGAATCAATTTTTACAATCTCCGTTTCATGACCGAGGTGATTGAGCTGGTCAGACACAGTATGAGCCTGCCAAAGTGCCAGCTGACTGGATCTGGTTCCAATGCGGATAACGGTTTTCATGCTATTCTTCAGTAGTCTCTTCCAGGTTGAATACTTCTTTCATCACTCGGATGCTCTGATTCGCCTTGGAATTATCTGCTTTCAGGTGAAGTGCAAATTTAGAAACTATTTTACTGATCATTTGTGAAGTTACGTCTTCAATAAGCTCAATATTCTCGTCCTCAGCTTTTCTAGCGTGGGCGGTAATAGCATCTTTCTGGATCATCTCCAGGGATTTCTTGAGCGAGTTGATCGCAGGTGTGCTCTTCCGAAAGGAGAGCCATTCGTAGAATTCGATTTTGTGCTTTTGAATGATCTCCTCGACCAGAGGGATCTGCTTTCTTCTTTTTTCCAGTGTCTGTTCTGTTTTTTCAGACAAAACGTCTACATCGATGATCTCCTTGTCTTCCTGATTTGACAATTCGGGATCGACGTTTCTTGGAATGGAAAGATCTATGATAAGTTGTTTTTTACCGCTTTTCAGGTACTCTGCCTTTACCGTCGGACTCGAGGCTCCTGTAGCGACAATAACAATGTCATTCTTCTGAATTTCCTCCTGGAGCTCTTCGTGCTTCCTGGCCTTGACCTGAACGCTTTTTGTCAATTCAAAAGCCTTGCTATCCGTTCGGTTGATCACGGTTACTTCATGTCCCTTGAGGTATTCCGAACAGCTCTTCGCAGTGCTTTCTCCGATGTCGCCCAAACCGTATACCAGGATTCTCTTTCCGTCGTATTCTTTATACTTGTCTTTAATGTATTGGATAGCTGCGTAGGAAACCGTGGTCGTTCCTGAGCTGATACTGGTCTTATTCTTTGTTTCCTTGCTTGCGTGCAGGGCTGTATTGAACAAACGTTCAAGATAGGCATTGAGTGTATCCGCCTTTTTGGCCTGACTAAAAGCCTCCTTCAATTGACCTACGATCTCGTAGTCACCGAGTATCTGACTGTCTAATCCTGTCGCGATTCGGATAATATGCTCCGCTGCCTCACTGTTTTTGTAGACATAAGACACCTCCGCAAACTCCTCGACGTTGCCCTGTGAATATTTGCACAAAAGTGAAATTAGCTGGAACGGATGTTTGGAGAAACCCATGATCTCCACGCGGTTACAGGTAGATAGAACAACAACGCTGTTGACGCCGTTGTCTTTCGCTTCAGACAATAGGGCCATCTGCTGGTCCTTGCTCAAACTGAACTTGCTTCTTGTTTCTACGTCGGCCTTTTTGTAATTGAGACCGATGAGGTAGAACTTTTTGCAATCCGGGTTCTTAGTCATTCTTGTGGTATTCGTTACACCTTAGTTTTTAAATTCGATATTCCAAAGAAGAGATGGTCAAAATTACGCTTCAGGAAAATTAAAAACTATGACATATATCACCTGCAAAACTTCTGTTCCGTAAATTAGAATCTTTCTAAATAACAGTAATCATAGGCGTTGGCAAGCGATTTGATTTTTTAGTCGTGACAAAAATATAGACTTTCATGTCCAATAGATATCGGAAGAAAGAAAAAAAATATCGATAGAAGTTTAATAAATATAAGATCAAAAAGAGAATGGGTCAATTCAGTTCAGAGCTAAAAATAGTATCTTTGCAGGGTTTGAAAATTCTAATCAAAAACAGATTATTTTGTCAAAAAAAGGAGTTTTACTTGTCAACCTAGGTTCACCGGACAGTACCAAGGTGAAGGATGTCCGAAAATATTTGGATGAGTTTTTAATGGATGAAAGGGTGATTGATATCGCCTATTGGAAGCGTTTTTTACTGATCAAAGGGATAATTCTCAATACGAGACCTAAAAAATCCGCAGCCGCATATAAAAAAATCTGGTGGAAGGAGGGATCTCCCCTGGTCGTGATCTCAGAGCGTTTCACCGAAAAATTACGAAAGAAATGAAGCTTCCCATTGCACTGGGGATGCGATATGGGTCGATGAGCATGGAAAAAGGATTCAGGGAATTAATCGAGCAAGGGTGTGGATGAGTTTTGTCTCGTGCCGCTTTATCCTCATTATGCCATGTCTTCCTTTGAAACAGTCGTAGAAAAGACCAGGGAAGTAATCCGAGAATTCTTTCCAGAGATCAAAATGGATATTGTGGAGCCGTTCTATGATAAAGCGGACTATATCGAAGTGATGTGCCGAAATATCGAGGAACAATTAAAAGGTTTTGAATACGATCATATTCTTTTCTCGTATCATGGAATCCCCGAAAGTCATATTTACAAATCAGATTTTACAAGGTCCCATTGCAAAATAGATGGGAGTTGTTGCAAGGTCAAGTCTGAGGCGCATAAGACCTGCTACCGTCACCAGTGTTTTGAGACTACAAAGGCGATCGCCGAAAAAATGAAACTAAAACCAGGCACCTACAGCGATTCCTTTCAGTCGCGCTTGCTCAAAGACCCCTGGTTGAGGCCTTATACTGATTTTGAACTTGAGCGTCTGGCTGAAGAAGGGGTCAGAAAGCTTGCTGTGATCACCCCGGCATTTGTTTCGGATTGTCTGGAGACGCTGGAGGAAATAGCCATGGAAGGCAAAGAGGAATACATCGAAGCCGGAGGTGAGGATTTCAGGCACATTGGTTGTCTCAACGACTACGACCCCTGGGTCGAGGTCATGAGCAACTGGGTCAGGGAGTGGGAGGTCGCAGACCTGGAGTCCGCTGTTCAGTCTTAATCTGTGTCTTATGGAATACCTATATATCAAATCCCTTCACATTATATTTGTCACAACCTGGTTTGCGGGCCTTTTCTACATCATTCGACTCTTCATTTATTTTAAGGAGGCCGATCAAAAAGATGAGCCGGCCCGATCCATATTGAAACAGCAGTATGCGCTGATGTCGAAAAGACTTTGGTATATCATTACCTGGCCCTCAGCTGTTCTTGCGACAATTTTTGCAGCCTGGTTGCTATGGCTTCAGCCTTTTTGGCTGGAGGCACCCTGGATGCTGATCAAGCTTGGATTCGTTCTTCTTCTTTTCGCCTATCACTGGTCATGTCACGTGATGTACAAGCAAATTGAAAAGGGCTATCTGAAATATTCTGCTTATGGTCTGCGGATCTGGAACGAAGTCGCGACCATAATACTTTTTGCCTGTGTCTTCCTTGTGGTTTTGAAGAACACGCTCGGCTGGATATTTGGCGTAGTCGGGATTGTTGGTGTATCTGTCGTGCTCATGCTCGGCATCAAGCTTTACAAGAGAATTCGAGAAAAGAACAGTTGGGATAAAGCTTAAGTTATGGAGAATCTCAGTATGAAAAAAAGGTTCTGGATCGGGCTACTCTTTGATGGTATAGGAATGCTTTCCTTTTTTTTCCCTATTGCCGATGTGGTTTGGGCTCCATTGTCTGCCTATCTCATGGTGAAAATGTATCCGGGAACAACGGGTAAGGTTGCCGGGGTTGTCTCGTTTTTGGAGGAAGCCATTCCGGGATTGGACTTCTTTCCATCCTTCACACTGACCTGGCTGTACTCTTATTTTTTCGAGAAGAGAAAGCTTACTTGAGAAATCTTTTGAATCCCATGCGCTGTAGCATCTTTTTCTCCATGTTCCAGAAGAATTTCTTTTGTCCGAAGAGCGCTCCGACAAATACCAGCGTGATCTGATAGACGATGAAAACGACAAATATGCGTATCGGCCAATAGACTAATGGGTTGGTCGTCTCCCTGGAAATGCCGATCAGTTCGGTAATCGGGTTGGTGAGATACATCGAAAGCGACCCGTTGATTGCAAAGACGATAAAAATTATGACAACCTGAAAATTGGACTCAATGCCCCATCGTTCCTTCAATTTATCCATGGATCAAAATTTTCGCAAATGTAACCATTCTCAAAATATTTCACAGATTTTTTCTAAAAAAGCGATTTCTGGCGACATTGCTCACCCCTTTCTGCCTTCCTGCGGAGAGAAATATTTTAGTATCTTCCCCCTCAATTTAAGAAGCTGAAACCTCTAAAATTCCAAGAGAAATGAAAAAAATGGCCCTACACTGGAAAATATTGATCGGAATGGTCCTTGGAGTGCTTTTCGGTTTGCTCATGGTCAACTTTTCATGGGGAAAAGAGGCTGTTCAGGACTGGGTCAAGCCGTTTGGCACCATTTTCATCAATGCATTGAAGCTGATTGCCGTTCCGTTGATCCTGGGATCACTTATTACCGGGGTTTCGGATCTTAAAGACATCTCCAAGCTGTCCAAAATGGGAGGGAAGACTGTGATTACCTATTTGCTCACGACGATTATCGCAGTTTCCATAGGGCTGTTTCTGGTCAATGTCATAGTTCCGGGTAAATCGATAACTGAACAGACCAGAACGGATTTGGTTTCCAACTATTCTCAAAGTACCGAGAAATACAAAGATGAGGCACAGAATCAAAAAAAACAAGGCCCTTTACAAGCCCTTGTGGATCTCGTGCCTGACAATATAATTGGAGCATCCGGTGAGAACAAGAATATGCTGCAGGTGATCTTCTTTGCGATCTTTTTCGGGGTGGGTTTCATTTTGTTGCCCGAGGAGAAGGCAAGACCGGTCAAGGACTTTTTCTCAAGCTTTAACGAGGTGATCTTGAAGATGATCGATCTTATCATGCTCGCAGCACCCTATGGCGTATTTGCCCTGCTCGCGGCATTATCGCCGAATCTCCCAGCGCGGATCTTTTCGTTGCCTTTTGTGGTATGCCCTTACGGTCGTTCTTGGACTGCGCTGATGATCGGATTCTATATAGGCCTGGTCTATGCCTTCACCCGAATGAAACCTGTAGAGTTTCTTAAGGGGATTTCTCCGGCCCAACTCCTGGCATTTTCAACGAGTTCAAGCGCCGCTACGCTTCCTGTTACCATGGAACGTGTCCATGAGCACCTGGGTGTTGAGGAGGAGGTGTCCAGTTTTGTGCTTCCGATAGGGGCTACGATTAATATGGATGGCACAAGTTTGTACCAGGCGGTTGCAGCTGTTTTTATCGCTCAGGCCTTTGGAATGGATCTCAGTTTAGGGGTTCAATTGGGGTATTGTTGTAACGGCGACTCTTGCCAGTATCGGTTCGGCAGCAGTCCCGGGAGCGGGAATGGTAATGTTGGTGATTGTCCTGGCTCAGGCTGGTATACCCGAGGCCGGATTGGCACTTATTTTTGCTGTCGACGACCGCTCGACATGTGCGTACCGTTGTTAACGTAACCGGTGACGCAACGGTTTCAATGATTGTGGCTAAAACCGAGGGTAAACTAGGCGAGCCACATGTCAAAGATTGGGATGACAGTTATGTATCAAAAAAAGTACTCATCTCTACCAACGGATAGATACGCTGCCCCAGGTGAAACCGCTACCAAAGGCTGCGAACAATACAAGTCGCCTTCTTTTACTTTTCCGTTTTCCCAGGCTTCTGTCAAGGCAATAATGATTGAGGCTGCAGTCGTATTTCCATACTTCATGATGTTATTGTAGACCTGATCGTCACGCAGTTTGAATTTCTGCTGAATGAATTGTGAAATTCTCAAGTTGGCCTGGTGTGGGATCAAGAGATCGATGTCCTCAGGTCGGACCTTATTTGCAGTAAGTGCCTCCATGATTACCTCGCTGAACCTAACCACTGCATTTTTAAAAACGAAAGTCCCGTCCATATATGGGAAATAGGAGACGTCCTCATCTTTGGCAGCCATGATTTCCGGCACCCAGTGCTTGATGCTGGGCGATGCCACGATCAATTTGTCAGCGAATTTCCCTTCACTGTGCAGATGAGTAGGAGAGAATTCCCTTTGTAGAATCCTCAGTTCTGGAAAGTACGCAGCGCCTGCACCATCACCAAAAATCACAGAGACACCTCTTCCTCGTGTCGTTTTGTCAAGTCCATTCGAATGGTATTCCGAGCCGATGACAAGAATATTTTTATACATTCCGGTCTTGATGAACTGATCGGCTACTGACATGGCGTATACAAATCCAGACATTGATTTCTCACATCAAGGGCACCGATGGTGTTCATCTCGAGCATTTCCTGGATCTGTACCCCACATCCTGGAAAATAATAGTCAGGACTCAAGGTGGCGAAAACGATAAAGTCTATGTCTTCACTCAAAGCCTGATCTTTCAATGGCTATTTTGGCAGCTTTCGCGCCCATGGTGGCAGACGTTTCATCGCTTCCTTCTTCGATCCATCTTCTCTCCTTGATCCTGTCCTTTCCTGGATCCATTCGTCGCTGGTATCCATCATTTTAGTCAGCTCGTCATTGGTGACAACATTTTCGGGGACATAAAATCCCATGCCAGTTATTTTAGAATTGTACATCATTTTATTCCATTGTTTATTTGTGTGTCCTTTTTCTCGCGGAGCGCCTTCTGTAAAGTTCTCTGTTGACCTCGTCCAACACAAAGATAACAATTCGGCGGGTTCTGTCATCTTGTCATGGATTAGCGTTTGGTATTTCTTTTGATTACAAGAGAGTGAATGAATTAAACAATAAAAACAAATTAAATATGGCTAAAGGAAAAATTAATGTTCATGTTGAGAATATCTTTCCGCTGATCAAGAGATTTTTGTACTCGGATCATGAGATATTCCTGAGAGAGCTGATCTCGAACGCGACGGATGCGACTGCTCAAGTTGAAGCACCTTGCTTCTATAGGAGAGTACAAGGGAGATGTCGATTCGGCACGCTTGGAGGTGAAGATTGACAAAGAAGGAAAAAAGCTTCACATCATCGACCAGGGGATTGGGATGTCAAAAGAAGAGGTCAAAAAATACATCAATGACATCGCCTTTTCGGGAGCAGAAGAATTTCTCGAGAAATTTAAGGACGAGAAAAATGACGCCGGAATCATCGGTCACTTTGGTCTTGGATTCTACTCGTCTTTTATGGTGGCGAGTCAGGTAGAGATTCTTACCAAATCCTACAGAGAGGAAGACGAGGCTGCACATTGGATTTGTGATGGCTCACCAGAGTATACACTTAAAAAGTCGGACAAGAACGATCGGGGTACTGAGATCATCTTGCACATCGATGACGATTCTACGGAATTCCTCGAAGAGCAAAGGATCAACGAGCTTCTTATGAAATACAACAAGTTCATGCCGATCCCGATTAAATTCGGAACTGAAGAGGTGCCTGATCCTGAGCACAAACCGAAGACAATAAAAGACAAAGACGGCAAGGAAACCACAGAGCCGCAGAAGATGATTACGGTCGACAGGATCATCAACAATACAGATCCGGCCTGGACCAAGCAGCCTTCAGATCTGAAGGATGAAGATTATAAGGCTTCTATCAGAGAGTTATATCCGATGCAGTTTGAGGAGCCCTTGTTTCATATTCATTTGAATGTGGACTATCCCTTCAACCTTACGGGGATTCTTTATTTCCCGAAGCTGACCACCAATATGGATGTTCAGAAGGATCGAATTCAACTCTATCAGAACCAGGTTTTCGTAACCGACAATGTAGAGGGAATCGTTCCTGATTTTCTTCAGATGCTGCGGGGTGTGATCGATTCACCGGACATTCCTTTGAATGTTTCCAGGAGTTATCTGCAGGCTGATGGTGCAGTCAAGAAAATATCGAGCTATATCACCAAGAAAGTTGGCGGATAAATTGAGCTCTTTATTCAAGAAGGACAGAGAAGAATTCGAGAAGAAGTGGAACGACATCAAGATCGTGATCGAATACGGAATGCTTTCTGAGCCGAAATTCTTTGAAAAGGCCGAGAAATTTGCCCTGTACCCGACCGTTAATGACGAATACTTCACTTTTGAAGAAATGCAGGAGAAATTCAAAGGTGCTCAGACTGACAAAGATGGCAATTTGATCGTCTTGTATGCAAATGACAAAGACGAACAGCACAGCTTTATTGTAGAGGCTGGAGTCAAAGGGCTATCAGGTTCTTTTCTCGACTCTCCGATCGTATCTCATCTTATTCAGAAACTGGAAACCGAAAGCGACAAGGTCAAGTTCGCCCGTGTCGATGCCGATTCAATGGATAAGCTGATTCAGAAGGAAGAAGATCCGATTTCTAAACTTGTCTGACGAGGAACAGGAAAAGCTCAAGGCGTTATATTGAAGAGTGGTTCCCAAGGAGAAGTATTCGGTACAGATGGAGGCGATGGATTCAGCGAGCAACCCTTTTATCATCACTCAGCCTGAGTTCATGAGACGGATGAAGGAAATGCAGCAGACCGGTGGAGGAGGCATGATGGGAATGAGCAATTTCCCGGAGATGTATAATCTTGTGGTGAATACCAACAGTGACCTGATGCAGAAGATCCTCAAGGCAAAAAGCAAAAGAGGTGAATATATCAATCAGGCTCTTGACCTGGCCCGTTTGTCTCAAAACCTGTTGCAGGGCAAGGAAATGACCGACTTCATCAAAAGGAGCTATGACCTGATGAACAATTGATGAGTTCTCGCGATCGAGTTATTCTCAAAATGAAAAAACCTTCTTTCAAATGTGAAAGAAGGTTTTTTTTATGCTTTATAATGGGATAGGTCTATTCAATCGGGAAGTCGAAATAGGTATCCGGAAACGGCTCATCCTTAAGGGTGAAATGCCACCATTCCTGAGGGTAAGACTGCCATCCGTGCTTCTCCATTCGCCTCTTCAGTAAAAGCCTCAAGGCGTGTTGATTCTTCGATATGGTTGCGGTATGGTCGACGCTTGACACTTCGTCAAACAGGTCATAGGGGCTTCCCATATTGAGAATCTGCTTGGTTTTCAACGAAACGATGGTGACGTCAACGGTGCTTCCCCGGCTGTGACCGGATTTAATCGAAATATAGCCTTTGGAGAAAAGGTCTTTCTTGTCAATGTTTGGATAGAACTGAGCCTTCATCGTATCGTCGCCTTCGTCCTGTGCCCATCGCACAAAATGATCGGTTGCCCTTTGTGGCCTGTAGGCATCATAGATGAGCAGGCCGAATCCCAAACGCTTCCAGTTCCTCCTGAACTTTTTTCAATGCTTCGGCAGCTTCCTTGGTCAACAGTACCTTGGGTTCGTTGTATCCGTCAATTGGAGCGCCAACAAAATTATTGGAGCTGTAATACCGCATGTCCGATCGCAGGTTTGGCATCATTTCCTTGAGATCCACAAAGTCTTCCTTGGAAGGCGGCTCGATAGGAACTCTTAGAGCCCAGGGTGGTAAAACTAAGGAAATGAAAAAAGGACGATACCTTTTAAAATTATATTCAATTTCATTATTGCAATTGTTAAGAATGCTTGTTATAGAACGAATAAGCTCACTCTTTATTATGAATTGTCAACTAATTTTTTACTGTTACCCGATTAAAGCTAAACACACACTGTCCAAATGAGCTGAACTTATAGTAGGTGAAGGATTATCCAGGCTAACATATTATGATTATACATTTAGGTTGCAAGCGTAAAATTACCATCAACCGTAAATGTCATTGAGTACGCTGGCCAGGCGGATGCCTGCTTTTTGCAACTGCTCCATTACCGTGCCAAAGTTGTTATAGGAATATCGGTATCCCAGCTTATCGTCTTCTACGCGACTCATAGACGCCTTTGACCAGTTGCCGTGAATCATACATCCAGTCAAGAAGGTTCCTTCTTCAATCGACTGGACTTGCCCCTTTGAAAGTGTCCCGATATTTTGTCCCAATTCGGTATAGCTCATGTTCCAGGATTCAATCATCTGGGTATCCCATACCCTGTGCAGGTTTGATTTCTTGTAATGCCAGGTCACCTTTATGTCGTTACCACCGCGATCTTCTGCTCGTCCTACATGAAGAGGCTGGTGAAGGTCACCGAAGAGATGGACCAGTAATTTAAGGTGGAAAACCTGTTCTTTCTGGTTGCATTCTCGTCTTTCAGCACAGTATATGCAATGATTCATGCCCGTTATGATATCTCCTTTTTCTTCTTTTTCGAATCTTCATATCGTCATCCGTTCGGGAAATTGACATAGTGCCAGGTGTAGTATTTGTCATAGCGCTTGTCTGACTTGATCTCGTCCCAAAAGTCGAAACAAAGGCAAGGCTTTGCCCGTCGAGCAATTTCTCAATTTTTTTTCTGCCCTGTGGTCAGATGTCGGTTCGCAATCTCTCCAATGGTCCTGTGTCCGGTTTGTCCCCATTGAGGTCGAATAACGCTGAGGCGAAAGAAGATAGGGTAAATGTCAAAGGATAAAACAGAATGAAAACAATAGCCGGCATTTAGTTGTTCATAATTTTATTAACCCGGTAAAGTTATAAAAAAAAGGAGCTCATTATTGCTAATGAGCCCCCGGCTAACACAAATTTAATCTAAACGATGCTTACAGTCATTTAATAATTTTGAGTAATGCCATATTGAGATAGTAAATTGTTTGCTGTGAATTAATGTTCATTCATCCTGAAATCTGCATAAGCATCCATTCCGTGTTCATATCCGTCCAGGCCTTCAAGCTCTTCCGTTTCGGATACACGAATACCGACTGTCTTTTTCGAGACGAAAAGGATTACAAACGAAGATGAAATACAGATGGCGGCATATGAGAAGATGCCGACAAGCTGACTGATGAACTGATCCACACCTGCCAGTGCACCGAACAGCCCACGGCGAGGGTGCCCCAAATCCCACAAATCAGGTGAACCGCAATTGCGCCTACGGGGTCGTCAAGTCTGATTTTATCTACGAGAGCAACGGCAAATACGATAAGAGCTCCTGCCACACCTCCTATGACTATGGCATCCGTTGGGCTCATTTGATCTGCGCCTGCTGTGATTCCAACAAGTCCACCAAGGATTCCATTGAGAAACATGGTGAGGTCAAGATTTTTATACATGGCTGTCGAGACCATAAAAGAAACAACTCCACCCGCAGCGGCAGCCAAACAGGTCGTGACCAGGGTGAGGGATGTCAATTCCGGATCGGCAGACAGCACAGATCCCCCGTTGAATCCAAACCAGCCCAGCCAGAGGATGAGTACACCGGCAGTAGCAAGAGGAATGCTGTGTCCCGGTATTGCCATAGGCTTACCGTCTTTGAATTTACCGATTCGGGCACCCAGCAGCCATACGGCGACCAAAGCAGCCCATCCGCCCACAGAGTGTACCAGAGTGGATCCTGCAAAGTCATAGAATGGTGTTTCTCTCATGTCAAGGAATCCACCTCCCCATTTCCAGGATCCGGCCAACGGATAGATAAGTCCTACATAGACGATTACAAAGATCATAAAAGGAACGATCTTGATCCGTTCTGCAACGGCTCCTGAAACAATGGTGGCAGCGGTTGCAGCAAACATTCCCTGAAAGAGGAAGTCGGTCCACCAGGTGTAACCGCCATCGGCGTACTCGGGGGTCATTCCATTTTCAGGCGGGGTTATTCCGAACCCGGCAAAGCTGAAGAAACCTGAGGACCCTTCGGCGAATCCCGGGATACATAAGATTGAACCCAACCAGGCAATAAAGCAGCAGGCCAACGGTGATGATAAAAATATTTTTAAATAGGATGTTGATCGTGTTCTTCTGACGCGTCAGGCCGATCTCCAGAAATGCAAAGCCCATGTGCATAAAGAACACCAGCGCTGTACAGATCATCATCCATACATTGTTTATAGTAAGTAATTCCATAGTCGTATTCGTTTTGATTAGTTGTGGTTAGTTCAAGGTTTCCCCTCCTTTTTCTCCGGTTCTTATTCTATAGCATTCTGTGATGTCAGACACAAAGATCTTTCCGTCTCCCACCTCACCTGTGGCACCGGCTTCGAAAATGGCCTTAATGGTCGCCTCTTCATAGTCATCGTTCACCACGATCGACAAATACTTGCGCTGAATGTCACTTGTACTATAGGTCACGCCTCGATAGACATGGCCCTCCTTTTCGTTTCCCCGACCGGTTGCATCCCAGTAGGAGAAGAAGTTCACACCCACTTTGTGCAGGGCTTCCTTTACATCAGAGTACTTTGACTTTCTGATAATTGCTTCGATTTTTTTCATAATAAAGTATCGTTGTTTAGAATTTGTATACAGCTGCTACCAGGAAGGACGCCAATGAACCTGTAGGCTCCAGGTCGTTGTTTAAGAACGTGTCCTCACTTGTTGTATCTATTCGGAATTCCGGTATGATCATCAGGTCGCCAATGGCGTAATTTCCTGTCAAAGTGAATTCGAATGCATTGGCGTCGCCGTCAACATCATATCCGCCGATGGCGCCTACACCTCCATCTCCTTCAGCGAAATATTCGGCCCTGAAGCCCAGGGCAAAGGGATCGGAGATCTGAAGTTGTGGGTAAATTGCCACTCCATAAAATGAAGCATCGGTATCATTATCTTTGAAATAGGTGGCGTTCAAACCGAGATAGAAAGAATCGGTAATGTCAAAACCTGTTGTAAGATCCACCTGGAACTGGTATCCGTAAAGGAAGTTGAGGTAGATGTCCTTATAAGCTACTTGTGCTCCAAACGTATAGGTGTTTTCGGGGTTGAAATTGGTGAAATCATTGTCGTTCATGGCTGCCAGCAACAGAGAAAAGTCATCTGTGATCGCCCAGTCCATTTTAAGTCCGGTGTGTGAGAACGGACCATAAGAGAACATATAGGAAGTGGAGTAGTTGAAATTCCCGGTTGGAGAAATCACCTCATAGCCCAAAAAGGTATTGAAATTACCCAAAGGTCAGGGTTACACGGTCGGAGACGTTCCAGTATACATAGAGTTGGTTGACGATCTGAGAGCTATTACCCAGGTCGGCTGTTCCATCACCGTCGATATCCCATTGCAGCGATCCGAAAACGGCATCCACACCTCGGGGCCGAATACGAAATCAGCCACGGCACCAACTTTCTTTCCTTCATAGGACAATATAAGTTCGCCATACCTATTGAGAATCCATTGCCGTTGGCAAATGAGGTATTTGGCGTTTGACCGTTTTCACCTCCGTTTGGCGCCCCGATATTGGTCCGGTAATAGACATCGGCGCTACCGCCGCAGGTAAATTTTTTCTTTTTAACTTCTGTTTCCCCGGATGCACGTAGGCTGTCAGCATCTTGTGATAACGCAATAGAGGACGATTAGCATCATTGCCAGGGTGAGGAAACTTTTTTTTGAGTAATTTTTCATGATTAATAGTAGTTAGTAATACGTCAATACTGTTAGAATTAATCAAGGTAAATGTATATTATATTGATTTATACCCATAAAAAAATAGGGTTTATACTGTAAAATTATACATATATAAAATTCCACCCCCATAAAATTAGGGGGTCAATAATTTGAAAAGTAATTTTTTTGAATGTGTCAAAATAGAAGGGAGGGGGTTCTGGAAAAAAGTTGGTCAATATATACTCTTATAATATCATTTTGATACTAAATAGATTTCAAAAAATTCATATATTTGTGTTGAACTACAGAAATTCGACTCGGAATGATGCATTTCGATTCTGATAAAGAAGGTTTTTAAAGACTCAGGATTCATGAAAGAATACAAAATCATAAAACAGACGGGTACTGCCGTTAAATCCCAGCAGAACTTTGAAGATTTGATCAACAGCTATGCGAAGATGGAATGGCGTGTCGTAAACATGTTTACACACCGGGGAATTCTCAAGGCTTTGATTGAGCGCGATAAAAAGGATGAAGAGCAATGAGCAAGAAAGCATTTGCCTTGCGCATGGATTCGGAGATCTTCAAGGCGGTAGAGCTTTGGGCAAAAGACGAATATCGTTCTGTTAACGGGCAGATAGAATACATTCTTTATAAAGCCCTTAAGGAGGCAAGGCGCATGAATCCAGAAAAAGATCTCTAACTACTTTTTGCCAAATGGGTTCTTGGATTCCACCCAGTCCATGGCCTTGACCAGGGCGCGTGGGGGATCGAAACGATATCCTACGAAAATTTTGAAATAGCCCCTGACATTGTCAAATTTGATCAGGGACTCCTCATTTCTTGTAATCGCACTTCCAATGAGGGCCGTCCCAGCATAGATTCTTCTCGAATTATACCCCAGTCCGATCTGGGTGTTTACATCAAACACAGCTGAAGTGGTCCTTTCTGTAGATTCAAATTCACCCGCTCGCGTGTCTATTTTGTTGAATTCTATTCCCAAACCGGTTGACAGTCCGAGGTTCGCATACCAGTTGTTGCTGATTACAAATGTATAATGGTAGCCTGCATTTACGAGAAAGTAAAAGCTTTCGATGTCCTGGGGTCCACTCGGTTGTTTGATCTGCCAAAAGCCGTATCGCAACTCCGGCACGAAGCTCCCGGCGCTTTTGGTCTGAATCTCCGTTTGATTGACAAGGGCCTTAAATGAATAATTCTCATTGAACCGATACCGCGTGATACCCGTTATAGAAAACGTACGCATATCGGGCAAAATGATGAATTCACCCTCGCTCGGGTTCAAGCCCGGAAAGCTGCCCTGGTTTCCATCGATATAATAGCCCTTGGTTTGATCGTAATCGAAGGTTTGATAAAAATCCTTGATAAACATATCCAGAGTAAGCCTGAATACCGTGGTCTTGCCTTTTTCCCCGGAGTCTCCAGATGCTAGAAAAGCGGGAGAAAAACCGATTTTGAAAGTTAAGAACCTGTAATTGTATGCAAAAGCAATGCGACCGTTCGTATTCGGCAGGATGGAATAGGTGTCATTCGTCGTATTGAACTCAAAGGATCTTACATCGTTGTCAAGGTCCAATCTAAGATTCAGGGTGTTGTTCATTTTTACGAAGTACCCATTGGAATCCATTTCGGTATCCAATTGCCCGTAGAACACTGCTGGAGTGAGAAGCAAAAAAATGACGCCGACGAGCTTTATATGTGGAATGCCTTTCATTTGCACGTAAATATACTTGAAATTTATCCATGAAAAGGTTGGCATCCATTCGTAAAATTAGAGAATTACTGGTATTTTTAGAGATCAATTAATTCATCTTTTATGAAGTCGATTCTGATCATGGCAGCCGGCAATGGCAGCCGATACGGAACCTTAAAACAATTTGACGAGTTGGGTCCTAACCAGGAGTTTCTTTTTGAATTCACTCTTTTTGATGCCGTCAAGAGCGGATTTAACCACGTTGTAATCGTAACTAAAAAGGAACACGTTGATGCCCTCAGGGAGTATTTGAGCAACCGGCTTCCGAACCATGTTGCATTGGACGTTGTTTCCCAGGATCTCACAGACCTTCCAGAAGGCTCGAACTTCATGAGTGGCCGTCAAAAGCCCTGGGGCACGGCTCAGGCGGTCTGGGCAGCGAGGGGTGTCATTAAGAATGAGTTTGTTGTTGCCAATGCCGATGATTATTACGGAAGCGAATCAATGCGTCTCGCCATGGATTTTATTCGTTCCAATCAGGATGAAAGGCAATTCGCCTCGGTTCCCTACAGACTAGCCGATACCTTGAGCCCGGAAGGATCTGTGACAAGGGCGATCTGCAAGACAAAGGACTCTTATCTGAAGAATATCGTGGAAGTCAAAGAGATACTTAAAGAAGAAGAGAAAATCATCGACAGGGAGACATCCACTGTATTCACTGGTGAGGAGGTCACCTCCATGAATTTATGGGTTTTCGGACCGGAGGTATTTCCCCTTTTGGAGAAAGACCTGCTTGAATTTGTGAATTCACCGGAGACGAAACAGGATGATGAGATTTACATTCCGAAACAGATACAACATTGGATAGAAAACGAACAGGCACGTGTTAAACTTACCGCTGCCGGTTCAGGTTGGTTTGGCGTTACCTATGCCAATGACAAACAGAGAGCGATGGATCATCTGGCAGAGCGCACTCGATTCACGGATTACCCGGCACCTTTATGGAAGGATTGAATGACATCTTACCTGAGTTTGGCATTTCCGCTGAAGGCAGCAGGTTTGAACGAGCTAAACAGGGATTGATAAACGATACTTTTTTTGTAGAATTCGGCGAGCAGAGGAAGTTTGTTTTGCAGAGAATAAACGAATATGTATTCCCCAATAGCCGGGGACTGTTCCACAATCTTGAAAGATGCCTTCCCTATCTCTGCGATAAGGATTACGCTCAGGTCCGCTACCGTCGCACACTGCAAGGAGAGTTGTTCCACAGAACTACAAGAAATGAGCTTTGGCGCATGATGTCTTACCTTCCAGACAGTAGGACTTTTCACTTTACTTCAGATACAGAGGTTGCCTATGAGGCCGGTCGTATACTGGGGCTGTTTCACCGGCTGCTTTCACCCCTGAGTCCGAAAGAGCTTGAAACCACTTTAGACAGATTCCACAACCTGGATTGGCGCATGGAGCAATTTCATGAGGCGCTGAAGTCCGCGAAAGTGAAAGACCTGGACAGAACCCGTGACCTTCAAACTACTGTCGAGGAAATAGCCCGGGAGTTGTGTATTCTCGATACGATGGACCTTCCGGTTCGTGTGTGCCACAATGATACGAAGCTGAATAATATTCTCTTTTCGGAAGATAAGAAGGCACTTTGTTTGATTGATCTGGACACGTTGATGCCCGGGCTATTTCTTTATGATTTCGGTGATGCTGTTCGCACCCTGGCCAATCCGGCCCCTGAAGAAGAGACGGATTTGGATAAAATCGACTTCTCATTGGACATGTTCACCGCTTTTGTGGATGGCCTGGCTCTGAACAGATCTGTTTTTAGCTCAGAAGAGATAAGCTCACTTTCCTTCGGTCCGGTTTATATGCCCTTTCTTCATGGATTAAGGGCTTTTACCGATTTTCTTATGGGTAATGTTTACTACGAGGTCACCTACCCCGATCAGAATCTGGACAGGGCACGGAGCCTATTTCGTTTTGCACAGCTTGCCCGGGAACGCGAGATGGAGATGCAACAAATTCTTCGGGAAAGAATGTCGTAATGGAAGACAATTGAAATGAACCGATATACAGTGCAATCGAATTTTACAAAGCCCATAGGCCTATTTCAGAAATCGGGTCGAGAAATCATCCTTATAGGCTCGGCCGATCGGAAGGATTTCTCCATTTTCAAGATGGACCCGATTTCCCGAAACCTTTTGAATTTTTGAGGTATTTACAATGTACGATTTGTGTATTCTGACAAAACTCTTTTGATCAAGTAGCTCCTGCCAGTGCCGAAGAGGCTCAGAGGAGATTTTTTTCTTACCCTCGATCACAATTTCAGTATAGTCGGCATCAGATTTGATGAATTCTATCTCTGAAATGACGATTTTAGTATAATCGTAGCCCGTTTTGATGAACACCTCATTCGTTAATCCCTCTTCAGCTTCTTCTGCATTCGAACCGCTCGTGTTTTTCTCAAAGGGTACCTTGGCCACCGCCTGAACAAAGCGCTGAAAAGAAAACGGTTTCAGAAGATAGTCGACAACGTTGAGTTCATAGCTTTCCAGGGCATAATCAGAGAAAGCTGTGGTTAAAATTACATGTGGGCTGTTGGGTATTATTTTCAACAGGTCTAAGCCGGATATTTTAGGCAGGTGAATATCCAGAAATATCAGATCCACCTGGTTGGATTTCAAAAAGTCCAGCACTGCTGTAGGTTCCCCGAAAATACCGACCAATTCAAGGCTCTTGATGTCTTCAATAAAGGTTTTCAGGATCCGTTGAGCCGGTGGCTGGTCTTCGACGATGATGCAGGTTCGGGTAGTCATGGGTCAATCTTATTTCACTTCAAGTTTAGGGAAAGGAATACATTAAACCAACCCTCCTGTTCGTTTATTTTGAGAATGTGTGAGTTGGGGTAGATGAGTTCCAGACGCTTTCTTACGTTGTTCAATCCGATGCCCTCAGGTAAATTCCTGTTGTTCGTGTTCGGATGATAAGTATTCTCACATTCAAATACGAGAAGATCGTTTTCCTGAATTTCCAGCTTGATTCGAATGACTATATTGTCCACCTGGCTTCCGATACTGTGCTTGAATGCATTCTCCACAAAATTCATCAAGATCAATGGGGCTATCTTATAGCCTTTTGCTGACCTTTCCGGTGGTATGAAAGTGACCTTGCCCCGCTGCTCGATTTGCAGCTCATTGAGTTTGACAAAATTCTGCAATTGCTGCATCTCTGTGTCGAGTGATACGAACTCTTCCCTGCAATCGTATAGCATATAACGCAATACGGAGGAAAGCTCAAGTATGATCAGTGGAGTTTTATCCGATTTTTCAAGGGCATAAGCGTATAAATTGTTCAAGTTGTTGAACAGAAAGTGCGGATTGATCTGAGACTTAAGGAAGTTCAGCTCACTCTTTTCCACCGAGGCCCTGAGCTTTTCTACTTCATGCTGTTTCTTGATGAGGTCCCAAGCGAATTTGTATCCCGAGAGGATGGCGATTACGGGCATGATATCTAGCAGCACATAGAAGAAACCCTGGAAAGTTTGGCCACGTGTATCGGGGAAATAGATTTTTTCCAATACGTACTCCTCAATTAAAATAGTCAGGACGACCACGATGAAAAGAAGCAAGACGAACAGTGCGTATTTTTTCTTGTAAAGAAATTGCGGTAACAGTGTGTAATTTATGATAAAAACGGCAACCGAGTAATTCAGAAAGAAGACGAGTTTGTACGATTCGAAATGAGGTGCTTCGCGGTCAAATGAATAGAATAAGAAAACAACAACGTGCAGGATGACCTGAAAAAGAAACTCAGACAGAACACTATTATTACTTTTCAGCGTCTTCATAATTCAAATCTAAAAGTTATTTGCTTCAGTCGCATCAAATATTTTGCCACTAACGAATACATTCCGTCAAACGGCAATAACTGCCTGATAAAAAGTTAGGAGAAAAGTAGTTGGCGCGACCAGAAATGTCGTTCAAAGAAAGATTTTTGGTGATTCCGGGATTCGTCATTTCTTTCCATTGAAAGAATCTGTCTGATGTACTATCTTGCGGACCGAATAAATTCTAAAATTGAAAGAAATGAATAAGTTTAAATTGCAAAATACAATGAGGGTCTACCACCGCTATCTCGGTTTTTTCCTCGCGGGGATAATGGCTGTCTATGCGGTCAGCGGAGTGCTCATGATCTTCAGGAATACAGATTTTCTCAAAAAGGATTACGTCGAGGAGAGAACTTTTGAAGTGGGGACGAAAGTTGAAGAACTCGGTTCTTCATTGAGAATAAAAAATTTCAAAATTGAGAAAGAGGAAGGTCAGGTCGTATATTTTAACGGGGGTAATTACAATAGAGAAACTGGCTTGGCGACTTACACCAAGAAGGAACTTCCATTCGTGCTGAAGAAAATGACCGATATGCACAAGGCGACCTCAGACAGACCCCTATTCGTCCTCAACATCTTTTTCGGAGTCTCACTTTTGTTTTTTGTAATCTCGGCGTTTTGGATGTTTCTGCCAAAAACTACTATCTTTAAAAAGGGACTGTATTTTGCGGCAGCAGGGCTGGTGCTCGCTCTGCTCGTTATTTTTATTTGAAACTGAATTTTAAATCAACATAAACATGGAACCCATTCGAAAAGAAGACATCAAACAAGAGGTATTCGATCTCTACGACGATTACGCACACAGCCGCATCAACCGCCGGGCTTTTTTAGACAAACTCTCTTTATATGCCGTAGGAAGTGTTACGGTTCCTTCATTACTGAGTTTTATCATGCCCAATTACCAGGATAAGATCCAGGTGGCCGAAGATGATCCCAGGTTGAAAACTCAAACCACGAATTACGAATCACCTAAAGGCGGAGGAACGATAAGCGGACAGCTTTCAATGCCCAAGGAAAAATCGGGTAAGATGCCCGGGATTCTTGTTGTTCATGAAAATCGAGGACTGAACCCGCACATAGCTGATGTCGGTCGGCGCGCAGCCCTCGCAGGGTTTGTTTCGCTCTCCCCGGATGCTCTTAGCCCTCTTGGTGGCTATCCCGGAACAGACGACAAAGGGAGAGAGATGCAGCGTGAAAGGGACCGCAATGAGATGCTGGAAGATTTCATCGCCGGATTCAGACTATTTGAAGGAGCATCCCGACTGCACCGGAAAGGTCGGGGTAGTTGGTTTTTGCTTTGGTGGCTGGATATCGAACATGATGGCGGTCGAGGTGCCCGATCTGAAAGCCTCTGTCCCCTTCTACGGAGGACAACCCGACGCAGATCAGGTGCCCCAGATTCAGGCTCCCTTGATGCTTCATTTCGCGGAACTGGACAAACGCGTCAACGAAGGTTGGCCCGCCTACGAGGAGGCGCTGAAGAAAACAACAAGGAGTACCAGGCCTTTATGTATCCTGGCGTTAATCATGGATTTCACAACGATACGACTCCACGATATGACAAAGATGCAGCGGAGCTCGCATGGGGCAGGACCATTGAATTCTTTGAGCAAAAATTGAAATAGGCGGTTCATACTTGCTGGTGAGAACAACAGCCTTGTCGTTCACCCCATAGTTTCGGGGGAATGCAGACTTTTTTCATTGAAACCTGTTCAGTTCACGATTTTTGTACTTTGATGGAATCTGGGGTTTTCCGTTTATCTGTATTTCAATCAGATTGTATTTACGACGAAGTTTGAACAGCACTTATGAAAGGAAGAATCTTTCTTTTTATTCTGATTTTTGGATGGGTTTGGGTCGCCATGGCACAGACCAAGGAGGTGCACGTAAAATGGGTCGACAATGGAATCGAGCTTGATGGCAAGCTGGATGAAGCTGCCTGGTCAGAGGCTGCACCTGCCACAGATTTCTGGCAACACTTTCCTACCGACTCACTGCAAGCAACCTATCAGACGGAGATTCGAATGTTGTATGATGAGAAGTTTCTCTACGTTGGAATAATTGTATATGCTCCGGGCCAGAACTATGTTGTGCCTTCTTTGCGACGTGATTTCAGAGCGCGTGGAAACGACAATATCAGCCTGATGTTTGACACCTTCAATGACGGCAACAATGCATTTTTCTTTGGCACAAACCCTGAAGGAGTGCAGAGGGAGGCCCTGATTGCAGGAGGAGGCTCATCGGGCACGGGAGGCTTCAATACCTCTTGGGATGTGAAATGGCAGAACGCCTCGAGCATGGGAGAGGACTATTACATCTCTGAGATGAGAATTCCCATGTTTTCATTCAAATTCAGAGAAGGAGAGACAAAATGGCGATTCAATGCCTATCGTTTTGACACCCAGTCGAACGAATGGAGCACCTGGATGAATATCCCACAGAACCAGGTGATCTTCAACCTGGCATTTATGGGAGACATGATCTTCGAAAAGCCTTTGGGCAAGTCAAAGACGCCTTATAGCCATAATTCCATATGTGGCGGGAAATATCACCAAAGACTTTGATGCCAATTCTACTGATACCGATGCTTCGTTCGGAGGGGATGCCAAGATTCCGATCGGAAACAGCATGAATCTTGATTTAACGGTCAATCCTGACTTTTCTCAGGTCGAAGCGGATGAGCTCGTTGTAAATCTTACGCGTTTTGAGGTTTTGCTTCCAGAACGAAGGCAATTCTTTATAGACAATGGTGATCTCTTTGCAGATTTCGGGAACAGCCGGGCAGCAAACCCCTTTTTCTCTGTCGAATTGGCATTGCGGAAGATCTTGAAGGAGATAACATTGCCAACCAGATCATTGCGGGTATGCGTCTAAGTGGGAAGCTCAACACGAATCTCAGGCTGGGGGTTCTGAATATCCAGACAGCTGAAGATGCCGAAAATGAGATTCCCACGAACAACAATACGGTCATTGCACTCCAGCAAAAGGTCTTCAGTCGCTCCAATATTGGATTCATCTTTGTCAATCGGCAGGTGACCAAGTCGACTAGTTTCATAGAAGAAGCCGAGGAGTTCAACAGGGTGATCGGACTGGATTACAATTTGCTCTCTGAAGACAACAAGTGGGTGGGTAAGTTCTATATGCACAAGTCATTCACTCCTGAATCGGGGGATCAGGATTTGTCTTCAGGTGCTTTTTTGGAATACAATTCAAGATATTGGAAATTCAATCTCGGAGGTCGCTATGTCGGAGAAGATTTCCAGGCAGACCTGGGCTTTGTCAGGCGGAATGACATTATCCAGGTCGACCCGGTTGCGACAAGAATTTTTTATCCCAAAGATTCCAAAATCAACACACACACCATAGAGGTACGCGGAAATTCTACCTGGGCTCCTGAGCTCGACTTTCGGCATACGGATGCTTTTGTAGATGTTGAATACCAGATTCGGTTCAAGAATCAGAACCAGATTGAACTGGCCCTGAATAGTCGCTATACCTACCTTCTTGAGGATTTTGATCCAACGGGATCTGATGCAGGGGAACCTTTGCCCGCCTTTACGGATTATAGCTACACCAAGCTCGATTTTACGTTCGAATCCGACAGGAGAAAGGCCTTTTCATTTACGGCAAGGACCGACCTGGGGCAGTTCTTCAATGGGTACAGGTATTCATTCACCAGTGATTTTCGCCTCCGTCTGCAGCCTTATTTTACCGCTTCGTTCAGATCCAGTGTAAACTACATAGACCTTCCTGATCCTTACCCCACCGAAACGATTTGGTTCGTCGGCCCCAGAATGGAGTTTACATTTTCCAAGAATGTCTTCTGGTCGACGTTTATCCAGTACAACAGCCAGGACGAGGACTTCAGCATCAATTCGAGGTTGCAATGGAGATTCCGTCCCCTTTCAGACCTCTTTCTGGTTTATAACGACAACTACAAAACGGTGCCTTTCGGACCCAGTACACGGGCAGTCATCCTGAAATTCACGTATTGGATCAACATTTGATTCTAAGTATCTTTTTTTCGAAAAGCGCCTGAATCGCTTGTGCAATCAAAGGAGAATTTACTAATTTCATCCCCCTATGAACAACGCACCCTTTTTTACCAGTGATACCATAGTCTTCGGACTCCTGATGATCACCCTTGGATTTATCTTTTACACTTCTTCTTTAAAAAAAGGTTTCTGGAAGAAGTTTTACAGCATCGTCCCTGCACTTTTTATGGCTTATATGCTTCCCGCTGTACTGACCACATTGGGTTTGATTGCCCCGGAATGGGAAACGGTCTCAGATGAGGGAGAGGTCACCGAGCATGCATCTAATCTGTATTTCATGTCCAGCCGCTATTTGCTGCCTGCCGCGCTGGTGCTCATGACCCTGAGTATCGATCTCAAAGCGGTTTTCAATCTGGGTTGGAAGGCGCTTGCCATGTTTTTTACCGGAACCGTGGGGATAATCATCGGGGGACCCATTGCGATCCTGATCGTCTCGGCCATCTCACCCGAGGTTGTAGGTGGAGCTGGTCCTGATGCGGTATGGCGTGGTTTGGCTACCCTTGCGGGAAGCTGGATCGGTGGCGGAGCCAATCAAACGGCCATGCTTGAGATCTACGGATACAATCAAAAGCTATACGGCGGCATGGTTTTCGTCGATATCGTGGTGGCGAATATTTGGATGGCGATCATCCTGATCGGAATCGGACGTTCGGAACGAATCGACAAATGGTTGAAGGCAGACAACCACGCGATAGAGGAGCTGAAAGAGAAAGTAACCTCCTTCAGCAAGAAAGTAGAAAGGAATCCGACCCTTACGGACCTGATGATCATGGTGGGCCTTTCCTTCGGAACGGTCAGCCTGGCGCATTTTGCTGCGGGTTACCTCGGAGATTTCTTCTCAGGTTGGGTCAATGGCCTGGAGAATCAGACTACGAGAAACATATTTACCTTTTTGGGCTCCTCCTTCTTCTGGATGATCAGTCTTTCTACCCTGGCGGCTATATTCCTGTCGTTTACCAAAGCCCGAAACTACGAGGGGGCTGGAGCGAGCCGAATAGGAAGCGTATTTATCTATATCCTGGTAGCCAGCATTGGAATGAAAATGGACCTGACCCTCATACTGAATAATATAGGACTGGTGGCAGTCGGATTGGTTTGGATGACCATCCACGCAGGATTGCTCATTTTGGTGGCCAAACTGATCAGAGCTCCCTACTTCTTTTTGGCAGTGGGCAGCCAGGCCAATGTGGGTGGAGCAGCATCGGCCCCGGTGGTGGCAGCGGCCTTCCATCCCTCGCTCGCAACAGTAGGGGTCCTGCTGGCTGTTTTCGGTTATGCGGTGGGTACAGTAGGAGCCATTGCCTGCACGATCCTAATGCAGCTTGCGGCGCCTTAATGGCACTTTTTAAAAGAGAAAAGGAACTAGTTTAATCGAGATTTTCTAATATATTTGCCGCCATAAAACTTAAAGGATGAAGAAGATTGCGCTTTGGATGTTGGTTGTTGTTCTGGCGATGGCGTGTAGCCGTGACGCAGACAACACGATGTATGTAAAAGGAACGATCAAAGGCTTGAAAAAAGGCACCCTCTATCTTCAAAAGCAAAATGATTCCCTGATTGTTTCTGTGGATTCTGTTTTTGTCGACGGAACGGACACCTTTGTCCTTGAGGATGAAATTGAAAGTCCTGAGATGTATTACCTGGCTCTTGGAAGCGGAAACAAGAAAATTCCCTTTTTCGGAGAAAAAGATACGGTCAGCATCAGTTCAGATCTGGAGAAGTTCGCGTTAAAAGCGAAGATCAGCGGATCGGAGAATCAGGCGCGTCTGGATAAATATTACGAGATGGTCACCAAGTTCAACGATCAGAACCTGGATCTGATCAAAGAGGAATTTGAGGCCAGGAAAAAGGGCAGCGTGGACTCCATTGCCGCAGTAGAGAAGAAAATGAAGAACTGGACACGCAGGAAGTACTTGTACACTACAAACTTTGCGGTCAACAACGGATCCTTTGAAGTTTCTCCCTACATCGCACTAACCGAGCTCACGGATGCCAATGTGGCCCTTCTCGACACGATCAACAGTTCTCTTTCAGAACAGGTTAAAGATTCCAAATACGGAAAGCAGCTCGACCGCTTCATCACTAGCATCAAAGAGAATCAGCCGACAGCGAGCCAACCGGACTAATTCTGACTTTCGAATATCAAAATCGGTTGTCACCGTCAAGAAGATCTCCGATACCACCGAGAATACTGCCTTCACCTCGGCTTTTGCCTCCTGATTTTGGAGCGTAGGCAAGGACTCTGTTCGCCAAACGGCTGAAAGGAAGGGATTGAATAGCGACAGTGCCGGGCCCTCTGAGGGTAGCAAAGAACATGCCTTCACCTCCGAAGATCGTATTTCGAATACCACCGACGAATTCGATGTCATAGTCAACTGTGCGACTGAACCCGACCAGGCAACCCGTATCGACACGCAACATCTCGCCGACTTTCAGTTCCCTTTTTACAACAGTGCCACTGGCGTGGAGGAAGGCGAGTCCGTCTCCCTGGACTTTTTGCATGATAAAGCCTTCGCCCCCAAAGAGACCGCGGCCAATTTTCTTGGAGAATTCAATGCTTATGGACACCCCCTTGGCCGCGCATAGAAAAGCGTCTTTCTGACAGATGAACTCCCCGTTAAAATCTGTAAGGTGAACCGGAAGGATCTTTCCGGGGTAGGGGGAGGCAAAGGAGATTTTTCGCTTTTGACCGGAAGCGTTGGTAAATACGGTCATAAATAGGCTTTCGCCAGTTAAAAGTCTCTTCCCTGCTGAGAAAAGACTTCCCAGGATGTCTTTGGATTGCCCTGAACCGTCTCCGAAGATCGTATCCATGGCAATGTTGTCATCCATCATCATAAAACTGCCTGACTCCGCGACGACCCCCTCTTGCGGGTCAAGCTCGATTTCGACAAATTGCATTTCTTCCCCGTGAATCTCGTAGTCTATTTCATGTGCTGTCATAATTGATAGTTTTAAGATTTTACCTTGATGCTCCACGTGAAAACGAAGGAAGAAACCTTTTCGTACTCTTCATTGAACCCTTCTGCCTTGAGCAGGAAGGTCTGTCCTTCGCCCGTTTTAATGCTTCGCTCAATGGCTTCGTCAATCCGGCTGCCCTGATCGCAATTGAAGGTGATCTGACCCGTGGCTTTTTTGAAAAAATCTCCTTCCTGATGAACCACCAGCATGGAGATCTTCAGTTTCGATTCCCTTATTTTCTTCATCACAAGCAGGCCCGTTACCAATTCTGCCGCCATGCCCTGCGTCGCCCAATACAAGGATTTAAAAGGGTTTTGGTTGATCCACTTGTGACGAACGGTGGCCATGGCCTCGTTCTCGGACATCCCTGATACCCGTATACCCGAAAAATAGGCAGAAGGCAGTTTCAGGGCGAGAAACCGATTCATGTTGGAGACGCTGAATTTTGTCATAATCAGGAGTTGGAGCACTAAAATTACGACAATTTACCTGATTCGAAGCGCGACCAAGAATGTTAAAAAAATGTTAAAATATAGTACTGTGTATTGCATAGTATTATCTTTTGTATATATATTTGCATAAGAAAGTATTATATACATTTAATTATGTCAACAAAAAACGATAACAACACGGCTTTTTTAATTCACCTTTCCGCTTTTTTCGGGTATGTGATTCCTTTTGGTGCCATCGTAGGACCGTTGGTGATTTGGGAAATCAATAAGGAAAAAAGTGAATTCGTCAATGAGAACGGCAAGCAGGCCATCAATTTCAACCTGAGCTATTTGTTGTATACTTTTCTCCTGGGTCTGTCTATCGTTCCCTTTATCCTACGCACCGTTTTGTCGGAGTTCCATCATCTCGACCTGTTTGGTATAATCACGGCAGGCTCGCTTATCGGACTCCTGGTTGTCGTAAAGTTTGTTTTGATCATTCTCGCAGCGGTTTCGGCCAATAGGGGCGAGGTGTATCATTATCCCCTAACAATCAAATTCATCAAATAAAATTAAAGTCATGATCGATCTAATAGTATCCATCGTCATTTACATCGTCAATACGTTACCCTCCATACTGTTTTAAACATAGGAGTCTAGAGAAGAGTATTAAAGAATAAAAAGAAAAACATGAAGATAGAAAACACAAAAGCGCAGATGCGAAAAGGGGTTCTGGAGTTTTGCATCCTCTCCATTCTTTCGAAGGGAGATGCATATACTTCAGAAATTCTTTCTCAATTAAAAGACGCGAAGCTGCTTGTGGTTGAAGGAACGGTATATCCCTTATTGACCCGGCTGAAGAATGCGGGTCTTCTCAGCTACAGATGGGAAGAATCCACGTCGGGTCCACCTCGCAAATATTACGGTCTGACCGAAACGGGAAGAATTTTCCTGTCGGGATTGAACACAACCTGGAACGAGCTCGTAGCAGCCGTTCAGATAGTCACAAAGAATAACGAATCAAAATCAACAAAAAAATGAACAAGACAATCAATATAAACCTGGGTGGCGTATTTTTTCACATCGATGAAATCGCTTATCAAAAGCTGAAAGGATATCTGGACGCGATTCGAAGGTCATTGAGTGATGACCCTCAGGGCAGGGATGAGATCATTACCGATATTGAGACGCGGATAGGTGAATTGTTGTCTGATAAAATCAAGGACGTTCGCCAGGTGGTCAACGAATCGGATATCGAGGAGGTGATCGAGGTCATGGGACGACCTGAGGACTACATGGTCGATGATGAGATCTTCAGCGACGAGAGCTACACCGGTTATGGTAAAAGAAAAACCAAAAAACTGTATCGAGACGGGAGTGACAAATTTCTCGGGGGGGTATCCTCAGGGATTGCGCACTACCTCAACGTGGATGTGATTTGGATCCGACTGGGTTGGCTGGTTGCCGCATTTGGCTTCGGCTTTGGATTTATTGTTTATCCGCTGCTCTGGATCCTTCTTCCGGAGGCCACCACTACCGCCGAAAAGCTGGAAATGGAAGGTGAGCCGGTGAACATCAGCAACATTGAAAAAAAAATTCGTGACGAGATCTCACAGGCTTCGTCCCGTGTAAAAGACGGGATCGAGGACGTTTCTGAGAAAGTCAAAAATGCGGATTATAAAAGTTATGGAGACAAGGCGAAATCGGGATCGCAAGATTTTATAGAAACCCTTGGTAAGATCTTTGTGACCGTCTTTATGATCATTGGCAAATTCATAGGAGTACTATTGGTCATCATTGCGGTGGTGACCATCCTGGGCCTTTTGATAAGTCTTTTCGCAATTGGTTCCATGGATTTCCTCCATCACGATTGGTTCAGCTACGATTCCTTTTTCTACAATTCATCCGGTCTTCCGGTTTGGGTGATTTCCATCCTGACTTTTTTGCTGGTTGGAATTCCTTTCTTTTTCTTGTTTGCCCTCGGATTGAGGATCTTGTCAAACAACACGAAAATGGTTGGAAAAACAGCAAAACTCACCTTGCTCGGCATTTGGCTCATGGCCCTGCTTACAGCCATCTTCTTTGGAACCAGGCAGTACATGATGACCGCCTATGACGGCTCCGTAACGGTGAGAACCGAAGTCCCTTACAGCACCCTCGACACCCTTCGCCTGAGTGTTGAAAGTGACAATGATCTTGTTGACAGGTATGGAACTGGTCAAACGTGGGAAGAAAGTCACAGCTGGGATCGAGACATCATCATAGATGAAAACGACGTCGAGAAAATCTATTCTAGCAATATCAGGATGAATATCTACCCCGCGAATGACACCCTGGCCTATGTCAAGACGCGCAAACGCAGTAAAGGTCAGAGCCGCCAAGACGCTCGTGACAACGCGCGACTTATAGAACACGAAGTGATTCTGACCGGTGATGAGCTGCAGGTTCCGGGGTATTTTCTATCTGATATAGGAAATCGATTTGGAGAACAGCGGGTTTATGTAGACCTCTATCTGCCCGAAAACCAGGTTATTTTTCTGGAAGAATCCTCCAGGACCTTCCTCTATGAGGTCGACAATATTCAGGATGTTTATGACAACGACATGGCCGGGCATCACTTTAAAATGACGCGTGATGGTCTTGATTGCATGGATTGCGAGGAGTTCGAGATCAATACCTCGGAGCCCGATTCTGATCCCGAATCTTTCAATATGAAAATAGACGAGGAGGGAGTACATATTCAAATAAAAGACGAAGACAATGAGAAGGCCGAAGTGAGGATTGATGAGAACGGGGTTTTGGTCAGAAGCTCAAAAGACTCGATTTGATTTGTAACATTTTACGCGTGCACAGTGTCTAATAGATGTTTGACAGCCGGCATCAATGATATTCACGGCGACCGAATTACGACAAAAAACCATGAAAACACCACAACAATGAAAACCTTATTTAAACTATCAGCACTTGTCTTTCTCCTAATCTCAACCACTTCATGCTTCATGGACGGCGTAAAAGGCGATGGCAATGTGATCACTAAAAAAAGGAAGATATCGAACGATTTCTCCCGAATTGAAGTAAGCCGCGGTCTTGATCTGTATTTGACCAAAAGCAAAAACGTATCTCTCGAAGTGGAAGCCGACGAGAATCTGCACGAATTGATTGAAACCAACGTCAGAGATGGCGTACTCAAGATCACCTGTTCAAGGAATATTTGGAGTGCAAGCTCCAAGAAAATTCATTTGAATGTGGATCATCTCAACGGAATCGCAGTCAACAGCGGAGCCGAGGTTATGACGCGAAACACGTTTGAAAGTGACGAGCTTCGATTGAGCGTTTCAAGTGGAGCTTCTGCTGAAATGGAGCTCAAAGTCGAGGATCTCTCCTGTGACATCTCAAGTGGAGCCGATATCGAACTCATGGGCAAGGCAGAGAACTTCACCGTCTCCTCTTCCAGTGGCAGTAACGTAAAGGCATATGAGCTAGAGGCTAAAAACTGCAACGCTGACGCGAGCAGTGGTTCTGACATCAAGTTGACGGCTGTTGAAACGATAGAGGCACGGGCAACCAGTGGTGCCGATATCAAGTTTAAGGGCAATCCCAAGGTTGTTCAGAAAGAAGACAATTCCGGTGGAAGCGTAAGGAATATTGGCGCCTGATAACAGGCCAGGGCGCTTCAGAGTTTTAGGCGTTCAGGATCACATCCTTGGCGTGATTGACGTATTTGCGGCCAATAGGGATGCGCTTTCCCTTGAGGAGGACAGAATTCCCTTCCAGGGCCTCAATTTTATCCAGGGAGACCGTAAAAGACCTGTGAATTCTTAGGAATTTGCTTTTCGGAAGCTCCTCCGTGATACTGGTCAACGATTTATGCGCTAGAAAATCACCTTCACTGGTAAAGACTTTGATGTAGTCCTTGAGGCTTTCAATGAAATGAATGTCATCGTACTTGATTCGTACCAGCTTTTTATCGACTTTTAAGAAGATGAATGATTTTTCCGAGCTCTCCAGCGTGTTTTCCGGGGATCTGTCGGCATTGGACTTCAGGGACAGTTTGTTGATCGATTTGAGAAATCGATTGAAAGGAATGGGCTTGACCAGGTAATCGAGAACGTCCAGGTCATAGCTCTCCACTGCATATTCACGGTAAGCGGTCGTTATGACGAAGGACGGTTTGGATTCAATGCTCCGGATGAACTCCAGGCCATTCATTTTGGGCATGTTAATATCAATGAAAACAGCTTCAATTTCTCCAGATTCGATCAGTTCCAAAGCCTCCAGCGGATTGGTGAAGCTTCCAACATGCTCAACATTGGAAAACTCCTTGAGGTAGTTTTCAATGACCTCAGCAGCTAAGGGTTCATCGTCTATTATGATGCATTTGATTTTCATAGGGGCAATTTCAAAAACACCTTGAACATTTCATCCGTAGCGCTCGTATCCAGATTGTATTTCTTTCCGTACAAAAGATCCAGCCGGCGTTTTACGTTCTCGATGCCAATACCGTGCCTGGGGGCTGAGTCTTGATGTTCGTCCAGGGAATTTTCTACGCTAAAGTACAGAAATTTGTCTCGAACGGCAAAGTTGATATTCACTTTTATATCCCCTTCTTTTCTTACTCCGTGCTTGAAACAGTTCTCTACGAAAGGCAGGAAAATCAAGGGAGGGATTTCCACCTCGTCGATGTCTCCCTCAATGCTGATCTCCGATTTTACGCGTTCTCCGTAACGAAGTTTTTCCAGCTCGAGATAGCTGTGCACGTAGTTGATCGCTTTGAGCAGATCGATTCGGGACTCCTTTACTTCATAAAGAACGTATTGCATGATCTCTGAGAGTTTCATAACGACATCAGGCGCATTCGGAGATTGTTTGATTACCAGGGCGTAGAGATTGTTCAGGGTATTGAAGAAGAAATGGGGCTGAATCTGTGATTTAAGGAAATCCAACTCTGTCTGAAGCTGAATGCGCTGCAATTCGTCATTCTTCCGTTTTTCGCTTATCCAGTCGTAGGCGAGTTTGATGGCTGATACAAGCGCTACAACGTAAATGGTTCCGACCATCACCTCCACAATGTGAATCAGGGTAAAGGGCTCCTGGTAGCCCTGGGCCTCGGGCCACAGGTCTTTTGACACAAGAAGGTAGTTCAATCCGCTTCGAATCACGTAGAAGACAACGAGGCTCACGGTGAAATAGAAAAAGAACTGCAGGTACTTTTTTCTGAGAATGAATCTCGGGATCAAAAAATAAATGGTGAAATAGGTGATGATGATGTTCAACGGGAATTCAACCAGGTTTGATTTCAACGAGTACCAGTAGTCTTGGTTAATGCTCGCAAAGCGGAAGAAATTAAACACGAAATAAATGATCCAAAAGAGAATGTGAAATCTCACCGGAATCCTGAACTCAGAGAACAATTTCTTAAACATCGTTAAAGATTTTCAAACCTAAGATCCTTTACCCAGGCGGATGAATTGCAGATACTCGTCATTCTTAGCTGCGATCAGGTAATCTGCATCCTTGATGCGGATCACTGAGAGGTCTTTCGTGTCCCCGCGTATATACAGGCCACTATCCCGCGCCGGAACAGGTGAGAAGCCCCCCTTGCCATCGCCCCTGAGGTACAAACCGATGCCCGCATCATTTCGCGGAGTTTCGACTTCCGAACCGTAGAGGTTGCCAGCCAGGATCAGGTCGAGATTTCCGTCCAGGTCAACGTCACGAGGAATTATCTGGTTTATGCTGGACAACTGCGCCAGGTTGGGCAATTTATGCCAAATAAACTCGCCATCGCGGTTTTCGAGATAGATGCTGGCGAAGGAACGCACCTGGTAATGAAGAGAACGCTCCAGGTCTTTTTTGGTATACACGTCTTCAAGAGTTGCCACGGCAAAAGCGTCGTAGTCTTTGAACTTTTTCTTAATGGCCGGAATCTGTTCTGAGGAGCATTGTCTTCCTCGTACCGGAAATTTCTCGCCTTCGTCGTAATAGCTCAGTACGATGTCGTTCTTTTGATTCTTGTCGAAGTCGTTCAGATAGATATCAAAGGTTTCTTCTTCGCTGGCCTGGTATTTATAATTCAAGCCCAGGTTGCCCAGAACAAAATCAGGGTCTCCGTCGTTGTCAAAATCACCTTCAGCAACTGAGAACCACCAGCCGTTGGAGGCGTCGAGATTGAGCTTTTTGGTGATGTCTTCAAAGCTGCCGCGGTTGTTTCTCAGTACGGTGATGGGCATCCATTCACCCACTACGATAAGATCTACCCAACCATCCTGGTCGTAGTCAGTCCAGGAAGCATCGGTGACCATTCCTATCTGGGAAAGGGCGGGGGCGATTTCATCGGTTACATTTTTAAAGGCGGGTTTTCCTGCTTCACTGACATTTTCCAGGATATAACTATCAGTAGGCAAAGGGTAATCCTTCGGGGTCAAACGCCCACCGACAAATAGATCCAGGTCACCATCTTTGTCGTAATCGAAAGCTTTGACTCGCGATCCACTGGTCAGCATTTGTGGTAGTGCAGAGACAGAGCGTTTGAAATTGCCCCTGCCGTCATTGACGTAAAGACGATCCTGCAGCTGTTCCGATCCTGCAGGGACTTCACTTCCCCCGCTAACCATGTATAAATCGTTGTCTCCATCTCCATCAGCGTCGAAGATCAGGCTGCCCAGGTCTTCAAAGTCGCTGTCAAAAGCAATGTCTGTAATATCCTGCTTTTCAAAGCCTTGTTCTTGTTGGAAGAATACTCCTGTCTGGTTGTTTTTCGCCCCGCCTACAACAAAGTCTTCCAGACCGTCCCCGTTGAGATCCCCCACGGAAAGGCCCGGACCAAAACTGGAAGTTCTGTGCGGCAGCAAAACCTGATCCTTAAAATCGTCATAAATATTTTCCGCGTGTTTGTGTCTTGGGACGATGTCGGGATCGTTGACCGTCAGAAATAATTTTTCGCCGGTTTGGGTCTCTTGACTCGACTCCGTCGCATCCGTATAATTCAAAGTCAGGAACTGATTGGCTTTTAAATTGTTGAGTGTTTGAACCTTGCCGTCTGGCCAGGTCACAGCGAGCTCCTCGATTTTGTCTGCGGTTCCAAGTCCGAAATGCAGTCTTGGGTCTACCGAAGACTGAAAGCCCCGAGTAAGCGTCATTTCCTGGAACTGTTCCAGGCCATTGGCCCTGACGAGAACTTTCACTCCCAGACCATTTTTGTTCTTCTCGGTCCCTTCAAAAGACAAAGTCAGGTAATTGTTGTTTTCCGAACTGTGGTTCTCGAAAAGGGAAGCTTTGTCATCGATATTGTTGATCACGATCTCAAGGTCACCATCGTTGTCGAGATCAGCGTATAGACAGCCGTTTGACCATCCTTCAAAAGTAAGACCCCATTTCTCATTCATTCGTTCAAAGGTGAGGTCCCCGTTGTTTCTAAAAACGAAATTGTCAATTTTCTCTTCGGGAATCCCCAGGCTCTTCTCCAGCAGCACATCTTTAGTCAGGCGCTGTTTAGCCAATTCGTTGAAGTAATCCTTGTTGTTGATTTCTCTTCTTGTGCCATTTGAAATGAATATGTCCTTCCACCCGTCATTGTCGAGATCGGCAATCAGAGGTCCCCAGCTCCAGTCGGTGGTTGCAACGCCTCCTAAGCGAGCAATATTGCTGAATACAGGTAAAGAATCCTGCAAGTTTCCGTTGTTGAGTTGCAACTGGTTATGCATGTATTGATAATGGAATCCCGCATTCACAGTTCCCCAAAAGAGATCAGGGTTCATGCCAGCCATATTTGCTTTTGACCTTCTATTGTCTCCGGGCGTCATGTCCATCTGGATGATGTCGAGGAGCCTGTCATTGTTGATATCAGCAATATCTACCCCCATCCCATAAAGGGCGAACTGATCCGTAAGTTCTCGTCCATGTTCGCTGAAGGTGCCATCCTGGTTATTGATCCAGAGGTAATCAGGGACCTTGAAATCGTTGGAGACGTAAAGATCGGGCCAGCCATCCGAATTCAGATCTCCTACCGTTACACTGTTTGTCAAGCCGAAAGAACGCAGGCCTGCTTGGTTGGTGACTTTGGTGAAAGAATTCCCGTCATTTCGATACAGGTTATCGGTTTCGACGTCGCTGGTATTGGCCATTTTAAAACCGTAGAAGGTATTGGGCGCACTAAAGTTGGTTGGAGGATAGTTCCCTACATAGAGGTCGAGGTCCCCGTCGCGATCGTAGTCGAAGAAAGTGGATTGAACGCTGTTGCCTATGTCTGCCACCCCATATTCCTGTGCTTTTTCTGAGAAAGTTAGGTCGCCGTTATTGATAAAGAGCAGGTTTTCTTTCTTGTTGAACTTACCTCCGACCGAGCAATAAATATCAAGATGTCCGTCCCCATTGACATCCGCCATGGTAACACCGGTAAACCAACGATCATCCCCTTCAACTCCTGCTGATATTGAAATATCCTCAAATTTCAGACCTCCCTGGTTCAGGTAAAGTTTGTTTGGAACCATGTTCCCGGTAAAATACAGATCGACGAGTCCGTCATTGTTGATGTCACCTGCAGAAACTCCTCCGCCCATGTACATATAGGCATAGGTCATATAATTGAGTGAATCATTCTCTGAAAGATTGTTTGAAAAAACAATGCCAGAAGCCTCGAAACCTATGGGATCAAAAATTCTAGCGGACTTTGAAGTCGCATCGTTCTCATTCTTTTTTTGGCACGAGAACAGTATTAAAAAGACTGCAAGTAACAGGATCAATTCTCTGGTCTTCATTCGAAAAAAAATTTGTGGCTAAAGGTAGTAATTTGAGTTAATGGCATAAAAAAAGAGCATTCGAAAATGCTCTTTTTTTATGTTAAAATTCTTAAAACGAATTCAGATTAGTAACCTGGATTCTGAGTTAGAACTCCACCACTCAAGTCGATTGCTCCAAGTGGAACTGGGAACAGGTCATAAGTAGCTGTATACGGATTCGCAGCCGTACCGAATGGAGGAATGGTTCTTGCTTCGTTTTGAATATACTCATTCATTACTTCAGTGGCATTGCCCCATCTTCTGAGGTCAAAGAGTCTGTGACCCTCAACACCCAATTCAAGTCTTCTTTCGAAACGAACTGCTTTTCTTGCGAAAGTTGCATCCGGAAATGCCGGATAGGGCTCGATCTCGTAATTGGCAGCGTCAACATGTACTCCATTCACTTCAACAGGAACAGAAGTGAAACCTCCTTCATTAGGAAGAGAAACCAATTCAAAGGCTTTGAGATAAGTCATATTCTTGGCTCGCATTCTCACCATGTTTGTCCATGTAAGCGCTTTGTCAAGGGCTCCTGTTTCCACAGCAGCCTCAGCACCCATGAGGAGAACGTCTGCAAATCGAATGATGTGGTAATTGATACCCGATCGTTGCTCTCCCCAACCACCTGTACCGCGGTTGGCATCTTCTCCATTATGGTAATAGTTCTTTTTGGTCAAATAAGGACCTGAAATATCATTAAAAGAAGCTCTAATCCAGTCTTTACCAATATTGACACCCCAACCATTCATATCGAGTGATCGACGACCCACTACGTAATCCAACCTTGGATCAAGTGGGGCATCTTCAGGTTCAAAATCTGTTGGGACAGGATTTCCATTCGCATCTTCAATACCATCCTGAAAGGAATTGAGCCCATAGTCATTAGCTACATCATTTTGATTGTAGGTATCGAGCAATGGAAGTCCATTTTCAGTTTGATAAGCATTCACTAAATCCTGTGAAGCCTGATAGAACCCACAGCATGAGCCGATTGGACCACCGTTAGGGAAGCTCAAGGTTCCACCCCGGTTTCCATTGAAGGACACACCAGCATCCGCAGTGTACTGAATGGCGAAAACAGATTCCTCACCTGTCTCACCCGCCAGACGGAAGTTGTCAACATATTCATCCAGCAAGTCGTATGGACCCAAATTGATCACTGTTTCCAGGTAAGTCAAAGCTTCGTTCCATTCACCTTGGTAAAGATGAATTTTACCCAGATACGCTGTGGCGGTCCAAGTGTTAGGTCGGCCTAAATCACTTTGATCTCCAAGATTGTTTAAGGCAAATTCCATATCAGCTTCGATCTGATCCCAAATAGGACCAGAATTTGGTTGATTGAATTCCGTGTTGTCATAATTCTCAACTGAAATGAAGGCAACATTACCCCATCCTTTTTGCAATTCAAAATTGTAATGCGCTCTCAAAAAACGAGCTTCTGCCTCTTGTTGCGTAAAGTCACCTTCTTCAATCTTGTTGATGAGACTCAATACCGCATTACATCTGTTCACAGATGCATACAAGGCTCTCCATTTACCCCCAAAATAAGGGTTCGTAGTATTCCAGTCGAAAGTTTCTATCAAGAAAAGGTCGGCCTGGTCACCATTGGTAGACCCTTTGTGGGCATCATCTGAAATGGCATCATACCACCAGCCATCGGCTGTCTTTTCCCAATCGGAACTTCCTGTGTCACTGTGGCCATCCAAAAGAGAGTAAGCACCAACCAGTAACAGATCCACTCCTTCCGCATTGGCCAAGGCATCATCGCTCAAGGCTCCATAAGCGGTAGACTCGGTAAAGTCTTCACTACACGCCAGTACACCTACCAGCATCATTAAAAGATAAATAAATCTACTTTTCATCATGTTTAAAATTTAAGATTAACACCAATAGTGTATATACTCGCTATTGGGTATAATTGCCAGTCAACTCCACGAGTCAGGTTATCAATGGTTCCATCACTATTGATCTGACTTCTAATCTCAGGATCCAATCCGCTATAGTCTGTAATTGTAAACAGATTCGTACCCTGCAGGTAGATTCTGAATGACGACAAAACTCCAAGCTCTTTGAAAGTATATCCGAGCTGCAAGTTCTTCAATCTGAAGAAAGAGCCGTCTTCAACAAAGAAGCTATTTGGGTTGGTCTCACCATTCTGAATGGTTTCACTCAATGCCGGAAGATTTGTATTCGTATTGTCCGGGGTCCAAGAGTTCACCAAATCAGAACTTCTGTTGCCATCAAAGAACGTCGGGAAATGGGTATAAATCTTATTATAATTATAAATATCGTTACCCTGTGATCCGTTGAAGAACAAAGATAAGTCAAAATTCTTATATCCCATAGCAACATTAATACCATAAGTAAAGTCAGGATGGGGTGATCCGATATACTTTCTGTCATTGTCATCAATTACACCGTTTCCATCAACGTCTTCGTAAAGGAAACGACCCGTATCATCCAGTCCAATCACATTCCTTCCAAAGAAAGAGGAGATAGGCTCTCCAACTTCTGTTCTTGTTACGGCACCACCTCTGAAAACAGAACTACCTGACTGGAAGTCTGAGATCAGGTTGGTAACTTCGTTTGTGTAATGAGAAAGATTTGCGTCAATCGCGTAATTGAAGCCGCTGTCAGTTTCGTCTCTCCAACCAAGGTTGAGATCCACACCTGTATTCTTCACGTCTCCGAGGTTTACAAGCGGAGCCTGTGCGTCAATCGCAGTCGTACTGATCAAGGAATTGTCTCGCGTTACAAGATCTTTCGTCTTGATTTGGTAGAATTCCACATCAACGTATAATCTGTCTTGCAAGAATCCGGCTTCAATACCGAAGTTGATCGTCTCTGAAGTTTCCCATTTCAGGTTCGGGTTACCAACCTGGTTTAGTTTGGCACCCGTGTTAATACTGCCACCCAAAGCATAGTTAGCAAATTCCTCGCTCAAACTAGAAATATTTATTGTCGGGTTGTCAGCAGGCAACGTCTGGTTACCCAGTTGTCCCCAAGAAGCTTTCAATTTCAAACGACTCACAGCTCCGTCACTATTGAACCAGTCTTCCGAACTCATCAACCAACCTGCACTAACAGATGGGAAGAAGTCAGATTTGTTGTCTCCTTCAAATCGAGACGACGAGTCATTACGAAACGTAGCAGTAAGGAAATACTTGTTCTTGTAGTTGTAGTTGGCTGACAAGAAGTAAGAGAACAATGAAAATTCATTTTGATATGTGTAGCTCACGATAGGAGCCCCGGCACCAGTACTCAAGTTATAGAAATCGGGATCTTCAAAAAGATAATCAGTTCGTGTAATACCTTTACCCTGTCCTTGACCTTTTACGGCTTCAATACCCAGGATTGCGTTGATACTGTGATCTCCAAAAGTATTGTCATAACTCAAGACGTTTGACCAGTTCCACTCGCTTGAGTATTGGTCCTCTACGTTTAAAGTGTTAACTGCTAAGGGCTCAGAGTGCTCTGGATCCAAAGCTTGGAAAGTTCTTCTGTCAAAATTGTTCAAGCTAACACCATAAGTTGTTTTGAACTTGAGTTTGTCCCAGATATCCCATTCCAGATAAATGTCACCAAACACCCTCAAAGACTTGTTGAAGTCATCTCTACCTCGGTAAAGCTGAGCCAGTGGACTTCGAGCGTTACCTAATCCGGCGGCACCATTGTATGTACCGGCCAAATTACCATCGTCATCAAACGTAGGAATCAATGGAGAACTTCTGAATGAATTTTCATAAGCCTCGCCGTTACCAGAATTTCCATCAGAAAAAGCGACATTCAAGTGTTCACCAACGCGAACTTTCCCGTCGATTACTTTGAATTCAGAGTTCAATCGAGTCGTGACCCTTTCGAAACCTGTGTATTTCAAAACACCGTCTCTGTTGAAATAACCCACTGACATGAAATACTGCCCGTTTTCGTTACCATTCGAAGCAGATACGGTTATGCTTGATGTAGGAGCTGTTTCAGTGATCGCGTTTTGCCAATCTGTACCATTTGGTTGTTTTACTGTGGCAGAAACCGGAACACTAAGTAGCTGCTCAGGGATAGAAGGAGAAGCGCCTGAGCCATATTGTGGATGCTGAACGTCTGAACCGTCATTTCTTCTACTGTCGAAGATCATTTGACCGTGTTGTTGCGTACCCATCAAGTCGAAAGAGTTAGCCACCTGCGACATACCCGTCCAAGCGTCAACATTTAGAGTTGCTTTTCCTGAATAACCACCGCTTCTAGTAGTCACGATAATAACACCATTCGAGGCTCTAGCTCCGTAGATAGCTGCAGCACCATCCTTCAAAACGTTCATCTGCGTGATGTCTGAAGGGTCGATACTGTTCAAAATGTTCGGATCATCCGTTTGAACACCATCTATAATGTATAAAGGGTTCGTGTTGTTCGACGATCCCAAACCACGAATTGTGATCTGTGGAGCAGCACCCGGGGCACCGTTGCTAAGCACGGTAACACCCGATACACGACCTTGAAGAACTTCTGCGGCGTTCGCTACAGGCTGTTTCAATGCCTCAGCCATATCTACAGATGCGACCGAACCGGTAATGTCTCCTCTTGTTTGAGCAGAATAACCGACTACCACAACTTCTTCGAGTCTGTTTTCGCTTGACGCCAGTGTCATGTTGATCACGTCGTCAGCGCCGACAGTGGCGGTCGCCGTAGTCATCCCAATAAAGGTGAATTCCAGTACATCCCCTTCACTGGCGTCGATGGTATAATTACCATCGAAATCAGTAGTGACACCATCATCGGTGCCCTGAACGACGACCGCAGCACCGGGCAGTGGCCCTTCCGCATCGGAAACCGTTCCTGTGATCGTCTTCTGTGCTTGAGTAAAGCCACACACGAAGAAAATCCCCAGAATGATTAAACTTTTCATTAATTGTTTTCCCATAATTATAATTATTAATTAATAAATTGATTGTAAGCGGTGAGGTTTTTCTAAAAAACCTCAAAAAAGTTTATTCTCAATCGTTTTCGTAATTAGGTGTTCTAATTCAGTGTATAATATTAATTCTTTGATCGGTGTCTTCTTAAAAAATTATACTAATGACATAAATCCTGCAATGAATGACATATTTTCTGTTATTAATATGACATTCGTCATAGACCTTTATTATTTTCTCGGTCCAGATTCATCAATTCTATCTCTTTGAACTCGATAGGGTGGCTCTCACTTTGGAGAGCAATATGCCCAAAACTCAAAGGACTTCCTTCCTTTTGCCCAAACTCGTTGTATTCCCCGCCAATAATGGGCTTCGAATACCTGAGGACTTCTTCGCCATTCACATAATGCACCAGGAGAGAATCCCCATACACTAACAATTCGAGGTCGATCCATTCATTTCCGTAAAAGGTCTTTGAATCCGAATTGACACAGTGCTCTGTGACCAAAGTATCATTGATCATCACGTGAGTGCCTGGCGTGCAGAGGTTCGCAGTGGGTCTCGATTCTCCTTCATTTAAACCTCCCAGAAGTTGCAGCCTCGATCGAAACAGGAAAATCCTGATTGACTCCCATGCTTTCTGCGGACTGGGAGTGAATCATCACCCCGCTGTTCTTGGCCGCCCAAGTTTCGCCACCTTTTGCCTGTGTTCCGACAAATCGGTATTTCATTTTGAACCTGTAGCTCGAATGCGGTATGTCATAGAACAAATGGCCAAATCTGTTATCAAATTCATCATAGGCACTGTAGTCCACGATGATTTTGCCATCTTCAACCCGAAATGTATTACCAAAATTTTCCCCGAGGGGATACCCTTTTATTTTTACTTTCCAATTGGTGAGATCCTTGCCGTTAAATAAAGGTTTCCAGACCTCAGCTTGCATTTGCGATTCCTCAGTTTTGACATCCTTTTTTCTGCAATCCGTAATGGAAATTACTATTAGGATGCTAAATATCCAAAACAGTTGCTCTTTCATCGCATATTTTCAATGGAAATCAGAGATAAAAGTACACACAAGCACCTCTCTCACTCTAACGTTTTCGTAATCTTTTAAACAATTCTATTAACAATGTCTATAGAAATGGTTCTTAAAATTTTGTGAAAATCAGATCAAAGTTATTACTTTGTGAGTCAAAAATGTTCAAAATATTTCAGTGAAAGCAAATACACATAACATTGAACCCTATGTAGAAGGAGGTGTCGTATATCATGCAGACACCTGCCTTCCACTGGTCGATGCAGTTGAACGCGGAAAAGTAAAATTCAAGGCGCTGGCTCGATATACCTATCCGGGAGATCGGTTGTCTGAGGATACAATTGGGCTGAGCTCCGTTGGTTATTGGGACGCCAAGGAACCACAGGATTGGGGACTCGACTGGCACCGCAATGAAGGAATTGAACTGCATTTTCTAGAATCGGGCTCTATGCCTTATTCTCAAGAGAATCAGAGCATAGAATTGGAGCCTAATCACCTGACGATTACGCGACCCTGGGAAGCGCATAAGGTAGGGCAGCCCAACATTGGAATGGGTAAGTTCTACTGGGTAATCATAGACCTTGGCATAAGACGACCACACCAGGAATGGGTATGGCCTGAATGGATCATGCTTACCGAAAGCGACCTTAGTCGACTGACTAAGATTCTGCGCCAGAATGATCAATGGCTCTGGAAAGGCAATGCCAAGATCCGTGAATGTTTTGCCAAGATAGGACAGGTCGTTGAAGAAGATAAGAACGGCAGTCATTCCTCAAAGCTTCGTTTGTTGATCAATGAATTGCTTTTACTGGTTCTGGAGGTCATGGATTCCAAGAATATGGTATTCAACGAAGCTTTGACAGACAGTTCAAGAAGCGTGAAGCTCTTTTTGAACGAACTTGAAAAAAAGCTGTCGGAATCCTGGACCATTGAAAAAATGGCTGAGTCTGCGGGTGTGGGCCTCACCCGATTTACCTACCATTGCAGGCAACTCACCAACACGACCCCTATGCGTTATCTGGGCATGAAGCGCCTTGAGCTGGCCAAAACCCTACTTATCGAAAGCCCGCATTTGAGTGTGGCCGAAGTGGCCTACAGCTGTGGATTCGCAACGAGCCAGTATTTTTCCACAGTTTTTAAGAAGCAGGAGAAATGTACTCCGGTGGAATACCGAAGCCGGGTACTTCAAACTGTACTTGCTGAGTGAAACTGTGCTTGCTGATTCATCTCGTGTATAATTTCTTTCACTGAATAAAAATACACAGAAGACTCGTCTATATCTGTTACTTTCACAGAGGATTAGGGTCCATAAAATTTTACTGTATGATTTCTACACGTTCCTTTGGAGTTGTGCAGCTACTGGCTGCATTTTTGGTTTTATCATTATTTATCGGTTGTAACAAAGGCAAAGATTCATCCTCGAGTGCTGCTGGACCCGATTCGGAGTCTTCTGCTGCCTCCCAACGAAATACCAGTGAAAATGAGGGAGAGGAGTCCTGGTTTAAATTATCTCTTGCGCAGTGGTCACTGCACAAGATGATTCAGTCAGGTGAATTGGACCCGGTTGATTTTGCGCAAAAAGCGAATGAGCTGGGCTTTTCAGGTATTGAATACGTGAGTGCTTTGTACACGGAGTATTTAAAGAAGGGCGACAATGCTGAAAAGGCCATGCAAGAACTCTTGTTAATCCTCAAGGATCGAAGTGCGCATTATCAGGTGGACAATGTCCTAATTATGGTGGATGGAGAAGGTCATCTGGCTGAGCTCGATGATGCAGAGCGCAACCAGTCGGTCGAGAATCATAAGAAATGGGTTGATGCGGCTGCTTTTCTAGGTTGTCATTCAATTCGTGTAAACGCACATGGAGAAGGTACTGAAGAAGAGGTTGCAGCAGCTGCCGTCAAAGGTCTTTCAGCCCTGGCGGGTTATGCAGCTGACAAAGGGATCAATGTGATTGTTGAGAATCACGGAGGATACACCTCAAGCGGCAAATGGCTCTCCAACGTAATGAAGCAAGTCAATTTGCCCAATTGCGGAACCCTTCCAGATTTCGGAAACTTTTGCATCAATGTGAGCTACGGATCGATCAACGCCGAGGAATGCGAAGACATTTACGATATTTACCAGGGTGTAGCGGAATTATTGCCCTATGCCAAGGGTGTAAGTGCAAAAACCTATGACTTTGATGACGAGGGCAACCAGCCCCTCATCGATTATTATAAAATGATGAAGGTGGTGAAAGACAATGGCTATACCGGGTATATCGGTGTAGAATTTGAGGGGGATAGCATGACTGAGATTGAAGGAATCGAAGCGACGCGTCGTCTCATTATGAAAGCTGCAGGCGAACTGAAATAATAGAAAAAATGAGCTCAAAGATCAAACTTGGATTTGTCGGTGGTGGTGCGAACTCCATGATTGGGGTGTTGCACCGTATCGCCTCGGGCATGTTTGACCGGTTTGAAATCGTCGGGGGCGTATTCGGTTCCGACATCGATCAGAGTCTTTCCTTCGGGGAACAGCTCGGAGTAGACCTCACCCGTGTTTACCCATCTCCGGAGTCGCTGGTGGAGGCCGAGAGAAGACTTCCTGAAAGTGAACGAATGGAGGTGGTGTCTGTGCTGACTCCAAACTATCTACACTTTTGAAAATGCAAAACTTCTCGTTGAGAACGGATTTCATGTGATTTGTGAAAAACCGTTGACCACTTCGTTCAAAGAGGCGGTCGAATTGGTGGAGCTTCATACCTTGAGTCAAAAGGTATTTGCCGTGACCTATACGTATACGGGCTATCCTATGATTCGTCAAATGAGAGACATGATCAATAAAGGGGTAATAGGAAAGGTTCAAAAGATCGATGCACAATACTTCCAGGGCTGGATCAACCCGATTATTCACGATCCTGAAAGCAGGAAGTCGACCTGGAGGTTGCAACCTGACAAATCAGGTATCAGTTGTTGCATAGGTGATATAGGTACCCACGCCTTTGACATGGTCGAATATTTATCGGGACTCAAGGTAAATACCGTCTTGTCGGATTTGAATTATCTCTATCAAGACAATCCGATGGACGTTGATGGGAGCATCCTGATCCGTTGTGAGAAAGGAGTGAAGGGGTGTATAAGGGCCAGTCAGATCGCGACTGCCGAGGAAAATAGCTTTGAGGTGAAAATTTACGGGGATCAGGGCGGATTGAAATGGGAGCAGGAGAATCCGAATTATTTGTATTTGATGAAAGAGGGAGTTCCGATGCAGGTGCTTAAATCCGGAAATAGCTACAACAGTGATCTTTCACTTGATGGCACCAAATTGCCCCCAGGACATCCTGAGGGAATCTTTGACGCGATGGGAAACATCTACAAAGGAGTCGCACGGGCCATTCGTGGAGAAGCCTATGATAAGGGAGAATTTCCGTCCATCAAAGACGGTCTTCGAGGGATGGACTTTATTGAAAAGGTGGTCGCCTCGCACAAGGAGGGCAACTGTTGGAAAGAATTGATAAACGTATGAGAGTCAGTTTGAACTTTATCCTTTTTGTGATGTAGCATACTGGTGATTGCTGCCTGCGACAAGCCGGTAGAGAAGAAAGCCATTGATTCTGATGTGAAGTCCGAGCATAATGCTCCGGAGCTTGAAGACGGTTGGGTGTATCTTTTTGACGGCACCAACCTCGATGCCTGGAGAACCTATATGAAGGACAGTGTTACGGGTGAGTGGGAAATAGACAACAGTGCCCTGGTTTACAGGCCTCATCCGGATAGCGCACACGGGATGAACAATCTGATCACCCAAAAAAATACGAGAGCTTTGAATTGGCTCTTGAATGGAAAATTGAACAGGACGGCAACAGCGGTGTGTTTTATGGAATCCTGGAGGATGAGAAATATGTGGTTCCCTACATGACCGCTCCTGAGGTGCAGCTGAGGGATCATTCAAGTGATCCAGATTTCAACGATAATCTTCAGATGTCAGGTGCGATTTTCGGCATCGTAGGACCTGAGCAAGATGTTGCGAGACCTGCAGGGAAATGGAATGAGCTTTACATCTCCGTTGACCGGGTGAAAAACCTGGGTAAAGTAGTGTTGAACGGAAAGGAGCTATACAACTATGCCGTAAGAGGAGAGCAGTGGCAAAAGCTGGTTGAAGCTTCCAAGTTTAAGGACTGGGAAGGATTTTCATCCACTGAAACAGGCCACATTGGCCTGCAGGATCACGCCCACGAGGTGTGGTTCAGAAATATTCGAATTAAAGAGTTAAAATGACGGAATCAGAACAGATATTCGACATCAATAGAGTCTTGTGTTCAAGACTTTTTAAAGATTTGTTGTTATATTTACACTGTTTCGTAAAAAAAACACAAATCACCGATTTTTTCTAATTAATAAAGCATTGAAACTATGAGTAAGAGTAAAAAGCCGAGTGGGATCTCCCGACGGGAATTCGTCAACAAAAGTCTGGCTGCGAGTGCGGGAATCAGCATTGTTCCTTCGTTTGCTGTAAGCGGGCTTGGACATGTAGCTCCAAGTGATAAATTGAACATCGTAGGCGTCGGAGTAGGCGGTATGGGACTGAGAAATTTGAGGAACCTCAAAACGCAGAATATCGTGGGTCTCTGTGACGTCGACTGGAAATACGCCAAGGGATGCTTTGATGAGTTTCCAAAAGCCAAGAAGTATTGGGACTGGAGAAAGATGTATGACGAAATGGGTGATCAATTCGATGGCGTTGTCATCGCAACTGCAGACCATACACATGCCCTCACAGCGGCGCATGCCATGACGATGGGCAAGCACGTATACCTTCAAAAGCCTCTTACGCATTCCGTTTATGAATCAAGACTGCTGACCAAACTTGCAGACAAATATAACGTAGCTACTCAAATGGGTAACCAGGGTGCTTCAGGAGCCGGTGTAGCCGAAACCTGTGAAGTGCTTTGGAGTGGCGCTATTGGCGACGTGACGCGCGTTGAGTCGTTCACAGACCGTCCGATCTGGCCCCAGGGTTTGAATACACCTGAGGAAGTTCAGAAAGTTCCTGACACGCTGAACTGGGATCTGTTTACCGGTCCGGCGAAAATGCGTGATTTCAATGAAGTATACCATCCATGGAACTGGAGAGGCTGGTGGGATTATGGAACTGGCGCCCTTGGAGACATGGCCTGCCACATTCTTCACCCGGTATTCGAAGGACTTAAACTGGGGTACCCAACGAAAGTACAGGCGAGCTCATCTCTGCTCTTAAATGATTCGGCACCTGTTTCCCAGAAGGTGAAATTGACCTTCCCGGAAAGAGGCGAGCATGCCGCGATGAATCTTTCTGAAGTGGATGTTCATTGGTATGACGGTGGTATCAAGCCCGAGTTGCCAGCGAATTGGCCATCAGGTAAAAATCCGAACAAATCCGGTGGAGGAACTTTCTTCTACGGAACAAAAGACATCCTGCATGTAGGTTGCTACGGGGTAGAACCAGAGCTTCTTTCAGGTAAAAAGATCTCTGTGCCTAAAACTGAGCGCAGAGTTGAAGAGGAAATAGGCAAGTCCTGGAACGATGGAGCCCATGAAATGGACTGGGTGCGTGCATGCAAGGAGAGCCCTGAAAACAGGAAACCTTGTACGTCAGACTTCTCCGAAGCCGGACCTTTCAACGAGATGGTCGTTATGGGAGTGTTGGCTGTGCGTTTGCAGTCGCTTAACAAGATCCTTGAGTGGGATGGTGAGAAAATGGAGTTCACCAATATCGGTGCCAATGAAGAAATCAAGACCGTGATCAAAGACGGTTTCGAGATTCATGACGGTCACCCAACGTTCGACAAGACCTGGACGGATCCTATGAATGCGAAGGCCTATTCAGATGAACTAGTGAAACACACCTATAGAGATGGATGGTCATTGCCAGACATGCCTGCATAAGTGTAAAAATCCTAAAAAACAATAATTATATAAAAATGAAGAAAAGAATGTTTTTAATGGCCTGCGGAATCGCGGTGTCATCGTTGGTAATAAGCTGCAACACAGCAAAAAAAGAAGCCCCGGCTGAAGCGGTGGAACCTGCGGAAGCCGCCGCCCCTGAAGTTCAGGAAGCGGCAGCTCCGAATACACTTACGGAAGCTGAAAAAGCCGATGGTTGGGTTTTGCTTTTTGACGGGAAGACTTCCGATGGATGGAGAGGTTTCAAAAAGGAGACCTTTCCCTCAGGTTGGGAAGTTGTAGACGGAAGCCTACATATGATCGGTTCGGGTCGTGGTGAGGCAGGAGCCTCAGATGGTGGTGACATCCTCTACGACAAGGAGTTTCAGAATTTCACTTTGAGCCTGGAATGGAAAATTTCCGAAGGAGGGAATTCAGGTATTTTCTATCTGGGTCAGGAAGGCGACTATGACTACATATGGAAGACCGCTCCTGAAATGCAGGTCTTGGACAATGACAAGCATCCGGATGCTAAACTGGGTACGGATGGGAACCGTCAGGCGGGATCACTCTATGATCTGATTCCTGCAAACCCTCAGAATGCCAAACCGGTAGGCGAGTGGAACCAGGTGGAGATCACCGTGTACAAAGGAACTGTCGTTCACAAACAGAACGGAGTCAATGTGGTAGAGTATCACCTATGGACACCTGAGTGGAATGAAATGGTCGCGGGAAGCAAGTTTCCTGGTCTGAATAAAGACTGGGCCAACGTCGCGTCAAAAGGCTTCATCGGTCTGCAGGATCACGGAGATGATGTTTGGTTCAGAAACGTGAAGATAAAAGAATTGTAATCTGTTTTGAATTATTTTGAAAAAGGCATTGACCGCGAGGTCAATGCCTTTTTTTATTGTATCACCTGAGTCGGTTGTTCAGGGCATAGGCATATAGATGTCGGCTCGCCAATCGAGTTCATCTCCACCCATGTTGGGGTTGTTGAAGAAGACTTCGACAGGTTTTTCTTCGATTTCTATACCCTGCTGTTTTGCATAGTCAAGTAGCGCATACCAGGCCCTGTCAGAGCTGATATAGTTACCGTTGTACGTCGCTTTGAGGTATTGCCCTCCTTTGAATTGTTTAAAGGATACGAGCCCATTTTTGGGAAGGCTGTCCTTTTTAACGATGGGGTAACAGAAATTGTATTTCAATTTTTCTTTTTCCTGGTCCCAGTAGGTCACTTCAACAAAAGGCATTCCGCTGAGTTCGATATTGTTTTCGAGCAGCACGTTGCTAAGCAGGGAATAGTTTTGCATCATACCCAGAGCTTTCTGGAACTGGCCGTCCTCAATAGTGACATACGCGCAAAAGGTAGGCTCCAAGGACGCCTCGCCATCCACGCTGACTCTGAAACTGGCCAGGTGCTCCTTTAGTATCTCATTGAAATCCAGAATGGTGTTTCGAGAACGGCGTTTGAAATCCGTATCCGAAAAAAGATTTAGGATCCTCATGAACGGATTCTTTTTTTCCAGGGAAACTCCAACTTCGACACGGGTCAAAGAATCGTTTTTCCGGGAGAGCTTCCAGTCCAGGAGAAAAAGACTGTCGTTGAATCGAAGTTCCTGCAAGATATGGTTCATGTCTCCGGTCTGGCGGATATCGGAATCCTCAATCGACCGACTCCAGGTTTTCAGAGTATGGTTCGACGGTTCCCGGTACAGATTTCGCGTCCAGAACTGCGATGAAGTCATAGGGCTTGAGAAACATCAGCCAGATAAAAAAGCCCAGGAGAGCCACTAACAGTATACCGAGGATTTTCTTCATAAGGATCGAAAAGCTTTGAAGGTTTAGCCCTTGTTGGTCATGTCCACATTATCGACGACAAACTTACCGAGATCACGACCCTGGTCCAGGCCAATTTCGATGGCCACTCGGTAGTGAATACCTCCATAGATACGACTTATTGCAGCTTCAGCGGATGCATCATTGAAGGAGGAGAAACTGCGTACGGGCAGTCCGTAGGGCAACTCTGTGTCATCATCAAATGAGAAATTATCGCCAAAGATATCCGTCAGCGCAACTGCAGCGGCTCCTGAGGCCACCGAATGTCCACTCACGTATTCCGGAAAAGGCGGAGTCTGAAGCACGGGTTTCCAACTGTCATCGATGTACTCGTTGATAAGTGTTTCAGGCCGGATCAGGTTGCTTCGATATTTTTCATCCCAACAGCTGATGAAAGCATCGGCGATGGCAATGGATGTTTTGGTATAGGCGTAGACGGTGTCGTCAAAATCGTAATCACTCTTCTTGCAAGCGATCTTGGTGATCCCGATCCAATGGGCACCAGGAGTTATCTTCTTTGTGGCAAACATCAGGTGTCCGCGAGTTACGGAAACATAAGGATTACAATCCCAGAACTGGGCCATGGCCACTTCATCCGATTCATCTCCTTTTTCGGTTATCTCCTGGCTGATATCGTAAACCTCAATGAGCTCTTTGTAAAAGTCAGAATCCTTTTCCATGCTGAAAGGCGGTGGTGGAGCAGGTTTGAACTGGGCTGCAGAATCGATCACAAAGGGTCTTATTTTGTTCCAGTGCGGTTCCAGGCCATCCATGTAGGAGGGAGGAGTGGGCTGCCATCTTGAAGGATCATCCGTGTCGACGGTGAATTTCGACATCGTACGGGTCTGCTTGTAGTTGTCGTCGTCCATCCATTGGGCCACAAACTCTGATACCTCGAGGCCATAGGCTTTAGAGGCTTCAAATTCTTTGGCGTTGACAGACTCCCATACTCCATAGAGGCTGTCTCTGTATGCAATCATCCGATCCTCAGAGAAAATCAGTCGGCGATTGAGATCGATGTGAGCGATAAGCGCCGCAAGCTGGAAGTTGATCTCTTCATCTTTTTTCGGGGTTGGAATTTCCTCCAGGCCGGTGAGTTGGCCGCTGAGAGATTTATACTTTTGATTCTCCTGCGCGATGATTTCATAGGCAGCCACACTCGGGTAGGCAAAAACGCGACTCGCTACCGGAGGAGAGAAAATGTCGTGGACCATAATCTGGCCTACTTTGTCCACCGATTTGTGGTAGTCGTCCGCAGAGATCACTATCGGAGTTGAGGGTTTTGAACAGGATGCAAGGATTGAAACAGCCAGGATCCAGAATAAACTTGTTCTCATGATTTTATTTTTGATTTGTTCCAGTATATTTTCAGTTGTTTGATTTGTTCAGTTCATACACCTCTGCTTGTTCATTGTTGTATACAACCAACAGGTAAGGCCTATTGTCCAGGGTAAAAACCTTCAAATGGCGTGCCGACTTTCCAGCCAGGTCCAAACCGATCTCGTGACCCAGCTGAATGGAATTCTCATTGTGTATCAGGGCTCCTGAAAATCCGTCAAAGCGACCGTGGAAAGGTTTGACACCAAAGTAATTTCCAGCGGCCAGGATTTCTGGCTTTCGATCTCCGTCAAAATCGAAGGAAACGAAGCTGTTAATCGGAGAAACCTGTAATTGCCAATCGAAAGGATGAAATTCAAATTTTCCCTGCTCATTTTTCAAATAGCCCGATCGAAGTTCGTGCACTTCAAAAAGATCGGCTGAGTCCAGGAGCTTTTTCTCAAAAACTTCCTCCATCTGCTTTCCTGCAAAGGAAGCGTAATCCGGAAATTTCTTTCTCAGGATATTCATCTGTGCGGTCAGTTCGTCCAGGTTGGCAAGCGGATAGTATTTTCCATTTTTCTCAATTGAGATCACCGTTTCTTTTTTGCCGTTGTTGTCGAAATCCAGGTGGTACATTTTCATAGGGTTCTCTGCGGAGGCCTTGAATTTGGTATTTGCACCCCAGTTGCCCAGCAATAGATCCAGGTCTCCGTCTTCATCAATATCAAACGGTATAAGGGTTTGCCACAAACCTTTCAGCCCATCTGATGCCATTGTGACTTCTTCGAGTCTGCCTTGATTGTTCCTGAAAAATCGTGGCTGCATCCATTCACCAACAACAACAAGGTCATCGGTTCCGTCACCGTCAAAATCCATCCAGGTCGCATCGGTCACCATTCCCAATTTTAGGATTTCCTTATTGTCCTGAATTTCGAATGAGTCTCCCGTGTTGAGTAGCAAATAGCTTCCCGGGGATTTTTCCGAAGTCCTTGGAATCCACATGAGCGGCCACAAAAAGGTCCAGGTCTCCGTCTCCGTCTATGTCATTCGGAGCAATGACGGAGGCATTTTCAAAGTAGTCTGGCAGTTTTGATTTGACAAAACTGTCTTTTGTTCCCTGATAGTAGTTGTCGAGAAGCACAGAAGGGGTCTGATAGAGATCTGCGCCCCCGGTTCCTACAAAGAGGTCATTGAGCCCATCTCCGTTCAGGTCCTCAATCAGAGCGTAAACGTCCTCATAAATCGAGTCTTGCTTTATCAATTCAACCTCTCGTTCTCTGAAGTTGCCTTCCTCCTGAATATAGATTCGGGAAGGAACTTTGTCGATCCGCCAAAGAAGACATCCTCTTTTCCGTCACCATTGAGATCCCCTGTGGCCACAGCTGGTCCCCGATCGGTTACCTGGTATGGAATGAGTTTGGTGACATTAAAATCATTGTAATTGTTTTCCTGGTGCTCAAAATCGATACCCAGATTCTCGGGGGCTTTTGAAAATAAAGTATCTCTTGCGGGTTTGAAAAAGATTTTATCCAGGCTTGTTGCTCCTTCCGGACTCAGAGTTAAGAGCTGATTGGTCTCTACGTTGGTAAGCAATTGGGTTGTGCGATCCGGCCAGATGATTCTGAGGGAATCGATCGCAACCGCATCTCCATACCCAAAGTGAATCAGGGGTTCAGAAGAGGATTGAAGCCCGCGTACTGTATAGAGTTCCTTGTATTGCACCCGGTCACCATGATAAGAAAAGACCTTGGTTCCGATGCCCAGGGCATTTGCATTGGGCAGCCTGAATTTAATCTTCAGATAGGCGTTCTTTTCGTTGGTTTTATTGATGTACAAAGCGGCCGGTTCATTGATGTTGCTTACAACCAGATCCAGGTCTCCATCGTTGTCCAGGTCACCCAGGGCTGTAGCCCCCGAAATCAGAGAGTCCTTTTTAATCCAATCCCCTGATTTGTCATTGAAACCGATCTCGCCGTCACCTTGAAAGACATAATTCGAGACTTTGCCTTTAGGCATCATGTCGAGGGCTTCCTGGTCTACCAGGCGAGTATTGTTGATCTTTTTCTGAATCTGGTCGCTCGACACAAATTTTATAAAATCGAGGTTGTTGGGTCTTTTCGGAATACCGTTGGATATGAAGAGGTCCTGGTGACCGTCCTGATCAAAATCTTCAAAAAGGGAGCTCCAGCTCCAGTCGGTTGCAGCAATTCCGCTCAATAGGGCGGTTTCGACAAATTTGTAACCGGGCTGATTGATTTGCAACATGTTTCTTGTGAACTGATAGTGATATCCGTACTGTTCAACCCTCATTTTCAGGATCTGCAGGGACTCATCTCCATCGGAGGCCTTCAGGATCGCTTCTTCCGCGGGCAGCATGTCCAATGAAAGAATGTCCGGCCAACCGTCATGGTTGATGTCAGCGACGTCGCTGCCCATCGAAAATCGGGTCGTATGACCGAAAAATTCCTTGAGTCGCTCACTAAAGGTGCCATCCCCATTGTTCAGGTAGTAATAGTCGTCTTCGTGGAAATCGTTGCAAACATAAATGTCGGGGAAGCCATCGTGATTGAAATCGGATACGGCAACGCTCAGTCCATACCCGTTTACCCCGCCAAAGATGCCGGCCTCCTCACTCACATCTGTAAAAGAGCCTCCGTCATTACGAAGCAATTTGTCACCCGTTTCATAGGTACGTTTATTTCTCAATTCGGCCTTGCCAAAAGACTCTTGGGTGTGAACAGCATGATTCAGTAAGTATATGTCGAGATCGCCGTCAAGATCGTAGTCCAGAAATGCGGCTGTTGAGCTGTAAGATTCAAAATCCAGACCATACTCGGCAGCACTTTCGGTGAAGGTCAGATCTCCGTTGTTGATATAGAGTTCGTTAAAACCATTGAATCCGTTCAGACCGACTACGGCACAAACGTAAATATCCAGGAATCCGTCCCCGTTGACATCTCCCATTACGGCCCCGGAGTTCCAGCTGCTGTTCCCCAAAACACCCGCCGAATTGCTGATGTCGTCGAATTGTAGATTCCCTTTGTTGAGGTAGAGTTTGTTTTTTACCTGGTTTCCTGAAAAGAATATCTCAGGCAAACCATCATTGTTCAAATCTCCAATCGCTACGCCACCTCCATTGTAGAAATAGAGATAGTCGAGAATGTTCAGATCGTCGCTTTCATCAATCTTGTTGACGAAATCAACCCCCGTGTCTTTAGGGTCCGGATTTGTAAAAAGGCTTCCTTCGTCCTTCTTACAGGCCTGCAGAAAAAGTACGATCAATACGAGTATGCCGAGGTTTTTATTCATCTATTGCGTAAAGCTTAGGAGAGCCATCGTTGACGGCTGTAATGATATAGCGTTTTCCGGAACGGTCTTTGAATTCGCGGATGTGTTTGATCTCTTCCCGGATGAAGAACCCACTGTTTTTGTAATCAACCCAACTGAAAGTGCCGTCTCCCTCGCTCAGGAGAACGCTTCCGTAGTTTGCGTCGATCCGTGAGTATTGGGGTCTGAATTCAAAATTGTTACCCCCCAAAATGAGATCAGTTTTTCCGTCCTGATTCAGGTCAGTACAAGCGACACCGCAGACGCAAGACAGCTGCACCCAATTGGGCAGAGGTTTGATCGAAAACTTTCCATTTCCGTCATTTAGAGCGACTACAGACTCTCCCGTGACCGACATTTTCATGATTGTACTTTCAAAAACTTCGGTAGGAAATAATTCTTGTACGGTTCGGGTTGCATACTCCGAGGCCTTTAAATTCTGTTTCTTAAGGGATACCATCTGTGAGGTAAGCTCCTTTTTCATATGGATTGGATAGTCTTTGCCATCGAGGTTGCGGGTCACGATTTGTTCAAAAGTGCCGTTGTTGTCAAAATCGTTGATCCAAATCTTCATGGGTTGTTCTGTAGAAGCTTTGTACAGGGTATTTGAACCTTGATTCCCCAGGATGAGATCCATGTCTCCATCATTGTCGAGGTCTGCACTTTCAACCACATTCCACCACCCGTGCAACGTGTCGAGATCCGATTCCATTTGCGAAAGTCGCCTTCCACTGTTCTTGAAGATCTTTGGAGTACCCCAGTCAGAAACCGTGATCAGATCCTGTTTGCCATCTCCATCGACATCAGACCATACTGCTCCAGTAATCATACCCGCATCTTTCAGGTCAAATGCGCGGGTTTCAGTGATATCCCTGAAAGTGCCGTCTCCAAGATTTTCCAACATCAAATGATTCGGGTCGAGTCCGTATACTCCGACTACACTGCGGGATCCAATAAACAAATCCTCATCCCCATCGGCGTCAAAGTCAAAGGGCCGAATCACAGAAATGTTCTTGAAGGCTGCTGGCAGTCTTTCTTCCGCACTCGTGAATTTTCCTTTTCCATCGTTCAGGTAAAGCCTTGCGCGATAGATGTTTTCATCAGAGGCCTCGTTTCCACCCGATCCGACAATCAGATCCAGGTCTCCGTCATTGTCTGCATCAAAAAAGGCTGCTGCCGTATCTTCGTAATAATTCTCCTCCTCAAATGCGGATTGTTCCAGGGGGATTAATTTTCCCTCACCTTTATGAAGATAAATGACTCCGGTCTGTTTTTTGGCACCACCGATGAATACATCATCATTACCGTCCTGATCGACGTCTCCAATTGCCAGGGCGGGCCCTTCTTCCGAAAGTTTTTTTGTAATTAGTCCCTCAAAATCAAAGTCGTTATAGGTGTTTTCAACATGAACTATTAAATTGTCGTTAGGAATCTCCTTCAAAACCTTTTTACGTTCGGGATCCTTGAAAGGGATGAATTTACCAGTCGCATTCGACTGTAATAATTCCAGCGTTTGATTCGAAGCCACCTCTGTAAACAGTTGGGTTCTGTCATCTGGCCATACTACCCGGATTGAATCCATCTTTGTTTTGTCACCCAAGCCAATGGTCATAGCATAATCCACAGAAGATTGAAACCCGCGACTCGGGATCAATTCCTGCATGATGACCGAGTCGTCATTATGGATCCAGACGGTTGTCCCTACAGCGAACAGATTGGGTTCTTCCCCTTTGAAATTCAATTTGATATAGTTGTGATCGGTCAGACTTTCTGAATTGTTTTCATAAAGGAAGGACTGCATGTTTACATTATTGACCACCAGGTCCAGGTCACCGTCGTTGTCCAGGTCACCATAGGCCGCTCCGTTTGAGAGACTCTTCAGGCCAAAGCCCCATGGAATCGTTTCATCGCTGAAGGTGATGTCGTGCTTGTTTTTGTAGGCATAGTTGGGCTGAGGCTTGACGGGCATCTTATCAATGATAGAATCCACTGTCTCTTTTTGCCCTGTCAGAGCCATGTTCTGAATGATTTCGTTAGCAAAGAAATCGACGAAATCCAGATCCGTAAGATCGTGATTGACCCCATTGGTGACAAAAATATCGCGGTAGCCGTCGTTGTCCATGTCAAAGATCAATCCGGCCCAGCTCCAGTCTGTTGCTGCAACCCCGCTGTAATTTGCAATTTCGGAGAATGATCCGTTTCCATTGTTGAGCTGCAGGGTGTTTTGAATGTATTGCTGGTAGAAATCCTTGCTTTGTTTCAATTTGAAGATGTTGTACCCTTCGAATTCCATGACCGACTTTACGCGCTGATCCCCTTCAGGCAACATATCGGTGATAAAGATGTCTGCATAGCCATCGTTGTTGATGTCTGCCATGTCTATTCCCATCGCCGAGAGACTAAGATGGGAGGTCCATTCTTTGATCTGTTCGGTAAATGTTCCATCCTGGTTGTTGATGTACAGATAGTCGCGCTCATAAAAATCATTCGAGATATAAATATCCGGGTACAGATCTCTGTTGATGTCGCTGATCATCACCCCGAGACCAAATCCGATGAGGCTTCCATAAATGCCGGCTTCCTCACTGACATCGACAAAGACCCCATCTCGATTCTCAAGGAGCATGTCTCCAACACCTCGAAAGATTTCAGGAACCCCTTCCCATTCCTGGGCTCTAACTTCGCGTTGCTCAGCATAGCCCAGGCTACTTACCGGGATGTTGCTGTTGTTTAGGATGTAGGCATCAAGATCTCCATCTTTGTCGTAATCGAAGAAACTGGCGTGGGTGCTGAACCCGGTTTTCGCCAGATTGTAATCGGCAGCCTTTTCCGTAAAGGTCAGGTCTCCGTTGTTGATGTAAAGATCATTGTCGTGGTTGTTACCCTCAAGGTTACCTGCGTTCGACACATAGATGTCAAGCAATCCGTCATTGTTGATATCGGCCATTGCCACACCTGTCGACCAGGGTTTGTTTCCCTCTATGCCCGCCTGAGCTGAAATATCTTCGAACTTCATGTTTCCCTTGTTCAGGAACAACTTGTTTTTCCCCATATTGGCCGTCACATAGATATCCGACAATCCATCATTGTTGATATCGCCGATAGCAACACCTCCACCGTTGTAGAAATTACGGTATTTGAAGATGTTGAAGGTCTTTTGATTGACGACCTCATTGGTGAAGTCGAAACCTGAGTCTTCGGGATCGAGCAGGCTGAACAAAGGGTTAGCCACTTCATTCACGGCCTCCTCATTAGGGGTTTCCTTTGAGCAGGAAAGGACTATAATGACTCCAGCGATGATGAGTAAAATGAAACTAAAGATTCTTTTCAACGATGACTTATTCATGAGTTTTGTTCGATTTAAGTAATACGGGGCTGTCATTGTTTCGACCGATAAGCAGGTATGACTCGGTGCCAATATCAATATGCGATATGGCTCGGGCCTGACCTCTGATCTCAGGTCTGTACTCAGGTGATTGTTCAAAATTTCCGTTTCCTTTGTTCAAAAGAACCAGACCGTGACCTGCATCGAGTCTGCCGAGTTGTGTGTTGACGTTAAAATCGTTCCCGGCCAAAAAGATATCCTGCAGTCCATCTTTATCAAAATCGTGCAAATATACTATTTTAACAGATGTTAGCTGTGCTTCATGAGGGAGATTCAACCTGTTAAAAGCATTGGCTCCGTCATTCAAAAAAATACTGTGTTCGAGCGTATAGACCTCCTTCTGATCCGCAGCTATAAGATTTTCTTCCCCAAACAATTCACTTACGGTAGCCTCAGCAAATGCTTTATAGGATAGAAACTTCTTATTAAGAGAGGGTAGCTGTTTTACCAGATCGGTTTTGGAAGAAAAAACGGTTTCGACTCCGTCGTGATACAGCGTTACAATGGCCTCTTCTTTTCCATTGTTATCAAAGTCTTTGAGATAAACTTTAAGGGGTTGCGAAAAACTGGCCCTTAGTCGGGTATTCAAACCCCAGTTACCACCCACGATGTCAAGATCGCCATCGCGATCAATATCGACGACCTTGACGGCGTTCCAAAGTCCATGGGTCTGTTCCAGACTTTGAGTCTTTTGCTTTGTCAATTTATTTCCGTCGTTGTAAAAAACTGTAATGGGCGACCAATGCCCGGCGACAACAAGGTCCGGTCGCGAATCTCCATTGAGATCACAGACTTCGAGATCATCGATCAGGCCCATCTCTTGCAGATCAGCTCCAAATGAATCGCTGACATCCTCAAAATCAGCACTACCCGCATTAAATAGTACTATTTGCTTTGACCCCCTTGCAAATTGCTGAGGTCGGGCATTAGCAGAAATGATCAGGTCCAGATCGCCATCGCCGTCGAAATCTTCGGCTATAATATCTGAGGCATTTGTTTCTATCTGTGGAAAATTCGTGGCCGTTTTAAAACGACCTCCATGATTCAAATACAGAATCGGGCCCAATCGAGACCCCTGCATGGCCTCGTTGCCTCCTGAGGCTGTGATAAGGTCGAGGTCCTGATCGCCATCAGCATCGAATAGGAGAGCAGTGACTTCTTCAGATTCAGCGTACATTTCGAATTCAGGTTGTGAGTCCATTTTCCAGGTGCCCGAAGCCTGTTGAAGGTAAAGAACGCCCGATTGCTTTTTGCCCCCGCAGAGGTACGCATCGTCAAGCCCATCTCCGTTTACGTCTCCGACAGCCATGCCAGGCCCTTCAGATCCTTTTGAATAGGGGATAAGTGGTTCCCTTCCGAATTCGTAACTTTCAGGTTCTCGGTGTCTCCAATCGAAACCGGGCTTTGCAATTGTCAGCAAATTGCCAGGTTTGTCGCTTGTGATTTCTTGGCTTTGTGCATCTTCAAAGCTGAAAACCAGATCGTCTCCGGCTTGAATATTTGTTCTCGTTTCAGTGCTGCCTCCCGGCCAATAGACCACTACCGAATCGATTCGATTTTTAATGCCAATTCCAACGGTCAGGGTAGGGGAAACCGATGAAAGATATCCCCGGGTCAAATAGTTCTCATAGGTAAGTGCAGCACTGTCGGCGTAGACCTGAACACGAGTTCCGATTCCCGAACGGTTGCCAACAGGGCCTTCGAACGATATTGCCAGGTGCTTGTTGTCTGTGAAAGAATTCGTTCTGTTTTCCAGGATATAAGCTTTGGAATTTACATTGTTGACGATCAGGTCGAGGTCACCATCGTTGTCCAGATCCGCATAGCTGGCGCCATTGCTGAAACTCGGGATTTCCTCATACCAATCATCCGTGACATCCTCAAAAGTCAAATCGCCTTTGTTCCTGAAAATATGATTGGGTAATTTTCGTTCTGGCAGGTCTTTGGTCAATTCCAAATCCTGCTCCTCCATTCCGCGGTCAATGCGGCTTTGAATCTTGTCATTGGCGATGAAACTGATAAAGTCCATGTCATTGGTCGCGCCCAGGATTCCGTTGCATATGAAAATGTCTTTGTGTCCGTCATTGTCGAGATCGACCAGCAAAGGACTCCAAGACCAGTCGGTTGCTGCAATTCCAGCGGCATAGGCCGTCTCATTAAAATAACTGCCTGCATTATTCAAATGAAGTGTGTTCTGGGTGTATTGAGGTCTATAACCGTTTTTCAGATACTGATTATAGATCTGGTTGCTGTATTCCTGCCCGGACATTTTGTAGGCCTTCAATTCACGCGGGAGCATGTCGAGCGAGATAATATCGATCCAGCCATCATTGTTGAAGTCGGCCAGGTCATTGCCCATGGAGGCGTGTGTGGTGTGACCCAGCGTGGTTTCATCTGCGGTAATGACTTCGCTGAAGGTTCCATCTCTTTGGTTCAGATACAGGTAATCATTCTCAAAAAAGTCATTGCCGATGTAGATGTCGGGATATCCGTCATTGTTGAGGTCCCCGATTCCCAATCCGAGACCGTAGCCGATTTTTCCTTGAAAAATGCCAGCCTCGACGCTGACATCCTTGAATTTTCCCCCGTCATTTCTCATCAAACGGTCACCAGCGAGAGAATCCGGCTTCATTCTCAGCCTTCCCTTGCCGTAGGTTCGGTTGGGATTCACTGAGTGGTTGAGCAGGAACATGTCGAGATCCTGATCCAGATCGTAGTCGAAAAATGCGGCCTGTGTGCTGAAGGTTTGAATGTCCAGGCCGTATGAGGCTGCTTCATCTTTAAATTGGGGAATCCCCTTTTCATTGATGCCCTGGTTGATGAAGAGACGATTAACACCTTCGATGCCTTTGTATTTACCTATTTTGCAAACATAAATGTCGAGAAGACCATCGTTGTTAATATCAACCATGCTTACGCCTGTGGTCCAGCCTGAGGCATTCTCAATGCCGGCCTCTTTGGAGATCTCCCATGAATTTCAGATTCCCTTGATTCAAATACACGTGATCAGCAACCTGGTTACCGGTGAAATAGAGATCGACCAGGCCGTCATTATTTAGATCTCCAGTTGCTACACCACCTCCGTCGTAGTAATAGAGGTAGGTGAGGATGTTGAGTTCAGCTGTTGGACTGAGTGTGTTATTGAATTCGATACCGGAATCATCGATCAGCTGAAATAGCTTTTCCTCATTCTTTGATTCGCGATCTTTTTCTTGAGCCAGTTCGGCATCGCAAGAAGCAAAACTCATCGGTATCATGAAAACCAGGGTGGAAAGAATATGAAAGCGTATTTTCAAGGACATTTCTACCAATGCGTTTTGTCTGTTTTGAAGGAAATAAAAAAGCTGGCCGGAGAGGTCAGCTTTATTATGACGAAACAATTAATTTAATTATGAAATTTCTGCTAAATTAGGACATTATTAAGTGTTCAAGCGCTAAGCAGAGTTTAAAAGAATTAATCAAAAGTTAAAAAGATTAATGAAAGATTAACGAACTCTGGTCTTGGGCTGTTTCCGACATCATGGTCAAGAAATATCTCTATATCAGTCTTTTTATCATCTCCATAATTGGCCTATCTGTCGTTCAATATCAATATTTCAGAATAGGTTTGAACCTTGCGGGTCTTCAGTTTGACAAGAATATGACAGAAGCCATGGCAGAAATGAAAGAGGAGCTCAGCGATAGAAACGAATTGACTTATCTCGTGGCAACTTCAATTTCCGGTGAGAAAGAGAATTTTAAATTGAGCATGGACAGCATCAGGGACGCCTCGGAATACTTTCTAAATGATTTTATAAAATCCTCCCTTGCCGAACACGGCATAAAAGCAGATTACTCCTATGAGCTTTATGTCAGGGATTCTGATGTGTTTTTGCAATCCTCTGAACAGTTTGATATATCCGACGAGGTGTTGAGCTACCCAATGGCTCTCAAGGGATATTTGGTAGAAACTGTGAATAAAAATCTGATTCTGGAGGTGCGATTTAAAAACGTCAATCGCTATTTTCTCTCCCAACTCAATGGGCTCACTATACCAAGCCTGATCTTTATCCTGATCATCATATCGATTCTAATCTGGGTGTTCAGGGCATTTTACCTTCAGAAAAACCTGATTACAAGCACGAATGAATTCATCAACAACCTGACACACGAATTGAAGACCCCGGTGTTTTCAATGGGAGTGGCTACCAAAATCCTGGAAGGGAAAATAGATGGAGAGGGTAAAGAAGTAGTGGGTTTGATGCGCTCCCAATTAGATAAAATGAAGAATCAGATCGACAAGGTCCTGGAATTGGCCATTATCGAAGGAAAAAAGGAGGTTCTGGAAATCGAAAGGTTCGACCTTTGCCCGCTTCTTATCCGAATCGGTTCGGATTTTGGCAGTCTTGTGAAGCTGGAAGGCGGGAAATTTCATATGGATTTGGGTAATTCATCGTATCTGATTAAAGGAGATAAATACCATATCGACAATGCAATCAACAGTTTGCTTGAGAATGCGAAAAGTATTCGAAGGACCCGGTCGATATCAGGTTGAGGGCCTCGAAGGAGAAGAATCAGGTGCGAATTCAAGTATCCGATACGGGAATCGGAATATCCAAAGAAAGTCAGAAAAAGATCTTTGACAAGTACTTCAGGGTTCCCAATGGGGACCGACATGACGTCAAAGGATACGGTTTGGGGTTGCACTATGTAAAACGAATCGTAAATTTACACAAAGGAAGAATTGATGTTTTAAGTGAGGAAGGCATTGGCTCGACCTTTACGATGACGCTACCCCTTTGTAAAACATGAGGTGGGCCTGGAATCGTCGCTAAGTACCACAATGAAAAATGATGATTGAAAACAAACACATATTGCTCGTGGAAGATGATCCGTCCCTGGGCTATTTGCTTTCGGAATACCTGGCCATGAAGGACTTTGACGTCAAGTGGGTCAAGAATGGAAAAGAGGCTTTGAAGGAGATGGATACGAGAAGCTTCGATCTTGCTGTTCTGGATGTGATGATGCCTGAAATGGATGGGTTCACGCTGGCTCGAAAGATGCAGGAACGGCACAGTGACATCCCATTTATGTTTTTGACTTCTCGATCCATGAAAATTGATGTGCTCAAGGGCTTTTCCCTCGGGGCAGTTGATTATTTGAAAAAACCCATAGATGAGGAAGAGTTGTGGTGCGACTGAACAGCTTGCTTATGAGATTGTCTCCCGCAGGGAATAGTCAGAGAGAGGGCAGTAAAAAAGAAAGCCAGTTAGGAGAGTATATTTTCGATTCTGACCTGGATGAACTGCGTTTTAAAGATGGCACGGTTCAAAAACTTACGCAAAGGGAGGCAGGTCTTCTGGAGATGCTCCTGCGAAACAAGAACGAGCTGTGCTCACACAAGGAAATACTCAATACGCTTTGGGGCAAGAATGATTTTTTTACAAAAAAAAGCCTAAATGTGTTCGTGTCCCATTTGAGAAAGTACCTTTCAAAAGATCCTTCCTTAAGGATAGAGAATGTGCATAATCAGGGCTTTGTTCTCAGAGTGCAGTGAAACATGAAACATATGCAAATAAAAAAGGCTTCCCGTAAAGGAAGCCTTTTTTAACTTTTAAACTTAATCTTAATATCCTGGGTTCTGTACCAGGTTTGAATTCGATAGCAAGGCGTTTGATGGAATCGGGAACAAATTCTTGTTCACGTCTCCTACAGAGCCTGGCTCTTTGAACTCCCAGTCACGGGTGAACAATCCGAAGCGGATCATATCCGTACGACGGACAAACTCGTGATACAATTCTCTGGCTCGTTCGTCCAGCATGATCTCAGTGCTAATGGATGGGAGTGGATCCGCGTCGCGAATCGCTCTCAACTCATTGACCATATCCAGGGCCATACCGTCCTGACCTTTCCATAAATAGGCTTCTGCCTTCATCAGATGCGCATCAGCATATCGGAAGATAATCTGGTGTCCTGTGAACGCTCCGTTTCTCGGTGAGTATTTAAGGGTACGAATTCCTGTACGCTCATTGTTACCGACAAGTCCCGGCAATTCTCTGGTGAAAACCAAAGGATTCGCTGCACGATCGGTAAGCGGTTCTCCTGCACCATTGTACATTTGACCAATCTGCATTCCATAACCGAAACCGTAGTTGTCAGGGGCAGCATTGCTTGGATCAACTACAAAGCCTCTTCGTTCTTCCTGGCCGTCACCCTCATAATTTGAGTTCGGAGGACCTTCGAAAAGGTCATAGAATTCGGCCAGAGTGGAGAATCCGTTCCAACCTCCACCCTCATTGTCCGGGTGTGATTGGTTGTAGTGAAGACCGTTCCACATTCTGTTACCAACTCCGGCGCTAACCCACCAAATGGTTTCGCTATCCGGGCTGTCCATAAAAATTTCAAAATAGCCTTCTTGCAGCCCATAGCCGTCATCGGAATTGCATCTACAAGAGCGATTACCTGGTCAAGAGCAGCACCATCCGGAGTTCCGCTTCCGCTGTATACTCCAGAATTCAAAAGTACTCTGGCTTGAAGGAAACGTGCAGAAGCCTTTGTTGCAAAACGATTGAGATCATTGTTGTTGGCTCCTCCAGCTGGAAGACCTTGGATAGCGTCATCAAGATCCTGAAGTATCAAATCATAGGCTTCAACTCTTGACAATACTCTTGGCTCAATTTCAGGACCTCATCGGGCTCCCTAAACGGAACCTGTCCGTAAAGGTCCATGATCCAGAACATAGAGAATGCTCTGAGGAACTTCGCCTCGGCAACAACTTCCGAAGAAGCGTTTGAACGCGGATCGATAATTTCAGAAGCGTTAAAGATATTCTGGTTCCACTGGTTCCAAGCATTGAGGACATACTGGTGTGAAGGAGACCATGTGTGTTGGTGCAATACCCTCCAGATACCGTTGTCACCCCAGTCTGTACCTCTTGTGGGTACAAAGGTTTCATCGGTTGAAACCTCAGCAAGGGCGAAAAGATTTTCTTGCCCTTCAAGGTGACCTCGCATATTATTATTCAATGCCTGAAGCGCCCCTTCCGGGTCTGCCACCCCATTAAACCCATCTCCACTTTCAGAGAAGATAGAATCAGTTTCCTTAATTTCCAAATCCGTACAGGAAACTAAAAGAACAGCACTCATTAAGGCCAGTGATCCGATTCTTTTTAATTGGTTTTTAAACATAATTTTCATGACTTAATTTTTTTTAAAATACTAGATTTACTCCTAAGGTGAACACCCTTGGTCTAGGGTATGATGTATAGTCGATACCAGCCGTTGGCAAATTATTCAACAAATCACCACCAGCCGGATTCGTGCTTATTTCAGGATCCAAACCGGAGTAATCTGTGATGAGAAATATATTCTGACCTGTTAAAGTCAATCTAACTTTATCAAGACCACTGTTGTCACTCAGGTTGAAATTATACCCTAAAGTAAAGTTCTGAAATCTGAAGAAAGTACCATCCTCCAGAAATCTTGTGGAAACCGCAGCTTCTGCATTACCAGCCTCTCCGCTTGTCAATACATCAGGTGTCACGTTTCTCGCATTTGCAATCGATCCGGCAGTAAAAAACGCGTTAGCCGTGTTGTTGTAAACAGAGAATCCAGACTGACCCGTGAAGAACATGTTCAGATCCCAGTTCTTGTAGCGAACATTCGTGTTAAAACCGTAGTTGGTCGTCGGCAAAGCACTCTCACCAACAAAAGTCTGGTTGTCACCGATCGGCTGTCCGTTTTCATCAAAGCCTTCAAACTCTCTTAAGAAGTAAGAGAACAGTGGTTGATCCTGAGCAAGTATTTGTGCATAAGCCTGTGAAAGACCTTGTCCACGAATTGTTCCTGCTGGAATCTGACCCGCAAAATCCCGGATCTCATTTTCGTTGTACGAGATGTTGAAACTCGCATTCCAATCCCAATCTGAATTGTTGATCAAGAAGTCGTAGTTAACAGTGAATTCAACTCCCTGGTTGATCACAAGTGCATCCAGGTTCTGGAAGAAGAAAGGCTGTGGAGAAGGCTGTGCAGCCTCAACTCTCAACAACAGGTTTGTTGTTTCTGAATAGTAAACATCAAAAGTAGCCGTCAATCGATCTGCAGCCAGACCGAAGTCAACTCCAAAACCATAGGCAGTAGTTTCCTCCCACTGTAAGTCGGGGTTTGCAAAGGCCACAGCACTCAATCCTGGGGTGTCAATGTTTCCATTGTCCTGGATACCGGGTCCTGCATAACGCTCTCTACGAATAAAGTTTCCATATCCCAGTCCTTCCTGGTTACCCGTGATACCCCAGCTCAATCTCGCTTTCAAAGTAGAGATTTTGTCTCCGATGAAATTCTCTTCATTCATCTTCCAGGCAAAAGCCGCAGATGGGAATACACCGTATTGGTTGTCCGATCCAAATCTTGACGAACCGTCGGCTCTGACCGTCGCGGTGAACAAATATTTATTTCTCAGCGTATAGTTACCTCTCGCAAAGAAAGATTGCAGTTCATCCGTGTTGTTGTAGTAATCGCTCCACATGGATCTGATGTTGGTATCTGCAAATCCGGCCAGCGGTCCTGATGATGGGTCCGGAAACAAGCGATTCACAAATGACGTTCCTCCTGGTTCAGAATAACCGAACTGCTGATACGAGCCGGTTCCCCTGAGTAGTGATTCAATTGAACGGACAGTAGATCCGAGATCATTTGCCATCTGATTCATGTTGTCGGTATTGTAACCCCAACCTTGAGCGTTATAACCTTCATTCTTGAAATCCTGATAGGAATAACCACCCAAGAGGTTCAATGTTGAATTGTCCCAGTCTTTGTCCCAGGTCAGCGTCAATTCCATCAGTTTGCTGGAAAATTCATTGTCTTGAATCGCTCCAAGACCATTTCCTTGAGTACCTCGACCCAGGTTCTGCGACGCACGTGATGTCGCTGATTCTCTCAGTGAATTCGATTGATCATAACCCAACGTTAATTTACCGACCAATTTGTCTGTGTCCGTTCTAATAAAAGCATAGTCGGCTGAGAAATTGATAAGAATACGGTCTGTATCCGTAAAACTCTGGGTATATTTTAACATGTTGGCCGGATTGATCTGACCACCAACCACTTCATCCGGGTCGCTCGACCAGGTCGGGTTGGCTGAATAAGCAGCTCCCAAAAGGTCTCCTTGGAATCCTGCACTACCCGAAAGGGCGGGTTGTTCTTCGTTCACATTGGAAAGAGTCGATTGGACACTAAGGTTCAAGCGATCGTCAACCAAGCGCTGGAACCAGTTGATACGACCCGTAGTTCTTTGAAGACCTGAATTTTCAAGCACCCCCTGCAGATCCTGGTAACTAAAAGTACCGCGGATCGATCCGGTAGCGTAGTTGTAGTTGTAGGAAAGACTCGTGTCATAGGAGAATGAATTTCTCGTAACGACATCTTGCCAATCTGTGGCATTTCCAAAGTCCTGCTCTGTTCTGCTTCCTCCAAATTGCTCAACAGCATTGAGAAAGGCTTCAGGGCCCAACAAGTTATACTCATTGGCAGGTGTTGAATAACTCAATCCCGCATTTAATTCAAATTGTCCTCCTTGTCTTCCTTTACCACTTTTTGTCGTGATAATCACGACACCATTGGCACCCCTTGATCCGTAGATCGCGGTTGCCGATGCATCCTTCAAAACGGAGATGCTTTCAATGTCATTTGGGTTCAGGAAGCTCAACGGGTTACTGGATGTACTAGATCCAAATCCCACATCCACGCCTTCTGGTGGAGCAGCCCCTGACAGCGGCACTCCATCCACGACATAAAGTGGATCGTTGTTCGAACGGATTGAGTTCGTACCACGAATTCGGATGGCAATACCGGCACCCGGCTCACCACTGGATTGTACCGTCTGAACCCCCGCTACTTTACCCTGGATCAACTGCTCAGCAGAAGCGATCGCCCCTGTGTTGAAGTCATCTGAGGTAACAGCGGCAACGGATCCCGTCGCATCTCTTACAGTGGTTGTACCGTAACCGATGACGACAACTTCGTCAAGCGCTTGGGCATCACCTTCCAGAAACACGTCGATCGTGGTCTGATTACCGACTACAATCTCCTGGGTTGTGTAGCCTAAGGAACTGAATTCCAATATGGCTTCTGAACCCACATTGTCAATGGTATAATTCCCGTCGAAATCGGTGGAAGCACCGTTCGACGTACCTTTGACAATTACGTTAACACCCGGCAAAGGCCCCTCTTCACCAGTTACTGTTCCACTAACTGTTTGAGAAAACATCACGCCAGTGAATAGCATAATGCACACAAACAATAATTGTTTGAGTAAGTTAAATTTCATAATTATTTTAAATTAGTTATTAATCGTCTGATTTCGAGAGCTTCGACTTGGATGACTAAAAAATGTTCAAAAAACAAACTGATAATGAGTTCTCTTTTTTAGACAGATTGAGTCAAATTCCGGAATCGAGCGAAATATAAGGCATTTTTTTAAGAACTCACAATTTGATATGGGTCAAAATGAGGAAAATATAAACTACAACGTTGTAGTAGAAAAAAATTATTGATTTTCCATTCGAATGGATGCCAGAAAAGCGGTTTCATCACACCTGAATCCCCAAACTAAATTCGACAAGTAAGTTTCCAGCTAAATTTTCAGGTCTTATTCTTAATCATCGACTCAATTTCTTCAAGGCTTACTGATGGAATGGCACCCTCTTTGCTGGCTACGAGAGAACCCATGGCACAGGCCTTATCAAGAGCTTCCTGAGGTGCCACTTTATTCAAAAGTTGGTAGCACAAAGCTGCGAGGAAAGAATCTCCGGCTCCCACTGTATCCGCCACTTTGACCTGATAACCCGAATTGACATACATTTCACCCTCCTTGAATAGCTGAGCCCCCTGGGGCCCCATCGTGACGCAAATGGTGACTCGAGGTGGCATTTTCTTCGATAAGCTCCGAATTTTTTCCGTCGTCGTAGTTCCTTGCAAATTCTGATGCGCCGCCAGCTCATCGAGCTCTTCATCGTTCAATTTAACCAGGTCGGCCTGCATCAGCAAAGTGACAAGACGATCCATGTCGAAATGAGGTGGTCGAAGGTTCATATCAAAAACCTTATAGTTCGCTTCTTTCAAAAGGGTTTTCAAGGTTTCTTCAGAGGTCTGGCTCCGGGTTGCAAGGCTGCCATAGATGAGCACATCTGATCCGTTCACAGCCATTTTCATCTCAGCGGTCAGTTCGATTTCATCCCAGGCGGCCGGTTTATTGATGGTGTAGGTAGCGGTCCGTGTCTCGTCAAGATGAACATCTACAGTGCCGGTTTTATGCTCCGGATCCATTTGGATAAGATCCGTGGAAAGCCCCTGATCTTGTAAGTATTTCAAAATATCTTCACCATCAGGATCCTGCCCGAGTCTGCTAATCATGCGAACAGACGCTCCCAGGCTGTGCATGCGCAAGGCCACATTAAGCGGTGCTCCCCCTATTCTGCGATAGGAGGGGAAGTTGTCCCATAGGATTTCACCAAAACAAGTGACTGAAATCATACATCCTGTTTTATCAGTTTCTTTTCAAGGTCTTCCAGAGAAATGCCTTTGGTCTCAGGCATCATGAAGATGACGAACAACAGCTGCAAAAACATCATAAAGGCGAAAAAGGCGAAAACGGGCCCCGCGCCTACTTTGGCAAATAACAGCGGTACCAAAGATGGGATGATGGCTGCCAGCACCCAATGCGTACCACAGCCAAAAGCCTGGCCTGAAGCCCGCAATTGATCTGGGAAAATCTCAGAAATAAACACCCAGATCACAGCGCCCTGGCCCACGGCATGGGATGCGATGAACAAAAACAAGAAAATGGGAACCGCCATACCTTCCCATTGAAGAAAAAATGCCATTGCGACAAGGCTCAACGAAATAATGTAGCCCACGCTTCCTATATACATCAGCTTTTTCCGGCCCAGTCGGTCGATCAGGGCCACCCCTATCAGGGTGAATACCAGGTTTGTTACCCCGATACCTATGCTGCTCAGCAAGGCCGAGCTTTTTTCCAATCCCGCCTCTTCAAAAATCCGTGGCGCGTAATACAGGAAGGCGTTGATGCCCGACAGCTGGTTGAAAAACGCTATGAGAAAGGCAAGTGTGAGAGGCAGTCTGTATTTTTTCATAAAGATGTTTTCCTTGCTGTCATGATGATGCTGTTGGCTTTCCTCTATTTCGGAAACGATGTCCTTGACAGACTGATCCGGATACAACTGTGAAATGATCTGGCTGGCCTCATCGTGGTGACCATTGAGCAACAACCACCTCGGGCTTCTGGGGATCGTCAGGGCCATAAAGGTGTAGATGATGGCGGGGATGGCTTCGACTCCAATCATCCATCTCCAGGCATTCTCACCCAAACCGCTCAAAAGGTAATTCGAAAGAAAAGCTATCAGTATTCCCAGTACAATATTAAACTGGTACAGGGCCACAAGGCGACCCCTGTCTTTTGGAGGAGCGATCTCCGAAACGTAGGCCGGAGCAGCAATTGTAGATGCACCAACGCCAAGACCACCGATGAACCTGAAAAAGGCGAACGTGTAGGGGTCGTTTACGAGAGCCGAACCCAAGGCTGAGACCGTATACAGGATTCCAATCCAGATCAAGGTCTTTTTACGACCCAGTTTGTTTGTAGGAATCCCTCCGAAAATTGCCCCTATTACGGTGCCCCAAAGGGCCATGGCCATAACCACGGTTCCATGGAAAACATCTGAAGAGCCCCAAAGTGCTTGCAATTGCTTATCGGCTCCGGATATCACAACGGTATCAAAACCGAATAGAAATCCGGCCAGGGCGGCCACGATCGACCAGAGTAGAATTTTATTCATTTTTCCAGGTATTTGTAACTGATTTAATAGTGAAGTCTTTGATAACTGTCCCGTTTGATGACGACAGCTGTAATGTGCTAAAGGCCGAGTTCGGAAAGAATTTCTCAGTCATGACATATCTTCCTCCATCGATGAAAACCTCGATCGAAGCCCGATCCATGACGATGCGCACCTCTGCAGTTTGATCCTGAGGGTGATAAGGAAGACTATGAACTTTGTCTGCGAAGGTTTTATGAAAATCTGTCTTTCCAGAATACCTCCTGTCCAGAACGACCTGCTCTCTGAGAGGATCTAACAACAGGACGAGGTATTCCCCCTTATCATTCTGGAACTTTACGGTTGTATTCTCATTCAGATTCTGTTTCCAGGCAATATCGGCCCGGTCAAAATTACCTTCGATAGTTTGACGGTCGTCAAGGGCAATTTCTTTCGATTCTGAAACCAGTTTTGTGATTTTTTCAAAGGCTGGTATGATCTCGCTCGATACGAAATAACCTGTTTCATCTTTTTCCAAATACAGGTGTCGTGGCAGAGTCATGGCGCTTCTCCATTTCTCGGTGGGTGTGTTTCGCGCGTAGTTCCAATTGCTCATCCAGCCTATAAAGACAGGATCATTGTCAGGAGCATTGTTATAGGTTACCCCTGCATAATTGTCGGCACCGAAATCCAGCCATTTCGTTTCTTTCTGATCGGTGGTGAATTTCGTACCGTCAAATTCACCTACAAAGTATTGGGTCGCTGATCCTCCGTTCGGCCCTCCCGGGTTGATGCTGATAAGCAGCACCCATTTATCATCGGCTTCCTCCCCAACCTTCATCGGGATCAGATCCGGACATTCCCAGACTCCGCCGTGCGCCCCCAGGTTTTTTCCGAAGGAACTGAGGTAGGTCCAATTCTTCAGATCGGGAGAGGAGTAAAACTCCGCGTGATCTCCAACGGCCAAGGACATGATCCATTTTTCGGAAGCCTTGTGCCACATGACTTTTGGATCTCTGAAGTCTGTCTTGCCCTGATTTGGAATTACCGGGTTTCCTTCGTATTTCACCCAGGTTTTTCCGTTGTCATTGCTGTAAGCTATTCCCTGTGTCTGATGGTCGCCTTTACCGGCTTTTTCCTTTTCGGGATCGTGATACGTATAAATGGCCACAAGCGGATCTTTACCTTCAATGCCCAGGCCGGAGCTGTTTCCGTGATCGACGACCGCGCTTCCCGAAAAAATGTATCCGTGCTCATCGGGGTAAAGCGCAATGGGTTGGTGCTTCCAATGAATTAGGTCTTCGCTCGTGGCGTGCCCCCAGTGCATGGGTCCCCATACAATGTCATCCGGATAATACTGGTAGAACAGATGATAGATCCCCTCATTGTAAACCAGACCATTTGGATCATTCATCCATTTCTCCTCGGGAGAGAAGTGAAATTGCGGGCGGTACGCTTCCTGATAATATTCGGTGGCAGAACCTGTCGTGATTTCAGCGGGTTCCCTCTCGGTTTCTCCTTTGCAGGATAGCAAGACCAGGGAAAGAACGAGGGGCAAAGTGAAAAGAAGCCTCTTGATTTGAGGACGACCTTTCAATACAAGATCCGTAAAGGAATGACTTCTAATTGCCATAAAACGATTCGCTTTTGTGAGTTGGGGGTTAAATATAAAGGATTTAAACCATTCGCGTTTTTAGAGCTTTTTGTTCCCTAAATACGGTCATTTGTCGAATAATTTTCCTGAAACTGGAGTTTTCGACCATTTTTGCATCTCAAACCTCAAAACCCATTTGCAGAGGAAGATGAATTCAATATTAAAACACAAAGAGGCCGGTAAATTTGAAGAAACCCGTTTTGAGAAGATTCACAATGTGATCTTTGACAATTCGGATATAGCTTCAATTGCCGTTGCGAAGGAAATTGCGGAGCTCATAAGAGAAAAAGAGAAAAAGAAAGAGTCTTGCGTACTCGGGCTGGCGACAGGTTCTTCTCCGATTAAGGTATATGAAGAATTGGTACGGATGCATCAGGAGGAAGGGTTGAGCTTTAGAAATGTCATCACCTTCAATCTGGACGAGTATTACCCGATGTCCAAAGAAAATACACAGAGCTACTGGTATTTCATGCATGATCATTTGTTCAACCATGTGGACATATTGCCGGAGAACATCAACATCCCTGATGGGCAAATTGCTCCGGACGAGATCCACCAGTTTTGCATCGACTATGAAATGAAGATCAAAGAGGCCGGAGGGCTCGATTTTCAGCTTCTCGGTATAGGTAGAACGGGCCACATTGGATTCAACGAACCGGGATCTCACTACAATTCCGGAACACGAAACATTACGCTTGATCACATAACCCGAATTGACGCAGCTACGGCCTTCCTGGGCTTGGACCACGTGCCAAAGGTGGCGATCACTATGGGGATCAGCACAATACGCAACGCAAAACGAATCGTACTTCTCGCCTGGGGTATCAACAAGGCCTCAGTAATCAAGGAGACGATCGAAGGAGAGATCAGCCCGGAGGTTCCGGCAACGTATTTGCAGAATCACGACAACAGCACTTTTGTGCTCGATGAAGGTGCGGCGGCCGAACTTACTCGAATCAAGACACCATGGCTGGTTAAGAACTGCATCTGGACGGAAGAGCTGACGACCAAGGCCGTGGTCTGGTTGTCTCAGAAGATGGACAAATCCGTTCTCAAACTCACCGACAAGGATTACAACTTCAATGGGATGTCGAGCTTACTGGTTGAACAAGGTTCAGCCTATCAGCTCAATATCAACATGTTCAATAAATTGCAGCATACCATTACCGGGTGGCCGGGTGGAAAGCCTGGAGCCGATGATACCAACAGGCCCGAACGCAATACTCCCGAACGTAAAAGAGTCATCATTTTCAGTCCGCACCCAGATGACGACGTGATATCCATGGGTGGAACTTTCGATCGTCTGGTCGAGCAGGGACATGAAGTGCATATCGCCTACCAGACCTCGGGTAACATTGCCGTTTCTGACGAGGAGGCCATGAAATTTGCTGAAGTGGCCCTGGATGTTAACGGAGCCTCAGACAAAGTAAGAAGGATCATTTCCGATCTCAATGCCAAAAAGGAATACGATATAGATACCGTTGAGGTTAGAGAGCTCAAGGGCCTGATTCGCAGGAAGGAATGTTATGCAGCAACCCGATACCTTGACACGCCTGACGAGTATGTGCATTTCCTGGACCTGCCCTTTTACGAAACGGGTCGCGTGAAGAAGAATAAGTTGAGTGACGAGGACATCAAGATCATGTGCGACGTTATCTCTGAGGTCAAACCTCATCAGATTTATGCTGCGGGTGACCTGGCGGATCCGCACGGTACGCATAAGGTTTGTCTCGATGCATTGTTCATGTCACTCGAAATCCTTAAAAAGGAATCCTTCATGGATGATTGCTGGGTATGGCTCTATCGAGGAGCCTGGCATGAGTGGGACATTCAAGACATAGAAATGGCCGTGCCGATGAGTCCGGATCAGGTTCAGAAGAAAAAACAGGCGATCTTCTTCCATCAAAGTCAAAAGGACGGAGTTATGTTCCAGGGCGACGATTCGAGAGAATTCTGGATGCGTGCCGAGGATCGCAACAAGGAGACGGCCAAGAAGTACCACAGTTTGGGACTGGCGGACTACGCGGCTCTTGAGGCCTTCAAAAGATATCATTATTAAGAATTTATTTGAGTATTTTTTTTAACCGTCTTTCTGAGGTCGCCCTGACACATGATCTCTGACTGACGGTTTTTTTAATTTCACATCGTATGAAAACCAAGATTTCGCTTCTTTTGCTTGTTTCGCTTTTCGCGTTCGGACCTCTGAGTTCACAGACCCAGGAATCTTTGGAACTGATGCCCTGGCCACAGGCAATGGACGTCAAAACCGGGTTTCAGCCGATTGGTCCTGAGTTCACCCTCGCAATTCAAGGGGCGGATGCCGGATCGAGACTAGAAAACGCATCAATACGTTTTTTGAGATACCTCACCGATAAAACGGGAACATTCCTGAAGGTCGGGTACCCCTTAATCGATCAAGCGGATTCCGCTACCCTGGTCATCAAAATTGAAGAAGAGGCCGTTCTTGGACTTGACAATGACGAATCCTACGAATTGGAGGTCCTCCCGAATAGTATTTCTTTGAGAGCCCGATCAGATATAGGAGCGCTGCGAGGCCTGTCGACCCTGATGCAATTGATTTCAGTTCAAAATGGCGTATACGGCTTTCCACAGGTCGCTATTGAGGATGCGCCAAGATTTCCCTGGAGAGGTCTAATGCTCGATGTGAGCAGGCACTTTATGCCGGTAGAGGTCGTCAAGAGAAACCTCGATGCCATGGCTTTTGTCAAATTGAATGTCTTACACTGGCATTTGTCGGATGACCAGGGCTTTCGGGTCGAGGTAAAGAGCCTTCCCAATCTGCATGAGAGAGCTTCTGATGGAATGTACTACACCCAGGAACAAATTCGCGACATTGTGAGCTACGCTGACGAAAGAGGGATCCGGGTTGTTCCCGAATTCGATGTTCCCGGACATGCCACAGCGATTCTAACAGCTTATCCCGAATATGCCAGCAACCTGAATTTGAGATACTCTCTGGAACGTGACTCAGGTATTTTCGACCCTACGCTGGATCCTACAAACGAGGAGGTTTACGTATTTCTGGACAGCCTTTTCAAAGAGGTAACCCCTTTGTTTCCAGATCCGTATTTTCATATCGGGGGTGATGAGAACGAAGGCAAGCACTGGGACGATAACCCACAGATTCAGCGATTTATGGCTGAAAATGAAATACCCGACAATCATGAATTGCAGACCTACTTCAATATTCGACTGCAAAAGATACTGAACGGATATGGCAAGAAGTTGATGGGATGGGAAGAGATCATGACCCCCAATATGCCAAAGACGGCTTTGATTCATTCCTGGAGAGGCGTCAACGAGGGTATGGAACCTGGTGAATCCCTGATCAAAGCAGTAAAAAACGGATACCAGACGATTTTATCCAATGGCTATTACATTGACCTGATGCTGTCTGTTGAGGATCACTACCTGGTTGACCCCATGCCGGATCAGGAGCTCACCGAAGAAGAACAAAGCAGGATTCTGGGAGGGGAGGCGACTATGTGGAGCGAGTTGGTCACCCCTTTAACCATCGATACCCGGGTATGGCCTAGAACGGCTGCGATTGCCGAACGGTTCTGGTCGCCTCAACAGACCAAAGACCTGGACGACATGCACAGACGACTGAGGGCGACAAGCCAAAATTTGGAGGGTCTGGGGATTAGACATATTCAAGTTCGGGAGTATCTCCTGAGAAACATTGCTAACTATCAAGAAACGGAAGCTTTGAGGGATCTCATGCACATCAGTGAACCGGTAAAAATCTATACGCGCAACAAGGGAGGCACGGAGTATCAGGTCTATTCTCCTTTTACGCTTTTTGCGGATGCCTGCACTCCCGATGCCGCCGATGCAAAGGCTTTTGAAAAGGCGGTGGCAGCTTATGTCACAGCGCCAAATGACGTGGATTCGGTTGCCGTGAAGGGCTATCTCCAAAAATGGAACACCATCTACGACAGGCTTCAGGAAATAGAACAGCAAGCACCCCTGGTCAGACCTATTTTGCCTTATGCCAAGCGCATCCGGGATATTTCGGCACGTTTGCTTGAAGGACTTGATGAAGGAAAGCTCAGAAAAAAAGAATTTATTGATATTCAGGACCTCCTGAAAGAAAAAGATGAGCCCGGCCTGAATCTAGATGTTGAGCTTGCAGTCGAGAACGGAATCATGGAGCTGGCCACTTTTCTTTCGGATAAGTAAAATCATTTGATATGCGATCTACCGTAATTTATTCCCGTGTTCAATCTGACCAATTTCTCAACCCTTTGTTGGGGATCCTTCTTTTTCTAGGACTCTTTTTCTCAGGATGCCAGGAGCAAGATCCGGATAAAAGCTTTGACTTCACAAAAGAAGGTCTTTTTACTCCCGGGATTGAAGGTCCGGCGGTTGACAGCAAAGGGAATCTGTACGCTGTAAATTTCGAGAAGGAAGGGACCATTGGAATCGTCGATTTGAAAGGGAATCCATCACTCTATGCAGCACTGCCTGAAGGTAGCATAGGCAACGGAATACGTTTTGATGCCCAGGACAATATGTATGTTGCAGACTATGTCAACCACAATGTATTGATACTTCCCGCGGACACAGATGAGATAAAGGTTTTTGCACATGATCCGAGGCTCAACCAACCCAATGATCTGGCCATATCCCCAAGTGGAGTCCTCTTTGCCAGCGATCCGAATTGGGAAAAGGAAACGGGGCAATTGTGGAGGGTCGATAAAAACGGATTTCACCTGCTCGAAGAAGACATGGGAACAACCAACGGGATTGAAGTTTCTCCCCATGGAGAACACCTTTACGTCAATGAATCGGTTCAGAGACGCATTTGGCGCTACGATTTGGATGAGGCTGGAAATGTAAGTGAAAAAACCCTGTTTTACCAGTTCGAAGATCACGGTCTTGACGGCATGCGTTGTGACCTAAAAGGGAACCTGTACGTCTGCCGATACGATGCCGGAAAAATCGTTGTATTGAGCCCGGCGGGCAAGGTAGTCCGCGAAGTGAATTTGACAGGTAAAAAACCGAGTAATATCACCTTCGGTGGAAAGGACGGAACCCAATGTTTTGTGACCCTTGCAGACCGTGGATGTTTTGAGAGCTTTTACGCCCGTTTCCCGGGAAGAGGCTGGTGATATTTCAGCTGTTTCAGTAAAATTTCACCTCCGCAAACGATTTCGTTTAAAAGTTGAGATTCACATGAAAAAGACCTCATTAATTTGTATTTTTGTGTGTTTTTAAAAAGAATATGAAAAGATTCATCAAAAAGATAGCTGTAATGACATCAGGGGGTGATTCCCCGGGAATGAATGCTGCCATTCGGGCCGTTGTTCGTGCAAGTGCTTATTACAAATTGGAATGTTCCGGAATCTACCGCGGATATCAGGGCATGATTGAGGGAGATATCGTCCCGATGTCGGCGCGCGATGTTCATCACATCATTCAAAAGGGAGGTACGGTTCTGAAGTCAGCCCGATCGAAGGAGTTTATGACGGTGGAAGGAAGAAAACGGGCTCATGAGTCCCTCAAAAAACACAACGTGGACGCGCTTGTTGTGATTGGCGGTGACGGTTCTTTTACGGGAGGAATGATCTTCAGCCAGGAGTTTGATTTTCCGGTGATCGGAATTCCCGGAACAATTGACAACGATATTTTTGGAACCGACTATACCCTTGGCTATGACACGGCGTTGAACACCGCAGTCGAAGTCATTGACAAGATCAGGGACACTGCGAGTTCCCACAACCGACTTTTCTTTGTGGAAGTGATGGGGCGAGACTCGGGTTTTATCGCATTGAACTCCGGTATCGGTGCGGGAGCAGAGGAGATACTTATTCCCGAGGAGGACATGGGGCTCGATCGTTTGCTTGACTCACTCGAGAAGAGCCGAAGATCTGGAAAATCCTCAAGTCTGGTCGTGGTCGCTGAAGGTGATAAAACAGGATCCAATGTATTTGAACTTGCGAATTATGTCGAGACCAACCTGCCTCAATACGACGTCAGGGTTTCGGTTCTGGGTCACATGCAACGCGGAGGAGCTCCAAGTTGTTTCGACCGCGTGCTTGCGAGTCGAATGGGCGTGAAGGCTGTAGAGCTCCTCATCGACGGTGAGACGAACAAGATGGTGGGAGTTCAGAACAATGAAATCGTGGCTGTCGATCTTGAAAATGCGGTAAAGGAGCATCACAAGATCAGCGCTGAAATGTTGAGAATATCAGATATCATGTCTGTTTAAGACGGTATCTTCAATCATTGGCAGAATTGCTTTTGCCAGTGGCATAACTGAGAATAATTTTAAAATAATTACGAAATGATCAAAATCGGTATTAATGGGTTCGGAAGAATCGGAAGACTCGCTTTTCGAATTGCAACGCAAAGAGAAAACGTTCAAGTTGTAGGGATCAATGACCTGCTGGATGTGGATTACCTCGCATACATGCTCAAATACGACTCTGTTCACGGACGGTTCGACGGTACTGTTGAAGTAAAAGACGGAAAGCTTATTGTCAATGGAAATGAGGTTCGAATTACAGCAGAGAGAAACCCTGAAGATCTCAAATGGGACGAGATCGGAGCAGAATACGTAATCGAAGCGACAGGTCTGTTCAAGACGAAAGAGACGGCTGGAAAACACCTCAAAGCCGGTGCCAAGAAAGTAATCATTTCGGCTCCTTCATCTGACGCTCCTATGTTTGTAATGGGAGTGAACCACAAGGAGCTCAAAGCAGATGAGCAGGTATTCTCAAACGCCTCTTGTACAACCAACTGTTTGGCGCCTATCGCTAAGGTTTTACATGATAATTTTGAAATCACTGATGGTCTGATGACTACGATTCATGCGACTACAGCTACTCAGAAAACGGTTGACGGTCCTTCTATGAAAGACTGGAGAGGTGGTAGAGCAGCACTTCACAACATCATTCCTTCTTCTACAGGAGCGGCGAAAGCGGTTGGAAAAGTGATTCCATCCCTGAATGGAAAACTGACAGGAATGTCTTTCCGGGTGCCTACAATGGATGTGTCGGTAGTTGACCTTACGGTAAACCTCGGAAAAAGCGTGAGCTATGACGATATCTGCAAGGCCATGAAAGATGCCTCTGAAGGTGAGTTGAAAGGAATTTTAGGATACACGGAAGATTTGGTGGTCTCTCAAGATTTTGTAGGCGAGCCAAGAACTTCGGTATTTGATGCCCATGCAGGAATTGCCCTCACAGACAAATTTGTGAAAGTGGTATCCTGGTACGACAATGAGTATGGATATTCAATGAAGATTCTTGATCTACTCGAATACTCAGCATCTCTGTAAAGAATCTTGTGTTTCAAATAGATAAAAAGATCGCCCTGTGGCGGTCTTTTTTTTTATAACTTTACGTAAATCAAAAAATGACCTGTTTACCGAACTCGAATTGGCTTGGCAAACAGGTCAAATTACGTACAATAACTTTTTAAACATTTGTTTTATGGCGAACACAAAAAAAATAAAGGGAGTCATTGCCATCCTCACGGGTGGGGGTGATGTTCCCGGACTGAATCCGGCGATTCGTGCCATTACGATACGCGCCAATCGCGAGGGCTTCAAGGTTCTCGGATTGAGACGAGGCTGGGCAGGAATAACTGAACTTATAAGGGACAAAAAGGCAGACAACAGTAAGAGTTACCTGGTGTTGACTAACGACATTGTCAACAAGGCGGGTCGCACAGGAGGGACCTTTCTGCACTCTTCAAGAACGCGTCCGAGCCACATGCCCAAAGCAAATGTTCCTGAGCACCTCAGAGACAGTTATAATGAGGAGTTCAATGACCTCACGCCTGAGATCATCAAGAACCTGGAATGGCTGGGAGTCGACTATCTGATCCCGATTGGAGGGGATGATACCCTGAGCTACGGGGTAAGACTTTACAAGGAAGGAGTAAAAGTGGTGGCGATACCAAAGACGATGGACAACGATGTGCCCGGAACAGATTATTGCATCGGTTTTTCCACTTGTGTTACGCGAACCATAATGATGACAAACAACCTAAGAACTTCAGCAGGAAGTCATGAGCGCATCCTCGTTATGGAGGTCTTTGGTCGTTATGCAGGTTTCACTGCGATGCTGCCTACGATGGCAGGATCTGCAAATCGCTGTGTGATCCCCGAATACAAATTTGACATCAATCACCTGGCGCAACTCATGGTTGAAGACAGGAATGAGAATCCGAGTAAATATTCAGTGGTTCTCATTTCAGAAGGAGCCATGTTCAAAGGCGGAGACATGGTGTTTGAGAACCAGGAAAAGGACATGTTCGGTCATGCCAAACTCGGAGGTATCGGAGACATGATCTCAGCCGAGATCAAGGAGCTCTCACCAAAATACAACAATGGGCAAAGAATCAACGTAATCAACCAGAAGCTCGGATATCTGGTACGAGGTGGAGATCCCGATGCCGTGGACTCAATTGTTCCTATGGCCTATGGAAACCTTGCCCTCGACCTGATCCTGGGTGGTTTCCACGGACGTCTTGTCGTGCTCAAGAACGGTCGTTATGACGACGTGCCTTTGGATGTCGTAACGAGTTCCAAGAAAATAGTGAACGTCGAGAAGTATTACAATACAGATCGTCTCCGTCCACATTATCATCGCTTTGAAATGAAACCGCTTTTCCTGATGGCAGCTGACAGTTGATTTCATGCATGAGGAGGTCAAGATCATTGAATGCCCCAGAGACGCGATGCAAGGCATTCGACAGTTCATACCCACCTTGGAAAAGGCACGTTATATAAACGCCCTTTTAAAGGTGGGCTTTGACACCATTGATTTTGGCAGTTTCGTATCTCCCAAAGCCATCCCGCAAATGCGGGACACCGCTGCGGTCCTCGACAGGCTTGAGCTTTCAGATACCACCACCAAACTTCTGGCCATTGTCGCTAATGTTCGGGGAGCCGAAGATGCCAGCGAATTCCCTGTCATTGACTATTTGGGATACCCCTTCTCGATATCCGAGAATTTTCAGATGCGTAATACAGGAAAGACCATTGATGAGTCGCTGGTTACCCTGAAGCAGATCATGGAGATAGCCTCAAAACGGGATAAACAGGTTGTCGCTTATTTGTCAATGGGTTTCGGGAATCCCTACGGTGACCCCTGGGATGTGGATATCGTTGCCGAATGGACCCAAACACTATCCGAATTGGGTGTTTCGATAATTTCCCTTTCAGATACCATTGGAGTTGCCAGCGGAGAAACAATCAGTTATCTTTTTTCAAATCTTATGCCCCGATACCCGGCTATTGAGTTTGGAGCCCACATGCACACCCATCCCAGCGAATGGCATGAAAAAGTGGATGCTGCCTACCGGGCCGGATGCAAACGGTTTGACGGAGCTCTGAAGGGTTTTGGGGGCTGCCCCATGGCCAAGGACGAACTGACCGGAAATATGCCGACCGAGAAACTCCTTTCTTATTTTACGGCTCAAAAAGCATCTACCGGAATCAATCCGCTGAGTTTTGAAACTGCATACAATGAAGCTATGCGAATTTTTGCCTAAGGCACTTCAAATTGCACGGACTGTGCTGTATCCTCAAAGAGGTTAGGAAAAATTCTTCTTCCCAGAACAGGATCGTCGTAATCACTGCTGTAAAAGGAATCTCCGTATACTCTGGCATAAACCGTGCTTCCGGAGGAGAAACCAAGGTCATTCAATTCCTGACCTGTGATTTCGTAAGAAGCGGGATTGACTGCAGGATCCGATTCCACAGGACGTTCCAGAAAGGCATCGAAATTCTCAGCGCTCACGTCATTGCGGGTGCTGAAGAAATACCTCAGGTAGCGAACTGGTGTGTTGGTTCCGGTGGTCACAGAGGCTATCCGAACCTCCATTCCTTCGATTGTAACTGAATTCGTGATGACGTCTGTCTGCGATATTTTTCCAAGGGAAGGAACCTCTGTCAAATTGAGGTCCTCGTCGAAATCGTCTATGAAAGTCTTGAAGGTACCGTAACCCGATTTTTCGTATACAAGAACCACCGGGCCGAGAAAAACCTCGGTCAATTGAAATCGTCCGTTTTCGTCTGTTAGGTCTTCGATCCTCAAACCTTCTGCCGTAACATTCATGCCTGATGCAGAAATCTCATCGGTTCCTTCGTCAAACAGTTTCACCTGTCCGCTGATATCCGCCGACGGAGGATTGGGAAGCGGGTCATCATCATCTCCGCAAGCGATTGTGAAATTGAGCAGCAAGCTAAAAAGAATAAGTTTTGTATAGAATATTTGCTTTTTCATATCTCTAGTGCACTTTATCGAAGGCTCCTACGGCCGCACCAATGATACCTGCTTCGTTCTGATTTTCGGCAGCGATAATCGGGGCCCTTACGTTGATCTGATCGACAAATTTGTCAAGTTTGGAACTGGCACCTCCACCAATGATAATCAGGTCGGGTGAAAGGATCAATTCGATCCGTTTGAAGTATTTATTCAGTCTCTTGCCCCATTGTTTGTAGGTCAGATCCTCCTTTTTTCGAATGGAATCTGCGGCAAAATTCTCAAAGGCCTCTCCCTTAAAGACCGTGTGACCCAACTCTGTGTTTGGAATCAAAACACCATCATAGAACAGTCCTGAACCGATCCCTGTACCCAGGGTGATCACAGCGACCAGACCTTGTTTTCCTTTGCCCGCTCCATAGTGCATTTCAGCTTCGCCCGCGGCATCGGCATCATTGATCACGGTGAATTTCAACCCCGTAGTTTCAGAAAACAGTTCATCGACCTGAACCCCTTTCCACTTTTTGTGCAGGTTGCCCCCACTCATACATTTGCCATGAGCGAGTGGGGTTGGAAACCCAACTCCGACTTTACCTTTCCAGTTGAAATGATCGACCAGTTGATGGACCACTTTGGCCACGGCTTCCGGTTTAGCTGGCCTGGGCGTTTTCAGCCTGAACTTTTCAGTTACCAGCTCTCCCAAATCCGTATCAACGATGGCGCCCTTGATACCTGAACCGCCCACATCTATACCGAGGATTTTCATCAGTTTGAATATTTTGGTTCCTCAAACTTAGGCAAATTCTAAACACCTCAAAAAAAAACAGCCTTGTTAAAATTAACAAGGCTGCCTATATTGTTTATAACTCCTGTTTAGAAATGAACCGCGACTCCGATTCCTCCGGCAGCCGTCGTACCTCCACCCAGTTCCAGGATGATCCCCCAGGTTTCATTGAACTTGTACTCGGCACCTGCGTGAATGTTCAGGCTGAAGTCATCTTCTCCGTCGATGATGAAACCGGCGTCAACGCCACCCCAGATGTCCCAGGGCTCTTTCAATTTGAACAACCTGTCAAAGTAATAATCGGCTCTCGCCCCCAGAGCAAAGCCGTTTCCACTGAACCAGATTCGGGCTTCGGGAGAAACCGTGATGTCCTGGTGCACCTGAAATTCATAGTTGGCCGAAATACTCGAATTGTCACCGAATTTTACGAAAACGTTCAGGGCGTTTCCGTGATTCTCCTGGGCGAATGTAGTGTCTGAAGCGGCAAAAAACAAAGCTACCAGAAAACATAAAGCGTAAATATTTTTCATAATGATTAAAATTTTAAGTCAGCAAAAATAAGTAGAAAAAACGTTCTGAAAAAAAGATTCGTGCCTTACAAAACAAAGGGTATCATCCTGTAGGTCGAGCCCATGTAGTCAGCGTAGCTATTGCCAAACCTTTGAGTGAGATACTTTTCCTCATCATTAATTTTAAAGGTGAAGATGAGGGCCATAAAAACCCAGGCAATAAGTCCCTGCCAGTTAAAATGGCTGATTAATCCCGCACCGAAGAATAGAAGGAGTCCGGCATACATCGGGTTGCGTATTTTGCTGTACGGACCGATTTTCACCAATCGCGCTTTTGGTTTTACTTCTGGTTGAGCGTTGAAGTTTCCAATGCCCATGACCGCAATGCTCCAAAGGCAAAGTAGAAACCCGAAAAACTGAACCAAAATCAATATTCCGGTTGCCAGAAGCTCCTGGAAAAACACAAAATACCCAAAACATAAAAACTGCAGGGCGAGCAGAATTTTTGATCGTATAGACATGTGTCAAAGATAGAGAATCACGATCAAAAGCCCGTTGGGACGGTCAAAACATGACTTTTGTCATGTTATTTAAAATTATTCTAAATAAGCTTTTGAGGTTCAAAAATTTCACTTTAGATTTGCGCTGTTCATTGCTAATTTAAAATTAATCTAAATAAAAATAAAAATGTTTAGGAGCACGTTTTTAACCATATTAGGACTTTTCAGTATATCCGTTTTTTCTCAACAAAATCAAACTAAAGACAGTATAGCAAACAATTCACAAGACACAATTCCAGTCGAAAAAGATCCGGAGATTCTCAATGAAATCATTCTCTCTCATAATATTCTCGGAAGCAAGTTTGAAGTAAAAAATCGTACGGGTTCGGCTTATTTTATTTCACCTCAGGAGCTTCAGCAATTTGGATATACCGATATCAATAAAATCATTCGCGCCGTACCCGGGGTGACCATAGTAGAAGAAGATGGATTCGGGCTGCGTCCAAATATCAGCATCCGGGGTACCTCACCCGAACGCAGTGCTAAAATTACGCTGATGGAAGACGGAGTCCTGATCGCTCCGGCCCCTTATAGCGCCTCAGCAGCTTACTATTTCCCTACAATTGGAAGGATAGAAAACGTGGAGGTCCTCAAAGGGAGTAGCCAAATTCAATACGGGCCCTTCACAACAGGAGGTGCAATCAATATGGTGTCCAAAGAGATTCCGAACGACTTCTCCGGGGACGTACGGTTCAACGGTGGTAACTACGATACGAGAAGTACAGAGGCAACAGTGGGGCATTCTACGGAAAATTTCGGATTTGTCACACAGTACTTCAACTACAACTCCGATGGATTCAAGAACCTCGACGGAGGAGGAAACACCGGCTTTGACAAAAGCGATTACCTGGGAAAGGTCCGAATCAATTCTGATTATGATGCCAAAGTGTTCCAGTCTCTGAGCTTTAAATTCCAGTACTCTGAGGAGGCCTCGAACGAAACTTATCTCGGCTTGACTCAAGACGATTTTGACGATACACCTTACCGCCGATACCTGGCTTCCGCATCAGATCGCATGGATACCAGGCATCAACAGCTTCAGCTGGATCATTTGATCAAACCCAGTGATAATCTGAAGATCAGAACAACCGCTTACAAGAATACGTTTGACCGTAATTGGTACAAGCTCGATTACGTCAATGTATTAGAAAAGGTGAGTATATCAAATGTCATTGCTTCCCCGGAATTGTATCCTGATGAATATATCGCCATTGAAAGCATGGAGGACACAGCCAATGACGTTTTTGGAGTAAAGGCTAATAACAGGTCCTACGAATCGAAGGGTATTCAATCGATTGCCAATATCACTTTCGGAGAAAGGGCTTTCAATGACCTCGAGATTGGAATTCGCTATCACGAAGACTATGAAGACAGATTTCAATGGGTGGATGGCTATGCCATTCAAAACGAGGAGATGATCAGAACGACAGTGGCAAGGAAAGGAAGTGATGCCAACAGGATCAGCAGTGCTTCTGCATTGGCCGCACACGTTCTTTACAAGTGGACGTTGAATGACCTGACCCTGACTCCCGGATTGCGATACGAGAATATCACGTTGAAAAGAAAAGACTACGGCAAAAACGATTCTGATCGGACGGGTGTGGATCTGTCTACTCGTGAAAATAAGGTGGATGTTTGGATTCCTGGGATCGGTGTCAATTATAAAGTGAGTGCGGCTGTTACTCTGTTTGGTGGCGTGCACAGAGGTTTTGCGCCTCCCGGCAGTCAGGAAGGCTCAGAGCCTGAATTGAGCGTCAATTACGAATTGGGAACTCGTTTTACATTCATTGGCATTACTGGGGAATTTGTTGGATACTATAACGACTACAGCAATCTCCTTGGGAGTGACCTCGCGGCATCGGGTGGTACGGGCAGTTTGGATCTCTTCAATGCCGGAGCCGCAACGGTCAAGGGTATCGAGTTATTGTTGAACTATGATCTGCTCGGCAACAGTGACAGCGAATTGCGTTTTCCACTGACCTTTTCATACACCTTGACGGATACTCGGTTTGATTCGGATTTTGACAGTGATGACAGTATTTTTGGGGAGGTAATGAAGGGTGATGAAATCCCGTACATACCTAAAAATCAATTTAATATCACAGCGGCTCTCGAAGGTGAGCGTTTCAATGTGAGCTTAAGCGGAAGGTATACAAGTGCATTCAGGACCCAGGCAGGTACAGGTGATATCCCTGAAGAATTCAAAATCGGGAGCAATTTCATTGTGGATGCGGCAGCCCGTTACTTTTACACGAAAAGAATCACGTTTTCTTTGAACGTTATGAATATGTTTAACACAGCATATGAGGTGTCGCGAACTCCGGCAGGTCTTAGACCGGGAGCGCCGTTCATGTTCAATGCTGGCGTGGGTTATCGCTTTTAGCCAAAATAATAAGGAGTATAACAAGAACGAGTACTTTCATTAACCGATTAATTATTGTAAATTTGCACGCAATTAATTTTTAATTGCACTTCATGTCTACTCCCAAAATTTTACTCGAAGGCCTTACGTATGATGACGTACTGCTGGTGCCTGCTTATTCAGAGGTATTGCCACGAGAAGTTAGTCTTAAAACGCGCTTTACGAGGAACATCACAATCAATACGCCCATTCTATCGGCAGCGATGGATACAGTGACCGAGGCCGAAATGGCGATTGCCATGGCGAGAGAGGGCGGGATTGGAATTCTGCACAAGAATATGAAGATCTCCAAGCAGGCTGCGGAGGTGAAAAAAGTGAAGCGATCTGAGTCGGGCATGATCATAGACCCGATTACCCTTACCAAAGATCGTGACGTGGCACACGCCAAATCCCTGATGCGCAAATACAAGATTGGTGGGATACCTGTTGTGAATGACGAAGGGGAGTTGATTGGAATCTTGACAAACAGAGATCTGCGTTTTGAAAATGAGAATGATCGCCTGGTGGAAGAGGTCATGACTTCAGAAAATTTGATTACCGCCAAGGAGGGAACTTCATTGGAACAGGCTGAAAGAATACTGCAAGATCACAAGATCGAAAAGCTCCCGGTTGTGAACGATCAGGGTAAACTGGTCGGATTGATCACCTATAGGGATATCATCAAAGTCAGCGAGAATCCGAACGCGAACAAAGACAATTTCGGTCGCCTTCGAGTCGCTGCTGCCATTGGGGTCACCGGAGATTCGATAGATCGGGCCGAGGCTCTTATCAGTGAGGGTGTGGACGCGATCGTGATCGATACGGCGCATGGACATTCGAAAGGCGTGGTAAAAACCCTGAAAAAGATAAAAAAGAAATTTCCTGACACGGATATCGTTGTTGGCAACATCGCTACGGCGGATGCAGCCAAGTATCTTGTGGAAGCAGGTGCCGATGCGGTAAAAGTAGGTATAGGACCAGGCTCTATTTGCACCACAAGGGTTGTGGCCGGGGTCGGTTTTCCTCAGCTCTCTGCGATAATGGAAGTTGCCGGAGCCATTAAAGGATCTGGCGTCCCCGTCATTGCTGACGGTGGAATCCGCTACACAGGTGATATTCCCAAGGCCATAGCTGCCGGAGCGGATACGGTTATGCTGGGGTCACTTTTGGCCGGGACCAAGGAATCTCCGGGGGAAACGATCATATTTGAAGGAAGGAAGTTTAAGTCTTACAGAGGCATGGGTTCGATTGAAGCGATGCAAAAAGGTTCAAAGGATCGTTATTTCCAGGATGTCGAAGATGACGTTAAAAAGTTGGTTCCCGAGGGTATTGTCGGACGGGTGCCCTACAAGGGAGAGGTCTTTGAGACTATGCATCAATTCATTGGTGGGCTTCGTGCAGGAATGGGTTACTGCGGAAGCAAAAAGCATAGAGGATCAGAAAAATGCTCGTTTTGTTAGAATCACCTCATCGGGTATCACTGAAAGTCACCCACACAACGTCACTATCACGAAGGAGTCACCCAATTATTCAAGAAGGTAGTTGAAAGGAGCCTAAAACTTCTTTTTCTTCGAGCGCTTGTTTTTCTTTCCCTTTTTCTTGTGGAAAGAGAAATCTGAGTCTGACTTGCTGTTTTTTCGACCCCACTTGTTCTTTTTGTTGTGCGATCTTGTTTTTTTCTGAGCGGAAGTAACCTCCACAATGACATGACGATCATTGAAGGTCGCATCATTCATTTTATCAAGGATATCTTGCTTGAATGACTTGTCAATTTCAAAAAAGGAGAAGCTCTTCAGGATTTCGATTCTGCCAATCTCAACATTCCGTTTTTTGATGGATTCGTTGATCAGTCCCATAAGTCGGGCAGGGGTGAGGTTGTCCATCTTTCCCTGATTGATGTAGAAGCGCACAAACGAAGCATCACCCGGCTTTTTTCTATCGGGACGATCATCACCGTTGAGGTCCCGTGAATTTTCGTAGTACGACAAGAACTGGTTGAATTCAATCGAGACAAAGCGTTTGATCAATTCCTCACGGTCGAGACCTTCCAGTTTCTGGTAAATGTCAGGTAAAAAATCCTTGATTTCTTTTTCATTGACCTCAATGTCATGAATCTTGTCGATCAGACTGAAGAGTTGTACCTCGCAGATCTCTTGTCCGCTCGGAACCTGTTTCTGAACGAACTTCTTTTTGATCTTTCCTTCAATGGGGCGGATTTTGTTTTTCTCCCTGTTTGTGATCACTGCCACTGAGATGCCTTTTTTTCCGGCACGTCCGGTTCTTCCGCTTCGATGCGTATAGTTTTCTATTTGATCTGGGAGCTTGTAGTGGATCACATGACTCAAGTCGTCGACGTCCAAGCCCCTTGCTGCGACATCAGTGGCGACGAGCATCTGAAGGTGCTTTTTTCGGAATTTGTTCATGACCAGGTCTCGCTGAGCCTGGGACAAGTCTCCGTGCAGTGCATCAGCGTTGTATCCGTCAGCGATAAGCTTTTCGGCCACATCTTTGGTCTCTCTTCGGGTTCGGCAAAAAACAATGCCGTAAATGCTTGGGTTCACATCGGCGATCCGCTTCAAGGCAGGATAGCGATTGCGGTCAGAAACGAGATAGTACTCGTGCTCCACATTGGTCGCTCCGGCGTTTTTCTGGCCCGCAGAAACCTCGAGTGGGTCCTTCAGGTAGTTCCTGGAGATCTGTTCGACTTCTTTGGGAAAAGTTGCTGAGAAGAGCAGAGTTTGTTTGTGATCAGGGGTGCTTCGCAATATTTTGTCGAGTTCCTCTTTGAAGCCCATATTGAGCATTTCATCCGCTTCATCGAGAACAAGCCATTGTATCCGCTCGAGAGACAACGCTTTTCGCTTGACCAGGTCCAGGGTCCTTCCGGGGGTACCAACGACAATCTGCGAGCCCCGTTTCACTGCGCGAATTTGCTGATCAATATTCGCGCCTCCGTAAACTGCGGTGACCTTGAGGTCACTCATGTTCTGAGAAAACTCTTCGATGTTCCTGGCAATCTGAATGGCCAATTCTCTTGTGGGCGACAGGATCAAAGCCTGTGCATGCCTTTGGTTCAGATCGATTTTCTCGATGATTGGGAGGCTGAAAGCTGCTGTTTTTCCGGTTCCGGTCTGGGCAAAAGCCTTGAGGTCCTGGTGGGAACCCAGTATCTGAGGGATCGTAATTTGCTGTATGGCAGTAGGTTTCTCATACCCCATTGTAACCAGGGAAGAGGTTATGGGGTCGCTCAGGCCCAAAGCTTTGAATTGTGTCATAGTTAAATGTTTCGAACCTCTATTCAGCACAAACCGCTATGATCTGACCTTGAGTTCAATGAATTTGCAAAAGTACGTTTAATTTGAAGAAGTGGGCAGGGAATTACCTTTTTTGAGGTCTGCCACGTGCATGTCAAAATACTTGTCGGTAAAGAACAGGTAGGAATTCAATACATTCCCATCTTTATTGACGATTATGCTGCGGGCCATATCACCCTCAAACCAGGAGTAGCATTCCGAGTCTTCAGAGATTTTGAACTGGTTGTCTGTCCGAGAGCTCCTTGCTTTCCAAAAAAGCTGTCCATTCTCCGTGTTTTTTGGTGCGCTCTATTCCTATGAATTTGACGTCCGGATATTTCTTCTGCAACTTGTCGAGCTTCTCATTGACAATTTCTATCTGCATGAGGTCATTGGGCCAAAAGTAAATCACTGTATGGTTGTCTTGGGTCACCTGATTGACTTTTACTTCATTGCCATGACTGTCAACCACTATCAGTTCCGGAAGTTTTTGTCCGGACTTCAATTTTTCCTTCTGTTCCAGGGAGATTTTAAGCTCGGAACGGATTTTTTCATTCTGACAATGCTCAAAGAAATAATTTTGAGCCGCCAAATGCTGCTCAGGTGTCATGTGCTCGTTGCTGAGTGATCTCCAGGCACTTGTTGCCAGAAGGCGATCTTTCAGTCGGGGAATGGTGATTTTCTCGGTCACCTCTTTCATGAAATTGAGTTCGACGTTGTTGTCGTCGGGATCGAGATATTTTTTCTTGTGTGCCAGGTGATAGAGATACGTCCTGGTGTAAACAAAGTAGGTCTCGTAGTCTATCAGGTCAGGATCGTTAAGATCAAGGTCTTTGCGATAGGCGTAAAACTCATCACTGAGCTCTGGAAAGTCTTTCAGCTTGAGCATCCACATATGGTTGAATGGGTAATACTCCTTCATGAAATAAAAGGGAAAATAAATTCCAGTCTTGGCCAATTTGTCAAACTGCTCACTGGGTTCAGTTTCCTGTTCCCCCAGGAAAACATCATAGAGTTCCAATTGTTTCTGAATACCGGCGTCGATGAGAGCTGAAAACTCTTGCTCGCTCAGCTTATAATTGTGTTTGAATTTTTTTTCGGTTTTTTCCTGTTGCAGATAGAGGTTGATCAGGAAATTATTCTTTGAACTTCCTTTTCCGCTAAAAATCAAGGACTCATCAAAATCCCAGGTGTTTAGGTACATCATCACACTGTCTGTTGGTTGCAGGTACATGTACTGGAATTCAGGACCGTGATTGAAGACATAAAGGCCCTCCTTTTATGGAATCCAACTCAAAGGCGAATTTATGATGATCATCCAGTCGGGCTGAATCGATCACCTTCTTTTCACTTCGAGAGGTACACGTATTTCCCCTTTGGATTCTTGATTTTTCCGCCAACAAAGGTAATATCTTGGTTTTCTGAGGATTCACATCCGGAAAAGCCGGTTATGACACCCAGTGAAAGAAGGAGGATGAAAACAGAAGGAAAGTAATTTTTTTTCAAACAATTTACCTTAAGCATGATAGACAAATGTACTATTTCGGGTCACTAGCCCTTGTTAATGGGATGTTAAATGTTTTTAGAGGAAAAGGTTAAAGATTAGACATATTTATCTAATTTTGCAGGAATTTTAAGATCAAGGTATGTTAACAGTTTCAAATCTTTCTGTTCAGTTCGGCAAAAGAATCTTATTCGATGAGGTAAACACGGTTTTTACACAGGGGAACTGTTATGGAATCATAGGTGCTAACGGTGCGGGAAAATCTACTTTTTTAAAGATCATCGCGGGTGAAATTGACCCACTTCAGGATCGGTAAGCCTCGAAAAAGGCAAGAGAATGTCCTGTTCTCTCCAAAATCACTTCGCCTTTGATGAGTACCCGGTGCTGGAGACCGTCATGATGGGAAACAAACCTCTCTATGATCTGAAGAAGAGGCTCGACGCCATTTATGCAAAAGAGGATTTTTCTGAAGAGGACGGAGTATTGGCCGGTGAATTGGGTGTCGAATTCGAAGAAATGGGAGGCTGGACCGCTGAGAGTGAAGCGGCGAACCTGTTATCGTCCCTTGGGATACCCGAAGATATGCACTATACGCTCATGGGTGACCTGGATGGTAAATCAAAGGTTCGTGTCTTGCTGGCCCAGCGCTTTTCGGGTCTCCGGATGTTCTGATCATGGATGAGCCTACCAATGATCTCGATTTTGAAACCATCGGATGGCTGGAGAACTTCCTGGCCAATTACGACAACACGGTGATTGTGGTCTCTCACGACCGTCACTTTCTAGACGCTGTGTGCACCAATATCTCCGACATTGATTTCGGAAAGATCAATCAGTACTCTGGGAACTACAGCTTTTGGTATGAATCCAGCCAGTTGGCGGCCAAGCAAAGGGCTCAGCAAAACAAAAAAGCAGAGGAGAAGAAAAAGGAACTGGAGGAGTTCATACGAAGGTTTTCAGCCAACGTGGCCAAGTCCAAGCAGGCCACAAGTCGAAAGAAAATGATCGACAAATTGAATATTGCTGACATCAAGCCTTCAAGTCGAAGGTACCCGGCCATTATTTTTGAGCAGGAGCGTGAGGCTGGAGACCAGATTCTTCACGTCGAGAACCTGTCCAAAACGATAGATGGAGAAGTGATATTCGACAAGATTGACATGAACCTGACAAGGGCGACAAGGTTGTTTTGCTATCTCGATCCTCGAGAGCTGCAACGGCTTTTTACGAAATTGTCACAGGAAACTCGGAGCCGGATTCAGGAGATTACAAATGGGGTGTGACAACGACCCAGGCCTACCTCCGATTGAAAACTCTGACTTCTTCAGCAATGATCTTACGCTGGTGGATTGGCTGCGTCAATACGCCAAAACAGAGGAGGAACGGGAAGAGGTGAACATTCGGGGCTTTTTTGGCAAGATGATCTTCAGCGGAGACGAGGCCCCAAAAAGAGCAATGTGCTCTCTGGTGGAGAGAAGGTGAGGTGCATGCTTTCGCGGATGATGATGACCCGTGCCAATGTGCTTCTGATTGATGAGCCCACCAACCACCTCGACCTGGAATCGATCCAGGCCTTCAACAATGCCCTCAAGAACTTCAAAGGCACCGTCATTTTCTCAACGCATGATCATGAATTTGCCCAGACGGTGGCCAATCGAATCATTGAGATCACACCCAAGGGAGTGATTGACCGATACATGAGCTTCGACGAATATCTCGAAGACGAATCGATCAGAAACCTGAGAGAAAAGTTATACGAATAGTGGTGCAGGTGGCCGCAACTTTCTTCTGAATTTATTTTTTGAAGACTACTTCTCAGGCATCGTTTCGGGGGTGAAACTTTTCCATGACTTTTTTCAGGTGGGCCCGATCGACATGCATGTAGATTTCGGTCGTAGTGATGCTCTCGTGACCCAGCATCTGCTGTATCGCCCTGAGATCGGCTCCATTTTCAAGCAAATGCGTCGCGAAGGAATGTCTCAGCGTATGAGGGCTCACTTTTTTTTGATTCCCGCTTTTTGAACCAGGTCCTTCAGGATCATGAATACCATGTTTCGGCTGAGTTGCCGCCCCCTCCGATTTAAAAACAAGGTGTCCTCATAATCCCTGTCAACTTTCAAACCGCTTCGTATGAGGTTTCTGTAGTTGTCAATGAGTCTTATGATGTGATCATTGACGGGCACAAAGCGTTGTTTGTTTCCTTTTCCGATGACCCGGATAAATCCTTCTTCAAAAAAAAGATCCGAGATCTTCAAACCAACCATCTCGCTTACCCGTAAACCACAACTGTACAAGGTTTCAAGCATGGCCCTGTTCCGCTCACCCTCCGGCGTGCTCCGGTCAATCTGTGCAAAAATCCGATCTATATCTTCTTCCGAGAGGGTGTCGGGCAATTTGCGTCCGAGCTTTGGAGATTCTACGAGGTCCAAAGGATTGTCAGACCGGTAGTCCTCGAAGATCAGGTAGTCAAAAAAACTGCGTAGGCCCGAGATCAGCCGCGCCTGTGACCGTGCCGAAATATCGGGTTCGATCCGATATATGAATTCACGCACATCCTCCTCGGTTACGGTGATTGGCCCTTTATTATTGGTCGACTCTTCCTGGAAATTTGCGAATTTTTGGAGATCTCTTCCGTAGGCCTGGACGGAATTCTCAGAAAGGCCTCTTTCTATCTTCAGAAAGTACTTGAAGTCATTGAGTGCCTGTGTCCAATTCATTTTTGATCTCTTCGCTTTTAATTTCGATGTACTGCGGAGGTCTGTAAATTTATGCTATTTTTGGAAACAGTTGAACGAAGGAAACCACGATGAAAATAGCGATAATCAACGGGCCAAATCTCAATCTGTTGGGCAAACGAGAGCCCGATGTATACGGAGAGATGACTTTCGAGTCGTATTTCGAGACTCTGAAAGAAAAATATTCCGATGTGGAATTCGAGTACTTTCAGTCTAACATAGAAGGAGAGGTCATCTCCAAAATACAGGAGTGCGGGTTTTCAGCGGATGGGATCGTTTTAAACGCCGCCGCCTATACTCATACCTCTGTGGGCATTGGAGATGCTGTTAAAGCCGTTACTGCTCCGGTTGTCGAGGTACACATATCGAACGTGTATCAAAGAGAAGATTTCAGACACGAGTCCTATATTTCGAGCCATGCCATAGGGGTGATTGTCGGTTTTGGCCTGATGGGTTACGAGCTGGCTGTGCGTTCTTTGATTGATAAACACTGAGGATTAACGGTGACTATTTCCTAACAATTATCAGCTTTTTTTCTCTGGCATTTCCTATTTTTACGTTTCCTAAAAAAACAGATTATGATTTTAGTTGCAGACAGCGGATCGACCAAGACCAATTGGATGGCCATCAACGATAAAGGAGAAACTTTCTTCAAGATAGACACCAAAGGATTGAATCCTGCCGTTTTTTCTCGAGATACGCTGTTTGACCGCGTCATTACAAAAAAGGAGCTCTACGACATCAAAGATGATGTAGACAAGATATTCTTCTATGGAGCCGGTTGTGGAACACAGAGTGCGGTGAACTACCTCAAAGATGTCTTTCAGGACATTTTTACCAATGCCGAAATAGAAATTCAGGAGGACACAATCGCCGCGGTGAAATCTCTACAGACAGATAAGCCTGGAGTGGTCTGTATCCTGGGTACGGGGTCAAATTGTAGTTTCTTCGATGGCAAAGAGACGCATCAGAAGATCGTTTCCCTCGGATACATCCTGATGGACGCAGCGAGCGGGAATTTCTTTGGTAAGCAAATAATCAAGGATTATCAATACCGAACCATGCCAAAGGACCTTGCTGAAAAATTTGAGAAGCAATACGACCTGAGACCCGATATTATTAAGGATAACCTCTACAAAAAAGAAAATCCGAATACCTACCTCGCCGATATTGGCCGGTTCCTGATTGAAAATAAGCAAAGTGACTATGCCCAGAAGATTATCAAGGCAGGGTTGAGATTCTTTGTGGAGAATCAAATTCTGCAGTTTGAAGAGGCTCGTAATGTGCCCATTTATTTCGTTGGCTCCATAGCGCATTTCCTCTCCGAGGAGATAGAAATGGTACTCAAGGAGTATGACCTGGTTTTGGGCAAAATCATCAGGCACCCCATTATTACCCTGGCCCAGCATCATGCCAGCCAGATGACCGCAAAAAATTAGCAGAATTTATTTGACGGCGATACAAGAGATTTCCACCCTGACATCTTTCGGCAGTCTGGAGACTTCGACTGTCTCACGGGCAGGTGCCGTAACCGGATCGAAGTAAGATCCGTAAATCTTGTTGATCTTTTTAAAGTCATTCATGTCTTTAATGAAGATGCTGCATTTGACCACGTTTGAGAAATCCATTTTGGCTTCATTGAGAACAGCTCCCATATTCTTCATGACCCTTCGGGTTTCAGACTCAATGTCCTTTTTGAGCAAGTTTCCTGATTCGGGGTCGATGGCAATTTGTCCGGATACATAAAGAGTATCTCCATGAAGAACGGCCTGGCTGTAGGGTCCGATAGGTTCCGGAGCGCCTTTTGTCACAATAATCTGTTTCATATGGGGAAAGTATTAATTATTTTCTTCTAAAGTCTAAAGGTTGACCTACTAACAAAAACTTAAAATGAGACGAATTATTGTCGTTTCCCAGTAAGATTTTTAACAGGTCAGAACAACCTTCTGTCGGGTACTCTTCTCTGGTCGTATTTCAGGTCACTCAAGGCACCCGATTTGATCCCGATATAGAAATAGTAAGTAGCCCGATCACCGAAGGGGACCCAGTTGAAACTGAATCTCCAGCTGTCGAGGTCGCGTTCAAACCTGAGCTGGGTGTAGGTGATGCCGTTGCTCCTAAAATCGTAACCTGAGGAGAAACCGACTTTCCATTTGGGAGAGAACTCAAGATTTCCCGAGACCTGCATCGAATTGGTTGTGATTTCGTCCCTCGCGGCTACGTTGTTGTAGGTAAGAGAGTACCTGACCCGCAGATCCCAGGGCATGGTCGTTTGGAAAAGTTTCGTTTTTTTGACGGTATCTTCCTCATCCCTGTTGATAGACTGACGACTGTTGACGAGACTCTCTCCAAACATGTTGGCCGAACTGTCATCGGCTGATCCTCCGACGGCGTATTGACTATCGCCTTTCGATTGCTTTCCAAGATCCTTGCTGCTCAAAGCATAGTTCATGGTAAAGTTGGCATTGGTAAAGCGCAACAAGCTACCACCGTTGTTGATGTTGTAGACGTCGATACGCGTGCCATTGGCATTGATGGCATAAGGGTCAAAGGAGGCATTGAGATTCAGCCCCATCTTGTTTTTCAGGATTTGCGTTCCGGCTGTCATCCTCAGGGGGCTCCAGTTCAGGGAATCCGCTGCCATATTATAGCTGGTGGATAGATTCAGGTTATTGAGGAGCGTCACTTTGTTGGGTTCCTCCTCGTCAGGGTCCTTGGAGGCCACCTTGGCTTCCAGGGTATTGTTGATCGAGAATCCAATGCTGTTTGACAGCCCTTGGGAAGGGGCTCCGTAGACACCCCCGTCAAAACGTGAATACTCCCGAATGTCGTCCGGGTCGAGAGTGGCCTGGTATTCATCGTAATACTGGCTGAAGTCAGGCCTGTAGTTCCAGGCGATCGCTGGTCGCATTACGTGTCGAATGGCTTGAAGGCGACCTTTCTTGAAATTGAGCATCCCGTATACGGTCGTGCTGGCAGAGACCCCACCCGAATACTCTCGATAGCTGTCGAACCCATTGATGGTGTCGGTTACAACCTCTTCGATATCTTCATCCCAATAGCGTTCGATGGTTTTAAAGACCCATACGTCGCGGTAGCTGATCGAAGGTGCCACACTCACATATTTCAGGGCTTTGGCGCTGGTGCTCATAGCAATGTCGTGTCGAATCCCAGACCTGGCATCTTTGAACATATCTGAACTGCCGAAGTCCTCATCGGTTGTGGTAATCCGGTTCTGAGCGTTCATATTGTAGGTTACTCCAATGTTCTGGATCGGGTTCTTCTTGGCTCCGACCTTGGGAGCAAAAGGATATATACGATCCATGTTGAGCACCAGGGAAGGCAAGTTCATGTCGATGGTTTCTGTATTCGTATTCTGAGTATGGGTCAACGAGGCATTCAGGTTGAAAGGTGTCCCGACAAATTTTTTGTAATACGACACCGAAGAAGCGAAGGTGTTGACAAGGTAAAACGGGGAACTCGCCTCATTGATCGACTCCTGGAAGAAGCTGCTGCTACCAAAATTGACAGAAGCAGCAAACCGGGAGGTTGGATTGGATTGTGTGGATTGACTGTGTGACCACCGTATGAAAAAATTTGTCGCCTTGCTGTAATCGGGAAACCCTTTCTGACTGTTGATCAGATTCTCAAACCGAAAGCTGAAGTTACCCGTAAATTTATAGCGGAGGGCATAGTTGGATTCGGCCCGAATCCCCCAGCTCCCGTTCGTATAGATGTCTCCCAGTATGGCGAGGTCCAGGTAGTCATTGACCGCGAAATAGTATCCTCCATTCTGAAGAAAGTAACCCTGGTTGTTATTCTGGCCCCAGGTCGGAATGATGAACCCGGACGCCCTTCCACTGGTTATAGGGGCATAGAAGAAAGGCAGGAAAAGAGGTGTAGGGACATCGGCGATTACCAGGTTGCTCATACCACCCACAATCTTGCTGTCGGGTACCACTTTGATGTTTGTCGTCTGGATGTAATAGTCAGGCACTTCCTTCTGGGAGGTTGTAAACTTGGCCTTGTTGATGTATAAGGTACTGTCATTCTCTTTTTTGGTCACATCACCCGTGATGATCATACCCTGTTGCTCGGTCTTAGAATTGTAAATGATCGCTTTCTCTGTCTCAAAATTATAGAGCAGGGAATCCTGTACAGATTCCTGGCTTCCCTGTTTGAACTGAGGCCGTTGGATGTAGTTCCCGACCGAGTCGAAAATCCCTGTGGCAATGGCCAGACTGTTCTTGTAGTCGATGATTATCTTGCCCGCTTTGAGTTCAATGTCCTGGTAATAAAGCTCCGCCTCGTTGTACAGGGTTGCGGTTGAGGTCAAAAAGTCGTTCGAGAAATAGTCCTTGGACCTGTGTGTGATGTTATCTTCCAGGTATTCCTGGGTGTTCTGAAGGGAATCGGTTTTAGTGGTGTCTTGTTCTACGGGGACGACCGCTAAATCTTTCGGTCTCCTCAGACTGTCCGTTGGTTTCAATTGGACTTCAGCATTGCTTTCCTGTTGATCAATTTGCCCTGAAATCTGCTGACTTCCAAAAACAAATAATAAGATCAAGAAAAGGATGTATCTTAAATTTGTATACAATAGTATAAATGCTATTTTTGTATGAAATTGCCAATTTTTTAAAGTTACAAACTTACATATATTTTTTCACTGGCATACATATATGGAGATATTTTAGACGTGTGAAAGCTATGGTGTTTAAAGGGAAAAGGAACAATTGGTCTTCATTGAGCATCGCTTTTTTGAGCTTGTTTTTGACGCTGTCCTTTCCTGTTTTTTCGCAAATGGATGACAGCTTCATCGTGGTGCTGGATGCCGGTCACGGGGGAAAGGATCCGGGGCGCCCCGCAAAAGACTACAGCGAGAAGGACATCGCGCTTAAAATCGTCCTGGAACTAGGACGTAAATTGGAGACTCAGAACGACATGAAAGTCGTTTACACGAGGAAGAAGGATGTGTTCTTGGAACTGAAAGAGCGGGGAAGGATTGCCAATGAAGCAGACGCAGACCTTTTTGTGTCGATACATTGCAATGCCTTTCATACCCAGGCTGACGGAACCGAGACTTACGTTTTGGGACTCCATGCCAATCAGCAAAATTTTGAAGTGGCGAAGCAGGAAAACTCCGTTATATTTTTAGAAGACAATTACCTGGAGACCTATGAGGGTTTTGATCCGAACTCACCGGAGGCTGTCATCGGTCTGACCCTCATGCAGGAGGAATTTCTGGATCAGAGCCTGATGCTGGCGAGCAATATCCAGAACAATTTCAAAAACGATCTGAAAAGAAAGGATCGGGGAGTCAAGCAGGCCGGGTTTGTGGTCCTGCACCAGACCTATATGCCCAGCGTATTAGTTGAAACGGGGTTTATCACCAATAACCGCGAAGGCGCTTTTTTGAATTCTAAGAATGGACAACAAAAAGTAGCTGGAGCCATTTACGAAGCTATCAGGGCCTACAAAAAGCATTTCGATGAGAACCTTGTCGTTGAAGAAGTGCCCGAACCCGTGGTCGAGATAACCAGAGCCCAGGACTACTCTGGAGTCGACTTCAAGGTTCAGATCGCATCCGGATCCAGGAAATTGGACCTGAAGCCCTATAACTTCAAGGGCCTCAAGGGAATTGATAGCGAAAAGGTCGGGAAGCACTACAAGTATTATTACGGTAAAACTTCAAATTACGATGAGATTCTGAAACTCAGGGATGAAGCCCGAAAGGTAGGCTACCAGTCAGCTTTTGTGGTTGCGTTCAAAGATGAGGTTAGAATTTCTGTATCCGATGTCATCGACTGATCCTTCTGGAATCATAGTCCGCGCCTGCAAAATATTTAGTATTATTGTTCTTGTAAAATCTTCAAGTTGAAAGTCACAAGAGAAATTAAGACTGGAGTAGTCGCAGTACTGGCAATAGCCCTGTTTATTTGGGGGTATAACTTCTTAAAAGATCAGAATCTTTACGATACGAGCCGTATCATGTACGCCGAATACGACAACGTTCAGGGCCTGGCTCCCAAAAGCCCGATAACCATAAACGGTCTAAAGGTCGGATCGGTCACCGAAATCAGTTTTCATCCTTCTAAAAAAGGGATATTGGTTGCGCACCTTCAACTGGACAACCCGATAGAATTCTCGAATAACAGCGTGGCCCAAATCTACAGTCCGGATTTCATCAGCGGAAAATCTTTGAAGATCAACCTGGTTCTGGACGAAGAATCCATCGCCAAAAGCGGTGATACATTGATAGGTGAAGTTGATTCTGGCATCATGGGAATGATCAATGAGCAGATTGCTCCTTTGCAGGTTAAAGTCGAAAGTTTTGTGGTGCATACAGATTCGGTGATGCAATCAATTGATAATTTGCTGGATAAGGAGAATCAGGAGAATATCAAGGAATCGCTGAGAAACGTCAATGGAATCCTGGGGGATTTCAAGACGTCTTCCCAATACCTGGAGAGCCTGATGGCTGAGAATGGAAAAATGGACAGCATAATCAACAACACGAATCACACCATGAACAACCTGGCGGCGATCTCCGATTCGATTCAGGCGGCCGACCTGGGTGCGACCGTGGCGAGCCTCGAGTCTACTTTGACTAATTTCAACTCGGTTTTAGACAGTTTGAAAAATGGAGATGGAACCATGAGCAAATTACTCAATGACGATGAACTGTATACAAACCTTGCCAACGCTTCACAGGAACTGGAAGAATTGCTGCGGGAGGTCAAGGAACACCCCAAGCGATTCGTTCATCTGTCTGTATTTGGAAAAAAGGAAAAGCCTTACGTGGAACCCGAACCTGAGTAGTTGATAACTTGTAATAATTTAGTCTTTAGACCTTTTTGAAGATGAGTAATTTTACTTTTGACTAACCTAAATTTCGTAAAGAAGGATGTCAGTTTTACCCAATATCATTTTTGCTATTCTGCTTGTGCTTGGAATTGGATTTTTCATCAGGAATATCCGAAAGCTAAGAAGGAACATTGAGCTTGGGCGTGAATCCCATCGAGACGATCGATCTTCAGATCGTTGGCGGAATATGATTCGGGTGGCCCTTGGCCAGAGTAAAATGGTGAGTCGACCGATCGCCGGTCTCCTCCATATTTTGGTTTACGTCGGTTTTATAATTATCAATATTGAAGTGCTGGAGATTGTGATCGATGGATTGCTCGGCACTCACAGAGTTTTTGCAGTGGCCGGCGGGTTATATGACTTTCTGATCGCTTCTTTCGAAATCCTCGCTTTTCTCGTTCTCATCTCGGTGGTCATCTTCTGGATTCGACGGGTGGTTCTCAAAATCCCCAGATTCTGGAATAAGGAAATGACCAAATGGCCTAAAAATGACGCTTTGAATATTTTGTATTTTGAAGTGGTTTTAATGTTCTTGTTTTTACTGATGAATGCCTCTGACTACGCGTTGCAGCAAATGGGGGCGATTCACTATGTCCAGGCCGGAAGTTTTCCTGTCAGTTCCTGGATCGCAGGTCTGTTACCTCAGAATGAACTGACTCTCTTTTATCTGGAGCGTGGCGCCTGGTGGCTTCATATCATAGGCATTTTGGTTTTTTTGAATTATCTCTACTATTCGAAGCACCTGCATATACTGCTCGCTTTTCCAAATACGTATTACGCAAATCTCGAAGTCCCCGGAAGGTTTAACAACCTGGAGTCGGTAACTCGGGAAGTGAAACTAATGATGGATCCGGCTGCAGATCCCTATGCCTCCCCCGCAGATGAACCGGAGACGGTTGAGAAGTTTGGAGCGCGCGACGTTTCGGACCTTACTAGAATTCAGCTCTTGAATGCCTACACCTGTACCGAATGTGGAAGATGTACCTCGGTTTGTCCTGCCAATATTACAGGAAAAGAGCTTTCACCCCGGGCAATTATGATGAAGACAAGGGATCGTCTCGAAGAGGTGAGTGGTTTCATCGACGAGAACGGAGAAGAAAAGTATAAAACAGAAGGAGACGGCAGATCGCTGATGGATTACATCGGGGCGGAGGAGATTTGGGCCTGCACGAGCTGCAACGCTTGTGTCTGAGGCGTGTCCGGTAGACATTGATCCCCTTTCGATCATTATGGATATGCGACGTTACCTGGTCATGGAAGAATCCCAGGCTCCGATGGAGCTGAACCTGATGATGACCAATGTGGAGAACAATGGGCGCCCTGGCAGTACAACCAGATGGATCGATTGAATTGGAAAGACGAGTAAGGAAGCTAGAAATGGAAAAAGTTTAAAAATTTTAGACTAAATTAGTATGGTAATACCGACAATGGCTGAAAAGATGGCTGCCGGAGAAACACCGGAAGTCTTGTTCTGGGTAGGATGCGCCGGAAGCTTTGACGATCGTGCCAAGAAAATAACGAAAGCATTTGCCCGAATTCTGATTCATGCCGGAGTCGATTTTGCTGTGTTGGGCACCGAAGAGAGTTGTACCGGAGACCCGGCAAAACGGGCCGGAAATGAGTTTTTGTTCCAGATGCAGGCGATGACCAATATTGAGATCATGAATGCCTATGAGATCAGATAGATGTACGACCTGCCCACACTGTTTCAACACGATCAAGACGAATATCCTGAATTGGGCGGAATTACGAAGTCCTCACCATACCCAGTTTATAAACAGTTTGATTGCAGAGAACAGGCTGGTTATCGAGGGTGGCGACTTCAAAGGGAAACGAATTACATTTCACGATCCCTGCTACTTGGGCAGAGCCAACGACGTCTATGAAGCCCCAAGGGAATTGATCCAAAAGATTGATGCGGAACTCGTTGAAATGAAAAGGTGCCGATCCAATGGTTTGTGTTGCGGAGCTGGAGGTGCACAAATGTTCAAGGATGCGGAAGCGGGAAATAAAGAGGTTTACGTCGAACGAACCGAGGATGCTCTGGAAGTCAATCCGGGGATTATAGCGACGGGTTGTCCGTTTTGCAATACAATGATGACCGACGGGATCAAAAACAAGGAAAAAGAGAATGAGATCAGTGTGTTGGACGTGGCAGAGCTCATAGCCAGGGCGAAGGACCTTTAAGAGAATAAAAAGATATGCCTTTTGTGAGAGATAAAAATTTAGTCAATGTTTATGAAGAGCTTGATAAGGCCAATGGGACTATCAAGAATCTTTCCACGGCATTAAAGGATGAGGAGGAGAACAATTCCCAGTTGAAAAAGCACAGGATTGTTTTGGGGGTTGCCTGCCTCTTGTTTCTGATCCTGTTTCTTTGGTCCTTTCTACCTAAATCAAAACAGTATAAAGAGGAGTACCTGATAAAGAACAATCTGAGCCTTATCGATACAGACTCGCTTCACAAGATTCAACGGAAGGCCAAGCAGGTGATAATGGCCGACTCCATTCAAGTTTCGCTTAGCGAATTGAGTATTGTGTACAGCATCCAGATCGGTGCATACACCAATTTCAATTCCGGGTTGATTTCCAAGGATATCGCCCAACTGGAAGAATTTGAGGAGAATGGCTTCAACAAGTTTGCCGTTGGCAAATTCACCACCTACAAAGAGGCCGTGGCCTTGCGGGATGACCTCCGCCGCATGGGTTTCATGGATTGCTTTATTATCGCCAAATCATTCGGCATCCCGGTAAATATTGAGGAGGCACTTCAATTGAGCGGAGAAAAATGGATCCGTGGAAACAGCAAATAAAGGGAAACAGCAAATAATTTATTTCTTTTGGCACGATTAGAATCATGGGTAAAGGCTGCCCGCCTGCGAACCCTGCCCTTGTCCGTATCGGGAATTATTGTCGGCTCATGCCTGGCTGCCTCAAGGGGATATTTCGATGTTTGGATACTTGTTCTCTCCCTGGTCACTACCATAGGTTTTCAGATCTTATCAAATTTTGCGAATGACTATGGGGACGGCCTCAAAGGAACAGACAATGACGATCGTGTTGGTCCTCAGCGGGCAATTCAAAGTGGGGAGATCAGTCCGTCGCAAATGAAAAGTGCCATGAAAATAACTGCAGTGCTCACCGTAGTTGTTGCTCTGTTGCTGATCTATAGTTCTTTTGGCAAAGATTACCCCTTTTACGCCTTTCTCTTTGTCTTGCTCGGTGTAAGCAGCATTATTGCCGCAATCAAGTACACTGTTGGAGACAACGCTTATGGTTACAGCGGTTTGGGCGACGTATTTGTCTTTCTGTTCTTCGGTCTTCTCAGCGTTTGTGGCTCCTATTTTTTATATGCAAAAACCTTGGACTACACGATATTTCTACCTGCTTTTTCGGTAGGGCTGCTCAGTGTTGGTGTGCTGAACCTGAATAACATGAGAGATATGGAGTCCGATAAGAAGGCGGGTAAGATCACGCTCGTCGTGCGAATAGGAGAGGAGTTTGCCAGATTTTATCACTATTATCTCATAGGAGCCTCCTTGTTGTTTGCGCTGATGTATACTTCCATCTGTTTTACCAGTCTGTTTCAGTTCCTGTTCCTGATTGCCTACATTCCCTTATTCAGTCACTTGATTCGCGTTTACAAAACCGGGGATATGAAGCTTCTCGATCCGGAATTAAAGAAATTGGCCTTAAGTACATTTTTGTTTTCAATTCTCTTTGGAATTGGCCTAATTTTGTAGCCTGATTTTTATCATAAGAACAAAAGACAAACTTGTCTATTTTTGGATCCGATGAAGGAGACTAAAAACATAATCCTTACGCACCTGTTCCTGAACTTGTATCTCCTGGCTATTTTTCAGCCGTTGTATCCCATTCTGGAGTACGTGATTCATTACGATTATATCGTGGAAGAGCTCTGTGAGAACAGGGATAAACCGGTTCTGGCCTGCAATGGAAAGTGCTATTTGGGGAAACAACTGACTTCAGATCACAAGGATTCGAACGATGCCCCACAACCCCTTCCGCCATCTGTTGATTTTGACAAACTCTTAACCGTGAGGTACGAGCAAATTTCGTTTTCGGTTTTTAACCCGGACATACTTCAGAATCGGCCTATTTCCATATCCAGCCTCACGGGCACGGATCATCTCAATCAAGTTTTCAGGCCACCAATTTTTTGAATCTTCTCAACGAGGATCGGCTCAAAACCGATCGTACTTCAATTCAAGTAGGATTCAAAAAGAAATAAATGAAAAGACTAGAAATGGTCTGTGCTACAATGATGTTGTTTGTTGCAACACTATGGGCACAGGGACCTCTTATCAACGGATCCGTTGTGGATCAAAGCGGATATGCGGTGGAACACGCGGTAATTCACATCCCGGGAACCGATATCTATACAAAAAGTGACAAAAATGGCAAGTTCGAGATACAGGCTACAGAGGGCGAGCTTGTTTTTGTATCTCATGTGGCTTATTCCGATCAAACCATCGAGCTTCAAAATGGAATCGAGATTGTTATGGAAGAGCGATTCTATGCGCTGGATAATATCATTATCAAGGCGGATCCCTTTAGAAACTTAGCTCAATCAAGTATTGTTTACGACGACATCAAGGCAACAACTCAGCCGAGGAATGTCAGTGACCTTTTTCGCGACATCCCCGGCTTTGGGATCATTAAGCGGGGCAATTATGCTTCGGAACCCGCCTTCAGGGCTTTCAAATACGAACAGCTCAACGTGCAATACGACGGAGGCATGAAAATCCTCAATGCCTGCCCGAACCGAATGGATCCGATAACGACCCATGTGATCCCTGAGGAGATCGAGCGCATTGAAATTGTCAAAGGGCCGTTTACCGTTCGCTTTGGTCAAAACTTTGGGGGCATCGTCAACATGGTTACAAAATCCCCTGGCAAGCAAGCTGCGGGCTGGAGCGGAAATGCAGAAACCGGTTACGAGACCAACGGGAACAATTTTACAGCTCGAGGAGCCCTGACCTACAAGGAGGAGCATTTTGACGTTGAAGGAAATGTTTCCTATCGAAATTACGGCGACTATACCGATGGCAATGGCGAAGTTGTTCCCTCGTCGTTTAAAACCTTTGACTATTCGGCTAAATTGGGTTTTAACCCCAGTGAGAATCAGCGACTGCGCTTGACCTGGAGGCAATCTTTCGGGCGTGACATCAAACACGCAGGGCTGCCCATGGACTCTCCCTATGATGACAGCTACCTGGTTGGTTTGGATTATCGAATTGCAATTCCGAAAAGCAATATTCGGTCTTTTATGCTCAAGCTTTTCTATTCCCATGTGGATCATTTGATGACCAATGAGGACCGTCCCAATTTCATGATGGTCGAAGCCGAATCGAACGTTTTCGTGACTACCTATGGCGGCAAAGCAGAAGTAGAGCTGACACCCTCTGAGCAGTTGAGCTTGTTCGCGGGTATGGATGCCAACTTCATTGCAAGAGATGGAGACCGGATTCGGACAATCAAGATAATGAACGGCAATCCCTTGCCGATGCCCATGGTGAAAGTCGACAAAATCTGGCAAGACTCTAAACTGGATGACATTGGGATCTTTGCAGAAGGGAAACTACTTGCACGGGGGAATTCAGTGTTTACAGCCGGTATCCGGACCGACTTCGTCAATAGTTCGATAAATGATCCCGAAGAAGACTTCCTCGAGCTCTACGGAGGCGAAATTGAGGATCAGCAGGATTTTAATGTAAGCGGGAACATTTCTTATCTCACCAAATGGAAGGAAGTTCAGTTTCAGGCAGCGATCGGGCGTGGAGTGCGTTCGGCCTCGCTTATCGAACGTTACATCAACCATTTCAATGTGGGGCAGGACCCTTATGAATACGTAGGAAACCCGTACCTGGATCCTGAGGTCAATCATCAAATTGAGCTTTCATCTGATTACAAAGGCCTTCGTTTGGATGTTGGAGGAAGTGTGTTCTATTCCTTTTTAACGAATTATATCACGGCCGTGGTTGATGAGGACCTGCCGCGAAAGTACATGCCCATGCAGGAGCCAAGGTTCGCGAAGCGATTTGTCAACGTGGACGAAGCGATCCAGACAGGGTTCGAATTGTTTTTCAATTATTATTTCAATGAACAATTCAGTTTTCTGTCAGACCTTTCTTACACCTATGGCCAAAACACCTCCCTGGATGAGCCTTTGCCCCTGATTACACCTTTGACGGCCCATCTCGCAGTGAAGTTTGAAAAGACAAACTACTGGCTGAACCTCAGGTCGCGTTTGGTGGCAGAACAGAATCGTGTCGCAGAGTCGTTTGGAGAGGTGCCCTCTCCTGGTTTCGCAACCTTTGATTTTAGTGCGGGCTACGAACCCATTGAAGGTTTGAGCTTGGGTGCCGCGGTTTTGAACCTGTTTGATACGGCGTATTATGAGCATTTGAATTTTTCCTATCGGAATTCAGACCTCTTGCAGGGAAGGATTTTCGAACCTGGAAGAAACTTCACGCTTTATGTGAATTATTCGTTTTGAGTCAGTAGAAAAGCAGAATACCCGAGGTATCTGAATTGCGCAGGTGAGGAGAATTGATTATTTTTAATCTAAATTCTTCATTATGAAAATCACGTACCTCGGGCATGCTGCCCTTGCCATTGAAGTTGCTGGGAAAAAGCTAATTGTAGACCCTTTTATAAGTCCAAATCCACTGGCTAAAGGCATTGATGTCGATGCCCTGGAGGCTGACTATATTCTGATCACCCACGCGCATCAGGACCATATTGTCGACGTGGATTCCATTGCAAAGCGAACAGGTGCCAAGATCGTGTCAAACTTTGAAATTGTGACGCATTACGGGAATCTCGGGTTTGAGGGCCACCCCATGAATCACGGGGGCTCGTGGCAATTTGATTTTGGACGTGTAACCTATACCAATGCGATTCATACGAGTTCCTTTCCTGATGGAAGCTATGGTGGGCAACCCGGAGGTTTTTTACTGGAAACAGAAGAAGGAAATGTCTATATCGCTGGCGATACGGCCCTGACTTTTGACATGAAACTGATTCCGATGCAGTGCAAGTTGGATTTTGCCGTTCTTCCCATTGGGGACAATTTCACTATGGGGTTTGAAAGTGCGGTGATCGCCTCTGATTTTATTGAATGCGATAAGGTGATGGGATATCATTTCGATACCTTCGGTTACATAGAGATCGATCATGCCCGAGCCAAAGAAGCGTTCTCAAAGGCCGGGAAAGAGTTGATTCTGGTCCCGATTGGAGATTCCGTTCAGGTTTAAGGGCAATTTTTGTATATTTAATCGAACAAAACTCTGGTCTCGTGAAATATACAAATGAAGTAACAATCAGTCTTCCTCTGAAAAAGGTGCTCGCTCTTTTTGACAATGAAGAAAATATGTTCAAATGGCAACCTGAGCTAATCAGCTTCGAGCACGTTGCTGGTGAGAAAGGGGAGGTAGGTTCAAAATCAAACCTGCGATACAAAATGGGAAAACGCGAGGTTGAAATGGTGGAAACCATAACGAGAAAGAATCTTCCTGAAGAATTTAATTTCATTTATGAGGCCAAAGGCGTCTGGAACGAAATGAGGAACTCTTTTGTAGAAGTCGGGCCTTCAGAAACAAAGTGGATATCTCATTCGGAATTTCGGTTCACCGGTTTTATGAAGCTCATAGGATTCCTGATGCCCGGCTCGTTCAAAAAACAATCTCAGCTCGCCCTGGATCGCTTCAAGACCTTTGCGGAAGCTCAAAAATAGATTATGGAAGCAAATATGTGTGGTTGGTTTGAAATCCCTGTTTTAGATATGGAGCGGGCCAAAAGGTTTTATGAGACAATTTTTGACATTGAAATCAAAGTTCAGCAGTTTGGTGATACGCTGATGGGCTGGTTCCCATTCGCAGAAGATCCGCAAGCCCGAGGGGCCAGTGGCTCCTTGGTCAAAAATAAGAACTTCTATAAACCCTCCACTGACGGGGTATTGATATACTTCTCATCGCCGGAGATCAAAACAGAGTTGGATAAAGTTGAAGAAGCCGGCGGAAAGGTATTGCAGAGCAAAACTCAGATCAGTCCGGATATTGGCTTTATGGGGCTTTTTCTGGATTCAGAAGGAAACCGTATTGCGCTGCATTCCAGAAAGTAACAGATCTTAACTCCTTCTCTGTGGCAAACTCATTCAAGGAGCTTTTTGACAAAGTATTTCAACATTTCTTCCACGTCTTCCTTCATCGAGCTCTTTGCCTGGATTTCTGTTAGCCTCGGCAGGTGATCCGCAAAATAGATGTGATTGTTGGTCATTTCGAAAAGATTGCTGGCCAGCGCAGAAGGGTAGGGAAAGTCAGGTTTGATCTCCACGATCACCTCCGCAACCTGAGCCACCATGTTCTTGTAATTCAGAAAGAAGCCCTTTTTGTTCTCCTGATCAACCTCTTTTGTGTGATACACTTTGGTGCTTTCGGAGATCACTACATTGTGCAACGAAGATTCATTTACATATTCGATTGCCGGATTTTCTTCACTTACCGATACAAAAGAATGAAGTATGATTTCGAGTTTTTTTTTGGGATCCTCCACATTGAAGGTCTTGATCTGAATCATGTAACTCAACCATTCCCAGTACCAGGAAACCAGGTAAATGAGAAGGACATGCTTATTTTCAAAATACCTGTATATGGAAGCTTCAGTAGAACCCATAGCCTCCGCCAGTTTCTTAAAGTTGAATTGTTCGAAACCCAATTCTTCAAGCAAAAGAATGGAATGTTTGATGATTCGCCTTCCAAGATCCGACTCTTGAGGATCCTTCAGGTAAAGACCCGGGTTCAGTGATATTCTGATGTTAACAGCCATACTTAAAGAAAATCAAAGTTAAACAATTGGGACCTCAATTAAAAATATCATTAACAAGTATATGACTATTTAACAAAATAGTATTACTATCAATATGATTATTTTTAATACCTTTGATAGTTAAAATTTGATCATCATGGAGCAAAAAGGGTTTATAAGTTCGGTCAGAACAGATCTTCCGGCGAGTATAGTCGTATTTTTTGTGGCGTTGCCACTTTGTCTTGGAATTGCTCTGGCGAGTGGAGCTCCTCTTTTCTCTGGCCTGATTGCGGGAATTGTGGGAGGTATTCTGGTCGGCGCTCTAAGTGGGTCGAAAATTGGTGTGAGTGGTCCTGCGGCAGGATTGGCTGCGATTGTGCTCACAGCTATAGGAACCCTTGGAGGCTTTGAAAATTTTCTTGTAGCCGTTGTTCTTGGAGGGATTATTCAACTCATACTCGGATTTCTCCGGGCGGGAGTAATCGGTTATTACTTCCCGTCATCGGTGATTAAGGGAATGCTTACCGGAATTGGAATCATTATCATACTCAAGCAGATCCCCCATTTCTTTGGTTATGACGCTGATCCTGAAGGAGATTTCGCTTTCTTTCAGGTCGACGGGCAGAACACCTTCTCAGAGATATTCACAACTTTCAATCATATTCAGCCCGGGTCGGCGTTGGTCGGCCTCATAGGCCTGGCCATTCTCATACTTTGGGAAAATGTGTTGTCAAAGAAAGGAAAGATCTTCAAGTTGGTCCAGGGTCCTGTGGTTGCAGTTGTGGTGGGCATAGTCTTTTTTGTAGCTACCCAAGGTTCAGGAGTTCTAAGCATTTCCTCAAGTCATCTTGTAAGCGTGCCGGTTCCGGAAGATTTCTCATCTCTAGCCGGATTGCTCACTTTTCCGAATTTTGCGGCTTTGGCAAATCCAGAGGTTTGGGTGGTTGGTTTTACCATAGCTCTGGTGGCCAGTCTGGAAACTTTACTCTGTGTTGAAGCCACAGATAAACTGGATCCTCATAAAAATGTAACACCCACAAACCGCGAACTTCTGGCACAGGGAACCGGAAATATTGTATCAGGCCTGATCGGCGGACTGCCAATTACGCAGGTAATTGTGAGAAGTTCTGCAAATATTCAATCAGGAGGTCAAACCAAGATGTCTGCCATAATTCACGGATTCTTCTTGCTCATCTCCGTACTTCTTATCCCTAATCTCTTGAATATGATCCCTCTTTCGGTGCTGGCAGCTATTCTTCTGGTAGTAGGATACAAACTCGCGAAGCCCAAACTATTCAAATCAATGTATGCTTTGGGATGGAAGCAATTTGTACCGTTTGTGGTTACCGTTTTGGGAATCATTTTCACCGATCTCCTGGTGGGTATCGGACTTGGTCTCCTGGTAGGTATCATCGTGATTTTGATCAAGAGTTACCAAAATTCGCACTTTCTGCACTTGGAGGGTGAAGATGTGGATGATGGAAAAGTAAAAATGACCCTTGCAGAAGAAGTCACTTTTTTCAATAAGGGTGCGATTCTTAAAGAACTCGACAGACTCCCTGAAGACTCATTTTTGGAGCTTGACGTCACCAATACCAAATATCTGGATCACGACGTGATAGAGATACTTGACGACTTCATTTTGAAGGCTGAAGAACGACATATTACAGTTCGTGTAATCTCGAAAGACGGGATCGTTGCAGATCCGAGCAGCTATTTCCATTTTATTAACCAAAGAAGAAAAGCGAGCTAACACAATACCGAATCGAAGCGGAGGAAATGACTTCCATTTTTTATGTTTTTTCATTAGCAAGCGCGGCCTGAAATGGCGGCGCTTCTTTTTTGGGAAAATTGACTATTTTTAATAAATGATTAAACAGTTTTTTTATCGATTGAAGAACATCTTCTTTGTTGTTTTGTCGCTCATTGCCTTCGAGAGTTTCGCCAATGATCGGGAACCCGATGAAGATGTAGGAAGCATTGACCCAATGGAACATGTGACGATCTATTGGGACACGTCCTTATCTATGGCCGGCAGAAACCTCGAACTCGAATTTGAATTGCTCTCTGCCTATTTCGAATCCCTCGGAAGCACCCAGGTAAAGCTAGTTCCGTTCGATCATCAGCTGGGTAAGCCTTCAAATCACCCGATTGAGAATGGAGACATCTCCTCCTTGAAATTGAGTATCTCGAACATGGTTTATGACGGGGTCGCGATTTTCAAACCACTGGATTTGTATGAAGATGCGTATGCTATCCTGATTTTTTCAGACGGCCTGGGTGTGATAGACGATTTGAACCTGCCCGAGGGCAAAGACGTTTTTTTAATCAACAGCCTGCCCGGGGCTGACGATCTTCAAAGAAGAACCTATCAGAGGAACTATTTGGATATGAGTGAACTCGGCCTTGGGGTGTATTGGATCGTTTGGGCGTGGTGGATTCAAATATCGCAGATGCAACTCCTGTTGTGACGAATTCTGATCTTGAAAAGACTGATTTTCGCATCGAAGGGGTGGTTTTTGATCAGAGTAATCCCCTTGAAAACGTTACGATTCAGGTAAAGGGCGACGACCGGGGAGTGGTTTCGGGAAAAGACGGAAAGTTTTATCTCGAAGCCTCAGTTGGGGACATCCTTATGATCGGATACCTGGGAATGGAGAATCAGCAATACAGAATCACGGGAGATCAATTCATTGAATTTTACCTCAATATCGAAGAAAACCAGCTCGATGAGGTTGTACTCAAATCAAATGCCGAAAGCGAAGATAGCCAGAATACAATCACGACTGCCTACGGTGAGAAAAACCCGGATCAGATCGGTTATACCGTCCAGAATGTAGATGAGGAGAACTTTGAAGGACAGGCCAATATCTCAGATGCGACTCGTGGCAAGATCATCTCATACAACTATGCTCAGAATGATGACCTCAGTCAGATTCAATTGAGACAAGTGCAAACATTTGCTGCGGGTACCAAAAACCCTTTGATCGTAGTGGATGATATACCGTTGGGTGTCAATAACAGCGCTTCTGGTGGCCTTACCTTGTCTACCTGGCACATAGATCCTAACAACGTAGAGAAAATAACAGTCCTTCGGGGCCTGGCTGCAACCAACAAATATGGAACCCTTGCACGTGGTGGCGCCATTCTTATTTTTACCAAGACCAGAGCAGGGGCCAAGCCAGGAAAGGGTGAGCAGACGAATTCGGCCATGGTGAAAGGGAACACGTACAACGAAATGGTCACAAGTGTAAAAACCGCTCCCAAAGGTGATTACCTGAAAGAATTCAAGAAGACAAAAAGTGTTGACGAGGCCTACGCTTTGTATATGACTCAGCGTGAATCATACATGGATGACTTTCAGTACTTCGTGGACATTTCCCAGGCTTTGGTAAAATGGGGAAATGCGGATCTTTCAAAGCGAATCTTGTTAAATATACTGGAATTGAATCCTAATGATCCTGAAGTTCTCCGCTTTTCAGGTATGTTGCTCCAGGACCGCAAGGATTTGAACCTGGCACGCAGTGTTTACGAGCGGATACTTCTATTGAAACCTGGAGAATCTCAATCCTATCGGGACTTGGCCCTGATTCTGAGTGAGAGTCATCAGTATCAAAAGTCGCTTGATGTGTATCGCAAGATCAAAGACGGATCCTACCCGGGAGTAAATTTTGAAGGACTTAAGAAGCCTCTGAACAGTGAGATGAAAAGACTGATCCTACAACATGAAAATCAACTGGATACCCAGGGATTGCCAAGTCATTACCAGACCCCCCTCAATTATGACGTACGCGTGGTGGTCGACTACAACAACCGGGATGCTGAATTTGACCTGCAATTTGTCAATCCTCAGAAGAAATTCTTTGTTTGGTCGCATCGGAAGTTTGAAAATGGTACGCGCATTGAACAGGAGAAGGTCGAGGGCTTCAACACGGAAGAGTTTTTCCTTATCGACGCTGAACCGGGAAAATGGCAGATCAATATTGAATCGCCAAAACAAGATACCCGATCTCCACTGGCGCTTCGATATACCGTTTTCAGAAATTATGGGACTAAGACTGAGACGCGTCAAAGCAAAACTCTCGTTCTAAACAATATCGAAGGCAAATACCTGCTGGGCATCATTAAAATCTGAGCAAGTAGACCAAGGTGTTTCCCAGTTGATGGTATTGTTTCCTCCGACCGGGAAAGCAAATTTGTCTCGCGCCATAGGCCCAACGGCCATCAGTGCCACCCCTTGCATAGAGTCTTCGTTTTCATACGTTTGGAATCCGACAGGAGACGGTTTCTGACTACCTTAGAAAAAACCGATGAAGATTCATGAAATCTCCACCGGTTGTTGAAGTACCCTCGCCAAGAATCGAACTTGGATCTAAAGTTTAGGAAACTCTTATTCTATCCGTTGAACTACGAGGGCGCGAACGCGGCAAAGTTACTATTTATGATGAAAAAATATAAGGAGTTGAACGGAAAAAAATAATGTGAAAAATTGAAATGAATCCGACCCCAGTTAAGGTTTCTTTTCTACTATCTTTAAGGATCAAATCACCTGCGAACCTAATTCAGTTTACCATGTTAAGAATGATGATCAGACCGATTGTACAACTCATTTTCATTTGTTTCATTTTTACTTTTTCGACCTATGCTCAGAGATATCCGCTGGAGTCCCCTGACGGAAGTCTTCGGATTGAAATAGAAGTTGGGAACGACATTGTGTGGAGGGCTTTTCTAGACAATACTGAGATTATCAGTAAGGCAACAATTGGTATGACCCTAGATCAAAAGAGGGAATTGGGAAAAAATCCAAAGGTGAGGTCTGTGGACACAAGGCTTCAGGCAGAGGAAATCAGGCCGGTGGTGCCGAACAAGGACGCGATCATCCAAAGTCGTTACAATGAGCTGGTCCTGGAAATGGCGGATAAGTATAGTGTTGTTTTTCGTGCGTTCGATGATGGGGTAGCTTACAGATTCATCGATGGAAACAGGAAATCATCTGTTGTCGATTCAGAGCACTTGCTTGTTGAATTCCCAGAAGGGACAACCTCCTTTTTCCCGGAAGAAGAGTCGATGTACTCACATAATGAACGCATTTATTTGAAAAAGAAAGCTGAAGATTTCGATACAGGAGATTTCTGTTCTCTGCCGGTTCTGTTTGATGCTGGCTCGGGCAAGGTGTTGATCACTGAGGCCTCCCTGCACAACTATCCCGGCATGTTTCTGAAGTATCGTGAGGAAATGAATTTTGAGGCTGTTTTTCCGAAATTTGTCCTCGAGGCAATCCCGGATCAAAACAATTCTCCTGATCGCAACCAGATCTTCTCGAAAGAAGCCCGGTATATCGCAGAAGTTTCAGGTTCACGGGCTTATCCGTGGAGGTTGTTTATGATCAGCGATGATGATCGGACCTTCATCGAGAGCAATCTTGTTACCCAGTTGTCGGGTCAGAACAAGATTGATGACACTTCCTGGATCAAACCCGGAATGGTGGCTTGGGACTGGTACAACGCCAACAATCTTTACGGGGTTGATTTCGAGGCGGGGTTGAATACCGAAACGTATAAATACTATGTCGACTTTGCCTCGGAAAACGGAATTGAGTACGTCATATTGGATGAAGGGTGGACCAAATCCACAACAGAAATTCTTGAGTGGAACCCTGATATAGACCTGCCTGAGTTGATTGCCTACGCCCGACAGAAAAATGTTCAAATTATCCTCTGGGTCTTATGGATGCCACTTCAGGAGAACCTGGAAGAAATTCTTAAACTTTACAGCAGCTGGGGTGCGGTCGGAATCAAGGTTGATTTCATGCAACGCAACGATCAGGCTATGGTGAAATCGTATGAGGAGATAGCAGAAACCGCCGCCAAATACGAACTGCTTGTTGATTTTCACGGAGCCTTCAAACCTGCCGGGTTGGAAAGGGCATGGCCCAACATAATCAACTACGAAGGGGTCAAGGGCAACGAGAACAACAAATGGAGTGCCGACATCAATCCGGAGCACAACCTGACCCTGCCCTTTACAAGAATGGCAGCCGGACCGATGGATTTCACTCCCGGAGCCATGGTCAACAGACACAGTAAGAATTTTATGGCCAGCTTCTTCAGGCCCATGAGCCTGGGGACACGATGTCACCAGCTCGCCATGTACGTCGTTTATGAGGCTCCTCTGCAAATGATGTGCGAATCTCCTTCAAGATACCGACAGGAGCAGGAAACTGTCGACTTCATCACCTCTATTCCAACTACCTGGGACGAAACCCATGTAATTGAAGCAGCTGTTTCCGACTATGTCGTGATCGCCCGGAGAAAGGGTCAAAACTGGTTTCTCGCTGCTATGACTGATGATACCCCGCGGGAATTTGAGATAAAACTCGATTTCTTGTCGGAAGGGTCCTATGAGATGGAATTGTTCAAGGATGGAATCAATGCAAAGAACTACGCCGAGGACTACAAGCGCGAGCTCACCAAGGTGAAAAAGAATGCTTCTTTGGATGTGAGTTTAGCAGGGGGTGGCGGATGGATCGCACAGATTCGGAAAGAAACCGATTGATGGTGGATCTGGAATATCACTCTTGAGTCATCAGGCTTTGAAGGTTTTCGATCAATACATTCATCTTGTGATTGATCTCTCTGTAAAATGCAGGGTTGTACCGACCGCCCAGCCTGGTGTCGGATTGATAAATTTCAAGTTGTGCTTCACGCGATCCGTCTTGAACCACAAAATGATCAAACCGGTATTGATAGCGGTCTTTTTTCACAACCACCTGTATCTCGAATTTCAGCGTCTTGAAGTACTGCTCAAAATTGTTCGGTCCCCAGAGCACCTCGATGCTTCCGCGACCCTCAGCCTTATCCCTTGAGTAATCGTTTTCATTTACAAGTTCAAATGAAAAATTGTTTTGGGTAAACCATTCTTCGACTTTGCTCATATGCAACTCGAGTTCCAGCTCCTTTAACTCTTTTACTTTTGAAAAGACTACCTCTCCGCCCGAAGTAGGTAGATTCTGATCCAGCGCGTTTTGCGACCTGACGCCATGCAGGGCAAACAAAATCCATATAAGACAGAGGGCATAAATCTTTTTCATAGCCGAAAATGATTTCAATAAGCTAAATATAAGCATTTTGTAGGAAATGCATCCGCAGTACATGAGAACAGTGCAATTCGGATTATATTTGTTCCTGTCTAACAGAAGCCGAAAAACCTGCCCCCATATAGAAATGATGAAGCTGTCCTTTGCCCGATATGATTTGGAATTTAAGGTTCCGGGTGGGACCTCAAGGGGTGTTCTCCACACCAAGGAAACCTATTTTATCAAATTAGAGTCGGATGGTTCCACCGGAATTGGAGAGGTGGGCTTGTTTCGGGGCCTAAGCCATGATGACCGTCCTGATTTTGAAGCCCGCCTGGCCTGGCTCGCTGCTAATATAGATAGAGGAAAGGAATGGTGTCTCGATCGACTTCACGAGTACCCTTCGATTCTCTTCGGGTTGGAACAGGCGTACCTGTCTTTAAAGGCTCAATCGACGTTTGAACTTTTTCCGTCTGAGTTTACTACGGGTACCGACCAAATTGACATCAACGGACTCGTTTGGATGGGGGATAAAGACTTCATGAAAGCACAGATTCGAGACAAGCTCAATTCAGGTTTCAAAGTGATCAAACTCAAAATAGGAGCTATCGATTTTGATTCGGAGATGGATTTGTTAAGTTCAATCCGTAAGAATTTCAGCGCGGAAGACATAGAAATACGAGTGGACGCCAATGGAGCCTTTTCTCCCGTTGAGGCCCTTGAGAAACTCAAGCGTCTCTCAGAGTACGAACTACATTCCATCGAGCAACCCATCCGACAAGGGCAGTATGAAAAGATGGCTGAGTTATGCGAATCAAGTCCTGTGCCGATCGCCCTGGATGAAGAGCTTATAGGATTGACGCAATCGGCCAATAGAGAAGCACTGCTGAGGTCGGTTAAACCGCAGTTTTTGATTTTCAAACCTAGCTTGCTGGGAGGGATAAAGGTATGTAACCATTGGATTGATCTCTGCAAAGAGCATAAGATCGGATGGTGGATCACTTCAGCTCTGGAAAGTAATATTGGTTTGAGTGCCATTGCTCAATTCACATACACTTTAAATAATCCAATGCCCCAGGGACTTGGAACAGGGGGGCTTTTCACCAACAATATTTCTTCGCCACTCAGGCTTGAGAAAGGTGCCCTGTACTACGACCCCAAAGTGAAATGGGGCGACATGGATCGATTATTTGGCGAATAATAGTATTTTCGAAATAGATTTAAGGAATTCATGGGAAATACGCGTTTTATTGAAATGGTCTTCAAAGGCCAAAACGATTGGTGGAGGTACCTCGCTACGCTTTTCCTGGTGTTTCTGGGATGGCAGTTCATCGGTGTGATTCCGCTCTTTGTGTTCTCCTATATGAAAGCGGATAATGTTCAGGAATGGATCGAATCCGCGGAGAACGCTTTTCTCGGTCTGGGGATCGATTCAAACCTGTACCTGTTGCTGATCATATTTTCATTCATCGGAGGTTTGGTGTTTCTCCTGCTGGGGGTTCGCACCGTACATCACAGGCCCTTGAAAAGCCTTGTGAGCTCGAGGAAGGCCATCGATTGGAATCGTGTACTTTTTGGTTTTGGCTTTTGGTTCCTGATTTCTATTCTGTTAATTACTTTGGATTACCTGACGCATCCTGAGGATTTTATGAATAATTTTGAGCTTCTTCCCTTTGTGATTCTAGTGGTTGTATCGTTTGTTTTCATCCCGTTTCAAACCAGTTTTGAGGAACTCCTCTTTCGCGGATATCTTATGCAGGGAGTCGGGTTGTTGTTTCGCAATGCCTGGGCCCCACTCATTCTCACCTCTGTCGGTTTCGGATTGTTGCACGCCTTCAATCCGGAAGTTGAGAAACTCGGATCCATGATATTGTTGTATTATATAGGCACAGGTTTCCTCTTTGGAATTATCACCCTGATGGATCAGGGAACGGAACTTGCACTGGGCATGCATGCGGCCAACAACATAGTTGCGGCCATGATTGTTACGGTGGATTGGGCTGTGTTTCAAACGGACGCACTTTTGATCGACCAGTCTGAGCCATCTCTTGGGGTTGAGATGCTGCTTCCCTTGCTCGTTGTTTACCCGCTCGCAATTTTTCTCCTCTCTCGAAAATACGGTTGGAAAGATTGGAAACAGCGCCTAGCAGGCCGTGTACGAGAGCCAAACAAGCACATTTACAATGAAGAGGCCTTGAATCTAAATGAGGAGGCTTCAAAGTTCAAAGATGAGCAATGAGTCTTGCCGGCATCCATAGCAGTTTTACTTTTGATGGGCAATCTTTTGACACGGAATCTGGTTGGATCGAGTTTATGGATCATTATTACCCGAAGGGATCTGAGCTGTTGCAATCCTGGTTCGCCGGGGATAGGATTCAAGTAAAGACTTCGGGATCAACGGGTGTTCCCAAAACGATTTCCTTCACTCGGGAACAAATGACTGAATCTGCCCGGGCTACGGGCCAATTTTTTGATTTGGGCGAAAGGACGAGAGCACTGCTCTGCCTTCCTTTGGATTACATCGCCGGAAAAATGATGCTGATACGTGCGATGACCCTCGGATGGCATTTGGAAGGCGTTCAACCCGGAATTCAACTGGATCTTGCGGATCGCGGAAGTTTTGATTTTGCTGCGATGATCCCCCTGCAGGTGGAAAACAATTTGAAATCCCTGGATAGAATTAAGACGCTCATCGTAGGAGGTGCTCCGGTAAATTGGAAATTGCAGGAGAGAATAAAATTTGCATCAACCAGAATATATGCCACATATGGCATGACTGAGACCATTACCCACATCGCATTGCGGCCTTTGAATCAAAGCTCAAAACAGAAGATTTCTTCAGGGAACCGATCTTTAGTTGATGAGGTCTATTCGAGTTTACCCGGCGTGTCTTTCGATACTGACGCTCGTGGATGTCTCGTGGTGAGATGCCCGAGGATATCGGATACGGAAATCGTAACCAACGATCTCGTTGACCTGGTCTCACATAACAGCTTCATCTGGCTGGGACGAATTGACAACGTTATCAATTCAGGTGGTTTGAAACTGATGCCGGAGATCATTGAACAAAAATTTTCCAGATGTGTCTCAGGGCGTTTTTTTGCAGCTGGTTTGCCGGATTCAGAACTTGGAGAACGAATGATCTTTGTTGTTGAGGGCAGACCTGAAAATGAACTTTTGGATCGCCTTAAAAGCTGTCAGGTTGAATCAGCTGGCAGCATCATGAAATACGAAGTTCCGAAAGAAATTGTCTTTGTAGCAAAATTTGCAGAGACAGATTCAGGGAAGATTAATCGCAAAAGGACCCTGGATCTCATTCGTTCAAGTTTTACTTGATTTCTATTACTTTTCTCATGGAGAGCGGCTTCCCCTCTTTGTTGAAACCTTCCAATACCACCTCGTAGCTTCCTTTCAAGTCTGAAGAATAGAAGGAGAGGCTTTTATTCGTTGCGTCGAGCCTGAACTGTGGTTCCCACACCAATTGATTGCGATAATCGGGGATTCGCTTGTAGCGTTCGGGATACTTGTAGTTCTGAATAAAGTAATCTTTCGCTAATTCGGGGCGAAAGAGTTTTGTGTCTTTCTCTTTTAATTTAGGCAGACTTTCGATAAAATCTCCTTCGTAGGATTCCATGGCAATAATACCTTCGAATACTTCTGAGCCGTATAGATACTGTTGGTTGATCACGCTGATCTTTTTGATCTTCGAGGCTTTCGCCTCAACAACGGTATTGTGATCCTGTATGAAAAGGCCGTCAATCAGCAATAGCGAATTAAGTCCGGTTTCGACATCGTCGTCGTATACGCGCACATGAATGAACTGTTTTCCTTTTCGTTGTCGGGTAGAGGCCTGCTCGATCACTTCAATAATTGTCTCCTTGATTGTCGGGAAACGCGTGTAATCGTCAAGAAAATACTCATGACTCGGTATATGAAAGAAAGGAGGGAAGTCCTCTATTTTGCTGATGCTGTCGATTCTGTTCTCAGCATAGGCATTTTGAATCTGATTTTGGACACTCTGCTCAAGGATGAACTTCTCCATATTCTCATTGAGGACAAAGTCATCAAAGGTCAACTCGGAATAGTCAGGAGATTTAAAATCATCCATCTCGATCCGGAATGAATCCCGATCCTCACCGATTACCTGGATAAGGGCCTGATCACTCGAATACTTCTCATCCACATTGAAGAAGAAAGTTCCGTTTTCTCTTGTGCTGGATATCTTAAACAGGTAATTGGTTCCAGGTATTGACAGGGCGACCTTGCGATCCGGAACGCCTTCCCCTGTGTCATTTCGCACGACTGTTCCGGCCAGCAGCTCTCCCCTCAGTTCCGGAAGTGCCATATTGGCCCCGCGGGAAACCTTGATCGATTTTGAACCCCCTTTCAGATTTTCCGAGAAAGTAGTCGCCGTTTCTCTTTGCGGAAGCGGTAGCTCGTCAATAACCTTCCTCACCGAAAGGGAATAGTCTCCGTGCCAGTCAGAGGGCACGTTGTTGACAGAAAGTGTGATCTCTTCGCGGTTTCCTGTGGTTTGAGGACTTAACTGAACTTCGACCTGATCGGGATTGTTTGAAATGATTGCCTTTGGACTCCTGGTTCTGATCGGGGTCTTGGCGCTGTCAGAAATCGATCGCATCAGCCCGCCCTGATTGTTCTGAAAAGGGTTTATTACAACCACATCATTTTGAAAGAAGTCATCCACTTTGCTGTTTCTCATCCACTGGGTAAAGCCAACTAGTTTGTAATTTCCTGAGGCTATTGTCGTGGGAACAAAAAAATCGCCCTGTCCGGACCCGTTGTCCAACCGAACCTTATGACTGAATACGGCCTTCCCATCTTCTCCCACGAGCTCTACGTAGGCGACTTTGCTGAGGTCCGTCAAGCCTCCTGTTTCGCTGTTCAGACAATACACTTTGTAATACAGATACTCCCCACTCATCAGCATTGTCGTGTTCTGGTGTAAATAAATCCTCTCTCCCGGCATTAAGAACTCTTCGGTAGAAGCATTCTGGGCCAAAACATGATTCACTGATAAAATCAAAAGGAGAATAACAAGGGTTTTTTTCATGACGTTTCGTTTATTTTATCCGATAGCTTCATTCTTCCCAGAATTCGGGTGGTTCACTAGTGCCCAAAGCGGTACAATCTCCGCAGCCTCTGGGTACTGTTATATAGGGTCCTTGCAACTGGCCCGGATTCATATTTTCTTCGAGAAATTTGACGAGGTTCGCTTGGATGGCATCAAACAAAGGATAGGTTGGTGGAATGGCCTGCGATACGATTGGAGGAGCGCCGCGACCACATTCGATAAAATAGGGAGGAAGCGGCTCACCAGCAAAGAAATCCTCGTAATTGAAATAAAGCCTTTTCTCAGTAACGGCTGACACCTGGAAGAAGCCGAGAACCTTTTCGTTTCTGTCTTGAGTAGAGCGAATATTGCTACTGATGAATCCGGGTTGAATCTGAGCGAGCGTATTGTCACTTCCTGAGAGTTGATTCAGGATTTCGTAATAGGTATAGGCTTCCAAAGACTGAACGTATTGCTTGACCAGGATGCTGTAACGATGACTGATCACCGGGTCATCAGATGAAATATTCCGAACCGAAAACCCCGACACCCGATCCTCTGAGAGATTCGTCGTCGAGGTAATGATAATATTGTTTGAATTCACGGTGTTGTAGCAGGTCTGTTCTTCCAGGGGCCGAATCGCATCCGGTGATATCGAATCCTGTCGATAAACTACAAAATCCTGACGCGTCCAATCGGGAGCAATGATCTTGTAGCTCTCCTCATACTCGTACCGGTAATAGTTGGCTTGCCGGGTGGGGTCATAGCTATCAACCAAAATAGCCATGATCTCATTTCCAATGCTGTTTACCTGACGTTCAGCCGTCAAGTTCTCGATTGGAACCGAATTGGTGAGAGGTACTTTGGGAGATTGATAGGTTCGGCCTTCATTTGTGGTTACAAAGAGCTGATACTCAGCTCCGCTCTCTGCCGCAAATTCATTTTCTGATTGATATACTCCCGGACTGTCTTCGATGAACAAAATGCTCTCCCCATCATTGACAACCACTCGCACTTCCGCGTTCTGCTCCGGAATCGGGCCCTCGGTCTCGAATTCATAGGAGCGTGACAATTGGAATTGTTGCGTCTTTATTTCATCCGTAAGCGTTGCCTCAATCACGATCACGTCCTCAAACTTGAATTCGGCATCGATGTCTATCTCTTCAACACAAGATAGAATGCTGCAGGCCAAAAGGAGTGCTGTGATAAATTGGGTTAATGCTAAATGTCTTTTCATAGTTGTTTTATTCAATCCAAAAATCCGGTGGATCCGTCTTTCCCAGCACCGTACAATCCCCGCATGGGGTAGGCACCACATCGAAGGGGCCAACATTAGGCTCAGGAGGTTGATGATCCTGAAAGTACTTGACCAGTCCGGCCTGTATCGCATCTTTCAACGGTGTCCCTGACATGGTTGCTATCGGTGGAGCTGATAACCTGCAACTTACAAAATAGGGTGGCAGCGGCTCTCCAGGGAAAAAATCCTCATAATTGAAAAAGATTCGCTCTTCTGTTACTGACGAAACGTCAAAGAACCCCAGTACTTTTTCATTCCGATCCGTGGTAGAAAAAATATTGCTGGCAATGAAACCGGGCTGTATCTGTGTCAAGGCATTTCCAGAAGCCGACAGCTGGTTCAGCAGGTCGTAATAACTAAAAGCTTCGAGTGACTGCACGTACTGTCGCACCAGGATGCTATATCGGTGACTCAGGATCGGGTTGTCGGTTGTGATGTTCCGCACAGGAAAACCCGAGACACGATCCTCCGTGAGATCGGTTGTAGAAGTTTGAATGATCGTATTCGAAATATCGGTGTTATAGCATTCCTGTTCATCCAGGGACCTGGAAGTAAACCCGGGAAAAGCCAGATCGTTTCCGTATTCATCCTGTAAGATTACAAACTCTCTATTGACCCAATTCGGAGCGATGATTTTATAGGTTTCTTCGTATTCATATCGATAATAATTCGAATTTCGGGTCGGATCAAAGCTGTCAACTTTAATCACTAACAGTTCTGTGCCGATGCTGTTGACTTCCCGGATGCCGTAAATGCGTTCGATTTTGGACGCCTGGGGCAACTGAACAGGCAAAGTCGTATAGGATTCTCCGCTGGATGTAGTGACAAACAACCTGTAATCCACGCCGGGCTCTGCCTTGAACACCTCGTCGGAGGAGTAAAGACCCGGAATGCTGTCGGATTCGGTAAAAGAAAAAATCTTGCCCTCATTGGCAGATATGCTAACCGTTGCATTTGTTTCGGGGTTGGCACCCTCGTCCTCGAAACGAAAGGAGCGGCTCATGGCGATTACCTGTTGTTTCGACTCATTCGTGATATTGGCCTCTATTACCAGGGTATCCTCGAAACTGAGCTCGTCTGTAAGATCTATTTCCTCAACACAGCCGCACATAACCAGAAGAAGGAAGGTGTAATAGCTTGTATATTGAGTGAAATGTTTCATAGTCAAAAGAGGAGACTCGTTAAAATCTGAAATTGTACGTTATCGTGGGAACCGGTACGGCAAAAATGGAACTTTGATAAGCTTTCACCTGTCCGTCTTCGGTTACGAAAAACACGGAGAAGGGGTTGTTTCTTCCCAGTACGTTGTAGACGGAGATGTTCCAAAAGCTGTGCGCCAATTTTTTGATCTTGTGGCTGCCCTCAATGTTCACACCTAAATCAAGTCGGATATAATCTGGAATTCTGAATTCGTTACGATTGGAGTAAAACACATATTCCGCATTATTGAACTGATAATTACCAACAGGGAAGGTCACGGGTCGGCCGGTTTGATAGACAAAGTTCATCGAGAAACTGTAGCGTCTCGTGAGCTTGTAGTTCGCAACTACACTGAAATCATGGGGTTTGTCATAGTTGGAAGGGAAGAACTCACCGTCGTTTACCCTTTCTTCATTAAACTCACTGTCGAGTTTGATCAAGGAGCGTGAATAGGTATAGCCTATCCACCCGTTGAGCTTACCCTTGTTCTTTCGAACCAGGAATTCCACTCCATAGGCCTTGCCTTCTCCCTGCAACACTTCGGTTTCAATATTCTCATTCAGGAGCAGATCGGCTCCTACCTTGTAATCGAGTATGTTGTCCGACAACTTGTAGTATCCTTCAAGACTGAGCTCATAAGTATTTCCATCCAGGTTCTTGAACAGTCCCAGCGAGAATTGGTTGGCACGCTGCGGCTCTATATTGAGATCTGACAGCTTCCAGGTATCCTGTGGGGTGGCGGTTGTGTTTGTCGTCAGGGTATGTATGAATTGGTAGTTGTTGTTATAGCTCGCCTTTATGGAAAAATCCTCAGTAAATGAGTAGCGCCCGGATACCCGGATCTCAGGTCCTCCATAGGTTTCCACGACCTCATTGTTGCCATAGGTAACAGTCTCAATTCGCGTCGCATCATTTTTGGGAAGATCGTCTATGTAAATGCTCTGCTCTGTGGGACCCAGGAAGGCATAAAACGAATAGCGAAGACCCAGGTTAAATGAGAGATTCTTGTTCACGTTGTAATTGTCCTCAAAGAATATTCCCGATTCAAAGGCCTGTTCGTCCTGTATATCAGTCGGATTCACCAGACTTTCCGGACCTTTGGGAGCTATATTGGGCGGCGAGTTATTGTATAACTTACCTGCTAATCCGTACGTGAAATTGTGTTTTTCGTTCAGTAAATGGTTCATCAGGAACTTTACTTCAGTTTCCTGAACTCCGTAGTCCAGGTCAAAATCTTGAGAACTCTCGCTGTCGAAACCTATGTTGTATCCGTAATTGGAGTTGGATATTAGAATGCTACCCCGATTTCTATCGTTGAATTTGTGACTGTATCTCAAGGAAAACAAGGCATTGTTGTAACTGAATGTCGAATCCGAAGAGATGCTGAAAACATCATCACTGTAATAGCCCGAAACGGCGAGCGAATTTTTCTCATCAAAGTTGTGATGGTATTTCACGATCACATCGTAGAAAGAGGCCTGACTATTCTGAAGCTGCTCATCATCAAGCTGCTGGAGAATCCAGTCTGAATAGGTCGCACGACCCCCAACCAGGAGAGACGATTTGTCTTTAACGACTGGGATTTCTAGCGTTAGATTCGACGTTACGGGTCCTATGGCTCCTTCTCCGGAGAACTTTTGCGTATTGCCGTCCTTGGTCTGGATGTCGAACACCGATGACAACCTTCCTCCGTATTGGGCAGGGATGCTTCCTTTGTAAATGTCGACGTCATCTGTGGTAAATGGGTTCAGTGCCGAAAAGATGCCGAAAAAGTGAGTGGGGTTGTATATGACAGCATTATCGAGCAAGATCAGGTTCTGATCGGTATTTCCTCCGCGAACATTGTATCCGGCTACCCCTTCTCCCGCCGTGGAGATTCCCGGTAACGTAGTGGCGACCTTTAATACATCGCGCTCTCCGAGTACGAGGGGTATGGTCTTGATCTCTTTTACTTCGATCTGCGTGATCCCGGTTACGGCATCCTTGACATTGCTGTCTTTATCAGCATCTATGATCACTTCGTCGAGTAACTCCGGATTTTCTGCCAAACTAAAATTGAACGTCCCGTCATTGTAGATAATCACTTTCTTTTTCAGGTTTTCAATTCCTAGGGACTGAAGCTCCAGGTCATTGGCTCCGGCAGGCAATTCTATTGTGTATTTGCCATCAATATCGGTAACCGTATTGATGTTTTTGTCCGGAACACTGATTACCAGGTTGGGGATGGGTTCCCCAGTGACGTTGTTTCGTACTTGCCCGGAAAGGTTAAAACTCTTGCGAGAGGCATTTTTGCTTTCTCTTCCGATGCGAATGGTTTCGACCCCGGTTCGCGCTGTCGCTGCCTGCTCCGAATAGAAAATAGGCTTGTTGGTATCATCCTCGTCTTCCGGCTGAGTTCGTCCAAAGAAGTCATCAGGAAGGTCGTCATAAATCAGATTATTCTGTGTGAGAACAATCTTGTAATCCTCAGAGAAATAATAATTTACAACCGTATTTGTGAATAAATCATTCAAGATCAGGCGCAGAGCGGTATCCTGGTATTGCCCCGATATCTTTAGGTTATCGAACCAGGATTCCACAAAGAAAAACCGGTAAGGAGTTAACGCCTCCAGTTCCTCCAAAATCTCTACACGCGTCGAGTTTTCAAAAGTAAGGCTTACTTTTTCGGTTCCGTCCTGGGCAAAGGCATTTGCTGCTGACAAAATCAGCACAATTAGGATCAACCTTTTTATCATGATTCAGAGGATTTTGTAGTTAGAGCCGTGTCGATTCGATCTGCGATCTGTGTCATGAAGAGGTCGTAATCCGTATCCATCAGGTATTTGTTGCCACTGAAAAAAGCATTGATCTGTTTCTTCCTCTCTGGAAAAATCTTGATCAGGTCATTTTTGGTTTTGACTGGATAAAACAAGTTCTCGCGATAAATGTAATACAGGTCGTCATTTCTGAACTCGTTCAAAATGGCTTTGTTCTCGAGAATTTTTTTGCGGAGTTTCCTATGCTTTTTGTACAAAGTCAGGGATTTGCCTTCTTCGAGAATTTCGTAAAATCCATCAATTTCATCATTGGATTTGAAGACCTCTATCCCTTTAAGGTGAACAAATCGCTTATTGTCTAGTTCAAAACCCGCCACCTTCTCTTTGAGCAATTGAATGATGCTCGAACCCGAGACGGTCTGAAGTGAAATGATGAGCTCGTCATCGAAAAGGTCGTATTTTAAAGGGATGTCATAGTAAGGCTGACCATCATACAAAATATTGGCACTGAGGTATTCGGGGCTTTTGTAGAATTTGTGTTTCCCGTTTTTGATCCGGTAGAGCTCCTTGTAACGGATACCGTTGAAAAGTCCGGTATTCTCGATACCAACCTGCTGGTCGAACCAATTATAGTAATCTATTTGATCAGCTTGTTGGGCCTTCACATGAATGGCAGACAACAGCAAAAAAACAATTGCGAGTCGTGATAGGGTAGAGTTTATCAAGGCAGCGAGGGATTTTAATTGATAATTTTTTTTAAGCTAGCAAGCGTAAATATAAAAAAAACCCCCCGGTTTGGTTAAGACACTCTTATTTCTTTCAGGATTGATCAAATAACACCCATGAACCATTCTCTATCAGAGGGATGGCCTGTTTGTATTTTAGGACTTTAGATTCTCCTGTGTTGATGTTTTTGATTGTAACCCGCTCATTTCGCCCTATTTTTCTTTCGGTTCGAACTATAGTCTCCGTGATCTGCTGCGGTTGAGACTGGTTAGTTTGGGTGTCCTGTGTCTGACTCACGAACTCTTCCTTGCTCAGTTGGACCTTTTCCTGCTTTCGCTCTCTCGCCTGAGATACCTGTTGAGGACTCTGGCTGGGCAACTCCCCTTTGAAAAGGAATGACAGCACTTCTTTGTTCACTTTGTCGAGCATTTCCTTAAAGAGCTCAAAGGCCTCAAACTTGTAGATCAGCAAAGGGTCCTTCTGCTCATAGGTCGCGTTCTGTACGGACTGCTTCAGGTCGTCCATTTTTCTCAGGTGATCCTTCCAGGTGTCATCGATAATGGCCAGAGTGATATTCTTTTCAAAATCCTCAACCAACTGTTGACCTTCTGATTCGTAGGCATCCTTCAGGTTGGTAATAACGTTGAGTGATTTGATCCCGTCTGTAAACGGAACGACAATACGCTCGTAACGATCCCCTTGTTTTTCGTAAACGTCTTTAATAACTGGGAAAGCAGCAACAGCATTGCGCTGGACCTTGTCCTTGTAATGATTGTAGACCAATTCGAAAAGTTCATCCACGAGTTCGCGCTCATCCTTAGATGCAAATTCTTCTTCAGTGAACGGCGAAGTGGTGGAGGAGAAGCGAATCAATTCAAACTCAAAGTTCGAATAGTCATTGAGGACTTTGTTTGAAGAAACGATTGAGTCACACGTATCGTAGATCATATTCACGATGTCTACCTGCAAACGTTCACCATATAAGGCGTGGCGTCGACGTTTATAGATTACCTCGCGCTGAGCATTCATTATGTCATCGTATTCCAAGAGGCGCTTCCTGATTCCAAAATTGTTCTCTTCTACTTTTTTCTGGGCGCGCTCAATGGATTTTGAGATCATGGAATGCTGAATCACTTCACCTTCCTTGAGGCCCATTTTATCCATCATTTTCGCGATTCGCTCCGAACCGAAGAGGCGCATAAGATTATCCTCGAGCGAAACGTAGAATTGAGACGATCCCGGATCTCCCTGTCGTCCGGCCCGTCCTCGCAGCTGACGGTCAACCCTTCGTGAATCGTGTCTTTCCGTACCGATAATGGCCAATCCGCCGGCGGCTTTGACTTCATTGGAGAGTTTGATGTCCGTTCCCCGACCTGCCATGTTGGTGGCGATGGTAACTACCCCAGGATTACCTGCGGTTTCTACGATGTTTGCCTCTTTCTTGTGCAGTTTTGCATTCAGCACATTGTGCGGGATCTTTCGGATCGAAAGCATTTTTGAAAGTAGCTCTGAGATTTCAACCGAGGTCGTTCCCACGAGTACAGGCCGTTTTTGATTCACCAGATTTCCGATCTCTTCAATAACGGCATTGTATTTTTCACGCTTTGTCTTGTAGATCAGATCCTCCCGGTCATTCCGAATCAACGGCATATTTGTCGGGATTTCCACGACATCCAATTTGT
>CAWJRB010000010.1:0-484764 GCA_963845155.1 uncultured Flavobacteriaceae bacterium | reverse complement strand
GAAGCCGGATGCAACCAGGCTCTCGTTCACTATTACTTCAGAACCAAGGACAGGCTGTTTGAGGCTATCTTTCAGCAGAAGGTCAAGTTTTTTGTAGGCGCATTGCTCGACATAGGCAAGGAGGAGCTTCCCTTCCTGGAAAAGCTTGAGAAAAAAGTCATCTCCCATTTTGAAGCCATTGAATCGAACCCTCGTTTGCCCTTGTTCTTTCTCAATGAGCTCAGTGCAAATCCCGATCGAATAGAAACCATTAAGCAAGCTGTAGGGAACCTGCCTCAACAAGCCATGCATCAGTTGGAAAAGGAGTTGAATTCGGAGGTCGACGAGGGGGCTATACGGCAGGTTTCGGTCAGGGATCTACTGATGTCGATCGTTTCCTTGAACATCATGGCCTTTATGGGGGCGCCCATGTTCAAAGTCATGACCGGCGTGTCTGAGGAGGAATATCAAAAATTTTTAAATCAGCGCAAAATGGAAAATGTGCGAATTGTCTTGAAAAGCCTTGAACCTGAAGTTGAATCGTAAATCGTTTGAAATGCAAATAGCCCGATTTTTTTTCTTCTCGATCTTTCTTTTTTATTCGATTGCGTCGAGCGGACAGGTGAGATTGGAAGATTGCCAGCAACTGGCCCGGGAGAACTATCCGATGATCCAACAATACGAGCTCATTGAAATGACCCGTGAATACACCCTGTCGAATGCCAATAAGAATTATTTGCCCAGCCTGGACGTGACCCTGATCGGAGGGGTGATTTCGGGCTTTCCCAGTTTTTCGGCACCCGGTGAGGGAAGTTCGAGTTCCTCAGACATGCAGCTCATTTCTGTGGTTCAGTTGAATCAGCCCATTTGGGACGGCGGAATCACCAAGGCACAGAAAGAAGTCGTTCAGGCCAATTCGGAAATTGAGAAAGCTGAGCTTGAAATCTCGGTCTATGCCCTTGAGGAACGCATCAACAACCTGTTTTTTGGAATTCTTCTGATCGATGAGCAGATCAGCCAGCTCGAAATCCTCAAGTCCTCTATGCAAATAAATTTGGATCGGGTGAACATCGCCGTTGAGAACGGTACGGCCTACAAGTCGGATATCGACGAGATCCAGGTAGAGATGATTAATATCGATCAAAGGATGGAGGAGTTTCAGGTAGAACCGCAACGCCTATATCAATGTGCTTGGAGCCATGACGGGCCGAAATATTGAGGTTTCCTCAGATTTCGAACGCCCTGTGGTGGAGGATGACTTCATGCAACTGGAGAACAATCGGCCCGAATTGCGGCGCTTTCAGAGCCAGGAAGAAATGATCCAGGCCCAAAGACAAATTGATCGTTCTGTGCTTTATCCAAAGATCGGACTTCTTGGCTTTGCCACCCTGATTGAGCCTGGGATCGATTTTGGAGCGTCGACCATCGATAACATTTTTGTTGGGGGCTTGAGTTTGAACTGGAGCCTTAAAGAGTCTGTACAAAAACGGCAACAACAAAAAACTGACCGAATTTAATCTTCAACAGGCGGAGGTCCAAAAAGAAACCTTTCTTTTCAACACTAAGCTAGAACTGACCCAGACCCGATTGGAACTGAATAAATACATAAATCTGGTTGAAAGGACAGGGAGATTCTTGCGCTCAAGACCCGGATCAAGAATGCCTATGATGTAAAATATGAAAATGGCGTGAGTACCATGTCCGCGCTTTTAGACCGTACCAAGACGAAAGTGCGCAAACAAAACTTAGTCGTTCATGAGATTCAATACCTCATGAAAGCATATCAATACAAAAACAAATCAGGTAATTAATAATCTAAATCATGAAAACTATCCTATTTCCCTTCTTGTCTTTTTCCTACTCTGATTTTCCCATGCGGAGAGGAAGAACGACACCGACGCTACTGGCGTTTTTGAAGCGACCGAGATCATCGTGTCTTCTGAAGCCAATGGAAAAATCCTCGCACTAAATGTCAGGAAAGGGATAAATTGACAAAAGATCAGATCGTTGGTTTTATTGACAGCACTCAACTCCATTTCACCAATCTGCAACTGGAGGCTACGAAAGTACCGTTCAATCGGGAAGCCTGATATCAGGCTCAAATCGAAGCCACTGAAAGAGAGATCGCTAAACAGGAACTGAAAAGAAACGTATTGAAAAGCTACTGGCAGGAGATGTGGCCACTCAAAAACAAATGGATGACATCGAAGCTCAAATCCTAATTCTCAAAGCAAGATTGCGTTCACAAAAAAGCAGTCTGTCCAACAGTGTTAATTCTGTGGATGCACAAAGCAACACCATTGATATTCAGATAGCACAGCTACGGATCAAATAGAAAAATGCAATGTCAAAAGCCCCTATTGATGGGACCATATTACTGAAATATGCGGAACAAGGCGAAATGACAGGCATTGGCAAGGCCCTGTTTAAAATTGCCGATGTGGAAAACATGATCTTAAAAGCATATGTGACGGCAGATCAATTGGCAGCGTTAAAGTTAGGTCAGCAGGTAAGGTTCTGGCAGAATTTGGGGAAACAGAAAACAGGGAATACCAGGGAAAAATCACCTGGATCTCAAGCAAATCAGAATTCACCCCAAAAACCATTCAAACCCAGGATGAACGTGCCAATCTGGTTTATGCGGTTAAGATTGCTGTTGAAAATGACGATTTTCTGAAAATCGGCATGTACGGGGGATTTAAGTATGAATGAATGATGAATGCATATAGCAGTACGGGAGCTTCAAAGAAGTAGAGTCCCGAAATAGAGCTATGAAGGGTAGAAGCCCTGAAAGGCATCCGCTTCGATGTTTCTCCCGGAGAAATCTTTGGGATCATCGGGCCGGATGGGGCCGGAAAAACCACCCTTTTCAGAATTCTCACCACTCTTGCTGGCAGACTCGGGTACCGCGACGGTAGACGGAGATGATGTGGTCAAGGATTTTAAAAGCATTCGAAAAAAAGTAGGATACATGCCCGGGCGGTTTTCGCTTTACCAGGATCTCAGCGTAGAAGAAAACCTGACATCTTTGCTTCCATATTCAATACAACCATCGAAGAAAACTATCATCTGATTAAGGATATCTATCAACAAATAGAGCCATTTAAAAAACGTAAAGCAGGCGCCTTATCTGGGGGCATGAAACAAAAATTAGCCTTGAGTTGCGCTTTAATCCATAAACCGGTTGTCCTTTTCCTTGATGAACCAACTACCGGTGTAGATCCGGTTTCGCGAAAGGAATTCTGGGACATGCTGGCCAATCTTAAAAAAGAAGGCATCACAATATTGGTATCAACACCATATATGGATGAGGCCAGCCTTTGCGATCGAATTGCATTGATACAGGAAGGGACGTTTTTAAAAATCGATACTCCTCAAAAAATTGTTGATCAATTTAAAAACATACTCTGGTCAGTGCAAAGCAATGACATGTCAAAACTTTTGAAAGACCTCAGGGCAAATGAAAACATTTCCACATGTTTTGCATTTGGCGACACACACCACATCACCATCAGTAAGGATCGCTTGTCAGAAAATGGCGGGAATTTGACCCGGATAAATTGCTGCAATATCTTGAAAAGAAGGCCACGCAGACATTGAAATAAAGCCCATTAGCGCTGGAGTTGAGGATTGTTTTATGGAGCTGGCCAGTTAATTTATGTACAATGAAAGTTATTGAAGCAGAACATTTAACAAAGAAGTTTGGTCAGTTTATAGCTGTCGATAATATTACATTTGAAGTAGAAAAAGGGGAGATTTTTGGGTTTTTGGGTGCCAATGGAGCAGGAAAAACCACCGCCATGCGCATGCTTTGCGGATTGAGTAAACCAACTCCGGGTCATGGCAAGGTAGCAGGGTATGACATCGAAAAACAATCCGAAGAAGTAAAGGCCAATATTGGGTACATGAGTCAGAAATTTGCTTTATATGAGGACCTGAAAGTATGGGAAAATTTGAGGTTGTATGGCGGCATATATGGTGTGCCAAAAAAAGAGATCGGACCAAAGATTGATGCTGCTCGAAACAGCTTGGCATCCAGGACGAAAAAAACACCATGGTGAAATCCCTTCCACTCGGCTGGAAACAAAAACTGGCCTTTTCGGCTTCCATTTTTCACGAACCCAAAATCGTATTCCTGGATGAGCCAACAGGAGGTGTGGATCCCGTTGCACGTCGACAATTCTGGGAACTGATCTACGATGCGGCTGACAGAGGCATTACCATCTTCGTGACCACCCACTATATGGATGAAGCCGAATATTGTCATCGTGTATCCATCATGGTAGACGGAAAAATTGAAGCGCTGGACAGCCCTAAAGCTCTAAGCAAAGACATTCAAGCTGCAAATATGGATCAAATTTTCCATCAGTTAGCCAGGAAAGCCAACCGAGGAGATCATTAATTATGAAACAATTTCTAACATTTACGCGAAAAGAATTCTACCATATCTTCCGGGATCGATGGACGATGATCATGCTGCTGGCATTTCCCATTATCATGATTATACTCTTTGGTTTTGGTATTACAACGGAAATCAAAAATAGCAAAATTGCCATCTATGATCCCTCAAGAGACCTGGCAACACAAAATATTGCTACAAAACTGGAAACAAGTGAGTATTTTACGCTTGAAGAATACCTTGACAGCCCTGAAAAAATCGAAACGGTGTTTAAACAGGGTAAAGTCGGATTGCTGGTAGTCTTTGGAGAACGTTTTTATGAAAACCTGATCCATACCGGTGATGCCCAGGTGCTATTGATCGCCGATGGCACAGATCCTAACACCGCATCCACATTGACAACCTACGCATCCAGGATCATTATGATGTATCAACAGGAATTAATGCGGATAGAAAACATTCCTTTTCAAATCAGGACCGAAGTCAAGCTGTTGTACAATCCGACCATGGAAGGCGCGTACAACATCGTGCCCGGTGTAATGGGAATGGTGCTCATGCTGATTTGTGCCTTGATGACTTCGGTATCCATTGCCCGGGAAAAAGAATTGGGTACCATGGAAGTGATCCTGGTTTCGCCCATGCCCCCGCTGTTGATTGTGCTTTCTAAAGTGGTGCCCTATTTCACGATTTCATTGATCAACTTCACGAATGTACTACTGATTGCAGTTTTTGCACTTGAGGTGCCTGTGAATGGTAGTCTGTTTTCCCTTTATTTTGTTTCCATTCATTTTCATTTTCGTGGCGCTGGCTCTTGGTCTTAATTTCCTCCGTTACGGACAAACAGCTTGTCGCACTGCTGATTTCTGCCATGGGGCTAATGATGCCGGTGGTTATGCTTTCAGGCCTGATGTTTCCCATTGAAAATATGCCCCGTACTCCAGGGAATTGCACAAATCATACCTGCAAAATGGTATATCGAGGCAATCCGGGACATCATGATTAAAGGACTGGGTTTAAAAGATGTAATAAAGGAGGTGGCGGTTCTTTCTTTCATGGCTATCGTGCTTATTGCGGCAAGTTTAAAGAAATTCAAAATCAGATTGGAATAGATATGTTAAGGTATTTACTGGAAAAAGAATTTAAGCAGTTTAGAAGGAATCCCTTCCTGCCACGAATGGTCATTATGTTTCCGCATGATGGTACTGCTGGTGTTTCCTCTGGTTGCAAATTTTGAGGTAAAAAACATCAACCTGAGTATTATCGATCACGACAAAAGCTCGTACTCCAGAAGCCTGATTGAGAAGGTGGTTTCTACAGGTTATTTTAAAATAACCGATGTCTCAGATACCTATAAAGAAGCACTGACCAAACTTGAATCAGATTATTCAGACGTGATTTTGGAAATCCCATCCAATTTTGAGAAAACCCTCGTTAAAGAAATGAATGCCGACCTTATGATCTCCGCCAATGCCGTAAATGGAAATAAAGGCGGCCTGGGAACTGCATATCTGGTAAATATCGTTATGGATTTCAATGATCATATCCGTGCGATTGAACAAAAATTCAATAAGTTCCATGTCCTGCATGGACATCATCCCAAGGTATAGATATAATCCGGGCTTGCTGTATGAGGTCTTTATGGTACCCGCATTGATCGTAATGGTCATGGCCATGATCTGCGGTTTTCTACCGGCGCTGAATATTGTCAGTGAAAAAGAAAGAGGCACCATCGAGCAAATGAATGTGACCCCCGTCAGAAATTCACCTTCATTTTGGCAAAATTAATCCCTTACTGGGTTATTGGCTATGTGGTTGTTACCATTTGTATTGGTGTGGCGTTTTTTGTCTGGGACTATTGTTCCTGCCGGCTTTCTTGGAACGATCTACATTTTTGTCACGATTTTTATTTTAGCCATTTCAGGATTTGGATTGGTGATCTCGAATTATGCCATTACAGTGCAGCAGGCCATGTTTATGATTTTCTTTTTTGTATTGACTTTCATCTTTATGAGTGGGCTATACACGCCCATCGAAAATATGCCAGGGTGGGCACAGATGCTGAGCAATTTCAGCCCCTTAAAATACATCATCCAGGTACTGCGGATGGTATTTTTGAAAGGAAGCGGCTTCAATGACCTGTTGCCCCAATTCTGGGCCCTGTGCGGTTTCGCTCTGTTTTTCAACGGATGGGCCGTACTCAGCTACAGGAAGAATAGTTAAAATAGGAGGGTAGCAAAGCCGTTGTTCAATTTTTTGTTGATATGTCGTTGAGCATCTTTTACAATCAGCGGTATTTATAAGTTAAATTTGAGAAATACATACAAAATCCAAACTGAATCTCCCGCATGTCGAAAGTCGCCCGTTTTTTTATTCTCCTTTTCTTTATTGTTCCGACTGCAGCAGGAGTACCTGATCGAAGGAAAGTCGGCCACTATAGTCTATGAGGTGCCTGAGAAGACCAAAGCGGACCTTTATCAAGCAGCGTTGCAATGGTTCGAGAACGAAGAATCGACATCCGAGTATATCATTGAGTCGAGTGATCCGAACGCCGGGATCATCCGCGTTAGCGAGATCAACCAGTGTATTATAAGAATATTGGCAAGCTGATGTATCCGAAGCGCAGCGGAATGGCAGAATTGCTTTCGGGGGACTTCAGCTATGATATCGAGTTGGTTTTCGAGGAGGGAACCTACATGGTCAAATACCTACTGACGGGTATGGAGAAGGAAATGTACGGCAGGGATGACCTTTTCTACGCCTGCATTGATTTTGAAGAGATCGATGAAGAGGCCTTGGCCGAGTACAACAAATCCATGAATAAACTACTCACCATGAACGCGGTCTTCAAGAAAAGACGTGACATTTTTAAGGATAATTCCAGGTCCCAGTTTGAAGACGCCAGTCAGAACGTTCTCAATTCAATGACGTCAAACATGGGCTCCCTGTACTCGTATTTGAAAATGGGCGAGTAAGACTCTGGGTTACCAGCTCGATCCTTCGATAAATCAAAAGCTTCTTTTGAAAACAAAAACGGGGTGTTCGTCCTGCACTCTTTTCTTCCCAGCATTCATTGATTTATATTTCTCCATAATTCTGAATTGTAGCATCCAATTCTGTAGAACTAATTGTTGCAGAACCAACTGATAATCGAAACTAAATCCAAACAATTGACCCCATGAAAAATTCTTCTTGTGCCAAAGTATGTATTGCTTTTTCATTCCTGATTTATCTTTTAACTGTTTCTTGTGCCAAATCTCCTGCAGCACCGAGCAGTGATAAGAGCGATGCAGAATCAAATAAGAATGTCTCTCAGTTTTCACATTATGACGACAAAGCGATTGCGGATGAGTCGAATACCTCAGAATGGCTGGCTTACGGGCGTACGCACAGTGAAACGCGATTCAGCCCCTTGCAGGATATCAACATGGAAAATGTCGATCAACTCAAGGTGGACTGGTTCGTCGATCTCCCTATGGATGTGGGTCTGGTTTCAACCCCGCTTGTTGTGGATGGTGTGATGTACTTCACGGGCACGATGAACATAGTTCGGGCTGTCGATGCTGTCACCGGAGAGCTCCTTTGGACGTATGACCCCAAAGTGGGAGAAGCGATAAAAGGCAAAAGACAGGTAGGCTGGGTGCACAACAGGGGCATCAGTTTTTACAAAGGCAAGATTTATGCTGCCACCTGGGATGGGCGACTTTTTGCACTGGATCACAAAACGGGCGAGAAGATCTGGGAAGTCGTAACGTTTGACCCGAATCGATCTTTGTATATTACCGGGGCACCAAAGGCTTTTGCCGGCAAGGTGCTGATTGGCAATGGGGGAACCGAAGAGGGCCCCACGCGTGGGTGGGTAACTGCCTATGATGCCGAAACGGGCGAAGAAGCCTGGAAGTTCCATATTGTTCCGGGTAATCCAGCAGATGGATTTGAGAATGAGACAATGGAAATGGCGGCAAAGACCTGGACGGGAGAATGGTGGAAGCACGGCGGGGGAGGAAATGCCTGGCACGGTTTCACCTACGACGCTGAGCTGGATGTGCTCTATATCGGAACCGGAAACGGTTCTCCCTGGAATCGTAAGATCCGCAGCCCTGAGGGAGGTGACAACTTATTTCTCTGTTCGATTGTGGCCCTCAACCCCAATACAGGAGAATACCTTTGGCACTATCAGACAACCCCGGGTGAAACCTGGGATTACAACTCGAATATGGATATCGTCCTTACTGACCTGGAAATAGAGGGCAAGACCGTGAAGGCTATGCTCCATGCTCCCAAGAACGGTTTTTTCTATGTCATCAACCGGGAATCGGGCAAGCTGATCTCAGCCGAGCCTTTTGTCGAAACGACCTGGGCGAGCAAGATCGATTTGGAGACGGGCAAGCCTGTTGAAGTTCCGGGAGCGCGCTATGAAACGGATCGCGCGGTGATCACCCCCAATCCCTGGGGTGCCCATAGCTGGCATGCGATGTCTTATAACCCGCAGACGGGATTGACTTATATACCCACCCTGCATCAGGCCGTTGGGTTCTCTGACGAGGGCATCGACCTTAAGACCTGGCAAGCCAAAGAGTTCGAAGGAGGAGTCGGCGTGAATATGGATTTTGATCCGCGAGACAATCCAAGAAAGTATCCCGCCTCACTGACCGCCTGGGATCCGGTAAAACAGGAACTGGCCTGGTCGATTCCTCAAGAGACCTTTTGGAACGCAGGAACCCTGACTACGGCAAGCAACTTGCTCTTTCAGGGTCGATCTGATGGAAAGCTTTTGGCCTATGATGCCAAGACCGGGGAGGTCCTTTGGACAAAGAACCTGGGTCTGGGGATTTCTTCTCCACCGATAACCTATAAGATCGACGGGAAGCAATACGTGTCGGTGCTGGTTGGGTTTGGAGGTGGCTATGCGGCCATTGGAGGACAGGAGGCCTATGAATTGGGTTGGTCCTACAAAACACATATAAGAAGACTGGTTACCTTTTCTCTGGAGGGCAGTGGAGAGATGCCTGAATTACCGCCGCCACATTTTCCCAAACCTCTTGTAGATTCGGATTGGAAGATCGATAAGGATCTGGCCAGTCGGGGCGCTAAGGAAATTGGGAAATGTACGGGGTGCCACGGTTGGGGTGTGTATTCTGCCGGGATGGCCCCGGATTTGAGAGCTTCGAGCATTCCTCTGGAATTCAGCTCATTCAAAGATATCGTCAAGGACGGCAGTCGCAATGCCCTTGGGATGCCGGCGTTTCCGGACATGTCAGATGAACAGCTTGAGGCCCTGCAGCATTACATCCGCTACCGCGCCAAGGAAACCCTTCCGGATTATGAAAAACTCATGAAGAAGAAGGACCTGGCGTCAAATTAAGCCGGGTTCGGAAAAGTCTTTTATATTCGTTCAAGGATTTACTCAAATTTTGAATGAATGAAACAACTTGGAACAACACGAACGGTTATCATTATATTTCTCTCGCTGGTTTTCCTACTATTCGCCATTGTGCAGCTCAATGATCCGGATCCGATCATTTGGTTTTCGATTTACCTCTTGACTGCTGTTTTATGCGCCGTTAGTATCTTTCGAAAAATACCATTAGTCTTGCTCTACGGTTTTGGTCTCATTTTGCTTTTTTACGCGGCGATGCATCTGGAATTTGCGATTGAATGGATTCTGTCTGAAGACAAAAGAGAGCTTTTTGACGAGATGCAAAAAGATAAATATTATTTGGAAGGCACGCGAGAGTTTTTGGGATTGCTCATAGCGCTAGCGGCCCTTGTTTTCCTGATTAAACAGCAAAAAACCCATTCTCAATGAGAATGGGTTCTGATTCTAGGGAGTATTGAATTGTTGTACTATAGATCCTCTTCACCTTCACCAACAGGTTCTTTACCTGTTCGAATAAAGCCGAGGTTTGTTTTCGGGCTGTAACTGAAATAAATCGGTTTTTCATTTCTCAGGATATCGAGAATATTCGCATACATCGAAATGGGATAGCGCAAGTACACCAGTCCGAATTTCTCATCGTGGTAATTCACGGGGAGCGTTCTCTTCTCAGAATAGAAGTTTAACTGCACCAAAAAATCATCATCGTGATAGCATTTGATGATCGCTCGAGGGTAGATCTTGTTTCTTTCTGTTTTACCCGACTGGAAGTGTACCCAATATTGGTTTATTTCTTTATTAATCTGACTCATAGTTAAACGAATGTTGATTTGGTTAATACTTAACTCTGCCTAAAGTTAGAGAAATTTTGTGAAATTTCCCGGCTCAAAATGAAAATGACAAACTCAACGGGCAATTATTCCAGATTGGCATAATCGTATTGAATCGGTACAAGGTTGACATCGATGACCATTGTCTTAAGCGTATTATCGACAATGTAGCGAACTCGAATGACATGATAATCCATTTTGTCTTTCATGTCAGAACTCAGGCCCAGGGCTTTATATTTTTTCATGGTTTTGACCTTCACAATCTCAACCTGTTTATTTTCCATTTTCTCAATGGCAGCCTCGATTTTCCTTTCACCAAAGTTGTCGCCTTCTTTGGTTCGTACTTGTTGAGCATTAAGAGAAGCGTGAGAAAATAAAAAAGTGCCAAGAAGCACGAGAAGCGGAATTTTCATAATGAGGGGGACTATGACTTTGTCAGGTAAAGTTAAGAAAAATAAATCTTATGGGTAACGAATTGATCTCTGTCAATGTTGAGAATCAACTAAATTTCTAACTTTATTTTCGATTTGATTGAATAATCCAGGAAATAAATAAAAATCAATATGAAAGTAATTAAGAGAATTATCTTCGGAATTGCGTTACTCATGTTGTTCACGAATTGCGCCCCATCCATTTCAGTTGAGCAATGTGTAGAGAATCATCTATACGGGTTCTGGGGCGGACTCTGGCATGGCATAATTGCCCCAATCTCCTTTGTTTTCAGTCTCTTTATGGATGATGTTGCTATGTACGCGGTAAACAACACAGGGGGCTGGTACGACTTTGGCTTCGTTCTTGGAGCGGGAATTCTATTCGGAGGAAGTGGAAAAGCGAGCTAGGATTCAGCCGAGTTAAACCTCTTTTCGGTTGTTTACATAGTACATATTCATGCTTCCGCGATTCTTGACATCGATCTTCCCGCGGAAGGTACAGTTGTATATATCCTTGACCTGCTCGTAGGTGTTTTCTGAAATGTTTATTTTTCCTGGTTTGGAGTTGGACTCCATGCGAGCGGCTACATTGACAGTGTCACCCCAAATGTCATAGGCGAACTTCTTGGTTCCTACAACCCCGGCGACCACCGGCCCGGTATTTATACCCAGCCGCGTATCAAAGTACGCGATTTCAGGATCATTATTTTCACGGGCTTTTTCCATGAATTGCAGAATTTCACGAGCTGCCTCGATGACTTTCTGAGGATGATCGTCTGAGGCAAAGGGCAAACCTCCCTGCACACATGTAGGAGTCTCCGATGGTTTTGATCTTCTCCAGTCCGTACTTGCCAATGATCTTGTCAAACTCTGAAAAGTAGTAGTCTACGCTGGCCACAAGCTTTTCAGGTGAAAAACCCTGAGATTTCATCGTGAAGCCTTGAAAATCGGTAAATAAGACCGTTACTGACTCAAAACGCTTAGCCTTCACTTTGCCCTTTTCCTTCAACTCCTGTGCCGTTTCTGAGGGCAAGATGTTGAGAAGGAGCAGGTCTGAACGGTTTTTCTCCTCCTCGATGATCTTGTTGGTTCTGTTTACATATCGATACCGGCGGAGTACTCCAAAGACTACTATCGTCAATAGGAAAAGGGCGATGCCGGTGGTCCAGGTGACAATCGTTTGCGTCCGCCTCTGCTGATTTAGCAGATCCACCTCCAACTGCTTCTGAGAAACCTCAAAATCAGTTCGGATATCCGCCATTTTTTGCACAGAGGTGATATTGGTAAGGCTATCTTTATAGGCTACATGCTGCTTGAAGTATTTGTAGGAAGAAATGGTATCTCCCAAGGCTTCATAGATCTGAGAAATTTTGAGATTTCCATCGCTGAGCTGCTCTTTGAGGCCAAACTCCTGGGCAATGTCTACACTTTGTAAGGAAAATGACAAGGCATTGTTATACTTGCCCTGTTCGAGGTAGACATCCGAAATGTAGTTCAGATAAGCGGAAATACCATAGGAGTCGCCGAGCTCCGTTAAGATTTCAACTGTGCGATTCATAAAGGTTTGGGCTTCTTGATTCCTTCCCTTAAGGGCGTAGGAAATACCAATATTACCTTCTGAATAAGCTATGCCAAGATCATATTTAATCGCTCTTGTAATCAGTTGAGCCTCTTCAAGAAATACAAGGGCCGAGTCTGGTTGATTCCTAATATTGTATACGTCCCCCATATTAATCAACGCATTTGCAACATTTAAAGAGTCTCTTTCCTGTCGAAGCTTTTTTAGTGATGACCGATAAAATTCAATAGCATTGTTAGAATTGCCCATAACTTGAAACACGTCGGCGATTGCAAGCTCTGATTTCCCAACTTTTCTTCGGTCGCCAAGTTTTGCTGCTATTTCATTAGCCTCGTAGAGATTCTCAAGGGCAAGAGGAAGTTCCCCTTTCATCCTAAGAGCCTGGCCTTTTCCCACATAGGCTTCGTACAAAAATGAAAGGTCCTCAGCTTCTTTGGCCCTTTGGATAAGCTCATTGGAGAAGGCTAATACTTTATCCGGGTCAGGATGCTCTTGAATAAGCTCGCCCAGAATCTTCATATGATCTTTTTCTTCAAAGGAACCTGCTTCATGAACTGCATCCAGGCTGTCAGCGCGCGACTGATTCTGACTCATTACAGGTATGACGTAAATAAAGAAAAAGCCCAAACATAGCCAGGCTTTTTTCATTAGTAGGTTCCGCTTGAACACTCGGATCATATCGCTTTATCTGGACCTTATGATCGGGTCGATCTTGTAATTTTTACCCGTGTTATTGATTTTAAAATGGATTCTGTATCGATAGGGCTTTCCATCTGTTTTCTTGTTGGGTTTTGCTTTTATTTCTCCTTCGCCCTCAGGATCATACCCAAATATCTTTTTTCCACCATAGTGCTGAATCTTTCGAATGGTAATAGGTTCTACTCCACTCCAAGTGATCTCCTCTCCAACTTCGACTTCTAATGTGAAGTCTTCGGGATTGACATCGGGGTTCTCCAAAAATACACACACGTCAGCAGGATCAGAGCCATCCAGAAGTGCTTCGATGTCACATTCTAAAGTTGCTGTCTGCTGTGCCATCAGCGTTGTTGCACAAAAGAACAAAAGCGGGCTCAAAAAAAGTCGATTGATTTTCATTTTAACAAGGGTTTTAAGTTTAGTAGGTTGAAAATAGTTCCGAATGCTGCAATCCAAAAAATGATCTTGGACGAATGCACAACATTACTGTCCTAAAAGCCAGATTGATTTATCTGAAAGAATTGAACAGAACGGAATCTCACGTTTTAAATATAGCCATTTTGATTCACAGTTGACATTTGCAGTGTCAATCGTCATTCATATTTCAATACAAAAGCCCTCACGCGGGAGGGCTCTTTCAAATGTTGCAAAGGGTAAAGTTTAATTTACGGGTACCTGAAGTTCTATGGTTCCAACATTCGTGATCTGCCCCGCTGTCACGGTCACAGGATCAGGCGAAACATAGGGTATGTAATCCAGGGTTTCAATCTGAATGCGGTAATCTCCCGGAGGAAGGCCCTGGACCGTGAATTTCCCCTCCATGTCGGTCAGGGTCTCGGTTACATATTCATCCTCGGAATTGTAGATTTCAACCACAACGGCTTCCTTTGGGAAAAGCTCTGTGCTTTGGTCGTCTATGATGTCAGCAACAACGATTCCGGATACAGATCCGGAATTGACTTCTGCATTGGCCCGGATGACTGGTTTGAGAATATACTGCCGCGAATTTCCTGCCTCAACCACGGATCGTTGAACATCCCAATCAAGTATGAAAGTATAGGAAAAACCTGGGTCGAGCTCCTGGTTCAGTTTTATCTTGAGCCCTGATTGCTGGGCACTGGGCGTTTTGAGGGGAATCAAATCCTCCTGGCCTTCAAGCTTCAACGTGTTGTTCTCACTCAGCACCAGTCGAATCTGTTTCATCCAGCCTGAGGGGATGACCTCATCGGATAAAAGAAGATCATTTCCGGCAATGAGTTCCGTCAGATCTGTTTGTATGGGATATCCTCCTTCCGGAGTAAAGCTTTGCCAACCCTTGTCTTCTTCAGAGCTGTTATACTGAATGTCAATGATCTCAACATTGACCTCTTCATAGTCTCCTTCAGCGTCAACGAGCTTGAGAATCACACGGGAGCTGTTCTCGGGATCTGTTGTCTTGTCATCGCTGCAACTAACAGATGAAATTGCAATGATCATGGTCGTGATCAAAAGGTTTGCGAATTTTTTCATAGCAAGAATTTTGAAGTTAATTTCTCTTTTTCAGAGGTAAATGTAGAATAGATTTCTAAAGAGAATCTTAAGCCGGCCTTTCAAGTTTTCCCTGCTAGCTCTTTCTAATTTCAATCTATTCAAATTATTAGTTATATTTACGCTAGCACTTTTGCTGACTAAGAATAATCAACCATGACCCAACCCAAAGCTTCCTTTTTTATAAAGGGCCTGATATTTTTTGCTTCATTTCTATTTGTTTCCTGTTTCAAAAAAGAGGCGCCACCTTTTCCTTATGAGAAGAAATATTCGGTTCAGCCTATTCAGAAATCGATAGAATTGTCGGAGCCGGATACGTTGAAATGGAATAAAGTTTCCACTCGCGCCTACTCGGATTTGCCCGCTAAAAAGTTCAGTTGGGACAAGCTTGAAAGTCAGAGACTAGATTTGGGATTTCCATACAAGGCGAATTTGCCTTTGCCCGAAGTCGAATTGAATCTTGACAGTTTACCTGTTCAGGACTTTGATATTGATCAATTCTCAAAGTACAGCTTAACAGTTAGAAAGGTTGTGCTTGGGGAACCCGAACGAAGAGAATCCTCAGATTTGGTTGTCTCAACCATTGCTACTCGGGGTGTGCAGACACTTGATGAGAATTTTGGACTTCCAGGTGACCCACAGTCAAGCAAAATGCTCAGAGATGGAACTATGCTTATTGGAACAACGGGCGGACATCTTGTAAAATACAATGGAGGCAACCTGGAGATTTATGGACCAGATCAGGGAATAGACATAGGGAACGTTCTGGGAACATTGGAAGACTCTAAAGGTCGTACCTGGATAGGTTCAAATCGAGGCTCGATTCTAGTAATCGACTGGGACTCAAGTTTGATTTATGAGTTGAGCAGCAATGAGCTCTTTCATCAAATATTTGAGTTTTTTGAAATGGAGGATGGAATGATGTGGTTTAGAAACAACAAACCGGGATATAGCTTTATAAATTTCGAAGATAAAACCCTTACGGTTTTGGGCGGAGAGAATGGTCCTTTTCCAGGGTTTCCTATTGCTTGCATGGAGGACAGAAATGGGTTGATTTGGATGACTACAATGAACGGAGCGCGAATTTTGGATAGAGAAGGCAAGAAGCTTTACAGTTTGAACCTGGATCAGGGTTTGCTCAGTCGCCGGGTATACAACGTTTTTGAGGATTCTTTGGGTCGTGTTTGGATTTCGAATGCTGAGGGGCTGAATATTGTCAGCGCCGATCGTTCGAAGATGCAGTCCATGGCACATGAACAGGGACTTGTAGGTATGAATGAAATCTATGAAGTTTTTGAAGAAGAATCTGGTATATATTGGTTCGGAACCGGAAATGGCATGTTGTTTTATTACAATGAAAACTCAGGGGAATTGGAGAAGTACAAAGTTAGCGAAGAGGATCCGAACATAGTTTTTGAGATTTACAGCGACAATCAGGGCCAAATTTGGGGAACTTCCGTTCAGGGTGGAATGCATGTCATTGACCGGAGTACAGGCCGTCCAGCAAGTATAGATGAGTCAGATGGTTTTATGGAAAATGAAGTTTGGAGCACGGTAACGGATAAGGACGGCAACATTTGGATAGGCACATATGAAGGAATAAACTGGTACAACCCCAGAACACAGGTTTTGAAGAAATTTAAAGAGAAAGATGGTCTTATCAGTGATTTCGTCTACAACATCCTACTGGATTCTAAAGGTAGAATTTGGGCCTGTGGAAACCGGACAGGGGTTTCAGTTATAGATCCGGAGAAGGAGACGATCAAGTATCTGGAAGGAGAAAAGGATCTCGCTGGTTTTCGAATTCGATATTTACTCGAAGATGATAAAGGTAATATTTGGATGGGAGGAAATAGCGGTGGTATTCTCAAGTACGATCCGGAATCCACAGAATTATCTTTTCTTGCCGATAGTACAGATGCAGCTCCAAATGTTACAATGCTTCAAGATGAAAAAGGAAATATTTGGGCAGGTTCAACTGGGTCGGGAATTCAAAGAATCAATACCGAAAAGAATATCAGACACCGTATCACCGTTGAAAACGGTCTGGTTTCGAATCAAATTTTCACCATTGAAGAAGATGACAAGGGGATAATATGGACCGCTGGAGACAGAGGGGTGGAAAAGCTAGATCTGGATCAGATGAAAGCGGGTCTTTTCACTAAAACCCAGGGGCTAGGCGCAAATGACATTTACGATATTGTATTTCACAAAGGGAAGCTCTACTCTGGTACCTCTCGAGGTATTTCAGTTTTGGAGGCTACTTCGTTGGACGAGGACAGATGGGACATTTTCAATATCGGCAAGGACCAGGGAATGATTGAATTCGACATCTCACAAAACAGTATTTCATTTGATCAGGAAGATAGACTTTGGGCTGGTGCAAACGGAATCATGTTGACAGTAATTGATCCGTTTGAGCGTGATTCTGTGGCTTTTCCGGCTTCGATCGTTGGACTTAATATCTTGGATGACCGACAAAGCTTCTTTGACCAGGAGTACAAGGCTTCCATTTTAGAGAATGTCGACAGCTTATGGATAGCTGAAAGGAGTGGAAATCGTCTATTATCAGATCCGGAATTGGATTCATTGAAAAATGGCCCGTCCGTTGCTTCATGGAATGGGATCCAGGAGAACAAACTTCCAGTTGATTTGACGCTCAGTCATGATCAGAATTTCCTCAGTTTCAATTTCGAAGGAGGTCAATTCAAGAATAATGAGTCCATGGTTTATTCCTATATTCTCGAAGGTATTGATAAGGCCTGGAGCCCGATATCAGATGATACGAAAAGCGAGAATTACAGAGATCTCCCTCCGGGGAAATATACCTTCAAGGTAGCATCCAAGGGCTACAACAATATCTGGAGTGAGCCGACTTCACTGAGCTTTACCATTCTTCCTCCCTGGTGGAAGACCCGTTGGGCATATGCTCTATATATTCTGCTGTTTGGAAGTGCAATCTATGCCTTCGTACAGTACCGTTCGCGTTGGCTCAAACGAGAAAATCGACTCCTCGAGGAACGTGTAAGTCAACGTACGGCCCAGCTGAAAAAGACCATTGATGAGTTGGAGACTACCCAGGGACAGCTTATTCAATCGGAAAAAATGGCGAGTTTGGGTGAGCTTACAGCTGGAATCGCCCATGAGATTCAGAACCCGATGAATTTCATCAACAATTTCTCTGAGGTGAGCCATGAGCTTCTGGATGAAATGATGGAGGAGATTGACAAGGGAGAAATGGAGGAAGCCAAGGAGATCTCAAGCGATATCAAACAGAACCTGGAGAAAATCAGTCATCATGGTCACAGGGCGAGCAGCATCGTCAGGGGCATGTTCGAGCATTCCCGCAACAGCTCAGGCCAGAAAGAAGACATCGATATCAATGTGCTGGCGGATGAGTACTTGCGCCTGGCCTATCATGGACTGCGGGCCAAGGACAAGTCTTTCAACGCCAAATTCGATACCGACTTTGACGATTCGATCGGCAAGATTGAGATTATCCCTCAAGACATCGGTCGGGTGATGCTCAATTTGATCAACAACGCCTTCTATGCCGTTTCAGACCGGGCTGATAAGGAGTCGGATGAAGCGTATCAACCCACGGTCAAGGTTACGACCAAGAAATTAGATGATCAGGTGAAGATCACGGTAGAGGACAATGGTTCGGGTATCCCCCAGGAGATAAAAGACAAGATCTTTCAACCCTTTTTTACCACCAAACCCAGTGGAAAAGGAACAGGTCTTGGATTGAGTTTGACCTATGATATCATCACCCAGGGTCACAGCGGGGCACTTGAACTGGATTCTGAAGTAGGGAAAGGAACGGTGTTTACCATTTTCCTCCCTGTCAAACAATAGGCTCCGGGATCATGAGGTTGCAGAATTAAATATGAAGGAATGTTTTTTTAACACAAAAGATTTTTGAAAAATGAGAATACTGGTAGTGGATGACGAGAAGGATGTGGAGCTTCTCTTCAAACAGAAATTCAGAAGAGAAGTTAAAAATAAAAAGCTGGAATTGGTTTTTGCCTTTTCGGGGCAAGAGGCCTTGGATTTTTTAGGAACCAATGATCCGCCCAAGGTGGTTTATATTTTTTCGGACATCAACATGCCCGGAATGACGGGGCTCGAGCTTTTGGATATTGTGAACGAGAAATACCCGCATATTAAAGTGAGTATGATTTCCGCTTACGGGGATCAACAGAATTATGAGAAGGCCATAGAGTCAGGGGCCAAAGAGTTTTTCACCAAGCCAATTGACTTTGTATCCTTAAAAGATAGAAATTAATTCTCTAATCAACTGAGAACACATGACGAAAATATTGGTAGTAGATGACGAGGAGGATTTGAAAATCCTTATCAAGCAGCGGTTCCGGCAGAAGATACGGCAGAAAGAATACGACTTTATTTTTGCCGAGAACGGAAAGCACGCCCTTCAACAGTTGATCGAACACAAGGACGTTGACCTGGTGCTCAGTGACATCAACATGCCTGAAATGGACGGTTTGACTTTGCTGTCTAAATTGAAGGAGCAAAATTCCATTCTCAAATCGGTGATTGTTTCGGCCTATGGCGACATGGAAAACATCCGAACAGCCATGAACCGAGGGGCCTTTGACTTCATTACCAAGCCCATTGACTTCAAGGATCTCGAAATTACCATTGAGAAAACCATCGAGCATGTGGAAGCTGTGAGACAAACGCTGCAGGCAGTCAAGGAAAACAATATCCTTCGCATGTATGTGGATGAGACGGTGATCAATTTCATGGGTGGCAAGGAGATCAAGTCGTCTATGTTCGATAATGAAACGGTTGAAGGCACAGCTGTTTTCGTAGATATCTGCGGATTCACGTCCATTACCGAAAACGAATCGGCGGATGAGGTTGTGAACATGCTCAACAGCTACTTTGACATCATGGCGAAAGAGGTCATCAAGCAGAAAGGAGCCGTCGATAAGTTCCTGGGGGATTCCGTCATGGCGACCTTTCGGGGGGAATACCATCTTGATCGTGCGGTTGATGCCTGTCTTGCGATACGCAATGCCGTTCAGGAATCGAATCTGGGCATGGGCAATCCGCAAGTATCCATAGGGATCAACAGCGGAGAGATGGTTTGGGGTAACATCGGTTCCTCGACTTTGAAAAGACTCGATTATACGGTAATTGGTGATGCGGTGAATGTGGCTTCACGATTGCAGTCAGCGGCAGATAAAGGGCAGATTCTGATCACGGAGGGCTGCTACGATAAAATCAAGGAGTCATTTGCTTGTAAAAAAGTAGGAGAGAAGCTGCTAAAGAATAAAAAGGAGCCGGTTATGGTTTATGAGGTGCTGAACTAACTTCCTGTTTCTTGACGAAATACATTTTCATCATCCCTTTGTTCTTAACGTCAATCTCCCCGCGATATTCACATTCGAACTGGTCTTTGACGAATGCGTAGGTGTTCTCCGAGATGTTGATCTTTCCGGCATGTGAATTGGTTTCCATTCGTGCGGCAACGTTGACCGTATCCCCCCAGATGTCATAGGCAAACTTTTTGGTGCCTACGACCCCGGCCACCACCGGACCGGTATTGATGCCGATTCGTATGTCGAAATGGGCGATCTCATCATTGTCCGAATTCTTTTCCTTCTCAACAAAATCCAGTATTTCAAAGGCGGCTTGAATCACCTTCACCGGTTGAAGTGGCCCCTTGGAAATCAGCCCTCCGGTACACATGTAGGAATCACCAATGGTCTTTATTTTTTCCAGCCCATGGTTTTCAATGATCTTGTCGAAGGCTGAAAAGTAATGATCAACACTTTTTACGAGCTTCTCAGGACTGAGGTTCTGCGAGTATCTTGTAAAGGCCTCGAAATCTGTAAACATGACCGTAACCGCTTCAAATTTTCGAGCCTCAACTTTGCCCTTCTCCTTGAGTTCTTTTGCTGTGTTGGTCGGGAGAATATTAAGTAACAACAAGTCGGATCTGCTCTTTTCCTTGACGATTCTCCGATAGTAGATGGCAGTCAACAAAAGTACGAGCCCAAGTGCATACATGATGATGCGTTGGGTTCGCTTCTCTGTATTGAGCAGGTCCACCTCCAGCTGTTTTTGGGAGACTTCGAAATCGGTACGCAATCCAGCCATCTGTTGTATACTCTCCAAGTTGTGTATGCTGTCTCTTAAAGCAACATGACTCTTAAAGTATCGCAAAGAAGCTTCATGATCCTGCTGATATTCTGCAATTTGGGAAAGCTTCAGGTTCGCTTCGCTGATATCTTTCTTCAGCCCCAATTCATCGGCCATCTCCAGGCTCTTATTCACGAGAATGTTGGCCTCTTGATATTCTCCCTGATCCATTTTGATTTCTGCGAGGTAGAGCAGATATTCTGTAATGGCTGTTTCATCACCGAGAGTTTCAAGCCCTGAAATTGCTTTTTCGATATTCCTGGTCGCAAGTTCAACATCGCCCTTTTTAAAGTAAATAAAACCAAGATTGCCTAGACTATAGGCTCTATAATGATCTTCATGTAAATTTTTGAAGATGAGTTCAGACTCCTGGGTATAGATCAATGCCGAGTCCAGCTTTTCAATCTGCAGATAGTTGTCAGCAGCGTTGAAAAGTGCTTTGGCTAAAGAAAGACTGTCTTGTGTTTTCCTGAGAAAATCTATTCCTGTTTTGAAGTAAAGAGAGGCGTTGGATCGATCCTGGTTTTCGGAATAAATGTTGGCGATCGTAATATTAATAATCCCGATCAGTTCTCTGTCACCTAATTCATGAGCTATTGACATGGCTTCGAAAGCCGATTCGAGGGCCTCATTGTATTCACCTTTCAAGCGATATGCGGCGGCTTTGTGCATGTTTGCTTTCAACAAAAGGGAATCCATTTCAGTCACGTCGATCAATAACTCGACGTATTTTATAATACTGTCTGGGTTGATCTCATGTGTGGCAATGGAGGATAAAAGCTTCTGATCTGTTCTTCGATTCTCATCACTTAGATAGATTTGCTTGAGGCTATCTGCGCGAGACGCATCCTGTCCAAAAGAAACCATGCTATGAAAAACAAGATACAAGAATAGTAATAGGCGCCTTTTTATCTCGAATTGGATCATTTAATCGTTTATGCCATCCTAATTTTGGGGTCTATTGTACACATTTTGTAGTGCATTTTTAAACTAACCTCAAACCCGACCAGAAAGGTAATTGAATAATCCATCACCACCTCACTTCCTGATATATTTGCCTGATTTTGACAAGCAAGAATCATCTTTGGGTTTTTTACTTTCCTTACTTTGCCTTCGACAATTCCTTGTTGCCCTAAATAGAAATCTTTTTTCAATAGACTCTTCTGATTCGAATCCTTTTTAGCGACTGCGAGTATCTCTATAAAGTCATTTTCACTTTGTGAATTATCCAGATTTCCAATCCATATAACTCTTTTCCCGTGGTTAACTTTAGACTTGAATTTTTTGCCGTTACCCCTTTGCCCTGTGCTATTGTCACGATTGTCAGTAAATGTGGTTGCAGAATCACATAATGCGCAGTGATCTTCACCTTCTTTCTTCAGTTCATCAATATCAACGGTAACGGTAATAATTGTGTTCTTTTTAGAATTTACCATCATTTTTTTTCATTTTCAATATTTAGTGATTCATTTTGTCGTAAAACTAACGCGTTTTTATTCCAATAAAAGCTTTATTGTTCGAAGGTGTCATTTTTCTTTTCAAAGGTGCGCAATTATTTACCGAAGAGGAAAACAGTATCCTCAATATGCATATGTATCAGGTAGAGAACTTGCTCAGATGCTGTTTTGAACACCTGGAGTAAAAAATGAGCCAGTTACAGTTTATCAAGCGCTGAGCTGACCTGATATAACTCGGCGGCCTCTATTTCTGCATTGTTCAATGACATATGTGGGCCCAGTACGAAATACATGTTCATCATGCCCTTGTTCTTCACGTCGATCTCACCGCGATATTCGCACTCGAACTGATCTTTGACGAACTGATAGGTGTTCTCGGATATGTTGATCATTCCAGCCTGCGAATTGGTTTCCATGCGCGCAGCGACGTTGACAGTGTCACCCCAGATGTCATAGGCGAATTTCTTTATTCCTACAATACCTGCGACCACAGGACCCGTGTTTATTCCGATACGAATATTGAAATGAGCGATCTCGTCATTGTCTGATTCGCTTTCTTTCTGCACAAAATTGAGAATCTCAAAGGCTGCTAGAATCACCTTGACTGGTTGTAGTGGCCCGGTGGAAATGAGCCCTCCGGCACACATATAGGCATCCCCGATGGTCTTGATTTTTTCCAGTCCATACTTTTCAATGATTCTGTCAAAGGCTGAAAAGAAGTGATCCACACTCTTCACAAGTTTCTCTGGACTCAAGTTCTGAGAGTGTCGGGTGAAGGCCTGGAAATCGGTGAACATGACTGTAGCGGCTTTGAATTTACGAGCTTCAACCTTTCCTTTCTCCTTGAGTTCCTTGGCTGTCTTTGACGGCAATATATTGAGTAGCAAAAGGTCGGATCGGTTCTTTTCTTTGACGATTCGCCTGTAGTAAAAGAATGTTAACATAAGAAAGAGGCCCAGTGAATACATGATGATGCGCTGGGTCCGTTTTTGAGTATTGAGCAGATCCACCTCGAGCTGTTTTTGTGAGACTTCGAAATCGGTTCGAACATCCGCCATTTTTTGAAGAGATTCAAAGTTCGTAACACTGTCCTTATAGGCTATGTGATCCTTAAAATAACGGTATGAAGTGATGGTATCTCCCAAGGCCTCATAAATCTCGGAGATCCTGAGACTTGCATCGGAAACCTGCTTCTTTAATCCAAAGTCATTTGCAATTTCAAGGCTTTGCTTTGAATAAAACAAGGCATTCGCATATTCACCTCGCTCAAGATAGAGGTCTGAAAGATAATTTAGATAGGCTGACACTCCGTAAGAATCTCCTAATTTCTGCAAAATTGACACAGCTTTTTGTAAATAAGTCTCGTACTCTTGATTTCTTCCTTTTAAGGCGAAAGATATCCCCATATTCCCCCAACTATAGGCAAGTCCTTTCTCACTTCTCAATAAATTCATTATTCGTTCAGCTTCATTAAGATAAATGAGTGCTGAATCAGGTTTTTGAAGTAAATTATAAGTGTCTCCTAGATTAATTAGGCTAAAAGCTATTTTCATTGAATCCTTGACCTCGCGGAATTTGGATATCGAAGACCGGTAATTATTTATTGAACTTTGATAGTTACCCATTACTTGCTGGACGTCAGCAATGTTTAATTCATTTAGTCCTACCTGAATGGGATCATCTAGTTTAATTGCTATAGCATTAGCTTTGTAAAAATTTTGCAGTGCCTCAGGAAGATCACCTTTTAATCTCAATGCTTGGCCTTTGCCAATATAGGCATTGATCGTAAATGACAATTCTCCAGATTTCTTGGATTGTTCAATAAGTTCATCACTAAACTCAATTATCTTATCAGGATCATTTTGATTTATTACTAAATCCGAGAGAATTGTAAGTCTGTCTCCTTCATCGAACGAGCCATTTCTGTATACAACCTCCAAACTGTCGGCATAGGACTGATTCTGACTCATTGCAGAAAGGTTGAAAAGAAAGAAAAAGCCTATTGTGAATAAGGCTTTTTCATTAATGAATTTCTGTTCAAAAGAAGATATCATGTATCGTTTAATTATGCGATCTTATAAGTGGATCTAAATTATAAACTGGACCTTCGTTTTCACTGTCAATCCTGAAAAGGATTTTGTATCTGTAATATCTGATATTTTTATTTTTTGTTCTACCAGTGGGTTTTTTAATTGTTGCTCTTACGCCCCTTTCGTTATCATCGTTCTCCATTTCATCAGCGTCAAAGATATTTGGTCCGCCAATTCTTATTATTTTTTTGATCCAAATGGTATGCTCTCCGTCTATGTTTAAAGGACGACCTTCCCATTCAAGTGTGTCCCCGACTTTGGCAACTGTAACAAAGGCCCCTGGATCATCTCCTGGATTCTGACCTTCAAAATAGCAATTTTCTTTTACTGCAGCGCGTGAGATTTTCTCTGTGTCAACATTAAGTATTATTTGTTTAGTCACTTGCCCATTCACAACAAATGTAAAGGCGAAGAAAAAAAATGAAATAGTGATAAAAAGTCTTTTCAAAATCATGATCTTAGGTTTTGGTTGTTGAATAATCTTTTTTGATAAAGAAATGATTAATAGCACGATATGCTGTGAGTACAGGATGTGGAAAAGCCAGTTTTGACCAACACATCGTTTACTTTTGTGAAGGATCAACCCTTTTACCGTAAGTAGTTTTTTAATTTAGAGTCTTGAACCTCCAGTAAAGAGTCAAATCAATTTTCTCCCCGATTGCTTTCTGCGTGCTCCCATTCTCCCTCGCCAACGTTTTCACGTCCTGTGTAGATGCGGCCGTATTTTCCGAATTCGTTTTGCCAGTATCCCATAAAGACAGGGCCCTCATTTCTCAAAACGTCGAGTACATATGGGAATTTGGTCAGCGGATACTGAAGGTGAACCACATCATAGTCCTTCTTGTCCGGAATCTCCAGTCCTTCATCGAGAAACTGAAGCACCCCGATAATATCTTCATTCTTGTCAAAAAGGTTAATAAACGTGAAACAACGGTTTTTCTGTGTACCGGAATCAAGGAATACCCGGTAACTTGCAATCTCTGAATACATGTCGATAGATTTTTAGATGATCTCATAACGTAGTGAATCAAAAGCAGATAAAAAATGATGTCGGTCAATTGCCGTATTGATTCTCGTCACCTATTGAACGCTCCATTCGTGTCGTATTTATGACCATTCTATCGTTGGAATTTGGTAAATTTACGGTTCGGTTGATCGTTATTTTATTTGTCAGGATTGACTGAGTTTATCCAATTTAACATTAAACTATTCTGAGATGCTAGTAGTAAAGAAAAAATGGTCGCTGATCCTTTTCCTGGGGTTGACTGCAATGGTATTGCAAGGCTTCCAAAATCTGATTCCACAACCCGATGAGAAAATGTATGGCTTACAGCTGTATTCGGTTCGCGGTCACATGAACAAGGATCCCAAAGGGACTGTGGTCAAAGTAGGAGCCATGGGTTACAATTTCGTTGAGACCGCAGGTTACAATGATGGTAAGTTCTATGGGATGGACCCACTGGAATTCAAAAAGTTGTGCGAAGACAACGGTCTGAAATTCCTGGGCTCACATACCGGTCAAAATCTTCCTGACAAAGAGAATTGGGATAAAACAATGGCCTGGTGGGACAAAGCGATTGAGGCTCACGCGGAAGCCGGGGTCAAGTGGATCGTGCAACCCTGGATGGATGAGGTGGGCTATAACAAGTCTTGATGGATTGAAGCGCTACATTGAGTATTTCAATGCTGTTGGTGCCAAGTGCAAGGCTAAAGGAATCTATTTCGGATACCACAACCATGACAAGGAATTCACCACAGAATTTGAAGGCAAACCCGTCCAGGACTGGATGCTGGAACTTACAGATCCCGAAAAGGTCATGTTTCAATTGGATCTTTACTGGATCAACCAGGGCGGAAAAAGTGCACTGGACTATTTTGACAGGTACCCGGGCAGATTCATGCTTTGGCACATCAAAGACGACAAGGAGCTGGGAGCATCCGGTAAGATGGATTTTACTCCGATCTTCGCAGCCAAGGAGAAGGCGGGTCTGAAATACGGTATCGTCGAAGTGGAAGAGTACAACTACGATCCTTTAGTGAGCGTTGAAAAAAGTCTCGAATACCTGAAGACGACGAATTTTTAGTCAGTACACACATTTGGCATTTTTATTGGTGGGATCAGGATCTGACTTGAAGTTTTCGAAATTCAATCCTTTTAAATTGGGAAGACATCCCGTGAATCTGTTGTTTCGTTTTATCCTGGAACTGATTGTGCTGGGGGTTGCGGCATTCTGGTCATGGAGGTTGTTTGAGGGATGGCCGGGTACTGTTCTGGCTATTGTGATTCCATTTGTCATGGCTTTGATATGGGGCAGTTTTGCAGTGCCGGATGATCCCAGTCGTTCCGGTAAAGCCGCTATCCCGATTTCAGGACCTTTGCGACTGTTGCTGGAACTGTTGTTTTTCTCCTTTGCCGTTTGGTGTGTTTATGACCTGGGGTTATCCGGGCTTGCAAAAGTCCTGGCTTTTCTGATCCTGTTGCATTACGTCATATCGTGGGATCGAATCAGGTGGCTGCTGAAACAAACTTGATCGGTAAAAAAAATCCCCCGCCGGTTAAGGCGAGGGACTACTAACAAATCTTAGTTTCAAAATTGAGGGGGGATTCTCTTATTAATGAAAAGCTGAATAAAAGGTAAACATGAAAGCTCAATTTTTTTCAATTGTTTTTCTAAATTCTGCAGGTGTCATGTTTGTAAATTTCTTGAAAGCACTGTAAAACGTTGATTTCGAGTTAAAACCGGATTCCAACCCCATGGAGACGATCGTGTAATCGATGAACTCCGGGTCACAAATTAGTTTTTTGGCGTGTTCTACACGAAATTCATTGATGTAATCTGAAAAGTTTTTTGATCCGTGCGAATTGATCAGTGATGAAAGATATCCACTGCTCAGATTCGATATCGAGGCAAGAGAGTCCAAGCTCAGGTAAGGGTCCAAATAGAGTTTTCGTTCAACGACGAAGCTGTTTACCCGTTGAAACTGTTCCCTTTTCTTTTCGGATTTTTTCTCAGAGGCTGTATCGTTTTCCCATACGAAGTGCTTGTCCTCGGTTTTGATGCGTTTTCTGATGTTCTTTCTGAGGACAATTCGATCTTCTTTGATACGGACCCTGAAGAAACCTTTGAAGCCAATCCAGTAGATTAATACAGTTGTGCTTAAACGCAAGGGATAATATATCTCAGGTGAGCTGAAAACTCCGTTGCCGATGCTCATCAGGATGGCAACGAGCCAAATACCCATGACAAGACCTGCCAAATTCATGAATTGTTGTATCCATTTAAGATCATCAAATTCCAGAACTTGAATGAATAAACTCCTGCGTTTATAAAAAGTGTGCAACGATAAAATATACACGATCAGCGTAAAGGCATAACAGATGATTTCTTCTGTACTGCTGTATCGATCCATAAAGAGTTTGGTTTCCCTTTCTGAAAAGCCCTCATGCTGCGTAAAGTAAATCAAGCCGATACGAAGTATCAGGAAAGTTGCAAAAAGAGCGATTGTTACCTCCAGGATCCTATACTTTTTGCGGGAGAGTTTAAGGTAATGAACCAGGAACATGTAGAACATTGGCATGCAGAGAACGAACCAGGGAAGTCTCAAATATCTGATGTAGACAAATGAGCTGACAATGTTCATGTCAATCAGCCAGGCTTGCAAGTTATTCAGTGTAATAAACAGGACCTGAAGATTCAGGAAGATTACCGCCGTGCTCATTTTACGCTTGAGGAAAAAGAGGGTGGCAGAAAAAATGATTCCGTAGAAAACTCCGGTGATGAAGATCAGATTTACTAAATCCAACAAGGTGATTTTACCGATCATACAGAATAAGGTTGGCTCCTCCGAAGATAGTAAAAATCTGCGGTCCAAATGATTAGATGCAAAAGTCCTCGAATATACCAGGCCTGACTCCCCTTGAGCGTCGATGGATCAACTTTGTCCGGTTTAATTCGATTTTGAAGTTTTCGGACATATAATTCTTCATACTGACATAGCTTTGAAACTATCAGGTGTCAAGAAAAATATTGAGATATGAAAACAAAAGTATTGGTAACAATGGTACTGTTGTGCACTAGTTTCTTACATTTATCCTGCAGTCTAACCCAAAAGGATGAATTCGAAATAAGCTAACGTCAATAATTTGAAATGAGATTAAAAGTATTCGCAATTTTTTCCTTTTTGGTTATAGTCCAGGCTTCGGCACAAGACAGACTGGATCTGTTCACACTGGCAGGAAGCTATGGGTTCCCTGCCGCCTATGATTCCATCTATCAGGGAAAAGGAACGGAAACGGGAGTGATGGCCTCCCTTGTGATACCTGCCATACTATCTGAGAAAAGCATTTGGTATTCCAGTCTGAATTATTTCTACTGGGGTGTCGACAATGATGAGCAGATGGCCGAAGATATCATGAATCCGATTCGTGTTCACGGGCTCATTCTGAGAACAGGATTGATCAAGGAGTTCGAAAAAGACAGGACACTTCAGCTGATATTCGCTCCAAGATTCATGTCGGATTTCAAAAATATCAATTCTGATCATTTCCAGCTGGGAGGTATCGCGACCTATGGAAAACGCTACAGTGAAAAGCTGAAAATTAGTTTTGGTGCCCTGTTTAACCAGGAATTCTTCGGGCCCAACCTTGTTCCGCTTATAGATCTTGATTGGAAGTTGAGCGAAAAATGGTCTGTTGTCGGTCTTTATCCCGTGTACGGAAAGGTCAAATACAAGTTTAGCGAAAGATTGGATGGGGGTTGGAGCCACTTCGGATTGGTCACATCATACAGATTGGGCGATGCGAACTACGAAGGGGACTACATAGACCGTAGAAGTATTGATGAAACGCTGTATGCGCGTTACAGAATTTTCGGCGATTTTTTCCTTGAAGGGAGATTTGGATATGCATTGGGGAGAAGCTACATGCAATATGAGGCGGATCAAAAGGTGGATTTTACGCTTCCGCTTATCAGTATTGGAGATAATCGAATCGCCAAGACAGCCTCCATACACGATGGTTGGATAGGAAGCTTACGACTTGTATACAGCATCTCTTTGGATGACCGGTAAAAGTATCGAAGAGCATTTGAGTTTATTCACTGGAGTGAATGTTGTTTATCTCCAGAATAATTAACTTTAAAGACTCCAGAAACACCCAATTGTTCGATAGTAATGGTGCCTGGAGTATTCAATAAAGAATTCTATGATGAAACATTTGACCTTCATTTTGATAATGGCCCTTGCGTTTTGGGGCTGTCAAAAAGTTGAGAAACAAGACAAGAAACTTCCCCGCGTTGCCATCGCCGGGATTGCGATCGAATCGAGTACTTTCTCTCCCGCGCGTACCCATGAGGAGGCCTTTCACGCGGATGTCGGGGAGGAGGTTTTAGGAAAATATCCGTTTCTGTCTGCAGATTCCCTGGATCGAAAACGAGCGCTTTGGTTTCCCACACTTCAGGGGCATGCCCTTCCGGGAGGAATGGTTACCCGGGAGGCCTATGAATCCCTGCTGAAGAAAACAACGGACATGTTAAAGGAGAATTTGCCTTATGATGGCTTGTTTCTGGATATTCATGGAGCTATGAGTGTTGAAGGACTCGATGATCCGGAAGGGGATTTTATTGCAAAAGTACGCGAGGTGGTTGGAGCCGAGACGCTCATTTCGACATCCATGGACCTGCATGGGAATGTTTCTGAGCGCCTGGCACATCAGAGTGATCTGATCACCTGTTACCGCATGGCGCCTCACGAAGATGCCCTCGAATCGAAAAAACGAGCTGTAGACAATTTGCTGGACAGGCTCGAAAACGGGCAGGGGAGACCAGCTTACAAAGCCTGGATCCCGGTGCCCATTCTGTTACCCGGTGAGAAGACCAGCACACGAATCGATCCCGGAAAGAGCCTCTATGCGAAAGTGGATCCGGTCACAAAAGCAGAAGGTATTACCGATGCCGCTATCTGGATTGGCTATGCCTGGGCAGATGAGCCTCGAAATCACGCGGTTGTCATGGTCACGGGTGATGACCAGGAGAAAGTCAAAATAGAGTCGGAAGCACTCGCTCGAAGTTTCTGGGAGGTCCGCAATGAATTTGAATTCGTAGCGCCAACTGCAACTTTTGACGAGAGTGTCGCCCTGGCCTTGAAGAGTGAGAAAAAACCGTTTATCATCAGTGACATGGGAGATAATCCAACGGCAGGAGGTGCCGGAGACGTTACCTGGACGATAAAACAGCTTCTGGCTCGACCTGAATTCTCAAGTGAGAACGGGCCGTCGCTTATCTATGCCTCAATTCCCGGACCGGAACTGGTTGCTGAAGCTGAAAAAATAGGAGTGGGGGGAACCATTGAAGCCACTGCAGGAGCTGCTATCGATGATCGATTTGCACCTCCTGTTCTGCTGAAAGGTACCATCCGTGCTATCGAACAAGGCGACAAGCATGCCGAGACGGAGGTAGTGGTTCAGGTTGGAAGCATTTATGTGATTGTGACCAAAAAGAGAAAACCCTATCATAAAGAGTCTGATTTTACGCGTTTGGGTCTGAATCCGCGAGAATCTGATATCGTCGTTGTGAAAATTGGCTACCTCGTTCCTGAGCTTTATGAAATGCGCGGGGATTGGGTCATGGCTCTTACCCCGGGAGGAGTAGATCAGGACCTGGAAAGACTGGACTACCAGAGGATAAAAAGACCTATGTACCCACTGGATGAAGACATGGAAGATCCGGACCTCAGCGCACGGTTTATTCCTCTTTCCAATAAACCTATGTAAAATTTTGGCCCGATACTTGAATAGAGGGTACTGTAATCCGTTTCAAAAGGTGGATATGCTGCATAAGCAGATCTGAATTCACAGTTGGAGCAAATAAATTCAAATTATGAGAAAATTTCTTACACTTTTTATCGGAGTTGCCGCATCGGCAATTCTGAGTTTTGGGCTGACTTCCTGTGAAGGACCCGCAGGACCTCCGGGGCCACCGGGACTTCCTGGTGCTGACGGAGCCGACGGTTTGATCGGCTCGGTTTTCGAAGCTCAGATCGATTTTGATAAAGCGAATGACTATCAGGAGATAGTTGAATTCCCAGCCAACATTGAAGTCTTCGACAGCGATGTGGTTGTGGCCTATATCCTTACAGCCGTAGATAATGGCACGGATATCTGGGAGCCGCTTCCTCAGACGCTTTTCTTTGATACGGACATCCTTCTTTACGGATATGACCACACGGCTTTTGACATTCGTTTCTTTCTGGACGGAACGATAGACTTGGGCAACCTGGATCCCGTATTTACAGATGGAGTTATTTTTCGGATAGCGATCATTCCGGCTGACTTTGCTCAGACTCTGGATGTCAATAAGTTCGAAGATGTCATGAGTGCATTGAAAGTAGAACAGGTCAAGAGAATCAACTAGGTTCTTTTATGGTTTTTCCCCGCCACCAAGTGGCAAGGGAAGAGCCTGAAATGTTCATCCACGGGCCGAAAACGGCAGGTGCCGGACGCGAGTCCGGCATTTTGATCACTCCTGTAAAGTCTTTAAGACTCATAGCAGTTCCCATCCCAAACATGATTATTATGAGTAGTGGGATGATAAGTGATTTCATGTTCAGGCCGCCGATCTCAGTGAATGATCGGGGATAGAACATCGAAGCGGTAACGGCTGCGAAAATCAGTACGGTGAAAGAAAACCCCTTGAGTTTTTCAAAACCTCTCAGACAAAGCTCCTAAGATGTTTCTTCAGACTGTTCTTCAGAGGCCGGGAGTCGTTTGTTTCTTGGCAACTTAATATTAAATTGATACAATAGCCTTTCAAGCTCGACGAGAAAAACCTTCAGTTCTAATGAATGGATCAAAATGTCCTTGAAATTTGTCTTTTTCATAAATAGCAATATTCTTTTTGGATGCTCTTTAGTGAGCCAGGATTCATAGCTTTCCTGTTTTATGATAACGAATTATTGCCAGGTATAGTATAAAAAAACCGGCACCAAATGTGCCGGTCATGAAAAATTTATATTGTGAATTGTAGTGAAATCAGCTTCTGTAGCCTTTTCCTACGAGTGTAATTTCAAATCCTCTTTTATTGAATCTTTTCTCAGATGAGGCTTCCTCATTGATCAGGATTACAGAGTAACCTTGCTCAGCAGCTTCTTTCTTCAGGTCTTCCATACAGTTCTTTCTGAACTTCTCTTTTGTTCCAAAATTCAAACTGGTGTTAATGGTAGAGCTCAAGGTTTCTCCCTGTTGCATATCGGCAACTTCGCTCACCTGGTACACTACCTTGACATTTTCCCAGGAAGTTTGAGGTTCACCGGTTGTGCTATTCTGACCCAGTAAAACGGAAAAACTCAAAACGAGTACTAAACTTGCAATCAATTTTTTCATAGGATATCAATTTAGAATCATTAAAATGGTTTGTACTACGAAAATAATAAAAATTAGACTCATAATATAGATAATGACAATAAATTAACATAATTATAGGAATACGGCAAAGTAGGTAATAAATTTTCTCAAATTTCTTTTGTTCCCCGGAAAATCTTGCCACATGAATAGGATTTATCAAATATTTCATTCGGAATTGATTAACTTTCACGACTTTAGTCATCATTCCATTTGAATCCATGAGCCCAAATAAGATTCTTTTTTTAGCATTTTTCTTGTTTTTTTCTACTATTGATGCTCAGGAATTGAGGGCCCTTTCTATCCTTGAGAATTTGATTGAGGAGACTTCGGGTTTGATTTATCTGGATGGCAGGACCATAACTCATAATGATTCGGGTGGAGGAGCACTTTTATTCGAGGTTGATGAATTCACAGGTAAAGTTACCCGGCAAGTGACAATTGCAAACGCGACGAATCGAGACTGGGAAGACATTGAACAGGACGAAACCCATATCTACATTGGCGACTTTGGAAATAACAATGGAACCCGAAAAGATCTCAAAATTTATCGAGTGAGTAAATCCGACTATCTGGAAGGGGACGATATCGCGACTGCCGAAATAATTGAATTCAGCTATGAAGATCAAACGGACTTCACATCTGCAAATATGAATACAAATTTCGACGCGGAGGCTTTGATTGCCTACGAAGATTTCCTCTATATATTTACCAAGAACTGGATTGACGGCAGGACGAATGTTTACCGTTTAGCGAAAGAACCGGGAACGTATTCGGCTGTACGAATTGATGATTTTAATAGTGAAGGCCTGGTTACTGGAGCAACTTATAATTCAATTTCGGATCGCGTGATTCTTGTGGGATATTCAGGTGTTTCTCCTTTTTTGACACAACTCTCAGGTTTCTCAAATGGTAAATTCTCAAATGGCAGTATAATCCGAATCGACTTGGATGTTCCAGGTGGAATTTCATTTCAGATCGAGGCTATTGCCTTCGAGAATGGAACACGTCATTTTCTCAGTTCCGAGTCAAATTTCCTCGGGAACCCTGGCTTGATGGATATTTCTCTGAGTACCTTGTCAGCAGATGATATCTTGGGCCTAGAAACTTTGATTTATCCAAACCCTGCCCGGGAGAAGCTTTGGATTTCAGTTGATTCTCCTTTGAAGCGAGTTGAGATATACGATTACAACGGGAGGTTGGTTCTCGAGAAAGAGGTGAATTCAGATTCTGTCTCTTTGGACGAATTGCCCAAAGGGAGCTATCTGATTCGATTGTATAACGAATCCGGAGAAACGGTCAGGAAACTGATTCGAGAATGAATTCAGTTTTTAGGTAAACACTAATCTTCCAGAGGAATCAATAAGACAGGTATTTTGGTTTTTCGAATCACACCCGCGGCAACACTTCCAAAAAAGAGTTTGTAGAGCAAACTGTGGTCCTGATGACCGGTGATGATCAAATCAATATTGAGTTTGTCCGCTTCTTTCATGATCATGTCAGTGGTCATTCCCTTGATGAGGAGCCCGTCGGCTTCCACACCTTCGCTCTTCATCTGGTTGGCATATTCAAAAAGCATTTTATGCTCTTTTTTCAGTTCCTCAGCCATGGAGTCTCGAATGTATTGAGGGCCAACTCCGAATCCTACAAATTCGGGTTCGGGAGAGGCAACGTGCAGCATCCAGATTTTGGCCCCAAAGGCTTTCGCCCACTCAAGTGCCTTGTCGATCAGGATTCTTTCGCCGTTGTTAAAATCGATTGCTAACAATATGTTTTTCATAATACAGGTCTTTAAAGTTCAACTCACTGCTCAAAATCGATGTAGGTCAAAATATCCCTACTCAATTGGGAATATAAAGTTTCGAGTTCGTTCCTGCATTGATGAGGATCAACGCTTATATTGATTTGGGTCAATTCGCCCAAATTCGACTCTAATCCAGATTTCTATGAATTGTGGTGGCGTCACTTTGAGCGGAAGGGAAGATCGTCATATCGGCAATCTGAACGTGATCTGGGGCGTTTACGCAGAAAAAGATACATTCTGCTATGTCATCGGCCACAAGGGGTTCGTAGCCTTCATAAACCTTGTCAGCTCTTTCGTCATCTCCTTTGAACCGAACATTGGAAAACTCAGTTTCTACTGCGCCTGGAGCTATGTTGCTGACCTTGATTCCTTCCGGTACGAGTTCGAGCCGCATACCTTTGCTTATAGCTTCAACACCTGATTTTGCAGCACAATACACGGTTCCTTTGGCATAAGTTTGTTTCCCGGCAATGGAACCGACATTGACAATATGTCCTTTCTGTTTTTTCACCATATGGGGTATGAGCATTTTGGAGACGTAGAGAAGCCCACTTACATTCGAGTCGATCATTTTCTGCCAGTCCTCTAAGGATCCATCTTTGAGCAGGTCGAGCCCATGGGCACCTCCAGCGTTATTTACCAGGATATCAATTTCTTTCCAGTTTTCCGGCAAACCTGCAATGCTTTTTCGAACAGACTCGTAGTCGCTTACATCAAAGACCAAAGTCTTGACCTTCACTTGTTGACTGAGCTCGGCTTTTAGTGAATCAAGTCGTTTTTCTCTCCGGCCACAAAGTATCAAGTCGATACCGTTCTTGGCAAAGATTCGGGCTGTTGCTTCTCCGATTCCGGAGGTTGCACCTGTAATAAAGGCTATTCTGTCCATTGAATGATTATTTGGTCACGAGCAAAAATAAGGAATAAAAAAATGGGTCAACAAGGGGAATATTGACCCATTTCTGACATGCTCCAATATTGAGGGGATTCACACGTATTATATCAGGTTTTCACTATGAGCGGGCTCCAGTTCGAGTTCGAATACAGGCTCTTGTCCTGAGCGGATATAACCCACTTTGGTGTGCTCATTGAAATTGAAGAAGACCGGTTTTTCATTGCGGAGCAGATCCAGGAAATGATCATACTCACTGATGGGGTAACGAAGGTTGACACGATCCACATGCCTTGAATTTGGAGGAATGAAATATCCTTCGTGATAGAAGTAAGCTGTCATTACAGGAGTGGTTTGCGCATCGTTGTAGCAATTGATGATGGCATGGCATTGCAGGTTACTCTCTGAGCCCCCTGCATAAAGGCTGGCAGCATATTTTGTTATGAGACCCATTTTTTGAATTTTACGATTATGGGATTAAATTAAACATCAAAGAAATAAAAAGCGTTGACCGTCGTCAATGAACACGATGATTTTGGTCAAAAAATAACCGGCTGCCCGAAAGCAGCCGGTCACTAACCAACTTAAAACCTAATCATTATTATGAAAAAAAACCTATTTTTTTATGCGTAAGCGAGTAGCACGTCATCCAGTTTTTCCTGATTTCTGAAGATCACTTTCCTGAATTCATTGTGACTGATAATTCCATTTTTCAGGCTGCCAATCGCGTTTTCTACATCTCTTTTTATCTTGTTCGCTTCTACCTTGCAAAGAAACCCTTCTGGGATATCGATGAACTTGAGAATTCCTATGGCCATTACGGCGTCTAAAACTGAACTTTTCATTTTCTTGTTTTTTAATTACAATCCAAATGTACGATCAGATATTCGTGTTTCTTACGACATCCAATGTCATAATTGAAGAGTTTTAGTTAAAATCTTGTTAATATGCTAACTCAATCTCTTTATGGTATGAATATTCTATCCGTTATGACGCATAGGTATTGAATATTCATCCATACATTTGTTTTATTGTCAAATCTTTGAACTCTAAATTTCTTATCTCATGAAAAAAGCAGCTTTAGCAATGATCTTGATTTGTTTGGTCTCCTGGACCACAATCGCCCAGGAATCATCAGGCCTACTTGAGGTTACAGGTAAGTCAGCCGCCGAAGAACTCCCCAAGGAGTTGGCGATAAATATTCCCCTCGTCGTAATTGATTCTTCCTATATGTCTTGCAGTAAAAGATTGAACACTTTATTATCGGAACTAAAAAAGGATCTGGAGTCAAGGGGAATTGAAAGAGAAGACCTGAGTACAGCGAACTATCGAATTTCAGAGAATTTCGAGTACAGACAGGGCGAACGAAAACGAGTAGGTTTTAAAGGTCAGGTGAATCTTTCCCTGAAGAAGCTATACCAGCCGGGTCTGGTGGATGATTTTCTCAATGCCGCCGAGAAATTCAGCCTTCAATATACAGTTAGCTTTATGTTGTCGGAGGAGCAAAAAGAAAAATTAAGCAAGGCCGCTTTGATGCAAGCTGTAAATGACGCGAAGCGCAAAGCGAAGATTCTTGCAGATGCTTCCGGCGTTCGTCTCGGATCAATATCTAAAATTTCCTACGGGGTAACTCCCGGACGCCCTGGACCACTTATGGAGGTCAGGAGTTTGTCATCGGATGATTCGGGATCAGACCCCAACGGATTAAAACTTTATCCTGGTGAAATATCCGTGCATCAAACGGTGGATATGACCTGGCATATTTCACAGTAGTTATTAAGCCTCACTGTTGCAATGCCGCCTTAAGGCATTGACAGGAGAATATCGAGGAATTAAATGGTGGCTTGTTCGAGCGTGCTGTCGAGTCGATTTGAACGTGGAGTTGGCTTCTGATTGGCTCGTTCAACTCGGCCTTCGATGACATTGAGGAGTTGCTTGACCATATCAGATGTAATCTTGTGTTTTCTCATCATAATTCTTCAGGTTTCGGGGGATTTTTTTCTTTGATGTAAAAATACTTTAAAAATCTGAAGAAATCTTTAAGAAAGGTTTAGTTTTCAGCTCTTAACAAAGATTTAATATCAGATTCTACTCTGATAGGTGTACAGATCGTGATATCTTCCTTTCAAAGCGAGTAACTGTTCGTGTTTGCCTTGCTCTGCAATCCGTCCATTTTCAATGACCAGAATCTGATCGGCCTTTTGAATCGTGCTCAGTCGGTGCGCAATTACAAATGTTGTCCGGTCCTTCATGAGTGTCTGCAGACTTTTCTGAATGAAGGTTTCACTTTCTGTATCGAGATTGGAAGTTGCCTCATCGAGTATGATTATTTTCGGATTGGCAAGGAGTGCCCTCGCAATAGAGATCCGTTGGCGTTGCCCTCCCGACAGTTTTACGCCGCGTTCTCCAATTACGGTTTCCAATCCGTCATCAAATCGATCGGTGAATTCATTGACATAGGCGCCTTCGACGGCTGCCATGAGTTCTTCTTCACTCGCATCGGGCCTGGGAAAAAGGATGTTCTCCCGGATGCTTCCTTCATAAAGAAAATCGTCTTGCAGCACGACCCCAAGTTGTGAGCGATAGCTGCTCAGGTTGACCTTGGAGAGGTCTGTCTGGTCGAGATGAACCGTGCCGGAATCCGGATTCAGGAAGGTTGCCGCGAGTCCGGCGATGGTTGATTTTCCTGACCCCGAAGAACCGACCAGGGCGGTTACGCTTCCTGCGGGCGCCTTAAAACTGATTTCATGCAGTACTTCTTTTCCTTCTTCATAACTGAAAGAGACGTTGTCAAACACCATATCGCCGTGGATTTCAGCCATCTTCTCAATACGTACTTCAGGATCGTCTTCCTCCTCCATGCGCATGAGTTCCTGCGTCCTGTCAAGGCCTGCCATAGCTTCGGTCAGCTGACTGCCAATGTTGCTCATCTGAACAATCGGAGCGATCATGAAACCCAGAAAGAGGGTGAAGGAAACGAATTCCCCATAGGTCATTTTGCCGTCCATGATAAAAAAGCCTCCAATGCCCATGATGCCCGTGGATGCCAGGCCCAGTAGAAAAGTAGAGGAGCTCGTCATAAGCGCAGTGGCTGTCAGGCTCTTTTTGACATTCAGAAAGAGTCGCTCGACCCCTGCTTCAAAAATTCTGTTTTCCTGATCCTCGGCGTTGAAGCCTTTAATGACTCGAATTCCATTGAGGGTCTCGGTAAGTCGCCCGGTGACCTCGGCGTTGATCTTTCCACGCGCCCTGAAAATGGGTCGGATATAGCCAAATGCCTTTAAGGCAATGACGGCAAATACAGCGACAGGAACCAGGACGAAGAACGTCATGGTGGCGTTGATTTTTATAAGAATGACAAGGGCAATTACCGACGTCAGTGACCCTCCGATGAGCTGAACCAGTCCTGTTCCTACAATGTTTCTAACACCTTCAACATCTGTCATCACCCGAGAGACCAGAGCCCCCGACTTGTTGTTGTCAAAGAATCGCACAGGCAGTGTGAGAATCTTTCTTTGGACCTTGGCCCTGAGAAGTGAGATCAGGTGTTGTGCCTCAACGCTGAGAAGTCGCGTCAAAGAGAAGGAGCTGACTGCCTGAATGACAATAGCTGTCAAGACAGCGGCCAACAGGAACCAAAGTGCCTCTACATCCTGGGTCGGAATGATATCATCGATCAGACTTTTGGTTGCATAAGGCAGCACGAGCCCTGCCAGGCTGCGCAACACGATTAGAATCAATCCGATTAAAACTATTTTTTTTCTTGGCCAAATGAATTCTTTGACAGCCCATGCGAAGGAAACGTTGTTTTTGCTCATGATGAACTCTTGTCGAATATCGGGCCAAAATTGATTCTGTGACAATTCGTCAGACAAACTAAAATTATTTGCTTGATCAACAATTAATTGGATAAGAAAGCGTTATGAGAATTAGAAAACAAATTGACTATGAAATTTTTACCGCACACCATTGAGGCGACTCTCAAGCCCTTGAGAATCCTGAGCCTCACCCTTTTGATGATCTTTGCAGTTGCCGCCTGTAATGACGATGACAATGATGACATGATTGACTTTCTGGACAAGCACGGGGATACCCAATGGAAGTTCCAGGATCCCAATTCAGACACAGTATTGTACCTAAGAGTAAATGATTCCCGGACCAATCCTTTTGAGCTCTGGCTGACTTTTTTGGCTAACAGCTGTTATGTTTATCAGTCGGTTGAGGACGATGGAACCCCCGAAATTCTTGAGAATACAGAAAACAAGCTCGTGATTCGGGTCGAGGAGAGCAATGATGAATACACAATTGTCACTCTTACAGTGTCCCAAAATGTTCTCACGGTAACCAACGAGGATTATGAAAACGGGGAGTTGGACGAAGAAAACATCGTTATCCTGTTTGCGAACCAGGATGATATAAGCAATATTGAGATCTGTGCTTTTTAAACTAAAAGTTTGATCATACCCATTCGCTGCAAGTTCTATCGTATGCCAGGCCAAAAGCCTGGCATTTTTTTTGTAACTTATCGACAAACGGACCGTCTTTGTTTGTCAAAATAGTTGATAAAAACTTTTGATGGCGGAATCATTTGAGATGGAAGTTTCATAATTTTGCCTCGACTTGTGAAGTGATGTACGTATGAAGAAACATTACATTGTTTTTCTTTTTTTTCTATTGTTCGGTTTCTCAGCAGTTTGCTCTGCTCAGACAGACCTGGAGTCATCTGAACCTGCACAGGAAGAAATGACCAGCTTCAAGCTCAACGAGGCTGTTAAGATGTTTCCCAACCCGGTTCAACATTACGTCAACCTGCAGTCGAGCATTCCCATTACACGAGTACAGGTATTCAGTCTTCTGGGACAATTGCTAAAAGATGTTCCGAAGAATCCGTCAAGGATCTACCTCGGAGATCTCGATTCCGGGATTTATATGATCAAGATCTATTCAAATGAGCACCACATCACAAAGAAACTCGTAAAGCGATAGAGCGCTTCTCATCAAAACCTAAATCAACATGAAATATAACACTGCGCTTGCCCTGATATTTTTTGCCGTATTCGCAATGACCGCGCAAAAAGAGCGGGAGCCCAAGACTGATTTCACCAGGATGTACCTGCCTGTATGGATTGAGGCCCGGGATCATTGTCTGGATGTAGCGCGGGCGATGCCGGAAGATAAGTATGGCTACAAACCTACCGAGATAAGTAAGACTTTCGGAGAGCAAATGGTGCATATCGCGCATACGATTCCTTTACTCACCCAGAGATATGTCCAGGGCATGGATGTCAAACCGAATACACCGGATGCCGCTAAAATGAGCAAGAAGGAGATTCTCAAATTGTTGGAGGAAGCTTTTGACTACACCACCGATGTGATCTACAGCATTGATCAGGATCAGCTTGATGAGACTTGTGTCATGTACCACAGCGGGAATACCGTAAGCAGAGCGTTTGCCTTTTTTTACGTTCAGGATCACATGGCGAATCACAGGGCCAAATCCAACCTCTACTTGAGAATGAACAATATAGATCCGCCGGAATTCACCTGGTAAAGGAAAATGGCAGAGAAGAGAAAAAAAGGATTTTTGTTGCCCCCGGCCGTCGGATACTCGATATCGGTAATGGGTTCCCTACTCCTCAGAAACAGGGTTTCACTGAGATATGCTCCACGATTGTTGATTACCCTGATCATCAACCTTGTCAATCTGCCTTTCAGGATTTATGAACGACTTTTCATCAATCCCGGCATGTCGAAAACACAATTGGAGCACCCTCCGATTTTCATTGTTGGCCACTGGAGGAGTGGAACGACTCATCTTCACAATCTTCTTTGCAAAGATCCCCGTATGGGATATGCGAGCACATTTCAAAGTGTTTTTCCGGACACCCTGTTCTCATGGGCCGGTCGATTCCTTTTTGAAGGATTTGCGCGTTTGCTGATTCCGGGTACACGTAAGGGAGACAATGTGATTCTGGGTACGCGCCTGCCGCAAGAGGAGGAATTTGCTTTGGGAGACAAGACCCCGGTGTGCTATTACTATTTTTGGATGTTTCCCCGTCGAATGCGGGAATACTATGATCGCAGTGTGAGAATGCTCGGCATTTCGAATGGGCGCAAGGAATCCTGGCGCTCTGACTACAAGTTGCTCATTGCCAAAGCACTACGTGACACAGGTGGAGATCGTTTCTTGTCCAAGAATCCGCCCAACACAGGAAGAATAAGGTTCTTGCTGGAAACCTACCCGGAGGCTAAATTCATTCACATTCACAGAAACCCCGTTGAGGTATACCTGTCAACGCAGAACTTTTTTCGCAAGATGATGCCGCACCTGCAGTTGCAGACTATTGACCCAAAGCAGATCAACGAAGACATCTTTGAGATCTATAAAATGCTTATGAAAGACTATCTGAAACAGCGTTCACTCATTCCTGAAGGGCAGCTCGTGGAGGTCTCCTTTGAGGAATTGGAAAAGGATCCCATGAGAGTCACCAAAGAGATTTACGAGACCCTTGAGCTCAATGGATTTGACCTTGCAGAACCTCACTTTCAACGATACGTAGATCAAATGAAGAGTTACAAGAAGAATCGTCATGAGATCGCACCGGAGCTGGCAGATCGGATTCAGCAGGAGTGGGGCTTTGCTTTTGACGAATGGGGATACCAAAATGCGGCGAAATCATGAAAACTAACAGGAAATTTCTACTTGAATTCAAGCCGGTTCTTCCTGCGTTGTTGTTTCTGTTTTTCGTTTCGGGCCTGTTTGCCCAGGAAGACTGGAATCAGATACGTGATAAGGAAGGAATCACAGTCTTTACAAGAAGCAATCCCGGTATGGATTTTAAGGAATTCAGATCAAGCATGATCGTCGACGGCACCCTCGATCAATTTCTCGCTGTATTGTACGACATCGAAGGTTTGTCCTCCTGGGGCTATAATGTGAAAAAGGCTTCGCTTCTTCGCAGAGAGGCCGACACGATACAGGTGTACTATACAGAGGCGAAGGCTCCGTTTCCTTATAAGAATCGCGACGGAGTGTATCTCAATCGTTTCACATGGAATTCTGAAGAGAGAAAGCTACATGTTGATATTGTTATGCCCGAGGATCTTATGCCTGAAAAGGAGAACCTGGTTCGGATGGAGGGCTACGGCTCCTGGCTTGTTCACGATAGGAAGGATGGAAAACTCGAGATCACCTTTCAAATGCAAATGGATCCCGGCGGAAGCATCCCGGCCTGGATGGCCAACATGTTTGCCGGCGATACTCCGTATCACACCCTTCTGGGTCTTCGAAAGGCTATGCTGGAAAAGAAGTATCAGGGAAAGACGTATGATTTCATACGTTGAATTCTAATCATTCGGAACTTTTCTTCCCTGATAGGTTCTCGACCGTGAAAACCTCGTCTGAGATTCCCTGGTCGAATTTCATATCATTCAAAAAGATGCTGGTGGAGTGCTCTTTTTTTATGTCTGTCATGATTACTTCTTTCGCGTACCAGTACTTCCCCTGTTTGACATATCTATAGTTGGCGTATTTGAAAAACTCCTTGTTGTCGTCAAAGTATTCCATTTTTTCGGGATATCTGTGTTCCCGGTTCAGGTAAACTATGATCTTTGAATATCTCGATTTCATCGACATGGGCATCAACTCCAGCTGGACAACATCCTTGTTTGGGCCCTCTACAATACCCGGGGTGAACCTTTCGCCGTAGGAGGTTCCTGTCATATCTTCGTAAGAAAAGTCGGTTCCGGTGAAGGCCTGGCTTTTGCTCAACAAAGAGATTTTAATCGGTTTGCCGAAGGCGGGCATGTACATCCACATCTTGTCATCCGGCAGGGAAAGCGTTGCAATTCCAGCCTGTTTTTCGGGTTGGGTGTACCTGTAGAGCTTCATGTATCTGCCCTTCTGAATCAAAACGGCTTCGCGCACCTTTTCCTTTCCGGATTTATCCTTGAGAACCATCTTGACGTTGGCTTCTTTGTCCTTGGGCGCCGACATGAGCTCGTCCATAGAGTTGAGCAGTTCACTGGCACTCTGTGCTTCCATTGATGGGCTCATGGTGACTGCGAAGAGCAGTAAGCACAAGACCGGTTTTATATTTTTCATAAGGCTTTTCAGGTGATTCATCAGGTCAGGTTTTTTCTTTGATTTTCTTTTGTAACGGATCAGATTTCCTTTTCGAAAGGATCAATATGGCTGGGAGCATGGTCAGTGCACCAAACGACGAACTGAACATGCTGATTGCAATCAGTATGCCGAAATACTGCAGGGGCACCATTTCAGAAAAGACCAGAACCAGGAATCCCGCCGAAACCGAGATTACATTGATGACTATGGCCCTTCCGCTCACAATCACGGCCTCTTCAATCGCGTGATCCAGGTTGCCGCTTTGCCCGTAAGCCTGGTTGAAATGAGAGATGACATGTATAGAATAGTCGATGCCGATCCCCAGGGCAACACTGGCAACCAGAACTGTCGCCATGTTCAGTGAAATGCCGGTCAGTCCCATGAGCCCAAAAAGTATAAGAATTGCTGCAATGATGGGCAATGCCGCATAGACTCCACTTTTAAGAGAACGAAGAATCAGACCAACAATGAGAATCACAAAGACAATGGCGATGCTGATACTGCCGATCTGGCTGTTGACCAGGCTTTGATCCATGGTAATGTCGACAAAGGGCATTCCCGTAATCTGAATTTGACAGTCTTCTACCGAATTTTCTTCGATAAACGCCTTCATATAAGACGCAAACTCCTTTTTTGATTTGTTGTCTGGAGACCTGAACTTGGAGATAATAATCCCTTCAGTCAGCTCCTCGTTCACGAAGCGCTGCATTACCTCGTTACCATCGAGCAGGAACCACAACTGCTGAATCATGTCAGCTTCGCCGGGAACTTCTCGATTTCCGGTTATGGCCAGGTTGATCTCGGCGATCAACTTGGCCACTGACATTGAGGTATAAATGTCTGGGCTCTCCTCCATGTAGGCACTGGCTCGCATCATGGTATTCAACACTACGGGATCCTGCATATTTCCCTTAAAGTGAACAAATACGGGTTTTGTTCCGCCGAATTTCTCAACCATGATACGTTCGGCCTGACGGGTCGGATTTCCTTTTTTGAAATAATCCTGGATGTCGACGCTTCTGGTTATAAAGAAAATACCGAACAGACTGGCCACAATGACAAGGCACCAGGCTACAAGAATTTGCCTGGGGTGCTTCATCAAGAACGATTTCAGCGGTCTCAAAAACCGGTCGGACCAGGCTTTATTCTGGGGCGTTTCGTCTAATGGACCGGCAGGAGCTTCATCAGCCTTGAGTTTTCGGGTTGACACTTCCAGAACGGCAGGAACGAAAAAGATGGAAAGCAAACAGGCAACAAAGGTGCCCACAGCTGTGAATATCCCGAATTCCTTTATCATTTCAAGATAGGCTCCGAAGATGAAGGATACAAATCCTATAGCCGTTGTAACCGCAGCCAGAATGACAGGAATCATGACGTAATTCAAAGCGGCCTTCACCGGAAAAGGATTTCCCTGGTTTCTCAACAGCTGTATCCTGTTCACCACATGAATTGCATAGGCGCTGCCTACGGCCAGCAATACCATCGGAATGTTGTTCGAGATCATCGACATGCTGAATCCGAGCAGAGCCATGAGCCCCAGGGTCCAGACTATCGAGATAATGGCCGTCATCAACGGCAGGATCACCCCGCTCCATGTTCTGAAACTCACGAAAAGGATCAAGGCAATTAGAATCAACGCGACAGGAAGCAGGGAGCTCAAATCCTTCTTCATCAATTGAGCGATGTAGGTGATCAGCATCGGGGATCCGATATAGTACAGTTTTTCGGGCAATTCCAGCGCCGTCGTTTTATCGATCACCTCTTGGGCTACAACATTCACATCGGCGTCATCTCGAAGTGTGAAGACAATGAGGCAGGAGGTCTCGTCTTCAGAGACGATAGAACCTTTATACATGGCATTTGCCTCAATATTGCCCCGCAGCTGGTCAAAGTCTGCTTCGGAATCGGGCAGATCGTAAGGATCAACGAGTTGCCCTATTTCTATACCCGAATCGCCACCTTTGATATTGATGATATTGCTGAGACTTGACACTGACGAAATGCCGTCTATTCTTTCGATGGAATCGGTCAGGATGCCAATGTGCTCAATAACGTCTGTTTTGTAAATATTATCGGTCTCAAGGATGACGATACCCATTCGGTTTCCTCCGAAAGTCTGACCAATCTGGCGCATGAGCAGGGCATCTGGATCGGAGTCTGGAAGGGAGCTCAGTACGTCTGCGTCAATTTTCAAGTTCCTGATTTGCAGACCTATGACAAGGGTGAGAACTGACACCATAACGATGATGGGCCATTTGAAAGCAATGATTTTTTCAGAAATGGTATTGACCTTCACGGGCGTGCTCGATAATCGTAAAGCTAAGGTATGATTTTAAATTGAATCAATTGTCGATCTTCTTGATGATCCGGGCGGGATTGCCACCTGCGAAAACATTGTCAGGTATCGATTTGGTTACCACTGCTCCTGCTCCTATGACTGCTCCGTTCCCAATGCTCACTCCCGGACAGATGATGGCTCCGCCTCCGACCCATACGTCATCCCCAATGGTGATTGGCTTGGCAAATTCCAGCCAGGTTTTACGCGCTTTAGACTCCATGGGGTGCGTGGCGGTATAGATCTGCACATTTGGTCCGAAGAGAACGTCACTTCCTATGGTTACCGGCATGACGTCAAGTATGCAACAATTAAAGTTGAAAAACACATTCTTTCCGGTTTGAATATTGTACCCGTAATCACAATAAAACGGAGGCTCGATCCAGAGACCCTTTCCCGCCTTGGGCATGAGCTGACGAAGCAATTGATTGCGTTCTTTTTTCGCCTCCTCGTTCAGGGAGTTGATTTTTTGCGTAAGCATTCGGGCTTTATGTCTTTCTTTCACAAGCGTCGGATCTGCAGCATTATAGAGTTCGCCTGCCAGCATTTTTTCTTTTTCCGTCATAGTGTCGCTGGTTTGTCTATTTTAGGGATGTTCATTGCTTTCATGCTGAATTTTAGTCTTTGACCGGTTGGAGCCAGGAATCCCGGCGGGCTCGTGTCTTTTCGTCGATGTCTGTCATGAGCTGGGTATTGAAACTCGAATCTGCTCCCAGGGTCACTTGTTTCTTGCCGGTCTTTCCAAATCTCGAATATTCTATCTCGATGGTCTCTCCGGGCTTGAATTCTTTCAATAAAGCTTCTGTACTGAGTTCACCTGCAGTTGCCTGTCCATTGATTGAAAAGATCAGGTCTCCCTTGCTGAATCCTGCTTTATAAAGCCCCGAGCCTTGAATCGGGTTGGAATCGATCCGCCAGCTCTGATCTTGCTGGGCAATCCTGGCTCCAAGTCTTGGGCGTTGCGGGTTAGCTACTGAGATTTCTATTCCAAATGAGGCCAGCAAGGAATTGAAGTCAGGCAGTTTACTTCCGTAAATGTAGTTCGTAAAATAAGACGCTGCGAATTCCTCAGTGCTGTACTCAGCGAGAATTGACTTCAGGTCTTTCAGCGTATAGGGGACTTCCTTTTTGCCATGCCGTATCCAAACCAGCTTCATGAAATCGTCGAGGTTCTTGTTTGAATCCATTTCTCGCAACAGAAGGTCAAGGGCCAGACCCAGAACATTGCCATAGGAGTAATAGGAGATAAAGGTATTCTCCCGGTTGACTTCATCCACTGAAGTTGCGGCATCCACAAACGGAGCCTGATAACTCATGCCCACAGGTCCGTAATGCTGCCTTCCCGGATAATTGACAACATAGCTCAGAACTCGTGCAAGTCGACTAACGTAATCTTCCGGACTTATGATCCCGGCTCTGCAGAGGGTCAAATTGGTGTAATAGCTGGTAAAACCTTCAGCGAACCACAGCTCACCTGAGAGATTGGCATCCTCAAAGTCAAATGGCTCCAGGGAGGCCGGTCGTATCCGCTCCACGTTCCAGGCATGAAAGAATTCATGGGCCACAGTACCGATATTTCGATCCTGACCTCCCTCTGACAAGGACCTCACGCTGGTGAGAACCGTGGAGTTTCTGTGTTCCATCCCGTCACCATCGACGTGTGGAGCATAGCAGGCCAGGAAAGTGTAGGTCCCGAAATCAAAAACCGGCAATTCGCCAAAGACACGCATTTGCTCGCGCACAATTCTCTCGGCCTTACGCGCATATTCCTCAAATCCTGCGTATCCGTTTTCCTGGTGCAGAACAAAGTTGATTGTTGCATTTCCGGATTCTGAGTCGACGTCAAAGCTTTGAACCCGGTGATCACTTGCCTCGATCGGGCTGTCCATGAAGTATTGGAGATTGGGTGCATAAAAACGATTATTCCCGAGGGGCTTCAGCTGAGTGGCCACTTTCCATTTCAAATCCTGTCTCGTTTTGATCTCAATTTCGATCGGCAAATCGGCATAATCCGGGGCGTAGACAAAAGATGCCGGAATATTTAGATGGGCATGACTCTCGTCAATCTGGGCATAGGTGCCGTCGCCATGATTCGCAAACAGGGTATAGCGTACCTTGATCGTTCCGTCATGACCAGATACGACCCATTCATGGGGGTTGGATCTTTGCAGTTCCAAAAGCTCGTCATTTTTGTTGAACGCCTGAAAGTCATAAACGTTTTTGGCAAACTCATGCACAGCATAACGTCCGGGGGAGCTTCGACTCATTCGAAGTCTAAGTTCACCAGGTTTAATGTCTTGGTATACAATTTCAACGTCAGCTTCATGGTGAACCGCCCTTTCAAAACTGATCTTGTAATTGACGGTTTGCTGTGAAAAAAGAGCAATGGACGAGAAAAGTAGGGCCAGCGTAAAATACTGTGATCTCATGGGCTTCTCAATACGGAATTTCGAAATCAACGCGCAACCAATGGATTCATCCATTTAAACTCGTACTCGGTGTCGGGAATCACAATGCGGTCTGCGATTCTTTCCATCCTTTCCGGGAGTTTCATCAGGTAGGTCCTGGCCTTTTCTGCTTCGGTGCTGAGTCCCGACATGGAGTCGATTTTCCAGGCTTCATTCAATTTTTTCAAAATATCGATGTAATCAAAACTGGTGTAGACTCCGATGCGTTGAGCCACTTCTGAGAACTTCTCAAATAATCCGCCCTGGGTTTCAAAGGATTCTCTCAGGTGTACGGCAGGCATGGTAATCTTCAATTTCATCATGTCAAAATAGGCGATCATCATTTCGCTGGGATCTACTTCGAAAATCTGTCTCACAAATTCTGTATAGGCTTTGTGATGTCGCATCTCATCGCCGGCAATGATCTTGCACATTTTTGACAGGTTCTTCAAACCTGCTTTTCGGGCTATTTTCGCCACATTGTTATGTGAGACGTATGTCGCCAGCTCCTGGAAGCTGGTGTAGACAAAGTTTTTATAGGGGTCTCGCGATGTTCCGATGTCAAACCCGTCTGCGATCAGGTGCTGGGTGCTGATTTCCACCTCTCGCATATTTACTCTTCCTGACAGGTACAGATACTTGTTGAGCACATCCCCGTGCCGGTTTTCTTCGGCCGTCCACATGCGAACCCATTTGGCCCAGCCATTGTCTCCTTCTTCACTGTGTTGATTCACGCCAACGACGTCCATCAACCAGGATTCATAGGTGGGAAGTGCTTCTTCTGTAACCATGTCACCCACCAGGGTCACCCAAAAATCATTGCCGAGATCCTTTGCGATCTCTCGAATTTCCTCCACTTCGTCCATAAAAGAATTCGATTGTGGGTTCGGTAGAAAATCGGTAGGTTGCCAAATTTTTTCAGGCGGAATGAGGTAGTCTTTTAAATAAGTGCTCACCTTTTTCTCCAGGTTTAGCATGACTTCAGCTCGAAGATTTTTTATGGACATGAGTTTAATTGATTTTGGCGTTCGATGTAATGCGAAGGTAAGAATTTAATTCTTGTATCCTTTTGAGAGTTGTCCTCTTCAATTTGCCTGGCTTTCTAGGAATTTATGGGCAAATCCGCTAAATTTATCAATTATCTAATCAAACCCTCATGTTGCTCAACGTTCTGCTTGGTCTGTTCATTATTGGAATAACTGTTGTAATCCAGGCACAAGGAACCAACTTCTGGTTTCATAAGTTTATGTTCGCTCAGGGTAATCTCTCCACGAGTCAGTTTAAAAAAAGAAGGGTCCGAATGCTGATAATGACCTCTTTCTTTTTGATTTCGCTACATCTGATGCAGGCCAGCATTTGGGCAATTGTCTACTTGTTGATCCCGGGAATAGATGAATTTCAAAGCTTTGAAAAAGCGATTTATTTTTCACTCATTACGTTCACTACTTTGGGTTATGGCGAGATCACAATTGGATCAAGTCACCGCCTCCTCGCAGGTTTGGAGGCGATTAACGGAATCATGTTGATAGGGTGGTCAACAGCATTCATGTTTTTTGTTTACCAGGAAATCATGAGAATTCAAGGGGCATTTGACAAGAACGGGAGTGGTAAAGCGAATTGATTCGGGAAGTATTTGACGGATAATTTTGAAGACTAACTATGAAAAAGGAAACTGACTTAGAAGCAGAAATCCAGGAAGAACAGGAGAGCCCGGAACAAAATGGGAACTCCGCGACCGGAGAGAACCTCGAAGAAAAAAAATCCGGATCAATCAAAAAAGTAACTCTGGTGATCTTGTTCGTCTCAGTCCTGTTCTTTATCTGGTATGTGGCGGCTGATCGTCATACCCCTTATACAGACCAGGGAAGAGTTCAGGGTTTGATCACTCCTGTGAGTCCCAGGGTTTCCGGTTTTATAACGGATATTCGAATTCAACTGCACACTAAAGTCGGGGCAGGAGACACCCTTTTTCAATTAGACAGACGACCCTTTGAAATTGCAGTCTCGAAAGCAGAGGCGGGCATTGACAATGCCGTGCAATCCATCGCGGCCAGCTCGGCTTCGGTCAAATCCGCGGCAGGAAGGTTGGGTGTCGCCCGGGCACAGCTCGATCGGGCTGAGCGCAATTGGAACCGGGTTCAGCAGGTGATGAAAGAGAATGAAGGAGCTCTTTCAGCGGCAGATAAAGATCAGTCTGAAACAGCCTACTTGCAAGCGGTTGAGCAGGTAGCTTCTGCGGAAGCGGGTCTTGAGAGGTCTCAACAACAATTGGGTATAGACGGACCTGACAATCCCAAGATACGGACAGCGGTTCAGACCCTGGAACAAGCTCAGTTGGATTTGGAATTTTCTACCATTGTCGCCACAACGGATGGTTTTATTGAGAGTTTTGACATCGATCTCGGTTACTATGCCTCCGCGGGACAACCACTCACTACCCTGATCTCTTCAAGTGATGTGTGGATTCAGGCCAACCTGAAGGAGAACAATCTGTCGCGGATGAGTGTTGGGGATGAGGTTGAGTTTATCCTCGACATTGCACCCGGTCAGGTGTTCAAAGGCAAGGTGAGAAGCATGGGGTTTGGCGTTTCTTCGAACCAGACCAACAAAGGAGGCCTTCCAACCATTTCGCAAAAAAAGGGATGGCTTCAGGATCCGCAAAGGTTCCCCGTCATTATCTCGAGCAAGGAAGGGGATATAATAGATCTATACCGCCTGGGAGGCCAGGTTGACGTGGTCGTATATACCGGGGATAACTTCATTTTGAACTCCATAGCCGCATTCAAGATCCGGCTTATGACCTATCTGTCTTTTGTAAGATAACAGCCATGCAGGAAAAAGTGTTGAATATAGTAAGACTGAAGATCGACTGGAACGAATCGATTCCCGTATTCAGGTATGTTTTAGGAAGCGCTTTTATTGTCGCGATTACTTCTCTGCTCAACTATGACCTTGCTTATTTGACTGCGGTTCTTGGCCTGGGCTATATCGCTCCTGGTGCGAAGCCTTTGACTTTTAAACAGGGATTGGGCTTTCTGCTGATCGTTGCCTCTCTTTCGATTCTGGCTGTCATGTTTGCCAGTGCATTTCAGTCCTATGCACTGGTGTATATGCCGCTTTTGTTGTTGACTCTGATGTGGCTGTACTACACGGATAAAATTCCTATGATGGTCAAGCTCTTTGCTTTGATCAGCATGGTCCTGATACCGTTTCTGTCGATTGATTCAACAGCGATAGGTGCTTTTTTAGCAAGAATTCTGGTGCTCAACGCCTTTATGGCAATCATTCTCACTCAGTTGGTTTTCATGATATTCCCGCTGTGCGAGGCTGATGAGAAGTTTCTCAAGGAAAAGGCAGAGGCTCCAAAGCAGAGCAGTCAACAGCGCTATCTTTACGCGGTCAAAATACTTTGTATTCTCTCGCCAGTGATCATACTTTTCTATCTCTTTCAGTGGTCATCTTCGGTCTTGATATTGACTTTTGTTACCATATTGACAGTGAGCCCGGCTTTTGCCAACCCCAAGACAGGACTCGTGATGATTGTTGCGAATGTCCTTGGAGGAGTGTTTGGGATTTTTGCATACCAGCTTCTGGTCATGGTTCCCAACTTCACTTTCATGATACTAATTACCCTTCTTGTGGGCTTTGTCTTTGGGCAAAAGCTGTTTTCCGAGAGCAAGTACGCCGGGATTTTTGGGAGTGCCTTTTCGACCTTTCTTTTGATCCTCGGATCGGTGACGGCTTCTGAAGACGAGGCAGGGAGCAAGGTTTGGGATCGGGTCATTCAAATTGGGATGGCCGTGATATATGTTGTGGTCGCCTTTGGATTGCTGGATCGATTCTCCAAAAGTAAACCAAATCCCGCGTCATGAGGACACGATTTTTGATAGGATCCATCACCTTGACACTGGCACTTCTGATGTCTGTACAGGGATGCAAAGTAGGCGAAGACTATGAGCGTCAGGAAATGCCGATACCACAAACATTCAGTCAGGATTTTCCAAAAGACAGCGCCATTTCAAACATTACGTGGTGGGAGCTTTTTCAGGACTCCGTTCTTGTCGATTTGATAGATAGTGCCCTGATAAACAACCAGGACATTCAGATCGCTATTTCAAGAATGCAGGAGGCCGCCCTGCAGATAGATGTGGCCCGAGCAGATTATTATCCGTTGATCGGATACAATGCGTATGGCTCCAGTTTTGCGAACAGTGAGGTTTCCGGACTCAATAACCAGGCGGGTGGAGGACTGAATGTATCCTATACGGTTGACCTTTGGCAACGAATCAAGACCCAAAACAGAATTGCCCTTCAGAATTACCTGGCATCCGAAGAGGCCTTCAAGTCGCTCAACATTGTTATCGTGGCAGCTGTTGCGGATGCCTATGTGACTTTGAGAGATGCCGACAACCGCAGAATAATCGCAGAAAAGACCGCTCAGAACTTCCAGGCCAATCTTGATGTGATGCAGGCCCGATACAATGCGGGGTTCATCAGTGAAGTTGACCTTTCACAGGCCAAGATCCAGGTGAGTGAGGCCAAAACGGCGATTGAGATATTTGACCGGGCCCGCGGACAGATCGAGAATGCGATCAGTATTCTGACCGGTACGCCTCCAAGACCGATTCCCAGAGGCCTTGCTATCTACGATCAAATCAGCTTACCTGAAGTTCCGGTGGGGTTGCCTTCCGAGCTGCTCGACAGGCGACCCGATGTTTTGCAGGCTGAACGCAACTTACATGCACAGACACTCAGAATAGGGGTAGCTGAGGCCTTGAAATATCCATCTCTGACTCTTTCACTGGACATGGGGGCGCAACTTGTCAATCCTTCCTTCCTTTTTGCCGACTTGGGAGCGCAGCTCTTCGGCCCTCTGTTCAACGCGGGGAAACTTCAGAGAAATGTGGAGATTGAAGAAGCCAGAACACAACAGTTGCTGTTGAATTATGAGGCTACCTACCTCAATGCACTGCAGGAAGTCGAGGATGCAATGATTGCTGTTGAAACCTACAAGAATGAATACGAATTGAGAAATGAGCAAATGGAGATGTCCACAAAAGCCTCTCAGCTCGCCTGGGTCAGGTACGATGGTGGACTCACCAGTTATCTGGAGGTGCTGAATTTACAGAGTTCACAGTTTAACTCTGAACTCAAGGCCTCAGAAGCTTTTAAAAACCAACTCACATCCATAATTGCCCTCTACCAGGCTCTCGGGGGAGGGTGGGTCGTCGATCTCGAAAACGAATCAGAACTGAACTAATTTAAACATATTCAAGATGAAAACTACAAACACGAACAATCCGATCAACACGTACATCAGCATTGTGTTCCTCACATTGCTTCTTGCATGGAGCTTCATGATTGTGAAACCCTTTGTCACGTTGATCGTTTGGGCGATCATTGTCGCAGTCGCACTCTATCCGACCTATAAAAGAATACTGGCTTTGACCAAAGGAAAGAAAAAAGGATTGGTCACCTCATTATTTATTCTCGTTCTGTTGGCGTTGATTCTCACGCCAACGATCAATCTGACCTCCTCCTTGATCGATTCCGGTAAGAAATTTTACACGAAGCTGGAGGAAGGAAGTCTTAAGATTCCGCCACCTAAGGAAGATATCGCGGAATGGCCGATGATCGGAGAAAGGCTTTACTCTGTGTGGAGCCAGGCCTCTGCGGATCTCGAGAAATTCATTTCTTCATACAACGAAGAGGTCAAAAGTTCTCTCAGTTGGTTTTTCGGAAGTTTTACGGGTTTGCTAGGCTCAGTAGCCATTGGTCTTTTTGCCTTGATAATCGCCGGAGTCTTTATGTCAAGTGCTGACTCAGGGTACAAGGCCGGGGTGCAATTTGCCAACAGGCTTCGGCCCGGTAAAGGAGAAGAGTTTATGAATATGTGCACCAGTACCATTCGAAGCGTAGTAAAGGGCATCCTGCTAGTTGCCATCATTCAGGCAGTTCTCGCGTACATAGGATTCGTTGTCATCCAGTTACCCGCAGCAAGTGTTTTTGCCGTTTTGGTCCTTATTTTCGCGATCATTCAGTTACCACCGCTGATAGCCATGATTCCCGCCATCGCGATTGTTTTCTCCTATGCAGAAACCACTCCTGCCATTATCTTCAGTATTTATGCCATCATCGTCTCAATGTCAGATAGTTTTCTGAAACCTATACTGTTGGGCAAAGGTCTTGAAACCCCCATGCTGGTCATTTTAATTGGAGCTTTGGGAGGCATGATGCTTCAGGGAATATTGGGACTCTTCATTGGTCCGGTGGTATTGGCAATCGCCCACAATTTGTATTTGAACTGGGTCAGGGAAGGTTCAGGGACAGCTGCGGAACTCAAAAATACAAAAAGCGGGTCCGACTAATTTTTCTCAGCCTCCTCTGGAGTATCGAGATCGTTCAGTTCCCCGAGCTGTTTTAGCAGATCAAAAGTCTTGACGGCTTCCTCCTCATCGACCAGGCTGATCGCTGCCCCGACGTGGACCATGACATAGTCACCGATTTTGGCCTCAGGGACCAGGGTCAGACTGACCTCTTTCACGATGCCGTCGAAAGACACCCGACCCACCCGAAAGGTTTCATCGAGTTGGGAGGTGACTTCTATGAGTTTTCCGGGAATCGAAAGGCACATATTTGATGGGTTTTAATTCTCTTTTCTGGTATTTTTCAGCCAGTCATACCAGTGTTGCATTCCTTCACCTGTAGTGGCAGAGATTTCAAAGAATTGCAGGTCTGGATTCACCTGCAGTGCGTATTGTTTGAGCTTATCCAGGTCAAAGTTTAAGTGGGGCAGCAGATCGATTTTGTTGATCAGGCAAATATCCGAGGAATGAAACATGTCAGGATACTTGAGGGGTTTGTCTTCTCCTTCAGTGATGCTGAGAATGACGATACGGTGCCGTTCCCCCAGGTCGAACATAGATGGACATACCAGGTTACCCACATTCTCAATCATAAGGATAGAGTGGTCATCAGGGGCCAGCTCTTTCACTGCATCAAAGACCATATCGCTTTCAAGATGGCAGCCTTTGCCTGTGTTGATCTGTATTACAGGAATTTGAAGCGCATCAATCCGATTCGCATCCTGAAGAGTTTGCTGATCTCCTTCAATCACTGTAAATGAAATCTCGTTTTTAAGGTCCTTCAACGTTCGCTCGAGTATCGATGTCTTTCCCGAACCCGGAGAGCTAACCAGGTTGAGTGCCAGTATTTGTTTGGCCTCAAAATACCCGCGGTTTCGAGCCGCCTGCATGTCATTCTGAAGAAGGATGTTCTTTTCGACTTCCAACACCGTGCTCCTGTGGTCGTGTTCATGATGGTGTCCGTGATCATGGGAATGATCGTGATCGTGAGAATGTCCGTGAGAATGTCCGTGATCATGGGAATGATCGTGTCCGTGATGGTGATCACTCTCATGGGAGTGGCTTTGTGATGGCTTCCGAAGAACAGCTTTGCCGTCGGGTGAGCCGCAACCGCAGGTTCCGCACATAATGGTTATTCTTTAAAACTTAAACATTCACTCAAAGATACACAAAAAGATGAGCAACTAAGTAACGCTTGGCACGTTCGAGATTTTTCCTGGCTTCCGGGCTCAGACCTGTTTCCAGTCCCCATTGATTTCCTTCAATTCCGAGTATGAAACACTCCGGATCCCGCCCGTAAATTGAAGAGCATAAGGAACTCACCGTCTCCGGATGAAGACTGTGACTGTTCATTTCTGTCAAGTCCTTTTTAGAACAGGGTCTCAGGTAAAACCCATCTGTTGTGGGCTCTTTTGTCGCGTCAACGAAAATAATCCGGTCGTAATGGGAGATCAGCTCTGCATCCTCTATCTGCAGCTGATATCGATAGTCAAGCTCCAGATTCTCGATTTCCTGTTTCTTCAAAAAATCAATGAATTCCCACCCCAGGCCGTCATCCTTCCGGCCGGAATTACCAATGCCCAAAACCAGGGTCCTAATCGTTCTTTCTCTTGACATCAATTATATTTCCATTTGAATCGAGCAGCGATACTTCGAGGGGCATTTTTCCAAGAGCATGCGTCGCGCAGCTGAGGCAGGGATCGTATGCACGAATCGCGACTTCAACTTTGTTCAGGAGATTCTCACTTATTTTGGATTTTCCACTGATTTCATTTTCGGCCACCCATTTGACCGCACGATTCATGGCTTCGTTGTTGTGGGTAGTCGACACGATGAGGTTGCATCTGGTGATCCTATCCTTTTCATCCACCTGATAATGATGGATAAGAGTGCCACGAGGGGCCTCGATGATTCCGACACCTTCATTTCTTCGCTCTCCTCTTCTTACCAGATCGTTGCTCAAGAGGTCATCATCTTCAAGGAGGTCCTTCATCATTTCTGCACAATGCAAAAGTTCGATCAGACGCGCCCAATGCGAGAACATGGTTTTATTGCAAGTCTTCCCTTGATTGGCATCCAGGAATTCGAGTCTTTCATAGGCTGCCAAAGGCGTGGAAATTCCCTCACATACGTTCAGACGGGCCAGAGGTCCAACTCGGTTCCATCCCTGGGTGCGCCCCAGGTGCTTGAGATAAGGAAATTTGAGATAAGACCATTTTTCAACGCCCTCGTAAAAGTAGTGCTGGTATTCCTCGTCCTCAATGTCATCCAGGGTTTTGTGGCCCATGGAATCAATGGCCCTGAGGCGTCCGTCGTAGAGTTCCAGATATCCGTTTTTCGCGTTTACCAGACCCAGGTGCCCTGACGGATAGGTTGCGAATTCATTCAACCAATGGGCGTTTTGCCTGTGATATAATTTCATGAAATCAATGATCTCCTGAGACCATGAAATCATCGTGTCTATTGAAGGAATGTCTTTCCCGTTGAGGAAATAGTCTCGCTCACGTACCGTAATTTTCTTGTGGACTCCGCCTGGAGTAGTGGAGATGCCGTGAATTTTCTTACCCGCAATCATCTTGATGATCTCCTGTCCGAATTTTCGCATGAGTATGCCTTTTTTGGCCAGCTCAGGGTATTCCATGGCTACACCCACGACGTTTCGCATTTCAGGACCGGATCTGAATCCGAAGAGCAAATCCGGAGAAGCCAGGTAAAAGAAATGCAGCGCATGTGACTGAAAGATCTGCCCGTAGTGCAGGAGCTTTCTGATCTTTTGTGCGGTGATCGACAGTTCGTCCGGTTCAAGACCAACGATACGATCGATCGCCTTTGCAGCGGCCAGGTGATGGCTTACAGGACATATGCCGCAGAGACGCTGAACCATGACAGGCGCTTCCCAATACGGATGTCCTTGAACAAATTTTTCAAAACCCCTGAATTCGACAATGTGGAAAAAGGAGTCTGTGACATTGTTCTGATCGTCCAGGTGTATGGTCACTTTGCCGTGACCTTCAACTCGGGTTACAGGGTCTATGACAATCTTGTTTTTCATCTTCTTTGTCTTTAGTCGTATTTGAATTCTTCATGTGTTATGGTCAGTTCCTTGCCCAGAAGGATACCCTTGACGGACTTCCAGATATGTTCCGCACTCGGTGGGCAACCGGGTATGAAATGGTCAATTTTGACAATTTCGTTACACGGATACACATTGTTCAAAAGCTTCGGGATGTCTTCGTGGTTGGGTATGACATTGGCTCCAATTTCACTTGTGATCCCATGGATATAAGCCTCTTCGAGACACTCTTTCAACGGAACGAAATTTCGCATGGCCGGAATTCCTCCCATAATCGCGCATTCACCAAAGGCGATGAGAATGTCGCATTTCTTTCTGAATTCCTTGAGCACCTCAACGTTCTCCGAATTACAGCAGCCCCCTTCGATCAGACCCACGTGACAACGTTTGCTGAATTTCTTGATGTCGGTCAGAGGCGACTTGTTGAATTCGACGATCTCGAGCATATCGATGAGCTCGGTATCGATATCCAACAAAGACATGTGGCAGCCAAAACAGCCGGCCAATGAAGTCGTTGCAACAATAAATTTCTCACCATTTCGAATGCCTGAAAAATTCTTTGACTTCGAAGTTGATTTACTCTTTCCGAATATGTCGTACTTCCTTTCGCCAAAAGGTTCTTTGTGGATCATTCCCTTGACAAGAATAGCTCCTACCGGGCAGAGGTTCATGGCTCGAAGCGCGTCTGCCTCAGAAAGCTTTTCTTCCTGTTCGTAGTCAACTCGAACTCGGGTGTTCACACCCCGATTTACGAAGGAGAATACGTCCTGGCCTCCTGCGGTTTGAATTTCTTCCACGCAGCGTTTGCAAAGAATGCAGCGGTTGGAATCCATGATCATACGGGTGGGATAGAAATCTTTGAATTTGTTACTGAACACATGAGAGAAGCGCGACACGGTGATTCCCATGTCATAGGCCAGATTCTGCAGATCACAGTTTCCGCTTTTCTCACAGGAGGGGCAGAAGTGATTTCCCTCTGAAAAGAGCATTTCAATGATAGCCTTTCGGGTATCGATAAGCTCAGGAGTGTTTACTTCAACCTCCATGCCCTCTTCGACCTTCTGGGTACAACTCGTGGTGAGTTTGCCGTTGATCTTCACTGTGCAAATGCGACAGGTTCCCAATGAGTTCTCAACTTCCCGAAAATGGCAGAGTGTCGGAATGTAGATTCCTTTCTCCTTTGCGGCGTCCACTACTTTCTTTCCTTTTGTCACCTGGTATTCTTGTCCGTCGATGACGATTTTGACGAGTTCATTCATCTGCATGTTGTATTTCTTGAATAATGGTGTCATAATCCTGCACTACCTTGGAAAGGTCGAAACTCTGATTGAAGTCGCTCTCAGCAAGCAGGCATTTCTCGAATTCCTGAGGAAACTTGAGTATTGCCGTCAGCAGGCAGTTCGTTGAGGTCTTACCGAGTCCACAGCGGCTCGACTGTTTGATGATCGTGCTCCATTTCTGAATGTCCTCGAGGTCCTTGTTGCCGGCATGACACAGTTGAATCTTTCTCAGTTTTTTATTCAACAGGAAGTTTCCGGTTCGGCAGGGCGCACAGATTCCGCAGGATTCCGAAACAAAGAAGTCAGCGATGTTCTTAAAGATTTTCATGAAATCTCGTTTTCGATTGAAAACCATAAAAGAACCGCCGCTTCTAAGGCCAATGGCACTCATCTTCTGCGAATAAACTATAGGGTCGTCGAATTCGAATTGGATGTGTTCTCCCAGAAGGTTCTCACCAGATATTTCTCTTTCAAAATCAGCCTCAGAGAGACACTCTCCCGCATAGCCATTGAACAGAATCAGGTAGGGGTCCTCGGCCTGAATCAAATCGAGTAAATCCCGAAGCTTCATGCCCCATTCGATTTCATAAATGCCCGGCTTAGCGCAATCTCCTGACACGCTGATCAGTTTGGTCCCCGGAGTGGCAGGTGTGCCTATTTCCAGGTAACGTTCCACGCCCATCTCAAAGATTCTAGGAACTGCACACAGGGTCTCGACATTGTTCACCACTGTGGGTTTGCCCAGGAATCCACGTTCTACAGGGAAGAATTCTTTAGTGCTGGATTCTCCTCTTTTTCCCTCCATGGAAGCTATCAGTGCCGTTTCTTCTCCGCAGACATAGGCACCCGCACCGAGGTATACGAATATTTCAAAGTTGAAGCCCTCCTTGTCCAGGATAGACTTCCCGAGGAGGTTCTTTTCTTTGAACTCTTCAATGGCCTTCTCAATCTTTTTTCGGAGATAATTGTACTCAGCCCTGAGATAGATGAATCCTTTGGATGCTCCTATGGCATATCCGGCAATAATCATTCCTTCCAAAAGCAGTTCCGGATATCGATTCATCAGTACCCTGTCTTTGAATGTCCCGGGTTCCCCCTCGTCGGCATTGCAAATCAGGTATTTCTGATCGGCATCATGACCGCGGCAAATCCCCCATTTCAGTCCGGTGGGGAAAAATGCGCCGCCTCTTCCCGAGAGCTTGGATTTTGTTACAAGGTCGATGACTTCTTCAGGTGAGCTCTGGATCGCGTTTCGAAGCCCTAGGCCCGTTTCGTAGTCTTTGAAAAAAACAACTTTGCCTTTCTCAGGAACATACCTGACGTTATCCTCAGGAAAATCGGAGAGTTCTCCAGGGGTTTCTCCTTTTCGAAGTTTTTTTATCAGGCTTTTAACCTTTTCGGGAGTCAGATTGGTAAAGGGATGGAAGTTGATCAGCGCAGATGTTTCCTGATCGCTCAAACCAATACAGGACGTCTCGAACAGACCGAACATACGATCCTCAGTTACCTCACCTACTGCGATGCCCAATTCTCGTTCAAAAGCTTTCTTCACATGACTGAAGTTCTTGTGCTTTGAAATGATAGCGTTGTTGAGGTAAATGGTGTAGTGACCAGCGTGTTTGGTGTGAAAGAAATGATAAAAAGAAATGACACCTTCGAGCTGGATCTTCGACATGTGAAATTCCTTGGCGATTTTTGTAATGTCATCTTCTGAGATATACCTTCTTTTGCGTTGTATATCCCAAAGTACTGGTAGCAAAGACGACCTTCTTACCTTGTAATTCGAATCAATCATAGTTGAAAATTAAGTGTAGGCAAGCAATAAAGTAAATAACGAAAGACAGTTCAATGACCAAGATCACCGTCGAAATTGATCTGGGTCATTGTTCTTTTAATAAACCTGCAGTGCCTTGACCCTCAACTCCTTTCCCTGAAGTATTTGTTTCAGGAAACTGTTGCAATTCGGGCAAGAATCAAAGTGCTGCTCCAGCTCAAACTCCTTATCGCAATCCAGGCATACTCCTCTTCCGCCGATGCGATGGATTTTCCTTTCAGCCTTCTCCAAAGCATGTTCCTTTCACGGCAGCTTCCCACACGTATTCGAGTGAATCGAGTTCGATTCCGGCCAGGTCGCCGATCTCGAGCTCAATCATTTCAATCCCCTTAGCAGAGGATTTGGACAGCTCTTCCTCGGCGATTCGGACGATGCCCATGGCGACGGAAAGTTCGTGCATAGTGATAAAGGCTATGATGAAATTAACCCATAAAGTTAGTGAAATAAAAATGAAAAAGTATGATAATCGTCATGATATCAATGATTTATTACATTTAAATTGACCTGTTGAAATTAATCGCTTTCCTGGGCAAAGGGACGGCGGTAGAGGGACTCCAAAATACCAAATCATTACGTTATGGATACAAAACAAGGAATACGGGAAACCTATTACGAAAGCGCCAGGCGAAAAGGTTATTCCAGAAGGGATTTCATGAAGTTCACCGCTTTTATAACCGCTTATATGGGTCTAGACCACACCCTGATCGGACAAGTGGCCAAGTCTATGGAAAGCAACTTCAGACTTCCCATCATCTGGGAGCACTACCAGGAATGCACCTGCTGCAGCGAGTCCTTTATCCGGTCGAGCCACCCAATCGTAGCGGACATCATCCTGGATACCGTCTCACTTGACTATACAGAAACCCTCATGGCAGCTTCAGGTCACCAGGCTGAGGCAGCCAAGCACGATACGATGGAGAAATACAAAGGCGAGTACATTCTTTGTGTTGAAGGATCCGTGCCGATGGGTGAAAACGGTGTTTTCTGCACGATTGCAGGTAAAACGGCGCTTGACCATTTAAAAGAAGCTGCTGAAGGAGCCAAAGCCATCATAGCCTGGGGAAGTTGCGCTACCAATGGTTGCGTACAGGGGGCCAAGCCCAATCCTACAGGTGCTACTCCTATTAATAAGATAATCACGAACAAACCGGTGATCAATATGCCGGGTTGCCCTCCTATTGGCGAGGCAATGGCAGCCCTGATCGTACATTATGTGACCTTTGACAGGCTCCCTGAACTCGACCGGGCAGGTAGGCCCAAAGCCTTTTATGGAAAGCGCGTACATGATTCCTGCTACAGAAGACCCTACTTTGACGCCGGGTTATTTGCCGAGACCTTTGACGACCAGAATGCCAAAGAAGGCTATTGCCTCTATAAACTGGGATGTAAAGGACCGACGACCTATAACGCCTGTGGCAGCATGAAATGGAATGGAGGCGTCAGCTTCCCAATTGAATCAGGTCATGGCTGTATAGGATGCAGTGAAGCCAACTTCTGGGACAATGGTCCTTTCTACAAACGGCTTGGCAGCACACCTGGATTCGGTATTGAAAGTACTGCCGACAAGGTGGGCAAGGTTGCGACAGGAGCTGTGGTTGCTGGACTGACAGCTCACGCAATTGCTGCAAATGTATCGAAATACAAAGAGCTCAAGAACCGATATACTCGAGGTCAAATTAACGAGGAGAAACTCGACAAGAACGAATAAAATTAAAAGTCATGGCACAAAGAATCGTTGTTGATCCGGTAACCAGGATCGAGGGACACTTAAGAATAGAAGCTGAAATCAAAGACGGAAAAATCGTCGACGCCTACAGCTCAAGTACTATGGTACGTGGGCTGGAGAACATTGTCAAAGGAAGAGATCCCAGGGATGTCTGGGCTTTCGTCCAAAGGACCTGCGGGGTGTGTACCACTGTGCATGCGATTGCCTCAGTCAGAGCAGTGGAAGATGCGCTGGGCATCGCAATTCCTCCAAACGCGGAGATGGTGAGAAATATTATGGAGGGGGCTCTCTACATGCATGACCACGCTGTTCATTTCTATCATCTTCACGCACTTGACTGGGTAGATGTGGTCAGCGCCCTGAACGCTGATCCAGCGGGCACCTCTCAAATCGCACAGAGCATTTCGAAGTGGCCCAAGAGCTCCCCCGGTTATTTCAGTGACGTGCAAAACCGAATCAAAAAGTTTGTTGAAAGTGGTCAACTTGGCATTTTTGCCAACGGCTACTGGGGACACAGTCAAATGAAGCTTCCAGCTGAGGTAAACCTGCTGGCGGTTGCCCATTACCTGGAGGCACTTGAATGGCAGAAGGAAATCGTCAAGGTGCACACCATCCTCGGCGGAAAGAACCCACACCCGAACTACCTGGTGGGTGGTATGGCTTGTGCAATCAATGAGGAAAGCACTGGCGGACTCAATGCCGAACGACTGGCGCATGTAGGCAAACTACTGAAAGACGGATACGATTTCATCGATCAGGTGTACATTCCTGATCTTTTGGCAATTGCTTCCTTCTATAAGGACTGGGGTGCCATTGGTAAAGGCATAGGTAACTATATGTCCTATGGAGATTTTCCAACCAACGGGTATGGAGATCCATCCAATTTCAAATTCCAACAGGGTGTGATTCTCAATCGAGATCTCTCTACTGTGCATGACGTGGATCACCGAAACGGAGACATCGAGGAGTTCGTCAACAATTCCTGGTATTCGAATTATGCAGAAGGCGCAGAAACGGGAAGACATCCTTGGGACGGGGAAACCAATATTGAGTATTCTGGCCCGACACCTCCTTTCGAGCACCTTGACGTCGAAGGCAAGTACAGTTTTGTCAAAACACCGAGATGGCAGGGTAAAGCGGTCGAAGTAGGACCTTTGTCAAGACTTCTTGTGGGTTACGCCCGAGGAAACGAAGAGATTCAGGAAACAGTGAACGGTGCTTTGACTCATCTTGACGTACCCGTAGACGCCCTTTTCTCTACATTGGGAAGAACGGCTGCTCGCGGAATCGAGAGTAAACTGGTCGCTGGCTGGACGCTTGAATTCTATAACCAGTTATTGACCAACATCAAAAATGGTGACAAGAGAATGGCGAATATGGATCTATGGGAGCCTTCCAAATGGCCTGCCGAGTCTAAAGGCGTTGGGTTCACTGAAGCTCCACGAGGAGGTTTGGCGCACTGGATAAGAATCAAGGACGGTAAGACCGAGAATTACCAGCAAGTAGTGCCGACAACCTGGAATGCTTCGCCGAGAGACCCGAATGGTCAGTTATCAGCCTATGAGTCCTCGCTTTTGGACACTCCTGTTGCCGATCCTGAGCTTCCACTCGAGATCATCAGGACCGTGCATTCTTTCGATCCCTGCCTGGCTTGTGCCGTTCACCTGTACGATGAACACGGCAAACACATCTCCAAAGTAAGTAATGTAGGGAGCTGTGAAGTTTAGCCAGAAGATTTCAAGTCTAATCAAAATCTGAGAAATTGTGGATACCGTACATAAGACATATGAATTTAAGAGGGTGCTGGTCTGGGAATTGCCCGTCAGAATATTTCATTGGGTAAACGTGCTCAGCATTACCGTTCTAGCTGTTACCGGGTTTATCATTGCCGATCCTCCCGCGATCATGTCCAGTGCCGAGGCAGGGGACTCGTATTGGTTTGGAACCGTTCGAATGATACACTTCACTACGGGGTATATTTTCCTGATCAATGCTCTAGCTCGTATTTATTGGGCCTTCATGGGAAACTATTACTCGAATTGGAGGGCATTTGTACCCCTTTCGAAAAAGTCGTGGGACAATATCAAGCACGTACTCAAAGTTGACATTCTCCTGCAGAATGAAGAAAAAGAAATCCTCAAGAACCATAGTGTGGGGCACAATTATGTAGCTTCTTTATCTTACGTGGTTCTGTTTCTGCTCGCTCTTGTTCAGATCTTCACAGGATTTGGTCTATATGCTCCGACTTCAGGTTGGTGGTTGCCCAAACTTTTCTCCTGGGTTCCTTATGTACTCGGGGATGAAATGACAACCCGCTATGTGCATCATGTATCAACCTGGTTGTTTATCATTTTCACCCTGGTTCATGTTTACCTGGTGTTTTATCACGACTGGTTGGAAGGGCGAGGAGAATCCTCTTCCATGATCAGCGGATACAAGTTTGTGCGCAAAGAGCGCTTAGATAAAGGGGATCATATTTAGTATTTGAGGATCGCCCGATGCTATGAACTGTTTTAATGAACTGTTGAAAAGCATTTCCAGGCTCCTAAGGGCGGTCCTTTTTTTAAACTGTATCGAATGAGTGAACTTATGAATAATCCGTTAGCGATCAGCAGTGATGCCTTTTTTTTCGAGAAGGACAAGAGCCAGAGTATATTGGTGCTTGGCCTTGGGAACTATCTCATGGGAGATGAAGGCATAGGCGTACAGGTGATTCAGGAAATGGCAAAACGGGAACTTCCCGACTACCTGGACATTCTCGATGGAGGGACGGGAGGCTTCTTGCTTTTGAGTTGTTTCGAATCCTATCAAAAAATAATTTTCATTGACGCAACGATGGATGGCAGGGAAACAGGGTGTGTTCGACTGATCCGGCCACGCTTCGCCTCCGATTTTCCATCCGCCCTGAGCGTTCATGATGTTGGATTAAAGGACATGATTGAAGCGGTATACCTGATGGAACACCCCCCAGAAATGAGTCTGTTTACCGTTTCGATAGATCATATTTCACCGATGAGCCTGGAACTTTCAGACCCTGTTCAGTCCTCAATTCCCGAGGTGATTGAAAGGGTTCTCAACCTCGCGGCTGAGATGCATGCGGAAAATAATTAACTTCGTTTCCGGACCATTCAGTAAAAATCTATGCCCGTTTCCCAAAAGATTCGAATTGCCGGCCAGGTTCAGGGAGTCGGTTTTCGTCCATTTGTTTACAATCTGGCTCGTCGCTTTGACATCAACGGTTATGTCTCAAACGATGAAAGGGGCGTGGTCATTCACTTAGAGGCTGACAACAATGGAATAGATCAGAGTATTGCTATAGACCGGTTTTATCGGGAGCTGATCAATAACCCACCCCCTTTAGCCCGAATTCGTTCTCATGCTTTGGAGCCTTCCGAGAATGAGAACTGCAAGGATTTCCGGATCAGAAACTCGCAAAAAGAGGGCCCCCTCAACCTGCAGCTCACCCCGGATTTTGGGATTTGCGATTCCTGTAAGGAAGAAATTGCCGACCCCGAAAACAGGAGGCATGGTTACCCCTTTACGACCTGTGTCAATTGCGGGCCGCGGTGGGCGTTGACCCGGGATTTTCCTTTCGAAAGAGAGCACACCTCCTTAGACGAATTCACCATGTGCCCGGCATGCGCCGAAGAATATACGGATCCTTCCAATCGGAGATTTCACTCCCAGACCAATTCTTGCTCCAATTGCGGGCTGTCTCTGGAGCTCTTCGATGCGAATGGAAATCAATTGAAGCTACCTGATTCTGGGCTGTTCCGTGAAGTCGCTCGTTTGATCTCATCCGGAAAGATTGTGGCCATCAAGAATACAGGCGGGTACCTGCTCTGTTGTGATGCAGACAATCCTGAGGCGGTCATGCGGCTTCGGGAGCGCAAACGACGTCCGTCGAAACCTTTTGCCCTGATGTATCCTTCCCTGGACGCGATTGAGGCAGAACTTGACCTAAATGCCGTGCAACGTGCCACGCTACTCTCTGTGCCCCGACCCATCGTGATTCTGCCGTTCAAAAACTACTCGGGTAAACTGGCTCTTGAAAGCATTGCCCCGGGCTTGAGGCAATTGGGAGCCATGCTCCCGTATTCGGGGCTTCTTGAGCTTCTGGCCCGTGAATTGACGCGACCCATAGTGGCCACAAGCGGTAACTTGCATGGATCCCCAATCCTCAGCGAGGAGGATGAAGCTATGTCGATCTTAACAGGAGTGGCAGATTTCTTTGTCCACCACAACCTCCATATTGAAAACCCCCAGGATGATTCGGTCGTAAAGATCAGCCAGAAAGGCAGGCAGCAAATTATGTTTAGGAGGTCTCGCGGGTACGCCCCTAATTTTTTCGATTTCGAGGCGCCTGCCGATGCAGCGGTGATGGCCATGGGAAGCCAGTTGAAAAGCACCTTAGCTTTTTTGCCAAACACCTATCTCTATCAAAGTCAATACCTGGGTAATCTCGACAATTATGATGTTTACGAACGTTTTCAGCAAACCGTACGCGGATTCATCCGAATCTTTGAAAGAGAGCCCGAATGCATACTCGTCGATGCACATCCCCAATACCTGAGTACTCGAAGCGGCAGAGAACTGGCCTTGGAGTTCGATGCGCCTTGTCATGAGATTCAGCATCACAAAGCCCATTTTGCCTCTGTGCTGGGGGAACACGAACTTTTTGCTTGTAAAGAACCTGTTCTCGGTGTGATTTGGGATGGTACCGGGTATGGTGATGATGGGCAAATTTGGGGTGGAGAGTTCTTCATGTATCGTGATCACACGATTGACAGATGGAGTCATTTGGAATATTTTGACTGGATTGCGGGCGACAAAATGGCCCTGGAACCGCGCTTGTCGTTGTTGTCCTTGAGCGATTCTTCAATGCTCCCGACGGTTGCTTCAAAATTCAGCGAAGAGGAGATGCGGATCTATGGGTCACTTCTAAAATCCAACCGCATGAAGACTTCTTCTATGGGCCGATTGTTTGATGCCGCTGCGTCACTTTTAGGTCTGTGTGATCGAAACAGCTATGAAGGCGAAGCTGCGATTTTGTTGGAGAATCACGTGGGAAGTTTTGATTTGAAAAAATGCAGATGTCTTATCGAGGAGGTGGATAAAAAGACCTTCTCTCCAAGAGAGCTGCTTCGAAGAATCTTCGAAGAGAAGGAACGAGGGCAAAATACAGAAATGCTTGCAATCGACTTTCTCTATACCCTGGCCTCGGTTGTGCGAGGCATGGCTGTGCAATCAGGGGTCAGTAAAGTCGCCTTCAGTGGGGGAGTCTTTCAGAATTCGATTCTTGTAGACATGATACGAGATATGCTGAGAAGTGAGTATGACACGTATTTTAATGTTAACTTAGCTCCTAACGATGAGAATATAGCTCATGGCCAGATCATGTACCATTTGAACCAGGTTCGTTAAGACGTCGATTTGATTTAAAACAACGAGGTGATTTTACAATCCATTAGGAGAAGAGAAGTATGAAGTATCTCAAAGAATACCGGAACAGAGAGGCCACGGAGAGGGTGCTGAGGGAAATTGAAAAAACGTGCCGTGGCACCTGGAACATCATGGAAGTATGCGGAGGGCAAACCCATGGCCTGGTTAAAAACGGAATCCTGGAAATGCTCCCGGATAAAATACGTATGATCCACGGACCGGGTTGTCCGGTTTGCGTCACCCCGGTAAGTCTCATCGATAAAGCTGTTGAGCTGTTGGGCCAGGGAGCGATCGTCTGTTCCTTCGGGGATATGATTCGCGTACCCGGATCGGAAATGAGCTTGTTGGAAGCCAAGGCCCGCGGAGGTGACCTTCGGGTTCTCTATTCTCCACTTGAAGCGGTTAAAGTGGCCCGAAATAACCCTGGCAAAGAAGTTGTCTTCTTCGCCGTTGGTTTTGAAACGACGGCCCCAGCCAATGCACTTTCCTTGCTGCATGCAAAAAAAGAGGGACTTCAAAATTATTCGCTGCTCGTTTCGCACGTGCTGGTGCCCCCAGCGATTGAGGCCATTCTTGACGATGAATTCAACACTATCAATGCTTTTTTGGGTGCAGGTCATGTTTGTGCCATCATGGGCTATCAGGAGTATTACCCCTTGGTGAAGAAATATCAGATTCCTATAGTGATTACGGGGTTCGAACCACTGGATTTGGTACAGGGCATTTGGATGGCCGTAAGACAACTTGAAGAAGGCAGATGTGAGGTCGAAAATCAATATACACGGGTGGTCAGGGAAGATGGGAATAAAAAAGCCATCGAAGTGATTCGTGAGGTCTTTGAGGTGGGTGATCGGGAATGGCGTGGAATCGGGATGATTCCGGGCAGCGGATACAAAATCAAAGATACTTATCGAGACTTCGACGCCGAGAACAAGTTTGGAATCGACCATATACAGGTTTCGGAAAGCCCCGAATGCATAGCCGGTCAGATACTAAGGGGTTTGAAGAAGCCAATTGACTGTTCTCAATTTGGGAAAGGCTGCACCCCAATGAACCCGCTGGGCGCTCCGATGGTTTCATCGGAAGGGGCTTGCAGTGCGTATTACAATTATAGCCGGTCAGAAGTGTGATTGTTTATTCCCACCAAAAAATGTTCAATAGAAGAATCAATTCATGAACCGCTGAAAATGAAAAAAAAAGATACACGTTTTAATACGATCAATCTCGGACACGGCAGCGGGGGAGTCATGACTCGCGACCTTTTGGATCAGGTGATCTTCAGGATTCTGGGGAATGAACTTTTAGATAAAAAACACGACGGTTCAGTGGTTCAGTTCGATGGTCCGATGGCGGTGTCTACAGATAGTTTTGTGGTGTCACCCATATTCTTCAAAGGTGGAAACATCGGTGAGCTTGCGGTACATGGAACGGTAAATGACGTGGCGATGTGCGGGGCTATTCCCAGGTATCTGTCACTTGCCTTCATTGTGGAAGAGGGACTCGACATGGAAGAATTCGTAGAGGTTGTCAAGTCGGTCAAACGCGCAGCAGACAAGAGCGGTGTACAGATCATAACGGGCGACACGAAAGTTGTTGAAAGAGGAAAGGGTGATAAAATCTTTATCAACACCACCGGATTTGGAGAGGTCCATCCCAACGCGAATATTAGCATCAGCAACATTCGGGAAGGAGACAAGATTCTGGTCAACGGCCCCATAGCCCAGCACGGTATGGCGATTATGTCTGAGCGCGAAGGCCTGGAGTTTGAATCTGCTATAGTAAGCGATAGCACAAATCTCAATGACCTTGTTTTAAAGCTTTTAGACAGGTTTGGAGATAAAATACATTTTTTACGGGATCCAACACGGGGTGGTTTGGCCAGTGTGCTCTCAGAGATTGCAGTCGATGCAAAAGTCGGCATTGAAATTTTTGAGGAAAAGTTACCACTTGAAAAACAGGTCTCAGCTGCCTGTGAAATGTTGGGCCTGGATCCATTGTATGTCGCTAATGAAGGTCTTTTTGCGGTATTTGTTGATCCGGATGCTGAGAAAGAAGTTTTGGAGCTGATGCGACTGGAGAGCACTGGCCGTTCGGCAACTCAGGTTGGGGAGGTGACTTCGACGCATGCGGGCAAAGTGATTCTTCACAGCGAAATTGGAGGGAAGAGAATCGTAACGCCATTGATTGGAGAGCAGCTTCCGAGGATTTGTTAAAGCATCCAGTAAATCCCGATCAGGATTGCGAGCAATCCTCCGATGAATCGAATTCCAAGAAACAGGTTTTTATTGTGGCCGTTTTGGGCAAAGGACGAGACGGTTCCCATCAATAGTGCGAACAAGGTCATCGCCAATACGGTACCAAAAACAAAACCAACAATATAAAGAACTGCGTCTGAGGAGTCTTCAAATGAGGCTACGGGCAAAAACAAGATAAAATGGGCAATGCCAGCGAGCCCGTGCAAAACGCCGACAGAGAACGCTGTGAGAAAGCCCTGACCTTTGCTTTTGGGATGCCTGTGATCATGCGTCGGTCTTTCTGCATGGGAGTGGGCGTGCTTGTGAATCATAGGCTGATCTGAGTGCACGTGCAGATGGCTGTGACCTCCGTTCTCCTGGTAAATTTTATAAAAGGCCCAGACTCCGATCAATATCAGTACGAGACCGACCAGCTGTTCACTGTAATTCGAAATCTTTTCGATGGGAATCATTTCCCGAAAGCCCATAAAGAGACTACCGATAAGCAGCATTCCGAAGACATGCCCTAACCCCCAGAAAAGACCTATTTTCCAGGCTCTTCTTTTGGATTCAATGGCGAAGGGAGCTACTGCGGCCAGGTGGTCGGGCCCCATGAGTACGTGAAGCACGGCGGCCATGCAGCCTGCAGCTAATGGAAATGTAATCTGTTCTGCGATCTCAAGAAACATCCCTAAGAAATTATCCCGTCATTCAGACGTTGAGGATCAAACATACAATAAAAAAGAGGGATAAAAACTGATCTATGACAGGTTTGACAGCCCGAGAATCTGAGATGCAGCCAGGTTTAGATTCGAATCAATTTGAATTTTTTGTTCTTTTCTACCAGTTTCAAAACGCTTATGTCCTCTTTTTGACCTTTGCGCGCCCAGTTTCTGATTTCAGTGACTTTGAGATAGGTGGGGTTGTTCGATTTGTTTCCAAAATAGGTCAGATTCACCAACCAGCCATTTTGATCCAGCTCATCGATGATGTATTCCCTGGATGAGTATCCCCGTTTTTTCTCATCATTGATTTGTTCATCATTGTACTCATAGGTATGAATAAAGGAATAGGCCTGCCCTTTCGGATTCACAAACTCCAATTCGAATTCTGCTTCGGAGTTGTCCCACTCAAAGATGATGCGGACGTCTTTAGGCACGTCTTTCAATGGTGTTTTGGAAACAAAGGCCTCTTTGGGTCGGAAGCCTTTGGGCATGCGGTAATGAATCTCCTCCATCTCGTGGTAAATAGTCTCACCAATGGAGCTTCCTCCAAGGGTTTTTACCTTATTGAGATAGTACATGTAATAGTTCCAACTGTTCTCAATCATGCCTATCGATCGGTAGGTGCTCGCCAGGTCGCGATACGATTGGGCGTATTCCGGGCGCAAAGACAGAACTCTCAGATAGACTCTCAAAGCCTCGATATCCATGCCTTGTTCCTGGTAGAAATAGGCCAGCGATTTCAACCCGACCGGGTCAGTGAACAAATTGTCCTGCATCTGGTCCAATACCTTCAGGGAGGCTTCCTTGTCGTTTTCCTTTTCGATCAGCTTTTGGGCGTAGTCGAGGTAAAAAGTGGCATCATCCTTATAAATGGGTAAGAACTTCTCAAAACTCCCCAATGTCTCTTCGCTGCTTTTGAATCCCTGAAGGGCACTGTAATAGCTCGGTTTCACATAGGATTGATTCGAGTAAGGCACCGCATCTTTTTTGTAATAATTGACGTTCGTGCCGCTGGACACATTGATTTTCTGGGGAGTCATCTGTGCGAAGGCTTTGTCAAGTGTTCGAACGATAATCACACCGCCAGAGGCCAAACTTCCATATCGAGCCATGGCACCACCCGGACTTTTGACGACATTTATACTTTCGATCGTGTTCAGGTCGATGTACGGAGGTTCTTTTTCAAACAAAACCCCATCAATTTCCCAAAGAGCTGGACCACCACCTTTTCTCAATTGCGCCCTCTGTTGCATGTTAACCTCATAGACTTGATATCCCGGTATTTTTCCTCGAAGTGCATCAATCAGACTGACCCCTGCAAGGTTCAGGTTTTCTCCTGCTAGATAATTCGAGGAATAACCCAACTTCTTCCGGTTTACTTTTCCGTAATTGGTGTCGAATTCATCTGGAACTTCTACGCTATTGCCCGAAGCGTTCAGTTTGACCTCACTCAGCATCCTGGATTCCCGCACGAGAGAAACATCCAGTTCCCGTGTGACATCCTCTACGATGATCTCCATGCTCTTAAGACCCAAATGTGAGAACACCAGCACTTCTCCTTTGCTTGCTTTTATTGAATAAAAACCCTTTGCATCCGTAAGCGTCTCCCTGGAGGAATCTTTGATTTCCACACGGGCATTCGGAAGCATGGTGCCCCTTCCTCTTACATATCCGGTGATTTCCCTAACCGAAGAATCCGGATCAGTTTCAGCCAGAGCAGGGATGATAAAAAGCAAAATGAGAACAGGTAGGAGTGCGATTCGGATGTTAATGCGACCCGAAAGAGGGATAGATCTGGGTGACGACATGGTTTCAAGTTTAAAAGTGATGAACAAACTCTGTTCATTCACATCAAAAAACATACCATAATTAGGGCGTCAAAAAGTTGAAGGCCAGTTAGAAAAAACAAGGTAAAGATAAAAGCCGAAAAAGAACAAACTCACGACAAGCTTGAGTCCGGTAGAGGTCAGAAAGCCCAGGAAGGATCCGATGGCTGATCGCCAGGCCCTTTTGACGTCATCTTTTTTATGAATGATCTCTCCGATAAAGGCTCCAAAGAAAGCCCCGAGAACAAACCCGAGCGGTATCGGAAGGAACAGACCAATGACCAGGCCAATAGTAGCTCCCATGGCCCCTTTTTTACTGCCTCCAAACTTTTTCGCCCCTATGGAGGGAATGAGATAATCCAGAATGAAAATTCCCACGGAGAGTACAAATGTGATTACGAGAACGTAGTAATTCATTTCTACCCAGGAACTCAGATAGATGCACAGTAGCCCGAACCAGCCCATCATTGGACCGGGAAGAACCGGCAGAACGGATCCGGCGATACCGACCAGAATCAGGGCGAACCCCAAAATGACGAGAAACAGGTCCATATTTGGTATTTTGGACAAGATAATCAATCGGGTCGAAACCGGCTGTAAATCCATGCAATGCAAGTATTAACAATTCCCTCAAGTTTTGTACAAAAATCCCTGATTGTCAAAAATATTCGTACTTTCACCTTGTATACCGGTTCACAATGTTTTCAAGGCTTGTCGCGCTCATAATCCTCCTTGTATTGACGATTTCGTGTGATTTCAAATCGCGGAGACAATCGACGCTTCTGAAAGAAATGGCGTCGGATACAATTGTCAACTACAGCGCTGTGGATGTTTACCCCCTTTTCCTGGACTGCAATAATTGCGATACCTCGGAAAAGCAGAACCTCTGTTTCGAGATGGAACTGGCCAGACGCCTTCAGCATGCCTTTGAAGAGAAGAGCATTGGTTCGACACTCATCCCAAATGATACGATAAAGGTGGACATCCTGGTTGATACAGAGGGAATGATCTCCATTGCCGAAATACACAGACCCCGGGGTGTCGGTTCCGAACTTATTGAGTTGGACAGTTTGCTCTACCGGAGTGTGGCCGCCCTTCCGAGCGTGATACAGCCGGCTCTGAAAAGAGGTATCCCTGTCAATTCGATGTATCAATTGCCTGTGATTGTCTCAACGACCGAATAAGGCTATTTCTTGTAAGTTCGTCCTTTCCAGTTATAACTTCCAGTAAGGGATTGAAGCGTCACTCCTACGACGAAAAAAGGATAGAGAAAGCTGGACATGACGAAAGATTTCATGGCCTGCTGTTGCTCCCAGAGAGAAGCTGTGTTAAAGATCAAGACAAAGTCTACATTGATCTTCATGACAAAGAGAAGGCCAAAATACGGCCATGGAATCAATCCCGCCAAACCCAGTGCCAGTCCGAGAATCAGAGAAAAGTTGGCCAGTAACACAAGAAGCCCCACAATTTTTGCAAAGCTATTCTTATAAGCAGTGGATTTTGAAGCCCATCGTTTACGCTGTTCGAAGAGCTCTTTCCAGGTCTCTTTGGGTTTTGTCTGCACAAGGGCCGATCGCGACTTGATAAAATACACCTCATTTTCATGACGTTCAAGCATCTTCTCCAGCAAAAACACATCGTCGCCACTGGCAATGTCTTTGTTCCCCTGATATCCGCCAAGTTCAAGAAACGCCTCTTTGCTGTAGCAAAGGTTGGCTCCATTGCACATAAAGGGCCGCAGGAAAGGAATGGAGTCTCTCCCTCCAAAGCTTCCCATGGTCGAACCTTGCAAGCTGAGAAAATCCAGAGATTGAAAGCGATCAAGCAAGGAATCCTCTGCGGTGCATATGACAGGGCCGGCAACCATTTTGGCCGGATGACGATTGAGAAACTGATCGTATGCGTTTAAAAAACCGCTGTCAAAAGTGCAGTCTGCGTCTGTGGTGATGATCCAGTCAAACGAAGCTTCTCTTACGCCCAGTTCCAGAGCATCCTTTTTATGTGAAAATGAGGACGTCTTGAATTCATGGATTCTCATGTTGAGTGATGGCAGTTCCTTTTGCAGGGATTTAACAAGCTTGAGAGATCCGTCAGAGGAGGCATCATCTATAAGCAAGATTTCGAATTTGTCTTTGGGATACTTGAGTTGATCCAAATGCGCTATTAAAGGGGGCAAATTGTCTTTTTCATCCCGAACACAATAAGAATTGAAAAGAATGCCGCGCTTCCTGAAGGGCCGGTTCAAATGAAGGAAGCCGCCTCAAACCAAGTGTGAAGCCGAGAATTAAAAGCAGGTATAGAGCGATTATAGTTGCAAGTACCCCGATCATTTTTGTGCCATGGATTTCTGCTGTTTCTCAGAGCGGGATCTACGGCTTGCCGATACAGGCTTAAAAGCCATGACATACAAGGTGCCGACAAGTGAAGGAAAACCGAAATTCAACAGCCACATGACACTGGTTATGCTCAGGACAAGCATTTCATCAACGCCAAACTGACTGAAGATGGCCACCGCCACTGAACCTTTGACCAACCAATCAAATAGCACAAAACCCGGAATCAGTGAGGAGATCAGGTAACTCAGACCGAGAAGACTCATGCATTCGAGGTAACCCAGTTCTACTCCTAATAAAACGAGGAGAAAATAGAATTGATGCGAAAAAACAAGATACTTCAACAAGGAAAGTGCAAAAACGGTGATATGCGTCTTGGCCGGAACTGATTTCAAATCGCGAATGAGCTTTGAATAAAAACCTTTCCACATTTTGCTTAAAAGGATAATGACCAACTCCAAGTGTCGAGGTCAAGAGTCCAATCTTAATCCAGCTAACTCCCTCGAGATCGAGAATTGGAAAGCTTTTATACACCCACCAAAATCCCAGTAATCCAAAGAGTACGGTGGTACTCATTTGACTGAAGTTGCCGATGAAGTTGAACAGAATCACACGCGATCGATCCTTACGCTCAAAATAAAGGGCTTTGGCTCCGTATTCGCCAATTCGGTTAGGGGTCATCAGTGAAACCGTCAGGGATGACAAGCTCTGTTTAACAGCCTGACCAAAAGAAGTAGGCCGTATTAGACGCGCCAGTAGTTGCCATTTGAAAATCTCGATAAGCCAGTTGAGCCCGGTCATTAAGAATAAAAAGGCAGCGACCCAGGGTGCCCAAGCCTTCAGAGTCTCCAGCTGCTCCAGGAAAAAGATGTACGAGGTTTCTCCAAAAATCTTTTGGCTGATAACCCGATAGGCAAAGGCCAAAATGATCAACTTGGCAAAAAACAGGAACCGGGGATAGTATTTTTGAATGTTGTTGTACATTTACACAAAGAAACAAATTCTTGCGCTTAGGCATCTCATTCATTTACAGAAAAAAGTGTCCACTGAAAAAATCATTTTAGGAATTGATCCAGGAACTACCATCATGGGTTTCGGACTCATACGAGTGGTTGATAAAGAGATGGAATTAATGCAGATCGATGAACTGATACTGAAAAAGTACTCCGATCACTATACCAAACTCAAACTCATTTTTGAACGTACGATTCACTTGATAGACACCTATCACCCGGATGAGATCGCCATCGAGGCCCCATTTTTCGGTAAAAACGTGCAATCCATGCTGAAACTCGGAAGGGCACAGGGAGTGGCCATGGCAGCTGGACTTTCACGACAGGTCACAATTACGGAATACTCTCCGAAGAAAATCAAAATGGCCATCACAGGAAACGGAAATGCCTCAAAGGAGCAGGTTGCTAAAATGCTTCAGAGCCTTCTCAAGATGAAGCAATTGCCGAAGAATTTGGATGCAACCGATGGATTGGCTGCTGCGGTCTGTCATTTCTATAATGCCGGAAAGCACCAGACCGAGAAGAGTTATTCGGGTTGGGCGTCCTTTGTGCGTAACAACGAGAAAAGGTTGGGCTGATTTTTTTTATATTTGAACATGTTGAAATTCCCCTCTGCAATAGAAAAACCTACATGGATGAGGATGACCTGCGAGCGTGTGCTGCGCTATTTGAAAGTAGGAGCTTTTCTTCACCTCATTACAGTTGTAGGCCTTCTGACCCTGGTCATTAGCGCCCGGATATCGTTTGAATTCTTCCAGGAGGAGCTTTTTGTCAAATCCTTTTTTTGGGGTGCTTTGGCACTCTGGGCCTTGACGATTCCGTTTTTTTCACAATTTGACGCCTACGGAAGATATCAGAATTACAAACAGATCAAGGACGCTATCTTCGAAATAGGAGCTTTGACCGAGACTCATCAGGCCTTTTATGTATTCCAAATGCCAGAGAGATGCCGTCATAATTGCGGGTGAGGATCTGGGATGCGGCAGAGAGATACGCACATATTTCCGAGCCCAGGGCTACAGGTGGTATCACGTCCTGCCTGATGCATTTGTCAGGAATCCGCTGGTTTTGTTTTACGGCGTTTTCTGGAAGCGGATACTCTTCACCAGACACTACGAACTCAAAAATTTCTTTTGGTGATGCACATGCTCAGTGTCGAAGGGCTTTCCCTGCGCTATGGCGGGCAACAGGTCCTGGACGACATTTCCTTTTCGTTTGAACGAGGTAAGATTACCGGGTTGCTCGGTCCTAACGGGGCTGGTAAAAGTTCGATTTTTAAGGTTCTGGCAGGACTTGTTCGTCCGGATTCAGCAGTGGTTAAAAAAAATGGGGAGCACCTCAGTGACATTTCCAATTTGAGGAAATCTTGTGCCTATATGATCGATTCACCGTCATTCTACCCTTATCTTTCTGGGATACAGAACCTTCAATTAATCTGCCGGGTTCTGGGCGTTGATAAGAATCTGGAAGAAATAATGCATCTTGTTGGGCTGGATCCTCTTTCACCCAAACGAGTCAGAAATTACTCTACCGGCATGAAGCAGCGCCTGGCCATTGCCCAGACCATGATCAATGATGTGGACTTGCTGCTGCTTGACGAACCGTTCAACGGTTTGGATCCGAACGGTTTTCAGGACCTGATTGCTTTGCTCAGGGAATTGAACGCAAAGGGGGCGACCATTGTCGTCTCGTCTCATTTGCTCAACGAGCTGGAGCAGTTTGCAGACGCCTTCATCCTTTTGCACAAAGGAAGCATCGCCCTGGATATATCGAAAAAAGATTTGCTCAAACTCAAGAAGAAGGTGTCGTTTGCTTTTGATTCAAAACCCTCGAATCAGGCCATGAATCTGATTTCGAAATACGGCGGCTACCAAGATGAAAGTCAGACCGCTCTATTGAACCTGGAACCCAATGAGATTGCAAGAACGGTTGAACGCCTTGTCGGGCTGGGTGCTGTTCCTGTGAATGTTGAAACTCAGAACCTGTTGGAGTCTCGTTACCTGGAAATAACCGCCTGATCTGATTGAATGCCTTGAAAAACCTGATCTACATAGAATTGTATAAACTCTTCAGCTCGACCCGGACCTATGTCACTTTTATCATTGCCATGGCCCTCATGCTGATCATCAACCTGGGGATGTTTATGGAAGGAGAAAAGATCTTTCAATTCCTTCTGGAATCGATCAGTGAATACTTTATTGTCGACGGAGAGATTCTCAACGGATACCTTGTCACATACCTTGCTTTGAACACGTTATGGGTCCATATTCCGGTCCTGATCGTCATTATCGCCGCTTCCATTTTTGCCGTTGAATTCGAAACCGGAACGATTCGCCTGCTCCTTACCCAACCCATTTCAAGGGGACATCTCCTGCTCGCGAAGGTGGTGGCCATGGTTGTCTATAATTTTGTATTTATGTTGTTGACCGTGCTTGCTGCCCTGCTGCCAGCCTGTCTTCTTTTCGGAACTGGTGATCTGGTGGTTTTTCTCGATGGCGTTCAGTTCATACAGGAGGCGACCTTTTTAAAGAGACTGGGGCTTTCCCTGGCTTTTGCAACCGTGTCTATGATTGCTTTTTCATCTTTGGGTATGATCTTCAGCCTGTTTTTCAAGAATACCCTGACCTCGATCTTGCTGTCTATGGGGGTTTTGATCTTGTCAACCCTGCTTCAGAAATTCGTCTTTGGACTTTTCAGCGCCTGGCAGCCCTTCTTGTTTTCCTATCATTTCTCAAAATGGCAGCTTTTCTTTATGGATGAAATACCGGTTCAAAGCATCATTCAATCAACGGTGTTTATGCTGGGAATGATATCAGTTTTGTACCTGATCTCTTATTTTAAGTTTAACAAGATGAATATCACCCAATGAAAACATTACTGGGCATAGTTCTATTTCTTCTATCCGGGCTGATGCTGGGGCAGTCGGTGAACGACGAGCACATACTTCGTTTGAGGTCGAAATACGACGTTGATATAGACCTGAAGTGTGAAATTCGAGTGCGCATTGATGTTGAAGGAATGGTGATCCCGGAGAAGGAGGTTTATGTTGAGTTTTCGAAGGACGGAAAAACACGAGTTCAGGGAAAAGGTTTGAGTCTTCTGCCTAAAAGAGGCACGGTCGAACAATTCAAAACCCTACTCACCACGCCCATGCAGGCTATTTTTCTGTCCAAAAGAGGGGATTATAGAGTTTATAAGCTCGTTTCCCTCGATCCCTCGGCCGACTGGATAACGGCTGACATCGTTTTGGATCCGGAGGCTTTACTCATCTATGAATCGGTTGTAAATACTCGTAAACATGGCACTTTTACCACTTTAAATCAATATGATTCTGGAGATTATCCTTCTCGTACGGAAGTCGGCTTTGAGGTAAAGAAGTTCAACTTGCCCTTGAAGTTCATAGGCAGTGAACAAAGTCGGGAATCCTCAAAAGATTTGGATATGGAGGTAATTGGCAAAGTTATCCTGGAATACAACTACCTTTGAAAGGCGATTATTGAATCGGATTTTATTTGAACATTTATGTCGGGAATTTACCTGCACATCCCATTTTGCAAACAGGCCTGCCACTATTGTGATTTTCACTTTTCAACCTCGATGCGGCGCAAAGAGGAGATGTTGAATGCGATGGTCAGAGAAATCGGGATGCGGAAAAACGAATTTGCGATTGCCGATCAACCAAAGAGCACGGTTGAAACGATCTACTTCGGTGGAGGAACCCCTTCACTTCTTGAACCTCATGAGATCGAGCAAATAGTTGCTTGCATCGAGGAAAATTTTGACATCCATTCTGAGGCCGAGATTACGCTAGAGGTCAATCCTGACGATCTTGAGAAAGCCCGTATTGAAGAGCTCGCAAATACTCCAGTGAACAGGTTGAGCCTGGGGATTCAGTCCTTTCGGGACGAAGACCTGGAATTCATGAACCGGGCTCATAATCGAGACCAGGCGCTCACTTCTCTGGAAACAGCCTGCAACTTTTTTGAAAACATCAGCATTGACCTGATTTATGGCATCCCGGGATTGGATCTCAAAGCCTGGAAGGCAAATTTGAAGCAGGCCTTTGAGTTCCCGATTCAACATATTTCAAGTTATGCGCTGACTGTCGAACCCAAAACGGCCCTGGATCATTTCATCCGTACAGGAAAGTGTGAGGCACCTGACGAAGAAGAGGCACGAATCCATTTTGAAGCATTGATGGAAGAGTCTGCAAAACAGGGCTTCATCCACTACGAGGTTTCCAATTTCGCCCGCGAAGGTTTCTTCTCGAGACACAATACGTCTTATTGGCAAGGAAAGCCATATCTTGGAATTGGTCCTTCCGCTCACTCTTATTCGGCAAGAACACGGTCCTGGAACGTGAACAACAATGCCAAATACCTGAAAGGAGTTGAGATGGGTCATTTGGTTCGAGAGGTTGAGAATCTAAGTGAAATCGATAGGATAAATGAGACGATCATGACAGGTCTGAGGACCATCTGGGGGCTTTCACTGGGATCTTTTGAGAAGGAATTCGGCAGCAATTATGCAAAAAAGCTGAAAAAAAGGGCAGATCGTTTCGTCAGCGAGGGGTTGTTGGAAGTCGAATCAGAGCGATTACGTGCCACCAAGGCGGGTTTTTTTCTGGTTGATGGGATAGCCTCAGATCTTTTCGTGGATTGACAGACCTGTTCTAAGGTCATACCCTCCTTAAATGACCTCGATTTTTAGTACTTTTAACACAAGAATTCGAAAATGGAAGCACTTTTAGGACTTTTTCTGGGCGCCATCATTACCTATTGGGGCATGCGCTATGTCAAGTTGCAGAAAACCAAGGATAAGACACAGGCCCAGTCTGTAATCCTCATGGAAAAAATCAGAAAGGTTTGGAAGCTCATCACGGTCGAAGGTGAGTTTGCCGAGATCTATCACTACGAGAATACCAAAGAGAGGTTCATGAGCATGGTTTCAAGCAAAAAAAAGGCTGTGCTCCTGATCAATGCCAAGGCTTATGTTGGTTTTGATCTTTCACGTATCAAAATGGAGGCGATCACCGAAAAGAAGATGATCAGGCTCACTGACTTCCCAGATCCTGAAGTTTTGAGCTTGGAAACGGATCTCAGGTACTACGACAAAAAAGACGGATTATTCAACAAGTTTGATTCTTCTGACCTCACTGAAGTAAACGTCAAAGCTAAAGATCATGTGCTGGATAAGATCCCCGAAAGTGGTTTGCTCGATACTGCAAGGAGCGAGGCACTCGAGGCCGTTCTTTTGGTTCAAAATATTGTAGAGACCATCGGCTGGTCGCTTGACTACCAGGATCTGCTCCTTGCCAAGAGCAACAAGGGAGAGCTTCCGGGAGAAACCAAAAAACTAACCTCTTAAAAATCGGAGCCAGTTGAACCAGGAACAGGCACTCGCCATTTTGAAATCGGGCAGAAACACTTTTCTTACGGGCTCTGCGGGCACGGGGAAGACCTATGTGCTGAACCAGTATATCAACTACCTGAAAGCGCGAAGGATTCCGGTGTCAATTACCGCCTCAACAGGAATTGCCGCAACCCACCTTGAAGGCACTACGATTCATGCCTGGTCAGGTATCGGAATCAAAAATTCACTGAGTCCGAGACAGCTTCGAGACTTGAAGACCAAGAAGTACCTCAAGAAGCACATGGAAAAGACCAAGGTGCTCATCATCGATGAGATCTCTATGCTTCACGCGCGTCAGCTCGATCTTGTGAACCAGGTCATCCGGTCCTTCAGGGAAAATGAAGAGCCTTTTGGCGGGCTGCAACTGGTGCTTTGCGGTGATTTTTTTCAGCTGCCTCCCATCGGCGATTCTTCGGAGAGCAGCCGGGACAAATTCAGCTTTATGAGTGCATCCTGGCTCGATGCAAAGTTGACCATATGTTATCTCACCGAACAATTCAGGCAATCTGATAATGAATTCAGTGACATTCTGAACGAAATCCGGTCGGGGAGTGTGTCTGCTGGAGCTACAGAGCGATTGAACGCGAGCATGGAGAAGAAGATCAATGGCTCCTCGGAAAAGGAGCTTTCAGAAGGTTCGACACGCCTGTATACCCATAACATCGACGTGGATCGGGTCAACCAGGATCAACTGAAAGGATTGGAAGGCCGCACGAAGACCTTTGACTCAAAATTAAAGGGCAACCTGAAATTGGGCGAGACGATCAGCAAATCCATCATGGCACCCCCGGTGCTCCAATTGAAGGAGGAGGCCAAAGTCATGTTTGTAAAAAACAATTACGAGAAGGGCTATCTGAACGGATCCATGGGAAAGGTGATTCGATTTGATAAGGAGGGCATTCCACTCGTTCGATTGACCAATGGCATGAATCTGAAAGCCGAACCGGAAGAATGGCGGGTAGAAGACGAAACTGGCAAGCTTCTGGTCAGCTATACCCAGGTGCCATTGCGACTGGCCTGGGCCATAACGGTACACAAGAGTCAGGGGATGACCCTCGATTCGGCCGTGATGGATCTGGGGAAAACCTTCGAGCGAGGACAGGGCTATGTTGCACTTTCTCGTGTCAAGAGCCTTGATGGACTGAAGCTACTCGGGCTCAATGATACGGCACTGCAGGTGGATCCCCTGGCTTTAAGGGCGGATATTCGTTTTCAAGAGCTTTCCGCCGAAGCTGAGGCCGAGTTGGACGAACAGCAACTGAAATCTGAAGCTGAGAGTTTTGTTGAGAAATGCGGAGGCACAGTCGACGCAGATGAGATCAGGACCAACCGGAAAAACCTCGAAAAAGGAATCAAGGTCAGAAAAAAATCGACCTATCTGGTCACCAAACAACTGATCGAGCAGGGGCACTCCCTGGAGGATATAGCGATCGAGCGCGACCTCACCATAGGAACCCTCTGCACGCATTTGATCAAGATAGCCTCGCTCTATCCCAATACGGATCTAAGTCGTTTCAAACCCGACAGGAGCACAATGTCAAAAGTCAGAAATGCCAGAAAGAAAGTTTTGAAAAGTGGCAAACATGGAGAAACTGTAAGCCTCAAGCCAATTTTTGAAATCCTGAAAGGGCAGTTGAGCTACGATCAGATTAAAGTTGCACTTTTATACGTTTGAGGATGAATATTGAAGAATTCAGGATTTATTGTCTCAGCAAGCCTCTGGTAACCGAAGAATTTCCCTTCGACGAAACTACCCTGGTCTTTAAAGTGGCCGGAAAGATGTTTGCGCTCTCGGGGTTGGATGATACCGAATTCAAAGTGAATCTGAAGTGCGATCCGGATCGATCGTCAGTTCTGAGGGAACAGTACGAGAGCATTCGCCCCGGGTGGCACATGAATAAATTGCACTGGAATACGGTGCACGTCGACGGTTCTTTCCCAGAAGAGCTTTTTGTTGAATTGATCGATCACTCCTACGACCTGGTAGTTCAGGGACTTCCCAAAAAGATCCGGGATCAATTCGGATAAACAAAAAAGGTTTCTTGATGACTTTTTTGATCTTACCTGTTCCTGAATTCCGAAGGGGTGAGCTTCTTCAATTGCTTGAATTTCCTGTTGAAATTGGTCAAATTGTTGAAGCCGCACTGGAAGGCAATTTCTGAGATTTGAAGATCTTTTCGATGCTTCAATAGCCGGCAAGCCTGACCAATCCGAATCTCAAGGACAAAACTGATATAGGTTTTATTGGTGCGCTGTTTGAAATATCGACAGAAGGCGTTCGGTGTCATACTGGAAATTTCAGCAGCCTGGGATACGGAAAGCTGCCCTTGATAATGAGCAAAGGTGTACTCCATGATTTTGCGCATTCTGTTTCCCTCTTCCTCGCCGAAGCGTTTTTTTATCACAAAAGATGATATAGGCAACAAGCGACTTCTGCTGAAGGTCTGCAACAGCTCGATGAAGGAAAGAAAACGATCGAGGGCTGATTGATTTCTCATGTCGCACATTATTTGTTTTACTCTCTTCGTGTTAGACCCGAGTTGGCAGCCCAGTTTTACTATTTCGAAGAAATTCTGAAACTCGTTAAACTCCGGGTGATCGAAAAAACCATCTCCGTAGGCGTCAGGCGTAAAAAAAAGGGAGATCATATGAGCCCCCACACCAGAGTCCTGATTCGTAAACACATGAGGCAGATGCTGACCAATCGCAAAAATGTCTCCTTGTGTAAATTGTCCGAAACTGTCTCCAATATAGAAGGTGCCTTCTCCTTTGAGTATGCAGCTGATCTGTATCTCTTGGTGCTGATGGAGCTGTGAGAAGAAATTCTCAGCTCGGTCCTCCTGGAACAGAAGGGTCGTGTTTTCCGGTTTGGGTATACTGAATGGAAGTACTTTCACGCCCTAAACATAGCTAAATACTATTTGATTCTGTTATTAATAGTTAAAAAAATGGTATAATAGTACTACTTATAGCTAATTTAAGTGTATTGCCTCAAGAGCTCAGTGGTTAACTTTGTTACCTAAAACAATTCATTATGACAGTACAATGGAAAGGTGTGATGCCTGCCGTCACAACCAAGTTCGACGACTTCGATCAGCTCGATCTCGAAGCCTTTGAAATAAACATCAGGGCCCAAATCGACGCCGGTGTCCACGGCATTATTTTAGGTGGAACCTTGGGTGAGGCCAGTACCCTGACCCTGGAGGAAAAAAGAGTTTTGGTTCGAAAAACCGTGAGCCTTGCGGATGGAAAAGTTCCTGTGATCATCAATATCGCTGAACAATCCACCCGTTCTGCCATCGAAATGGCGAAAATGGCGGAGGAAGATGGGGCCTCGGGCCTTATGATGCTGCCGCCCATGAGATATAAGGCGGATGATCGTGAAACTGTCACTTATTTTAAGAAGGTGGCTCAAAGCACGGTTCTTCCGATCATGATTTACAACAATCCTGTCGACTACGGAATCGAAGTAACTCTCGACATGTTCGAAGAGCTCCTCGAGTCTTGTGACAACATCCAGGCGGTAAAGGAATCCACCCGGGACATTTCCAATATCAATCGAATTCGCAACCGCTTCGGCGACAGGCTGGCAATTCTGTGCGGTGTTGATACCCTGGCCCTGGAAAGCCTTCTGATCGGTGCCGATGGATGGGTAGCGGGATTGGTATGTGCATTTCCTGCGGAGACAGTCGCCATTTATGAATTGTCCAAAGCAGGCAGGGTTGAAGAGGCCATTGAAATCTACCGCTGGTTTTTGCCCCTGTTGGAACTCGATATAAACACCAAACTGGTGCAGAACATTAAACTTGCAGAAGTTGCCACGGGAATAGGAACCGAAAACGTCCGGGAGCCCAGGTTGCCCCTGGCTGGTGAAGAAAGAGAAAAAGTGCTTGAAATCATTGATCAGTCCCTCAGAACGCGACCTGAGCTGCCCAATTATAAAAAAATCAGATCCATTGAACAAATCTAAAAATATGAAGATAACGGGAAAGAATTACATAGGGGAGAGGCTTGCAGATTCAGGAGATGTGACCTTCAGGACGTTTAACCCGACCTCGAATAAGGAAAATGAGACCCTTTTCAGCGAAGCTTCTTCCAACGAGATCGACCAGGCTGTTGAATTGGCTTGGGAGGCTTTCCAAGAATACCGAACGGTTTCCGGGGCCCGAAAAGCCTTATTTCTCAACGCCATTGCCGATGAGATCATGAACCTTGGAGACACGCTCCTTGAGACCTATTGCCAGGAATCAGGACTTCCCAAAGGAAGAGCCGCAGGAGAACGTGGAAGAACTGTGTTTCAGCTGCGGTCTTTTGCCCATTTGGTGGGAGAAGGATCCTGGGTCGAGGCATCAATCGACACGGCTGTTCCAGACAGGGAGCCTGTTCCAAAGCCAGACCTGAGAAAAATGCTCATTCCCCTGGGTCCGGTTGTTGTGTTCGGAGCGAGTAATTTTCCTCTTGCCTATTCCACGGCAGGTGGCGATACAGCAGCGGCATTGGCGGCCGGATGCCCGGTGGTGGTTAAATCTCATCCCATGCATGCGGGTACAGGGGAGCTCGTCGCTTCTGCGATCATTAAAGCTGCCCGTGAAACCGGAATGCCAAATGGCGTTTTTTCGAATCTAAACAGCAGTGGCATTGAAGTCGGTGTGCAACTCGTGAGTCATCCTCGAGTAAAAGCAGTAGGATTTACGGGAAGCATACAAGGCGGAAGAGCCTTGCTCGATCTCGCCGCCCGAAGAAAAGAGCCTATCCCTGTATTTGCTGAGATGGGCAGCGTGAACCCAGTAGTGCTCCTTCCGGGAGCCTTGAAGGAAAGAGGGAAAGCCCTCGCCGGGCAATATGCCGGATCAGTGACCCTGGGCACGGGACAATTTTGCACCAACCCAGGCTTGTTGCTCGGAATACAGGGAGAAGAATTGGAACGATTTGTCCAGGATCTTGCTGAGGCCATCGTCGAGATAGAGCCCTCGATCATGTTGCATCCGAATATTGCGGGTGCCTATGAGCGAAACAAACAGAAAGCCATTTCCCAGGAAGGCTTGTCAGTGGCGGCTGAACTGAACCATGACGTTCCAGCCAATTTTGCCCGACAAGCCGTAACCACAGTGGACGGATCTACATTTTTAAAGAACACTGCACTCCATCAGGAAGTTTTTGGACCTTTCACCATGGTGGTTCAGTGTGAGGACGCGTCTGAGCTCGAGAAGGTGGTATCCCAACTTGAAGGACAATTGACCGGCACCCTGATCGCCGGAGAGAATGAATTGTCAGAATTTGCCAGTCTAGTTGAGGCTCTGCAGAACAGGGTGGGCAGGATTATCTACAATGGCGTGCCTACAGGAGTTGAAGTATGTCCGTCGATGGTGCACGGTGGTCCATATCCCGCTTCAACAGACAGCCGCTTTACAGCGGTTGGAACCTATTCGATACGCAGATGGGCACGACCGTTCAGCTACCAGGACTGGCCCGATGAACTTTTGCCTGAAGAATTGAAGAACAGCAATCCCCTTGGGATCGAGAGGAAAATCAACAATGTAAACTCACGAGAAGGTATCTGATGCAAGGTGTTTTCGAATGCATTGATGGTCACACTTGTGGAAACCCTGTTCGTGTGGTGGCTTCAGGCGGGCCCGAATTGGAGGGTGACAGCATGAATGAGAAGCGGCTCCACTTCATGAGGGAATACGATTGGATTCGCAAAGGCCTCATGTTTGAGCCGCGAGGTCATGACATGATGAGCGGGAGCATCCTGTATCCACCCCAGGACCCTTCGAACGACTTTGGCATTTTGTTTATCGAAACCTCAGGTTGTCTTCCGATGTGCGGGCACGGCACCATAGGCACGATCACGATTGGGATCGAAAAAGGTTTGATTCAACCCAAGATACCTGGCCAGGTTCGAATGGAATCCCCTGCGGGCCTGGTGCGCATCAAATACCATGAAGAAGCAGATAAAGTCAAATGGGTGCAATTGACCAACGTGAAGAGCTATCTTGCGGCATCTGAGTTGAAGGTCGATTGTCCGGGCATTGGTGAGCTTGTTTTCGACGTCGGTTACGGGGGTAACTTTTACGTCATCGTCGATCCCCAGAAGAACTTCTCGGGAGTACAGAACTACACCGCTTCTGAAATCATAGGCATGTCACAGCTCGTTCGAAGAAAAATCAACGAAAAATATCCCGATCGTTTTGTTCATCCTGAAAACCCATCGATCCAAGGAGCAACTCATATGCTCTGGACCGGGGAGCCACTCGATGCGACTTCTTCAGGAAGAAATGCAGTGTTCTATGGTGACAAGGCTATAGATCGATCCCCATGTGGTACGGGAACTTCAGCCAGAATGGCCCAGTTGTTTGCAAAAGGTGAGCTCTCAGTCGGAGAAGATTTCATCCATGAGAGTTTTATAGGTTCAAGGTTTGTCGGGAGAATCGAGGAGCTCAGTGAAGTTGGAAGTCATCCGGCTATTGTTCCCAGCATCCGGGGATGGGCAAAAGTATATGGGCACAACACGATCACTATAGATTCTGAAGACGATCCTTACGCCTTCGGATTTCAGGTGATTTAATCATCGTTTTGGATGAAAAAAGGAGTCTGTCAAGGAGAAGAATTGAGTAAATTGCAGAGGTAGAACCTTTCAATAGGGAAGACCTAAATTTGAAGGCTGTTATGAAACAAATCATAGTTATAGGAGGTGGCATCATCGGATTGTGCTCAGCCTACTACCTCAGAAAAGAAGGACATCAGGTCAAGGTAATCGACCAGTCCAATCTCGACGAAGGTGCGTCTTACGTCAATGCGGGATACATCTCACCAAGTCATATTATCCCATTGTCTGCGCCGGGAGTTGTCAAAAAGGGCCTTCAGTGGATGTTCGATCCGTCGAGCCCGTTTTATGTCAAACCCCGAATGGATCTGGACTTCTTGAAATGGGCCTGGGCCTTTAACAAGTCATGCACTGAGAAGCACGTTCAGAAATCTATACGGGTGATCCGCGACATCTCTTTGTTGAGTGAAGACTTGTACAAGGATATCAGCAAAGACCCACGATTTGATTTCCACTATGAGAAAAAGGGCATTCTGATGATCTGTCAAACAGAAAAAATGCTGGAAGAAGAGATCAGAGTGGCGAAAATGGCCCATGATATCGGCCTTGAAGTGAAAGAGCTGAATGAAAAAGAGTTGAAAGCCCTTGAAAACAAGACCTCTCTGAATGCCATCGGGGCTACGCACTATCTCTGTGATTCACATACCACTCCACATGAATTCATGAAGAATATGAAGAATTGCCTGGAAGAGGAGGGGGTAGAGATTCTGAAAAATGAAAAGATCGAGGATTTCAAAATGGAGGGCCGAAAGATCAGTAAGCTGGTGGCCAGTGATAATGAGTACAAAGCAGACCAGTATGTGCTCGCGGCAGGAAGTTGGACGCCTCTGGTGTGTAAAAAGATTGGTATCAACATGCTTCTGCAGGCGGGCAAAGGCTACCGCATCAATTGTTTCCAACCGACCGGCATTCAGTACCCGGCCATTCTGACGGAGGCAAAGGCAGCGGTAACTCCTATGAACGGTTTTACCCGTTTCGCAGGTACCATGGAAATAGCTGGGATCAGCAAGAACGTAAACCCTGTGCGCGTGAACGCTATTGCTGCTGCGGCAAAACGATATTATCCTGAAGTTCAGTTGACCGAGGAAGAAAAGCGCGATGCGTCAAGCGGCTTGCGACCTGTGACGCCCGATGGGCTTCCCTATATCGGTCGTTCTTCCAAATGTGATAATTTGACCCTTGCAACCGGTCATGCCATGATGGGTTGGAGCATGGCCACCGGAACCGGAAAACTCGTCAGCGAGCTGATATCAGGAAAAAGTCTTTCCATGGATGTGGAGCCCTTTCAGGTCGATCGTTCCTTTTAAACATTTGCCGTTAAAGCCCCTCTGTATTTAGGCGCATGGTGATCAAATGCCTTTTGAAGCCAGCCTTCTCATAAGCCCGCAATGCCGGTTCGTTGGTCTGATAGACGTCCAGTCGTATTTCGCTCAGCCCCCGGGTTTTGCACCATTCGATCAATTTATCGATGACCATCTGATTCAGCCCCTTTCCACGGTACTGCTCCTTGACAAACATGAACCCGAGATAGCCCATACGTTCGTGTTTGAGATAGGGCCGATCGGGTTTGATGCGGGCGTAGCCCGAGGCCAGTATTTCACCCTCGCGCTCGACTACATAAACATCGGAGTCATCGGATCGGATGAATTCCCCTATGTCGTAATAGGATATCTTTCCTTCCTTGATGGTCGGGTCCATGGGCCGTTCTGCCCGAATCAACCCCTGTTCGAATTCGAGCAGGAGGGGCAGATCGTCTAAAGTGGCTTTTCTGACGGCAAACATGCTAGCAGGAGGTATCGGCAATGATTTTCCACTCTCCATCAATCTTCCTGAACAGGATCATAAAGATTCCATTCGTATCACCTACAGAACGTTCCAGGTAGAATTCTCCCATCACATAGTAGGAATTCTTTTCGATCATGGAGATTTCATTGATTACGAATTTGAGCAGACCCGTGTGATCTTTTGTGGGATATGCCTTTTTGTACCTTTCCAGGGTGCTCTTCCATCCGCTCGTGACCCCATTGCTTCCATAGAACCTGAGTTCTTCGGATTTCCAATAGCCCTCCATGAATCCTTCGAGGTCAAAATTGTTCCAATCTTGTCTTTGTTTTTCGATGACGGCCAGAATCTCCTGTTCCTCTGGGGTCCTTTGGCTCTCTCCTGCCGAAAGAGAAAAGGGGCACAAGGAGAAGAATTAGTAGTAGTTTTTTCATGTTTTAAATGGATTTGGGTGAATTGTTATTCATTTTGCATATCATCTGAGTTGCATAAAATCTTCCTTCAAAACGATCTGAAGGGTTGCGATGAGCTGATGCCCCTGATCCCGGGTGAAGATCATAGGGGGTTTTATTTTCAAAACATTGTGATCCGGGCCATCTGTGCTCATCAGGATTCCGAAGTCTTTCATTCGATTGACCAGATATGCCGCCTGCTCAGGCAGGGGATCCAGGTTCTGATCGACAAGTTCGATGCCTAGAAAAAGTCCCTGTCCGCGAATGTCTCCCAAAATAGGAAAGCGCTGGCTCAAAGCCCGCAATTCTTTTTTGAGATACTCCCCAGTTGCTTGAGCATTTTCCTGAAGCTCTTCTTCTCGTACCGACCTAAGGACCTGCGTCGCGACGGCGCAGGAAACAGGGTTTCCCCCAAAGGTGTTGAAGAACTCCATGCCATTGGAGAATTTTTCAGCTATTTCCTCGGTGCAGGCTACTGCCCCTATAGGATGTCCGTTGCCCAAAGGCTTGCCTATTGTCACTATATCGGGAACGACGTCGTGCAGTTCAAAACCCCAGAAGGTCTTTCCCATTCGGCCACAACCGACTTGAACCTCGTCAGCGACGCAATATCCTCCTGCCTGTCGAACCGCCTCAAAGGCACCTTTCAAAAAGCCATCCGGGAGCTCAATTTGACCCCCGCAGCTGATGATGGGCTCAATAATAAGGCCTGCGATATTTCGACCCAGCTTTCTCACCCTGGTGATTTGCCTCTGTACCTCACCGATATACAATTCCCCGGTCTCGTTTCCCCTGTATTTGCCGCGAAAGGAATCGGGCAATGGGAAAATATGGGTATGTTCCGGGCAACCCTGTCCTCCTTTGCCGTCAAATTTATACGAGCTGACAGCAATGCAGGCATTGGTGTTGCCATGGTAGCCTACTTCTGAGGCCAGCACATCCTTCTGACCGGAGGCGATTTTGATCATTCGCAGAGCCAACTCATTGGCTTCACTGCCCGAATTGACAAAATGAAGAACGCTCAATTCTTTAGGCAGGGTCTGCAGCAGCTCCTGAGCCAGTTCGTTTATATTCTTGTGCAAATACCGTGTATTTGTGTTCAATACAGCCATCTGAGCCTGTCCTGCTCTGACCACCTTCACGTGCTCGTGGCCCACGTGGGCGACATTGTTTACCGTATCCAGATACTTCTTCCCGGTTGCATCGATGAGATAGGCCCCGGAGCCCCGAACGATGTGTAGAGGATGCTCATAAGACAGGCTCATCCCTCTGCCGAGGTGCCTCCTGCGAAAATGAATGAGCTCCTGTTCAAGAACTTGTGCTCTCGGGCCAAGAACGGGCAGTTTGAAAAGAAGATTAGGATCCGGGCAGAGCTCTTTGAATACGTCTACCTGGTTAAAATAGCCGACACCTGGAAAATCAATCTCATAATCCAGCATGGAAAGCATGATCTGAAAATGCAAATGAGGTGGCCAGTTGCCATTCTCAGGGTAGTTCCCAAGCTCGGCGATTTGAGCTCCAGCTATAATTCGATCTCCGGGTTTCCAGCGTGTTGCACTTGCTACAGTTAGATGTCCGTAAAGGGTGTAAAAATAAAAACCCTCAAGCTGGTGCTTCAAAATGACCAGCCCACCGTATTCTTTGTCTCCCGCGTCGTTGATTGCGGTGATGACTTCGCCTTCGAGCAAGGCGTGAACCGGTGTGCCTGCCGGAAGCCAGAAATCCACTCCGAGATGCACGGTTCGACTCTCCTGTCCTGAATTTCCCAGTTTGTCGTACGCGTCGGTTGCATAAACCCCACGGCACTCCAGGTAGCCACCCGCAATAACTTTGTCTGGATTATTTTTCTGCAGCTCCGCGATCTTGAAATCGAAAAGACCGAAATCCGCAAAGTCTTCTTTGAGTCCCAGCCAGGTGCTTCCTACGCTCAGATCCAAATCCAACGCATCGTTTCCGGGTGCTGTTGGGAAGAGCTCTTTGAGGGTGAAGGGAGAGTTTTGGGCCCAGGAAACAAATCGATCGTAATTTGAATGCGATCGGTACCCACAGGCAGCCCGAAAGCTCAAATGAGCCAAATCCGGTGAGATTGCCTTCCATTTTTCTAAGAGGTCCCAGGCCGGGCCATCACTGATCTGCAGATAGGCATTTTCGGGCTCCTCAAGCCGATTGATTGCAGATTTGGTAACCGAGATGATCAATCGTACGGCGATGCAATCGTACAAATACTTAAGTTCTTTTTCCTGTAGAGGAAAGTTCTCATGATAGCCCCGAATCACCGGCAATATCCCCTGCAATGGATCATTCAGGCCCATACCCGCATAGGCACATGCAACGGCAAGATCGTTAATGACCTGGGTGTATATGGCATCCCCAAAGTCAATGGTTGTGATTACTTCTGGGCTTTGAAGGTCTTCCGAAACGAGTGTATTGTTGTCATTTGCATCATTGTGCACCATCGATTTTCGAAGTAGGGCATAAGACTGTCTTCTGGAGTCGAAGCGTTCGAGAAAGAAGCGTGCCGTCTGGCTCCCGGAGGCAGGCAGTATCTCCAGATGCCGGGCGGTCCATTCTCCCTGGGCGATGTCCCAATCTAGCTTTCTGTGACCTTCCCTGTGCTCGAAGTTTTGAAGTGCTGAAGTGATCTTGCCGCAAATTCTCCCGAGACTGAGCCGAAGGAAGTCACTTTGGGGGTTGACCTCGCTGTAGACTCTGCCAGGAATCCAACTGAGCAAGCGTACGTGGCGAACCTGGGAGTTTTCACGATATTGGGAAACCAATAGCCCGTCCCGGTCGGGGATAGCCCTGGGATGTTCCAGTTGGGTTTGGCAGTTTTCCAGGTGCTTAAGCAACTCCTGCTGAAATTGAAGATATTCAAGCGAAGTGCCCGGTCTAGAAATTTTCAAAACAAAAGCATTCGCATCCGAGACCTGAATTTTGAAATTCATGTCGATCTCGCCGGGCAGACTTCGAGCTTTTCCCTTGATGCCGTAAAGCTCCCATGCGATTGTTTCAGCTTTTTTTTCACTCAACGACAGTTCTGTGAATTCTCTTCTCATGCGCCGAACACTCTATTTACATGAACTTTTCTACTGACTTGAACTTTCATTTGGATCGACCATTGATAGTCCTGTCCCGGATCAAGTGCTTCGAGTCCGATTCCGTTGTTCAATGCATCGGTGATGCAGGTCATGGGCTCAAGGGCTATGCTTTTCCTGTGCTCCGGGGTGTAGATCTGCAAGTATGGCTCAGATCCGGTGTCAAATTGCAGCGAGAGTTTGTAGTCTGGTGTTTCAAGGCTACACGTGGGTTCATCTAACGTAAAACCATCGTCAAAAGACTTCTCTTCAATGATGAAGCGATTCTTCAGCTGAGCCTCTTCTTTCTCCTCGGGGATCATGCGCTCCGGGCAAATAAAATGATCCTTGAATTTCGCCCCGATCCAACTTTCATTCAACTCTGAGCTCATGAAGTAAGGATGCCATCCGATTCCAAAGGGGAAGGTTTGATATCCTGAATTGACAACATCGTACTTCAGGGTAATCACTCCTGACCGATCGAAAGTGTAGATAAGATCCAAGGTATAGGCAAAAGGAAAGCCGGGGTTGCTCCCGTCGGCCCGGTATGTCAACTTGAGTATGATCTTGTCTGAGTCGTTCTCAATGAGTTCAAATGAAAAATGTTGATCATGGACCAGTCCGTGTATGGAATTATTGAAATGTAAATCGTTGATCACAAGCTCGTAGGTATGTTCACCATAGGTGTAAATGCCGTCTTTCACCCGGTTGGGGAAAGGGAAGAGATTCGAAGATTTGAAGGTGTTGCGGTAGTCCTCGAGACCCGTTTCATCCGGGTAAATCCCATCGATGATCTCAACCCCCTTGAAAGTCAATTGCTGGAGGCTTCCTCCCAGTTTGTGATATATCTTTGCGGTCATCTCGCCGTTGGACACTTGCAAGTAATCAAGGAGACTGTTCTGGTGTTTGGTTTCTTTAAAGTTCCACATATTATCTGAGAATAAATCCGGTTGAAAGGGGATCGTTAGGGTCTAAAACAAAGGTATGGAATCCCGTGATATATGCCGAACCCTTTACTTCAGGGATAACAGCCTGGTAAGGTCCGTAGTCAACATCTTTTAAAACGGAACCCGAAAAAACGGATCCGGTTATGCTTTCTATTCGCATAGTGTCCCCCGGATTGATTTCATTTCTTGCTCTGTGAATCGCCATCCGTCCGGATACCCCTGAACCCGTAGGGCAGCGATCAACTTCTCCGTCAGCAAAAACGCATACGTTGCGTGAATCGATTCCCGATGTATCCGAGGATCCTATGAAAATAGTACCGTACAGAAAGCTCAAATCAGGCTCAAAGGGGTGCATAGGCGGATTCTGGTTTGCCACCGCATCCTTGATTGTCATTCCCAGGTCTATTAATTTTCTGTAGCCCAAAGGGCCCAATTCAAGTTCGAAATCATTTTTGTCCAAATTGACATAAGCATAGAAGGCTCCACCATAAGCCAGATCGTAGTTCACCGTACCGAAATTGGGTATGTCGATTGTTCCATCCAATTCTACCGCGAAACTTGGCACACCTTTAAACCGAACTCCTTCTATCTGATTGCCTTCCCTTTCGATCCAGGCCTCAATCCTGCCACAAGGCGTGTCAATTTTCAAAGGTTCCTTTCTGTCAACTTGTATCCAGCCCATTTCTGAGGCAAGAGTAGCCAGGGCGATGATAGCATGACCACACATGGTAGAGTATCCCTCATTGTGCATGAATACGACTCCGAAATCTGCTTCAGTATCATTGGGAGGTGTTAGAAGGCAACCGTACATATCGGCATGGCCTCTCGGTTCAAACATGAGTAGCTTACGCAAGTGGTCATGTGTTTCCCGGCAAGATCGACGATATTCCAGGACGGAGTTCCCTGCCAGCTCAGGATAGCCAGACATGATCACACGCAATGGTTCCCCACCGGTATGCAGGTCTATGGTTTTGACTTTGAGTTTATTTCCGAGTTTGCCAGGCTCTCTGTACTCAAGTATTCTTTCGTAGATGCTCATAGATTTCAAAGTAATAGCGGGCGGCAATCAAATCCTCGGAGGCATGACCTACCGACTTGAAAAGAGTAATTTCAGTCTCGTCGGTTCGACCGAGGCGGGTTCCGGAGCAAAGCTCAAAGAGATCGGCCTGGACTTCTGACGGTGAAAGGATACCCGACTCCAAGGGGATCACAATATCCCCAGATTCCTTGAGCCCACCCTGATAGGTGTCTACAAATACACGGGATCGGTCAATGCACCTGTCGTCAGCTTCTCGCATATTTTTCTTATACGATCCGACCAGGTCCAGGTGTTGACCGGGTCTCAAAAGATCTCCGTTGATCAAAGGAGTTTCAGACAAGGTTGCCGTCGAAATAATGTCTGCCTGCCGAAGAACAGTTTCAAAATCAGAAACGGCTTCAATCGCATAGGAATGACACCCCAATTTTTGATCGAGGTCCTGAACGAGTTTTTTCGCTTTTTCAAAATCTCGTCCCCACAGATAAACTTGCTTTAGCTTCCTGCATTCGGCATGAGCCAGAATCAGGTTTTTCCCAAGGGCTCCGGTGCCCAGAACGAGTAGTTGATCCGCATCTTCCCGGGCGAGAAAGGAGGCTGCAAGCGCGGATATGGCTGCGGTTCTTTTAGCGGTCAATGCTTTGGCGTCGAATATGGCTTTGATGGTGCCTTTATGGGCATCCAGATAGAGATAACTTCCCTGGATTGAGGGCAAATCATATTTCCCGTTTTCGGGACTCACCGTTACAATTTTCACGCCCAGGTCATCACCGGCATGCCAGGCAGGCATAAGCAGCAGAGTCGAATCCTTTCCAGCCTCTGGGTTAGGAAAATCATGATGATGCCGCATGGGAGTTGTTACCTCAGGGGCTGCAAACTCATTCTTGAGCAAGTCTCCCAGGTCCTTAAAAGAAGTCTCTGCTTCGATGAAATCATCATCGATAAATGGGATCATCAGTTATTGGTTTTCCCATAAAAATAGAGAAAAAACGCATCAAGTTCCGAGTACCTCCCCTTGTTTTTTGTAAAATGCATCGGATTGCAATTTGAGCAAATCCTTTGCCTTCTGTTTCTTGTACTCGTAGATTTCCTCGTCTTCAGCAACGTCGTAGTAAACTTTTTCGTTGAGCGTCGTATCGGTCTGCAAGACTGCAGCGCGTTGGTTCTTCTGTTGCTCTACCCAAACCCTCAGAGCGTCCTCCTGCTCTTCGAACTTCATGTCGTAGGCGCCTTTTGGCGCCATGACCTTTGCAAAAACCGGGGCTGTTTCTATGGCCATGAATAGAAGCAGGATAAAAAACGATGGGAACCAGGCGAGTTCTCCCAATGCGTTTATTCGTGCCATAAGTCCGTCAAAGCCGTCTATGATAGGTTGACTGTTGGCGATCTGGGTTTTCTGCTTCACGCGAAGGTCTGCGAGCTCGGTCCTCTTGTCAGCAATTTGTGCCTTTCCTGTTTCTTTGAGGCCCTGAAGCTCCTGCATCTGGGCATCGTGTTTTTCTCTTTTTTCCTTGTAAACAGGTCCTTTACCGAGTTTCATTGTCCCTTTGGTTCCTTCAGCTTCTGATATGTAGGTGTCGTACAATTCGTTTACTTCCTTTTCTTTGTCGTCGATGCGTTCCTGTATCTGTTCGATTTCTCCTTCGACCCTGGAAATCTCCGTGGCGTATTGCAGTCCGACCTGTTCCTGGTTTTGAAGTGTCATTTGATTCTTTTGCTCCAGCAGCACCTGGTCAATCTCTTTTTCAAATATCTTGAGCTCAAGGGGCTTTGAGATCACTATGGCAATGATCACAGCCAGGATGATCCGGGGTGAAGCCTGCAGCAACTCCTTCCAGAAGTTGTCTCTTTTTTTAATGGTAGATACGATAAAACGATCCAGATTGAAGATCAGCAGTCCCCAGACAAATCCAAAGAAAATGGCTGCATACACATTGTCAAAAACCGTATATAGCGCGTATCCCCCCGAGATGAAGGCCATAACGGCGGTAAAAAAAACGGTTCCGCCGATTCCCGCATATTTAATCTGTTCTGACTTGGGGCTTTCCTGGAGCAGGTCGGTGTCAGCGCCCGAGCACATCCAAAAGAATTCTTTTATCATAATGAGGAGGGTTTAGTTAAAAACAACGGTAGAACCTCTCCATATGTTGCTCGGATATTGTCTTTGTTATAATAAAGTTTTGTTAAAGTTTACTTTTGGTGATAACCGAAGGCCTCGATATCCCCTTTCCACAACTCCGCAACCAGTGCCCTTGATTCATCCGAGTAATACGAGTTGTAGTCCTTGATGCCTGCTTTCTTTCTGTGCGTAAGCTGCTTGTTTTCAATTCCCAGCTTGTCGGTGATCCGGTTCCAGTCTTCGTAGAGGTTTTCAAATTTCCCGATGAAATCCATGAGCAGCTTTCCGTTTTTGTCGGCGAGCATGTTGATCTGGTGTGCGTCAAATCGTTTGCTCTGATAGACGATATACTTTTCGAAGCCCATTCTCATCACTTTGGAGTGCCTTCCGTGATCGGGTCTACGCCGGATGAATTCATACTCCGAAACCAATCGGTCCCAGGGGTTTCTCACAAAGGCAAATTTAAAATAGGATTCAAAAAGATCCGGGGGCATCAGTCTTTTTGCAACGTTGATGTCGTCATGCTGCCGAAAAGCATATTTTTTGTAATCCGTCTCTGTTTTGAGGAATCTGCTTTTAATCTTGGACCAGGTATCTGTAGGTTTTACAAGACTGAGGGGTTCCAGGGTATCTCTGATGCTGCTTCCCGCCGCCTTTCTGATGTGGACGAAGATGAATTGATGTGAATCGGAAATCAGCATGGAAACCTTGTGCTTTTAATGTGTTATCCTTTGATCATTTCTGTATAATACTTGTAAAACAAGGGAATAGTTTCTATCCCTTTCAGATAGTTGAAGATTCCAAAATGCTCATTTGGGGAATGAATGGCGTCGCTGTCGAGCCCGAATCCCATCAGGATGGTTTTTGATTTTAACTCCTTTTCAAAAAGCGCAACTATCGGAATGCTGCCTCCTGACCTTTGTGGAATCGCGGGAACCCCAAAGGTTTCTGTATAGGCTTTATTCGCCGCCCTGTAACCAATATTGTCAATTGGAGTGACATAAGGCTGACCTCCATGGTGAGGACTCACTTTTACACGTGCTCCTTGCGGGGCGATGCTTTCAAAATGGGTTTTAAAGAGCTCAGTGATTTCATCAGGATCCTGATCAGGGACCAAACGCATCGAGATTTTTGCATAAGCCTTGCTCGGGATCACTGTTTTGGCTCCTTCACCGGTATAGCCACCCCAAATGCCATTTACATCGAGTGAGGGTCGAATCGAGTTACGTTCATTGGTCGAATACCCTTTTTCACCGAATACGTCTTCGATATCAATTGACTTTTTGTAGGCCTCCAGGGAAAATGGTGCCTTCGCCATTTCATCCCGCTCCTCCTGGCTGAGTTCAATTACTTTGTCATAGAATCCGGGAACGGTGATGTGGTTGTTCTCATCATGAAGAGAAGCGATCATCGAGGCCAGAATGTTGATAGGATTGGCTACAGCTCCCCCGTAAAGCCCAGAGTGGAGATCACGGTTGGGTCCCGTAACTTCGACTTCCACATAGCTCAAGCCACGAAGCCCCGTGGTGATTGAGGGCTGGCTGTTGCTGATCATTCCTGTGTCTGAGATCAGTATCACGTCATTGCTTAACTTCTCCTGGTTTCTTTCGACGAACCACTCCAGGCTACAAGAGCCGACTTCTTCTTCCCCTTCAATCATGAATTTGACATTGCAAGGCAAGGTGTCTTGTTTCATCATGATTTCAAAGGCTTTCACATGCATATACATCTGACCTTTGTCATCGCAGGCACCTCTTGCGAAAATTGCTCCGTCAGGGTGAACCTCCGTTTTTTCAATAACGGGCTCAAAAGGCGGGGATGTCCACAATTCTATCGGGTCAGCCGGCTGGACGTCATAGTGTCCATAAACTAGAACCGTTGGAAGATCCTCACCTAAAATGTGCTCTCCATACACTATAGGATTTCCAGGTGTTTCACAGATCTCTACTTTTTCGCATCCCGCGTCTGATAGAGCCTTGGCAACTGCTTCTGCTGTCTTCAGGATGTCCTCTTTGTAGTTTTGATCTGCACTGATCGAAGGAATCTTCAGGAGTTCGACAAGCTCGTTGATAAAACGATCTTTATTTTGGGAGATATATGTCTTGATGTCGGTCATTGAGCCAATTTTTTTCAAAGAACAAATATAGTTAAAAGAAACCTGCTTTTTTTATATTTGAACATAGCTCCCGCACCTGAAAATAATGACCTCAATCCATTAGAAACATGAACTCAAGAAGATCCTTTCTGTACAAATCTGCGGTGGCCGGTTCGGGCCTTATTCTCTCACCTCAAATTGCCCTCTCGAGAAGTTCGAGTCAAGAAGTATTGCGAATAGGACTCATTGGGGTCGGGCTTCGTGGAACGAACCATCTAAAAAACCTTTTGTTACGCAAGGATGTAATGGTCACAGCTCTATGTGACATTGACGCGGTTCGAGTGGATTTGAACCTCGAACTGATCCAAAAAGCAGGGAAGAAGAAACCAAAAGTGTTTGGAAAGAATGATTACGATTACAGAAACCTTTTGGAGGAGAAAGATCTGGACGCAGTGATCATTTCAACCCCCTGGGAGTGGCACGTGAAGATGGCAGTTGACGCCATGAAGGCCGGAAAGTATGCGGGTCTGGAAGTATCAGCGGCCACTACCATGGAAGGATGCTGGGATCTGGTTAGGACTCATGAAGCCACCGGAACGCATTTGATGATCCTTGAAAATGTCAATTACAGGCGCGACGTCATGGCGGTTCTCAACATGGTTCGTCAGGGAGTCTTCGGGGAACTGATGCACTTCCGATGCGGTTATCAGCACGATTTGCGATTCGTCAAGTTCAACGATGGGAAAACAGCCTATGGCAAGGGTGCCGAATTCGGGGAAAAGGGCATTTCCGAATCCAAATGGAGGACCCAATATTCCCTGGACAGAAATGCGGATGTCTACCCAACCCACGGTCTCGGACCGGTGGCTGTCATGTGTGACATCAACAGGGGCAATCAATTCGTCTCACTGACCTCTCATGCGACGAAGAGTCGGGGATTGCACAACTATATTGTTGAGATTGGGGGTGAGGAGCATCCAAACGCCGCTTTGAAATTCAAGCTAGGGGATGTCATCACCACAACGATTGATACGGCAAACGGAGAGACTATCCTGATCACCCATGACACCAATCTGCCCCGTCCGTATTCCCTGGGATTTCGCGTACAGGGTACAAATGGGCTTTGGGAAGTCGATGGAAACCGCATGTACATAGAGGGCGAAACGGAGGCGCATAAATGGGAGCCGGCTGATTTCTGGTTGGACAAGCACGATCATCCGCTATGGGGAAAATTTGGTGAATACGCTGAAGGGTCCGGCCATGGCGGCATGGATTTTTTCGTCTTGAATGCCTTCGTAGAATCGGCCAAACGAAAGATTGCCCCACCCATGGATGCCTATGATGCCGCTGCATGGAGCGCAGTAACTCCGCTTTCAGAGCAATCAATTGCTCAGGGAGGAGCCCCTCAAAAGTTTCCGGATTTCACAGGAGGAAAATGGAAGACCCGAGAACCGTACACCTGGATCAAGGATACGTATTGAGCCGATTTCTAAAACGTTATTTGACAGGTTCTATAGGATATTTCTTCATGAGTTTACCAACTCTCTTTGGAATTGTCTTTTCTCTTTTTGAGGGGTTCTCCTGAACCGTGCTTTGTGAAGTCCCTTGCCAGATTAATTTCTTATCAGAGGCATCATAGATGTCGACGACCAGAGTCCCTTGTTGATAGTCATTTTCACTGAAGGTAGTTGTCGAGCTTCCCATGCCAACGCCACCAACACCCATTCCCCAGCCTCGTCGAGCACCATACCCCATACCACCCGTATAATTTGTGTACGCTGTGGTGCTGGTTTCGCGGTTGATAACAAGATAGAGGACAACGACTGCATCAGCATTTTCTGTAACGATTTTCATGTTTCGAGCAGCGAATTCTTCCTGGAAGGCTTTGCGCATCCTATCTTTATCAATATCATTCAGGATCTTTCCACTGTCATCTTGCCATCCTCCAAAGCTGTAGGTTTTGTAGTTGTTAAAATCAACAGATTTGTCAAAATCCGCTGTAACCTGTGCGAAACCAGAATTTAAGACAAAAGCAAACAGACTTAGAACCAGAATTTTTCTTGTCATTTTTTTCATTTCAGAAGTATTCAAAGGGTTTGTATTCGACCCCAGTAAATAAGGGTATTAGTTAATAATCTCTAAGTTACAAAATATGCGAATTCGTGGGATGAAATATTATTAAAAAAGATTCATCTTTAATTTGTTAAAGATTCAAATTGATTATATTTGCACTCCTAAAATTAAGCGGGCGTGGTGAAATTGGTAGACACGCTAGATTTAGGATCTAGTGCCGCAAGGTGTGTGGGTTCGAGTCCCTCCGCCCGCACAGAAGCTCTCCAGTTGGGGGGCTTTTTTTTATGGCTGCAATCTTAAATTGCGCTGATGAAAACTATTGACCATCCAAACGGTTCCAAAAATCACGTATGACATTGACATTTTGTTCCCGATTGTCATGCATGGTTCCGTGTCCTGCACCCTCTATAACAATAAATTCAGAATTTTCTACTTGATCCTGAAATCTTTTAACTGTGAAGGGCCGAGCCTCGTCGAACTCGCCCGTTAAAAATAAGACTGGAACTTTTATCTCCTTCAGGCTTTCCAATCGATCGTAGTTTTTCAAGGTACCGGTCGCCGTGAATTCTGTCGGGTCCCCACATGTAGTTGTAAATGAAATCATTTCGTTTCGCTTGAACTGTATCCCACGGGTTGGAGGGTTTTTCCTTTCGGATTCCATAGTTCTTCATAAAGAAGCGATTAGCATTTTGATACGCTTCTGAAGTGAAGTTGCCTTCTCTTTCACCGGTCTCAATGGCCCGTTGAATCGAATCCGGGAGATAGGTGATCAAGGTGTCAGCGTCAGCCTCCCAGATTGAAGTGCTAAAATAAGGGCTGTTGAAGACTATGCCTTTGACGCCTTCCGGATGAGCCAGGTAACTCTCCAAAGCAAGTGCTGTGCCCCAGGAATGACCATGTAAAAAGACTTCTTCCAGTTTCAGAGCCTCACGCAAGGCCTGGACTTGTGCGACAAAATTTTCGACTTTTAAAAGCGTGGTGTCTTGATGGACTCCTGATTTTCCACTTCCTAATTGATCGAAAAGGATCAGTTGCCTGTCTCGCGCGATGGGCTCAAATTGATAAAAGGAACGATGTGTTCCACCCGGACCACCGTGCAGGAGGAGTACGGGAGTCTTTTCCCCTTGCCCGAGAATGCGATACCATATTTTTCCGCCCTCAACCGAGACATATCCTTCTTTATGCTTCGTGAGAGGTTCCTTTCTGCACGAGAGAATTATTAGAGAAAACAATAGAAGGTAGAAGAAGTGTCTAAGTCCCATGCACTAACTATTTAAAAATGTTCCACGCGAAGGTTGGACGAAGATAGGGCTCAGGTCAATGCCAAACGCATGCTTGTACTTGTCACTGATTTCTTCAATGTATGACTCAACGTGATCCTTGTGGATGAGGTTAATCGTGCATCCTCCGAATCCACCTCCCATCATTCTTGACCCCAATACTTGGGGTGTATTACGGGAAAAATCGACAAGAAAATCCAGCTCATCACAGCTTACCTGATAGTCGTTTTTCAGACCGTCATGTGATTGATACATAAGCTCGCCAAAATGATTCAAATTTTTGTTTTTAAATGCCGCCGCGGCATCTAGAACCCGTTGATTCTCTTTTACCACATAGAGACAACGTTTGAGAATTACAGGGGGCAGGCTAACAGCATGCTCAAGAAGTTCTTCTTCAGAAACATCTCGTAGAGAATCGATATTGAGCCCTAATTCTTTTAAGATTTCAACGCCCTGCTCACACTCTGATCTGCGAATGTTGTACTCACTACTGGCCAAATTGTGAGAGACGTTGGTGTTCAGTAAAAGAAGGGAGTACGGTTCAAGCTCTAAGGGAATCATTTGATGGGTCACATTTCTGCAGTCCAAAAGAATTGCTTTATTCGGTTGGCCCATTACTGAGGCATACTGGTCCATGATCCCACATTGGGTTCCAACAAAATTGTGCTCGGCACGTTGTGAGAGTAGAATCATATCCATTTTGGAAATGCCGAGGTCAAAAAGCGAGTTAAGTGCGAAAGCCAGTCCGCATTCCATGGCAGCTGAAGAGCTTATTCCTGCGCCAATTGGCAGATTGCTGTGAAGCTGGCAATCAAATCCCTGCAGCTCGTGGCCGAGTTTTTGGATTTCATAAACGACACCCAGAATATAGTTTTCCCATTCTTCTCCACTAGGTTTGACCGCTTCCAGGCTGAATGTAAGAAGCTTTTTAAAATCAACGCTGAAAACGTTGCAATTGCTGCTACTGCCATTTCTACTGATTCTGAAATCGATTCGCCTGTCGATTGCGGCAGGAAATACAAAGCCCATATTATAATCCGTGTGCTCCCCGATGAGGTTTATTCTTCCAGGTGAAGTTACCGTTAGTTCGGGTTTAAAACTATCAGATGTTACGTCACGGTTCATGAGGATGTGAGGTGTCTTTTTGTTCAATTACTTGATTTGTCAAGCGCTGTATAAAAGTCTTGCAGTATAGCCTCTCTGTCAAAGTTCTCCCACAGGAGAATTTCTCTCTGACTACTCTTGTCAACGGTCCACTTTTCTTCAACCATGCGTATCCCTCTCAAAGTTTTCACTTCTCCCCAGGTAGGGTTTTTGACAATGGCAATCGCTGCCATATCATATAGGAACCTTGAGGGGGGTTCACCGTAGTAATCAATGTGCTGATCATCGATCTCATTGTTTGCATCGGTGTCCAGAATAACTGGAATCTTAGAGGTTGATTTATTTTGCTGTCCTGTTGCTGCTGTCACGCTGAGGATCAGTATAGTCAAAGCGATTGAGTAATATCTCAGTCGATGCATAGCGTTTGTTTTGCGTTTACCAGATGTGGTGAAGACTCAGCTGCATCTGGGTTTTGGCCCAATTGTCAGTGATTTGACGCATGACCCCAAGTTGAACCTTTAGGTTTTTCTTAATCGCATAACCCAGGGCCCCGTAGGTTCGATTGCGATCAAAGAGTTCCACGGTTCGACCATCGCCAATGTCGCGCTGACCATTGATGAACAACTCGTTGTAGAAGGCGAAATACAAGGTTTTTTTGTCAATGATTTTACTGTTCAGTGGAACATCGATGAACAAATTATACCGATAACGTGTTCTGAAGTCTTGGTCCTCCACCCACCTCTGCTCATAACGGAATCGATGCCTGAGGTAGAATATACCTCCTATTTTTTGCGGGAAAAGTGCTTCCTGGTAAACTCTGTTTTCAGTATTGGCAATTTCCGAAGAGTCATATTCTCCTGTTGTGATGTTCGCATACCCCAATGTAAAAAGGATCGAAGCATTTTTAGGTTTATAGGTCAAACCCCCGCGAAGTAGCAGTTGTTCCAGGTCTCCCATAAGATTCCAGTTCCGGTATTGGAGGTCTCCCTGGAAGCCCCAGGGTCCTTCCTTGACCTGAGCGCCCCAAAAGTACATGTACCAGGCACCCGTCTGATCTTCATCGATCTGGGCCCGGGTTTGTTCATTCCCAAAACACAGGAATAATGCGATAAAAACTACGATCTGTGAAATGGTTTTTCGCATCAAAATATTTGATTTGAATCAGAATTTGAGTTTCACTTTGGCATCTTCTTCCGTTGGGATATTGTCTTGAGGAAGATCGAGCTTGTAACTTTTTGGTACATCATCCCAGCTCTCGTACATTTTGCCGTCTACATAGTAATGTTTCGGGCCGTTCTTCTGTCTGTAAGAGTCATCCATCATCAGTCCATAGATATTCTGGGGTGCGGTTGACCCAGCCAAATCCCCACCGAGAACCAGCTCGACAATCCCATCTCCGTCAATGTCTGCCTGTATCCAGTTGAGTTCAAGGATTTCGTTGAATGTTCCGTCAGTGATCATTTCTGCGATTTCTTCATTAAACTCCTGCAGAATGGACTCAGCATTTTCAACATTTTTTCTTAAACCTAAGTGCAAAGACTTGGTCAACAGCGGCTTCTGTCCGATGGCCAAATGGGCCGTTACATCGTTTAACTGGTATTTGAGCATGTATTGAATGATAAGGGCATCAACGAGCATATAGTCGATATCTTCGGACAAGAGTTTTTCCAAATTCTGTTGATTGCCTTTCCCATCGACGAGTTCAACCTCATCACGACCTTCAAAATCTCCGTAGGCATAGTCCTGTACCACACCAATCTTTTTTCCTGCCAACTCAGTGAAAGAGGTTGCGCTGACGTCATTTCCCTTTCTGCCGACCAGGACCAACTGGCTGTAGAGGTAGGGTTTTGAAAAATAATATTTTTCCAATCTTTCCGAAGACTCCCAAAGGGCAGGGCTTCCGTCAAGTTCACCTTCATCCACCTTTCGCATCACATCCTTCCACTTGTCAAATTCAATGTCTGAATTGATGTTTCTGCGATACAGGGCCTCCTGAACCAAAACTGTCAATATGGATGTGTTTTCCTGGACGTCCGTGAAGGGTGGCCATATGTCGGCGCCCAATTTCACTTCGGTGTTTTGACACAGAGTCTGACCCACGGATAAAACACACAAAAAGAAGAGCAATTTTTTCATAAAGTATTTTTAGCTAATGTAAGAAAATACGCGACATGGTTATTCTTCAAGCTCCACAATTACCTCGATCTCAACCGCTATATTCGAGGGCAAGGAGACCATTCCAACAGCTGCGCGCGCGTGCTTGCCTTTTTCGCCAAAAACCTCAACCATCAAATCTGAGAACCCATTGATTACTTTGGGTTGATCGTAGAAGTCGGGCGTTGAGTTCACCATGCCTTTGACTTTCACGAATTGCTTGATTTTGCTCAAGTCTCCGCAGGCAGCTTTGAGGGTCGAAAGAATATCAACACCGGTCATTCGGGCCGCCTGGTAGCCCTGTTCAACGGTAAGATCTTTTCCTAATGTACCTTTCATATCAGAGCCGTCACCCGCAAGATAAAGCAGATTGCCCACCTGTCTCCATTTCACATAATTGGCAGAAGGCGCACTGAATGCAGGAAGTTCGATTCCGAGTTTTTCAAGATTTTCCTCCGGGGTTTGGGCCCAGAAAAAGTTCAAAGAAAGCAGACAAAAGGTCAGTAGAAATAGTCTCATAATGATAGGTTTTAGGTTGATTTATGATTTTTTCGATTCGCGAATGGCGTGATCACAGGCCCTCGCTGTAAGAGCCATATAGGTCAGAGAGGGATTTTGTGTCGCGGTGGAGGTCATGCAGGCTCCATCGGTGACGTATACATTTTTGCAAGCGTGCATTTGGTTCCATTCATTTAAAAGTGAGGTATTCGGATCTTTTCCCATGCGTACGCCTCCCATTTCGTGGATATCCAATCCGGGAGCACGCCTGTCATCTTCCATTTTGATATTGATAAAACCGGCTTTCTCATACATTTCGGTGAATTGCTCTTCAAAATCTTTGACCATCATCTCATCATTTTCGTCGTATTCCACGTGAACGGATAGAAGTGGTACGCCCCATTCATCTTTTTTTGACGGATCCAATGATACCCTGTTGCTCTCTTTGGGGATGGTTTCCCCCATCATTTGAGCCCGAATTATCCAGTTTCCAAATTTTGGGTTGAGCAGATTGTTCTTCAGTTCTGTTCCAAAACCCTCTGTGTTCAGATCAACCATACGGTTTGCCGAAACTTCTGCAGCATAACCCCTGAGGAAATCGGTTTCTTGCTCGTAAAGGTTTCTGAACCTCGGCATGTAGGAGCTTATGGGCTGCATGACTCCAATTGCCTTGTCTTCCAGGCCTTCGTATTCTCCCGAGATCACCCCGCGGTAGTTGTGAAATGCAACGTACTTGCCGAGGAGTCCGTTGTCGTTGCCCAGCCCTTCAGGGAATCGCGAAGACCTTGAGTTCAAAAGGATCAGGTTCGTGTTCATCGTGCTGGCGTTGACGAAGATGACCTTCGCAAAGTATTCTGTACTTTCCTTGGTATTCGCGTCGATCACACGCACTCCGGTCGCTTTTTGCTGTTCCTCATCATAAATGACGGATTCAACCACGGCGTGATGAACCATCGTCAGGTTACCTGTTCTTTCAGCCCAGGGCAGGGTGCTCGAATTGCTGCTGAAGTATCCTCCAAAGGGGCAACCTCGCTGACACAGGTTCCGCGATTGACAGGTCGCTCTGCCCTGTTTCGCGAAGATTTCACGTGCCTCAGTAATATGTGCACTTCGGCCGCTTATAACATGGCGACCCGTATAGTTGCCCTCCACAGCCTCTTTAAAATGAGCCTCCATACAGTTCAGCTCAATAGGAGGGAGGAAATCTCCATCCGGAAGATTAGGGAGTCCATCCTTGTTTCCTGAAATTCCAACGAAACGCTCCACATGACTGTACCACTTGTCCAGATCCGGGTAGCGTATCGGCCAATCAACGGCAAATCCGTCTCGTGCCGGTCCTTCAAAATCGAGGTTGCTCCAACGCTGGGTTCTTCTCGCCCAAAGGAGCGACTTGCCACCGGTCTGGTATCCACGTATCCAATCGAAGGGCCTCTCCTGGACATAGGGATGCTCCTTGTCTTTGACTACGAAGTGAGTCGCATCTTCACGGAAGACATAGCAACGACTAGCAATCGGGTTTTCTTCTTTTAATTTTTCTGTTAGGGCTCCCCGGTGAGTGAATTCCCAGGGATTCATATTGGTCGTAGGGTAATCCTGGTTGTGTTTGACTTCTCGTCCGCGTTCCAGAACGAGGGTCTTCAGACCCTTGTCACAAAATTCTTTGGCTGCCCAGCCTCCACTCATTCCGGAGCCGATCACAATCGCATCAAAGGTTCTCTCCTTCTGGCTGTCAATGTTGAAGTTAGGCATAAATATTAATTTTTCCGTTGGGGTCTATTGTTCTGCACACGGGTGGCTTCCCGGGAACCATCGTATAGGGCATCACCTCGGTCATAATGTATTCTGATCTCATAAAGCCGAGAACGGCGTATGATTTTGAAATCTGAATGAAGCGAATCACTTCTTCGGGCACTTCTTTGTCGGGGTTTTCACTGACCATTTGGCTCAGAACAGAGGCTCTTTGTTCCTGATTCGATTTTTGGAAGGATTCACCGCCAAACTCCTTGTAGGTGGGTTCAAACGAGGAGAGTCCTTTCAGGAAAACATCTTGTTGATCTTTCGGCAGGCAGTCATCAACCATGACCCAAATGAATTCATCCAGGTTCATGCTCAGACCCCCGGGCTGTTCCGTTTCCGGAATAAAAGTTGCTACAAGACTCTTTAAAAGTGATTCCTGGGTTTCGGTAACCTGCAGATTGTTCATCACTTTGGTCACATTTTCTTTTGAAAAGTCACAAGATGGGAGCAGGATAAGACCACCGGATAGCAGTCCCAGATTCTTTAAAGCTTTTCTTCTGTCCATAAAATTGTAGTGGTTTTGTGTCCCGGTTTGCAGTTCGGGTAAAGATAAGAAAAGGAGGTTAGAAAGTGTGGTGCTCAATTCACTCAAACCCCGGTGACGGAATCTGCACCTGTATCTCACGAGCATAGGCGTCCCATTCTGCGAGCAGGTCCGCATAGACGTCAGGCTCCTGTTCCTTGAGATCGTTTTGTTCCCCGAGGTCATTTGTCAAGTCGTAGAGTTTGAAATTGTTCTTGTCAAGGGGTCGTGTGGTATTGGTGATCTTCCATTTCCCTTTTCTAAGCATCGCCGCATTTCGGTGCTCGAGGGCGAAGACGTAGTTGTCATCGTGAACGCGTCCCGTAGATCCTTTTAAAAATGGAACCAGGGATTTTCCCTTCAGAGGATACGTTTGCTGCCCGAGGAAACGATCCGGATATCTCGCTCCGGCGATCTCGTAAAAAGTGGGGGCCAGGTCCATAAGAGTCAGAAATCCATGGTGAATCTCATTGCTGCGTCGTAACCCGGGCCCGCTCATGATCATCGGCGCGATCATGCCTCCTTCTGTGGTATAGCCTTTGAAATAAGAGAAGGGAGCCGAGCCCGCTTCTGCCCATTGCGGGCCATAGGAAATGAAAGAGTCGGCTTCACCCATACGCTCGTAATCTTCGTTGAAATGAGCCTGAATAAAGGGCCCGTAATAGGAATTATGATAGAAATCCTCTGCAGCAGCACCGTTGTCAGACATGAAGACAATGAGGGTGTTTTCGAATTCCCCGATGTCCTTTAGGTAATCGACCAGGCGCCCAATATTATAATCCAGATTGTCTACCATGCCGGCGTAGAGTTCCATTTTCCGCGATTCACGTTTTTGCTCTTCCGAGTTCAGTGAGTCCCAGGGTTTCACTCTGGGGTGCCAGGGGGGCATGACCGCATCCTTGGGAATCATCCCTGCCTTTTTTAGACTTTGCATTCGCTTCTTTCTAAGCTCCTCATATCCCTGGTCAAATTGACCTTCATATTTTTTCCAGAACCTCTTGTCTACCTGGAGGGGCCAGTGCGGGGAAGTGAATGTTGCAAAAGCGAAAAAAGGGCGATCGTCTTCACGATCTTGTTCTATGTACTGAATGAGTTTCGAAGTGTAAAGATCCGTCGAATAACTTGCCTTGGGCCATTCTGCGGACCGGCCGTTTTCGGTGTAAAGTGAAACGGGGGTTTCCTCGAAGATCCCCTGGTCATCATAATGGTTTCCCGCACCCCGGAGCAAAACGAAGGAGCGATCGAACCCCTTCCTGTGTGGATTGTTCTCAGGTTCCATCCCCAGGTGCCATTTGCCCGCCATATAGGTGCGATAGCCCGCGCCCCGAAGGACTTGTGGAATCGTCACAATGCGATCCGACAGATGACCTTCATACCCAAATTCTTCAAAAGGCCCTCCCTGGACTCCCATACCTGCGATATGGTTGTCATTTCCGGAAAGCAGCATGGCGCGCGTGGGCGCGCAGAGAGGCGAGGTGTGGAATCGACTGAATCGAACTCCTTGAGCAGCAATCCGGTCCAGATTTGGTGTTTCGATATCTCCACCATAGCATCCAAGGTCGGCATAAGCCAGGTCGTCAGCTACCAGGAGTAGGATGTTGGGCAGTTCATTCGAGCCTTGCCTTTGAGCTTTCAGTTCTCCTGACAAGAGAAGGAAGCCCATCATAAGCAGTACTTTACTGAACCCCGAACTCATAATTTCACGCTTGTTCTTCGATGGAAATCCTCTCTGAGGCCAACCTTCGTTTTGGCGCTCGCTTCAACGTATATTCGTATTGAATCCTGGCCTCGTCCTCCCTGTCTTGGGTCATGAGCCAATCTGCATACAGTTCATTTGTGGGTTTCTGGATCACTGGAGGGCCATAGCTGTAACTCAGGCTTTTCTCAAGTTCTATGGATTTCTTGAGGTGCGTTTCAGTATTCTCCGCATCATCTTGCATCCAGGCTTTCAGCGCCTTGAGCTGCTCCAGGGTTATTTCGGTTTCGGTCAACATGGAAGGAGTAGTGTCATCGCGATTGGCTCCTGAGCAGAACGTAGCACTGTCATAGGTAACCAAATAAGATTCTTTCTGGTGATCCTTCTCCAGGTCGAAAATTTGCTTATTGAGACCCTCAATATCTCCTTTTGCATAGGCTTTCATTCCTTCAATGAACCTGTATTGGGATCGGGTCGAAACATTGAGGTCATCGATTTCCACAGGAATATTGGCGATCTCGCCCGTCCAGTCTTCAGTCTCCACCAGGTAGGTTCCTTTGAGATAAACCAGGTGGGTACGTGCTCTTTTGGAAGGGGTTTCCCGCGTGTAGACCACCATATCTTGAACTAACTTCCGGGCATCTTCTGTTCGTCCCTGTTGGAGATAGCCGTATTCGAGCCAGTGGTAGGCGTGATACCCCCGGGCATCATTGCCGAGGCCTTTTCTTTCCATGCGGTTCAGACTGGCCTGGTAGCTGTTCTCGTTGCTGCTCACCACCTCATCCCACATGCCGAGTGCCACATAGATATGAGAAGGCATGTGCAGAGCATGACTGGCATCAGGAGCTACAACCGCATAGGAATCCGCTGCGCTCAGTGCATACTGGGCATGACCGGGGTCGTCATAGGAATGAATCAGATAATGCAAGGCACCCGGATGGTTCGGATTTTCCTCGAGTATACCTTTGGCGATCACGGCCCCTTGTCCGTAGATCTTGTCGTCTCTTCCTTCTTCGACAGAACCCAAGAGGGCCAGGGCATAGAATGCCGAAACCTCATGATTGTTTGGATATTTTTTGCTCAGTTTTTCCATTTCACGGGCATAGTTCTTGTCGCGGTTACTCTTAAGAGTATCGGATTGATAAAGAACCTTGACAGCAGCAATGAAGTCCCTTTCCAGTTCTGTGACTTCGTCGAGGTCTTTATCATCTATGTTTTTCAGGGCTTCCAGACCTCTCTCGTAGTCTTGCTCGTGCCACAAACTGTGATTGTGGGTCATAGCCACTCCCCATTGTGCCATGGGCATGTTGGGATCCAGCTCACTTGCTTTTTCAAAGGCTTCTCGTGAGTCCATGTATTCGAAGCTGTGCAGGAGCAAAAGTCCTTTTTCAAAATGAGGCAGGGCCTCTTTCTGACCTGTAATTTCCATGTTGACCACGCCCAGATAGTTTGGATCCGGCTTTTGTTCCTTGCAACCGATCCAAAAGACCAGACTGAGTGTCAGAAAGGCGAATTTAAAAGGTTTGTACATAGCTAAGTTTTTGATTTAATGATTCTTAATGGCTCATTAAGATACAATTTTTTCTTATTCGGCAGGGTTCCTGTATTTTTCGAACCATGCCAATATGCTCGCGATTTTAGCAATCAGGTTGCTTGGCCGGTTCGCTATTCCGTGTGAGGCACCCGGAATTCGCACCAGGGCAGTCTCAACATTTTCCAATTTCAGGGCCGCATAGAATTGTTCTGATTCAGCTATAGGAGTCCTGAAATCTTCTTCTCCCGTCAAGAGCATGGTTGGCGTTGTCACATTGCCCACATAAGACAAAGGAGAGCGTTTCAGGTAGTTCTCGGGCTCCTCCCAGGGTTTGTTTGCAAACCAGTACTTGGAAAAGAAAGCTGCTCCATCCGCATAAAGTACAAAACTGTACCAGTTGATTACGGGTTTCGCTACGACAGCTGCTTTGAAGCGATCGGTTTTTCCTACGATCCATGCGGTTAAAACACCTCCTCCGCTTCCTCCGGTAACGAAGAGATTTTCTTCATCCACATAACCCTTTTTGATTACAGCGTCAACGCCTGACATCAGGTCATCATAGTCGTGGTTCGGATAGTCGTGATGGATCAGGTTTCCGAATTCCTCGCCATAGCTGGTGCTTCCTCTTGGGTTTGTGTACAACACTACATAGCCGCCTGCAGCGTAGGCCTGTATCTCTGCTGAAAATACCGACCCGTAACTTGAAAAAGGGCCGCCATGAATTTCAAGGATGAGAGGATACTTTTTTGAAGGATCAAAATCGGGCGGAGTCACTATCCATCCCTGGATCTTACGCTGATCAAAGGAAGACTCCCACCAGATTTCCTCGACCTTTCCGAGTTTCCTGAAAGAAAACAGATCGTCGTTCAGGGCCGTCAGGCGTTTGGTGCTTTTGCCGTCACTCACCCCCAGATCGGCCGGGTGCTCTGTACCTCCCAGCGTATAGGCGATTCGGTCGTTGTCTGAAACCGTGAATTGGGCGGCATTGTAGGGGCGGCCCAATGACAGGCCTCCCAATTGCGACACTTTCTCTTGGACTTTTCCTGAGGTTGAGATATATCCTATTTTAGTGTCACCCCGGTCATCGAACTGGAAATACAGTCCTTTTCCGTTTTCGGCCCATTGAATGTTGCCGATGCTGCGATCCAAATCAGCCGAGATGAGTTTTGAATCACTTCCGTCTACATTCATTATATACAGTTGAGAGAGTTGATACCCTTGATGCCTGTCGTCAAAACCGGTGTAAGCAATCTTTGATCCGTCAGGCGAGAGTGCCGGGTTTCGATCGGGTCCATAACGGGAGGTTAGGGGCTTGACCTCTCCGTCCGAGATTCTGATTTGATGGATTTCACTATCTAGGGGTTCCAGGTCCTCATCTTTGTGAAAGTTGGCCGAGAAGTAAAGTAGATCACCCTTAGCAGACCAGATCGGTGCCCCGTGATCAAATTCCGAGAAGGTGAGCTGACGAGGTGTTCCGCCACGGTTGGAAAGCACGAAAAGCTGCTGGTTGCCCTGCCTTAGGTACCCTGCTCCGTCACCGCGGTAATTGAGACGATCAATATACGTCGGAGGAACATTCCAATCTGCTCCTTCCGGATGATTCGGCATTTTAATAAGACTCTCGCGTGGACTGGGCACAAACATGCTAAAAGCCAGGTGCCTATCATCGTTCGACCAGGCTATATTTTGCGGGGTCTCTGAAGTGTTGGTCAGAGGTACCGTTTCTCGCGTGTCCATCCACATCATGTACAACTTCATCTTGTTGTCCTCTTTGTTGGATTTGAAAATGATCCTGTCTCCTTTGTGCGACCACCTGGGGTGTGAATCATTTTGATTGCCCGTGGTCAGAGGCCGGTTATTGCTGCCGTCAAAGTTGACAATCCAGAGATTTGACAGGTTCTTGTCTGTCATGATATCCTTAAAATTACGCACATAGATCACACGGGTCCCGTCAGGAGAAATCTGAGGATCTGACACGTATTCGAGGCTGAAGATATCGGTGAGTTGCATTTCTGTTTCTCCCTGGGCAAAACTCAGTGTGCAAACCAAAAGCAGTAGATTGAATAGCAAATATTTTGGCAACCGGATAGATTCTTTAATTCGTCTTAACATTAGATTGTTATTTTTCAAGATTAATTCGCCCGAAGATATCAAAATAATCACCAGGATCAAACCTCTTGAGGCCAGATGGGCTCAACGCAACTTGATTTTAATTCGTCTGGCATAGATGGATAATGTGATTCAATCCGAATGGTTGTTTTGTAAATCAAAATTGGAAATAGATGAACTGCTCCCCGGTCCCCTGGGCGATCAGAATCAAAAAGATCATGGCGGCCCAGCCAACTCCCAAAAGTGTCGGAGACATTTTTGATGCAACTTCTTTTACATTCGTATTACGCATACCCCAGTGGGTAAGGAAAAGCAGGGCAATGAGGGTCAATACCTGGATGATCTGGAAGGTGGGCAATATCTTTGCTCCTTCGGGATTCAGGAAAAACATGGATTGAATCATGCTCCAGGCGGTTTCAAACTCCCTGGCCCTGAAAAAGACCCAGGTGATATTGACGCAGGTGAACGTAATGAAGGCCAGGAAAATCCCGTTCCACTTGGTGATTTTGAAAGGCAGGTATTGTTTTTGAAGGCGTTCCAGGATCAAATAGATCCCGTGCAACCCACCCCACACGATAAAGGTCCAGGCCGCACCGTGCCACAATCCACCTAGCAGCATAGTGATCATAAGCGCTGCATACATTCGCGTAATACCATGACGGTTTCCGCCCAGTGGGATGTAGAGGTAATCCTTAAGCCAGGAGGATAAGGAAATGTGCCATCTCTTCCAGAGATCTGAGAATCCGAGCGAGGCATAAGGGTACATGAAGTTGTCCGGCAGTATGATGCCGAGCATCAGTGCGATTCCGATGGCGCAGGTTGAGTATCCGGCGAAGTCAAAAAAGATCTGTCCGGAGAAGGCCAATGTACCGGTCCAGGCATCCAGGAAACTGAGGGTTTGGCCCGGGGAAAAAACGGCGTCAGAGGTTCCCGACAGCAATACATCGGCGAGGACAACTTTTTGGAACAAACCCAGTGTTAACAGGAACAGGCCCCATATGAACTGTTTCTGTGATGCACTTTTTGGCTCATAAAACTGGGTGATCAGGTCTTTCGCACGAACAATCGGGCCCGCGACTAGCTGTGGGAAAAAGGTGACGTAAAGGGCGAAGTCAAGGAAGGTCCGTGCAGGCTTGATCTTTTTATGGTAAAGGTCAATGGTATACGACATCGTCTGAAAGGTGTAAAAGGAAATTCCCATGGGAAGAATGATGTCCATCTGATAAGGCTGGTATTCGAATCCGGCCGCATTGGCAAGGCCAATGAAGTTTTCGAGCAGAAAATCCCCGTATTTGAAGAAAGCCAGAAAGCCCAGGTTCACAAACATGCTCAGAAGGAGCCACATTTTCCGAACTGCTGGTCTTTCTTCTTTTGTCAGCTGGTTGCCTGCCGTCCAGTCAACCATCGTGGATATCCATAGAAGAATGATAAGAGGAGGGTTCCACATCCCGTAAAAAACGTAGCTAGAAAGCAATAGCATTCTCTTTTTATTGGTCCAGCTCAAAAGAGGGGCATAGTAGAGAATCAGAACTATCGTCAGAAAAAGAACGAAACTCAACGAATTGAAAAGCATAGGAGAGGGTTTAGTTGTTGATTGCCTGATCCTTGATCAGAATTCTGGCGAGTTCGGTTGTAAAGGTCGATGCATCTTCCGCCGAAAGGTGAGACCACTCCGGGCAATGAAACTGACTGAGTTGTTCGTAATCCTCGAAATGGTAGGCAGGAACATCAGCCGTCTGGACAATCTCCTCCCAATAGTTCTCGCGGGCAAAGGCTTCATTTTCAAATTGAAGCAATCCACCGCTTGACGGAAAACGAATGAGGATCACTTTTCCACCCCTGGCTTTGAACTTTTCAAGATCTTTGAGAAAATAAGCTGTGGTTCCGGCTTTGTCTGGAGGAGGCATGGGTTCGGGACCTTGATACGTCCAGGCCTTTATGATCGAATTTGCAAAAGCAGTATCTTTCACGACCTTATCAAACATTTTTACATTTCGGTCAATGGCAATGTCCTGGAATCTGTAAAAAGGAGGATAACCCCATATGGCTCTTTCTCCAATACGAATAGTACTCAAAAGAGTTTTGAGATCGAGGTCGTCCGTCCAGTCTTCGTCATCGGCTCTCAAAAAGGTAAAGCTTTTTTGAAGGGGAATATCGAGGATATGATTGAGCCTCTGAGCATAAGTCCGGTTGTAGAAGTGATCAATTCTCGATTTGATCCGATTCCAAAGAAAGTCGGTTTCGTTTGTAGAGAAAAAAAAGATTATCGGATGCACAGAGACAATCGCTGTTCCTGAAAACTCTGTATTCTCAACCATATCATGAAAGGCGGGCAAAGGAGTTGTGCCGGCTGAAGCCAACTGAATGGGTCGGATTCCGGTCTCTTTTTCCCATGGATCCAGTTGAATGTCAAACAGCATTCTCGAATCACCCAACAAGACGACCTGGTTGTTATCAGCTTCGTCAAGTCGGGATCGTTGAACTGCCCATAATTCTTTTGTATCCTCCAAACCTGGTTCGTATCCTTTGGACCGCCAGTATAGTTCCCAGGAGGTGATTGCCGCAATGCCCAGTATCAGGGCAACTAGCAGGGATTTTTTCAACTTCAACTCGCCTCTTCTTCGGCTTCAGCAGCAGCTTCGGCTGCAGCCTGGAGGGCCTGCATCTCATCGACAAACTCAGACATGTTCCAGAAACCGTACTCCTGGACTATTTTTCCATCGACATACTGGGCGGAGATATGAACCGGGATATTGATCGTTTTTCCATTGGCTTTCATGGTGCCCTTCCAGAGTCCCCAGAAGTTTACCCAGGTTTCGCCATCATCATCAAGAACCTGCTCATAGACCATCTGGTCCTTGTCAAAACCATAGCTTGACAGGTTAGAAATCGTGTTGATATGGCCTTCCTGAACTTGAGCTGCAGAGGCAGGGGTGTCCCAATTGTTGTGATAGATCTTTGCAGCGTCTGCAAAATTAGCAGGTCCAACTTGCCCAATCGGCTTTTTCATAGGCTTCGATTCCTTTTTTATAGGACGATATTTCGGCCGATGAGGTTGTGAAACGAACAGGTTGCTTTTCCTGGCATGCAACTATAAAGAGGCCCGCCAGGGCTAGTAGAATTAATTTTTTCATGGTTGGGTATTTATTGGTTAATAATATGGTTTTTCTGTTTCTTGGCAGTGAGTATATGCTATCCAGTCTATTCCAAAACCGGAGGGCTGAGTGTATGTCCCATTTGTTGAAGAAGTGAGAGCTCATTGTAATAAGCCTCTTCAACTTCTATTTTTCCTTGTTCGTCAAAAAGCATTCGTGTGATTCCGCTGATCTTTATTCTTTTTCCCGTTGGGGGAAGTTCACCAAAAACCCCTGTATTTGAACCTGTTATTGTCCAACTCATGTAGGTCTCATTTCCATCAGAAATCATATGGTCCAGTTCAATCTTGAGGTCAGGAAATCCTGTAAAATAAACCTGTAAATTCGCAGTGAGCTCATTTTTGCTTGAGGCGAGATTGACGCCGTTGACCTTGCGAACTATGCCTTCTGAGAAGTAGGTGTCAATAGCTGCGAGATCTTTTTCATTCCATGCTTTGTCCATAAATGCAATCAAAGCGGTTTGGTTCCTGTTTTCCTGACTTTCCAGTTCGCTCGTGTTTTGTGAATCGTTGCAAGATTCAAGTACAAAGAAAACAGTGAATATGGCAGCTATGATTTTCAGCATACAGAAATAATTGATTATCAATATGTTTTAAAACAACTAAGCTAGTTAAGAAGATTCCTTCTTGATAAGCATCTAGGACTAACGGTGGGGATTCTTGTCCGAACCCCTGTATTTACTTATCGGAAAGGTTTTAATCAATTATTTGTAACTTTCTGCAGCTGAGAGAATAAAATCGGCCTGTTCATGATCAACCTTCCTACCTCAAAGATTCTTCTCCTCCTGATGTTGACAATACCGTTAATGGCTATGTTGTCACAGCAATCAAATTCAGAAAGGTCGACATGGTTGGTCGATATTGACCGGGATCCGGTTTACCAGAAAGTATTTGTCGACACAGACAACTTTGGGCCTTCCTATCTCGATTCCCTGGAAGCCTCGTATGAAAGAGTTCCTGTTGATTCAATTAAGTATTCGATACTGAACGACCTGGCCTATTATTGGCATACCAGAAACCTCAAAAAGTCGCTGGGCCTTGCCAGACAGGGATTGCAGATGACGCGGAACACGGCAAACAGTCTATGGGAAGGACGATTTATGATCACCGAAGGAGCCGCATTGTTGCGGATGGAGGAGTTGGATTCTGCCTATGCCGTTTTGGAGAATGCCAAGACAAAGGTGAAGATGTCAGACCTCCCACACCTTCTTACCCAGCAGGGATATGTCTTCGAGAGGCGAGGTGATCTGAACAGAGCCACTGATTTGGCCTATGAGGCGCTTAAATTGTCGGAAGACCTGAATGACAAGAAAGGGATTGCTGTTGCCTACAGTGATTTAAGCAATCTGTTTTGGAAGCATGAGAGATATGAAGAGGGACTGGAATTTGGGCTCAGATCCATTGATTTATTCGAATCGCGGGGCCTTAATGACATGGATTACTGTTTTACACTTTATGTTGTAGCCAATAATTATTGGGGATTGGAGCAGTGGGATGAAGCCCTGAACTTTTTCAATCACAGCATTGCTATGGGTGATCGCTACGGGTTTTATAACAACTTGAGCGACACGTATATCTCCCTGATTGATCTCCATGCGGAATTGGGTGAATTTGAAAAGGCCAGATTGGCGGGCGAACAAGCCGTGGAATGGGCTCAGCGAATCGACAATGATTTTTTGCTCATGAGATCATATCTTTCACTGGGCCGTATGCAAAATCTTCAGGGAAAGTTCGCCTCGGCCATTGAAAGTTTCAAAAGTAGCCTTGAAGCTGCGACTCCTGAATTTGGAGATAAATTCTTTTTGAGTCAACTCTATGAGGGTCTCGCGAGAGCATACGCAGGAACCCACAGCTATAAGGAAGCCCTCGATGCCTTTTCGGAATATGATCGTTTGAAGGATGAGTTGTTTACCGAAGAAGCCGAAAAAAAGATATCCTCAGTTCAAACCCAATTCGAGGTGACTAAAAGAGACAACACCATACTCGATCAGGAGCAGCAACTCAAAAAACAGAAGTCGAGTCAGACTATGATCTCGGTGGTTACGGGATTGCTGACCCTTTTACTGGTTTTACTTTACATCACCTACAACAACAACCGAAAGAAGAATGCCCTCCTGCTGGAGCAGAACCTGGAAAAGGAATTTCTTTTGAAGGAGATTCATCACAGGGTCAAGAACAACCTGGGTATAGTGTCGAGTCTGTTGGACCTTCAGTCTGCAGAGATGCAGGACCCGAAAGTCGTCGAGGCGATTCACGAAAGTCAGAATCGCGTTTACTCGATGAGCATGATCCATCAAAAGCTCTACCAGGGTAAAAATCTTTCCGCCATTGAGATGAGGGATTACTTTCTTGAGTTGAGCGATCATATTCTTGATTCATTCGGCCTGAAGAACCGGATCGAATTCGACTTTAATATGGAAGAGATTGAACTGGATGTAGATACGGCTATTCCGTTAGGGCTCATTGTGAATGAATTGATAACCAATTCTTTGAAACATGCTTTTCCGAAAGACAGCAAAGGGAGAATTGATCTCTATTTTCGTAAGATGAACGACAAAACCATTCGACTCGAAGTCACTGACAACGGTGTCGGAATCCACGAGATTCTCCAGACCAAGGAAAAGCGAAGCGGTTTTGGTACCAAACTGATTGACCTGCTCGTCCAGCAGCTAGACGCGACAATGAATCGGAAAAGTGACCATGGAACTTCGGTCAGGATCGAATTCAATTTTGCCTAGAACGTTTGCAGTCGATTGAGCAGTTCGTTTCTCAGGTTTTTGCTCATGGGTATGGCTTTCTTTCCGATTACGACATGACTTCCGGCAACCTCATCCACATGCGACAGGTTCACAATATATGATCTGTGGATTCTCAAAAAGTGTTCGTTCGGTAGCTTTTCATCAATTTCCTTAAGAGTCATCACCAGGAGACAATCCTTGTTTTTCGCATGAACCTTGCAATAGTTTCTGTCGGCTTCGAAATAGAGGATGTCCTTGATGAGAATCTTGATCATTTTTTCGTTCTTTCGGACAAAGATGCTTTCGCTCTGAACATATGGCGATTCGCATAAGATATCCGAGCTTTTTTTATCTCCGTTCTTGCTCATCCGATCAATCGTGAGCTCAATGGCATGCTGCAAATCCAGTTTTTTAAAGGGTTTGGAGATGAACGCGCTGGGATTGGTGGCTTTTGCCCTTTTGAAATACTCATCATCGGTGTTGGCCGTCAGGTAAATAATGGGCAGGGGGAATTCTCTTTGAATGAGCTGGGCCGTTTCCACTCCATCCATGTTTCCCTTGAGTTGAATATCCATAATAACCATGTCCGGGCGGTTCTGCTTGACGTGATTCAGAGCATCCTCGCCCCTTGAGATGATACCGGTGACCTCATAGTCCAGTCTCGACAACTGAAGTGAAATGTTCGCTCCAATGATCATTTCATCTTCTACAATCAAAATTTTAAAGGGGGATTCCATGCGGGGTAGTTCTATTGGGGGTTCGATTTCAAGCTGATCTTGCATTTACTTTTTTCATAGAAAGAGCAATGACAGCTCCACAGACTCCATAGAGAAAAATGTACCAGATTCCATCTACAAGAAGCGCTGTCATGTCAAACAAGTTGGAAGTTCCGTACATGATCAGGGTCATGCCAAAACCTGCAAAAATCCCTGCCAGGGCACCGAAACGCGCTCCGTTAGAGATGTCGTGATTTCCCTGTGACCATTTCACGTACAGGAGTGTAAGGGCAATGGCCTGAACAACCGTGCCCAGGAAAATGAAGATCATCTCGACTTGCTCTTTTTGAACCCCGGTTGCAGACCCCTTATGGTTTTCAAAAAATTCGGCCGCAACAACACCGTAGAAGAGGTAGTTGAGAAAAAAAAGAATCAGAAAGCTCGCCACGATAGCGACAAGGTTGGGCAGTGAGTTCATGGCTTAGGTATAATTAGTTCGAAATGAATCGAATATAGTGAAAATTTGATAGATGGGCAATAAGTTGGCTCTCTTGAAACAATTGTAGGCGGGTCAAATGAGTTTCCATGGTGTCGCCCGCTGACGGATTCAGGTAAAAAGCGTATTTTTGTGTTGGACTGAAAAGGTGAAAAGAAATGAATTTGGAAACGGCCAAAAAAGAACTTGACGATGTTGGATTTCTCGGGGTGGAAACCCCTGAAGGGATGGACTATGCAGCCGAGATAGTCAAGTTGAAAAAAGAGAAAAATGCGGTCATTTTGGCTCATTATTACCAGGAGCCTGCGATACAGGATATTGCTGACTTTGTAGGAGACAGTTTGCAGCTGTCTTATAAAGCCAAAGAGGTGGATGCGGATCTGATTGTTTTTGCGGGGGTGCATTTTATGGCTGAGACAGCCAAGATTCTCAATCCGTCAAAAAAAGTGGTATTGCCCGATCTGAATGCCGGATGCTCTCTTGCAGAGGCTTGTGAAGCAGAGGATCTTCAGGCCTTTAAAGAAAAACATCCAGATCATCTTGTTGTGACTTATGTGAATACCTCTGCTGAGGTCAAGGCCATCAGTGATATTTGCTGTACATCGTCAAATGCGTCGAAAATCATCGATTCTATTCCAGAGGATCAACCTATCATCTTTGCGCCTGACAAGAATCTTGGGGCATATATCAACAAGGTGACGGGAAGAAACATGCTGCTTTGGGAAGGAGCGTGCATTGTGCATGAGGCCTTCTCGATCGATAAGTTGATCAACACCCATAAAGAGCATCCTAAAGCACGAATCATCGCACACCCGGAATCCGAGGCCCATATTTTGAAAACTGCGGAGTATATCGGTTCAACATCGGGATTGATCAACTATGTCAAAACCAACCCGGCTCAGGAGTTCATTGTAGCCACTGAGGCAGGTATCCTTCATGAAATGCAGAAGGAGGTTCCTGGCAAATCGCTTTACCCGGCACCGGCCCATGAAGACAATACCTGCGCCTGCAGCGAATGTCCGTACATGAAAATGAACACGATGAAAAAGCTCTATCTCTGTATGAAGTATGAACTTCCTGAGATCCATGTTCCTGAAGACATTCAGAAAAAGGCATTGATTCCCATTGAGCGCATGCTGGAAATTTCCTCGAGGTAGATGGCCGTAATTCAATCTGACATACTGGTCCTGGGTTCAGGTGTGGCAGGACTCACAGTGGCGATAAAAACAGCTCGCGCATTGCCGAAAAAAAAGGTCATTGTCGCCACTAAGGCTGAAGAGAGCGAATCCAATACGAAATACGCTCAGGGCGGGATTGCCGCCGTTTGGGATCAGCTGGATTCTTTTGAGGATCACATAGAAGATACCATGGTTGCCGGAGACCATCTCAGTGACAGGGAGGTTGTGCGCATGGTGGTAGAACGGGCCCCCGAGTGCATGAGACAGTTGATGAGTTGGGGAGCCGATTTTGACCAGACAACCGAAGGGAAAATCGACCTCGGCAAAGAAGGAGGACATTCTGCGCATCGCATCCTGCATTATAAGGATATCACTGGTTTTGAATTGGAGAAAACCTTGTTGGAACAGGTTGAAATACTGCCCAACATAGAGGTCCTGCCTTACCATTTTGCCATTGATTTGATCACGGATCACCATCTCCCGGAAGAAGAGCGTCAACAAACGACATCTTGTTTTGGGGCCTACATACTGAACCAGAAAACAGAGAAGATAGACACCTACCTGGCAAACTCCGTGGTATTGGCCACAGGAGGTATCGGTCAGGTTTATGCGGCGACCACGAATCCGCTGGTAGCGACCGGGGATGGAATCGCCATGGCCTATCGGGCTAAGGCCAGGATCAAAGACATGGAGTTTATACAGTTCCATCCGACTTCACTTTACCAGCCGGGTGAAAGCCCTTCTTTTCTCATCTCTGAAGCCGTTCGCGGCTTCGGCGCCTATTTGAGAAATAAGGAAGGTGAGCGCTTTATGCTCCATGTAGACGAGCGGGCTGAACTGGCACCCAGGGATATTGTAGCCAGGGCGATCAACACAGAGCTGATTCGATCGGGAGACAGCCATGTTTTTCTGGATTGCACGCATCTCGACACTGAAGAATTTGGAAAGCATTTTCCCAATATTCGCGATAAATGTCTTAGTCTGGGTATCGACCCTTCAACCCAGTTTATTCCGGTGGTTCCGGCCATGCACTACCTCATGGGGGGGATAGAAGTTGATTCGAAAGGCTATTCTTCAGTCCAGAATCTTTTCGCCTGCGGAGAATGTTCAAGAACGGGCTTGCACGGGGCAAATCGATTGGCCTCAAATTCCCTGCTCGAAGCCCTGGTTTTTGGCAACAAAATAGCAGAAGAGATCATCGAAAGCCGAAGTTCCATTGAATTTCCGCAATACCTGGATATTCCGGAGTGGGACGAGGAAGGCACCATGGTGCCCAAGGAGAAGGTATTGATCTCGCACAACCGGAGAACCATTCAGTATATAATGAGTGACCTGGTCGCCATTGTAAGATCTGACGAGCGTCTTGAAAAAGCCCTCGACCATCTGAACTACCTTTACCAGGATACAGAAAAGGCGTATGAGAAATCCAAGCTTTCACCCCAGATCTGCGAATTGAGAAATCTCAATGCTGTTGCTTATTTGGTTGTCAAGCAGTCGATGGTCAGGAAGAGCAACAAAGGTGCCTTCTACAGTCTCGACAATCTATAAGCCATTGCGAATTTACGTTTTGTTTAACGGGATATTTTCGAAGTCTTCTGTGCGTTCAATATCCTTGAGCGCTTGTAAAACAATTTCAGGAGGCTTTGTCAATTTACGGGTTTTCAGATCCAGCCAGGCTCCGTAGATTTCGACTTCGGCCGCAAGGATTCCTCCAGTTTTAAAGATCTTATGAGAGAATTTGAAGCGCTCCCCATTTTCAGAGATTCCTTTCATAAAAACCTCTACCTGAATGTCTTCACTCAGACGAATCTCCCGTCTGAAATTCGTTTCCTCGCGAAAAAGTATAGGACCGATATTGAGCTTGTTGAATTCGCTGAGGTTGAGACCATAGTCATTGAACATTCGAACTCTTGCTTCTGCCGCATAATCCGTGTAAGCGCTGTGGCGCATGTGATTATTGGGGTCGAAATCCGCCCATCTGCTTGTAAATCCAACGCTGAAACTCATAGTTTACACTCTGTAGAATAGTCGAAATAGAATCGTTAAGAAAGGAGCTCAGCCATTCTCCTGATGGCTTCCTTCAACTCTTCCTGAGAGGCCGCATAGCTTATACGTATGCAGTTGGGAGCTCCAAAGGCATCTCCGGTTACGGTCGCAATATTGGCTTTTTCAAGCAGGAGCATGGCAAAATCCGATGCATTGTCTACTTTCTGTCCGTCAATGGTCTTGCCAAAATAATAGGAAACGTCCGGGAAGACATAAAAGGCGCCCTGGGCGACATTCGTTTTAATTCCTTTGATATGGCTCAGCAGCTCCAGAACCAGGTCTCTACGCTTGTTAAACTCATCAACCATGTACTGGATTTTCTCCACAGGGGCATCCAGTGCTGTAATTGTTGCCCTCTGCGCAATACAGTTGGCTCCTGAAGTAATTTGACCCTGCATCTTGTTGCAGGCCTTTGCAATCCATTCTGCAGCTCCAATGTATCCTATTCTCCAGCCGGTCATGGCGAAGGCTTTAGCCACACCGTTTACAGTTATTGTTCGGTCGTACATACTTTCGATAGCAGCAAAACTGAAATTCGGGGCCCCGTAGTTGATGTGCTCGTAGATTTCGTCTGAAAGGACATAGATACCGGGATGTCTTTCCAGAACCTCTGCAAGCGCCCTGTACTCGTCTTCGGTATAAACCGTTCCGCTGGGGTTGTTTGGAGAATTGAAAAAGATCATCTTGGTCTTTGGGGTTATGGCGGCCTCCAGTTGCTCCGGTGTGATCTTGAAGTCTGTGTCAATGCTTGTCGGAATTTCAACATAGGTAGCTTCTGCCAGGGTAGATATCGCCGAGTAGCTTACCCAGTATGGCGCAGGAAGAATCACCTCGTCTCCCGGATTCAGCAGCACCATAGCCACATTGGCAATCGACTGTTTGGCTCCCGTAGAGACAACAATTTGGTTGATATTGTAGTCCAGGTTGTTGTCGCGTTTGAACTTTCGACAGATGGCTTCACGAAGCTCTCCATATCCGTTTACCGGGGTGTACGAATTGTAATTATCATTGATCGCTTGAATAGCGGCATCCTTGATGAAGTCGGGCGTGTTGAAATCGGGTTCACCCAGGCTGAGGCTGATGATATCTTTTCCCTGTTCTTTGAGTTCCCTTGCTTTGGCTGCCATGGCCAGGGTTTGTGACACAGGCAGATTGTTGATTCTGTCAGATAGTGGTTGTGACATTACTTGTGGCATTGTTCGTTGAATTTTTATTTTGGTGAGACTAAGCGATTTCAGGGTGTTTGCCCAAAGTATCGAGTTGTCTGAAATGATCTGCAAGCGCCCCGAACATGGTTTTGTATTCGTTGTAAGGTAAATTGAACTCGTTTGCCGTATTTCTCACAATTTCCGAGATTTTCTTGTAGTGGACATGAGAAATATGAGGGAAGATATGATGCTCCACCTGGTGATTCAAACCACCCGTCCAGAAATTGACAAATTTGTTATCAATGGCAAAGTTCGAAGTGGTGTAAAGCTGGTGAATCGCCCATGTATGCTGCATGACCCCGTTTTCGTCGGGTTGTGGCATCTCTGTATTCGGCATGACATGAGCCAGTTGGAAGACAACACTGAGGATCATCCCGGCTGTGTAATGCATAATGAAGAATCCTATCAGCACCTGCCACCATGGAATATCCATGACAAGAATCGGAACAACGATCCAAAGCGTGTAATAGAGAATCTTAGTAATGATCAAAACTGACCATTCCTTAGCGGGATTTGGGAACTTTCCGTAGGAGAGCTTTCGCTTCAAATAGCTGCGCATCTGCTTGAAATCCGTCGTGATTGCCCAGTTGATGGTCAGCAGACCATAAAGGAAAATCGAGTAGAATTTTTGAAACTTGTGTATCTGCATCCATTCCGCATGCTTCGAAAACCGTATGATACGACCTGCGTCAATGTCTTCATCCAGCCCCTGTATGTTCGTGTAAGTATGGTGAAGCACATTGTGTTGGACCTTCCAGTTATATACGTTGCCGGCCAGAATATAAATGCTGCTTCCCATCAATGAATTCACCCATTTCTTGCTCGAGAAAGACTCGTGGTTGGCGTCATGCATGATATTCATTCCTACGCCCGCCATTCCGATCCCAATCGTGATCACTAACAGAATCATGGCCCAGGTGGGCAATGAAACGGTAAGCAATACGATCAGCGGAACAATGAAGAGACTGAACATGAAAACTGCTTTTAGATAGAGTTTCCAATTACCGGTTTTTCGAATGTCATTCTCTTTGAAATAGTTGTTTACTCGCTTGTTTAAGGTTCTTATGAAGTTGGTTTTATCTCTTGTTACGAACTTAATCCCTTCCATCTTCTTATTTTGTTTGTTAACTAATTTGCATCTCTGCAAAGCTAAGAGTTTTTGCCCATTTTGGGTCAAACTTTTCTGCCCAATTGGCGATTAGTTGTATTTTTGCGAAAAAAAGTTCAATGGACCGCATTCAGAGTTATTTTCCCAATCTTTCCAGCATCCAGAAGGATCAACTCTCTCAGTTGGGGCCATTGTACACCCATTGGAACGAACAGATCAATGTGATCTCCCGGAAAGACATTGAGGCCTTGTACTCGCGACATGTCCTGCATTCTTTGGGGATAGCCAAAGTTCAGAGCTTTCTGCCCGGTTCACGCGTTTTGGACATTGGCACTGGTGGTGGGTTTCCAGGAATTCCACTGGCTATCTTGTTTCCTGAAACTGAATTCGTTCTGGTGGATTCCATTGGCAAAAAGATCAAAGTTGTCGATGAAGTTGCCCAATCATTAGGACTTGAGAATGTGCAGGCTATTCACGGCCGGGCTGAAAAGGTCAAGGGAGAATACGATTTTGTCGTCAGTAGGGCAGTGACCAACATGTTTGATTTTGTAAAATGGACCCGAGGCAAATTTTCAAAAGAAAACAGGCACCCGCTTCCCAATGGCATCCTCTATCTCAAAGGAGGTGATCTTCGTGAAGAGCTCAGACCTTTCAAAAAAGCCAAAATATATTCCCTATCGGATTATTTTGAAGAAGATTTCTTTGAAACAAAGAAGGTCGTTTACCTTCCTGCAATCTGATTCTTGTCCCAACCGGCGAGCCCGGCCGACACAATGAATTTCATCATCTCCCCGGAGTTTACATCGAGCGTGCGAATGTGCGTTTTAGGAACGATGAACATCTCGCCCGAAAAGTTGTAAGAATGCGGAAAATAGACCGCTACTTTATCCGTTTCACCGATCAGATCCAGGTTCTCTTCAGTCACAAAACCGAGTTTTTCAAGATCCGAATTCAAGTTGACCCGGACGATGACGGGATGATTGAATTTCTTTTCCTTACCAGCAAAGGCCGAAAAAAGATCATTGAATGCTGAGTAGATGAAATTGAGTAGGGGTATTCGGTCGATGATTTCGTTGAAGATGCGCTTCAGGGGCCGAGCGATGATGGTTCGCCCGAGAAATCCGACGAAGATCAGAAACACGATCAGCGAAAGAAAACCCAATCCCGGAATTTCAACGTCGAAGAATCGGGTGAGCAGCTTTTGAGACAGTCCGTCGATCAGGGTGAACGAGGCGTAAACCAGATAAGCGGTAATTCCAAGGGGAGCGATATAAACCAGCCCCTGTATCAGATAGTTGAATAGTTTTTTCATGACTGTAAGATGAGTTTGTTGTACGAAACGAAGGTGAATTTACGAAAGATTTGTCTCCTTCTTGTTTTCAGAGCGTGACGAAAACCCTTAAATTAGCAAGAGTCTGGAAAATTTTCCCCAAAACTGAAAAATAATCGAAGGTATGGACAAAGAACTTTCCTCAGTACATTATGACAAGTACTTACAACTGAACAAGATTCTCAATGCTCAAAAGCTGAGAAGCGGGGAGTTCGATGAGCCGGCTCACGACGAAATGCTGTTTATCATCGTCCACCAGGTTTATGAGTTGTGGTTTAAAGAGATCTTGCACGACCTGGAATCGGTCATGAATCTCTTCAGCGAAGGTATCGTTCTGGAACGGGATCTGGGCACGGCCATTGCCCGCCTCGACAGGGTAGTTAAGATTCAGAAGATCCTGGTGGATCAAATTGACATCCTCGAGACCATGACTCCCCTCGATTTTCTGGACTTTCGGCATTACCTGTTGCCCGCTTCGGGGTTTCAGAGTTTTCAATTCAGACAGTTGGAGGTCATGCTGGGCCTGAAGCGTGAGAATCGGATTTCCTATACGCAGTGTGCCTATTCGGGTGTATTCTCAAACGAGGAGCAAAAGATCCTGGAGGCTCTGGAAACGGGGGATTCCATGCTGAGTCTGGTTGAGCAATGGCTGGAGCGGATTCCATTTCTTCGGATAGAAGGTTTTAACTTCATCGAAGAGTATCAAAAATCGGTTCAGAACATGATCCGAAAGGAGAGCCAGGGAATAGACAAGGCTGACTATATTTCAGACCAGGAAAAAGCTTTAAGAAAAAGAATGCTCAATGAGACCAATGCTTATTTCAGCTCCATTTTCAATGAGGCGGAGCACAACAGCAAGCTCGGAGAGGGACAACTCAAATTCTCGCACCGGGCGACCATCAGTGCCCTTTTGATCAACCTGTATCGGGATGAGCCGCTACTCAGGCAACCCTTTACCTTTCTGCAAAAACTGATTGACATGGATGAACTCTTTACAACCTGGCGGAATCGCCATGCCCAGATGGTGCTCAGAACCCTCGGGCGCAAGATCGGAACAGGAGGTTCCTCCGGATATGACTATCTCAAATCGACTGCAGATCATCACAGGATATTCTACGATCTGCACCATATATCCACATTGCTGATCCCGAGGTCCGAGCTGCCTCAGCTACCGGCGGAACTGAGAAGGAAGCTGGACTTCAATTTCTCGATTGATCCGGAGGCCTGATTGGAGTGGAACCCAGAAAGAATGTCAACCCAGAAAGAATGTCAACCCAGAAAACATGAATGCTTAAATGAAATATTCGAACACCTTGGAATTTGCCCTGGAAATGGATGGAAAAGATCCACTTCGGGATAGGAAGAAACAATTTTTGAACCCAAAAACGACTGACGGAAAAGACTGTATCTATTTCTGTGGGAATTCGCTCGGACTTCAGCCCCGGTCAGCCAGATCACTGGTGGAGCGTATCATGAAGGATTGGGAAACCCGAGCCGTGGAAGGGCATTTTGAGGGCGATGAGCCCTGGGTTCCTTATCATGAGCGCCTGGCCCCTGCCATGTCAAGGATTGTTGGAGCAAAAGAGGAGGAAGTGATCCTGATGAACAGCCTGACGGTAAATCTCCACCTGATGATGGTCTCCTTTTATAGGCCCGTACCAGGTCGCAGCAAGATTCTAATTGAAAAGAATGCCTTTCCTTCCGATCAATACGCGGTAAAGTCACAGATCGAATTTCACGGATTTGACGTGGAAGACAGTCTGCTCGAATTGGAACCTCGACCCGGGGAGACCTTGCTCAGAACGGAAGACATCGTAAAAACAATTGAGAGAGAAGGTGAGGAGATTGCCCTGATCATGATGGGCGGACTCAATTATTACACGGGTCAGGTCTACGATATGAAGAGAATCACAAAAGCAGGTCATTCCAAGGGTTGCACTGTAGGATTTGACCTGGCGCATGCCGTGGGCAACGCGCCTTTGAATCTTCATGACTGGGATGTTGATTTTGCCGTTTGGTGTACCTATAAGTATTTGAATTCGGGGCCTGGCGGAATCGCCGGAGCCTTTGTTCACGAGCGCCATCATAAGGATGAAAACCTTCCCCGATTTGCCGGTTGGTGGGGGCATGACAAGGAGAATCGCTTCCTGATGGATGAGAACTTTGTCCCGATCCCGACGGCAGAAGGCTGGCAGCTGAGTTGTGGCCCAATACTTCTCGAAGCTTCTTTCAGGGCCTCCCTGGAGATGTTTGACGAGGTTGGTATGGAGGAGTTGCGGCGTAAATCGGAGCTCCTTACCGGATATCTCGAATTCCTGATCGGGAGGATACAGTCTGATAAAATTGAAATCATTACCCCATCTGATCCTGCGGAGCGGGGATGCCAACTATCTGTGCGAGTGATTGGAAGCGACAAAAGCCTTTTTCACGCCCTTCACGACAAAGGAATCATCACGGATTGGCGCGAACCGGATGTGATACGCGTTGCTCCAACCCCAATGTACAACAGCTTTGAAGAAGTGTTTCGCTTTGTTGCCATTCTCAAAGACTGTCTTAACCTTGTATGATAAGTTTGTTTGACCGTTATAAAGAGAGAAAACTAACAATGATCATAAAATAAGACAATTTAGTCCTTTATTTTTGAATCATAAATATTGATACAAAAATGGAAAAAGATAAAAAGTGCCTGGTATGCCAACGTGATCAGTCGGAGATTCCAATGACGCGGTTCTACTACAAAGAATCAAATTTCTACATCTGTGCGCAGCATATTCCGATTCTGATTCACGACCCGCAAAAATTAACGGGTCTCATCCCCGGGGCAGAAAATTTAGAGGGAGCCTGAGCCCCCTCTTTTTTTATCTGGAATATGTTTGAGGAATCTACTATTCTCCCAGGAAAGGATATCGATAATCCTTGGGTGGAACAAATGTTTCCTTGATGGTACGGTTTGACACCCATCGGAGCAGGTTCCAAACGGATCCGGCCTTGTCGTTGGTTCCTGAGCCCCTGGCTCCTCCGAAAGGCTGCTGACCTACGACCGCGCCTGTTGGCTTGTCATTGATGTAGAAGTTACCTGCCGCATTTTCGAGTTTGTCTGTCGCAGTGGCGATCACGTAGCGATCTCCGCTGAAAATGGCACCTGTCAAAGCGTATTCGCCTGTTTGATCTACCAGGTCGAGTACTTCTTCCCACTGTTCATCTTCATAAACATAGATGGTAATGATCGGCCCAAATAGCTCGGTGCACATGGTCTCGTATTTCGGATTCGTGGTCACGATCACTGTAGGTTCAATGAAATAACCCACTGAATCGTCATAGCCGCCACCAACAATGATCTCGGCATCCGAATCCTTTTTGGCCTGGTCGAGATAGCCTGATAATTTTTTAAATGCCCGGTCGTCGATTACGGCATTAATGAAATTGCTGCTGTCACCCGGACTTCCCATTTTAAAGGATTTGACGTCCTTGATTACAGATTTCTCGATGTCATTCCACAAACTCTTGGGTAGGTAGGCTCTCGAAGCAGCTGAGCATTTTTGACCCTGGTATTCAAAGGCCCCTCTTGAAATAGCTGTGGCAACCTCCTGGGCATCCGCAGAAGGATGGGCCCAGATAAAGTCTTTTCCTCCTGTTTCACCAACGATGCGCGGGTAGGATCGATAGTGATTCACGTTCTTGCCGATGGTCTCCCAGAAACTGTCAAAGACGGGTGTTGATCCGGTAAAGTGAACACCTGCGAAATCTTTGTGGTTGAGCATTACGTCCGTGATTGTCGAAGAACTTCCGGTGACCATGTTGATTACACCATCCGGAAGACCGGCAGCTTTGAAGAGCTCCATGATCACATGAGCCGAATACACCTGAGAGCGCGCAGGCTTCCAAATCACTACGTTGCCCATCATGGCAGGTGAGGCAGGAAGGTTTCCTGCAATGGCGGTGAAGTTGAAAGGAGTGATCGCATAGACGAATCCTTCGAGAGGCCTGTATTGCATTCGGTTCCACATGCCTGCAGAGGATTCGGGCTGATTCGTATAGATATCCGTCATGAATTCCACGTTGAATCGAAGGAAATCGATCAATTCACAGGCCGAATCAATTTCAGCCTGCATCACGTTTTTCGACTGGGCAATCATGGTGGCGGCATTCATTCTGTAACGGAAAGGGCCAGCCAGAAGATCAGCTGCTTTCAAGAAGATGGCCGCCCTGTCTTCCCAACTTGTCTTGGCCCATTTCACTCTTGCCTCTGCTGCTTTTTCAACGGCGAGCTCGATGTGTTCTCTTTCTGCTTTGTGGTATTTTCCCACGCTGTGCTTGTGATCGTGCGGGGGATTGATGTCAGTCGTATTTCCGGTCCGGATCTCTTCCGAACCAATGTAGATCGGCACGTCTACTTTTTCATTGAACATTTTATTATAAGTGGCGATCAGGTCCTTGTGTTCCTGGGTTCCCGGAGCGTATGCTCTGACCGGTTCATTAACCGCTTTGGGCACCTTGAAAAATCCGTTTGACATCGATAGAAATTTTATAGTTTTACTTTGGTTTTAGTGACGACAAATGTACGAATATTGTAAGATTGTTCGTCTAGCAAGCGGGCTAAATGTTTAGTTTGTAACTTAGACCCTTCGAAGTTTCATTTTTGTCAATTTTCATATGTGCACCGTTACCTTCGTTCCTCTCGGAAACAAGAATTTTGTATTGACTTCCAACCGAGACGTATCCTACAAAAGAGCCCCTGCTTCCCCACCTGAAATTCACGTTGAACAAGGGGTTGATTTGCTCTATCCCAGGGATGAGGAAGCAGGTGGAACCTGGATCGGAAGCAGCTATGACAGCCGACTGCTTTGCCTGCTCAATGGAGGATTCGAAAACCACGTTCGAAAAATGCCCTATCGAAAGAGTCGTGGACTTATCGTAACTGAGCTTTTGGCCGCAAAGGACCTATCATCCGCTCTGGAATCGGTAGATCTCAAAGACATCGAACCTTTTACTCTCGTAATTGTTGATTGGAAGGATGAATTGACGCTTGGTGAATTTGTCTGGGACGGATCGCAGAAGCATCGCAAACGTTTGCCAATAGCGGCGCATATTTGGTCTTCTTCGACCTTGTTCGACCCTGAAATGCGGGATACAAGGAAGCATTGGTTTGAAGACTGGAAGCGGCAAGGTGATTTCAGCCCACTGAGTATCCTCGATTTTCATAAAACCGCGGGCCAGGGAGATGATAATGTTGGAGTCGTCCTCAAACGCAAGCAGGTGGGCACGGTCAGCATAACCCAGTTTGTAAGACAAGAAACAGCCGGATTTCAGTATGAGTCGGTATCTCTCCCAGTTTAGCTCAAAAAAGCGAGGAAGGATACAATCACAGCCCCTATTACGGCCAGAATCATGAATGAGGAATTCAGCATTATGAATTTCACGATCGTCTTGAATCGGCCCTGCTCATAGAAACTTCTCATCGCCTTGTAGAGGTAAAACAGGAAGAGCAACAGGAAGATCGGGGTGGTCCATCCACTATTCGAGAATCGACCAATGGTCATGAATATCAAAAGCATCAGAAAGAAGACGGTTTGCACGTGAAAGACGAAAACCAGGTTTTCGGTATAGTTGTACTTGTGCCGTATGTAAAGCAGGGAGACGATCAGGGTAAAAACCGGCAAGAGAAAAAACAAGGCAACCGAAACTCTTGAAAGTACCCGGTCCAACAAAACATTCAAATAATCCGGATCATCCAAGGCTTCGTTCAGGTCACGTGCCTTGTTGTAATAGAAAACGTTCCAATAGCTGTGCTCTGCTCGAAGGTCATCCAGTGCTTGAAGGACCTTCGCATCCGGGTGCGCCTTATCGTAATCCATGAAGGCACGAACCCTTTTAAGGATTCGCCCGAAACCGTTCTTGGGAAGATCTAAATCATCCCTGTTGACGAATCGTGATGGGATTTCGTAATCCGAACCTGCTTCACTCAAAATTTCTTCAATCCGATTGGCTGCCTGACGGTTCAGGGGGATCTTGTTACTGTGTTTTTGCCATTCCTGGGATATCTCTGTCCAGTCAGATATGACCAGATCCTCGCCGGGAGCCAAAAGCTCGGCTGATCTTCTATCCACGATTTCCATGATGAATCCAGCCACCGAATCCTTTTCAGCAGCCGTACTGTTCTCATTTTTGAAAACGGTCAATAAGGTGCTATCTGAAAAAACGGAGTCAACAAGTTGAATGATTTGAAGCTTCCTGTCTTCTTTGAGTTCATCCTTATCCTTGGCCTTAAAGACATTTTGGGAAACCTGCTCGATTCCTTCATTTATTCCTGTCAAGGTGACCGAATCGATACCGTGTTCCGGTTTCTGGATTTCCAACAGCGTTTCTTTTTTGATCGAGTCGATCAGTTTCTCAGTATTCTCATTATTCAGCTCGTTCAGTGCGGCTGAATCTCCCTGCGCTCCGGGTTTAAACCGGTCGAGGGTCTGAAAAATACCCACGGTCAAAAAGAACAAAATGGTGATATGAAGATAGAGTTGAAACGGATTTGCGTAATAGATCCTCCTGCCATTGACGTAGTCTTTGCTGACCTTACCTGGTTTGATAAGGAGTGGAAACACCGTACGCAGGAATCGGTTGTCGAACTCGAAAAAACCCGAAAGGTACTCCGATAAATAGTGTTTGATGCTCAATCGCTGGGTGTCATTCACCTGGCCGCATGTCGGGCAAAAGTTATCTTCCAGGGAAAGTTCTCTTTTGCAATTCTGACATTGATTTCCGTGCAGATTTTTGGTAAATCTGGTGATTGACTTCATCCTTAATTCAGTGTAGCCGGAATCATAAGCTGGAAAGTCGGGATGTTTACCTCGAACTTTTCAGACGTAGAAAAATTGATCATTTGATAAAATCCGTTCATCGAGCCCATGGGCGAAAGAAGGAAACAATAGGATGAATAGGTGTAGGTATCTTTGGGTTTGAGTATGGGCTTTTTACCCACAACACCCTCTCCTTCAACAACCTCTGTGTTGTTCAGAGAGTCATGAATGTTCCAGTGTCGGTTCAGTAACTGGACTGTGTCACTGCTCTGGTTTTCAATAGTGATGCTGTAACTGAAGACATAGTACACCTTCGAATTCTGATAGCGATCGCCCTCATAATTCGTGGTGATTGAAATTTTTATGCCTTTTGTAACTTGCTGAATCATAGCCGGAAAAAACCAGTTTAATAGTCTACAAAGATACGATTTATTTTAGAAAATCCGGAAATCGCCTGATCTGGCACTCTCCGCCATTTCGCCTATCGACTTCAATTTGAGTTCGGCGATCAAATGATCTCTCCAATGAGCTGCTACATGATGAATTGAACAGGGATTCTTATCACTGCAATTAGGAAGTCCAATAAAGCAAGTATTGAACGCCTGAAGTCCGTCAATGCATTCAATAATATCCAACAAACTGTTCTGAAGTTCTTGTTCAGAAAGGTAAAAACCACCCCTCGGTCCTTTGGTCGAAAGGATCAAGCGCTCCCGGCTGAGTTTTTGAAAGATTTTAGCAAGGAATGGAGCGGGAATCTTCGTTTCCTCGCTCACGGCAGCTGACCCCAGCTTATTCTGTTTGTCGGCATTCATAGCCAGATAGAGAACTCCGCGTATGGCATATTTGCTTTGATTGCTGAGCATGGAGTTTAATTGTTAGTTAAAAGAAAATATGTACATTACACCAATAAAAGACAAAAAGGTCTTTTAAATGATAAATATCATGTTTTTCGTAACCTGGGTTACATAATTTTGCTTAAACCGAATCTTAGAAACGAAACTAACCTAATTTTTTCAGAATGAAAAAGCAAATTTTTATCCTCGCCAGTTTCATGATCCTGATCCTGGTGTCCTGTAAAAAAGAAGTCAAATCAGATCAGGGAGTTTCAGCTCCTGAGGCTGCAACTGAATCTGCACGAACATCAGGGACAAGCTGCTGTTGAAGACAATGTTTCAGATGCCAACGCACTTCAGGTGGCAAAATCCCTGGACGACTTCTCGACCCTTGTCGCCGCCATTGAAGCCGCAGGGGTTGAGGATGCTGTTGTGAATGCTGGTCCACTTACCATCTTCGCACCGCTCAATTCGGCTTTTGCAAAGCTCCCTGAGGGAACTGTTGAGACACTCGTGCAACCCGAGAACAAAAGCAAGTTGGCCTACATTCTCACAAATCATGTCGCTCCAGCAAACTACCCGATCAAACAGTTGAAAAAAGAAGCGAGAAAAGGAAGAAAGCTTTACATGGCGTCGGGAAAGTACCTCGTGGTTGAAGACAAAGGGGGCGATATATTCGTCGGAGGAACCAAGGTTTTGAAAACGGTATCCGTAAGCAATGGATGGATTCATGTAATCGACGATGTGCTTGTACCCGCCGAATAAATTCTCCTAAGAACCAATTAAATATTCTCGAATAAAAACTGTTGAACCATAAATTGATATAAATGAAATTGAAACTGATCATTATTCTCTCACTTCTAATAGCCTGGTCGGCCTGTGGGGATAAAAAGTCTGAAGGGGCAGTGTCTGAAACGGCAAACGAAGAAATTCCGAAAGAGGCTGTTGATGCTGATCCGATGTCAAATAAAGGGGTAGGGCCTATCAGTTCGGTGAGTTTGGGAGAGATTGATGCCGATCTGGCGGCTGCAGGCGAGACCGAATTTAAGGCCAAATGTACGGCCTGTCACAAGATTAGCAAACGTCATATAGGGCCAGGTTTGAAAGGTGTCACAGAAAGAAGGTCTCCTGAATGGATCATGAATATGATTCTGAATCCGGAGGAAATGGTCCAAAAGGATCCTATCGCGAAAAAACTTCTCGTCGAGTACAACGGAGCACCCATGGCCAATCAGAATTTATCCGAAGAGGAAGCGCGGTCCATTCTCGAATATTTCAGAACCAAAAATTAGAAGAAACCAAGAATTAGAAGAAACCAAGAATTAATAAGATCTCAACTATACCTATTTAAAAAAGCACAATTATGAAAACATTTTTCAAATACCTTTCCGCCTTTGCTGTACTGGCCTTTTGGACGCAGTCTTGCGGGGACATGAATTCAGGAAAGTCCTCCGGTCAGGGGGCCTTGTCAGGAAATGCAGCCGAGAGAGTTTATGTCGCTCCTGGCGAGCACGACGAGTTCTATGCTTTTGTTTCGGGTGGTTTCAGTGGACAGCTCGCCGTCTACGGTTTGCCTTCCGGACGACTTTTCAAGGTGATTCCTGTGTTTTCTGTTGACGCAGAAAAGGCATGGGGTTTCAACGAAGAGACCAAACCCATGCTCAATACGTCTCACGGATTCATTCCCTGGGATGATTCGCATCACCCTGATATTTCTCAAACGGCGGGTGAACTCGATGGGCGCTGGGTGTTCATCAATGGGAACAATACCCCGAGAATTGCCCGAATTGACTTGACAACTTTCGAGACAACAGAGATCATCGAGGTGCCAAACTCAGCCGGTAACCACAGTTCGGCCTTTGTCACTGAGAATACCGAATACGTAGTTGCAGGAACGCGCTTCAGCGTACCTTTCCCGCAACGTGACATGCCTATCGAAGAATACAAAGGCAATTTCAAGGGAGCCCTTTCGTTCATTTCGGTCAACCCGGAAGATGGAAGAATGGATCTCAAATTCCAGATCATGATGCCGGGTTTCGATTATGACCTGTCACATCCTGGTAGAGGAGACTCTCACGGCTGGTTCTTCTTTTCTACCTATAACACGGAAGAAGCGAATTCTTTGCTCGAAGTCAATGCCTCTCAGAATGACAAGGATTTTATCGCAGCGGTAAACTGGAAGAAGATTGAAGAGTACGTCAATGGCGGTGGTGGTAAGACGGTGCCTGCTAGATATGCACACAATGTATACGACGATGATACGCATATGGCTACATCAACCATGAAAGATGAAGTTTTGGTCGTCGACCCAACCGAAGTGCCCGGTGCCATTTATTTCATGCCTACTCCAAAGTCACCTCACGGTTGCGACGTGGATCCAAGTGGGGAATACATCGTAGGTAGCGGTAAACTCGCTGCAGAGCTGACGGTTCATTCCTTCAGTAAAATGCTCAAAGCGATTGAGGATAAAAACTTCGACGGAGATGCCTATGGGATTCCAATCCTGTCTTATGAGGCAACGCTCGCCGGTGCTGTGAAGCAACCCGGTCTCGGACCCCTTCACACTGAATTTGACGGTAAAGGAAATGCCTATACGACCTTTTTCATCTCGTCTGAGGTGGTTAAATGGAAACTCGGAACCTGGGAAGTCCTGGACAGGAAACCTACCTATTATTCAGTGGGTCACCTCATGATACCTGGCGGAAACTCAAGAAAACCTTTTGGAAAGTACGTCCTTGCGATGAACAAAATAACAAAGGACCGATACCTTCCAACCGGGCCTGAAGTAACACAGTCTGCTCAGCTTTATGACATCACGGGTGAGAAAATGGAATTGCTCCTCGACTTTCCAACTGTTGGTGAGCCCCATTACGCAGCAGGTATTGCAGCAGATATCGTGGCAAAGAACTCCAGGAAGATCTTTAAGCTGGAAGAAAATGAGCATCCGCATGCGGTTAAGAGCGAAGCCGAAGCCAAAGTCGTTCGAGACGGGAACGAGGTTCATATTTACATGACGATGATCCGTTCGCATTTTGCTCCTGACAACATTGAAGGAGTTCAGGTAGGAGACAAAGTCTTTTTCCACATCACGAACCTTGAACAAGATTATGATGTGCCTCACGGTGTGTCTATCATTGGGGCGAATACTTCTGAGCTTTTGATCATGCCGGGTCAAACCGAGACGTTTGTCTGGGAGCCCAAGCAGGAAGGAGTATGGCCGTTCTACTGTACGGATTTCTGTTCAGCACTTCACCAGGAGATGCAGGGATACGTCAGGGTATCTGCCAAGGGGTCGAGTGTGCCGATTACATTTACGCTCGACGGTGATCCGGTGGATATAGAATAGTTTAGTAATGAGGTTAAGTTAATTGTTGTTGAAAACGGGCAGGGTGGGTATTTACTGCCCGTTTTCATTAAATACCACTCCCGAGATGAAAAAATCGAAACTCCTTATGATCTTAGGGCCCCTGCTCATGCTTGGACTCTTCGCTTTTCCTTTATGGAATATAACCCTTGAGGCCCCTCAGTACCCGATTCCACTGGGCATGAATATCCATATCAATAAATTTACGGATGTACATGAATTTGATATCAAGAACATCAACTTGATGAACCACTACGTCGGTATGAAATACATTCCTGAAAGTATTCCGGAATTCAAAATATTTCCCGTTGTCATCTTGATCATGACCGCACTTGGGGTGCTGATCGGAATCAAAGCCGATAAAAAATGGTACCTCGTTTGGTTTGTGCTCATGAGCCTTCTGGGTGCGGCAGGAATCTACGATTTCTATTTGTGGGAATATGACTACGGACATGACCTGGATCCAAAAGCTATCATGAGCTTCAAGAATCCGGACGGAAGCCCCATGGGATTCCAGCCGCCGCTCTTGGGAACAAAGCACATTCTGAATTTCGTTGCGCATTCTTATCCCCGAACCGGTGCCTATATGATGTTTGTCGGAATGTTATTAACTTTAATCGCATATTTTGTTGCCAACAAAGAGAATCAGAACGAGCTGAGTGAACGTGTTCTTAAGTGATCATTGTTATTATAAAATACTGACTGAAAAATGAAAAATTTTTTGTCCCTGGGATGTATATGCCTGCTTTTTACGATTTCTTCCTGCGAGGTCAAGCCCGAACCGATTAATTTCGGAACCGATGCCTGTCACTTTTGCAAGATGACGATAGTAGATCAGCAGCATGCCGCCCAGTACGTAACGAAAAAAGGGAAGCAATTTAAGTTTGATGCGGTTGAGTGCATGTTGAATGACATCTCTGAGAATGGAATGGAAGACCTGGCTATGCTTCTCGTTTCAGACTACGCGCAGCCAGGAGAAATGACTGATGCAACCCAGGCCACCTATCTGATAAGTCAGGAAATTAAAAGCCCTATGGGCGCCAATCTCAGTTCGTTTGGTAACCCTTTGGATGCTGAGATCACCGTGAAAAGTCACGGAGGGGATCTCTACTCCTGGAGGGAAATGCTCAACAAATACCAGGTCCCTGAATGAGAAGCATCATTCCATTCTTTCTTTTGATTCTTTCTTTTGTCTCGGCATACCCTGGGCAAATCGAAGTATGCAAGGGTTGTGAGGTTCAAACCATTCAGCAAGCCGTTGAACGGGCTCAGGATGGAGATCAGATCTTGGTCCGGAAGGGAGTCTACAAGGAATATGACATAACGATTTCCAAATCCTTGCATTTTTTGGGTGAGAAGGGCGCCGTAATTGATGGCGAGAATAAGGGTACGATTCTTTCGATACGTGCAAATAATTTCAGTTTGAAAGGACTGACTATTGTCAACGTGGGTCAGAGCTATACCAAGGACTTTGCGGGTATTTTGATTCACGGTTCGGATGATTTTGAGCTTGAGGACAATGACCTGGAGAATGTTTTTTTTGGCATACTGGTAGAGAAATCGGGAAATGGCAGGATTCACAACAACCGCGTGAGCAGTCAGGCAGTGAGCCAGGCGAGTTCAGGTAACGGCATCCATCTCTGGCACTGCGCCAATATGACAATCAGCTCGAACGTCGTTCAGGGTCTCCGCGATGGAATCTACTTTGAATTTGTCAAGAACAGCAAGGTTTTTCAGAACAAAAGTCATGATAACCTGCGTTATGGGCTTCATTTCATGTTTTCGAATCACAACGCCTATCATGACAATGTTTTTCGAGAGAACGGGGCAGGGGTAGCCATCATGTTTTCCAAATTTGTAGAAATGCACCGCAACAAGTTCTTGCACAATTGGGGCTCAGCCTCCTATGGGCTTTTGCTCAAGGAGATTTACGATGCAAATATCGAGGACAACCTCTTTGAGCAAAATACGATTGGGATCAGTGTCGACGGTTCAACCCGGATCGATTACAGGAACAATGATTTTTTGAGAAATGGGTGGGCGGTGAAGATTATCGGGGCTTGCTATGACAACGTCTTCTCTCAGAACAACTTTTTAAACAACGCCCTGGATCTGTCTTATAACAGCAAAATCAATTCAAACTCTTTTGACCGCAATTATTGGAGTGAGTACGCGGGTTATGATCTCGACCGGGATGGAATTGGGGACGTGCCCTACCGACCCGTGAAGTTGTTTTCGTACATTGTTCACAACACTCCGGAAACCATCATTCTGTTGAGAAGCCTGTTTGTGGACATCATTAATTTTTCAGAAAAAGTGTCTCCGGTTTTTACCCCCGATAATCTTCTTGACAATAACCCTTTAATGCGCAGAGCGGATGGTTAGTATCAAAAACCTTCAAAAATCTTTCGGTAAGCTAACAGTTCTCGACGGTCTTGACCTCAATATTCAAAAAGGTGGGATATTTGCCGTGCTGGGTCCCAACGGTTCGGGAAAGACCACTTTGATCAAGAGTATTCTCGGAATGGTGATTCCTGATAAAGGACAGGTTGAAATAGGAGGGGAGAGCATTTTGGGCAAATCAGCCTACCGGAACGATATCAATTACTTGCCCCAGATCGCCAATTTTCCCTCAAACCTGACGGTGAGAGAGCTCATGGCAATGGTCAAGAACTTGAGACCCAAAGAGGCACATGACCTGGAACTGATTGAGCTCTTCAGTCTTGAAGAGCACATGAACAAGAAGCTCGGCAACCTTTCCGGGGGAACCAAACAAAAGGTAAACATCGTGTTGACTTTTATGTTTGACAGTGATATTATCGTGCTGGACGAACCGACCACGGGTCTTGATCCCGTATCCCTGATTCATTTGAAGGAGATCATCCAACAGGAAAAAGAGAAAAACCGAACCATTCTGATTACCACGCATATCATGAGCTTTGTAGAGGAGATGGCTGATGAAATCGTCTTTTTGCTCGATGGGAAGATTTATTTCAAAGGCAGCTCCAATGACCTCAAGGCACAGACGAAACAAATAGATCTGGAACATGCGATAGCTGCTCTGATGAAGCAGAAAAACAAACGCAAGATACTGAGCAATGATTAAGATTCTGAAATACAGCTTTTATGACCTGATGCGGAGTCGGTGGAGTTATGTCTACTTTGCCTTTTACCTGGTTTTGGGTTTTGTGCTCCTGTTTCTGAACAACGATGTGAACAAGGCTGTCATTACCCTTATGAACATTATCATAGTTCTTACACCCCTGATCGCTACGGTTTTCGGGGTCATGTACTATTACAATTCCAAGGAATTCACTGAATTGCTTCTTGCCCAGCCCATCAAGAGAAGCACGATCTTCATGGGTCAGTATCTCGGAATTTCGATCTCTCTCACCCTTAGTTTAGCGCTTGGGCTTGGTATTCCTTTTTTAATGTACGGTCTCTTTTTGTCAGCTGCCGTTTTTGATTTTTCCCTTTTACTTGCAGTTGGCAGTCTATTGAACTTCATTTTCGTGGCATTGGCTTTTAACATAGCTCTGTCGAATGAGAACAAGATAAAAGGATTCGGTTATGCTATCCTACTGTGGCTCTTCATGGCTGTGATCTACGATGGGGTTTTTCTCATTTCATTGGTTATGTTCAATGAATATCCCCTGGATCGTTTGGCTTTGTTCGCTACGATGTTCAATCCAATTGACCTTTCACGGATTCTTATTCTGCTTAAATTAGATATATCGGCCCTCTTGGGATACACAGGAGCCGTTTTTAAAACCTTCTTTGGAACAAGTCTCGGCTTTTTGCTGTCGATTTCAATTATGTTCTTATGGGTGCTCCTGCCTGTTTGGAGAATGCGACTCAAGCTGAAAAAGAAAGACTTCTAGCGCTCCATTTGGCCCGCTGTTATGGGATACCGGGCATCCAGCCATTTAAAGAAACCTTCGTCTATCACGGCAGTATTGTTAAAGCCTTTTTTCCGAAGCATGTTGATTATCTTGTCGGATGCGGCATGCGGACAGGCGCAATAGGCTATGATCCAGGTTCCGTCGTTGGGAAGATCCTTGTCGACTTCGTTTTCCGAGATGTAATAGGGTATCGGTATGGCTCCTGGAATGTGAGCGTTATGCCACTCTGAGGTAGATCTTGTGTCTAGAAGGACCAGTCTTTTCTTTTCGTTGATCGCTTCCAGGACCTGGGCCATCGGGACGTACCGTCCTTCTCTCAGTTTGAACTCAGGATGTGCTCCGTCAGGATTGAGCGTATAATTCTCCGGATTGGGATAAGGAGCCAACTCTTTAGGCTCCGGGCTCCACCCTGATGCCAGACTTCGTATGTAATGGGTGAGATCGTTTCTCTGCTGCTCAGAGAGCTCTCGTTTGTAGGCTTTCATCTTTGTTTCGTCTCTGCCGTTCGTGATGGCATAGTGGATGTAAGCATCTGTAGCAAAGGCTAAAAAAGCGGGATTGGCTAAAGCCGGCCCTTCGACGCCTTCACCTTTTTTTCCATGACATTGAGCACATTTTTGGCGAAAAAGGCGCTGACCGGTTTCAAGATCTCCTTCAATGGGATCCAGGGGCAGCTCAATCTGCTCATGCCCTGCGATCTGTTTGAGCCATGCAGATAGGGTAAAGATCTCCCTCATGTTTAAAGGTCCTCCCATTTCGTCCAGGTAAGCCGCCATTGGGGTTCCGGGTCTTCCAAAACCTATAGAGCTTGCCAGGAAGTTCAGGGGCATGGTCGACATCAGGCTTTCCGACCTGAGCGAAGGTGCGTAGTCAGCCGCGTCACCTTCTCGCTCCTCTCCATGACAAAGGGCGCAGTATTGTTGGTAGTTTGCTTGAGCCTGTTCAGCATCCATTCGGGTCAACGGGGGGATGCGGTTCTGAGACCACCCGAAAAACGAAAGAAACAGGGTGCAAATGAAAAGTGCCAAGTGACCGTTGATCCCTTGAAAGGGTGTAGATTCTGAGTGCATATCCTGCAAATTAACAAAAAGAAGTCAATGGAGCTAATGACGATTTTAATATCTTTGGGGCTTTAAAACAAACATACGTATGGACAACCAGATTTCAACCAAAACCAGGGAGCAAATCGGGATCAAGAGCTATCAGGCACTTTATATGACAAAGGTGTACAACTGGATGGCGCTTGCACTTTTAATAACGGGTATTGTGGCTTACATCACTGCAACTACCCCTCAAATGATCGGATATATCACAAGCTCAAAGCTGTTGTTTTATGGGCTGATCCTGGGGGAACTTGGGTTGGTGATATACCTGACGGCTGCCATCCGCAAAATGAGTTTGACCACTGCGATTGCCTCCTTTCTTGTCTACTCAGCCTTGAACGGCCTCACGATGTCGGTGATTTTCCTGGTCTATACCACGTCATCCATATCGACAACTTTTTTTGTCACGGCAGGCACCTTTGCCGCCATGAGCTTTTATGGATACACCACAAAGAAAGATCTGACGAGCATTGGCAACATGGCCTTCATGGCACTGATTGGAATCATTATTGCCTCGATCGTCAATTTTTTCCTGAAGAGCGAAATGATGTACTGGATCATTACCTATCTGGGTGTGGCGATCTTTGTGGGCCTGACCGCTTATGACACACAGAAACTGAAAGAGATCGGGAAAAGGGGATTTACAGATCAGGAGAGCATGGAAAAAATGTCAGTGCTCGGCGCCCTGACCCTCTACCTTGATTTTATCAACTTGTTCCTCTTCCTTTTACGTATCCTCGGAGATCGGAAATAGACTTGAATGAAAGCTTACAGACCAAAGAGACGGTTAACAGCAGAACAATACATCGAAGGGATCCTCAATGGAGATCGGGTGGTGTTGTCCAGGGCTATAACTATCGTTGAGAGTAACCTTGAAAGCGATAAATCCCTGGCCAAGGAGATCGTTCAGGCAATACTTCCTCATTCGGGCAAATCCTTTCGTATTGGAGTTACAGGGGTTCCCGGGGTAGGTAAAAGCACATTTATAGAAACTTTTGGCAAGCATCTTATTGATCATGGTCACAGAGTAGCAGTTTTGTCGATTGACCCCAGCAGTCAGCGCAGCAAAGGCAGTATCCTGGGCGACAAGACGCGCATGGAAATGCTCACAACCATGGAAGAGGCCTATATTCGCCCTTCAGCCTCAGGAGACACCCTGGGCGGTGTGGCCAACAAAACGGGTGAGACCATGCTGCTCTGCGAAGCCGCGGGTTACGATGTCATTCTCATTGAAACAGTCGGGGTAGGTCAATCGGAAACCGCGGTGCACGGAATGACTGATTTCTTTCTGCTTCTCATGCTTTCGGGTGCGGGAGATGAATTGCAGGGTATCAAGAAGGGAATCATGGAAATGGCAGACATGCTGGTCATTCACAAAGCTGACGGCGACAACATAAAAAAGAGCGAGATGGCAAAGCTGCAATACGCAAATGCCCTACACCTTTTTCCGGCCTCGGAATCGGGTTGGACGCCTGTAGTGACAACAGCTTCCTCTTACGAGAATCGCGGAATCGACGAGATTTGGACCAGAATGATGGAATTCAAGACCCTTGTTGATGCAAATGGGTATTTTGAAGACAACAGAAAGCGACAACAGATTCAGTGGATGTACAACAACATACATGAAGAGCTGCGTCGCCTGTTTTATTCAAACTCAACAGTTGAAAACAGTTTGAAAGACCTGGAAAAGAAAATTCTTGAATCCAGGATATCTCCGGTCAAAGCCGCAGAGAAGATTATCGCTGAATTCAAGAATTGCCTCTAGACCTAGCCTAGCTCGCCAGGTACATTTTCATGATTTTGATGGCCGATTCGGCAATGACGCTGCCCGGTCCGAAGACCGCTGCCACCTTTCGTTCAAACAGATAGTCGTAATCCTGGGCGGGGATGACACCCCCTGCAAAGACCATGATATCTGACCTTCCAAGTTTTTCAAGCTCCTCGATGAGCTGTGGTATCAGGGTCTTATGGCCTGCCGCAAGGCTCGATGCCCCGATAAAGTGCACATCGTTCTCAATGGCTTGTTTGGCAACTTCTTCCGGTGTTTGGAAGAGAGGGCCCATATCGACGTCGAAACCGAGATCGGCAAAACTGGAAGCAACGACTTTGGCTCCCCTGTCGTGTCCGTCCTGACCCATTTTCGCAATCATCACCCGTGGTCGACGGCCTTCGGTCTCAGCAAATTTGTCTGCGAGTTCCTGGGCCTCAGCAAAGGTTCTGTCTTGTTTGACCTCCTTGCTGTAAACTCCACTGATCAGTCGGGTATCTGCCTTGTGACGACCGAAAGTTTTTTCCATGGCGTCAGAGATCTCTCCCAGGGTAGCGAAATTTTCAGCGGCGTCAACGGCCAGCTCAAGCAGGTTGCCTGTACCGGTTCGTGCGCATTCTTCAATAGCTTCTAGCTTTGAAGCGACCAACTCCTGGTCACGTTCAGCCTTCAACTTGTTCAGACGAGCAATCTGGGATTCTCTAACCGAGGTATTGTCAACCTCAAGAATCTCGATGTCAGAGGGCTCATCGGTTTGATACTTGTTTACACCGACCAGGATGTCCTGTCCGGAATCGAGTCGGGCCTGTTTCTTGGCTGAGGCCTCTTCAATACGCATCTTCGGCACACCCGTTTCTATAGCCTTCGCCATTCCTCCAAGCTCTTCTACTTCTTCGATGAGCTTCCAGGCTTTTTTGGCGATCTCCTGGGTCAGGTATTCGACATAATAAGAGCCCGCCCAAGGATCTACGGCTCGTGTGATTCTTGTCTCCTCCTGGATATAGATCTGTGTGTTTCTCGCGATTCGTGCCGAGAAGTCTGTCGGAAGCGCAATGGCTTCGTCAAGGGCGTTGGTGTGCAGAGATTGGGTGCCTCCAAGTCCGGCTGCCATCGCCTCGATACAGGTTCTGGCCACGTTATTGAACGGATCCTGTTCACTCAAACTCCATCCCGAGGTCTGACTGTGCGTGCGCAAGGCCATCGATTTGGGATTCTCAGGATTGAACTGCTTGATGATTTTTGCCCATAGCATTCGGGCGGCCCTCATTTTTGCAATCTCCATGAAGTGGTTCATTCCCACGGCCCAGAAAAAGGAAAGTCGGGGTGCAAACTCGTCGATTTTCAATCCTGACTTGAGTCCTGTTCGGATGTATTCCAATCCGTCAGCGAGGGTATAGGCCAACTCAATGTCAGCCGTCGCACCGGCCTCCTGCATGTGGTATCCGCTGATGGAAATCGAATTGAATTTCGGCATGTTCTTGGTCGTGTACTCAAAAATGTCGCCAATGATCTTCATTGAAGGAAGTGGCGGATAGATATAGGTGTTTCGAACCATGAACTCCTTGAGGATGTCATTCTGAATCGTTCCGCTCAGTTTATCTGTGCTGACCCCTTGTTTTTTAGCCGCGGCAATGTAAAAGGCCATGATAGGGAGGACAGCCCCATTCATTGTCATCGAGACAGACATCTTGTCGAGTGGAATCTGGTCAAAGAGAATTTCCATGTCCAGCACCGAATCAATCGCGACACCGGCTTTTCCTACGTCTCCTGTAACTCTCGGGTGATCAGAATCATATCCGCGGTGAGTGGCGAGGTCAAAGGCTACTGAAAGGCCCTTCTGACCTGCGGCCAGGTTTCTGCGGTAGAAAGCATTGGACTCCTCGGCGGTTGAAAACCCTGCGTATTGGCGGATGGTCCAAGGACGTGTTACGTACATAGTGCTGTAGGGCCCTCTTGTAAATGGGGGCAATCCGGCGGTGAAACCGAGGTGTTCTGCTTCCTTCAGGTCTTCTTTCGAGAACTTTTGCTTCACAGGAATTCCCTCTGGTGTCATCCAGGCGTCCTCTTCCTTTTGGGATTCTATTTTTTGGACCCCATTTGTTTGAAGCGTCAAATCAGAAAAATCAGGTCTCATATCTTCAAGGTTTTAGATGTTTTGATAATCTTCTTATGAATGAAGTCAAGAGTTTCCAGGATGTCTGAACGCATGTGAATGCATGTGTCCAGCCCGGATTCTTTCAATTTCTCCATCATGGTCTCTGGGCAACCGGCCAGAATCAGAACTTTATTCTTGTCAATGGCTCGGAAGGTGGTGACGAACTCAAGGGCAGAATCCAAATAATCCTGGTCTGAACTGCACATCACTACGATGTCACTTGAGGACGAGGCACTTGTCTCCGCCGCGATTTTCGCAGAAGAATAGGCTTTTTCCTCATCCATTTTATAGCCTCCCACACCTAAGAAATCAAAAGCAAATCCGGCTCGGGCCTTTCTCATGGTAAGGTTTCCGAAGCCTGCGAATTCAACCACAGGGCGATATCCCCTTTCGGCAACAAAAGCCTCCGTTTTCGACCGAATCATCTCTAATTCAAGTCCGGCGCGGCGCGGTTTGAGCAATTTTGGGTTGGATTGATCGACGTCCTGGCCAAGTAGCTCAGGTTTGAGATCCTCCATTAGATTTGGATATTTGTTCACCCCAACCCTTGCTTTTCTTCGTCTACTCAAAAGCTTGGTCCGTGTTGTTCTGACCAGGGCAATCTTGTTTTGTATATAGTTGCTTTCCACGCCTTTGAAGAAGCCTCCCAGCTTTTCCACATCTTTAAAGAGAAGGAGACCATTTTCTGCGAGCCGCTCGGTCAATTGTTCGATGTAGTACGAACCGTCAACGGGGTTGCGAACCTTTCCGAAATAGGATTCTTCCCGGAGGATAGTTGCAATGTTCCCAGCGATTCTTTTAGAAAAGTCTTTTGAAGCTCCCATCTCACTGTCATAGGGATCAATTTCAATGGCCTGGGAATTTCCGAGCAGGGCCGACATGGTTTCTGTCGTTGCCCTGAGCATATTCGTATGCGCATCCATTACGGATTTAGTCCATATGGAAGAGCGGGCCATCAAGACATAACCCGGATGTTCAACTCCGTATTTTTCTGCCACGAGGTGCATCAAGCTGTTGAAAGCCCGAAGCTTTGCAATCTCTACAAAATACTCGGATCCGATTCCAAGAATCACATGCAGGTTTTGATAGATGATCGTTTCGTCAAGATCTCGTTTCTTCATCTCTTCAACCACATGAACCACTGAATTGAGTGTGAAAGCGATCTCCTGAACCTGATTGGCTCCCGAATCGAGATACTCCCTTCCGCTAACTGTCAGGGTTTTCAGATTTGGGTAGTCAGAGAAGATTCTCACAACATTGGCAAGTGTATCCAAAGTGGATTCTTTCAGCACACCTTCAGTCAGATATCTTCCTATAGATGGAATTTCGAGGTATCCGCTTATTGCAGCTTTCTCGCAACGGTGCGAGTTGAAATAATCTGAAAGGCTTTGGCAAAAAGCCAGATCCGGTTCGCCCAGGGAAAAGGAAATGGTATTTTTTTCCGGGTTCAGGTCTTGCATTAGGTCCTCAACAGCATCGGCAGAATCTACTTCAAACAGGATTCCTGTAATTCCTTCGGCCAGAGCCTTGAGGGCAAGTTGGTTCTTATTTTTCTCATGACGCAGAATCCTTCGGTAATTGACCACTTCAGATTCGTTCCATCCGCTGTCGGGCAAGGTGGATTTTCTTTCTTCCAGGGTATAGAAGGGCTGGACTTCGAAATCATTTAAATTTTTCCAGACCAGTTTTTTATTGAAATCTGCGCCTTTAAGATCGACTTTTGCTTTTTCGATCCAGTCGGATTTACTCGGCGGTGTAAACTCCGAGAACAATCGTTTTTCTTTGACTTTATCGTTCATAACTTACTAATTATTCAAAAATATTTTTCCGTGGAGCCTCCTTTCACAGGGGCGCTCCAATTTACCAGGACACTTCTATTTCACCGGAATCAGGCTGTTGCCAAATCTTTCGTGGATCGCCTTGTCAATTTCTTCTCGGTGATCCGGATGAGAAATGTCTCTGAGGGCGTGGGCCCTTTGCTTGAGGTTCTTCCCGAACAACTCGGCTACGCCGTACTCTGTGGCAACGTAGCGCGCATGCGCCCGGGTTGTAACGACTCCTGCACCTCGTTTTAAGGAGGGCACTATCTTACTGACTCCTTTACCGGTGGTCGAGGTAATGGCGATGATGGGTTTTCCGCCTTTCGAGAGCGCGGCACCTCTCATGAAGTCCATTTGTCCTCCAACGCCCGAGAACATTCTCAGGCCGATTGAGTCTGCACAAACCTGGCCGGTCATGTCGATCTCGATCGCTGAATTGATGGCTGTCACTTTCGGGTTCTGACGAATGACGGCTGTGTCATTGACGTAGGCAATGTCTCTCATTTCGATCTCCGCATTGTCATCCATGAAATCATAGAGGCGTCTTGTACCCATGGCGAATCCTGAAACGATTTTATACGGGTTAACTATTTTCTGCGAGCCGTTGACGATGCCTTTTTCTACCAGGTCAACGATGCCTTCTGAGAACATTTCGGTATGTACGCCAAGATTCTTATGGTTGTTGAGATAGCGCAAAACAGCATTGGGGATTCCACCGATTCCCATCTGCAGGGTGGATCCGTCTTCGATGATTTCTGCAATGTTCTTGCCGATCTCAATCTCCGCTTCTGTCGGATTGACCAGTTTCATTTCCTGGAGATCTTCATCTACCAGGACACAAGCGTCAAAATTATTGAAGTGAACGATCCCATCTCCCAGGGTTCTGGGCATTTTGTTGTTCACCTGTGCGATTACTTTCTTGCCTTTCTCGATGGCGGCTACTACAATGTCGACAGACACTCCAAGCGAGCAGAAACCATGTCGGTCAGGGGGTGAGACATTGACCAGAACAACATCGAGATCCATGTATCCCTGGCGGAAAAGGCTTGGGATGTCACTTAGGAAAATTGGGATGTAATCCACGGTCACACCTACCATCTTCCGCACGTTACCTCCAATGAAGAAGGCGTTGGTATGGAAGCTCTCTCTGAGTTCTTCAGCTATGTATCCACATTCTCCCTCTGTGTGCAAATGCACGATTTCAACTCCTTTGAGCTCAGGGGCTCTGTCAACCATGGCTTTCACCAGTGTCTGAGGTGTCGCTGAGGCTCCCTGGATCAATACGCGGTCGCCTGAATTGATCAATTTGACGGCCTCTTTCGCAGACATTATGTTAGGTATTTTCATCTTTTTAAATTTTCTTATTGCGTTTTTATATTTTTTCAGTTCGTTTATTTCTTATCCGAGAAAACTCAGTATGATACCTGCTGCAATGGCCGAACCTATGACCCCCGAAACATTAGGTGCCATGGCGTGCATGAGCAGATAATTGTGAGGATCCGATTTCAGCGCTTCTGCGTTGACGACCCTCGCGCTATCAGGCACAGCAGAAACCCCGGCTGCCCCGATGAGTGGGTTGAGTTTATTTTCTCCTTTCAAAAAGAGGTTCATGAATTTGGCAAATAGCAAACCTCCCATCGTCGCGATGACGAATGAGATGGCTCCGAGCCCGAAGATCATGAGCGAGTCTTTTGTGATAAAGATATCTGCCTGAGTTGAGGCACCTACTGTAACCCCAAGCAAAATCGTCACGATGTCGATCAGTTTGGTCCTGGCCGTATCGGCAAGTCTTTCTGTTCGACCCGATTCTTTCAATAAATTTCCAAAGAACAACATACCGAGCAGGGGCAGTGCGCTTGGTGCAATAAAGGTAGTCAATAATAGAGCAACGACTGGAAAGATCCTTTTCTCCTTTTGGCTGACAGCTCTTGGAGGTTTCATACGGATCAGGCGCTCTTTTTTGCTGGTCAGCAATCTCATCAGGGGCGGTTGAATTACAGGAACAAGCGCCATGTATGAATAGGCTGCGATTGCTATGGGCCCGATCAGGTTTTTCACAGTTGTACCGTCAGCCAGGATGTTGACCCCATTGGCCAGTTTAGACGATAGAAATATTGCCGTAGGTCCGTCGGCTCCTCCGATAATTCCAATCGCACCAGCTTCAGGAAGTTGAAAACCGAGATAGAGTGCTCCCAGGAAGGTGGCGAAAACACCAATTTGAGCCGCAGCTCCAAGGAGCATCAGCTTTGGATTGGCAATCAGGGACGAGAAGTCGGTCATGGCTCCTATACCCAGGAAAATCAAGGGGGGATAGATCCCTTTTACCACCCCGAAGTAAAGGTAATTCAAGACAGATCCGCTTTCGTAGATCCCGGTTTGGTTGCCCGCCACAAAAGGAATGTTTCCAAGTATGACACCCGCTCCGATCGGAATGAGTAACAGCGGCTCATAGTCAAATTTGATCGCCAGGTAAATAAAAATGATTCCTATGATGATCATCACAATGTGACCCAGGGTAGCGTTGGAAAATCCTGTATAGGCGTAGAATTGCCTCAACCCGTCAAAGGCGTCATCGACGGTTTCTCCATATTCTTGAGCCAGACTGGTCCCTGATTCAGTGGCCAGGGCCAACTGATCAGATTCAAAAGGGCTTCCCAGGCCTAATAAGGGCTGTAAAAGCAACAGCAGGACAAGGGTCCCGAAAACAACAAGTAGTTTCTTCATGAGTTCTGCGATTTATTCCAGTTCAATCATGAGTTCGTTTTCGAGGACCTTCTGGTCCTTGCCGACATGAACCGCACTTACAGTCCCTTCTTTTTCGGCAACGATATTGTTTTCCATTTTCATGGCTTCCAGAAGAAGCAGGCGATCCCCTTTTTTAACTGAGTCACCGACTTTGACATCGACTTCAAGGACGACACCCGGAATCGGGGCAAGAACTTTCATCTTCTTGGCTTTGGGACTTACTTTCAACGGTTCTACCGGTCGCTTGGAGGCCGAGCGCACCAGGGTTGGAGTTTTGGTCTTTTTGACCTCCTGCTCCAGATGGACTTCGTACTTGGTTCCGTTCACTTCAAGATCGATCACATTGTCCTGATGGGACGTGAGATGCACCCTGTAGTTATTGTTGTGTATTTTGAATTTAAACGATTTCATGTGTTTGTTTTTTCACTATTTCACGCGATTGTGTGTTCCGTAGATCTTAGAGCTCCAGGGAGAATATGACTTTTTCGCCTGTTTGATCGTAAGTATCGGGTTTTCAATGTCATGTTGTTCATTCAGGTAAAGATGAATGGCAGCTGCAATCGCGGCGGCCTCTTCCCCGGTGAACTTGCGGTCCGAATCGATTTGTATGTCGCTGATCTTCTTGTCGGGCCCCTTGATAAGAATCCTGTAGATGTACAACAGAAAAGGTAAACCGAATTTGAAGAAGATAGACAGCAGCAAAAGGGCGCTGAAGACAATCACAAGTCCTGAAAACAAAATGAGGTACCCTTCGCTGATCCGGCTGATGTTAAATATGAAGGCGATCATTACAACGGGATGTTTGAGTGTTTCTTAGGAGGATTTACTTCCTTTTTATTCGCGAGAAGCTCGAGGGCCCTGATGATTCTGAATCGGGTGTTTCTCGGCTCGATCACGTCGTCGATAAACCCATATTTTGCAGCCTGGTAAGGGTTGGCAAATCTGTGGGTGTACTCGTCTTCTTTTTCCTTGATGTATTCGCTTTTCTCATCAGCGTCATCAATCTTACGGATATTTCGCCCTTCAAGAACCTCTACGGCTCCCTTGGCACCCATGACCGCTATTTCAGCTGTCGGCCAGGCGTAGTTGAGGTCCCCCCGCAGCTGCTTACAACTCATTACGTCATGGGCCCCACCATACGATTTACGTAAAGTAATGGTCACTTTTGGTACCGTGGCCTCGCCATAGGCGAACAGAAGTTTGGCCCCGTGAAGAATGATTCCTCCATATTCCTGCCCAGTTCCCGGAAGGAAACCCGGAACGTCTACAAGCGTGACAATCGGGATGTTGAATGCATCACAGAACCTGACAAAACGAGCAGCTTTTCGAGAGGCTTCAATGTCGAGAACCCCCGCATAGTATTTTGGTTGGTTCGCGACAATACCCACGGGTCTTCCGTTGAATCGCGCGAAACCTACCACGATATTACGGGCATAATTGCGATGCACTTCCATAAATTCCCCGTGGTCGGTGATCGTTGAAATCACATTGACCATGTCATAGGGCAAATTGGGGTTTTCGGGTATGAATTCGTTTAAAACGTCCTCGAGCCGATCAATTGGATCCTCACAATGGATGATCGGTGGATCTTCCAGGTTGTTCGATGGCAAATAACTCAGGAGTTTTCTAACAGCAGGATATTCTCTTCGTCATTATCAGACAAGAAATGAGACACCCCGGATTTTGTTGAGTGTATGTGCGCTCCTCCCAGCTCTTCAGTACTTACGACCTCTCCCGTTACGGTTTCTACCACCTTGGGCCCGGTCACAAACATATAGCTCGTCTGGTCGGTCATGATGGTGAAGTCAGTAAGTGCAGGCGAATACACGGCGCCCCCGGCACAAGGTCCCAGAATAGAGGATATCTGGGGAATGACACCAGAGGCCATGATATTTCGTTGAAAGATCTCTGCGTATCCCGCGAGAGATCGAACTCCTTCCTGAATCCGGGCACCCCCACTGTCGTTGAGACCGATCACCGGAGCGCCAACTTTCATGGCCATGTCCATGATCTTGCAGATCTTAAGGGCATAGGTCTCGGAAAGTGAACCGCCAAATACGGTGAAATCCTGCGAGAACACATAGACGATTCTTCCGTCGATGGTTCCGTGTCCGGTGACAACTCCATCTGAGAGTATCTTCTGCTTGTCAAGTCCAAATGACTGTAGTTCTGTGGGTCACGAACATGTCAAATTCTTCGAAACTGTCGTCGTCGAGAAGCAGCTCGATGCGCTCCCTGGCCGTCAGTTTTCCTTTGGCGTGCTGAGATTCAATTCTCTTTTCGCCACCACCCATTCGGGCCTTAGCTCTCTTTTCAATGAGCTCGTTTATTTTCTGTTGATTCACCATGGTACTCATACCTGTAGATTTATGATCAGTGATTGATTATTCTTTGGAGCAAAGTTCCGTGAGTACGCCGTGAGTTGATTTGGGATGTAAAAACCCGATCTTCAATCCTTCGGCGCCGTTTCTGGATACCTTGTCTATGAGCTGCACACCTTTAGCGCCCACGTCCTGCAGTGCCTCGCTCGCATTATTGACGGCAAAAGCCAAATGATGCATGCCTTCACCTTTTTTGGCGATGAATTTGCCAATGGGCCCATCAGGAGAGGTGCTCTCCAGCAGTTCTATTTTAGTGTCTCCAACCTGAAAGAAGGCAGTTTTGACTTTCTGGTCTGCAACTTCTTCGATCGAGTAGCACTCGAGTCCCAATACCTCTTCGTAGTACTTTTTGGATTCTTCGATGCTGTTGACGGCGATTCCGATGTGCTCAATGTGACTGATATTCATGATAGTCGTTTTTAGAGTTAATCTCAGTTTGACGGAGCAAAATTACGCTGAAGATTCACCTGAAAAGATGACATATATCAGTGGATTTAAGATTTCCTTTTCGGATCAATAGTTTTCAATGAAGAATTGACATTCTGCTAAAAAAATGGATCAAGAATCAGTTTTGACTGAGAAAAATTCCAGGATTATTGAATCCGGTTGAAGAAAATGCAAAGAGAAAAAATGGGAATATCAATTCAGCAATCGCTCGGAATTTGCCGTTCCCAGCCCGATGACCTGGTCGTACCGATCGCCGAATTTTCGATAGTAAACAATGACGGTATAATCGTTTTCGGTTTGGTAGAAGGAGCCTTCCACCTTGTGGGTGTTGATCAGGCCGTCATCCCCGACAGAAACATAAGTATAGTTGTAAAACCCTTGCTTGAAGAGTATCTGGGCCTCATAATAACCGGATTCCGGATTGTACTTCATTCTGTTCTCCTCGTTGATTTGCCAATCGTTGAAGCTGCCATAGATGTAAATGTCATCCTGTTCTTCTTTGTTGGGGTAGTCAAGTGAGAAATGAACCCGGGAATAGTCCCCTTCAAGAGCGACGTCTTGAGCATCCAGGGTGCGTAAAACGAAATTTCCGTTTATATCGGGAAAGAAGGTATAGGGTCGGCTGCCGCGCGCCTCCGTCGCATAGAGATAGGCGTTGAATATGTCATCCAGGCGGGTTTTGTAGATGTTGTTGGTGGCATTGCGGATTTCCTTTGTGTCAAAATAGAGGAACTCATTTCCGGCCCAATAGGAAATCTCATCCACGTAGTTGTACAAGAGCTGGGTTCCGCGGACGTATTTGGGTTTGATCCCCTTGATGGTCGAGTTCCAGTCGTTGTTTTGATAAATGTCTACTTTGATCTCCTGATTGGGATCGTTCAGCATCAGGTTCTGATGATTGACCACAAATTGAATGCTGTGTCTCTCATTGATGGTGGCTGCATTGGTGCTTCGATGCGCCGATACTGCGACATTTACTCTCGGCTGATAGTAGATGAATCTTCGGGTGAAAAGGATATTGCCATAATCGTCATAAACACTGATCAGGTAGTTTCCTGTGAGTTTGATCCGATTGTTTTCATTGGGAATATGCATTTCATAATGGGTGTAGAACTGAAGGGTGTTGAACGAATTTTGGAAGTTTCGGAACCTGTCAGAAGCATAACCGGTCATGTATTCGGTGGAAGCCAGGTTGGAGATCTTCCAGTTGTAGTCACAGTGTTCGATCTTATAAGAATAGATGCGCCTTTCCGAACTGATGTCATCAAAGCTAAGGATCAATTTTTCTCCGAGTTTTACGATAGGAGTGTAGGCCTCCGGATCAGCCGGTTTGAGAATCACGGTTTTGATGTAGGGGGGTGGAGCAATCAGGTTTGGATTTTGTGCCACGGCAGATATTCCTGTCACGCAGAGCAAAGCAATGAGCATTAACTTCCAATTGATGAGTACGTAGCCATTCTTTTTCCTAAGCCTGGGCCTTGTGTCGGTATGCTTTGAAGACCCCTGAAAACAGTGGCTATTGATCATTAAAATCCAATTTAATCAATCTAAATAAATGTTATCTAAATGCTAATCTATAAAATATTAATTATTAAATTTGCAATCGATTAAGAAACAATGAATATTTCCGATTTCAGAACACTTTGGCAACTGAGGAAATAGAAATTTAATTCGCAACACATGTCAACAGACATTAGAATCAAGAAGGGCCTGAACATTAAACTTAAAGGCGCTGCTGCTCTTCAGTTAAGTGCCTCTGTTCGCTCAAAGGTCTTTGCCCTGAATCCACTCGATTTTCATGGAATCACTCCGAAGATGGAAGTCAAAGTGGGTGACAAAGTGAAAGTGGGAGACGTCGTTTTTCACGAAAAGGCCAACGATCAGGTCAAATTCGTTTCTCCGGTCAGCGGAGAGATCAAGGAGATTCAGAGGGGAGCCAAAAGGCGCATACTCTCGGTCAAGATCACGGCTGACGCCAAAGACGACTTTAAGGATTTTGGCGCAAAAACACCAGGCAACCTCGCTGGTCCGCAGGTGAAAGAAGCGCTGCTGGAAAGCGGATGCTGGCCAATGATAAGACAGCGTCCCTATGATATTATCGCCGATCCTTCCGATCAGCCCAGGTCCATCTTCATTTCTGCTGTTTCAACAGCTCCCCTGGCGGCATCCCATGAGTTTGCTCTGCAAGGAAGAGAAAAGGAATTTCAGGCAGGAGTCGATGCCTTGTCGAAACTAACCGAAGGGAAAGTGCATCTCTCGGTCCAGGGAATCGCAGGATCCTTTCTAAATGACATCAAAGGGGTTGTTCTGCATAAGGTTTCAGGAAAGCACCCCGCCGGTAACGTCGGTGTTCAAATAGCAAAAGTAGATCCGATAAATGCAGGTGAGAAAGTGTGGTTCGTGCATCCGCAGGATGTGGCTTCGATAGGAAGCTTCTTTTTGACGGGCAAATTCGACCCGAGTCGGGTAGTTGCGCTGTCAGGAAGCCAGGTTGAGAACCCCGAGTACTATTCTGTGATCCGCGGAGCAATGATCGATGATCTGATAGTAGGTAAGCTCAAAGAAGGAAAGAATCGCGTAATCAGTGGTGATCCGCTCACAGGTACGACTTTAAAGAGAAAGGATCCTCTTGGGTTCTACCACGATTCAATAACAGTTCTGCCGGAAGGCGACTATTACACGTTCTTCGGTTGGGTTCCTTTTACCCGAAATAACAAATTCAGCGTAAGCAGGACTTTCTTGTCCTGGCTGGCTCCCAACAAAGAGTATGAGTTGGATACAAATTTGAATGGCGAAGAGAGAGCGTTTGTGATCACCGGGGAAATGGAAAATGTTTTTCCGATGGACATCTACCCCATGCAGCTATTGAAGGCAACCATGGTCGGAGATATCGAAAAGATGGAGAATTTGGGCATCTACGAGGTGGCACCTGAAGATTTTGCCCTGATCGATTTTATCAGCAGTTCCAAAATTGAGGCTCAAGACATTATTCGCCAAGGATTAGACTTAATGATTAAAGAAGTAGGTTAGATGAACTTTTTAAGAAATCAATTAGACAAGATTAAGCCTAACTTTGATAAGGGAGGCAAGTATGAGAAGTACGGACCCGCATTCAGCGGATTTGAAACCTTCTTGTTCGTACCGAATCACACTACGAAAACCGGAGCTCACATTCGAGACGGGGTAGATCTGAAAAGAGTGATGATCACTGTCGTGATCGCCATGATCCCAGCCATGATTTTTGGAATCTGGAACGTAGGCTACCAGAACATGGGTGACGGTCATAGTTTTTTGGATTACTTCACCTTTGGGGCTGTCAGGTTCCTGCCAATGGTAATTGTCTCTTACGGTGTAGGTCTCGGAATCGAATTTGCCTATGCGGTGTTCCGAGGTCATGAGGTGAATGAGGGGTACCTGGTTACGGGTCTTCTCATCCCGCTTATCATGCCTATTGATTTTCCGCTGTGGATGTTAGCCGTTTCCGTATTTTTTGCCGTAATCATTGGTAAAGAAGCTTTCGGGGGCACCGGGATGAATATATTGAATCCGGCATTGGTTGCACGAGCATTCGCCCTGTTTGCCTATGCACCGTTTATGTCAGGTAACGAAGTTTGGGTCGCTGACTCGGTTGCTGATGGCGTTTCGGGAGAAACGATTTTGGGTTCCCTGTATGGCGGAACCGTTCCACAGACAAGTGTTTTTGACATGTTCATGGGCTTTATCCCTGGGTCTGTTGGGGAGACTTCCGTTCTGATGATTTTGATTGGGGCAGTCTTTTTGCTGCTCACGGGAATTGCGAGTTGGAGAATTATGATTTCCTGTCTTTTGGGTGCTGCCCTGATGGGATTGATTTTCAATACGATTGGAAGCACGACAAATGAACTGTTGAATTTCCCATGGTGGCAACACCTGCTGGTAGGAGGCTTTGCCTTCGGACTGGTTTTTATGGCTACCGATCCTGTAACAGCAGCTCAAACGACAAAAGGGAAATGGATCTACGGATTCCTGATCGGAGTGTTCGCCATCTTGATCCGTGTGGTCAACCCAACACTTCCTGAAGGGATGATGATGGCCATTCTGTTGATGAACGTCTTCGCACCCACAATAGATCATTATGTGGTCGAAGGAAATGTTAAAAGAAGAAAGAAGAGATTACTTAAAGTAAACGCCTAAATCATGGATAGAAACAGCAACCTGTACACCTTTATTTTCGCCGTCGTCATGGTGATCGTCGTTGCCTCTGCACTGGCATTTACAGCGACCACGCTGAAACCGCTGCAGGCAGAGAATGTAAGAAAGGAGAAAATGCAGAATATTTTGTCAACCATCGGAGTGAATGTCGACCGGGACGAAGCCGGGAATCTCTTCACGGATTATGTGAAACAAGAGGTAGCGGTGAACGCAGATGGAACTGAAAACACGGAGGTAGACGCTTTCAGCATCGACCTGATGAAAGAAACAAAGAAACCCGCCGAGGAACAGGCCTTTCCGCTTTACATAGCTGAGAAGGAAGGGAAGAAATACTACGTTGTGCCGCTTTGGGGCGCCGGACTTTGGAAAGAGATCTGGGGCTACGTGGCATTGGAAGAAGACAAGAATACCATTATTGGGGCTTCATTTGATCACGCGGGGGAGACACCCGGTCTTGGAGCAGAGATCAACCAATCCTGGTATGAGGATCAGTACATCGGGAAGACTATTCTGGATGAAAATGGAAATTTTGTATCCGTGACAGCTGTAAAAGGTGGTGCTGACCCAAAAGATCTGCATGCGGTTGACGGAATCTCTGGAGGAACAATTACCTCAGAAGGAGTCAACAAGATGCTCGATGAGCGATTGAAGAACTATTTACCCTACTTTCAAAACAATTAATTATGGCAGGAGATAAAGAGGCACTATTCTCTCAAAAGAACAGGAAGCTACTAACCGATCCGTTGAATGACGATAACCCGATCACGGTACAGGTATTGGGTATCTGTTCTGCATTGGCGATTACGGTACAGCTGAAAACGGCGATCGTGATGTCATTGGCGGTAATGTTTGTATTGGTCTTCGGAAACCTTATAGTTTCCTTGTTGAGGAACCTTATCCCAAACCGTATACGGATTATCGTTCAATTGTTGATTGTCGCATTTTTGGTGATACTGGTAGACCAGGTTTTGAAAGCCTATGCCTACGACGTGAGCAAACAATTGTCGGTCTTTGTAGGCTTGATTATCACAAATTGCATCATTATGGGTCGTTTCGAAGCGTTTGCGCTGGGTCATGGCCCCTGGAAATCCATCCTGGATGGTATTGGAAATACAATCGGATATGCCATTATTCTGATCATTGTCGCATTCTTCCGGGAATTGCTTGGATCAGGGAAATTGATGGGTTATGAGGTGTTGGGTCACAAGGGAAAAACTATTGCCGAATCCACCGGACTCTATCATTTCGGATATGAGAACAACGGCTTTATGCTCTTGTCTCCCATGGCGCTTATCACAGTTGGAGTTCTCATCTGGCTGCAACGCGCAAGAAACAGAAAACTTATTGAAGACTAAATACAGCTTCCGATAAGATTCGGAAGAAAAAAAAATAGAATATGGAAGCATTAGGAAGTTTGTTTGTTCGTAGCATTTTTATCGAGAATATGGTTTTCGCCTACTTTTTCGGAATGTGCTCATACCTTGCCGTATCGAAAACGGTAAAGACGGCGGTAGGGCTGGGAGCAGCGGTTATATTTGTATTGACCATTACAGTTCCTGTCAACTACCTGTTAGACACCTACATCTTGCGTGATGGTGCTCTGGCCTGGATGGGACCGGAGTATGCGAACATCGACCTCAGTTTTTTGAGTTTTATCATGTTTATCGCGGTAATCGCCTCGATGGTTCAACTTGTTGAAATGATCGTTGAAAGTTTTGCGCCGGCACTCTATGGCGCTCTTGGAATCTTTTTGCCGCTGATCGCCGTGAACTGTGCGATTCTCGGAGGATCCCTTTTCATGCAGCAAAAGAACTTTACTACTGTTACGGAGTCGGCTGTTTATGGCCTGGGTTCCGGAGTAGGATGGTTCCTTGCAATTTTGGCGATTGCTTCTATCCGTGAGAAAATTGCCTACTCAAATGTTCCCGGACCGCTCAAAGGCCTTGGAATCACGTTTATCATTACCGGTTTGATGGCCATTGCCTTCATGAGTTTTTCCGGAATCAAATTATAAGTTAAATACACTAGAAGCAAGAGATAATGAATCCAATCGTTGCAAGTATTATATTTTCACTTATTCTAATCCTTATCCTGGTAACTGTACTTCTTGTTGCCAAAGCCAAGTTGCTCCCATCAGGTAAGGTCAAGTTACTGATCAATGGTCAGAAGGAAATTGAAGTTGAGACGGGAGCGACCTTGTTGTCGACCCTGAGTAACCAAAAAATATTTTTGCCTTCGGCCTGTGGAGGAGGAGGTACTTGTCTTCAATGCGAGTGCCATGTTCTCAAAGGCGGGGGAGAGCCACTGCCTACTGAAGTTCCCAATTTTACAAGAAAGGAGCTTGCGGCCGGAGCGAGATTGGGCTGCCAGGTAAAGGTGAAGGAGGACATGGAGATCACAATTCCGGAGGAGATTTTTGGAATTAAGAAATTTGAAGCCACTGTAGTTTCCAATTACAACGTAGCATCTTTTATCAAGGAATTCGTGGTTGAGTTGCCTGAAGACATGGACTACAAGGCAGGAGGATATATTCAAATTGAGATTCCATCGACCGAAGTAGAATACAAGAATATTGACATAACAGCGCATCCGGAAGAGCATCCGGGAGAACCTGAAAAATTCAAACTGGAATGGGACAAGTTCGACCTCTGGCCTTTGAAAATGAAGAATACAGAGAAGTGTAGAGAGAGCTTATTCGATGGCCTCCTATCCTGCGGAGGGTAGAAATATCATGCTCAACGTTCGTATTGCGACCCCACCTTGGGACAGAGCCAAGAATGGTTGGATGAGCGTGAATCCGGGTATTGCATCCTCATATATTTTTGATAAAAAGCCGGGTGATAAGGTGATTGTTTCGGGTCCTTATGGAGAATTCTTCATTAACGATTCAGACTCCGAAATGCTTTATGTCGGTGGTGGAGCAGGTATGGCACCCATGCGTTCTCACTTGTATCACCTTTTCAAGACCTTGAAGACCGGGAGAAAGGTGACCTATTGGTATGGAGGGCGTTCTCGAAGAGAACTGTTCTATATGGAACATTTTGAAAGTCTTGAGAGCAGAGTTTCCGAATTTCAAGTACTATGTAGTGTTATCTGAGCCTTTGGAGGAAGACAACTGGAAAGTGAAAAAGGATATCGACGATGAAGAAGGTGATGGATTCCTCGGTTTCGTGCATCAAGCGGTGATCGATGAATACCTTTCAAAACACGATGCTCCTGAAGACATTGAGCTATATTTCTGTGGACCACCCATGATGAACAAAGCGGTGCAGCAGATGGGAGAAGATTTCGGTATACCGGATGAGAACATCAGGTTCGATGACTTCGGAGGTTAATCGATATACCAAGACCATACATAACCAATCAAAAAAAGCGCCTCTAAGAGGCGCTTTTTTGTTTTCGTATGCAATGATTATTCACGGGCTTTTAACAGGTCTTCAATGCCACTGAATGGATGAGGTGTTGAAACAAAAAAAGGCTGCCTACGGGCAGCCTTTAATTCTTTTTTAGAAAAGCCTGAATTACTCAGGTTTTTGTTCCAGAATTTCGAAGAATTCCTCCAGTTTCGGAAGAATAACGATTCTTGTTCTTCTGTTGGTAGATCTGCCTTCTGCAGTATCATTGGTCTCCAAAGGCACGTATTCGCTTCGTCCTGCTGCGATCAAACGACCTGGGTCGACGGCGAAATCACCTTGAAGGACACGAACTACGGAAGTGGCACGGGCCACACTCAGATCCCAGTTATCCTTCATACAATTTGTACTGATAGGCACATTGTCGGTATAACCTTCAACCTGAACTTCCATTTCGGGTCGGCTATTGACAACGGTTGCCACTTTTCCGAGAACTTCTTTAGCTCTGTCTGAAACCGTAGCGCTACCGCTTTTAAACAACATCTTGTCAGCGATCGAGATATAGACTACAGTTTTCTCGACATCAATCTGAATGTCTTCATCCTGGATTCCGGATGCAAGGTCTTTCTTCAACTGAAAGGCCAAAGCCAGATTGATAGAATCTTTCTTGGTCATCGCATCACGAACACCGTTGATGTATTTGTCTTTTTCGCTCAATTGGGCGATAACTTCCTTGATGTTGTCAGAAGAAGACTGAGTAAGTACAGTTAGGTTTTCCACCTGTTGAAGTGATCTTGCCTTGTCTTCTTTCAGCGAGGCATTGAGCTCTTCGAGATACGATTTGTCAACCAAACACTTTTGCAAGTCAGCTTTGGCGTCCACAAGTTCCTCCTTGGTTTGACTGTGCTGGGCCTCCAAATCTGCATACTTCTTATTCGATACACATGACGTCATAAGAAGCGTTAGCATAAGGGTTCCGAAAATTAATTTTTTCATAATTAGAACAGAATTTAAATGAAAAACAAAACTATTAAATATTTTACTTTATTTCGCATGGAATTGCAAAAATTCCGAAGCTAAAATCTAAGATATATTTTATCTTTGCCTGTTGAAAAAAAATTAATGTTCATGATCCGTATAAGTATTCTAATCGCTTTTGCCCTGACCCTTGTTAATTGTAGCGAAAAAACAGGTTTTTCCTACGCACGAATGACAGGCGAGGCCTTTGGTACCACATATAATATTACGATGCGCTCCGACAGTACAAATGTGGAGCAAAGGCAGATCGACAGTTTGATCATTACCCTCAACAAGTCACTGTCTACTTATGATCCAAATTCATTGATCTCCAGAATTAACAGAGATGAGAGTGATGTCGTTATCGATCAGTATTTCTACGAGATATTTCAAAAATCCGGAAGGATTCATTCCGATTCTGAAGGCGCCTTTGATCCCACGATCGGAATACTAGTAAATGCATGGGGTTTCGGACCCGAAGAAGGCATCCCCGATATGGATCAAAAGAAAGTTGACAGTCTGATGCAGACCGTCGGATACGGACGTTTGCAGTTGAGCCGGGGCAAGTTGATCAAACCGCATCCAAATACGTATCTCGATTACAACGCCAATGCGAAAGGCTATGGGGTGGATATCATATGTCGATTTCTGGATTCTAAAAATGTAAAGGACTACCTGGTGGAGATTGGAGGAGAGATTCGGGCCCGCGGGTTGAATGACAAAAGACTTCCTTGGAAAGTGGCCATTGAAGAACCGAATTTTGACGGTACAAGATCGGTGCAGACCGTTATAAATTTGGAGAATGAAGTAATCGCCACCTCAGGAAACTATCGCAAGTTTAAAGTAGATTCAATCACTGGTGAGAAATATGCCCATACCATCGATACCAAAACAGGATATCCCAGTAAGACGGATCTCTTGAGTGTCTCTGTGATCGGGAAGATGGATTGTACGGATGCAGACGGCTATGCGACCGCATTCATGGCAATGGGATTCATGCACACCAAGGTGTTTCTCCAAAATCACAAGCGAATGAAGGCTTATTTGATCTACAGCGACGAGCAGGGACAAATCAAGACCTATAAGACTGACAATCTGGAGTTGGCAAGTAATTAGTTAGTCGAAGGACACGGTCTTCAATATGGATTCCATCTCAAATAGGAAATCCCGTTTCTTCGCCGACGGGGTGTAGCTGAAACCTTCGATGACCAGGAGCCTTCCGGTATCCTCATCTTTGAAGGTGTAACTGATGTACGGCCCGCCCATGAAGTCGTTTTCGACATACCAAAGTCCTCTTGATTCAAGAGCCTCCCGACCACCCACATTGACCGATTTTACGATAGGCCTAACGAGCTTTTCTGTGGCGAGATACGTGCTGTCAAACTGACCAGGGATAAGGTTTTTTCCGATTGAATCGCGATAGCGAATCAGGTCATCTTCACTCACCGAATCCAGGTTCTCAACAGGAACTTCGTAAGCGATCAAATTGAGTAATCCACGGGTTATCGTGCTTCGGTACCACATAAATTCACCCGTGTCTTCCACCACGCGATAGGCCTTGGGTATTTTGAATTGAAGTCCGAGGTTGTTGAAGGTATTGATCTCATTGGTCTTATAAGCGTCTCGAGTCACTCTCGACTGATACAATCGCATGTCGTTCTCTTTGAAAGTGCTGATCAGCTCCTCGCGATGCGACATCAAGTTTTTAATGAGTTCGTCCTTGTTTCGCCCCAATACAGTGAGGGTAAGCTGCGGGCTCGCATAGAGGTTGGTATTGGAATAAAAGTGTTCCAGGGTATCGACACCAATGAATAAGATGTTTCTGTTCCTTTTAAAAAGACTATTGAAGGTTATTGGATCCACCTGGTTCACCGTGAACGGATATTCCTCCTGGGGAAGTCCCGGTAGCGGTTGCCCAATGATCTGTCTCAAACTATCGCCGACTCTGCCCTCCCAGTCTTCATTATTCATTACAATTAATACGTGGTTGATGCGTCCGGTAGAATCGACCAGGGTTATCTTATCGCTTTTGACACAGGAGCTGATCATCAAGGTGATGATAATCAGGGAGAGAAAATTTCGCATAACGGATGAATTAATCTTCCGGGAAGTTCAGATCTCAATAGATCTTGAGCTTGGTTCCGGGCTTGAGGCTTTTGCTACTCCAAATATTGTTCCATTCTTTCAATTGTGCAACTGAAACCTTAGGATATTTTTGAGAGATCAGCCAGAGCGAGTCCCCTTTTTTAACCGTATAGGTGGTGAAATCCCCTTTTTTGGTGCTCTCAGTCTTTTTAGCACTGCTCGATTTGGCTGGCGTAGCGGTGGCCACCGCTCTTCTGGGATAGATGGTGAGGCGTTGCCCGACCCGAAGATTGTCACTTCTCAAGCCATTCCATCTTTTGATGCTTCCAACTGAAACCCCGTATCTGGTGGCGATTTTGCCCAGGTAATCTCCGTTGCGAACCCGATACCGAATCCTGTCATTGGCTTCGAAGTATTTAGGCAAGGGTTTCTCGCGTTTGGCATCTTCTGCCTCCGCATAGGCATAGACCTGATCTTCGTTAGAGACAAAAGTTCCTGTCAGATATTTTGGAAGCGTCAGGGTGTAATTTCTGTTCTTGACCACAGGGATGATTTTGAGCTTGTACTGTGGGTTCAAAAAAGTGAGCAATTCATCATCGGTTCCGAAGATCTTGTTGACCTGATCAAAAGTGAGCTGACGTTTCACAACAATGGTGTCTGTCTCAAAGGAGTTCAGGAGCTCGTTCCTCGGGTAGAGCTGATGCTCATCTGCGTATTCGAAGAGGTAATAGGTCGCGTAAAAAGCTGGAAGATATCCCGCAGTTTCTCGCGGTAAAAAGTGACGTATATTCCAGTAGTTCTTTTTTCCTCCGGCACGTCTGATCGCCTTGTTAACATTTCCGGGGCCTGAGTTGTAGGCGGCCAGGGCGAGGTCCCAGTCGTTGAAAATCGAATGCAAATTTTTGAGATAGCGGCAGGCCGCGTCTGTCGCCTTGATTGGGTCTGAGCGTTCGTCTACATAGGAGCTGACTTTGAGCCCATACATGTTTCCGGTCCCATACATGAATTGCCACAAACCTTTTGCACCATACCCGACTCAGGGCGTTGGGCTTGAGGGCTGATTCGACAATGGCCAGGTATTTGATCTCCATGGGAATGTCATATTTAGCCAGGTGCTCCTCGAACATCGGAAAATAATACTTGGCTCTTCCCATTAGGTTGGCCAGGGTTTGAGGCCGGTTCTTCAGGTAGTGCTTAATTATTTTCTCAAGTGAAGGATTGTATTCGAAATTGAAAGGGGTTTGACTGTCAAGGTGGGCAATACGCTCCTTGAGGAGTTCGGTCGGCAAATCTTCAACCACCAGTTTTCCAACTGTGTCCTCCGGGACTATGACGAGACTGCTGTCAATTACATTCTTTTTGAGGGTCTCCAGCCATTTCTGATCAAATTCGCTGACCTCTATATGATCTATGATATTTATTTTGCCTTCCGCTACCAAAGCTGTATCCACTTTGATTGAGTCTACAACAACGGTTTTGGCAACCGCCGAATCAGCATCAGTTATCTCGGTGACCGTCGCCTGAACTTTCAGGCTGTCTGTGGCATGATTCTCCTCGACAAGATTCTCTTTGGAAATGACTTCCGTTTGCTCCGCGTTTTGGGCAAATACTGGCAAGCTCAACACACTCATGGTCAAGCCCAAAACGATCTTTTTCATATTCATAGGGGTTCCCTTTTTTTCTCGCATTTCGTATAAAAACGGTAAAAATAGAATAAAATTTCGTTCAATCCATATTTTCATCTGCAACCGTATCAATTTTGATTAACTCGTCTATCCAACTTAAGATGTGATTCATAACTTCTTGTCTTCCAATATCGTGGTGCAGCTCATGATAGCCGCCTTTAACTTCGAGGTATTCGACATTATCTCCGGCATTTTCAACCAGTTCCCTCGATGCTTCTGGGTCAGTGAGTCGATCTGCCGTTCCGTGCAAAACCAGAACCGGAAGGTTGATTTCCCCAGCCCGCTCGATGAGCTGCTCACCTTTTTTCAAGAAGGCGATCGAATACGCGGGACTGACCCGATCGTGAATCAAGGGGTCATTTTGATAGGCTTCGACCTCTTCTTTGATTTGGGAGATGGCTCCGGATTCGATCTCGTTGGCCAGGGTCAGGGATGGAACTATTTTTCCCAGTATCCTTCCCATGGTAAGCTTCCAGGCGGGAGGCTCGAAGGATAGCCTCAAAAATGGGCTGCTGATAACGGCTCCCTTGATTTTAAGCGGTCGGGATAAAACATAGCTCAAAGCCACATTTCCCCCCATGCTATGACCGTAAAGTATCAAGGGCAAATCCCCGAATGTTTCTTCGGATTTTTCCAGACATTTATCGATGCTTTCGAGCAAGTAGTTATATCCTGGGTGATGGCCTTTCTTCCCCGGGGCTGAGCCATGACCGAACTGATCATAGGTGATTGCACACAGCCCGTGTTCGAGGAGTTGGGGTATCACGAATCGCTCATAGCGCCTGCCGTATTCACCCATGCCGTGCACAATGAGTACCACAGCCCTTGGATCCGGTAACGGGTAGATATTTCCTTGCAGGTTCTGACTGGCAACAGATATTTCAAAGGAGGTTCTTTTCATACGGCTTCAACAAGGCTTTCGACACGACCAATGACAAATTTAACACAGGAGCCGACTGAAATGGCAAAAATGTTGAAAAGTGTTTAAAACTCCCAGTTTTTACTCATCACTCGACAGTATTTCTCACTCAATTTCAAGGTGTTTTTCAGGTTATTTTGTAACTTTATGAGAGTAACAAAATGAGTAACTATGATGACTTCCAATTCAGAGTACGCAGATAAGAGCCCCGACAAGAAAACCTTGTCTACGGTTCAGTTGTTGCATCCCTATGTGAAGCAACGCATTCGGGTTGCTGAGAACCTCGGGATCTTTCCCCGCAACATGTATAAATCCAATGAAATCATTGATGAGGTTGTGCTCAAGGTCTATGAGCAGGGCCTACATAAATCACTGAATCTGGACGATCTCAGAATTGCCATGTTCCGGCTCACCTTCGACCGGATGAACGAACTGCTTGAGTCTGAAGAATGGCACAAAGATTCGATTAGCACCAAACTCATTCTGGAGGATGAACTTAAGCAGCTCGAAGAGAATTTCACCATGGATGCTGACAACGATCTGATCATGAATGAGGATTTGGATGACATTTCCTATCACCTGAATGACAAGGAAGGCGTGTCTCTGCCTTACGATGAGCAGGAAGAAGGGGTCAAAGTGCTCCTTGGGCTGGATACTTCAGAAGCTGATGGACTTTGGCAAGATCGCAAGGATATCAGAAAACTCTATTACAAACTGCCATTGACTACTTCCAATATCGTCGATCTTTACATCCTCGGAAAACTGAGCTTTGCTGAGATTGCGACGATTTTGAAGACTGAAATCGCAGAAGTGAAAGAAATTGTGAATTTTGTAAAGGAAACATTCAGAAAACAAATGGAATAGTAAAGAATGTCTAAAGAATAGAATTGATTATTAGAAAAAAATCAATTTTTCTTTTGCCTTATCGGATATTGTCGTAATATTGCTGCTGAAAATGAAATCCTGAGGATAAAATTAGGATCCAAACTTTCACTTATGCAATTTGAACAATTCACAGATTCTATCTCTTCCGTCAAGGCTCCTGGCCAGGCACTGTCTGTGAATGTTTCTCCTCGTCGCCGTCGCCCGTAAGGGTGCTTCCAGATTTTGGAGTTAGGTGCGTCCATCTCCGCAGTTTACAGTTTTATTTCAGTCATTCATTAATCCTATGCGATGGAGATCGTAATTGCAAACACAAAACATTTAAAATACGCTGAGGTCATTAGCGATACAATATCTGACTCTGCCAAGCAGAGAGGTACCGGTATTGCGAAGCGGACCCCGGAGTATATCGAAAAGAAGATGTCCAGCGGAAATGCCGTGATCGCACTTGACGGTGAGAACTTCGCCGGCTTCTGTTATATCGAGACCTTTGGTCAAAAGAATTTCGTGGTTCATTCAGGCCTTATTGTTCATCCTTCCTACAGGAAATTAGGCCTGGCTAAGAAAATCAAAACCCGGGTTTTCAATCATTCGCGGGAGAAGTATCCGAATGCCAAAGTGTTTGGGATCACAACCGGTCTGGCTGTGATGAAAATCAACTATGAGTTGGGCTATAAACCGGTCACATTTTCAGAACTCACCGACGATCCCGAGTTCTGGAAAGGGTGTCAGACCTGCCAAAATTATGACGTGCTTCAGCGAACGAATCAAAAGATGTGTCTTTGTACAGGAATGCTTTACGACGGTACCAGGGAAAAGGTACAGAAGCACCCCTTCGACTCGGGTGTTTTACGTCGATTAAAGCGAATCAAGCAAACTTTATTTTTAAAGAAATCAAACAACAAGATCAAGAAGAAATGAAAAAATTAGTCCTGGCGTATAGCGGAGGTTTGGATACTTCCTACTGCGCGAAGTATTTATCGGAAACAGAAGGGTATGAAGTTCATGCTGTGAGCGTCAATACAGGTGGTTTCGAACCGGAGGAAATCCAGGAGATCGGAGCCAAGGCCAAGGAATTGGGGGCCAGCAGCTACACCTCGATTAATGCCGTACAGACCTTCTACGACAAGGTTGTACGCTACCTGATTTTTGGAAATGTCTTGAAGAACAACACCTATCCTTTATCGGTGAGCGCCGAAAGGATCATTCAGGCCATCGAGATTGTCAATTACGCGAAAGAGATCGGAGCAGACTATATTGCTCATGGGAGCACAGGTGCCGGTAATGACCAGGTGAGGTTTGATATGATCTTCCAGACCCTGGCACCGGAAATCGAGATCATAACGCCTATCCGGGACAAAAAGCTGTCACGGCAGGAAGAAATCTCATTTTTACAGGATCATGGAGTTGACATGCAATGGGCCAAGGCCAAGTATTCGATCAACAAAGGACTCTGGGGAACCAGTGTTGGAGGAGAGGAGACCCTGTCTTCCGATAAGTCTCTGCCTGAAGAAGCCTATCCGAGCCAGCTTACTGAAGAAAGCGAGAAGAAGTTAAAACTCACCTTTGAAAAAGGAGAATTGGTTGCGATCAATGATGAGAAGGGAGGCCTGGTTGAAAACATTGAAAAACTGAGCTCTATTGCCTCCGCCTATGCCATTGGCAGAGACATCCATGTTGGAGACACCATCATTGGCATCAAAGGACGGGTTGGATTCGAAGCTGCCGCACCTCTGATTATCATCAAAGCGCATCACCTCCTTGAAAAACACACCCTGACCAAGTGGCAACAACACCATAAGGATGGCCTGGGCAACTGGTACGGCATGCTCCTTCACGAAGGTCAATACCTCGATGAGGTCATGCGAAATATAGAGGCCTTTTTGGAGGATTCACAACGCAATGTGAGTGGGGACGTTTTTGTCACCTTGCACCCTTATCGCTTTGCACTTGATGGAGTTGCTTCCGAACACGACCTGATGAATGCGTCTTTTGCCAGTTACGGGGAGACCAATGAAGGTTGGACGGCTTCTGACGCCAAGGGCTTCATTAAAATCACCTCGAATCAGGGTAAGATCTTCAACCACGTAAACAAAGGATCATGATTCGAGCAGGAATCGTCGGGGGTGCGGGCTATACAGCTGGAGAACTCATTCGATTGATCATTCATCATCCGGCTCTCGAATTGGATTTTGTCTACTCAACATCCAATGCGGGCAACGAGATCGCGGAGGTGCACGCTGACCTTGAAGGAGAAATTTTATCCGCATTCACTTCGGTTTTGAACCTTGAAATTGATGTGTTGTTTCTCTGTCTTGGACATGGGAATTCCAAAAAATTCCTGGAGGAGAATCAGTTCTCAGAGCGCACGCACATTATTGACCTGAGCAATGATTTCAGATTGAAAGAAGACAGGGTACTGGGGGACAAGGCATTTGTATATGGCCTCCCGGAGTTGAATGCCACTGAGATCAGCAAGTCGAAATACCTGGCCAATCCGGGATGTTTCGCAACAGCCATTGAATTGGCTCTTTTGCCTTTGGCCTCCGAAGGCCTGCTTCAGGACGACGTCCATGTCAACGCGGTTACCGGAGCCACCGGGGCCGGGGTGTCCCTGTCTAAAACGACCCATTTCACCTGGCGGGACAATAATTTTTCTCATTACAAGGCCTTCACGCATCAGCACCTTGGAGAAATTACAGAGACCGTTTCCCAGGTGCAGCCCCGATGGAACCAGGAGATCTATTTCCTGCCCAACCGGGGGAATTTCAGCCGGGGGATATTTTCAACGGCCTATACGACATTTTCGCAGGGCCTCGATTCGGCCTTTGAGTTGTATGAAGCGTATTACAAAGAGGCCCCTTTTACCTTTGTTTCTCGTCGTGAGGTTTTTCTCAAACAAGTTGTCAATACCAACAAATGCCTGATTCATCTGCATAAACACAAGGATAAATTGTTGATCACCAGTGTGATTGACAATTTGTTAAAAGGGGCCTCCGGACAGGCCATAGAAAACATGAATTTGATGTTTGGGCTGGATCGAAAACTCGGGCTGGAACTCAAAGCGAACTTTTTTTAATCAGAATCATATGAAAATAGCAATCATTGGAGTGGGTAACCTGGGATATTCAATTGCCCTTGGGATCTTAAGTCAGAAGAAGGAGATCAAATGCAAATCTCTTTATTTGACCAAGAGGCATTTGTCTTCGCTCAGTCATTTGGAAAAGGTTTCAGCCGTGAAGTTGACAACAGACAACAGGCGTGCTGTGAAGTACTCAGATATAGTCATTCTTGCGGTGCAACCCGCCCAGCTTCAAGAGGTGCTCGAGGAGATCAAGCCTGAATTGAATCCGAATAAACACACGTTGATTTCGGTTGCAACCGGCAGGAAAATCCATGAGATCGAAGAGATTGTGAGCAACAAAGTTCCCGTGATTCGATGTATGCCCAATACCGCGATTTCAGTGGGTCAGTCCATGACATGTATTAGTGCGAACGGGAAGGCCAAAGACAAAGTAGAATGCGCTCAGAAGATCTTCAATGCACTCGGTGAGACCATGTGTATCGAGGAGGAGCTGATGCAGGCGGCAACGGTTATCTGTGCCAGCGGAATCGCCTTTTGGATGCGCTTGATAAGAGCTACTACACAAGGAGCGGTTCAGTTGGGTTTCCATAGCGAGGAAGCTCAGAAACTATCGATGCATACTTGCCTCGGCGCCGCGAGCCTTTTAATAGACTCCCAAAGTCATCCCGAGCAGGAAATAGACAAGGTGACCACGCCCAGCGGATGCACCATTGAGGGGCTGAATGAGATGGAGCATCAGGGTTTGAGTTCCTCCATTATTAAAGGCCTGGTGACCTCGTATGAAAAGATAAACCAGATTTGAAAAAATGGAACTGTTCAATGTGTATCCGCTTTACGATGTGACCCTTGTCAAAGGAAGAGGCAGCAAAGTATATGACGAGACAGGCACAGAATATCTTGACCTGTACGGAGGTCATGGGGTGATCTCCATAGGACATTGTCATCCTCATTATGTCGAGGCGGTGAAAAAACAGGTTGAGACGCTCGGGTTTTATTCGAATTCTGTGCAAAACCCTATACAGGAGGCCCTTTCTGAGAAGCTCGGAGAACTAACCGGTTGTGAAGAATACAGTCTGTTTTTGTGCAATTCTGGTGCGGAAGCCAATGAAAATGCCCTGAAGCTGGCTTCCTTTCATACCGGACGAAGCAAGGTGGTTGCGTTTTCAAACAGTTTTCACGGACGCACGTCTGCCGCCGTTGCCGTCACAGACAATGAGCGAATCAATGCACCACTGAATCGTCAGCACGAGGTAGAGCTTCTCCCTCTGAATGATTTGGAGGCGCTAGAGAACGTATTGACTCAAAAAAATGTGGCAGCCGTTATCGTAGAAGGAATACAAGGGGTCGGTGGCCTGGATGAGGGTTCAACAGAATTCTTCATAGGACTCCAGGCGCTCTGTCGTGAACACGGCACGGTGCTCATTTTGGATGAGATACAATCCGGATATGGACGGAGCGGTAAATTCTTTGCTTTTCAGCATCACGGCATTGAACCCGATCTGATTACGATAGCCAAAGGAATGGGCAACGGATTTCCGATTGGTGGTGTTCTGATCGCGCCTTCCTTTGAGGCCAGTTTCGGTCTGCTGGGAACGACTTTTGGTGGGAATCACCTGGCCTGTGCAGCGGCCCTGTCGGTACTGGAAGTCATCGAAAAAGAGCAGTTGGTCGAAGGTGTTGAAGAACGGAGCGAGTTTTTGACCGAACGCTTGAAATCACTCCCCGGCGTTCAAAGAATCAAAGGTCGTGGTCTCATGCTCGGTCTTGAATTCGATTTTAAAGTGGCGGGCCTGAGAAAGCGAATGATCCATGAGAAAAGGATTTTTACCGGGGGTTCTTCGAATCCGAGGCTTTTGCGAATTCTTCCTCCGCTCAACGTGACCAAAAGTGAGCTGAATCATTTCGCCGAATCCCTGGAAGCTGTTTTGAAAGAGGAATGGGTTTAAGCACTAAAAGATTGGGGAGATGAATGCAACAGAATTAAGAAGTTCAATGAAAGCCACATTATCCATAGAGAAAAGAAACGAGGTCCTTAAAACCATGGCCAGCCTCCTGGACGAGAAAAGTCAGTTGATTCTCTCCGCGAACGCGATGGACATGGACTGCTATGACCCAAATGATCGGGCCATGTACGATCGGCTCAAGGTCGATCAGTCTAAGGTTCAGGGGATGATAGATTCACTCTTGCAATTGGCGGGTCAGGAGGATCCCCTGGGCAGGGAACGTTTTTCATTTATACATGAAAACGGATTGAAGATACAGAATCGAACCGCTCCTTTTGGAACCGTTTTGATCATCTACGAATCCAGGCCCGATGTCACGGTCGAGGCCGCAGGAATCGCCTTCAAATCAGGGAACAAAATCTTGCTGAAAGGCGGAAAGGAGTCGCTGAACTCCAATCGAGCCATCGTGGATCTCTGGCACGAGGCGCTGCGAAGGAATAGCGTTAACCCCGATTGGATCACTTACCTTAAGCTGGACCGCCAGGAAACGCAGGAATTTTTGAAAAACCCATCAGAGAAGGTGGATTTGATAATCCCAAGGGGAGGAGAGAAGCTGATTCAGTTTGTCAAACAGAATGCCAGCTGTCCGGTGATCGTCAGCGGAAGGGGTAATAATTTTGCCTATGTGCATCGCGAAGCGGATCCGGAAACGGCCATTCGCATCATCGTGAATGCCAAAACGGATAAAATATCGGCTTGCAATGCCCTGGACAAGGTTTTGATTGATAAAAACCTGCCCAATTTTCAAAATTTTATGACTGACCTGGAGAAAGCTCTGAGGAAGGAAAAGGTGGAAATTATGGTTGGAAAAGATTTGAACCCCAACTCGAAGTCGACTGTCATTCAAGAAGATTCGATCTGGTATGAGGAGTTTCTGGATTATAAAATACTGATCGATAGCGTCGAATTGGAAGAGGAGGCGATTGATCGGATCAACAAGTATGGAGGTGGTCATTCGGCTACGGTCATAACGCGCGACGAAGGCTTTGCCAGGCGATTCATGGACGAGGTGGATGCGGCAGCGGTTTACCACAATGCCTCTACCCGGTTCACCGATGGGTTCCAGTTTGGATTGGGCGGTGAGCTGGCCATCAGCACGGATAAGCTGCATCAAAGGGGTCCGATTGGTTTGGAGCACCTGGTAACGAATAAATGGTATGTATATGGAGAGGGGCAAATCCGGTAGGAAAAGGGTATTGTTGAAAATCGGCACCAACACACTTACCCGGGAGACCAACCAGATCTCAAGAGGTAAGATAGAGGATATTGGCCGACAGATCGCTGAACTCCAGGATGATTATGAGTTTGTCATCGTCAGTTCGGGAGCGATTGCGGTCGCGCGACAGTTTGTCAATCTCGAGTCGGATGGCCGGGAAATCAATGTAAAACAAGCCCTGGCGGCTATAGGTCAGCCTCATTTGATGCGGATCTTTCAGGAGAATTTCAGGGAACTGGGGCTTCTGACCTCTCAGTGCCTGTTGTCTTATGATGATTTCAAGCGAGAGGTGTCCCGAAAGAACATCCTCAATACCGTCAATGTTTTGTTGGAGAACGGTTATATCCCGATTATCAATGAAAATGACACGGTGGCAACCGAAGAAATTCAATTTGGTGACAACGACAAACTGGCGGCCCTGACCGGAAGTTTGCTTGGGGCGGATCTTGTGATTATTGCAACCAATACCAACGGGATTTATACCAAGGAGAGTTTTGATCAGGCAGACAAGTGCACCATAGAAAATGTCAACGACCTGGAAAATTTGAAAAAAGAGATTGCCCAGGGTACGTCTTCGCACGGAACAGGTGGGATGCAATCCAAGATTCAGGCCGCTGAAATCCTGCAGGAAGCGGGTATTGAGACCTGGATTGTGAATGGGCTACACGATAATTTCATCCGGAAGGCAATGAGCGAGGAGGTTGCTTTTACAAGGATTTCAAGGGTTTAGATAAAAGAAATTGATCTGGTATAGAAAAATAGATTAGAAATGGACTTTTTAGGAATTGACGATATAGACAATCTTCAGGAATGGGTCTCTGAGGCTCGAGACCTTAAGAAAGCTCCCCTGCAACATCAGGAAATCGGTGCTGGTAAAACCATCGGTCTCTTGTTTTTCAACCCGAGCCTTCGAACCCGGCTCAGCACCCAAAAAGCGTCTCAGAACCTGGGGTTGAATTGTATCGTGATGAATTTCGACAAGGAAGGGTGGGCCCTGGAATACCTGGATGGAGCCGTCATGGACAAAGGAAAATCAGAACACATTCGGGAGGCTGCCCAGGTGATCTCACAGTATTGTGACATCATCGCCATCCGCGCTTTTGCTTCATTGGAGGATCGTGAAAAAGATGAGGCTGAAGTCGTTTTAAAGGCTTTCTGTAAGTACGCAGAATGTGCCCATAGTCAACATGGAGAGCTCAACCGCCCATCCTTTGCAGGCCCTTGCGGATGCAATCACCCTGGATGAAAACGGTTTAAATTAAGAGACTTAAAACGAGAAAAATCCCAACCAAATCTTAAGAAAAAAGGTTGTGTTGACCTGGGCCCCGCATCCCAAGGCGCTGCCCCATGCTGTTGCGAATTCCTTTGTGAAAATGATGAAGGAGCAGGATGCAGACTTCGTCATCACGCATCCGGAAGGCTATGAATTAAACCCCGAGATCACTGCCGGAGTGCCGATTGAATACGACCAGAAAAAGGCGTTTGAAAACGCTGACTTTGTTTACGCTAAAAACTGGAGCTCTTATAATGAGTATGGAAAGGTCATCAGCCGAGACCCCGACCTGGATGATCGACCAGAAAAAAATGGCTCTCACGAATAAGGGCCGGTTCATGCATTGTCTACCGGTAAGAAGAAATGTGGTGGTAAGCGACGAGGTGCTCGACTCAGAGGTGTCCCTGGTCATTGAACAGGCCAATAACAGGACCTATTCGGCCCAACTGATCTTAAAGAAGATTCTCGAGTCAATGGCTGATCAGAAGCCAGGGGCCGATCAAAGGCCAGGGGCCAATCAAAAGACAGGGACCGATCAAAGATAAAAACATGAAAGACAAGCTGAGCATCATCAAGATTGGCGGAAATGTAGTGAACAGCCCGACTGAGCTTGACAGGTTTCTCCAAGACTTTGCGTCTCTTGAAGGCTTCAAGATTCTCGTACACGGAGGTGGAAAGATCGCTTCTGAGGTGTCTGCCTCTATGGGTCTTGAACCGAAGATGTCAGGAGGTCGACGAATAACCGATGAACAAACTCTGGATGTGGTTACTATGGTGTACGCGGGTTTGCTGAACAAGAAGATTGTTTCCAAACTTCAAGGCTTAGATTCCAATGCCATCGGACTTTCAGGAGCGGATGGCAACAGCATCCGGGCCCATAAAAGAGTGGTGAAAGACCTTGACTACGGTTTTGCAGGAGACGTTGACGAGGTGGGTTCCGCAATGATTGAATCGTTATTGAGATCCGGGCTCTGTCCTGTTTTCTGTGCGATCACGCACGATAAAAAGGGCCAGCTTTTAAATACCAATGCCGACACCATAGCCAGCGAGCTGGCAAAAGGTCTGAGTGATGAATTCGATGTGGAGCTGCTCTATTGCTTTGAAAAAGATGGAGTGCTTGAGGATGTTGAGAACGAGGATTCGGTCGTTGAGCACATTGATACCAGGAAATATGAGCAAATGAAGGAGCTCGGTCAAATCGCCGAGGGCATGTTGCCCAAAATGAAGAACTGTTTCGAGGCCCTGGAAAGAGGTGTGTCCCGAGTGATCATTGGCAGTCCCGACATTGCTCAAGGATCCGCAAAGAAAACATACGAATCTGACCTTATGAACGAAGACCTATGAATGATACCCTGAAAGACAAAGCTCTACATCTGCTGATGGACCTGATCGAGACACCTTCCTTTTCGAAAGAGGAAGATAAGACTGCTGATCTCCTGGAGGCTTTTTTGAAATCAGAAGGGGTTGAAACGAATCGGGAAAACAACAATGTCTGGGCCTTCAACGAAGATTTTGATAAGACCAAGCCCTGCATCCTGCTGAATTCCCATCATGATACGGTCAAACCCAATAAGGGATATACCCGTGACCCGCACAAAGCGGAGATTATTGACGACAAGCTATACGGGTTGGGGTCGAATGATGCCGGTGGAGCCCTGGTCGGATTGATATTGACCTTTTTGCACTTCTATCGCCGGAAAGGCATGCAGTACAACCTTATTCTCCTGGCCTCGGCCGAAGAAGAGAATTCAGGTGAGTTGGGGATTCGCTCGGTGGTTCCGAAACTGCCCGAAATCGACTTTGCTATCGTCGGCGAGCCCACACAAATGAACCTGGCAATCGCAGAGAAGGGACTCCTGGTCCTGGATTGCTATGCTCGTGGTACAGCGGGCCATGCGGCACATGTTCGAGAAGACTATGCGATTTACAAGGCGATGAGAGCCATAAAGTGGTTCGAGACCTTTACATTTGACAAGATTTCTGAAACCCTGAACGACACAAAAATGACCGTGACCCAGATCGAAGCCGGCAAACAGCATAACGTGGTGCCTTCCGTTTGTCACTTCGTGGTAGATATTCGCGTCAATGATCATTATTCGAACCAAGAGGTGGTGGAGATTGTTCAAAAGAGTGTGGAAGTTGAGGTGGTTCCGCGATCTGTACGTCTCAATTCTTCGTCGATCCCTCGCGAACATCCTATTGTTAAGGCTGGAGAGCGATTAGGAAGGACTTTGTATGGTTCCCCCACGCTATCCGACCAGGCTAATTTGAGCTGTCCTTCTTTGAAACTGGGCCCGGGCGATTCGCTTCGTTCGCATACGGCGGATGAGTTCATTCTCGTTTCAGAGTTGAATGAGGGAATCGATTTGTACATCAAATTGTTAGAAGAGATCTTGTAGGGAAATTAAGCAAACTTAAAACTGAAATATGAAACTTTGGGACAAAGGATTTAGCACGGACGAGAAGATTGATTTTTTTACCGTGGGCAATGACCGGGAACTCGATCTGGTATTGGCCAAATATGACGTGATTGGCTCACGAGGGCATGCAGCCATGCTCCATAAGATCGGCCTACTCTCTGAAGCAGAATGGAAATCGGTAGAGAAGGAGCTGGGTTCCCTGTTGGATGCTATAGCCCGGGGTGAATTTGAAATAGAAAGCCAGTTTGAAGATGTCCATTCCAAGGTGGAATATTTGCTCACTCAAAAACTGGGAGATACCGGTAAGAAAATTCATACCGCTCGTTCTCGAAACGACCAGGTACTCGTGGATGTGCATTTGTATCTCAAGGAGGAGCTCAAGGAGGTCAAGAAAGAGATCTCCCAGCTTTTCGATCAACTGATGAATTTCGCGGAGAAACACAAATCGGTTCTGATGCCGGGCTATACCCATTTTCAGGTGGCGATGCCTTCATCGTTCGGTCTCTGGTTCTCGGCTTATGCCGAATCCCTGATTGATGACGTGTACATGCTGCAGGCTGCCATGAAAGTGACCGATCAGAATCCGTTGGGTTCTGCGGCAGGCTATGGAAGCTCGTTTCCGATTGACCGCGAACACACGACGAAAACACTGGGTTTTGCTGATCTCAAATACAACTCGGTAGCTGCCCAGATGAGCCGTGGGAAAACGGAAAAGACGGTGGCTTTTGCCCTGAGTTCTGTGGCAGGCACCCTGTCAAAATTCGCCATGGACATCTGCCTCTATATGAGCCAGAATTTCGGATTTGTCTCCTTTCCGGATGAGCTCACCACCGGTTCGAGCATCATGCCCCATAAAAAGAATCCGGATGTCTTTGAGCTGATCCGGGGTAAATGCAACAAGATCCAGGCCCTGCCTTATGAGCTGACCCTGATCACTTCCAATTTGCCCAGTGGCTATCACCGGGAGTTTCAACTGCTTAAAGAGGGGTTGATACCCGCCATTCAAAACCTGAAGTCCTGTCTGGAGATCTTTACATTTTCACTTCAGAGCATTCGGGTGAAAGACGATATCCTGCAGGATTCCAAATACGATTATCTCTTTACGGTTGAAGAGGTCAATGAACTCGTTCAGCAGGGAATCCCATTTCGGGATGCCTATAAAATAGTCGGTGAAAAAATTGAAAAAGGAGAGTTTGAGCCTCAAAAAGAAGTGAATCACAAACACATCGGAAGCATCGGAAACCTGGCACTGGATAAGATTCAGGCGAAAATGAATGCTGCATTAGAATAGATTAGAACCGTTTCATTACCGAGTCAAGATCTGTATACTCCTTATTATTCGCAAAAGGGCTTTTTCGTCACTAATCTTTAGCAAGAGGTTCATAATCTCCAGCTTAGTCCTGTCTTGGTTCATCACTTCCGTTTTCATCAAAATTACAGATTTTTTGTCATCAGTTTATGTTACCGTTAAAGCCTTGTCAACATGACTGATAAAAAATACCTTGAACAAAGTCATTGGTGGATTCAATGGTTTTGGGTCGTTCAATCTGGGGCAGGTGGTCCCCAACTTTTATTTGCAGCTTAAGGCGATGGAAACAAACGGGAATATCAAGATTCGATCGTCACCGAAACTATCCACATTGAATGGGCATCGAGCTAATTTTTCGATAGGCGAGACCTCATACTATGCAGTCACAGAGCGCAACATCTATGGTACTCAAAATCCTCAAACATCTGAAATAAGGAACTACTTACCCATAGATGCTGAGTTTACCTTAAATATCAAACCACTGGTCTCTGGGGATGGGCAGATTACATTGGATATCAACGTGACTCAGTCCACATTTAACGGTACACAAGTTGCCGAAGATGCTCCTCCGGGAATGAACTCGAGAGAGTTCAACTCCATCATTCGTGTGATGGATCAGGATTTGGTCATTTTGGGAGGCCTAGAAAGACAAGTAAAGAATGACAGTGGGCAAGGGGTGCCGGTTATTTCAAGAATACCTGTATTGAAGTGGTTTTTCAGTAGTCGAGAGAGGGAAGACTCGAAGAACAAGTTGACTATTTTGATAAAGCCTACTGTGATTCACTGATGTCAATTGTTATCTGGAATTGACCATAGTGATTTGTGATTCATGAAAAATCCGAAAGTACTGAATATAAGATTTACATGACCTACTAATTGCCAAAAAATATATTATACTATCTATTTGGGTATGTAAGGTTTAATAGAATAGCAATATGATAGAAACGAATAGGATAATTAATGTGTTTGATTAGTACTTTTCTAAAGTAATTTTCAATTATGTCTAACCAAAGTTAAACACAATGCTTATAATAAAATGAAAACAACGTTAACCAGTTGGTGGTCAAATTAAAAAATCCTAATAAACATGTCAGACTTTTCCTGAAATTAACTTGAAAGGATCTTTTTAAGATAAGATTTAAGAATTAATAGGTGTTTCAATTTCCAAAAAGTACGAGGGAAAACCTGAAAATCAAATTTAAGTCTTCTACGAATACTTCTTTTTGTCCGGAATATTCATAAGTCTTTATGCTCATTTTCATCGGGGCACTATCATTTTTTACGACTATTATATCTTCTAGATAAAGAGTCAATTTTTGAGCTCCTTTCTCTTCAAAATGTATTTCAAACTCAAAAACTTCAGTATCTCCAATAGTATCTGAGTAAGCTTTATAATTGTTTGATTTTGTAATTAAATCTCTACTAATTTCACCAGAGTCGATATCCGTGGAAAGGTAAACAAATTTTATTCTTTTGATCAGGTTTGAAGAGTCCACAGTTGCAAGTTCTGGATCGAAATCTAATTTTCCTCTAACTGTTTTCGCCAAATTTAACTCTTTCCGGAAAGTCTAGATCGAATAAATTTACAATGGTCTTATTTTCACTTCTTACATGAAATTCAGTCTGTTCTTTATTTTCATGGCATGAAGTTAAAAGAATTAATAGGACTAAAACAAAAAGTACGGGTTTCATAGTTTGTATCATGGAACAATTTGAGTTGAATCAGCTGCTCTTGCCAGTATATCAGCTAACTTATTAATTGAATCTTCAACCGAAGTAGGACGAACAGGATGTCCTTTCACAATATAAATCCTTTTACCTGTATGGTATTGTATGGTTGGTATAAATTCCTTCACGACGAATTTCTGTGGTACATGTTTGACTTCAATGTTTGCCTTTGAAATAGTCGCCTCGCTACCGCAATCTATCAACCATATTAAATATTTTAAGTGTATGATCAATTCTTTCTCCTAACCATTTTGCAGCTTTAACCAACGGACTTTTTGTAGTAGCTCCTCCTGCATTAATGTTAAAAACTGAGATCATCCCAACTCATCGAACTTTCTGAATAACCAGGTCTTCCTTGTAGAATGCCAGTTGGATCTAATCCATATATAGCTATGCCTCCACTAAGTCCAAAATTGGACTTTTTTTCACTACTATTTGCTTTAAGCAAAACTGCTTGAACAACTCCGTCATTGGGATTGAGATCTGTTCTTTTGAAAAAAGAATCTGGCCCTTTAGTATATTCGCGACCATCACTTCCGTGAACTGACCATGATCCATCTTCGTTTTTATAGAGGGTTCCTCTGAATTTCTTGTTTTCCTTTTTATATTTCTTCTTCATTTGTTTCCTATATCTTCGTGCTTGTCTGCGATTTTCAAAAAGTCCTGTAGGGTCATTGAAGACTATAGGATTATTAAAGCCGAATCTATATGGAGTGAAATTATATGATAATTCTGAAAATAAATCAATGCTATTAAATCTGCCTAAAGCAGCGTCGTAGTGTCGAAAATCCATTTCATAGTTATTCAGTTCTAATGATTCGGTTAATTCTCTACTATTGAACATCCATTTTTGGCCAAGACTGTTACCATTAGGTGTAATATCGCTGTTGAAACCTTCCATCTTAAGACCAAAAGGGTAGAAATTATTTTCATCAATAATCTCTGATTGTGAAACTGAACCGTTACCGTCAGAATCCATATAACTCAAGCGGATGTTCCCTAAGTGGTCCTTGTATTGGTAGACATAATCGAAGGTAGATCCATTAGGAGTCGCGTAACCCTCTGGTGTGAAGATGAATTGCAAGTCACCTTCCTGGTAGACATAGCTTCCGGAATAATCGGTTGTAGTCACGTTGCTGTTCTTAGTCACCTTTTTCTGCAATTTAATCCCTGAGGCATCGTAAATGTATTCTATTTTGTCTGATCCGCCAAAACTGATCTGTGTGGATAGGTGCATTGGGTTACGGGTGAACAATAGGAGAAGTGAGCCGGAAAATTATTGGTTTCGGCTCATAATTGTGTTATATTTGAGCCGAATAAAAGAGTTAATCGGCTCATCATGTATAATTGGCAAAAAAAAGATTGGAAGCGTTTCAGCTATAATTTTGAGCCCATAGAGGAGTTAATTTATGTTTTCGGTCAGAAGACGGGTTTCTTACATGGGGCTTTACAATCTTTGCCGGAGCAATATCAAATCGAATCCCTCCAGGACATATTAGTCTCAGAGGCCATAAAGACATCTGAAATAGAAGGCGAATATTTGAGCAGACGCGATGTTCTTTCATCTGTCCGAAACAATTTGGGACTAGGCCCTAATTTACCCGTAAGAGACATTCATGCTCAGGGAATTGCCAACCTGATAACCGATGCCCGACAAACCTTTCGGGAACCTCTCACCAGGGAAATTCTTTTTCGATGGCATAAAATGCTTTTTCCGGCGCCTACTAAGATCACGGCAGGGCAATGGAGGAGTCATTCGGAACCCATGCAAGTAGTTTCGGGTTCTGTTGGAAAGGAAAAGATTCATTTCGAAGCACCTCCATCTGATCAAGTTCCATCAGAAATGGAACAATTTATTGAGTGGTTCAATAAAACTTCAATCGATGGAAAAGATTCCATAAAATATGCCCCGATACGTTCTGCCATAGCCCATCTTTATTTTGAGACAATACATCCCTTTGAAGACGGTAACGGAAGGGTAGGACGCGTCATAGCGGAAAAGGCTCTGATGCAGACCCTGGGTATGCCACTTCTATTTAGTTTATCCACAACAATTGAGTCAGAAAGGCGGAAATATTACGAGGCCTTACAGACTGCACAGAAGAGCAATGAAATCACTGATTGGATCATTTACTTTACGGATGTGATCCTTAAATCGTTTGAGGAATCTGAGAAGTTGATAGCATACACCCTGCAAAAGACGAAGCTTTTTGACCGGTGCAAGGACTTACTCAACGAAAGGCAAATCAAGGTGTTGAATCGAATGCTACGTGAAGGGCCTAAAGGATTTGAGGGAGGAATGACGGCAAAAAAGTATATGCGGATTGCAAGTACTTCAAAAGCGACCGCTACCCGTGACCTGCAAAAATTGGAACAATTTGGCGTTTTCAAAGCCTATGGAAGCGGTAGAAGTACCTCATATACCATTCAATTTCCAGATTGAAAGGACAGTGGTAGTCCCCTTTTTTATTCAAACGTATAAACCCTTTTATCCACTTCAGTGAGCCTGAAATAACCATAGGCGATAGTTGTCCGGATTCGTGACATTGGTGCAGTTGCCTCTGAGATCTGCTGGAATCGTACTGAAAAGGTTGCCGGAATTGCCTGATTGCTCGATCAGGAGTCGAATAAAGTCGTAATATGGAGAGGATATTCCGTTGAGATCAATTTCAACAACGTCTCCCGGCTCGAATTCCATTTCACCCGTGTCTTCATTCTCAATCCGCTCATAGATGATTTTCAACTGATTTCCGTCGGTGAATTCGTCCTTGATATCGAACAGGGTAGGCAAGAGGTCGCCTTGCGCAGGAATTTGGCCAGGTAGAAGTTGGGGACATTGGCCGGATCTGTAAACAGTACATTCACCTCCAGAGCATTCTGGTCAAAACCATTTTCAGTCGACTGGAAAACCGAATCGATCTCGGCAACTGGAGTCATGGTCTCGCGAGCTATATAGGTTTCCCCTTCGTGATCCACTTGAAGGGTATAGGATTGTCCGATTACGGGCACAAATGACGCTGTTGAGTAGGTGCCATTGTTTTCATTCTGAAAAAGGAATTCGGTTCCGTCGGTGTCGTTTGTGATTTTAACTTGGGCATCGGTTACCGGACTCTCCTGGAGATTCTCAAAAAATGGGGTAGACGAGCTGAGTTTGACTTGCTGAAAGTTTCCTGAGGTTCCTTTTCGCCAATCAATGGATGCTTCAATCACCAAACGAGGTGGAGCCGTCGGAACTTCTACCTCGATGACATCCGTACAGGAGCTGAATCCCAGAGCGATGAGCAAAACAAATAGCCATATGAATCTGTTCATGAGGTTAGAATTTAAAGTTATAAGTGACTGACGGTACGATCCCAAAAATGGCAATTCGCGTAGCTTCATTCAGCCCGGTCTCCCGATTCTGTGAAAAAGAGATCGCCGCAGCGTTCCTTCGGTTGTAAATATTGTAAATGCCGAATACCCATTCACCCCGCCACCTTCGGCCTGGTTTCCCCGGCGTGTAAATAGCCGATACGTCGATCCGGTGATAGGCCGGCAATCGATCCGAGTTTCGTTCGGAATAACTGGCAATGGACAGGCCCTCATAGACATATTGCCCATTCGGATAGGTCACGGGTCGCCCGGTTTGGTAGATCACGTTGGTGCTGAGGTTCCATTTCTTATTCAGTCGAAATACGCCTGTAAAAGAAAGATCATGGGTCCGGTCAAAAGGCGTCAGGTAGACCTTTCCATCGTTGATCCCGGGGCCGCCGGCAGTTCCCCCCGGTGTTTGTTGCTCGGAGCGGGAAAGCGTATACGCCAGCCAACCGGTAAAGCGACCCGCCGATTTTCGGGCCAGAAACTCGATCCCGTAAGCCCGGGCATCCCCGGTGAGAATCTCGGTTTCAATGGTGTTGTTTCCGATGAGGTCGGAACCGTCGATATAATCGATTCGGTTGTAAATGTTTTTATAATAACCCTCTATTTCCAACGAGTATTCGTTGTTGAACTTTTTGAAAAAGCCAACCGCGAACTGGTCGGAGAGCTGGGGTTCCACATAAGGCCCGCTTGGTGTCCAGACGTCCAGTGGGGTTACCGAGGTCGTATTCGACAACAGGTGAATGTACTGCGCCACGCGTGAGTAACCTGCCTTGATCGAGGTAAAATCATTGAGACGATAGGAAAGTGCCAATCGGGGTTCGAGGGTTCCGAAATCATCGATCACCTCACTTCGCGCGTATTCCGTCTGGCCGATCGGGGTTCCTCGCTGATAGATTTCCAGCAATTCATTGTATACCACGGGCTGATCATTCAGGTATTCGGTGATCGGTTGTCCACCGAGCCGGGCAAAGTGGGTATAGCGCAGTCCGTATTGCAAGGAGAGTTTCTCACTGATTTTATGATCGGCGCCGATGTAGATCCCACCTTCCACAGCTCTTTTTTCATCCAGTTGTAAAAAATTGATCCCGGAAGTCGGGGTTGTGGGGCTGATCTCTCCCGGATTGAAGACATAGTTGATGCCGTTGATCCCAAAATCCAGGGTGATCTGGTTATTCAGGAAGTAACTCAGGTCGTATTTCAGGTTGTAATTGTCGATCTCCGAGATCCAGTCGAATTCAAAGGCGTTGATCTCCAGTTGGTAGTCGTATTTGCTGTAATTGAGCGAAAGATTGGAAAAAATACGGTCGTTGAACACGTGATTCCATCGTAAATTTCCCAATGCATTTCCGTAGGAGCTGCTGAAATTCTCTGCCAGAGTAAACACATCGCGTCCAAAGTAAGCCGACAGAAACAGTTGATCCTTTTCGCTGATGGCAAAATTCGTTTTCAAATTCAGATCGTAGAAATAAGCGCTGTTGTCTCGAAGTTCTTCGTCAAGCTTGAGAAAAAGGTGGGCATAGGATCCGCGCCCCGCAAGCAGATAGGAGCTCTTGTCCTTGACCAAGGGTCCTTCCAGTGCCAATCGGCTGGAAACCGTTCCAATACCACCCGTCATGGCAAAACGTTTGTTGTTTCCGTCTTTTTGACGAACATCGAGAACCGAGGAGGCCCTTCCTCCATATTTGGCCGGGATATTTCCTTTGTACAGTTTGATGTCTTTGATTGCGTCGGCGTTGAAAATCGAGAAGAACCCTAGAAGGTGAGAGGTGTTGTAGATAATGGCCTCGTCGAGCAATACCAGGTTTTGATCCACCGAGCCTCCCCGTACATTGAAACCGCTGGAACCCTCACCGTTATTGGTGACTCCCGGTAAGAGCTGTATGGATTTGATCACGTCGACTTCTCCCAGTACCGCCGGAATTTGTTTGATCGTCGCCACTTTGAGCTGATTCACACCCATTTCCGGCTTCGCGATATTGATGTCTTCAATATTCTCCGATTCCAGGATGACCTCATTGAGTTGATTTGAGGCTTCCTGAAGTTCAAAATCGAGATTGAGATTGTCGTTCACCTCTATTTCCTGTCGGATGTCGTCAAAACCCAGATAGGAAATCACAAGCGTATAACTTCCTTCTTCTACCGAAATCGAATAGAAGCCGTAATCGTTGGTCGTGGTTCCGATACTGGTTCCTTCCAGGTAAACCGACGCGCCGAAGAGAGATTCTCCTGTGGCACCTTCACGAATGTTTCCACTGATACGAAACTGTTCCTGTCCAAAACCCAGTTGGGCCGTGGCAAAAAGAATCAAGGTCAGCATCCGTGAAAGGAATGACAGTTTTGACATTTTTTGGAAGGGGGGATTCCAAAAGTCCATAAGTTTTCTGGGAATTAGGCGTGTAAGGCTCTGTCATCCACGGCAAGGCAGGCTTCTTTGATGGCTTCGGTAAAGGTCGGATGCGCATGGCTCATGCGCGACACGTCCTCACTGGAGGCCCTGAATTCCATGGCTACGACCGCTTCAGCAATCATATCCGCCGCTCGGGCACCAATCATGTGTACGCCCAGGATCTCATCGGTCTTGGAATCAGCCAGGACTTTGATCAGGCCGTCGATGTCCATGCTTGCCCGGGAACGACCCAGCGCTCGCATTGGGAAGCTTCCCATCTTGTAGTCAACACCTGCTTCTTTGAGTTCTTCTTCAGTCTTGCCCACAGAAGCAACCTCCGGCCAGGTGTATACGACACCGGGTATCAGATTGTAATCGATGTGGGGTTTCTGACCTGCGATGATCTCAGCGGCCATCGTTCCTTCTTCTTCGGCCTTGTGCGCCAGCATGGCTCCTCGAACCACATCGCCAATGGCGTAGATGTTTGAGACGTTCGTCTGGAGGTGATCATTGACCTCGATTTGTCCTCGATCATTCGCCTTGACACCGGCAGCTTCAAGATTCAGGCCTTCCGTATAGGCTTTTCTTCCTACGGAGACCAGACAATAGTCGCCTTCGATTTCAACAGGTTCTCCTTTCTTGTTCTTGGCTTGTACGTGGATCACATCGCCCTTGCGCTCGACAGCCTCAACCTGGTGGGAGGTAAGAATCTTGAATTTTTGCTTCTTAAGGACTTTAGTCAGCTCCTTGGAGAGACTTTTATCCATAGTCGGGATGATCCTATCCATGTATTCCACAACGGTAACGTCCGCTCCGAGTCTTTTGTAGACCTGACCGAGCTCGAGACCGATCACCCCACCACCGATGACGATCATATGCTTGGGGATTTCCTTGAGTTTCAAGGCTTCCGTAGAAGTGATGACCCGTTCCTTGTCTAAAGTGATAAACGGAAGAGAGGCGGGTTTGCTACCCGTCGCTATAATGACGTTCTTGGATTCAATCTCCTCGCTGTCACCATCCTTTTCAATTTTGATCCGGTTTGCGTTGACAAAGCTTCCAAGACCATTAAAGACCTCAATTTTATTCTTCTTCATCAAGAAATCAATGCCTCCGGTCGTTTGGTCGACAACCGCCTGCTTTCGGGCAATCATCTGTTCCAGGTTCACTTTCACCTCTCCGGGTACCTCAATGCCGTGCTCTGCGAAGTGCTTTACAGCGGATTCGTAATGATGGGATGAGTCCAGAAGTGCCTTGCTCGGGATGCAACCCACGTTCAGGCAGGTTCCGCCCAGGGTGCTGTATTTTTCTATCAGGGCTGTCTTCATGCCCAATTGTGCGCATCGGATCGCCGCCACATAGCCTCCGGGGCCTGATCCGATAACGGTAACGTCATATGATTTCATAGGATGATTTTCTGCAATTGATGAATGCAAAAATAAGTCTTTTAGTCAGAACGATAAAGCTTTGTAGACCTATCTTTTTCTATTGGGATTTCAGTTTACCGTTATGTCAGTTTACCGTCTCGGTAAGCAAACCGGCTCGCCTAAGCAGAGCGTTGGCATCGGGTTCTCTTCCCCTGAATTTAACATAGAGCTCCATGGGTTTTTCGGTTCCGCCCCGGCTCAGAATGAACGATTTGAATTTCTCACCGGTCTCTTTGTCGAAAATTCCGTTTTCCTTGAAGGCTTCGAAAGCGTCGGCATCCAGTACTTCCGCCCATTTGTAGCTGTAGTAGCCAGACGAATACCCACCCTGGAAGATGTGAGAGAAAGCCGTGCTCATGCAGGACTCCGGGATATCCGGATACATTTGGGTCTCGGCAAAAACTTCCTTTTCAAAGGCCTTGACGTCCTGTATTTCTGAAGGATCATGCCCGTGGTAGGCCATGTCGAGCATCCCGAAGCTCAATTGTCTCAGGGTCGCCATTCCCTCCAGGAAATTGGAGGAGTCTTTGATCTTTTTGACCAGCTCCATAGGAATTTTTTCCCCAGTCTTATAGTGTTTTGCAAAAAGGGACAGAGCTTCTTCTTCATAGCACCAGTTCTCCATGACCTGACTCGGAAGCTCGACAAAATCCCAGTAGACGCTCGTCCCGGAAAGGTTGGGGTAGTTTGTGTCGGCGAGCATCCCGTGAAGGGCATGCCCGAATTCGTGGAACAGCGTGGTTACTTCATTGAACGTCAAAAGCGAGGGTTTGGATTCCGTTGGACGGGTAAAGTTGCAGACGATGGCGATATGGGGTCTCGAATCGATACCCTCTTTTTTCCATTGACTCTTGAAGGAGGTCATCCAGGCTCCGTTACGCTTTCCTTTTCTGGGGAAGAAGTCAGCATAGAATACCGCCATGAATCGATCATCTTCATCACGCACCTCATAGGTTCGAACTTCATTGTGATAGGTCTCGATGTTTTCAACAGGTATAAAATGAATGCCGTAAAGACGTTTCGCAACCTCAAAAGCTCCCTCCAGCACATTTTCCAGTTGAAAATAGGGTTTGAGTTTCTCGTCATCGAGATCGAAGAGCTTTTGCTTTAACTTTTCAGAATAGAAGGAGCTGTCCCATTTTTCAAGTTCTGAAATGCCGTCCTTATCAGCCAGGTCCTTCAACTTTTCGAAATCCTTCAATGCAGCCGGTTTTGCTTTGATCAAAAGATCTTCTAGGAAAGCTTCCACTTTTTCAGGCTTTTCGGCCATGCGTTCTTCCAAAACAAAATCCGCATGTGAATCGTAGCCCAGCAATTTCGCTCGCTGATGCCTGAGATTTGCAATTCGAAGCACAATTTCGCGATTGTTATTTGCATTTTCCTTATTGGCCCTTGAACCAAAGGCACGTGTCATTTTCTCCCTCAGATCCCTTCGCTCGGAATAGGTTACAAAAGGAATATAACTGGGATAGTCCAGGGTGAATGCCCATCCATCAACGCCTTTTTCTTTGGCCAGCAGTTTTGCGGCTTCCCGCGCACCTTCCGGTAGGCCCTTCAAATCAGATTCCTCAGTCAGAACCATTTCGAAGGCATTGGTTTCTTCAAGGACGTGTTCTCCAAACTTCAGGCCCAGGGTTGAGAGTTCCTTGTCAATCTCTCTCAATTTTTGCTTGTCGTCCTTGCCCAAGTTGGCTCCGTTTCTGACGAATGCTTTGTAATTCTTTTCAAGCAGCATGATTTGTTCGGGGCTGAGGGGCAATTCAAGCCTGTTTGCGTGCACCGATTCGATTCTCCTGAAGAGCTCCTGATCCAGGCGTACATCATTGGAGAATTCTGAGAGCATGGGTGATACTACCTGTGCAATGCCCTGAATTTCCTCATTGGTCTCAGCTGCGTTCAAATTGAAAAAAAGGCTCGTTATCCGACTCAGACGTTCCCCACTGAATTCAAGGGCTTCGAGGGTGTTCTCAAAGGTGGGTTCATCCGGGTTGGACGTTATCCGGTCTATCTCGTCTTTGGCCTCTCGGATGGAGGCTTCGATAGCCGGTTGAAAATGCTCATTTTCGATCTTTGAAAACGGAACGGTGTCAAAAGGAGTATGGAAATCTCTCAGTAAGGGATTCTTCATAAGTGGGAAAGCAAGATTGAGTGATTAAAATTAGCTTTTCATTTTTTTCGAAGCGGCCATCACTTTGTCTTTGAGGCCTTCTTTGAAAACTATGATTTTTTGCAATAAAGCAGGATCACCTGATGCGATGATCTGGGCGGCCAGAATACCCGCATTTTTCGCCCCATCAAGAGCCACGGTAGCCACGGGTACACCTCCTGGCATTTGTAAAATGGAGAGTACCGAATCCCATCCATCGATGGAATTTCTCGACTTGACAGGAACCCCGATAACAGGCAGCGGACTCATGGAAGCCACCATGCCCGGTAAATGAGCGGCTCCACCTGCACCGGCAATGATCACGCGGATGTCTCTTTTGTGCGCCTCGGTGGCATAGGCGTAAAGTTTTTCAGGCGTTCGGTGTGCAGACACGATATCCACCTCGGTTTCCACGCCAAATTCCTTCAACATGTCAATCGCATCCTGCATAACGGGCAGATCTGAATCGCTGCCCATGATAACTCCAACCTTTGCCATTTGTTTTGTCTTAAAATCGTATTGATTACGATGAATAATTATTGTAATTTTAGACGCTAAAGGTAACACAAAAAAGTGTTTTTGTCCAATGCCCATCTCATTATTTCATACCGTCGTTTCCTGGATTTTAAAGAAGAGAAAGTACCAGATCGACTTGTTTCTCAAGCATCCCGTTGAGGTGCAGGAAGAGGTGTTGTACGATCTCCTCTCTGAGGCACGGAACACCTACGTGGGCAAAAAATACGGCTTTAAGAACATAAAGAGCTACGAGGCTTTCGCCGAACGCGTACCCATCCGAAAGTACGAATCGATCGAACCTATGATTGAGCGGAATCGCCAGGGGGAGCAGAATGTCTTGTGGCCGAGCAAGATTCAGTGGTTCGCCAAGTCTTCGGGAACTACCAATGCCAAAAGCAAGTTCATTCCCGTGAGTGACGAAGCCATAGACGATTGTCATTTCAAGGCGGGAAAAGACATGCTCTGCCTTTACATCAATAACAATGAAGACACGGAGATCTTCAAGGGAAAAGGACTGAGACTCGGAGGCAGTTCGGCTGTATACGAAGACAACGACACCTATTTTGGAGACTTGTCAGCGATCATCATCGAGAACATGCCCTTCTGGGCTGATATCTCCAGTGCCCCGCGACAGAAAACGGCACTTATGAGCGAATGGGAAACCAAACTGGATGCCATCGTCCACGAAACCATCAGGGAAGACATTACCAGTTTGGCTGGAGTTCCTTCCTGGATGCTCGTCCTGTTGAATCGGGTGCTTGAAGTTACCGGTAAAGACAACTTGCTGGAAGTATGGCCCAATCTGGAGGTCTATTTTCACGGCGGAGTGAATTTTAAACCGTATCGGGAGCAATACGAAAAGCTGATACCCAAAAAGAATTTCAGATACTACGAAACCTACAATGCCTCAGAGGGTTTCTTTGCAATACAGGATCAAAACGATTCTGATGAGCTCTTGCTGATGCTCGATTACGGAATCTACTATGAGTTCATCCCAATGGATGCGTACAAAGGGGAGGATTCAAAAGCCATACCCCTAGAGCAGGTGGAGCTTGACAAAAACTATGCGCTGTTGATCAGTACGAATTCAGGCCTATGGAGGTACATGATTGGCGATACGATCAAGTTTACGAACTTGAAACCCTACAGAATAAGGATTACTGGCAGAACCAAGCACTATCTGAATGTATTCGGGGAGGAGTTGATGGTCGAAAATGCTGACAATGCCTTGGACCAGGCCTGTAAACTAACAGATTCGCAGATCATCGATTACACGGTGGCACCCGTCTTTATGAACGGAAAGAGCAGTGGGAGCCATGAATGGCTGATCGAATTTAGAAAAAGCCCGGAGGACCTTGACGAATTCACACGAATCCTGGATGATAGTTTGAAACAGGTCAATTCGGATTATGAAGCCAAAAGATATCTCGACATGACCTTGAGGCTGCCCCTGGTGCACCAGGCAAGGGAAGGATTGTTCTACGACTGGTTGAAATCCAAGAATAAACTCGGGGGTCAGCACAAAGTGCCGCGACTCAGCAACGACAGGAATCACATGGAAGAGTTAATGGCTCTTGAGCCGGGAGCATAAATGGAAGGGAGTCTATAAAACCGGCTGAGGCATCTCGGTCAAATCATTTGAAATCCAGGCCTCGCAGAGAATCTTGAAATCTGAAACAGGATCATTCGCTTCTTCAAAAGCCTGGTAATCAATCCATACGAACCCCTGATTTCCCCAATCCCGGCCCCATGAATTCACGACTTTGAAAGCATTCATTGCATCATCGTATCCTACGACCAGCATTGCGTGAGCCCCATCGACTTTCTTGAATTTGCGGTAAACGGCGACCCCATCTTCTTTGGCTCCAAAGTAGTTTCGATCTATTGCTATGGCAATAACCACCGGTTGATCGTTCAGTAGAAAAGCCTTGGTTTGCTCTAAGAGGATTTCGCCGTTGAGATAGAAGTAAGACTCGATGCGATTGGGTTCGGCCAATGTGCGTTGCAGATCAGTGGGTTGCGTATCGCAGTCATTCTCGTTGTAGGGCATGACCGTCCAATCGGGGGTTCCTGAAACTTGTAAAAGATCGAGCGCGTCAGCAATTTGAGAACCGCTGCAAGGGGCTATCTTGATCTGATTAAAAATAAAGGAAGGGCTCAGAATGAACGTCGGAGCTGCCAGGTCATCCTGGGAAGTCTGGTAGTTTTCCTGGAAGCTCTTCAGGTAGTAGCCTGTAGCCCAGGCAACGCAGGAGCCCTGATTTCCCTGGGTGTCGACGGGAGGCAAAAACTCAGAAAGGTCGTAAGACTCAGGATAGTCGATCTCAATGTCAATTTTGGCAATCTCCTCATCCGGTGTTGAGAATCCGTAGCAATACGAATTGTCAAGCCCAAACTCTCTGGATCCGTCATCAATGGGGTTCTCAATCACTGGATCTCCTTCGTCATCGATGGCATCTCTTTCTCCCTCGAGTTCGTCAAAGTTGAAACTGCTCTCGCAAGATAGCAGTGCCAGGATCATTAGGAAAAAGTAAGCTTGTCTTGTCAGTTGCTTCGCCATAAGCCATTCAGGCACAAAAGCTGTGCCAATTATTTTTCACGATCGATCACATAGTTCACCATGGTGAGAAGAGATTCCTTGTAAGGTGAGTCGGGGTAATCATCAAGAATTTCAGTTGCCTTAGCCTGATATTCTTTCATTTTTCCGATCGTATACTCTATACCGCCGTTCTCCTTGACGAATTGAATGACTTCCTTAACCCGCTTTTTGTTTTTGTTGTGATTTTTGACAGAATTGATCAACCATCGGCGCTCCTTCTTGGAACAGTTGTTGAGGCAATAGATCAAGGGCAGGGTCATTTTCTGTTCTTTAATGTCTATCCCCGTAGGCTTTCCGATTTTCTCTTCGCTGTAATCAAACAGGTCGTCTTTGATCTGAAAGGCGATTCCAATCAGTTCACCGAATTTTCGCATCCGTTCGATCTCTGCTTTCTCCACGTCCATGGAGGCGGCTCCGATCGCCGTACAGGATGCAATCAAAGCGGCGGTTTTCTTTCGGATGATCTCAAAGTAAACTTCTTCGGTGATATTGAGCTCTCTCGCTTTCTCGATCTGAAGCAATTCTCCTTCGCTCATATCCCTTACGGCGATTGAGATATGCTTCAAAAGGTCAAAATCGTCATTGTCTATGGAAAGTAAAAGACCCTTGGCAAAAAGGAAATCTCCGACCAGAACCGCAATCTTGTTTTTCCAAAGCGCGTTAAGCGAAAAGAAACCCCTTCTCCTGTTGCTGTCATCAACAACATCGTCATGAACCAGGGAAGCGGTGTGGATGAGTTCGATGATGGAGGCTCCTCGATAGGTCCTTTCTTTGAACTCGCCGTTGGATACCATTTTTGCGACCAGAAAGACGAACATCGGCCGCATTTGTTTGCCCTTTCGCCTGACGATATAATGTGTGATCCGATTGAGAAGGGCGACGTTGGAGATCATGGATGCTTTGAACTTGGTTTCAAAGAATTCCATTTCCTTCTGAATGGGAAGTTTTATTTGCTCAACGGTTTTCAAATTCCGAGCAATTTACGACAATTCTCTCATTTCTTTTTTTCTATCCTGGCCCAGGAATCGCGCAAGGCAACAGTCCTGTTGAATACCAATGCTCCGGTTTGAGAGTCGTCGTCGACATTGAAATAGCCGAGTCGCTGGAATTGAAAATGATCACCCGGTTTGACGTTTTCCAGGCTCGGTTCAAGATAAGCGTCTGTAATTACCTGCAGGGACTCCGGGTTGATGTATTCCTTGAAGTCTTTTTCCTTGTCAGAATCCGGAGCCTCGTGCGTGAAGAGCCTGTCGTAAAGCCTGACTTCGGCCTTCAGGGCGTGCTCGATCGACACCCAGTGAATGGTTCCCTTCACCTTTCGCATGCTGGCCTCGGTTCCGCTACCGCTTTTTGAGTCTTCGTCATAGGTGCAATGAATCTCCATGATCTTTCCGGATTCGTCTTTGACCACGTCGTTGGCTTGGATGATGTAAGCATTCTTCAGTCGAACCTCACGACCGAGCTTGAGTCGGAAGAACTTTTTGTTCGCCACTTCCCTGAAATCGTTGCGTTCGATGTAGATTTCTCGCGAGAAAGGAAGGCTTCTGATACCCGCATCGGGATCCTCCGGATTATTCTCCGCCTGGAGATATTCCTCTTTGTCTTTGGGGTAGTTCGTGATAATTACCTTGACCGGATCCAGCACGGCCATGACTCGTGGAGCCGTTTTGTTGAGTTCATTTCGTATATGGAATTCCAAAAGAGCCAGGTCGGTGACATTGTCGCGTTTGGCAATTCCTGCGGCCTCACTGAAGTTTCGGATCGAGGTGGGCGTATAGCCTCGCCTTCTCAAACCGGAGATCGTAGGCATCCTGGGATCGTCCCATCCTGCAACGAGTCCTTCCTCGACCAATTGAAGCAGCTTGCGCTTGCTCATCACGGTATAGCTCAGGTTTCTTCGCGCAAATTCCCGCTGTTTCGGCCGGAGGTCTTCTTCCGTATAGACCTGATCCAGAAACCAGTCATAGAGCTCCCTGTGATGTTTGAATTCCAGGGTGCACAAGGAATGAGATATTTGCTCTATGTAGTCAGACTCACCATGGGTCCAGTCGTACATGGGGTAGATCTTCCAGGTTTCTCCCGTTCGATGATGGGATTTTTTCAGGATTCTATACATCAAAGGATCACGCATGAGCATGTTCGGAGAGGCCATGTCGATCTTGGCCCTTAAAACATGAGTCCCCTCGTCGAATTCTCCGTTTTTCATTTTTTCGAAAAGCTCGAGGTTCTCCTCAACGCTTCTGTCGCGAAACGGACTGTTTTCTCCGGGCCGCGTGGGAGTTCCCTTCTGGCGGGCCATTTCTTCAGAGGACTGGTCATCCACATAGGCCTTTCCTTTTTGAATCAGCAGGACAGCCCAGTCGTAGAGCTGCTCAAAGTAATCCGAAGAATAGAGTTCTTTGTCCCACTGAAAGCCCAGCCATTTGATGTCTTCTTTAATGGCATCCACGTATTCCTGCTCTTCCTTGACAGGGTTTGTATCGTCAAAACGGAGGTTTACAGGAGCCTTGTAGGTCAGGCCCAGTCCGAAGTTGAGGCAAATGGAGGCCGCGTGCCCGATGTGGAGATAACCATTGGGTTCCGGTGGAAAACGGAACCTCAGTTTCTTTGGGTCAAGACCATTTGCAAGGTCCTCTTCAATTATCTGTTCCAGAAAGTTAAGTGCTCTTTTCTTTTCGGTCATAGGAATTTCAAATAGAAGGCAAAATTAAATAAAAATGCCCAGTAAATAACGCAAACTAAAAAGAATCGGAATCAGAATCCGAGAATGAGCTTGGCCACAAAAAAGAAGATGAAAATCCCAAAAATATCGTTGCTCGTCGTAATAAACGGTCCGGTAGCAACGGCGGGATCAATGCCATTTTTGTCAAGGATCAGAGGTACGAAAGTCCCGATCAGAGATGCGATGATGATGACTATGATCAGTGAGATGGATATGGTCATGCTGATGTCACTGTGATAATTGAAGATCGTGCCCAAGAGGAAGATCAACGCTGCCAGTATGACTCCGTTGACTACGCTCAGGCCTATTTCTTTCATCATACGACTGACCATGCTCCCCTTGATGCTGTTTGTGGCAAGCCCTTGAACCACGATGGCAGAAGACTGTACCCCCACATTACCGGCCATTGCTGCAATCAGTGGGGTAAAGTAGAAAAGCTCGGGAAATTGTATCAGTGCGTCTTCGAATCCACCCATGATGGATGCTGCGGCGAAGCCTCCCACAAGTCCAAGAACCAACCAGGGGAGCCTCGCTTTGGTCTTGTCGAGAATGCTGTCATCCGCGTCAATGTCCTCGGTGATACCCGCTGCCATCTGGTAATCCTTCTCAGCTTCTTCTCTAATGAGGTCAACAATGTCATCAATGGTGATTCTGCCCAATAGCGTGTGGTCGTCGTCGACCACGGGAATGGCTTCAAGGTCGTATTTCTGCATCAACAAGGCAACATCCTCTCCCTTGTCGTGAACGTTAACATAATCAACTTTTGGGATGTAAATATCTGAAATTCTTGCGTCGGCAGGAGCCACGAGGAGGTCTTTCAGAGACAACCTTCCAATCAGGCGATCGTTTTTATCCACCACGTAAATGGAATGCACCCTTGTAACTTCTTGCGCCTGAGATCTCATTTTTCCTACGGTGGTGGGCACCAGCCAAGTCTCCTTGACCTTGACCAGTTCCTTGGCCATGAGCGCTCCCGCTGTACCTTCTTCATAACGAAGCAGGTCGACGATGTCTTTGGCATGGTCGTCATCTTCGATTTCTGAGATGACCTGCGTCGCCCGTACTTCTGAGAGCTCCGAAAGGATGTCTGCGGCATCATCAGTATCCATTTCGCCGATCTCCTCGGCGATTTCCTGGGCAGAAAGGTTTTTTAGAATTTTCTCACGATCGTCTTCGTCAATTTCCAAAAGGGCATCTGACGTTCGATCGCTGTCCAGCAATTTAAACAGATAGGTAGCTTCTTTCAGGTCGAGTTCCGAAATGATCTCAGCGATATCTGCAGGATGCTCTTCTGACAATAGGGTCAGAAGGGCAGCGTCCTGTTTTTGTTCGATCAGGTCTTCAATATTTTCGATGAAAGTACTATCCATTTTCGCTGTTGTCTTGCGCCAATTTCTGGGTTAATTCAATGAATTCTTCTACCGACAATTGTTCGGGGCGCCGGGCAAATATAGCATCTTCACGTAATTTATCCGACAAGCCGAATGACTTTAGGCTGTTTCTCAAGGTTTTTCTTCTCTGGTTGAATGCCGTTTTGACGACCCTGAAAAAAAATTTCGGTTTTACCGGAAGCTCATAATCTTCTTTTCTTACCAGGCGGATCACGCCCGACTCAACCTTCGGAGGCGGATTGAAGACTTCAGGAGGCACAGTAAACAGGTATTCTGCAGTGTAAAAGGCCTGTGAAATCACCGAAAGAATGCCATAGGTCTTACTTCCCGGACCCTGGGTAATGCGCTGGGCGACCTCCTTTTGGAACATACCAGAGAACTCGGGGACCACATGCCTGTATTCAATAGCCTTGAACAAAATCTGAGAGGAAATGTTGTACGGGAAATTACCGATGATCGCGACCTGTTGCCCCTTAAAGATTTCTTCCAGATTGAGCTTTAAAAAGTCACCCTGCAGGATGCTCCCTTTGAGATCAGGAAAATTCTCCAGAAGATAAGCCACTGATTCCCGGTCGAGTTCAATGACACTCAGGTGCTTGTCCTGTTTGATCAGGTATTTTGTCAGAACGCCCATACCCGGGCCAATTTCTAAAACCTCCTCGTAGCCTTTGAAGCTCAGTGAATCTGCAATTTTTCTTGCAATATTTTCGTCGTTTAGAAAGTGTTGTCCCAGATGCTTTTTGGCCCGAACCGACATGATTGTAGAATTTAGGTTGATGACACAAATTCCCGGACTACCTTCAGTTCCGTACGGAAAGCGCCGAATTTGTTGCCGAAGAGCTCAAATCCTTCACGCCTCATTTTCTCTGCGTCATTTTGATAATAATCCTCCAAAACCTCTCTTGAGGGGCAGGTGAACTGAACTGAATAGGTGATTCCACCAAGGTCTTCTTCAACCAATACCTGGCTCATCAGGGCCTTCGTGAATTTTCCGGTTTGAAGCATTTCCGGAATGTGCTTTTCGGTCATCCATTCCATCCACCGATCGTGAATGGTTTCGTCTACGTTTATTGTTACGTTGTAAATGATCATCCTTGGACTATTGAAATCTATTGGTTTCTCAAACCGTAAAGGTAGGGTTAAAACCTCAATATTTTGGGAGAAGATCAGAGTTCGTCACCTCTGAGTCTTCGGAAAGCCTTTCTCGCTTCCACCAGGTAGATGCTCGAGGGATATTCAAAAATGATCCGTTCGTACATTTCTTTAGCCTTGTCGATTTCATTGAGCTGCTCTTCATAGAGTTCTGCCAGGGAAAACAGGCATTCGTCGATCAACAGACTCTCCGGATAGGTTGACAGGAGATTGAGCATGCTGTTTTCCGCAGCTCTGTAATTGCCCAGTCGTGTCAAGAGCTCTCCTTGCTTGAGGAGTGCGTCGTCTTCAATAGCTCGGCCTTTGTGCTCCAACAGCACCAGGTTCAGGGTGTCGAGGGCCGATGCATACTTCTTTTGAAATTCGAGAAGCTCTGTCTTGGCGAACAGCCTCAACCCTTCATTCAGGCTGTCTTTGTCAAAATTGTTGCTGATCTTCAAACTGAGCTTCATGGCGTCGTTGGCGATCAGTTGGGAGGTTGACGACTTGAGAACTTTGAGTTGATTTTGGGCCCAGGTGAAATCACCTTTGAAATAGGAGGTTCTGGCCACTTTAAAACGCGCTTCCTGGGCCAGTGGGCTGTTTTTGAAATCAAACTGGATTTTCGAATACATGACCAGGGCCTGGTTGAATTCACTGGAGAAAACCTGGATGTCTGCAATTGTCATGTCAAGCATGCCTTTTTCCGGTTTTGGAGGGTTTAGCTCCAGAGCACTGCGCAGGATTTCAATCGCCTGATCCGGGGCATCATACGAATAGGTTAGAAATTCGGCATAGGCTACCTGTAGCACCAGACTCTGCAGATTACGACCGTAAAGTGTTAGTAATTCAAGGTATTTCGCGTTGAGTCGGTCCCGATCTTCATCGCTTTGGATCAATTCATTTTCGATCTGCAACAGATAGATATCGGCCCGAAGCAAGACATCCGGGTCCAAGGCGTTTTGATCTTCAAGACTTCGGATGAATTCGAAGGCCTGCTTCGAGGTTTCAAGATCGTCGTACTCGTAGGCCAGGCGCCCAATTTCTTCAATCCGTTCGGCGTTTCCGGGATTTCTTCTGTAAAGAGATTTCTCCTGGATAAGGGCTTTGTCAAAGTCTCCCTGTTGCATGAAGAGCCAGCTCAAAAGAATGTTCCAGGAATTTTTGGGCTCGGCCTGGGCTCTTTTAAGCAGCTGTCTTCTCAGCATGATGTTATTTGAGTCATTCTTGTCATTTGACACAAACGAGCCCATAAAGCGCTGGGCGGTGCTGTAGTAGTTCTCATTTTTGTCGACCAGGTCGAGGTAGAGGGCAAACATTTTGTCTATATCGCCTCTCTCTCCATAAATCTGGGCCTCACTGATCTCCGTATTGAGATTGGGATTAAGCTCCTTGGCTCTCTGATAGGTTTGAAGGGCATAGTCGAGGAGGTGATTCTGTCTGAAGGTCCTGCCAATGACAAAAGCATAACTCGGATTCTGTTCGATAAACCGCATCGATTTCTCGTAATAGGCTTTCGCCTCCTCCGGTTTCCCCTGCAATTGCCGGTTGTAGCCTAATTCGACATAGAGGTAGATTTGGTTGGGAAAATTCTCAAGTTGCTGGTTCAAAATACGATCGGCATCCTCATAGTTTTCAAGTTGCTGGTAGCAAGTCAGCAATGACTTGAAATAGTCCTGGCGGATTGGGTTACTTTCCAGAAGGGGTTCGTACAACATAATGGCTTTTTCATATTCTCCTTTCCTGAAAAACGAATTGGCCAACTCCGCATTCTGAGCAAACAGAGGAGCGGTGAACAGGATCATTAGAAAAATTCGCAGAAGGACCATTATTGGATTCTTAGATTAAGTTCAAACCATTGTCAATTCAGTAACCAATACTCTTGTTTTGTATCGATTTGAAAAAAATGTTAAACTTTTAATAAAATATTTTTTCAAATGTAACGTTTTAGCTGGACGACAGTCTTAAATGTAAAGATCAACAATAACAAAAATCTTAAGTCATGAACGAAGTTAAAAAATTCTACGAGAGAGCTAAGCGAAGTGCGAACAATCACATGAAGAATGGTCAGATCAACGCCTATTTGAACGATCTTATGATCATGAATCACTACAAAAAGATATTGGAAGCATCCTGATCACGGTTCGTCCGTGACGGGCTGCGCCCTCAATCAATTACGTCAAAACCTGTATAAGGTCGAAGAACCTCAGGTATCAAAATTCCATTTTCAGTTTGACAATTCTCAAGGAGTCCGGCCAGGACTCTTGGCAAGGCCAATGAACTTCCGTTTAAGGTATGTGCCAACTGACTCTTACCCATCTTATTCTTAAAGCGCAACTTCAGTCTGTTTGCCTGGAAGGTTTCGAAATTTGATATAGAGCTGATTTCCAGCCATCGCGACTGGGCCGTTGAATACACCTCAAAGTCATAGGTCAGTGCCGAGGTAAACCCCAAATCACCACCACAAAGCCTGAGTATCCGATAAGGCAAACCGAGTTCATTCAGAATCCCCTTGACATGTTCGACCATGGAATCAAGAGCAGCATAGGACTTATCTGGGTGCTCGATCCTGACAATTTCAACCTTATCGAACTGATGCAAGCGGTTCAACCCCCTGACATGTGATCCATAGGAACCGGCTTCTCTACGGAAGCAAGGGGTATAGGCTGTGTTGCAAATCGGAAAATCATCTTCTTTTAGAAGTGTGTCTCTATAGAAATTCGTTACCGGCACTTCAGCCGTAGGGATCAGGTAGAGGTCATCTGCTCCGATATGATACATTTGACCTTCCTTGTCTGGGAGCTGCCCGGTTCCGTAACCTGAAGCCTCGTTAATAACCAGTGGAGGCTGAACTTCAGTATAGCCGGCCTCAGTATTTCTGTCGAGAAAATAGGCGATCAGAGCTCGTTGTAGCTTGGCGCCCTTTCCTTTGTACACGGGGAAACCGGCACCTGTGATTTTATTTCCGAGGTCAAAATCTATAATGTCATATTTCTTGCCCAATTCCCAGTGCGGCAGGGCATTCTCATTCAGGGTTGGAATTTCACCGTGTTCGAATACCACTTCATTGTCTTCTTCAGAGCTTCCTGCGGGTACAATTGAATTGGGGATGTTCGGAATTTGATAGAGCAGCTCGTTCAATTCAGACTCCATACGGGTCTTCAGCTCCGCCAACTCCTTCGATTTCTCTTTCAATTGACCGGTCTTCTCTTTTAAGAGGTTCGCTTTCTGGACTTCACCTGACTTGAACAGGAGTCCTATTTCCTTCGAGAACTTGTTGCTTTCAGCAAGGACCTCGTCCAGGGCGGTCTGAGCGGCTCTTTTGCGTTCATCCGTGTCGAGTACAGAATCGATGGTCTTTTCGGCGTCCTTGAAATTGCGTTTGGCGAGGCCTTCCAGCACTTGATCTTTATTATCTCTGATGTAAGTTGTCGATAGCATTTTTTCGTATTTGGACGGCAAAGATAATCATTGCCGGATTAAGTCAGAATTAGGATTTTAACTTTGAAAGCACCGAGCGCGTGAGGACTTCATCCTTTTTCAGTTGGTCGGCCAGTGCCTCGATCGACTCAAATTTCTGCTCGTCTCTCAAACGGGCCAAAACGTCTACACCCAGTCTCTGACCGTAGAGATCTCCGGCGAAATCGAGGAGGTGGATCTCAATGGTTCTGCCATCGCCGCCCACGGTGGGTCGGTAACCGATGTTCATCATGCCGAGGATCTCCTTGTCTTCCACTTGTGTCTTCACGGCATAGACTCCCTTCATGGGGACGAGTTTATAGTCTTCCTCAACGCGCAAATTGACAGTTGGGAAATTTAGTTTTCTGCCAAGCCCCTGTCCTTTTATGATCTCACCTGTGAGTCTGTAAGGATAACCGAGATAACTGTTGGCGATATCCATTTGCCCGCCTTCAATGGCTTTTCTAATCTTTGTGGAACTCACTGAAACACTCTCGATGTTCTGGGCCGGAATCTCGACAACTTCAAATCCGTACAGTTCTCCAAATTCAGTCAATTGCTCGAAGTTCCCTTCCCTGTTTCTTCCAAAATGGTGATCATAGCCGATCACCAGTTTTTTGAGGCTGAGCCGGTTGACCAGGATGTCCCTGACAAATTCCAGAGCCGTGAGTCTTGAAAAATCCTGAGTAAAAGGCTCTATGATGAGGTGGTCCAGACCAAAATTCTCCAAAAGATTAATCTTTTCTTCCATGGTTGTCAACATTTTGATGTCGTTGCTCTGGTCCAGGACTCTTCGTGGGTGTGGAAAAAAAGTGAGAATCATGGATACCTCATTCTCTTCTGTTTTCAGAGCATTGAGCTGCTCAATGATCTTTTGATGACCAATGTGCACCCCGTCAAAGGTTCCGATGGTGATCACCGCTTTACTTTGCGAGGTCGGATAACTCTCTATGGATCTAAAAACCTTCACTGTTTTGGATAATACGTTAGTCTCTCGTCTATTTCTTTTAAGGTCTGAGGTATTTTTGAGATGCTGAAGGCGCCTCTGACCAGAAGATCTCCCTCATTTTGATAGATGAACAAATTTCCCTTTTTGACGGGAAAGTACCCTGTTTCTCCTTTGCAAAAGCAAATTCGGCCAAAAATCATCTTAACCCGCTGCAGTTCGGAATCCTTAAGTGAAATCTCAACCCTCCCGGGAGTGATCTCAAAATAAAGGTATTCTGAATAGCTGCTGTCCAGAGCATCCGGTTCCTGGTCCTTTTTATAATGGTAGCGAATGACCACATTCTCACCCGCTTCAATTTCAGGATAGGTGGCACCCGTTGGATCGGTTTTGAGTGTCAGGGTCGAGTTCTGAACGACTTCAAATGTGCAATCTCCTCCTTCCGGGCAATTGACTCTCGGAGGAGGGATTTGATCTTTGCTCGCCTGCTCTTTAGAGGAAGAGCAGCCCACCAAAAGCACAAAAAACAGAATGGATCTCAGCATCACTGTCAGAACTTTTTGACAAAGTTAAACCTTAAACTCAATTTAAATTTAAAAAATTCATAGTTTTATGCTTCCCAAGAACAAGACCCCGATATGTTAAAAAATTACTCGTTTCTCCTCACTTTTCTGCTCGTTCTTTTCTCGCTGTCAATGACTGGTCAGGAGGCGAATCCATGGTCGAGAGCTGATGTTTCAAGTGTCTCGAGATCGAAAATTCAGACAAAAGTCAATGTAGAACGCTATAGCGGATTTGCCCTGGATCGATCTTTGATTGAACGTGAACTGATTGACGTTCCGTCTCGAAGAACAACATCGGTCCGAACAGGAAAATTGATGAAGTTTCCCGACAAGGACGGACGACTGATTACCTTCAGAGTCAAAGAAGCTCCTGTGATGAGTCAGGAATTGGCTCGCAAATTTCCCAACAATAAGAGCTATGTCGGAAATGCTGCTGATGGCACGCAAAGAAAAATTCGGTTCAGCCTGAATCAAAATGGTTTGAACGCTGTGATCACGGGCCCCGGATATGGGGTTCAGTTCATTGAACCTCTTACACGGGACAAACAGATGTACCGGGTTTATGACCGGACGGAACTCGGGGCATCTGATCCGTTCACCTGTCTTGTAGATGAAATGTCGGAGATGCGAAAAGAGGCGTTTCAAGAGAAGCTTTTGGGAGATCTTCAGCTCAGGACCTATCGTCTGGCAGTGGCAACAACCGGTGAATACTCCTCATTTCACATTGGGCTGGAGGATGCAGGATTGGCAACTGAGGAAGAGCAAATAGCCGTTGTCATGTCGGCTGTAACTACGGCAATTACCCGGGTCAATGCAGTGCTTGAGAATGATCTGGCGATTACCATGGAATTGATTGCAAACAATGATGATATCGTTTATCTGAATCCTGCTACAGATCCTTATTCGAACAACAACGGTTCGGCAATGCTGGAAGAGAACCAAACGAATCTCGATGCTGTGATCGGTTCGGAGAATTACGATATAGGCCATGTTTTCAGTACCGGTGGCGGGGGAGTCGCGACTTTGGGCAGTGCCTGTGTCACAAGTCAAAAGGCAAGGGGCGTCACAGGTTCCAGCAGTCCGATCGGTGAAAGGTTTTATTTTGATCTTGTAGCACATGAATTTGGTCACCAGCTGGGAGCCAATCACACTTTCAACGGAGATGAAAACGGCTGTGCGGGAGGCAATAGGAACGACGAAACAGCGGTGGAACCCGGAAGTGGCTCAACCCTGATGGCCTATGCCGGTTTGTGCGCTCCGCAGAATGTGCAATCGCAAAGCGATCTCTATTTTCATGTCATAAGCATTGAGGAAATTCGAAACAACTTGTCTCAAAGCAGAGACTGTGCAGCCATGTCAGATCTGCTGACGAATCAGAACGTGCCCGTTGCTGATGCCGGTCCGGATTTTATCATTCCGATTGGAACGCCGTTTGTCTTGAAGGGCTTTGGCAGTGATGCAGACGATGATCCGATCAGCTATTGCTGGGAGCAAGTGGATAATGAAATAACAGCGGTTCCACCTTCTGGGAATTCAACAGCAGGAGCGCTATACCGTTCCTTCACCCCGATCAAAGATCCGAATCGCTATCTTCCAAGTCTGAGTACTTTGGTTTCGGGTTCGTTGTCATCGACCTGGGAGGCAACGCCGTTGGTGGAACGTGAACTCAATTTTACCCTCACCGTCAGAGATAACAATGCCGAGGCCGGACAGTCAGATTCTGATGACCTTCGCGTCACGGTAACTGATGAAGCGGGGCCTTTTGAGGTGACCTCACAGAATGCCGAAGGCCTGGTTTGGACTCCAAACAGCCAGGAGATGATTCAATGGGAGGTGGCAGGCACAACCGGTAATGGAGTGAATGTAAGCTCGGTGAACATCCGGTTATCCATCGATGGTGGACAGACTTTTCCGGTTTCTCTGGCCTCCAATGTACCCAATGACGGGATGCAGATGGTTAATGTTCCCGATTCGAGAGCGCCGAATTGCCTTATTATGGTAGAAGCCGTTGGCAACTTCTTTTTTGCACTGAACACAACGAGTTTTTCGATCGGGGAGTTCAATGAGATTTGCACCGAGACTGTAGCAGAGGATAACCCTCAGAGCATTCCAGACAACGATCTGTCAGGGATTGTTTCGCAAATCGAAATCACCGAGAACGAAGTAGTCGAAAGATTGCGAGTTCATATCAGTGATTTGGAGCATACCTTTTTGGGAGATCTTGAAATTTCTTTGGAAAGTCCATCCGGTACCGTTGTAGAATTGCTCTCAGGGGCTTGCAATGGATCGGAGAATATGGAGAATTTGATATTTGACGATAATGGAGGTGTAATCGAGTGTCAGTTTCCACCGGCGCCCGGACTTACAGGCGAAATACAGCCCTTGCAGCCACTCTCGGAGTTCACGGGTGAAAGCACCCAGGGGATCTGGAAATTAAAAGTTGTTGACAGTTGGGACGAGGATACAGGAGTGCTCAATGAATGGAGTTTGGAGATATGCACCTCCGAGCCCGTGCTTGGAGTCAACAATTTCGTCTTCGATCAGTTCAAGATTTTTCCGAATCCGTCGAACGGAAGATTCCGGATTCAATTCAATTCTGATAACACAGGTGATGTTGACGTGCTTCTTTACGATCTATTGGGTCGAAAAGTTGCTGCAAAATCCTTTTCGGATGATGCTAACGCCTTCGACGAAGAGGTCAGCTTTGGCAGCGTCAGCGCGGGCTTGTACATCCTCAGGGTCAGAAGAGGAAACAAGATCTCATCCCAGAAAATCACCATTGAATAATGATGAATTGAGAAATTCACGGATTAAAAATTCAATATTTTCCATTTTTAAGCCTTTTTCTTAGGGGTATTGCAAAAAAATTGTATTTTGCCGCATCCTAAAACTTACACGAATTTAATTTAACTTTATGAACAAGATTGTACTCTTGCTTACACTGTTGTGTGGAGCTTTTATGTTTGGTCAAACGACAGTCACAGGGCTGGTAACCGATTCGGGTGATGGTGAGCCTATTCCAGGCGTTAATATCCGTGTTGTTGGTAAGTCAATTGGTACTTCCACCGATTTTGACGGAAAATTTGCGCTGAGTGTGAATGAAAACGTTCCGTTTTCTATTGAAGTCACCTTCGTGGGATACCAGACTCAGACTGTGGAAGTCACTGAGAATGAACAATACCTTGAGATTGCTATAATAGAGAATGCGACTTCGTTAGATGAAGTGGTAGTCTCGGCTTCGCGAACCCCTGAGAGCATCCGGGAATCTCCAGTAACGATTGAACGAATCGGAATCCGAGAGATCAAAAGTAGTGCGACAGCCAGTTTTTATGAAGGCCTTGAGGACCTTAAGGGGGTTGACATCAACAAGGGAAGTTTAACCTTCAATTCGGTCAACACTCGTGGTTTTGCGACCTTTGCCAACGAGCGATTCGTCCAATTGGTTGACGGAATGGACAATGCCTCCCCTGCCCTGAACTTCGTGATCGGTAATCTTATCGGGGTTACGGAGCTCGATTTGCAAAGCGTTGAAATTATTCCGGGTGCTTCTTCGGCACTTTATGGAGCCAATGCCTTTAATGGTATCCTTTTCATGCAAACGCGAAGTCCATTTGAGGATCAGGGAATCAGCGCTTATTACAAGACGGGAATCACCGCTCAGGAGGCTGCCGGAGACAATAACTTTTACGATTTTGGAATACGAATTGCCCATGCCTTCAGTGAGAAATTTGCTGCAAAGGCTACATTTTCCTATATGAGGGGTACTGACTGGTTTGCGACAGATCGAAATGAATACAACAACTCGCGGACTGCGGTGGGAGAGCCGGATGAAGTTTTGGGATTCCGATCGAGCCCGGCACACGACGGGATTAATATTTACGGAGATGAGGTAACCCTGGCTGCAAACAACACCGACTTGAAAGGGGTTGCAGAGAATTTGGAAGCCCTCGGCATATTGCCCGCTGGAGCGAGTAACCTGGTTCCTGCGGTGAATGTAGGACGTACCGGATACATGGAGCAGAATCTTACGGATTACAAGGCAGAGAGTATGAAGTTTGACGCTTCCCTGAATTTCAGACCCTGGGAGAACGACTTTGAGATCATTTTTAACACACGCGCCGGATTCGGATCGACCATTTACCAGGGAGCAAATCGCTACCAACTGAGAGATTTCAGCATCAATCAGAACAGACTGGAGATACGAAACAATAACTTCTTTCTTCGCGGGTATATAACTACTGAAGACGCTGGGGATTCCTATGACATGAGATTCACGGGTATCAATATGGCAAAATACAGGGCGACGGAATGGTTTGGCGCCTATGCGGGAGGCTATGTGCAGGCCGTTCTAAACGGTGCCAATGACGATGAGGCGCACAAAGAAGCGAGAAGATTTGCAGACTCAGACCCCAACACAACCCCTCAGCCAGGCTCAGCTTTGTTTGAGGAGCTCTTCAACGAGATTACTTCGGATCCTGATCTTAACACCGGATCCAAATTCATCGACAAAACATCGAGTTATGTTGCAGAGGGAAATTACAATTTTGGCAGTCTTCTGAATGAGACCTGGGACCTTCAACTGGGAGGTTCAGCCAGAAGGTATTCATTAAATTCTGAGGGAACGATTTTCACGGATTACGACGGTCCGATAGACTACAACGAATACGGTGCTTATGTTCAGGCCATTAAAAAATTGTTGGATGAGAGATTGAAGCTTCAGGCATCTATCCGATATGACAAGAATGAATTCTTTGATGGATTCGTATCCCCAAGGGCATCTGTCACGTATGCGGCCGGCGACAAGCGAAATCATAATTTCAGAGGCTCTTTTCAAACCGGTTTCAGGAATCCTACTACTCAGGACCTTTTTATTGGTCTGGATGCAGGTAGAGCAATTCTCGTAGGTTCTTCACCGGACAACCTCGACAGGATTTTACCAAATACTACGTTGACCGGTCGAAAAGTATACACGGATTCGTATACCCTTCAATCGGTAAACGCATTCAGCGCAACGGGAGATCCGACGGTTTTGGAATCCGTGGAAACTGACCTGGTTTCTCCTGAGAGAATTCAGTCCTATGATTTTGGATACCGCGGAATTTTTGGAAAAATTTATGTGGACCTTTCAGCGTATTACAGCAAGTACAAAGACTTCATAAGCAATACAACGGTTATAACCCCTATAGACGGTACGACCTCGGATATTTCAGGTGTTATAGACATTGTTAACGGAAATTTCGATGCGTTCCAAACTTATACAAATTCAAGAGCGGACATTGACTCTTATGGAGGAACGATTGGCGTCAACGCCCGATTCCTCAAAAAACTGAATTTTGGAGTGAACTACACCCTGGCTAAGTTCGATTTCGATCAGGAGTCTGATCCTGATTTTGCAGCGGGTTTCAATACCCCGGAACACAAATTCAAGGTTTCCCTGGGAGGTCAGAATATTTTTGATCGATTCGGTTTTGCGATTAATGTGAGATGGAGCGATGAGTATCTGTGGCAGAGTTCCATTGCCAATGCAGTGATTCCTTCCAGAACGGTTGTGGATACGCAGGTCAATTTCGTGATCCCTGAGATCAAGTCTATGTTCAAATTTGGAGCCTCAAATATAGGAGGTCTTGAATATCAAAGTGCTGTAGGATCTCCCCTTATCGGATCGCAGTATTTCTTCTCATGGGTGATCAATCAATAATCGAGAAATCAATGTTAAAGAATAGTGTAACAACAAGAATTAGAATGATGAACATAAAATATTTTGGGCTGGCAGCTCTGTTTCTAGCTTTTACGGCCTGTGAGGATGGAAAGTACGACAGGGAGATCGAACCTCCTGTGGAGGTGGTTTCCGGCGATGCTGATTTTAGCTATATGGTGAGCATGGGCGCTTCTTTCGTGTCAGGTGTATCCGACGGAACGCTCTTTATAAATTCTCAGGAGAATTCTTTTCCCAATATCATGGCTCAGCAAATGGCGCTGGCCGGTGGAGGAGAATTCGTTCAGCCCTTGGTGGATGACAATGTTGGGGGTCTTTTGTTTGCAGGCAATGTGATTGCAGGGCCACGTCTCTATTTTAATGGTTCAGGACCCGCTCCTGTTGATGGCACCCCTACAACTGAGGTCACCAATATGATCTCGGGCCCGTTTAACAATATGGGAGTTCCGGGAGCGAAAAGCTATCACCTGGTGGCACCGGGTTATGGAAATACCGTAGGTGTTCCTTTGCGCCAGGCAAACCCATATTTCGCGCGGATGGCGTCAAGCCCGAATGTTACAGTTTTGGAGGATGCCGCCTCACAGAATCCGACTTTCTTCATTTTATCTGAAATCGCTGGTAATGATGTGCTGGGCTATGCCACCTCAGGAGGTACGGGTGTAGATCAGACCGGAAATTTTGACCCGACTACCTACGGATCGAACGACATCACAGATCCTAATGTCTTTGCCCAGGTATTGTCTACTATCGTTGGAACGATGACGGCAAACGGTGCGAAGGGAGTAATGGGTAATATCCCATCAATCACGAGCTTGCCCTATTTCACCACGGTGCCTCATGATCCACTGGATCCGACCAACCCTGCCTTCGGGCCTTTAATCCCATCTTTGAATGCCTTATACGCCCAGCTCAATGCGGCTTATGCGTTTCTAGGTGTTCCCGAGCGTTCAGTCGTGTTTTCTGAGACGGAGGCCAGCCCGGTAGTTATCATTGATGAATCGCTTGCTGATATAAGTGCGATTCTTACCCAGGTGCTTCAGGGCGGAGGCCTTGACCCGCTGACAGCAACGTTGCTGGGAAATCAGTTTGGACAATCCCGACAGGCTACTGAGGATGACCTTTTGGTACTTACATCTTCAACCGTCATCGCAACGCTCAATGAAGAATACTTCGATTTTTTGATTGACAATGGAGTTACTCCCGAACAGGCTGGGCAGCTAGCTGTAAACGGAATAACCTACCCACTTGAAGATCAGTGGGTTCTTGAAGGGGAAGAGCAGGCAGCGATCATGACAGCCACAGATGCTTATAATGCGACAATTGCTGCGGTTGCTACCCAGTCAGGTCTTGGACTCGTTGATGCGAAAGGACTTTTGGAGGAGCTCACAACCAACGGTCTGGCAAGTGACGGATTCGTGCTCACTGGAGACTTTGTCACCGGAGGTGCTTTTTCGATGGACGGGATTCATCTCAATGCAAGAGGTTATGCAGTCCTGGCCAATGAGTTCTTAAAAGAAATAGACGCGACTTTCGGATCGAATTTTGAAGACGCAGGAGCCCTGGTGGATATTGGAGAATATCCTGCTTTCTATCCGGCCACATTGCCCTAGATCGAATCTAGAGTTTTGCGATTTAGCAAATAGATCGTTTATAAATTAAAAATCCGCTCTCGAGCGGATTTTTTAATTGAGTTGCTCTTGTCTATGATTTCACAATTCGCGCCTGTTGGGCATATCTTCAAGATTGAAAAATAATTGAAAAAATCGTTATAATTTTTTGGTTTAAAAACATATCTTTGCACCGCAAATCGAGAATGCTCTGTACAAGCTTGAAACAGAACGGGATCGATAAAGAAATGAATAAAAATTAAACAGAATAATGGCAAAGATTACAGGTAAAGTCTCTCAAATTCTAGGAGCGGTAGTTGATGTTGAGTTCGCATCAGAGAATGAGCTTCCCAAGATTTACGATTCATTGGAAATCACAAGAACCGACGGTTCGGTTCTGACTCTTGAAGTCGAGCAGCACATCGGTGAAGACACGGTTCGTTGCATCGCGATGGACTCGACAGACGGATTGAGCAGAGGTATCGATGCAGTTTCAACCGGTAACCCAATTAAAATGCCTGTAGGAGAGGACATCTACGGACGTTTGTTCAATGTTAACGGTGATCCTATTGATGGGTTGAAGGCCCTTCCCAAGGATGGAGACAACGGCTTGCCTATTCACCGTTCAGCGCCATTGTTCGAAGATCTATCTACCTCAACCGAGGTACTCTTTACGGGTATCAAGGTGATCGACCTGATCGAGCCCTATGCAAAGGGTGGTAAAATCGGCTTGTTCGGAGGAGCAGGTGTAGGAAAAACAGTTTTGATCCAGGAATTGATCAACAATATTGCGAAGAGCCACGGTGGTCTTTCAGTGTTTGCCGGAGTCGGTGAGAGAACACGTGAAGGAAATGACCTGCTCAGAGAGATGCTCGAGTCGGGTATTATCAAATACGGAGAGGAGTTCGATAAATCGATGGAAGAAGGCGGCTGGGACCTGAGTAAGGTTGACATGCCAGGCCTTAAGGAGTCGAAGCTGACATTTGTTTTCGGACAGATGAACGAGCCTCCAGGAGCACGTGCACGTGTGGCACTGTCAGGATTGACTATCGCTGAATACTTCAGGGATGGAGCAGGTGAAGGACAGGGAAAAGACATCCTTTTCTTTATTGATAATATCTTTAGATTTACCCAGGCAGGTTCTGAAGTGTCGGCGCTTTTGGGCCGTATGCCTTCTGCTGTAGGTTACCAGCCAACTCTTGCTACAGAGATGGGTGCCATGCAAGAGCGCATTACCTCGACCAAAAACGGATCGATTACTTCTGTACAGGCCGTTTATGTGCCTGCGGATGACCTTACGGACCCTGCACCGGCGACGACGTTTGCCCACCTGGATGCCACGACTGTACTCTCGCGTAAGATTGCGGAATTGGGTATCTACCCTGCGGTGGATCCCTTGGATTCCACATCGCGTATCCTCAGCAGAGAGATCTTGGGGGATGAGCATTACGATACCGCTCAGCGCGTAAAAGAAACGCTACAGAAATACAAAGAGCTACAGGATATCATTGCGATTCTCGGTATGGAAGAATTGAGTGAGGATGACAAGCTCGTGGTACATCGTGCGAGAAGGGTTCAACGATTCCTTTCTCAGCCTTTCCACGTAGCGGAACAGTTTACCGGAATTCCTGGTTCACTTGTAGACATTCGCGATACCATCAAAGGATTCAATATGATCCTTGACGGAGAGCTGGACAAATACCCGGAGGCGGCTTTTAACCTGAAAGGAACGATCGATGAAGCGATCGAAGCGGGTGAGAAAATGCTTGCTGAAGTTTAATGCGACGGATTGACGAAATCACGGCCGTAACAAAATGAGGTTTATATGTTTTTAGAAATAGTAACACCTGAGGCGAGTATCTTCCAGGGCGAGGTTGACTCTGTTACCGTGCCCGGAGTTGATGGCCAGTTCCAGATGCTGAATAATCATGCGCCCATTGTTTCTTTGCTTCAAGAGGGGAACGTGAAGATCCAGGGTGATCTGAAATTTGATGAAGTCTACCAGGACCGATTCAAAAGTGTGGACAAGACCACCAGCGTACTTCCCATTCAAAGTGGTACCATTGAGTTGAATGACAATAAAATCATCATATTGGTCGATTAAAGCCAAGTGAATTGATTAACTGATACTAAAAAACTCCATCTGTTGCAGATGGAGTTTTTTTATGCTTTATAAAACTAAATAGTTAAAAGGCCAATTGTTTACAATTGCCCGGTAAGCCATTTATAGATGTCATTTCCGTTCGCCAGAAGAAGCAGCGAGACTAGTATTACGAAGCCGGCAATTTGAGCGTATTCCAGGAATTTGTCACTTGGTTTGTGCCCGGAAATCATCTCGTATAGCGTAAAAACAACGTGTCCTCCATCGAGTGCAGGGATCGGTAACAAGTTCATAAATGCCAGCATGATGGAAAGCAGGGCCGTTATACTCCAAAAGGCTTCCCAATTCCAGGCTGAAGGGAAAATGCTTCCAATGGTGATGAATCCGCCGAGGCTTGAGGCTCCTTTTTTGGTAAACACATATTTGAACTGCCCCATGTAATCCTTCAGGGTCCAGTAGGCTCTTGAAAAACCTGGGCCTATGCTCTCCGCAAAGGTGAAATCCTTCTGATGAACCGTCATCACTTCATCCATGTCAACAACTGGGTTCACACCAATTCTATTGTTCTCATTGGGAGTAACTGTAAACATCAGCTCACGTCCCTCTCTTTCAATACCAATTTCCATGGGCTTCCTGCTCGTATTGTTCTTGACTCGTTCAGTCAACTCAACCCAGAACTGCACAGGCTCTCCATCTACGCTTATGACCTGGTCTCCGTGTTGCAACCCGGCCGTAGCGGCTGGAGAATCGGGCAAGATGCTGTCCAGTTTCGCAGGAATTCTAGGATTGAATGGATCCATATATCCCCCTTGCCACATTTGATAACCAATGTCCTCGGGAATCTTTATGGCTTCAGTAGCTCCATCCGGATGCTCTACTTTGATCTCCTGAACGTCGCGCAAGAACAAGAATTTGTTTACATCCATGACATTCTCTGGTTCTTTCCCGTCAACGGTCAGTATTTTGTCGCCGTTTTGGAAACCGAGTTCCCTGAAATCTTCAACCACGTGAAAACCGTAGGTCACATCGTCGACACCGACATATTCGTCGCCCCAGACGTTGAACATCATAATGTAGATGAAGATTCCCAGAATGAAATTAACGGTTACTCCGCCCAGCATGATGATCAATCTTTGCCATGCTGGTTTGGACCTGAATTCCCAGGGTTGGGGAGGTTGTTGCATTTGCTCCTTATCCATGCTCTCGTCGATCATTCCCGAGATCTTGACATATCCGCCTAAGGGAATCCATCCGATACCGTAAACCGTATCACCGATTTTCTTTTTGAAGAGCGAGAATTTGTAGTCAAAGAAGAGGTAAAACTTCTCTACCCTGGTTTTGAATAACTTGGCGGGCAGGAAGTGCCCCATTTCATGAAGAACGATCAACAACGACAGGCTCAACAGGAATTGGGTGATTTTTATATATGATTCCATTCAGTGAATTCTCTTTTTTTGAATCGACAAATGTAAGCTTTATCGTTTATTTTAAGAAATACAGGCCGATAAATAGATGTTAAAAACACTTAATTCTTGAGGATGGTCTTGTACAAGGTTCCCTGGTCGGTATCGATTACGACAAGGTGAAGGCCAAAGTCCAGTTCACTTGTGCGAACCTGGTCTTTTGGATCCAGTTGCTGCAGCACTTTCTTGCCCAGAATATCGTAGATTGTAATTCTCCTGAGTTCACTCATTCCTTCATTACGGATCATCAATAGATCTCTGACCGGGTTGGGATAAATCACAACACTTTTTTCAAGAGCCCTTTCATCGAGACCCAGGGTCACTCGGTTACTTCCGCTAATGAGATGTCCTTTCGGGATCAATCTCAACAGAGCTGACTTCAAAACCCGGATCCACGCTGAAGTTTTGATTGTTTTCGGATAGTTCCATTCGAAGATTCTCAATCTCTCCGTTGGGACCCATCACAGTAACTGGTAAAGGCATCTCAAAAAAGGAGACGGAGCTGTGCGATTGAGACTGGTTGATCTGAAAGTTGAGAGTTCCTTCTTCAGACTGACTCCAAATCACCTTATAGGTCGGATAACCCTGGCCGTAGATCCAGTCGTTGAAAAACTCGTCCAGGTCTTCTCCGCTGGCTTGCTCGAGGTGTCTGATCAGGTCTGGGGTCGCAGCATAACCATAGGCAAGTTCAGGATCCTCGAGATAGGAGCGAAGCCCGTTGAAAAAATCTTCATCACCGAGTTTGTAACGCAACATGTGCAGCGTCATCGCCCCTTTTCTGTAGCTCAGGCGACTGCTGAATATTCTTGAAACTGACGTTGTATCATTGACAAAAACAGAACCTGAAGGTTCGGAGGTTATGATCCGATTGAGATTCTTGCGCCAACGGATAAAGTCTTTCTCCCCATCAAAATTTTCCGTGACCAGGCCATCGAGATATGTTGCAAACCCTTCATTCAACCATATGTCCTGCCAGCTGCTGCAGGTGATCTTGTTGCCAAACCACTGATGTGCAAGTTCGTGGGCGATAAGGCCCCGGCTCCAGCTGCCCATAAACGACATGGTGCTGTGCTCCATTCCACCTCCCCAACCGAATTGAGCGTGGCCGTATTTTTCCCTGGAATAGGGATATTCCCCAAAATATTCCCTGAAAAAACTCATGATCGATGGCGTAACAGTCAGGTTTCGAACCGTTTGATTAAAGGTTTCCGGGTAGAGATAATTTACAATTTTAAAGGGTGCCTCACTGACGCTTTGTTCGTGAACCTGATAGTTGGTCACGGCAATGGCTATCAAATAAGCAGGGATGGGGTAACGATGCTTCCAATGGGTGATCCGGTAGTCTCCTGACTCTTTCTCTGAGATCAGAGTTCCGTTGGACGCAGCCCTGTAAGAGTCGGGATGCGTAATGTAAATGTCTACGGAATCCACTTTGTCGATCAAGTCCTGCTTGCAGGGCCACCACCCTTTCGCTCCATAAGGCTCGGAGAGTGTCCATAGAATCGGAGTTCTGGAGCTTCCGTGTGTGGTAACCTCAAACGACCCAAACCCTGAACTCACCGGATTGCCCTCATAGTGTATCGACAGGGAATCAAGCACCCCGGCACCTATGGGTCCTTTTAGTTTGATCACCAAACGATCGTCTTGTTCATGGGAGAAATCCAGTTCTGAATCTCTTTGCCGGACGCTTATCACCTTCATATTTCCTGACAGGTCAAAGGCGATTTCATCCATGTCAGCCAAAGCGCGGAAATGACTTGTGACCGTTCCTTTAATGAACGATTCCCGAGGGTCCACCTGCCATTCAAGCCGATGATAGGCCAGGTCGTAATTGGAAGTCGCTCCGGCTGGCTTGAATTGAACTTTATGTCTTGCTTTGAGAGCTTCAGTGGACGAGAGCCACTCGAGATCCGTCTCCCGTGATTCTCCTCTGCCTTGTGCCTTTCCCGTAAAGGGAAATAATAGCACGAGTAGCAGCAGAAAATACTTCATAAGATGTAAATTTGTGGCTAGATTTAGCAAATCCCAGGGAACTCCAAAGATAAGAAGAATGTATTTAATTGATTTTTTCAAGAAGTCCAGATCGACACTGATCTTCCTGTTTTTTTTCTCTGTAATTTTCATTCCGATACTCTATTTTCTCGTGAAGCCCAAAGACCAGCTTCCGGTTTACAATCCGGTCGATGTGAACCCACGATTGGTGGATGATTCAGTGAAGCATATCAGCAGAGATCACAGGATCTCAGACTTCCAACTGATCAATCAGGACGGTGAGATTGTAAGTAAAAAGGATTTTGAGGATAAAATCTATGTCGCTGATTTTTTCTTCACGCGATGCCAGACCATCTGTCCGATCATGGCCGTCAACATGAAGGATTTGCAGGAAGAGTTTAAAAACGATCCGGATTTAAAATTTCTCAGTCATTCGGTGACCCCGGTTATGGACAGTGTTCCGGTACTTCGGGCCTATGCTGACAAGATGGAGGCTATCGACGGAAAATGGGAGATCACCACAGGAGACAAGAAGCACATTTATGAACTGGCTCGCAAATCCTATTTCGCAGTGCTGGATGAAGGAGATGGGGGCGATCAGGATTTTATCCATACGGAGCAATTCATCCTTGTCGATCAAAAGGGTCAAATCCGCGGTTTCTATGATGGTACGGAAAAAGAGGAAATGCAGCGCATCATCGATGACATAGCTATTCTGAAAAGAGAAAACCAGTAAACTGAAACGGTCATTAACTTGTTTGCCAAACCTGATAAATATCAAGTTTGGAAAGAAAAAAAAGCCGTAATTTCGCAAAGTATTTATAATTAATCCAAATAAAAATTGGACCGTAACATCGCAAATCTTAAGGTAGGGGAGAAAGGGATTATTAGTGAGATTTCTTTTGACGATATTCCTCTGGCTCTTCTTGAAATGGGCTGCATGCCCGGGGAATCGGTAGAACTGATTCAGAGAGCCCCCTTAAAGGATCCTTTGTATATTCGTGTCAACGGGAGTTTTCTCGCGATACGGGAGGAAACTGCGAGTCGAATTCTTGTCACCGAAGGCTGATCAATGTCAAAACAGCAGGACATAAAGATAGCTTTGGTGGGAAATCCGAATACGGGTAAGACTTCTCTCTTCAATCAGCTCACGGGTCTCAAACAGAAAGTTGGCAATTACCCGGGAATCACGGTAGACAAAAAAATCGGTACAGCCACCTTAAATGGCGGTTTGAGAGCAAGTATCATTGATCTTCCAGGAACCTACAGCATCAATCCGACAAGCATTGATGAGAATATCGTGCTCAATACCCTGATCGATGAAAGCAACCCGGACTATCCGGATGTTATCGTAGTTGTAGCTGAGATAGAGAACCTTAAACGCAACTTATTGTTGTATTCTCAGATCAAGGATCTTCAGATTCCCACCATTTTGGCGGTAAATATGGCGGATCAAAGTGAGAAAAAGGGGATTGAGATCAATGTAGAAGGCCTCAAAGAGGCACTAGGTGGCGAAGTGGTTTTGGTGAGTGCCCGGCAGAACATGGGGATGCCAGAGCTCAAAGCGGCTATTGTAAATTATGAACAGCTCGACACGTCGGTTCTGGCTAAGGTCTCGCACCGAATCGATGCATCGTATTTCGACCAGCTCGACAAGGATTTTTCAAGATGGAATCGCTACAAGACCTGGCTCTGCCTGACTCAGATGCTCGATATTCCTGAGATGAACGAACAGGAAGCCGAGCTGATGCAGACCTACAGGTCAGAGAAAGAAAAAATAAAGAGGTATCAGCACAAGGAAACGATTCTTCGCTATCAGCAGATATCTGAAATCCTGAAAAAGAACTATTTCGTTGACAAATCAAAAGCCCGTGATCTTCGTTCGCGTCTCGACCGGATTCTGACCCATAAGATTTTCGGCTATGTCATTTTCGCCTTGATACTCATGCTGATCTTCCAGTCCATTTTTGATTGGGCCAGCGTGCCGATGGACTTTATTGATTCGTTTTTTGCGAATTTGAGTCAAAATGTCAAGGAGAACCTTCCTGCAGGCCGACTGACTGATCTCCTGGCGGAAGGCGTTGTTCCCGGTATTGGGGGTATCGTTATTTTCATTCCTCAGATTGCCATTCTTTTCCTGTTTGTCTCCATTCTGGAAGAAACGGGGTATATGAGTCGGGTTGTTTTCCTTATGGATAAGATTATGAGACGTTTTGGCATGAGCGGGAAGAGTGTGGTCCCACTGATCTCTGGAACTGCCTGCGCGATCCCTGCGGTAATGGCGACAAGAAATATAAGTGGATGGAAAGAGCGTCTAATTACCATACTGGTAGTTCCTTTTACGACCTGTTCGGCCAGACTTCCTGTTTACGCTATCCTCATTGCCCTGATTATTCCCGAAGAGCGGGTACTTGGAATATTCTCTTTGCAGGGCCTGACCCTACTGGCCTTGTATCTTCTCGGTTTTGGGGTGGCTGTGCTCTCAGGATATATGCTTCACAAGGTGCTCAAAATTAAAAGTAAAACCTTTTTCTTGATGGAGATGCCGGATTACAAGGTGCCGTCAGTCAAGAATGTATTTTACACGGTAGTCGAAAAAACGAAGGCTTTTGTTTTCGGAGCGGGTAAGATCATACTTGCCATATCCGTGGTATTGTGGTTTCTGGCTTCGACCGGACCTGATGCGTTTGACAACGCAGAAGTGGTTTTCGAATCTGAGAATGGATTGGTGAAATCTGATAATTATGAGGCCGAGCTCGCTTCTTACAAATTGGAAAATTCCTACATTGGGGTTATGGGTAAGGCCATGGAACCCGTTATCAAACCACTTGGATATGATTGGAAGATTGGGATCGCACTGATTTCTTCATTTGCGGCGCGTGAAGTATTCGTTGGAACTTTAGCCACGATTTACAGCGTAGGTGATGACGACGAGGATCATTCTACCATTAAGGAGAGAATGGCGGCCGAAATCAATGAAGATACGGGCCAGCCCCTGTTTAACTTTCCTGTCGGAATGTCTCTGTTGGTATTTTACGCTTTTGCGATGCAGTGCGTCAGCACCCTGGCCATTGTCAAAAGAGAAACCAAAACCTGGAAATGGCCGATGTTGCAATTATTCGGCATGGGCGCCTTTGCCTACATCGCCTCTTTTCTGACGTATTCAGCGCTTGTAACTCTTTAATGATGCAGGAAGTTCTCGTCTATATCGCTCTGGCCGCAGCTCTGGTTTATCTGGGCAGAAAATTCTTCTTCCGAAAAAAGAAAAAGGACGGTTGCGATACCGATTGCAATTGTTGATTTGTTTGAGAATAGTGCAATTTCTTGTATTGCGTTTTGAACAGAATTCGACAGATTCTTCTCGTCATATATTAATTTTGATATATTTGTTATGGTTTTCCGGGATATTTGTTCCGTGAGCCAAGTTCAAAACTAATCAAAAATACATACTACAATGGAACACAAACAAATGGTCAGAGGGGCGTTTATCGCCTTGTTCATTCTGACCCAGGTCACCTATGCCCAAGTTACGATTGGAGGCAAAGTCGGTTATAGTCTTGGTCGAATTGAGGATACCAGCAATAATATTTACACAGAAGAATTCGATTCAACCGACGGGATCGATTTTGGAGCCACCGTCGAGTATAAGATCAGTGATCTCTTTTCACTGCAGGGCGAGATCCTCTATACGCAGCGCGGAGGAGTGCGGAACGGCCTGCAACCGATTCCCACTGACAATTTGGAAGGCGCATTGGCGGAGAACGGATTAACCCTGGAAGCACTTGAATCAATTGGTGCAGCTGCAGGGCCGCGGACCAGTGACTAATGCAGATCCTTTATACGCGGAGTTCGACAACACCTCGGAATTGGAATACATAGAGATTCCTGTGCTTGCGAAATTCGGCTGGGGAACAGACTGGCGCCTTTATGTAGAAGGAGGCCCTTATGTTGGCTTTTTGATCAGCGCGACACAGATCACTAGCGGAGACAGTCAGTTCTTCCTTGACAGCAGTGGCAACACCCCACTTGGGGTTCCAAACCCGTTTTACAATCCTGAAGACCCGCAATTCGGTCCTCCCTTTATACCCTTGCCGGAGCAATCCTTTGACGCCTCAACAGATGTCAAGGATGACCTCAATAGCACGGTCTTCGGTTTCCACGGAGGTGCTGGGTTGATTCGAAAACTCAATGAGCACCACCAGGTATACCTGGGGGTTCGTTTTAGCTACGGTTTTACTACTTTACAGAAAAACGAGGAATTCGGTGAAAGTAACATCGGCGGACTTGTATTCTCGCTCGGTTATGCTTACACCTTGTAGAATTTCACGATTCTTAAAAAAGAAAAGAGCCCGATTCGGGCTCTTTTCTTTTGTATGAGATCTAATTTTATGTCTGTGATGGAGCGAGAACTATTTTTTCCATCTGAGTGTCAATTGCTTTCTTATAAATGTCCTTCAACATATCGTAGTAGTTTGCAGGAACTATAGCTTTGTTGATTATGGAGGAGGATGAAATGACTATCTTGTTTTTTTCTACAGAAGTCTTTAGAGAGTATGAACCCAGGTTTTCAGGAAGGGTATAGAAGACATCTTCAGGTTTTGACTCCACCGTGTATTGTTCGGGAATCTCAAGAATCAAATTGATTTCATTTCGCCACGCAGACGCAAAATCGAGAGGATAGCTTCGTTTTTCCATTTTGAACGGGTTTTCAGTCTCAGAGAGAAAGAGCAGGGGGGAAACATAAATCTTGTCACCGATGAAATCTGCCTGGTTTTCTCCGGTGAATTGAATCATTTCAGTCAGAGAACTAAAAGGGTTGTCTATATTGTTGAGTCGAATTCTCTCAATTTCAATATCTCCATTTTCGGATTCAAGTTTGCTAATCAGATCATCTTCAGATAGTTGAGAATAGTTTGACCGATATAGCAGAGCATTCAAATTCTTATATGTACTTATCATGACCCCAGAAACTTCACCCTCAGTGTCTATTTTGGCGGTCATTTTTACCGTCTTCAAATTGTATTTGTGGGGATAAAGATCAACCCCAATCGATGAGCCATCTTCTCGAATCAATCTACCTTCCCAGTTCAGATCCCTGACTGGAAGAAGGTTAGGAGCACTATTCGGATCTGTCGCGTCCAGCAGGATAGTCTCCTGTGGCATTTCGATGGCAGCAATCACAAAATTGAAACCTTGCTTGGTTGGGAACAATGGAATTCCATGTGACCTGGTGCTCACTAGCACTGGTGAGGCTTTTAGCCCAGCATTTCGAAGCATCGAAACCAGGGTCAAGTTCACCTCTGCTGCGTTTCCATGCCCTTCTTTATAGGCTTTTGCAACTCCCTTATTTGTATACTTGCCATAGTTTTCATCCCATTTTACTTTTTTTTGAACAAATTGAAATATGGCTTTAATCTTTTCTTCATTCGAGTCAGTACCCGCAATAATTTGTTCTAAATCTGCTGAAAAATGATTGTTTTTGGAAAGTTCTCTGCCGAAACGGGGATTCTTATAAATAGTCTCGGTGACCTTTTCCCAGGAAGTGTTATAGAATTCCGGGACGCCATTCCTCGGCTTGTAGGCTGAAATCTCAAACTTTACAATGGCCCTGTAGTTGTCCATGCTGTTTACATAGGGCTCTTCTTTTAGAGCAGGAATGTTCTGGGCATTGATGTTGTATATATTTTGTAACATCTGTGCACTACCTGAACTCGTTGTAGAAGTAGTAGCCCAACTGGTTTGTGATCGTGAGGAGCCCATGACGCTAATCTTCTTTGAGCCTTTGGATTGTCTGACATCTATGGGATAGTACCTGCTTGGAAACATACGAAACACAAAGAATTCTGGAATTTCAATCTTGCATTGCAGTTCTTTGATAGGGATATCATATTGACATACCACTTCGTCAATGGTCTGCACGTATGGCGAGCTTAAGGTGTATTTCCATTCCACGATGCTTCCTTCATTGATATTGGGCATTGTAAAGTTTTTACTTGACCAGTCTTCATTGATGTCTTCATCATAAATCTCCTTCCCGTCCAGTTTGGTTTTCACGATTTTTCCATTTTCCAGGTTGTAGGTAACAGCCTTAATGGAAACGCTTTCATTTGAATCACCCTTGTAATAAGGGATTTTCTTACTGGCATATTCAACCCCTTCCTTGTCATAAATCTTGATTCGTTCGATGACTTCGGTTACGAGTCTCCAGCCTGATCCACTGGAATACATGTAATTCGTATTTCTTTTTTTGTAAAGTACGACCGCTTCGGCTTCAGGATCCAATTCATATTCCTTTTCCTGGAGGTTTTTGATGTCGATTGAGCCAAATTTGAATTTCTGAGCATGCAAGAAGGCAGAAAATGTAAAAATGAAGGTAAAAATTAGAATGCGACGGTGTTTCATGATTTGTTTGATTTGATTAAAACGATTTTTAATTGGTCCATTTTTCGGATTTTTTTTCGGAAGTCCCGATAATCATTGTATTCTTCAGGGCTGTAAACGTTTCTGTTGATCTGAAGCTTTCGGGTATAGGATATCCGATGATCATCGGTTTTGTTGACAAGAAGTTGATACGTGCCGAATTTACTATCAATTGTCTGTTGGGGGGGAAGATCTTCAATGTGGAATTCATTTGGGATATTGATGGTCAGGGTATCGGAATCGATGAATCCGTATTTGATCTCAAAAGGCTGCTGACGATTCCTTACTCTCTTCGGAACCTGGTCGTTCATATTGGCGACGTTGAGTCTCAGGATTAGGTTGCCGCCGCTTGGAATTGCGAAATTTTCTGCACTGAATTCCAGTTGTTCTCTGAGTTCAATCTTTCTCTTATCCAGGGTTGACTGTGTTTTTGATATATGCACATTGTTGATTTCATCGAGAAAACTCTTATAATACCGTTCTCTATCCTTTTCGTCCAGATCAATGACAAAATAGCGGTCATCAAGCTTTAAGCCCCGACTGACCATGTCAATATCTGCATAGAGATCCCCATTTTCATCAATAGACAATTCACCTGTCAGGTTCTGAATGTTTTCTTCAACAGAAAGCCTGGGCGTCTTGATCAGCTTTCCACCATCCCGCGTAATTACCAGGGCATCTCTGTCATCCGTAAAGGATCCCAAATGGCCAAAGGGTATTTTTTGATTCGTGCATTCCAACCAGGTCGTGTCTTTCTGAAACGGAACCATCAGTATAACATGATTCGACTGTTGGGAAACCAAATTGCCATCGAGGGACTTTCTCTTTCCTCTACCGGCATAAATTTTTGAATAGTAGGAATCAATACCGACTTCTTCCAATAGGGCCCGGGTATAGTTTGTCAGAGCCTTGCAGTCGCCGTAACCCAATCTGTCTACATCACTTGCCAACATGGGTTTCCATCCTCCAATGCCTACTTGTATGCTTATATAGCGTGTTTTCTGCTGCATGTATTCGTAAACTGCCCTGCACTTTTCTTTCGGCTCATTTAAGCCCTGAACCAGGGATTGAACTTCGTCTTTCGTGCTTTGGGGAAGTTGTGTAGTTCCTTCCAGAAGATTTTGATACCACCATTGTCCAAAGTCATTCCAATTTTGGGCCTGACCCAAATGTCCGGCCAGGGAAAAGGTATTTGATGCAAAGAGCACATGAGGTGCAAGGGATTCGAAATCGAGCCCGAGAGGCTCATGAATCAGACCTGAAGCATTCGAAAGTTGATACTGTATTTGGGTGTCGTCAATTTTTTGTTCCACCTGATAATCTTCGAGAGAATGCGCTCTGAAATTGACCTGGATATCGGATGGGTGCTTTATCGTATAGCTACTGTATTCGGTGCTTATCCCATATCCTTTTATGGGATACCAGGCGGGTATGAATGCGGTGTTCGAGGTGTGATACTCATATTCATATTTAATCGTGTAAGGATATGACTGGGGAGGCACTTCGAAATACAAGGCCCGATTGTCCGAAAACAGATTGGAAGAACCGACCGCAGATACATCCTCGAAATCTCCTTTCTTGACATGCTTGATTTCTTTTCCAAATGAGTTTATTATCCATCCCTCTGCTTCCTTGATTTTGGTGTGGTCATCATAGGGGAGGTAGAGATGGGCATAGGAATCTCCAGCCTTGCCCAGAACTGTCAGAATGAATTCATGTCTGACGATCATTTTGGAATCACTGATCATCTCGATCTCTTTGCTTTCCTGGCGAACAACGGCCTGAGCTGATTCAGTGAGCTCTTCAGGAATCGAGAAGGCACTGGTGTCGGTAATCTGTGCAAATGATGAAAAATGGCATGCAGCAAGGCAGCAAGTGAGGATAATCTGATGGTAAGATTTCATAGTTGAATTGAAGAAAGTTGAATATGATGATTATTTGTTTTCTGTGTCCAGGATAATTGTCACAGGGCCATCATTCAAGAGTCGTATTTTCATGTCTGCTCCGAAAATACCGGTACTCACTTTCTTTTTCAATTCCTGTTCGAGGCTATTTATAAAAGCTTCATATAGGGGGATAGCGGATTCTGGTTTCGCCGCATTGATATAAGAGGGTCTATTCCCTTTTCTGGTATCGGCCATCAAAGTGAATTGACTGACCACCAGCGCATCACCCTCAACATCAGTGAGAGAGAGGTTCATTACGCCAGAACTATCGTCAAATATTCTCAGGTTCGCAATCTTTCTGGTAAGCCAGGAGATTTCATTTATTCCGTCATTGGGTGAGATTCCCAAAAAAATCAAAACACCTGTACCTATTTGACTAATGACTTCAGAATCAACGGAAACAGATGCATCGGAAACTCTCTGGATAATTGTGCGCATAAAAATGGTTCAGAATGGTCAGGATTTAGAATAAATAACGACCAAATAAACCATTTATTTTCACGGGTAACCATGATTTTTCTCATGGCAACAGGAGTGATACGAACATTCTACAAATCGTAGGTGTTTGTCCTGTAGTTTTCTTCTTCTCCAGCCAGGATCTGTAAGTAGCTTCGATATCTTGACGGAGCGATTTCGCCTTTTTCAAGTGCTTGCTTCACCGCGCACTTGGGTTCGTTAACATGGAGACAATTGTTGAATTTACAGAGGTGCTTGAGAGCGAAGAATTCTCTGAAGTAATCACCAACTTCATTCTCTTCAAAGTCTACCACCCCAAAACCTTTGATGCCGGGAGTGTCGATGATGTAGCTTTCGGGTTCGGTCTCAATGACGAACATTTCAGCAAAGGTCGTGGTGTGCTGACCCTGCCGGTGTTGTTCTGAAATCGCAGCGGTTTTCAGGTTCAGATCGGGAGATATGGCATTGATAAGTGTAGATTTGCCAACACCCGAATGACCTGAGAACATGCTGGTTTTTCCTATCATCAAGTCTTTTACCTTTTCCACATGGATGCCCTCTGTGGCCGAGATGTCGATGCAGGTATAACCGATCCCTTTATAGATATCTTTCAGTTTTTCCTTTTGATGATTCATGTCTTTATCAAGTAGGTCAACTTTGTTGAATAGAAGCACTGTTTCAATGTGGTAGGCTTCGGCCGTAGCCAGGAAACGATCGATGAATGCAGGAAAGGTTTTGGGGTGGTCCAGGGTGATCAGCAAAAAGGCCTGATCGATGTTGGCCGCAATGATATGGGTCTGCTTGGAAAGTTTGACCGATTTTCGAATGATGTAATTCTTACGGTCGTGAATTTTGGTGATTATACCCATTCCTTCTGCCGGATCAATTTCAAAATCCACATGATCACCAACAGTGACCGGATTCGTGCTTTTGATACCGCGGGTTCGGAATTTGCCACGTATGCGACATTGATACACTTTGTGCTCCTGAGTTCGAACCCAGTACCAGCTTCCCGTAGATTTAGTTACAACGCCATTCATGGGCCTAAGATATAAAAAGGGCATAAGACAATTCAAAAATTCGTCTTATGCCCCTTGAATTTAATCCCTTGATTTCAGTTCAAATCAAGGTGTCAATTCGCATCCAGGAATCAGTTTTCATCCGGAAGTGTAGTGTAATCCTGAGCATATCGGAGCATCTGGGCCGTAAAACTCTCTGGTTGCTCGATCCTGATGTCGGTGATCTCTCCTGAGTCATCGGTCACAGGAACCAGGTCAGGATTTATAAAACCTGAGTAGGGAGCCGATTTAAACTGGCTGTTTCTTTCCAGAACCTCCTTGTGAAGATCCTGATCCACTTTTACACCATAGGTCTCGACCAGGTCGCGACCGGCCTCGAAGTCTCCTTCAGACTTGATTCTCTGGATTTCTTTCAGCAACTCGCCGAACAACTCTCTCAACTTGTCATAGTCATTGATTTTGAAATAGGTTTTTCCGTCCTTTTCAACTTTTTCAATCACATTGTCTTCCTCTCCTTTTTCCATCGCCCAGGCAGCTACAAGCTGACGGTTTCTCATATGAGCTTCTTCGATGTCATCACCTAGGTTTAGACGAATGAGCTGCAGCATCAGGCCGTTGCGGATGTATCCGTCATAGGAGGCTTTCCCAATGGCTTTGGCGTCAGGAGAAATACCGATTTCGACAAGCTTTGCATCCGGCAGGTAATAGAGCCCTACCAGGTCGGCACGAGCCTCTTCCAGGGTAGAGGCGTAATTCTTCAAAGTCTCCTTCGGAGTGCCTATTCCTTCATTGAGCTTTCCACTGGCGTGACCGATCACCTCGTGAAGTGCGGTATGCAGCTTGTCTGCAAGTTGACCGTACTCTTCCTCGTATTTGATTTCTTCTTCGTCATAAGCGAATTCCTGAAGCCTTCCGCTGCTTCCGGCATTGTTGTAGGCGTGTATGATATTGCCCAGTGACACCGATTTGGAGCCGTGCTGTTCCCGAATCCAGTTATTGTTTGGCAAATTGATCCCGATTGGGGTCGAAGGAGAGGCGTCACCTGCTTCTCCTGCAACATTGATTGTTTTGTATGAAACTCCAACTACATTTTTCTTCTTGTGTTCCTCCTGCAGTGTTGAGTTGTCTTCAAACCATTGCGCATTCTCCGCCAGAACTGCCATCTTCTTGGACATTTCAAAGTCCTTGATCTGAATCACAGATTCGTAAGATCCCTTGTAACCTTTAGGGTCGTTGTATACTTCTATGAAACCATTGATATAGTCAATGTCACCTTCTGTGGATTTAGCCCATATAATGTTGTAATCATCCCAGGTCTTGAGATCTCCCGTTCTGTAGTATTTGATCAAAAGACCCAGCTGTTTTTTCTGTGTCTCGTTTTCAGCTACCTCCCTGGCTTTTTCCAGCCATTCTATCATCTTGTCGATAGAAGAGCCATATAGACCGCCGCTTTTCCAAACCTTTTCAGACACGGTTCCATTTTCTTTGACCAGCCTTGAGTTCAGGCCTTTTTCAATGGGTCGTTTGGCATCTACTTTGATTGCGCCGTAGAATGCATCCACATCAGCGGTGGTGATATCAGGTGCATAGAAATTGATCGCGGAGCCTTCAACCAGGCCTTTTTCCGGATCGAGATTGACCTTTTTGCTGTCTGAATCGTTGAAAATCACCTCCATCGCCTCACCTTCGAGCTCGGTTGCAGTGGCGTCCATAATTTCTTGAAGATACGTCTTGCTGAATCCAGGATTGAATTTGTCATTGGCGTAATGATGGTGGATTCCGTTAGAGAACCAAATGCGTTTGAGATAGACTTCAAAGTTTTTCCATTCGTCAGTGGTCTTGTCTCCGGAAAAGTTTGTGTAAACATTCTCCAGGGCGCGCCTGATTTTCAGATTATGCCTGTAGTTCTGATCATACATGATATCCCTTCCGGCAAGTCCGGCCTGGGTCAGGAAGTACACATATTTTTTCTGTTGCAGGTTCAATTGGTCGAATCCCGGGATTTGATATCTAAGGATTTTCAGATCGGCAAACTGCTCCGCGAGAAACTCAAAGTCTTTAGATTCGACTTGTTGGGTCTCGACCATCTCGGGTTGCTCCTGTTTGCCCTGGCAGGCGAACACAAGAAATGCCACGAGTAAAATGTGCATTAAATACTTGATTTTCATTGGGTAAATTTTGTTTGTGAATTAGTCTTCAAATGTAGCCAAAAGGCTGTGTTTTACCAAACTTCAGAGGGAGATTAAGTGCTTCTGTTTGAAAGCCTTGGGATTTAATTCTTATATTTGAGTTTCAATGAATCAAACTTCTTACCTATGCGTTTTCTCAAGTACTTTTTGCTGCTCCTGCTCATCGCTGTTGTCGCAGCCTCAATTTATCTTGCCGCTCTTGACGGAACCTATGATGTAAAGCGAACCCGCTTTATCCCGGCAGATCCTGAAGTGGTGTTCAACGATCTGAATGATTACAAGAATTGGGCGGATTGGGGTCCCTGGTACGAGGAGGACAGCACCATTACTCCGACCTATGCCGAAAAGACTGTGGGTGTTGGCGGTGCCTATTCCTGGACTTCGATGGATGGAGAAGGAGAGATGAGGCGCCTGGTAAGCAATCCGAATGAGCGCATCGAATCGGAGATTCTTTTCAAGACCCCTTTTGGAGATATGGGCTCTGATGTTTATTGGATTCTGGAAGAGAAAGAAGGAGGAACAGAACTGACCTGGGGGATGAAGGGGGAAATGCCGTTTATAACAAGGTTCATGGCCAGCAGCATGGAAGAACAAATGGGTCCGATGGAAGAACGCGGACTGGAACTTTTTGAAGATAACCTGAAGAAAAAGATGCAGGTTTACAGCATCGAAAGCAAGGGCGTAACCGATTATAGTGGTGGGTTCTACCTCTATGTTACCGCCAGCACTCAAATAAGTGAAATGAACCCAAAGTTCAGGGAAATGATGCAAAAGGTTGGCGATTATGCTGAAAAAAATGGCATCAGACTCACAGGAAGTCCTTTTGCCATCTATCATAAATTCAACCAGGAGCACGGTACCACGATGTTCTCCGTGGGCTACCCGGTGAGTGAACGGGTCATCGTTGAATCGGATTCGGATGTGGTCTCGGGATACATGAAACGCAGCAGTTATTTCAAAACCGTTCTTACCGGAAGCTACGATCATTCAAAGGAGGCATGGGAGAGCGCTGTTGCAGGAGCAGCTCAACTGGGGGCCTATGAATCGATTGAGGATGGAGAGCCTTTCGAGATTTACGTCAAGCAGTTCGACGACACTCCGAATCCCGCCGAGTGGGTCACTGAAATCTTCATACCGGTCCGGTTGAAGCCCGGCTCACAGGGATTCTCACCCCCGGATGCCTGAAAACACTTGATTGGATTAGATTAATTTGCGACCTTGGAATTCAGATTTTCATAGCCCATGTTAAAAAGAGTGAAACTGAAAATATCCGCGTACTGATCTATAATCTTGGAAACTGGAGTTCCGGCGCCATGTCCGGCTTTGGTTTCAATCCGAATCAATACAGGATTGCTTCCTGCCTGTTTGTCTTGTAACTGTGCTGCGAACTTAAATGAATGAGCCGGTACCACCCGATCATCGTGATCCCCGGTGGTCACCAGAGTTGCCGGATATTGAACCCCTTTCTCAACGTTGTGAACCGGAGAATAAGCGTAGAGGTACTCGAACATTTCTTCACTTTGCTCTGAGGTGCCATAATCGTAGGCCCATCCTGCTCCTGCGGTAAAAGTGTGATATCTGAGCATGTCCAGGACTCCCACAGCTGGCAGTGCAACTTTCATGAGCTCAGGTCGCTGTGTCATTACAGCTCCCACAAGGAGTCCACCGTTCGAACCACCTCGTATCGCCAGGTGGTCAGAAGAGGTGTAGTCTTCCTCGATCAGATATTCCGCAGCGGCGATAAAATCGTCAAAAACATTTTGCTTTTTCATCTGGGTGCCCGCATCATGCCATTCTTTTCCGTACTCCCCACCTCCGCGAAGGTTTGCAACGGCATAGACGCCGCCCATTTCAAGCCAGGTCGCTGTGGTGATGCCGAAACTCGGTGTCAGGCTGATGTTGAAACCTCCATACCCATAGAGTAGTGTCGGATTCTTTCCGTTGAGTTCCAATCCTTTCTTGTAGGTGATGATCATGGGCACACGCGTGCCATCCTTGGAAGTGTAGAACACCTGCTTAGACTCATAATCCTCAGAAACGAAATCGACTGCGGGTTTCTTGTAGACCAATGATTCTCCATTCTTTGGATCAAACTCATAGATTGTCGAAGGCTGAATGTAATTCGTAAAGGAATAGAAAAGCCTGTCGTCTTTTTTCTTGCCACTGAATCCGGATGAAGAACCGATCCCGGGCAATTTGACTTCTCTTACCAGGTTCCCTTTCGTGTCGTACTGGAGAACCTGTGACAAAGCGTCTTTCATATACTCGGCAAAGAAGTAGCCGCTTCCGGTCGCCAAATTCAGCACATTCTCAGTTTCCGGGATCACATCCTGCCAATACTCCTGACCCGGGTTGCCTATGTCGGCCCTGACCAATTTTCGGTTTGGCGCGTTGTGATTCGTTGAAATGAAGAGTGTGCTTCCTTCGCTGTAGATAACGGAATGATCTCCATCAAAATCATCGACCATAGTTTGCAACACCGACTTTTTGTTCCTGAGATCTCTTATGTAGAGTTCACTTCCTGAAGTGGAATTGGCCGCTGTGATCGCCAGGTAGTTCTGATCCTCTGTGACCGTTCCGAATACGTATCGTCGTTTTACGTCTTCTCCGAAGATCAACTGATCCTCTCCCTGGGTCGTACCGAGTCTGTGATAATAGAGCTTATGTTGATCGGTCATGGCAGAGAGTTCGCTACCTTCAGGCTTGTCATAACTCGAATAATAGAAGCCTTCGTTCTTGTACCAGGAGATAGCACTGAATTTAACATCGACCAGGGTGTCTTCCATCACCACCCTCGACTTCGCATCCATGACAATGATCTTTCTCCAGTCAGATCCTCCTTCCGAAATGCTGTAAGCTACTTTGGATCCATCCTTGCTGAAAGAAACCGTGCCCAGTGAGGTTGTGCCGTCCCCGGAAAAGCTGTTCGGATCCAGGAATACCTCAGGAGAGTCCTGTCCTTTTTGTCGATACAGTACGTACTGGTTCTGCAACCCGTCATTTTTGTAGAAATAATTGTAGTCACCGTGTTTGGTCGGTGCCGTATACTTTTCATAATTCCAGAGCGTGGTCAACCTGTCTTCTATTTCTTTTCGGAAAGGAATCGTTTGAAGATAGCCTTCTGTGACTTTGTTCTGTTCGTTCACCCAGGCCTCGGTCTCTGGGGAGCGATCATCCTCGAGCCAGCGGTAGGGGTCGGCTACCTGGGTTCCAAAATAGGTGTCAGTGACTTCTCCCTTGCGGGTTTCAGGATACTGCATGGTTGATTTTTGTGCGTTGAGATTTGACGATGATATGGCGACAATGGCCATCAATGTCAGGGTTAATTTCTTTGTCATTTTCGAAAATTCATGGAGGAACCGCTCCCTGTTAATCAGTAAATACGCTATGAGCTTGAAAACCTGGTGTCAGTTGATTGCATTTACAATTTCGACCTTGCCCGGCAGGAGCTGCTTTAAAGTGGATTCGATGCCGTTCTTCAAGGTAATTGTAGACGACGGGCATCCATTGCAGGCTCCCTGAAGAAGAACATTCACTTCTTTGGTGTCGGGAGCGTAGGAAAGAAACTGAATGTTTCCCCCGTCACCTGCTACAGCTGGTTTGATATACTCTTCCAACACACCAATGATCTCTTTTGAGATGTCATCATTGGTAGGGGTGTACTCGGTTTTTCGCGTTCCGTCTGAAGAAGATGTCGGGACATAGTCTTCAGAGACGACTCGCCTTCCACTCTGGAGATACTCTTTTAAAAAATCTCTGAGGGTATTGTTGATTTCGAACCAATCGAGATCCCCCGTTTTTTGAATAGACACATAATTGTCCGATAGAAAGACCTCCTTGACAAAAGGGAACTCAAAAAGCTCCTGCGCCAAAGGAACCGCTATTGCCTGTTCCGGAGAGCTGAGTTCAATATGCTGATTGGTCAACAACTGATTTGTGACGAACTTCTGCACGTTCGGGTTCGGTGTGCTCTCAGCATAGACTTCTACCAGCGAGTTTGTATTCTCTTCGATGAAAATGGAATCATTCTCGGCCACATAAGCTCCGAGAATATCCTTGAGCTCACCCTGAACCTCAGACCATTCAAGGATGTCGAATTTTTCAATGGCGATGAAATTGGCGGTCACATAAACCTTTTTGACAAAAGGTAGGTGAAACAGTTGCTGCACCAGGGTGGAGTTCTTGGCGTCATCGATGGAATTGTATTCAAAACTGCCCTCGGTAAGCATTTTGTCAAAGACGTATTTGATGATTGCCGGACTTCCGGTACTTTCTATTTTGATGTTGTTCATGGCTGTTCAAGTTTGATTGCCAAATTTACGAAAGTATTTTTGCTTACTTTTGAGCCATTCGTTAAAAACATCCTAAAATATGATACGGAAGACAGTGCTTGGCAAGACTCCTGAATGGGGCAAAGACTGCTATTTTTCGGAGACTGCAACTGTTATTGGAGATGTAGTTATGGGAGATCAATGCAGCGTCTGGTTCAACGCCGTAATACGAGGAGACGTTCACTACATTCGACTTGGAAATAAAGTCAATGTTCAGGACGGAGCCGTAATTCATGCCACCTACAAAAAGTCGCCAACCGAAATCGGGAACAACGTTTCGATCGGTCACAATGCCCTGGTGCATGGATGTAAAGTTCATGACAACGTTCTCATAGGTATGGGAGCGATATTGATGGATGACTGCGTGGTGAACAGCAACAGCATCATTGCGGCGGGAGCCGTTGTCACCAAAGGCACAATTGTTGAGTCGGGGTCGGTCTATGGGGGCATGCCGGCTAAGAAAATCAAAGACATCGATCCCGGGCTTTTAACGGGAGAAGTAGAGCGCATTGCTGATAGCTACATCAAGTACGCCAGCTGGTACAAGGAGTAGCTTGGAGGCGCATAAAAAAAACCGGAAGCGCAGTTGCATCCGGTTTTCAAGTCGTACGAATTTTATCGATTTAGATGCCTAATTTGGCCTTTACCGCCGGCAATAGGTCTTCACCTTCAAAGACAATCAGTCCTTTACCTGGCGAGGCATCAAGAACGTATTTGATTCCTTTTTCAGTGGCTACGTCACTAACCGCTTTCTGAGCTTTTTCAACAATAGGCTTCAGCAGGTCGAAACGCTTTTTCTGAATCTCCTGGTCTGCAGTCTGAGCGTACTTTTGGATTTTGTTTTTCAATCCTTCAACTTCAACTCTTCGCTCTTCGTTCTTTGCATCTGTCTGAGTAGGCGCTTCAGCGTCGTATTTTTTCAATTTGGCCTGAAGAGCTGTTGCCTGTGCATTGTATTCATCAGCATAGGTCTGTTGCACTTTCTTCAACTCGTCTTCCATGGCTTTGGTCTCTGGCATGGCCATAAGAAGTTGCTCACTGTCAATATGCGCTATTCCCTGTGCCTGAACCGTGTTAGAGGCCAGCATCAATGCCATTGCAACAAATAAATTCCTAAATAATTTCATTTTCTAATAATTTGTAATTAATAATGTTCTTCTTTCTCTTTAATTGTTATTTTGAATTGCTTCTTCTCTTTGTTTCTTTCTATCTTCTATTTCTTTGAGTTTGGCTGCTCGTTTCTCCTCAGCAACCTGCTTTAGAGAATCCCGCATGCGAGCTCTCGCTTCCTGCTGCGCCTTGATTCGAGCCTTGAGTTCTTCCCTCTTTTGGATTCGCTCTTCCAGTTTCAACTGCTCTTCGGTCTTTTGAACCTCCACTTCTGCTTCCCCTTCAGTCATATCCCCTTCAGGGGCAGATTCTGCATTCTCATCTGAAGCCATTTCTGTACCCTCTTCTTCCGTCACCGCTTCATCTTCTTCCAGTACCGTCGGCGGCACTGCTGCTCCCGCTTTCGCAATTCGCTCGCTCTTCATGTCTTGAATTGCTTGCCTTTTACGGTTTTTGACAATAGAATTCAAAACAAGCTCACTAATGTCAAATTTCGGGTTGCTGTACAACATGATCAAATCGCTCGATCTGTCAAACACAAAATCATATCGCTTTTTCTTCGAAATGTCCTGTATCGCGTTATAGACTTGATCCTGTACGGGTGTGGCCAGTTGTTTTCTGAGTTGAAACAGGTCCCCGGTCGGTCCGAAATAGGCCTGTTGGAGCCTTTTCAATTCCTGTTCTTTGATATCTATATCTTCTTCTCTTTCTCTTATCAGTTCGCTGGTCAACAAAGGTTTCTCGTTACTGAGATCTGTCTTCAACTGTTGAATTTCAGCTGAAAGCTCGTCCAGTTTCTCCTGCCATTTCTTTACCTTGGAATTCAGTTGTGACTGCGCATTTTGGTATTCCGGAATGTTCTCGAGGATATAATTCATGTCAATGTAGGCCACCCGTTGGGGTTTCTGTGCACTGAGCATGAAGCCAAAACCTAAAAGAACAATTAAAAATACACTCGTCACTCTCATTCTCTTCTTCTTCAAGAAAAAACCGTGCCAATTCCTGATTGGGGGCAAATATAGCAAATGTAGCTTAAAATTGCTGACCAATTATGAAATGTGTTTGCCACCCCGAAATCAGGTTGGATCCGGGTATTGTATCGAACCCATAACCAAAGTCAACTCCAAGCAATCCAAATGCCGGCATGAATACTCGAATACCCGCTCCAGCAGACCTTTTCAGGTTAAAAGGACGGTATTGTCTAAACTCGTTCCAGGAATTACCTGCTTCCAGGAAGGTGAGGGCATATATCGATGCCGATGGTTTCAAAGTAATCGGGTATCTGAGTTCAAAAGCTACCTTATTATAAATGGTACCTCCTGTCTGGGAAGATAGACTTGAATTCGGGTATCCCCTCAGGGCGATAACGGTTCTTCCATCAAATCTTCCCTGCTGCATTCCGTCACCTCCGACGTAAAATCTCTCGAATGGAGGCGCCCCGATTTCGTCATTGTAAGCCCCCAGGAAACCGAGCTCCGCATTTGACATCAATACCAGTTTCCCAACAATGGGGCTGAACCACCTTCCGGTAAATACGATCTTGTAAAACTCGATCCATTCGTATAACTCGTCATCCGTCAAACTGCTGTAATCTTTGTTGTTCAAGAGCGAATAAGGAGGCGTCAGTTTCAGGAGGATGTTAAACTGGGAACCTCCCGAAGGAAAAATCGGGTTAGGTCCGGCAGAACTCCTTCCAAAATTCACGGCAAAATTAAAGTTGTTGGATATTCCATCCGTAAAATCAAATGCCGCAATTGTATAGTTCTGAAGTTTGAATCGTTGATAGTTAAACGAGGTAGAGAGCGTAAAGAAGTCATCGGGCCATGTCAACCTTTGACTCAGACCCACTGAGGCTCCGAGAATGTCCAGCAACTGGTCCTTATCCACATCGTTCTGAATAGGGTCAAATCCAAATTGACTCGAATTGTATATCGAAAAATTAAATCCTTTCGGCTTCTTGCCTCCCCACCAGGGCTCCGAGAATGAGATACTATAGGTTCGGTAGAACCTACTCAGCTGCGCCCTCAAAGCAATGCTCTGGCCGTCTCCACGAGGAACTGGCTTGTACTCTGACCAATTGAAGATGTTTTTTATAGAAAAGTTGTTGAACGAGAGTCCGAGTGTACCTACGAAGGTTCCGCCACCGTATCCTCCCTGAAGCTCGATCTGGCTCGCTCCTTTCTCTGAAACGATATATTCGATGTCAGCCGTTTTATCAGCAAAGTTCGGTTGCACGTCGGGAACAATGTTTTCCGGATCGATAAAGCCGAGTTGCCCAAGTTCACGGATCGAACGAACGATGTCACTTTTACTGAAGAGGTCGCCCGGTTTTGTTCGAATCTCTCTGAAGAGGACATGGTCATTGGTCACGTCGTTTCCTTTCAGCGTCACCTTGCGGATCGTGGCCGGTTCGTCTTCAATAATTCGTATTTCCAGGTCAATCGTATTGTTCTCGGCACTGGTCTCTACTGCTGTAACTCGAGAGAAAAGGTAACCGTTGTCGAGGTAGGTGTTTGTAAGATCCTGTGATTCGGGCGAGCCATCACCGTAAACTCTTTCATTTAGTGCCTTCCCGTTATAGGTCACCCCTTTTTCGATGCGAAGCAGGCTCATGAGTTGCTCGTCAGTGAAAACGCTGTTCCCCAAAAAAGCAATGTCACCAAATTTGTAGCGTTCTCCCTGATTTAAGAAAATGTCAAGATCTATCGTATTGTCTTCATTCCAGGAGAGTGAGTCCTTGACCACCAGGGCATCTCGAAATCCTTTTTCCTGAAAGGCCTCAACAACTTTTTCCAGATCCTCCTGATAGAGGTCCTCTACGAATTTCGAAGGTGAAAAGATCCGGGTGATTCCCTTTTCCTTGGTCTTCTTCATCGTCTTTTTGAGCTTCGAGTCCTTGAGGGCAGTATTCCCGTGAAAGCGAATGTTTTTGATTCCTATTTTTTCTCCCCGGTCAATGACGATCGAGGCGTCCTGTACATTGGCCTGTGAGGTGTCACGACGCGTGGTTATGGTGACTTTGGTCCTGAGATATCCCTTTTCCCTGTACTTGTCTTTAATGTAATTCTCTGTCGTGGTAATGAGGTTCTCTGTCAGCATCGACCCATTCTGAAACTCGATCTCTTTTTCGATTTCATCAATTTTTGACTTCTTCAACCCGGTAATGGTCACAGTACCGACTTTGTCGAGCTCCCGAACTGCGATTTCCAGATAAATGGCGTCGCCGTCGATTTTCGTCACAAAGACGTCAACATTGCTAAAAAGCTTCGAGGTCCATAATTTCTTGATGGCCGAAGACAGTTTGTCTCCGGGTATTTTGAGTCGCTGTCCGGTGCTGAGGCCCGAGAAAATAAGAATGGATTGTTCGGAAATGGTTTCGTTTCCACTAACCGCAATCCCTCCAATCATGTATTTTTTGTTCCTTTCAAGGACAATGGGACCCGCCGGAACGATGGTGTCAATTGCAGTTTGAGCCAAGGAGTCAATCACCGTCGTCTCCGGAATGCTGTCAGTCGGAGAGGTGGTGTCGGGGTCGTTTCCTTGTGCATAGAAGGAGGCAACAGTGAGGAAGGCAATAAGCAGGACGAAGTTTCTGAGTCTACTTGCTGCTGCTCTCAATTTGTTCACTCGTTTTTCCAAATCGTCTTTCTCTGCTTTGATAATTGAGTATGGCGTCATAGAAATCCTTCTTCCTAAAGTCCGGCCACAAAACATCTGTAAAATAAAGTTCGGCATAAGCAATTTGCCAAAGGAGGAAATTGCTGATGCGTTTTTCGCCACTGGTTCGTATCAAAAAATCAACGACGGGCAAAGTAAATGTATATAAATGATTATTTATAACTTTTTCATCAATTTCTTCTGCCTTCAATTCATTATTAACAATTTTTTTAGAAATGCATTTTACAGCATTTACAATCTCCTCTTTAGCGCCGTAGTTAAGGGCTAGTGTCAGGATCATGTGCTCATTGTTTTTGGTCAGATCGATGACTTCGAGAAGTTGCTTTCTGGCTTTTTCGGGAAGTTGCTCCAGCCTTCCGATCGCCTGGAGGCGGATGTTGTTTTTCTGAAGTGTTTCCAGTTCGTTTTTTAAGGAATTGACCAGAAGAGTCATCAGTGTATCCACTTCGTAGCGGGGTCTTTTCCAGTTTTCTGTTGAAAACGCGTAGAGTGTGAGCGCCTTGACACCTATTTCTGCGGCGGCTTCTACCGTCTGACGAACAGATTCGACACCTTTATTATGACCCAAAACTCTCTTAAGACCTTGTTTGCGGGCCCAACGACCATTTCCGTCCATAATCACGGCGACGTGTTTGGGGATGCAATTCTGACCTATTTTAGATTTTATGTCCATTCTAATTAGAAACTGCCTGTGTAGCAACCTTCTCTGCCAAAGGCGAAGACCAGGGTTATGCCGGTAAATACATACCAGTCATTGTTGTTTGGGTTGATCTGAACATTGCTGCCAGGATCATATTCAAGAAAAGGATAGCCATCGATGTCATCCTTGAAGGTGTATCGAAAACCCAACTCGAAACCAATACCCACACCTTGAGCGAGGATTGTTTTGAAGCCGGCTCCAAAAGGCATGGCGAAATTAAAGCTTCTATTCGACTCCAGGGTGTCAGAATCAAATGATCCATAGTTTACAACTCCCAACTCGGCAAAGAGATAAGGCGTATTTGTATGTCCTGTTTTCGATAGATTGTATTTGAAAAAATGATACTCTATTCCCGCTGATAATTCGTGCACGTCGTTGGAAAAGCTCAATCCCCTTACTTTTCGAAAAGAGTTGTCGGACTGTGCGTCGTCTCCCTTGACCGGAGAATAGGTGTAATTGGCCCGAAGCGAATAGTGGGGGTGCATGTTCCACTTGTAGATGAGCCCTATCGCATAGCTATTGGGATAGATGTAGTTGGTTCTCCCGATATCACCGATATAGTTGCTTCCTCCCGCAAAAACTCCAAGTTCATTGATCTGCGAAAATGAGGTCATGGAAACGGCGAAAAACATGAAGGCAATTACAAATTTTTTCATCACAAAAAATGGTTTGCAAATATAAAAAAACCATTTGGTTTTAAATTGATAAAACGGTCTTTTTTGATTAACAGAAAAATGTGAGTAAAATTGTGTAATAGCCTCGTTATTAGTTACGTTTGTCTTCTCCCCAGAGCAATTTCTCTCTAAGTGTCTTAATAAAGGTTTCGTTCTTCAGGTGAATTGTTCGGATGGAGAATTTAGAGCGTTCGACAAAGACCCTGGACTTGTTGCCGATGGTGTACATTCTCGAATCGAGGGTCAACAGAACTTCATCGACCCGGCTGTCTATGTTCAATTCAATTTTGGTCTGCTCCGGTATAACCAGTGGTCTCACCGCCAGACTGTGAGGAGCAATAGGGGTGAGAACGAGGCTTTTTGAAGTTGGTGAAATGATTGGTCCTCCACAGCTCATCGAATACCCGGTTGATCCGGTTGCTGTTGAAACAATCAAGCCATCGCTCCAATAGGTCGTCAGAAACTCTTTATCCAGATAGGTGTCCACCTTGATCATTGAGGCCGTGTTTTTTCGGCTTACCGAGACCTCGTTCAAGGCGAAATTCATACCGCCAAAATCCTGATTCTCATCAGAGCTGCTCACACTTAGAAGGGATCTTTTGCCAATCTTAAACTCTTTCTTGCAAATCTGATCTACCGCCTTGCTGATGTTCTCTTTTGGAACCGTAGCGAGAAATCCGAGCCGACCCGTATTGATCCCGATAATCGGAATTCCGAGGTCTCGCACAAGAGTGACCGATCTCAGAAAGGTTCCATCTCCTCCGACTGTGAAAAAGACATCGAAAGAAGTGTCAAGTTCCTCATAGCCGTCGAAAGATGAATATCCTGTTCCGGAAGCATCTTCAAATCCTTCACTGAAATTCTTTTCCAGAAAAAAATCAATTTTCCTGTTCTTCAGAATCTCAATCAGGTGTTCAGTGTATTTGATCGTAGTTTCGTTATTGGTCTGGCCATAGATGCCTACTTTCATTACAAGATGAATTAAATGTTGAGGTAACGCTGAAGGTAGTCGGATCTCTGATTGAGCTCGTCGATGTATTTGTCTTTTTCAAACTCATTGACAATCTCGTAGTTGTACCTCCTGAAGGAATGCAAGGTGTTGTTGATGTCGTGAAGACTGAGTTTCAAGGTGATCTGAACCATGTCATCTTCCACTTTTGAAACAAATGCGCCAAAGAGCGTGGCATTATTGGATTCAACGATCTGCGAGATCTCGCTGAAGGAATAGTCCGTTGCATTTTTGGCTACCACCAGAATCACACCTTCTTCGTGCAGAAACGGGGTGCATTTAAAAAGATTTAAAAAGTCATCCAGCTCAAAATAGCCCAGATATTCCTTTTCACTATTGAGAATGGGCATGACATTGGTGTTGTAGTTGGCAAAGTATTGAAGGACCTCAAACCAATTCATGCTATCAGTAGCGTAAAAAGGTTCGAGCAGAGCTCTGTTATCCTGCAATTTGAAATCAGGATCTTTGATCAGTTCAAACTCACTGCGTTTCAAAGCCCCGTAATAGATCTTTTCATCCAGAACTGGGAGGTGTGAGCAGGCAGTTTTCCTGAAGGATTCCTGCAGTTGTTTTAGAGAAGAATTCAGAGCCAGAGGTTTAATTTCGTTCAATATGTAATTTGCGATTTGCACTGTTGCCTGTTTCGAGATATCCTAAATTATTGTTGTAATTTTGCGCGATTCCAAACGCTTTCTTTTTGTAAAGATAATATAACTTTCGATTTAAAATATTAAAAGCATTTCAGATGACCAAACTAAGTGTCAACATTAACAAGATCGCCACTTTGCGTAATGCGCGAGGAGGAAACATACCCGATCTTTTAAAAGTTGCATCAGATATTCAATCTTTTGGAGGTCAGGGAATAACAATACATCCCAGGCCCGATGAAAGGCATATTCGGTATCAGGATGCCAGGGATCTCAAGAGAGTCGTTACCACCGAGTTCAACATTGAAGGCAACCCGATACCCGAGTTTGTCGATCTGGTATTGGGCATCAAACCCGATCAGGTGACCCTGGTTCCCGATGCAGTGGATGCGATTACCAGCAATGCCGGATGGGATACATCTCATCACGCATCTTTTCTGACCGAAGTGGTGAGTGAATTCAAAAGAAACGGGATCAGGACTTCTATTTTCATGGATCCGGTTCCCTCCCTGATCGAAAAGGCAGCAGAGACCGGAACGGATCGCATCGAGCTGTATACGGAGTCTTATGCAGTGGAATATGGAAAAGGAAACCAGGAAGAAGTTCGAAAATACGCTGAAGCTGCGCGAAAAGCTGCTGAATCGGGTTTGGGAATCAATGCGGGGCATGATCTGAATCTCGATAATCTCCGTTTCTTTGTTTCCGAGGTGCCTGATGTGCTGGAAGTCTCAATCGGACATGCATTGATCTCCGAGGCCTTGTATTTTGGCCTGGAGAACGTGATTGGCATGTATCTTCAAAAGCTGACCTAATGAGTTTACTACACTCTCAGATTCAGGGATCAGGCCAGCCTTTTTTTATCCTGCATGGTTTCCTCGGAATGGGTGACAATTGGAAGACCCTGGCCAATTCTTTTTCTTCAAAATATGAAGTGCACCTGATCGACCAGCGGAACCATGGTCGCAGCTTTCATTCAGATGATTTTTCTTACGAGCATATGGTTGAGGATCTTGTATTTTACATGGATCACTATAAGATTGACCAGGCAATTATGCTGGGGCATTCCATGGGCGGCAAAACCGTCATGCTAATGTCGGTCGAACATCCGGAACGCGTTGGACGAATGATCGTGGCCGATATAGCTCCGAGATTCTATCCTCCCCATCATCAGATTATCCTTGAGGCATTGAATGAAGTTGACTTTTCTGAGGTAAGTTCAAGAACAGAGATTGACGATATATTCAAAAAGCACATTCCCGAAAACGGAATACGACAATTCTTGCTCAAGAATGTCTATCGCAGGGAAAGGGACCAGTTGGCCTATCGGTTCAACCTGGAAAGCCTTGAGGAGAACATAGATGAAGTAGGGGTGGAGCTGCCGCCCCGATCGGTCTCGGAAGTTCCGGCCCTCTTTTATGAGAGGCGTGAACTCAGGTTACGTCACGGAGCAAGACAAAACGTTGATCCGCGCACATTTTCCGAATAGTACCGTGGTGGACATAAAAGGGGCAGGGCATTGGCTGCATGCAGAGAATCCGGAAGATTTCTACAAGAATGTTGTTCATTTTCTGGAGATTCGCTAATTTGGATTGATAGTTAAAAAATATTTCTATGAATTTCATTTTCAAAATTTTACTGAGCGCCCTGGCAGTATTGGCGATTGCGTACATTCTCCCTGGCGTCCAGGTTGATGACTATGTAACTGCGATCTGGGTTGCTGTTATCGTGGGACTGTTATTTAGCATTCTCAAACCCATACTGGTCATACTGACTCTTCCTGTGACCATACTCACTTTAGGGCTTTTTTTGTTTGTAATCAATGCCGGGTTGATCTTGCTGGTCAATAATTTGATTGATGGATTTCACGTAGCGGGATTCTGGACGGCCCTCTTGTTCAGCATACTTCTTACCCTGTTTGAATCGATACTTTACAAGCTCATCGAATAGTCAAGGTTTCTAATCGTTGGATTCGTTGCTGTTTATTGATAGTTTTTGATTATTTTTGCACCCTCAAAAATTTGCAAAGCGTTAAATAGATTTACGATGAAGATTACGAAAGAAGACATTGATTCACTGAACTCGATAGTAAAAATTGACATCTCGGCAGATGACTATCAGGGAAAAGTCGACACTCAATTGCAGGATTACAGAAAGAAGGCGAATATTCCTGGATTCAGGAAAGGTCACGTGCCCATGAGTTTGGTTAAAAAGCAATACGGCAAATCGGTTATGATCGATGAGGTGAATAAACTTCTTCAGGAGTCGCTGAACAAATTTTTAACGGAAGAAAAGTTAGACGTATTGGGGAATCCCCTTCCAAAAATGGATGAGGACTTTTCCTGGGAAGGCGATGACTTCTCTTTTGAGTTCGAGCTGGGTCTGGCACCTGAGTTTGATGTGAATCTCAACCCGAAGAAAGCAATAACGGCTTATGAGATCGTCGCTGATGAGAAAATGATTGACACCCAGGTTGAGAACATCAGGGAACAATACGGAAAGCTTGTGACTCAATCTGAGATCGAGTCGAATTCCAATGTGACCGGAACATTCACCAATGAGGAGAAGGAGATTGAAAAGAAATCGACTTTCAAAATGGACAAGATCAAAGGTAAGTCCAACCAGAAGAAATTGATCGGATTGAAGGCGGGTGATCAGGTGGAGCTGAAGTCAAAAGGACTGTTTTCCGATGATCATGTTTTGATGAACGTTTTGGGAATTACCCATGATGAAGCCCATGATTTGAATGTGCCATTGACCCTTGTGATCGACGAGGTAAACAAAACAGAATTGGCTGAGCTTAACCAGGAGCTGTTTGACAAGATTTTTGGAGCTGACATGGTAAAAGAAGAAGCCGAGTTCAGGACTAAGTTGAAAGAAGATGCTGAAAAGCAATTTGCCTCACAGGCCGATCAGCAATTCCTGAATGCAGTTACAGAGAGTCTTATCGAAAACACGAAATTCGAACTTCCCGCTGAATTTCTGAAAAAGTGGCTTGCCGTTTCTGGTGAGAAACCAATGTCACCGGAACAGGCTCGCGAAGAATACGAGCGTTCTGAAAAAGGACTTCGCTATCAGTTGATCGAATCGAAGCTCATGCAAAATCACAAAGAGCTGCAGTACAACTTCGAGGACCTGAAAGAGTATACCAAAGGTTTCGTCAAGCAGCAGATGTCTCAATTCGGAGACAATCAAATCGGTGAAAAGGAGCTTGACGATATTGTGATGCGTGTACTCTCAAACCAGGAAGAGGTGAAGCGACTTTCAGATCAGTTAAAGAATGAAAAATTACTCAAATTCTTCAGAGAGAGTGTGAAATTGAAGAATAAAGAGGTGACCTACGAAGATTTCATCAAAGAGGTCTACAAATAGCATTTGGCGAGAGATTCGCTCAACTCCATAGGGGATCGCCTTTATGGAGTTTTTTTGTCTTTAGCTGCATCAGGGGGAGGGCCATAGAGTTGATCCGGGAAACCCCGTGCGATTATTGTCAATTAGTTAGTATATTTACAGACCTAATATTCAAATAAAACGGTATGAATTTCGGAAACGAGTTTAAAAAATTCGCTGTCAGTGATCAGGGCATCAACAGCCTCCATGTCGATCAGTTAGTGAGCAGCGTAACCCCTTATATAATCGAGGAAAGACAGTTGAACGTCGCCCAGATGGATGTTTTCTCGAGATTGATGATGGACCGAATAATCTTTATGGGCACCGGAATCAACGATCAGGTGGCCAACATCATTCAGGCTCAATTGTTGTTTTTGGAAAGTGTTGATTCTTCAAAAGACATCTCCATTTACATCAACTCGCCGGGTGGTAGTGTATACGCCGGTCTTGGAATCTATGACACCATGCAGTTCATCAAGCCCGAGGTAGCAACAATCTGCACAGGTATGGCCGCTTCCATGGGAGCCGTTTTGATGTGCGCCGGAGAGAAAGGCAAGAGATCTGCCTTGCCGCATTCACGTGTCATGATTCACCAGCCTCTGGGAGGAGCTCAGGGACAGGCTTCTGACATTGAGATCACGGCTCGCGAGATTTTGAAACTCAAGGATGAGCTCTATGCCATCATTGCGAAGCATTCCGGACAGAAAAAGAAAAAGGTACACGATGATTCGGATCGCGATTACTGGATGACTGCGGAAGAGGCCAAGGAATATGGCATGATTGATGAGATATTGACTAGAAACAGCTGAGAGAATTAGACTTGGCCGGATAAAAACGAACTGGAATGGCAAAAAAAGAGGAATTGGAATGCTCTTTTTGCAAGCGTAAAAAGGAAGAGACAAATTTACTGATCGCGGGAATCGATTCGCATATTTGCGACAAGTGCATCGAACAGGCGCACGGAATTGTCATGGAGGAATCGATCAATGAGCGCAACAGCAGCAGTTCGGACTTTTTGGTGAAGAAGCCGAAGGAGATCAAGGACTTTCTCGATCAGTACATCATCGGTCAGGACCAGGCCAAGAAAGTCATGGCGGTAGCTGTGTACAACCACTACAAGCGCTTGCTTCAGAAGCCCAAGTCCAAGGATGAGGACGTTGAGATTGAAAAGAGCAATATTGTGCTTGTCGGAGAGACCGGTACAGGAAAAACATTGATTGCCAGAACGATAGCAAAGATGCTTGATGTTCCATTCGCCATCGTCGACGCGACTGTACTCACAGAGGCTGGATACGTCGGTGAAGACGTCGAAACCATTTTGACCCGATTGCTTCAGGCAGCGGATTACAAGGTAGACAAGGCCGAGCGAGGTATTGTTTTTATCGATGAGATTGACAAAATTGCTAGAAAAAGTGACAATCCCTCAATCACGAGGGACGTTTCCGGGGAAGGTGTTCAACAGGCCCTGCTCAAACTGCTTGAGGGGACCGTGGTGAATGTTCCACCGAAAGGAGGAAGAAAGCATCCGGATCAAAAATTCGTGGAAGTTGACACGCGAAACATCCTTTTTATCGCCGGAGGTGCCTTCAGCGGAATCGACAAGGTGATCAGCAAAAGACTGAATATGCAGGCCGTGGGTTATGGCGCGTCTATATCGGGCGAGAGAATCGACGAGGAAAATCTGCTTCAATACATTCTTCCTACAGATCTTAAGAGTTTTGGCCTCATTCCCGAGATCATCGGAAGACTGCCGGCGCTCACTTTTATGAAACCGCTCGACAAGAAGACGCTTCGAATGATCCTGACACGCCCTAAAAATGCCATCATCAAGCAATATATAAAGTTGTTTGATATGGATGGGATTGACTTCAGCATCGATGACGATGCGCTCGATTTTATCGTAGATAAGGCCGTCGAATACAAATTAGGGGCAAGGGGTCTGAGATCCCTTTGCGAAGAGATTCTGACGGATGCCATGTTCGAGATGCCAGGTAGCGAAGAGGATACGCTAAAAGTCACTCGTAAATACGCCGAAAGCAAAATAAGCAAGTCGACCATCAAGAAGCTCAAAGCGGTTTCTTGATTCGACACTCCATTTTCCAGTTTTAGTTCATGATCAGTCGAGAAACCATTGACAAGGTGTTCGAAACCGCCCGTGTTGAGGAGGTTATCGGCGACTTTGTTCAATTGAAAAAAGCAGGTGCCAATTTCAAGGGGCTGAGTCCTTTTGCCGATGAGAAGACGCCTTCCTTCATGGTATCGCCCGTAAAACAAATATGGAAAGACTTCAGTACGGGCAAGGGTGGTAATGCGGTGACCTTTTTGATGGAGCACGAGCATTACTCGTATCCGGAGGCCATAAGATATTTGGCCAGAAAATACCAGATCGAGGTCGAAGAAACGGTGCAGACCGATGAACAAAAACAGCGTTCTGACGAGCGGGAAAGCATGTTCCTTGTTTCTGAGTTCGCCAGAAATTTTTTTTCACAGGTGCTGTGGAAAACTGAAAAAGGTAAGGCCATTGGTCTGAGTTATTTCCGTGAAAGAGATTTTACCGATGAGACTATCGAGAAATTTGAGCTCGGTTATTCCCCGGATGACTGGACTGCCCTGACCGATGAGGCTATTTCCAAAAAATATGAGCTTGAGTTCCTGGAGAAAACGGGGCTGACCGTGGTCAATGAGACCAAAAAGTTTGATCGTTTCAGGGGGAGGGTGATGTTTCCGATTCACAGCATGAGTGGCCGGGTACTGGGTTTTGGAGGACGTACACTGTCCTCGGAGAAAAAGGTGGCCAAGTATTTGAATTCGCCCGAGAGCATCATCTACCACAAGGGCAAGGTCCTTTACGGTATTTATCAGGCCAAACAAACCATAGCCAAAGAGGATAACTGTTTCCTGGTAGAGGGCTATACGGATGTGATCTCCCTGCATCAATCCGGAGTGATCAACGTGGTTTCCTCATCAGGCACAGCTCTCACCCCGGATCAGATCCGGTTGATCAATCGACTGACCAACAACATTACAGTTCTTTTTGACGGGGACGCTGCGGGGATAAGAGCTTCTTTTCGGGGTATAGACCTGATCCTCGAACAGGGGATGAATGTGAGGGTGGTCGCCTTTCCGGAAGGGGAGGATCCTGACAGTTTCGCCAGGTCAAGATCCTCAGCGGAACTGATCGAATACTTGACGGAGGAAAGTCAGGATTTCATTCAGTTTAAAACTTCAATCCTGCTGGAGGAAACAAAAAATGATCCGGTCAAACGCGCAGAACTCATTCGTGACATTGTCTCGAGCATTTCCAAGATACCCAACAACATACATAAAGAGGTCTACGTGCAGGAATGTGCCCGCATCATGAACATATCGGAGCAGGTACTGTTCAATGAGCTTTCTCAGATCCTAAAAAGAAAAAACAGGGGTTCCCGGGAATTTTCCGCTCAACGAACTCCCTTTACAGGTGTTAAAAAGGAGACCAAGCAAGCCGAGAAGGTAGATCCACTTAAGCTTTTAGAAAGAAAGATCATCGAGATTTTGATGCTCTACGGAAATGAGGAGGTTGAATTTGTCGATTTCACCTCGGAGATCGATGAGGAGGGGCGAACAAGAATTGTCAGACAGCAGTATTCGAACACTGTATCCAGCGAGATCTACATGCATTTGCAGGAGGACGAGATCGAGTTTTCCGACCCTGTCTTTCTCAAAATCTACTATGAGATCATCCACCTGCTGAATCAGAAACAGGACATCACTGCCGAGATCTTCACCAACCACGCTGACGGCGAAATTGCCACAGCGGTGACTGATTTGTTGATGGATGAGGAGAAATACAGCCTGAGCAACTGGGAGAAGCACAACATTTACGTCAACGGAAAAAGGGCCTATCTATCAAAACTTGTAACGGATGTGCTTTACAATTTGAGACGCATGCTCATCGCTGAAAAAATACTGGAATTGCAAACTGAGCTTGTCCGTGACGATACTGAACCCAATGATCTCGAGGCAAGTCAGGAATCATTGGAGGCCATTCGGGATTATACTTCACTCAAGCAACTTCTGTTCGAAAAGCTCAATCGTGTGATTTAATCTCATCACTGATCTCGCAAACCGGGATGGGTTCCATCTTGTGCCGGTTTGAACGGTTCAATTTCAGGTAGATTTGCATGACCTCGCGATCACGCCCTGAGAAGGCTTCAGGGGTTTTTCCAGCATCTTGTTGCGTCATGGCCCATTCGAGTTCGTCATAATTAGCACCCAATTGATCTTCATCCGTCCTGGAATCACCAAACAAGCCATCGGTGGGCTTGGCAACCCGAATAGATTCAGGCACTTCAAGATATTCTGCCAGGGCAAATACCTCAGACTTGACAAGGTCTGCAATTGGACTCAGATCGACCCCGCCATCTCCATACTTCGTGTAAAACCCTACTCCAAAATCTTCGACTTTGTTTCCTGTTCCCGCGACAAGCAGACCCTCTAATCCCGCAAAATAGTAGAGGGTGGTCATCCGAAGACGCGCACGTGTGTTGGCCAGTGAAAGATTTCTACGGTCTGTTTCGTCTGAATCAGGGCAGGACGCGACAAAGGTTTCAAAGGTCTGGGTGAGATCAACCCTTTGGGAACGAACATTGGGGTATCGTTTCTTCAGCTGGTCGATGTGCTCATTTGCGCGGGTAACCTGGCTCATGGCCTGGTGGATAGGCATCTCAAGACAGAGAACCGGTAGGCCTGTCCTGGCGCAGAGCGTTGAGGTTACAGCAGAATCGACTCCGCCCGACACTCCTATAACGAAGCCTTCAACTCGGGCTTTCTCCGCGTATTCTCTGAGCCAATCGGTGATGTGATCTGCAACTTTTTGGACGTTCATTATTGATAACTATTTAGTAGTTTTGCGTGTCACAAAAATATTAAAATTTATCCGCTAATTCTCCATAAATGCGTATTCTCCTTGCCACGACATCCATTTTGGTTTGCTTTTTTCTCTCTTGCTCGAAAGAAAAACAAAATGCTCCGGATTTAAGCGGGATCACCTCAGATCCTGAGATCATCCGGTTTGAGCAGCTTTTCTATGAGTCATCGGCTGAGGATCTTCCTGATCTGAAAGCCAGGTTTCCGTATTTATTTCCAGGAGATAATGCAGATTCGGTTTGGGTAAACAAAATCGAGGACGAAGACGAGCAGTATCTGTATGAGGAGGTACAGAAGCAATACACCGATTTCTCAGAGCAGCGAAGTAGGCTGGAGTCTCTCTTCAAGCATATGAAATACTACTTCCCATCGTTTGAAGAGCCAAGGATAATTACAATGGTGACCCAGGTGGATTACAACAACAAGGTGCTTTACGCAGACAGCTTGCTCTTTGTGGGTCTTGACCTATACCTGGGTGAGGATCACGAAGTTTATGGTGACTTTCCGGCATATGTGAAACAGAACTACCAAAAAGATCGCCTCGTAGTTGATGTGGCAGATGCTTTGGTGCGTCCTATTTTAAGGCCCTCAGATGACAATTCTTTTGTCTCGCGAATGATTCAGGAAGGCAAGAGACTTGAAATTCTCGGCCTTTTGCTACCGGAGGTTCCGAAAGAGGATATCATAGGATATTCACAGGAGCAGTGGAACTGGGCTCAGATGAGCGAGAGTAATATTTGGAAGTATTTTGTACAGAACGAATTGCTGTACAGCACGGATCCTGAATTGTCGAGAAGATTCATAGAAGAGGCTCCCTTTTCAAAGTTTTATATGGAGGTGGATCGCGACTCTCCCGGTAGAATTGGTTCCTGGTTCGGATGGCGTATCGCTGAGGCCTATTGGTCAAATGATGATCCGGGCATGCGTGAGTTGATCACAGTTGACAACGAAGAACTCTTTAAGCGATCAAAGTACAAACCCGCGAAATAAAGCTGATTCTCAATGAAGGGAATCAAAGAGAAAAAGAAGGATATGGCAGTAAAACACAAATCAGAGATCAGTATAACCGTCGGACTCGATGAAAACCGCGTACCGGAGCAGCTTTTCTGGTCAGCCGATGATGGTGAGATAGAAAACATGGAATCCAAGGCGCTGTTGCTCTCGGTTTGGGATTCAAAAGAAAAAGACACCTACAAGATCAATCTTTGGACCAAGGAGATGCCGGTGAATGAGATGATTCAGTTCTTTCATCAGACCCTTATCTCGATGGCAGACACTTTTGAAACATCTACGGGTGACAACAAAATGGCAGACACCATGCGTGATTTTTGCGATTATTACGCGGAAAAGATGGGTATCCAGCGCGGTTAAAGTTTTTAACCGTAGTAAGCTAACTGCAGAAATTCAGTATTTGGTTCAATACGGATCGGTAGTCCTTTTCCCTGGCAACGAAATCCATGTCGGAAACGTCAATGATCAGGGGGTTCAATCCTTCCGTTGATTTGATGAAGTCCAGATAGCCCTTGTGGATTTTCTCGAGGTACCCCGCTTTTATGTTCTGTTCGTAGTTTCTTCCCCTTTTTCGAATATTTTCCAGGAGCCGCTCTGTGTCCTGATAGAGATAAACATAGACATCCGGCTTGGGAATCTCCTTGTACATGATGTCGAACATTTTCCTATAGAGTTTAAACTCCTCGGACGGTAGGGTGACCTGGGCAAAGATCAGTGACTTGAAGATATAGTAATCGGAAACGATAAAATTCTTGAAAAGGTCGAATTGCCCAAGATCATCACTTAACTGATGATACCGATCTGCCAAAAAGCTCATCTCCAGTGGAAACGCATATCGCTCCTCATCTTCATAGAATTTTGGCAAGAATGGATTGTCGGCAAACCTTTCAAGAACAAGTTTAGCGTTGAAATCGTCACCCATTTTTCGAGCCAGGCTTGTTTTTCCCGATCCGATATTTCCTTCAATAGCGATATAATTGTATTTGTCCAGGAGTGACAAGGGCTTGCGAATCTTCTGATCGATCTTGTCGACCATGCCCGTGTCCGAACAAGCCTTGAGGCAGCTGCGAATTGATTTTTTCTGGATGGGATGTATGAATTCCGGTGCAATTTCGTTCAACGGTATCAGTACGAAATTCCGATCGAGCATTCTCGGGTGCGGCACTTTCAGGTCGTCGTAGAAAATAATTTCGTCCTCAAATAAAAGAAGGTCTATATCGAGAACCCGGTCTTGGTAATTCTCTCCATCATTTCTGTTTCGCCCAAGGCTTTTTTCAATCTGCAGGATTTTTTCCAATACAAGCTCGGGACTCAAAGCGGTTGACACTTCTAAGCACATGTTGAGGTATTCGCTACCCGTATAGCCCCATGAACCAGACCGGTACACTGAAGACAGGCGAACTATATGTCCTACATGCGCTTCCAGTTCATCCACTGCTTTTTGCAGATGCTCGATCCTGTTACCGACGTTGCTTCCTATGGAGAAGAAGGTTGTGCGTACTATTTTCATACAGAAGTGTGCCTCTGGTGGCGTTGTTTATTAAGGCGAAAGACAGTATCTTGCAACTCCATTCAGCCTGGGCCTGATAAGATTGCAAAGAAACAAACATTGTTCCAAAAAAACCAAAGTGTAAAGGCTTTTTGAGACCTGTAACAATAAGGCTCAGAGAGCGACTTATACTAAAAAGATTCAGATGACATTTTTACGAGAGCTACTTGCGGTGATACTGGGTGTATTCATCTCTTTTTTTATCATGTTCTTCATTTTCGTGGCCATTGGCTCGGCCCTCAGTTCGAGCTTTATGGAAGAAGAGAAAGTCCTGGTGAAGGACAATTCAATACTTGTTCTAAATTTAGATGAGCAGATTCGGGATTTCGCCCCCAAGAGCGATGATCCTTTTGAACAGCTTTTCGGCTTTGGCGATGAGCTGATCGGCTTGAATACGATTATCAACGCCATAGACAATGCCAAGTACGATGAGAAGGTCAAGGGGATCAGCATCGAGTCGATGTTTTTGCGGGCAGGAATAGCGCAGATCCAGGAAATCCGGGACAAACTTTACGAGTTCAAGGAGTCAGGAAAATTCATCATCGCCTATGCAGATTATTATGACCAGAAGAATTACTATCTGAGCTCGGTGGCGGATTCGATTTACATTTACCCTGAAGGCGGTATTGATTTCAAGGGGCTGTCGGGTGAAATTCTTTTCTTCAAAGACTTTCAGGACAAGTATGGAATTAAAATGGAAGTGATCCGTCACGGTAAATATAAAAGTGCGGTGGAACCCTTCTTAGCCAATGAGATGAGCGAGGAGAATCGAGAACAGACTTTTGCGTTTTTGAATTCCATCTGGGGCGAGCTTGTAAATGACATAGGAGAGAACCGCGGGCTGTCTTCAGAGCGAATCAATGAGATCGCTGACGATCTCCTTGCGAGAAATCCGAATCTCGCCATAAAGAACGGATTGCTAACCGGGCAGATGCCCAAAGACCAATACATCAATTTGCTTAAAAACCTATCAGGGGTGAAGGAAGACAGCAAGTTGAATCGAGTCTCAATCAGTAACTACATCAAATCGGGCAAAGGACGAATAATCTCAACGGCAAAGGATAAAATTGCCGTGATCTATGCCCAGGGAGACATTATGTATGGCAAGGGAGACGAAAAGGTGATCGGACAAGATATGATCAAAGAGGCCTTGCAGAAGGCGAAGGAGGCAAAAGACATCAAGGCGATTGTTTTACGTGCAAATTCCCCGGGGTAGCGCCCTTGCCTCGGATATCATTCTTAGAGAGATCGAAATCACTAAAGAGGAGAAACCTGTAGTGGTTTCCATGGGAAGTTACGCCGCATCCGGAGGGTATTATATCTCCTGCAATGCGGATAGGATAATCGCTGAACCCACTACGATCACTGGGAGCATAGGGGTATTTAGGGCCATTCCCAACATCAGTGCATTCAGCAAGAGAATCGGAATCAACGCCGAACAAGTAGGTACCAACAAGAGGTCCATAGGCTATAGTGTATTCGAACCTGTCAATGAGGATTTTTATATGGTTACCAGTGAAGGAATAGAGAGGGTGTACAACACGTTTGTCACGAAAGTAGCTGAAGGCAGGGGTATGACCTTTGAGCAGGTAGACAGCATCGCACAGGGCAGAGTATGGACCGGAAAAGAAGCAATGGAGAAAGGTCTTGTCGATGAACTGGGAAGCCTTGAGGATGCCGTTAGGGTCGCTGCTGATCTCGTTAATATTACCGAATATCGCGTCCGAAACTATCCGAATTACGATAAAGAATTCAAAGATATGTTCAAGGGTCCGTTGCAAAAGTTAAAGAGAATATGCTCAAAAGCGAGCTCGGGGAATCAAATTATCAAGCTGTTCAAAGGATCAAAGAATTCACCGAGTTGAAGGGGGTACAGACGCGATTGCCGTTTCTCCTTGAAATTCAATAAACTATTGAATCATCCTTTTCATCTCGGATCGATATTTGGAGGCGCTCTTACCCGTGAACTCCTTGAAAAGGCGGTTAAAATGTGAGAAATTGTTGAAACCGCATTCAAAACAAATATCGGTAATGCTCGCCTGGTTTTCCTGAAGAAGTTTTGTCGCGTGAACTACACGGTATTCATTGACCAGTTTCGTAAAAGTCTTTCCAGTCGCTTTTTTGAAATACCTGCAGAAAGCGGGGGTCGTCATGCTCACCTTATCCGCAATCTCATCCAGGCTGATGTGTCTCTTGAAGTTTTTATTGACGTGTTTGAAGATAATGTCAATTTTTTCGCTGTCCTGGGGTTCGGTCTCAAAGGCAAACCCATCCGCGTTTAATAGGGAGTAGTCGTTGGCTTGCGAGAGATCATTGAGTATTTCCAAAAGTTTGATCACGCGAGCCATTCCTTCGATCTCGACCAGCTCCTCAATTTTCGGGCCGACCAGTTTCTTCGTCTCAGGTTTGAAAAGTATCCCTTTCTTAGCCCTTTCAAAGAGCGCATTTATATTGGACATTTCAGGGATACTGTAAAAGGTGTTTCCCAAAAAATCCAGTTTGAACTGCACAATGGTCTCCTTTCCAGTCGTGGTGAGTCTATCAACAAAGCCATTGTGAGGCAGATGCGCCCCAATCAGAATCAGCATACTGTTATTGTAATAGGAGAGGTGATTACCTATATGTCTTTTGCCCTGACCTTTATTAACGTAGACAAGCTCAACTTCTGGATGGAAATGCCAGAAGGCGTTGGTGTTCTGTACGGCATTGTTGTGCTGTTTCACCAATATTGAGCTTCCAAAACTTGGGCTGATCTTCTCGAAACTCGGTTTCTTATTAATCATATTTGTCCTGTTTCTCACAAAAGTAAAGATTTTAAAAGGCTAACTTCTATGCGAATTTAACCATATATTATACATAATTAACCATAACCTATGTTAAAAAATTGTAAACTGATAATATAGTGCATAAATAGATTAATAGTGTTGTTTTCTGTGCTTTGATATGCCCCTACATTTGTAGTGTCTAATTTTAATAATATATTATCATGAAAAAATTAACTAAAAAAGGTCTGATTGTATGTGCTCTCTCAGTTTCCATGTTGGCTTTCGCCAATGACGTGAAACATCCAGTAAAGGAAAAGGAGCCAAAAGTAACCAGTTTGAACTTCGCTAAGGTGAACAAAGGTTCAATGCTCCTTATTAAGGATTACAATGGTCTGGTTCTCTATAAAGAGGCTATTCAAGAGACCGGTAAGTATTCCAAAGGTTTTGATTTGACATCATTACCCAATGGAGAGTACTATTTCGAACTCGATACGGAGTTGGAAATCGTTGTTATCCCGTTTGACGTGGAGTCAAGTGAGGTGAACTTCCAAAAGGAGAACAAAACGACTATTTTCAAACCGATGGTTCGGGTGAAGGATGACAAGGTTTTTGTCTCGAGAACATCTTTTGAGTCAGCACCCATGGATTTCAAGATCTATTACGCTTTGAATTCGGATGTCGTTCTTTCGGAAAAATTTGAAAATGAGCCTTTCATTGAAAGAGTTTACGATTTCTCGGGCTCGAAGAAAGGAGAGTACTTATTTGTTTTCCGTTCCAACGGAAGAAAGTACATCAAATCCATTGAGATTTAAGTGTGATTATTAATTAGTTATTGTCCAGTGATTTGAAAGTGAGTTCGGAGTTCCGAGCTCACTTTCTTTTTTTGTACTGGACAAAACTGTAGTCGTATGCGTTTTCATCATCTTTCTCAAAGTCTTCCCTACCTGTCAATTCCCATTCCTGCGGATCGAATTCGGGAAAAAAAGCATCGGCTTCGAAATCTTCATGGACATAAGTAAGATCCCAGTGAGATCCGCCATAGACAGTGCCTGCTTGTAAATTTCGGCCCCTCCAAGAATAAATGGATTCGGGTCCGATTGGGCCATTTCCAGAGCTTTCTTCAGTGAATTGACTACGACACATCCTTCAGCCCTGTAATCCGGATTTCTGCTCACAATGATATTTGTCCTTTTCGGAAGAGGTTTGCCAAGGGACTCAAAGGTCTTTCTGCCCATAATGACATGATGCCCTCGTGTCAGGCTTTTGAACCGGCGCAGATCGGCCGGCAGGTGCCATATGAGGTCATTATCCTTTCCGAGGGCCCTATTACGGCCGACGGCTGCAATGATTGTTACCATGTGTTCAGGAATTGGATTCGATTTCTTCTGATGGGGGGATCACTCCTTTTTTGGTGAGCTTTTTCTCCAGTTTGGCTAACTTGACTTCGTGTTTCTGAATGAGTTTTTCCGTTTGAATGCGCTCCCAGTCTTTGTCGAAAAAACGATTCATGACCAAAACGCGCACAGCATGCACCACCAGGAAAAACAACCACACTAGAATTCCCCATACGAACCAGTCAATCTCCTCGTGGAATTTTACAACCTTATTTAGAACTACCAGAAAAACTGATCCTATAAGGAAGAAAACAAAATGAAAATACAGTCGTTTTTTCTGTTTGGTCCTTTTGCGGGCCTTCTCGTAAAGTTCGTGATCGAGGTTTGAATTCAAAACGATTCAGCTTACATGTCCTTGACCCATTCCTTGATGTAGTCTGTGAAATCCTCTTTGTCATTGAAATCTTTGTCCTTGTTGTTTCTCAATGACGGTATTTCATTCAATGTCTTGTTGTAAAGGGTCCCTGAGGTGTTTAAAAACGCCTGCATGCGCTGCAAGAGGCTCACATCCTCAATTTGTGTTATGTGTTTGATCAGGTTCAATTTCAACTCCAAAGCATTCATAATATCTCTTTTTTTGGGGGATTATACCGAAACAGCTCCTTTAATATGAGGGTGCGGATTATAATTTACTAAGTTAAAGTCTTTGAATGTAAATTCAAAGATATTTTTGACCTCAGGATTCAGAATCATCTGAGGAAGAGGCCGGGGATCCCTGCTCAGTTGCAATCGGATCTGATCCATGTGATTGCTGTAAATATGCGCGTCTCCAAAGGTGTGAACAAAGTCGCCGTATCCGAGATTTGTCACTTGAGCCAGCATCATGGTCAGCAAGGCGTACGAGGCAATGTTGAACGGAACACCGAGAAATATGTCTGCGCTTCGTTGGTATAACTGACAGGATAGCTTTCCATCGGTCACATAGAACTGAAAAAAAGCATGGCAGGGTGGAAGAGCGGCTTTTCCCCTGGCTACATTCTCTTCAAAACTGACCGATGTGTCAGGAAGCACACTCGGATTCCAGGCGCTTATAATCATTCTTCGGCTGTCGGGATTCGTCTTTATGGTCTCGACAAGCTCACTGATCTGATCGATTCCTTCTCCGTTCCAGTTTCTCCATTGATATCCGTATACAGGTCCCAGATCGCCATTGTCATTGGCCCATGCGTCCCAAATTTTGACTCCATTCTCATTGAGATAACCCGTATTGGTGTCTCCCTTGAGAAACCAGAGCAATTCGTGAATGATCGATTTCAGATGCAACTTTTTGGTGGTTACCATGGGGAATCCCTCATTGAGATCGAAACGCATCTGATAACCGAAAACACTGCGTGTCCCTGTACCGGTGCGGTCCTCTTTGGTAATCCCGTTCTCTATCACATGTTCAATCAGGTCTAGGTATTGTCTCATCAATATTTGATTATTTGTTCAAAATCATCAGTTGAATCTGTAAGGGAATTGCTTCTTAAAACTGCATAGCATCAGAGGGAAACAAGCGAGTCAAATATAAAGTTTTCCTTCGAAATAGAATCAAAAGAGGATGTTAATATTAAGGTAGGGAGCCTTCAGGTCAATTCGCTTTAGCCTATGATCATTCCGGCTATGGTGGCAGACATCAGCGAGGCAATAGACCCCCCGATAAGGGCTTTCATGCCGAATTCCGACAGTGTTTTGCGCTGTCCGGGAGCGAGTGAGCCGATTCCGCCGATTTGAATGCCAATCGAAGCAAAATTGGCAAATCCACAGAGCATATAAGTCGCCATAATGACTGACTTGGCATTGTTTAGATGGAGTTCATTGCTGACATTCTTGAGTTCGGCGAGCTGAATATATCCTACAAATTCACTTGCCGCAAGCTTAATGCCCAAAAGCTGTCCCATCATCATCATGTCGTTTTTGGCGACACCTATCAACCACATGAGCGGTGCGAATACGGTACCTAAAATGGATTCCAGTGTAAGTTTGGGATAGGGTGTATTGACCTCCATCCAGGAGTTGATTTGGGTTACGTCTCCAAACCATCCCAGTATCCCATTGATCATCGCGATAAAGGCCACAAAAACCAGCAACATGGCGCCAACATTCACAGCGAGCTTCAAACCTTCGGTGGTTCCGTTGGATATGGCATCGAGGATGTTTGCCCCTATTTTTTCATTGGAAACAGTTACATCGGTATTGACGTGCTCGGTCTGGGGATAAAGCATTTTGGAAATAACAATAGCTCCTGGAGCTGCCATCACCGAAGCAGCCAGGAGGTGTTTGGCAAACTGGAGTCTCATTACAGGGTCATCACCTCCGAGAAAACCGATATAGGCTGCAAGAACGGCTCCGGCCACGGTGGCCATCCCGCCAATCATCACCAAAAGAATTTCAGATCGGTTCATTTTCTCAAGATAGGCCTTGATCAACAGTGGAGCCTCTGTTTGTCCCAGAAAGATATTACCTGCCACACTGAGGCTTTCGGCTCCTGAGATCTGCAGGCTTTTCGATAACAGCCAGGCAAGCCCTTTTACAACTTTCTGAATGACGCCCAGATAATAGAGCAAAGAGGTCAGCGCAGAAAAGAAGATGATGGTGGGCAAGACCTGAAAGGCAAAGATGTATCCGAATGTATTCATATCAGCGACGAGTCCCTCAAACAGGAACTTGCTTCCCGCTCGCGTAAAATCAAGGATACTCACGAAGATTTTCCCCACAGCTTCAAAAGCGCTCTGAATAAAACTGATTTTTAAAACACCAATAGCGATAAGAAGCTGAAAAGCAAGTCCTATGCCCACTGTTTTCCAACGGATGGCCTTTCGGTTCGAGCTGAATGCATAGGCCAGAGCCAGTAAAACGACCATGCCCAGAATGCCTCGCATGATAGAATGCACCGACGCACCCTCATTGGGATGTATGGTCTGAACAGCGTCCTGTGCTAAAGTAATAAATGGTAGAAATAAGAAGAGAAAAAGGAATCCAAGTGATCTGTTCATCGATCAATCATTTTTTCTCCCGCTTGGAGATTTCGTCCCTCAGTTTTGCTGCGAGCTCATAGTCTTCATTTGCGACAGCCTGTTCGAGTTGCTTGTATAGATCCTCCAGTTTTTCATCTTTAAATGAGGAAGGTTCTTCAACGACATTGGCGACAAGATCCTCCATCTTGAACTTTGACTTGGAAAGCTTGGTCTCATCCTTAATCTTCAGGATGATTCCTGCTTTATCCAGAATGTTCTCGAAGGTGAATATGGGTGCCTTGAAACGCGTGGCCAGGGCGATGGCGTCGGATGTCCTGGCATCGATGATCTCTTCGATCTTGTCGCACTCGCAGATGAGACTCGAATAAAATACACCATCCACAAGTTTATGGATGATCACCTGTTTCACGACGATATTGAAACGATCCGCAAAGCTCTTGAACAAATCATGGGTCAGGGGTCGTGGAGGTTTGATTTCTTTTTCCAGTGCGATCGCAATAGACTGAGCCTCGAAAGCGCCGATAATGATAGGAAGTGTTCTCTCTCCGTCCTCTTCACTCAGCACGAGCGCATAGGCTCCACTTTGGGTCTGGCTGTAGGAGATACCTTTTATATTCAAACGTACTAAACTCACGACTAGAGTACAAGTTACAAATTTAATTGCGAAAGACTAGCAAAATTAAGGACTTATGACATCCGGTAATTCCGCTAGTCTTTTGCTGGGGACAAGTTAATAAATTTTTGCAGCCTTTTAAGCCGAAGCTTTAAATTCTTTTATCTTCCCAATGAGGTCTGGCACCACTTCAAAGGCGTCACCAACGATTCCGTAGTCGGCTGCTTTGAAGAAAGGTGCTTCAGGATCTGTGTTGATTACAACTTTGACCTTCGAGGAGTTGACTCCCGCAAGGTGTTGAATGGCCCCGGAGATTCCGATGGCGATGTACAGATTTGAAGCGACAGGCTTTCCTGTTTGACCGACGTGCTCACTGTGGGGTCTCCACCCCAGGTCCGATACTGGTTTTGAGCAAGCTGTTGCCGCACCGAGGATATCTGCGAGCTCTTCCACCATGCCCCAATTCTCAGGTCCTTTGAGTCCGCGGCCAGCGGATACTACGATGTCTGCATCCGCGATTGTCACCGTGCCCGTGCTCTTGTCAGTTGAAGTAGCTTTCAGAGCAAAATCCTCCTCTTTCAGATCGGGTTGAAAGCTCTCCTCAGACAGAGTGCTCTGATTCTCCTTCAATCCAAATGAATTCTTGGCAAGACCGATCATTTTCACCGGAGTGCTGATCTCTGAGAAATTGAAACCTTTTGAGGAGAAGGCCTTTCTTTTAACTATAAAGGGCTCCAAACTCTGTGGTTGCGCCATGGTGTTCGCGGCATACCCGGCCTGCAATTTGATGGCGAGCAGCGGAGCGAGGTACAATCCATCACTGGAAGAATCCACCACAATAACATCGGCATTGGATTTCGCTGCAGCCTGGCTGATGCAATCTGCAAATGCCTTGGCGCTGAAAGAATCCAGTCGCTCGTCCTGCACTTTTAGAACCTTATCCGCCCCATAGAGAGCAAGGGGAGTACTGTCTTCTGAATTGATGGTCACCACCACGAGGTCGGTACCTTTACTGTTGGCAAGTTCCTTTCCATAGGAAACCACTTCGAGTGCTGTTTTTTTAAACTTTCCTTCTGATTGCTCAGCAAAAACTAGAACTGACATATTTCTTCACTTTTTATTTGTTTCAATCGCGAGAGCGATTCGACTTTCTCTTTTATTGTTCAGGGTTTGATTGATAGCTTCCTGAGAGGAGGTTATATAACTTTTGCCTCATTGTGCAGCAAATCGATCAGTTGATCGAGATCTCCGGCATCCACCATCTTACAGGCACCTTTCGCTGTTGGTTTCTCAAATTTTTCAGTTCGGGTACTAGCCGATATGTCCACGGGAGGTATCACCTGCAGGGGTTTTTTTCGCGCCATCATGATCCCTCTCATGTTTGGTATTCTCAGGTCCTTTTCTTCGACAAGCCCTTTTTGCCCGGCAATAACCGCTGGGAGCTCTCCTTCGAGAGTTTCCTTGCCACCGTCGATTTCACGTTGTGCGACGAAAGTCTTTTCATTTACTTCCAGTCCGATGCAGGCGTTTACAAAGTTGAAACCGCAAAGCTCTGCGATCATCCCAGGGACCATGCCGCCGTTGTAATCTATCGATTCTTTACCGGCAAGAACCAGGTCATATTCTCCTTTACCAATAACCTCGGCAAGCTGTTTGGCGACGAAAAAACCATCAGTCGCTTCCGCATCCACACGGATTGCATCGTCTGCCCCAATGGCCAATGCCTTTCTCAAAGTGGGTTCAACAGATATGTTTCCGACGGAGACTACCGTGACAGAAGCTCCTTGCTTTTCTTTGAACCACATGGCTCGCGTCAGGCTGAACTCATCATAAGGGTTGATGACAAATTGAACGCCATTGGCGTCAAATTTTGTATCATTTTCGGTAAAATTGATCTTCGAAGTAGTGTCAGGAACGTGACTAATACAAACTAATATCTTCATTTTTTTACGATTGTGAATTGCATTGATTTTCAGTGACGAATTTAACAAATATTTTCAATATACTATGCATGCATAATATAATTTTATTTTCCCTTCCCTTCATGTCAAACCAAAGACCTGACATTCATGAGCCCGGATGAACTTAAATTAGTGGTTATGCGTGAAAAAATATTCAGCTAAATTAACTATTTTTGCATGCCTGTAAACAGATAATATGAAAGTAATACAATTTAGGGAGGCCATTGCCGAAGCCATGAGCGAGGAGATGCGCAGAGATGAGTCGGTCTATCTCATGGGAGAGGAAGTGGCAGAGTACAACGGAGCCTATAAGGCTTCCAAAGGTATGTTGGATGAATTCGGCCCTAAGAGGGTTATTGACACCCCGATTGCGGAACTGGGTTTTTCTGGGATCGCTGTTGGATCAGCCATGAATGGGAACCGTCCTATCGTTGAGTTCATGACATTTAACTTCTCTTTAGTAGGTATAGACCAGATCATAAACAATGCAGCAAAAATGCGTCAGATGTCGGGAGGACAGTTTAATATACCCATAGTTTTCAGGGGTCCTACGGCTTCAGCCGGACAGTTAGGTGCCACACATTCTCAAGCTTTTGAGAGCTGGTACGCGAATACTCCTGGCCTAAAAGTAATTGTACCTTCAAATCCCTATGACGCCAAAGGATTGCTCAAAGCGGCCATCCGGGATGATGATCCTGTTATTTTCATGGAGTCGGAACAGATGTACGGCGACAAAGGTGAGGTGCCCGAGGGGGAATACATCCTCCCCATCGGTGTAGCAGATATCAAGAGAGAAGGGAAAGACGTGACCGTAGTGAGTTTCGGAAAGATCATAAAAGAGGCGCTGAAAGCTGCAGATGAATTGGAGAAGGAAGGAATTTCGGTTGAAGTTATCGACCTGAGGACGGTTCGTCCTATGGACCATGATTCGATCCTGAATTCGGTGAAAAAAACGAACCGATTGGTGATTCTCGAAGAAGCATGGCCCTTCGGAAGTGTTTCAAGTGAAATCACCTATCAGGTGCAGGAAAATGCATTTGACTATTTGGATGCGCCGGTGCAGCGGATTACAACCGCGGATACGCCCGCTCCTTTTTCACCCGTTCTTTTGGAAGAATGGCTTCCAAACAAAGACGATGTGATCAAGGCTGTTAAGAAAGTCATGTACGTTTAGTTTATACTCACTTCTAGGCTTAAACACATAAAGCCACTTCGTAGCGAAGTGGCTTTTCTTTTTTTCTGAGCTTGGTTTCGTGCCCCGGGTTACATGGAAAAGTATCGCGAAAACACTTTCGAAAGCAGATGGTTTCTACAGAATCACTACCTTTACAAGGTTCTTTGTAGAAAGCCCTAACAGGTAGTTGCGTTACAGGAGAAGTTGAAAAATTGAAAGAGAATGATAAAAAGTATCGATAAAAGTTTATTGGCCGACAACCTTGTAGAAGAAGGTTTCTTCTTACTCAAAATACACAATCGTGAAAAGTCAAATGACCGATTCAATCGTGTTGTGGACAAATCATTCATCCAGCTTCATTTCTGTTTGTCGGGTAAGGCCAAACTCCTTTTCAATGGTGGCCACTACGCTTTGGATGTACCGGAAAACAAGTCGTATCTGCTTTACAATCCCCAACAGGACTTACCCATTGATTTGAGTCTGGAGCCAGATTCCAAAATGATCATTTTGCTGATTGCGATAGAAAAGTTTCACACCTTTTTTTCCCAGGAAGCCGGACTGATCCATTTTTTAAGTGGTGAGAACATGAATAAAAAGTGTTACCGCGACAAGGAGTTGAGCCCTAATGAGATCATGGTTTTAAACCAGATATTTCATTACGGACTCCATTCCTCACTGGAGAAACTTTACACAAAAGGAAAAGTTTATGAATTGATCAGTCTCTACTTTCATAAATCGGACAACGAGGGGGCGCAGAATTGCCCCTTTTTAGAGGACGAGGTGAATGTGGGAAAGATTCAAAAAGCGAAGAGTATCCTCATTGAACGGATGACGGAACCTCCGAGTTTAAGTGAATTGTCCGATATGATCAATCTTTCACTCGCCCACCTCAAAGAAGGTTTCAAGCACATTTATGGAGAAACCGTCTATGCCTATTTGCTCAATTATAAAATGGAATTCGCCAGGAGATTGCTCGCCACCAAAAAATACAATATTGCTGAAGTGAGCTTCGAGGTTGGATACAGCACCCCCAGCCATTTTATCGCCGCTTTCAAGAAGAAATACGGTGTGACTCCAAAACGCTACATGAGTAGTCTTTGACGGGTTCATGCACCTGAAGCAGATTCTCTTCTCAATCCCCAATCGAGCTTGGATCCAAATTAATGTCTCTGCACTGCGATAAGTGAGGTGAATATAATACTTTTGTTCGCTGTTATACGTTGGATGATGCAGGGTTGCATTCGGTGAGTGTCATGATCAAAAGAATTTGCTACATATTGTTATTTCTGAGCCTTGGCATTCATGCCCAGGTAAAAGTAAGCGGGATAATTGTGGATGAAGAAGATGCGCCCGTACCCTTTGCCAATATTATTTTCAAAGGTTCAACCCAGGGAACTATCTCCGACGAGAACGGTAAATTCTACCTGGAGTCGGATCAGACCTATAAAGAATTAGAGGTTTCATTTGTAGGGTTTGACACGCGTTCCATTCCTCTTGAATCCAGTAATTTAGACCTGCGCATCGTGCTTGGCGAAACCCGCGATCAGCTCGATGAAGTCACCCTGTATTCGGGTAAGATGCCCAAAAAGAATAACCCTGCGGTGGATATTCTGAAGAAGATTTGGAGCAAGAAGCGCCGTAACGGGCTGTATCTCTACGATCGCTACGAGTACGACAAGTACGAAAAAATAGAATTCGATCTCAATAATATCGACGAGAAATTGATGAATCGTAAGGTTTTCAACGGTTTGGAAATGGTTTTCGATCAGATTGATACCTCCAAAATCACCGGCAAGGTTTTTCTTCCGATCTTCATCAATGAGTCGGTTTACAAAACCTACGGTAAGAACATCTATCCGAAGAAAGAAAATTCGAAACTCGTTGCCAACAAGAATTCCGGATACTCCGACAATCAGGCTCTGATCGCTTTTCTCAAACAGCTTTATGTGGATTTCGACATCTATGACAACTACCTGCTCTTTTTTGACAAGAAGTTTTCGAGCCCGCTCTCGCGCCTGGGCCCTGAAGTCTACAATTATGTGTTGACAGACAGCAGCTACATCGAAGGGAAATGGTGCTACAATATTCTCTTTTATCCCAGGAGGAAAAGTGAACTGACTTTCAAGGGGGATTTCTGGGTGAATGACAGCACTTTCGCCATCAAGGAAATCCAGATGTACGCCAATAAGAATGCGAATGTGAATTGGGTCAAGGACATTTACATCGAACAGGAATTTGATGTGGTCAACGATTCCGTTTTCCTGTTGAAGCGGGATTACATAATGACGGATTTTGCCTTCAACCAAAAGGATGCTTCCAAAGGGGTTTACGGAAAGCGATCGACTCTTTACGACAATCACGTCTTTGACGTTCGAAGGCCGGATGAATTTTACAAGGAGCAGGTTCAGGACGATCCCGAGATCTACAATCAGCCCGACGATTTTTGGGCACGTAGCCGACAGGAGGAGCTCTCCGAGAATGAACAGGGTATTTATAAGATGCTCGATACGTTGCAAAATGTCAGGCGATTTCAGCAGATCAATACCATTGCAGAAACTCTGGCTTCCGGCTATTGGAATTTTGCCAGGGGATGGGATTACGGCCCCATATTCTCATCGATCGGATACAACGATATTGAGGGTTTGCGACTCAAAGCCGGGGCAAGAACGTTTTTTAGTCAAAACGACAAATGGCGGGTCAAAGGGTACTTGGCCTACGGTTTTATGGATACCAAGTTCAAATACGGCATTGAAGGAAAGTGGCTGGTCAAGAATAATAAGCGCTGGATACTATCCCTGGGTACGCGCAAGGATATCGAGCAGCTGGGTGTCAGTTTGACAACGGCGAACGAGGTGCTGGAAAGGAGCTTTGCCACAACCTCGATTTTTACTCGTGGCGACAACACCAAACTGTCAAATATTGACCTTACCAATCTCCAGGTTTCGATGGAACCCGTTAAAAATCTTGAAGTCAGATTGGGGACGACGTATAAGACTCTTGAATCGGCCAACCCGGATTTGTTCAACGTAGATTACTTTGACGAGAATGGAGAGATTCAGTCCTCTATTGATCAAGTGGATGTTAGCATAGGCCTGCAGTTTACACCGAACAGAAATGCCTACGGTTTCGGAGTTGAACGCAGCGTGAGCAATGAGAATCGCTTCCCTACCTTTTTTCTGGGTTACACGCGAGGTATCAAAGGCCCTTTTAACAGTGATTTTGACTATCACAAAGTCCAGTTCTTTTACGAGCAGCCTATTCAACTGGGATTATTCGGGCGCATGCGATCGACCTTTGAGGTGGGAAAAACCTTTAACCCGGTTCCGCTTCAGCTTTTGAATATCGTACCTGGTAACCAGACGATTTTCACTTCGAGAAAGCTCTTTGACCTTCTCAATTATTATGAGTTTGTTACGGACGAATATGTTTCTCTGCACCTGGAGCACAATTTCAATGGAAAAATCTTTTCTCGGATTCCATTGATAAGAGATCTCAATTGGAGAGAGATTATAGGGGTTCGCGGTGTGATCGGAAGTATTTCCCAGGCGAATAGGGATATCAACGCCTCAGATATTGTTTACGTGGCCCCGGAGAATATTTACTGGGAGTACCACTTCGGAATTGGCAACATCTTTAAGCTGTTTCGCGTCGATTTTGAATACAGGGGCAGTTACCTCGACACACCAGGCTCGACCAATTTCGCTGTAAAGGTTGGATTCGGCTTCTTCTTCTAAAAATCGAAATACCAGTTGAAAAGACTGGCTCTGAGACCAATGGTGAACCAAGTCGTGTTGTCTTCACTCACCACGTTGCCACTGACTGAAGGGGAGAAGTTTCTATACGTAAACCCTCCGAAAAGCTGAAGGTTTGTCACCGGATTCACAACGTATCCCGCTTGAAGATCAGCAATAAAGATATCCGTGCTGTTTCCCTGTCCGACTTCGTTGTCAAAGTCCGAAAATCTATTGTCATTGTCAATGTATATATCTCCACCCCAGCTGACATCAGAATCATCAAAATCAAAACCTTTGTTTCCAACGATCAACTTGGCGTTTCCAAACCAGCGGTTTTTGTTGTAGCGTGCGATTCCTATGACCTCCCAGAAGTTGGCACCCCACAAGTGGGCGATGGATTGGTTAAAATGTCCGGCATTGAGTTCTTCAACGGTATGTGAAAAGGTATAGGGTCTTGCCCAGTTGAATTCTCCCTGTAAGGTCAAACCGTCAACCTTGAAGGCGTTGTAGTATTTTCCTCCAAGCTGTACGGCAAATTTATTCGCCCACCAGCCATTGTTGCCAAAAGCTTCACTGACTCTCAATTCATCGATCAATAACTGGCTGTACAAACTGATATTATCTGTCACTCTGTATTTCAAGTCAAGACCAACCTGTACGTTCCCACTGAAGTCACCTCCATTGGAGAATTCCACAGCGCGATAGAAGATGATGGGGTTAAAGAAGGAAATGTCAAAACCATTATAGCTGTTTTCATTCGTGATCACGGCCTCAAAAAGCCCCAGGTTAAAACGTTTGCCGATGTTCAAGCTCAGGTGATGCATGGCCACATACTTCCTCAAATTCGTACCGTCATCCGAAGAAGAAGTTCGAATATCATCCATCCAGGCCCAAATATTTGTGTATTTGATCTTCCAGAAGGTCGTATTTATTTTTAAAAAAGGATAGGGTGACGCCACATCCGACAAGAAAAAAGAACGGTAGCCGTCGCCGATAAAATTCTTTCCATTTCCGAATTGGAAATTGAAGAACTCATTCGGGGTATAGCTCAGGTAGGCCTCGGCAACCGGGTAGTCAAACCCTCCTTCTTTAAAACTTTTGGCTTTGCCTCTTCCGTGTACCACTGCGCTGGCTCCGATAATCGGATTCAAACGCCTGGTGTCTTCATTGATGTATTCGGCAAAGCGTCCCTGACTTTCGTAATATGAAGTGGAGAATGCGAATTTTTTACCCAGCGAGCCCTGTATCTGAAGTCCTCGGGTGTTGTTGTAGGTATAATCCACATCCGAATTGTCTTTTCCAACCTGAAGATCAAAAACCGGGTTGAGGGTGAACCAGAAATTCTTGCCTTTAACCAGGGCGAGATGCTCATTCCAAAGTTTTCTACCACCCCAGGACTCTTTTTGCTTCAGAATGTCCTTGCGCTTCTTCTCAAGGTCGATATGCGGCCGTACTTCGTTGAATAAATAAGGCTTAACCGAGGTATGAGTGTTTGCACCCTGGTTGAGGTGATATATGATGTCATCATATTCCTGGTGAACAAAAGGAATGCTCAACTCGCTCTGGAATTCAGGGAAGAGCGTATCCTCATCGTCAAGTATTTTTTCTTCAATCGCCACTTTTTCTTCTTCGGCGAGATTGATCGAATCATTCTTGACTACATAGTTATCCGCTAAAGGAACGCTGATTGGAATTTGAAATCGTTGATCGATGGCCCGCCCATTATACGTTGCGGGTTGAATCTCCGGAAGGGTTCCAAAAACACGGTTTACTTCTTTTTCCAGTTCGGGATACATCGAGTTTACATGGAGCACCTCGAACTTTCCTTCCTTGGTTACCAGGAAAACCACTTTTATCTTTCCCCTATAGTTTTCGTTTTCCACGACAGCGGGAACTTCAAATTCGTCTAGGATGTTTGTCCTGACGGAGGTGTTGAAACAGGCCTCTATATTATCCAGGGACTCTGATTCGCACCCCGGATAAACGGGAGGCTTTTCGATTTGAGCATTGGACGGCAAACAAAAGGCAAGAAAAAAAACGGTCAGTAAAAATTTCTTCAGCATAGGAATTGTTTTGGAGTCATAGGATGCGTGAGCGTTCCTTTGTCAACGCTACAAATCTATGTTATTTTATTAACACGATTATTTTTTAGCTCATATTTTTCCTTGCTCTCGGGGCAAATGGCTATGCCTGTTTCGTCGAAAGTCAACCTATGTCCGAATTCACTGATCCAACCGATCTGACGGGAGGGATTTCCCACCACGAGGGCATAGGGTTTGACCTCTTTGATCACCACGGCTCCAGCGCCAATAAAAGAGTAGGCTCCAATGTCATTGCCGCATACGATTGTAGCATTGGCTCCTATGCTGGCCCCTTTGCGCACCGTTGTCTTCATGTATTCATTTTTCCGGTTTACGGCACTGCGTGGATTGATGACGTTTGTAAAGACCATGGAGGGGCCAAGAAAGACATCATCTTCGCAATTCACCCCGGTATAGATCGATACATTGTTCTGAACCTTTACGTTTTTCCCCAGTGTCACGCCGGGACTCACTACGACATTCTGGCCAATGTTGCAGCCTTCACCAATTGTGCAATCTGACATGATGTGGCTGAAATGCCAAATTTTGGTTCCGGGGGCGATGTTGCAATTCTCATCGATGACCGCTGTTTCGTGGGCAAAATAATTCTGGTCTTTCATACGTTTCAAAAGGTCTTTCTAAATTTTTACAGGATGCCAGGTTGTTTTAATTTCCTGGGTTTTATTTATAAAATAGGGAGATTGGGCCGTTTCAGTGAACCAATCCGTTTTCCTGTAAAACACGGTACGTTTCATATTCTCGCTTGCCAGTTCACCGATCATTTGAATCTCCTTGTCTTTGTTTCCGCAATAGATGATCGCATTGACATCCATATGTGAAGCCATATGATCCAGTAGCTCGGTTTTGCTCCCAGTGAGAATGTTGACCACTCCGGCAGGAACGTCTGAGGTGTGAACAATCTCAGCAAATGAAATCGATGACAGGGGTTGGGATTCACTTGCCAGAAGAACAGTCGTATTTCCGCCAACAATTACAGGCGCCAGTGCAGAGATCAAACCGAGCAGGCCATGTTCTTCAGGCGCGATTATTGAGACCACACCCGTAGGTTCAGGGGCGGAAAAGTTGAAATGGGGTGTCGCCACAGGATTCACAGCGCTGAAAATCTGCTGGTATTTGTCACTCCAACCGGCGTAATAGACCAACCTGTCTATGGATGCTTCTACTTCTTTTCTCGCTCTTGCTTCTGATGATCCCATCGCATGGATCTCAGCAGTGAACTGATCTTTTCTTCCCTCCAGCATCTCCGCCAGCCTGTAAAGAATCTGGCCCCGGTTCAATGCTGTTGCAGCTGACCAGGGTTCAAAGGCCTTTCTCGCAGCTACAACGGCATTTCTAAAGTCTTTTCTTGAGGACAGACACATGTTGGCCAAAAGGTTGTCTTTTTTGTCCTTCAAGGAATAGTAGCGTCCTGATTCAGTCCGCGGGAACTTCCCGCCAATAAAAATCTTATAGGTTTTGTTGACATTCAATCTGCTCATCTCATTCAAATTTGATGTAGGGTTTCAATCCGTGTAAACCACCTTCTCTTCCGAATCCGCTTTCCTTGTAGCCACCGAAGGGGGATGTGGCGTCAAATTTGTTGTAAGTATTAGCCCAGATCACACCGGCCTTCAATTTCTTCGTAAGGTGGAAAATTTTTGAACCCTTGTCCGTCCAGACGCCTGCCGAGAGACCATAAGGGGAATTGTTTGCCTTCTCGATCACTTCATCGATAGTCCTGAAAGTTTGAACCGTCAATACAGGTCCGAAAATCTCCTCTTGTACGATTCTATGGGATTGAGAAACGTTCAAAAACAAGGTAGGAGGACACCAGTTGCCATGCTCGGGCAGGTTGCACTCGGGTTGATATACCTGGCCTCCTTCACTTTTTCCAATGTCAATATACTTCTTGATCGTCTCCAGTTGTTTTTTGGAGTTGATGGCGCCGATATCGGTATTCTTGTCAAGGGGGTTGCCAACAAACAAACTATTCAAACGACTCTTGAGCTTTGCAATGACCAGGTCGGCTACTGATTCCTGCACAAAAAGGCGAGAACCTGCGCAGCAGACGTGTCCCTGGTTGAAGAATATGGCATCGACAATTCCTTCTACTGCCTGGTCGAGAGCCGCATCTTCAAAGATGATATTCGCACCTTTGCCTCCCAGTTCAAGTGTAAGTTTTTTCGAGGTTCCTGAGATGGCTTTTTGAATGAATTTACCAACGGCCGTAGACCCGGTAAACGCAATTTTGTCTATATCTGGATGCCTGACCAAAGAGGCACCTGTTTCACCTGCTCCGGTAACGATGTTTACAACCCCAGGGGGAAGCTCGCTATCGCGGATGATCTCCGCGAGTTTCATCGCTGTCAAAGGTGTTGTTTCAGCGGGCTTGAGAACAACTGTATTGCCTGTTGCCAGGGCAGGAGCCAGCTTCCAGGCCGCCATCAACAAGGGGAAGTTCCAGGGAATGATTTGCCCGGCTACACCCAGAGGTTTGACTTTTCTACCCGGAAATGCATAATCCAGTTTATCTGCCCACCCGGCGTAGTAGAAAAAATGATTGGCTGCCAATGGAATGTCTATATCCCGGGATTCCCGGATCGGTTTTCCTCCATCCAGACTCTCTATAACAGCCAGTTCGCGTGCTCTTTCCTGGATCAGGCGAGCGATTCTGAAAATGTACTTTCCTCTTTCTTTGGCCGGAAGGCCAGACCACTTTTTAAAAGCATTTCGCGCTGCTTTGACCGCCTTGTCAACATCCGCCTCGGAGGCTTCTGCCACCTCTGAAAGAAGCTTGTCGTTTGCAGGATTTGCAGTCTGGAAATACTTTTTGCTTAGCGGTTCTTCAAATTTTCCATCGATGAACAGACCATATCTTTTTTCAATTTGAATATGATCCTGACTCTCAGGGGCTTCAGCATATTCCCAACTGGAGGTGAATACGTCTTGATTGTCAGTTACATCCATAGCTAGTCTTTTGAAAAGTAGTTTGATGATTGATAGTGACCGGTCTCAGCTTTGACCAGTTGCATAAGAATGTCATTGGCGAGGCTGCTCGCTCCAAAACGAAAATAGTTCTTGTTCATCCATTTTTCGCCAAGAACCTCATTGAGCATGACCAGGTATTGCAATGCGATCTTTGAGTTCGAGATTCCGCCCGCCGGTTTCATGCCGATCATTTTTCCGGTCTTCAGATAATAATCTTTGATAGCGTCCAGCATTACATAAGTGACAGACAGGGTGGCTGCCGGTTGTATCTTACCGGTTGAAGTTTTGATGAAATCAGCACCCGCGTGCATGGCCAGTTCACTAGCCTTGCGAACATTGTCAAGCGTATCCAACTCACCGGTTTCGAGAATCACTTTAAGGTGTGCATTTCCACACGCTTCCTTGATTGAAGCAATTTCATCGAAAACGAATTCATAGTTGCCTGCAAGAAACTCCCCACGTGAAATAACCATGTCGATTTCATCAGCTCCTTCATCAACGGCATATCGCGTATCAGATAATTTGGTTTTTAAACTGGACTGGCCACTCGGGAAAGCTGTGGCTACAGAAGCGACCAAAATACCCGAACCTTTCAGTTCCTTTTTAGCCAGGCCAACATAGGTAGGATAGACGCATACAGCGGCCACTTTGGGCAGACTTTCGAGTTTATCGTGAGGATGAATGGCTTTGTAGCATAGTTGTTTGACCTTTCCGGGCGTATCTTTCCCTTCCAGGGTGGTCAGGTCGATCATACTCAGGGCCAGTTTCAAACCCTCGACTTTCGATGACTTTTTAATGCTCCTTTTGCAAAAACGGTCTACTCGTTCCAGGACACCAAGTGTGTCATATGGAGATAAATTATTCAAGTTTGGAATCATTCCTGGTAGTTGGGATTCCAAATTTACAAAATCTAAGTATTACTTTCGTCAGGTATTCGAGTTCAAGTGTCATTGGAGGACCACCATCGTAATCGGCAAGGTATAGGAGACCCTGACCGGGCGAGTTCTTTGTTTGCCCGGAGTCATTTTGGGAAGGAGTTCCACAACGCGGATTGCTTCTTTTTCAAGCCGTGTATGCGGACCTCGTGCACGAATGTCGATGATTTCGCCATTTCTATCTATTTTAAACTGGACATAGACCTTCTTCTTCCCCTGGGTCAGGCCCAATTCCTGTGCTAGACCAATGTTAAAGTATTTGGTGACATGAGCGTTGATCTTGTCCTGCATGCATTGTTTCATTTCTTGTTTGGATCCTTTGCAGCCCGGATAGATTGGAGGCTCTTCAATAATAGCAAAGGGGATGTCTTTTTGCAATTCCTCTTCCTCGATGATCTCCTCGATGTTATCGATTTCAACGGCTTCCACGTACTCGGTTTCATCAGTTTCTGTCGTTTCGAGTACGGTTTCCTCGATTTCCTCTTCGTCGGCAACAATCTCGATTCTTTCGGGAGCCGGAGGCGGTGGAGGTGGGGGTTTGATCTCCTGTATCCTTTGGGTCAGCGGTATGTCGATTATTTCTTCTGTTTCGTAACTGACACTGTTGAACTCCTGAACATAGCGATCCATGGTTTTCCATTCCAACGCGATGTAGATGATCAACAAAGTGAGTACCAATCCAAGTTGAAAGAATAATTTTCTGTTGGGCGACAACCGAGCTCTATATCTTTTTTTTACTAACATGGCCGAAAGATTTAAGAGGATGATTTCTAAGTTAGGAAATTCGGTTCCCAAAAACCATGATTTTTGTCATGTTGAAGATTTAGCAGAATGAGGATCAGTTTAGATAAAAAAAACCGCCTCGAGTGGGGCGGTTTTTGAAGTTGTAATTCATTTTGCTCTACATTCTATTCTACTAGAAGAGTGATTGGCAAAGTGTATTTTACGCCTACTGGTCTACCTCTTTGTTTTCCTGGTTCCATTTTTGGAAGCATTTCAACCACGCGGATGGCCTCTTTTTCAAGTCTCGCGTGAGGACCTCTTGCACGAACGTCAACGATCTCTCCTGTTTTCGAGATTTTGAATTGAACATAAACCCTTTTCTTACCAGGGCTCAATCCAAGGTCTCCAGCTAAACCTGTGTTGTACTTTCTATTTACATGCTTGGTAATTTTCTCAACCATGCATTTTTTCTTCTGCTCGTTGGTGCCTTTGCAACCTGGATAAACTGGTACATTTTCGATAATCGCAAAAGGAACATCATCAATGACTTCTTCATCCTCGACAATCTCTTCGATCTCTTCAACCTCTACCGCTTCCGTCTCATCTGTTTCAGTCGACTCAAGAATTGTCTCCTCGATATCTTCTTCATCTTCCACGACTTCAATTTTTTCAGGAGCCGGTGGTGGTGGTGGTGGTGGTTTCACTTCCTGAATTCTCTCAGTGATCGGAATGTCAATTTCTTCATCTGCAGCAATGTCGGCAATACCCAAATCTGCAATGCTTCGCTCAAACGTCTTCCATTCGATTCCGATGTAAATGACGACAAGTGCGAGGGCTAATCCCAACAGCATGAACTGCTTGTTGTGCTTCTCGAGGTTTGCTTTCGGGGTCTTTTTGGCTTTCATAATTCTCTGTAAGTTTTCTTCTGGGCTAATTTAAGGAATAAATTTCCATTATCGCAAGGATTTTTTAAATTGAGTCATACAAGCGTAAAAGCTTGTTGAACAAGAACATGGCTCCCAGAACCCCTGCTGTGTTGGCTAAGGCGTCATAAATATCAGCCGTTCTGTATGTGGTTAACCCACCTTGTAAACCCTCAAGAATGATGCCATAAAGGATGAGTCCAAGTGGCACCAGAGCCCTGAAAACGTAACGGTGCAATCGATCCCTCAAAGCAAAGAACCACAAAAGGCACAGTGTGAAATAAGCAATGAAATGGAGATATTTGTCCGAAGACTTCAGATCGAGCCCGATGTTCAGTTTAGGTAATGCACCCAGACTGAGTATTGCAACACCCAGTGTGGCCAGGATAGCAAGCCAAAGGGCATTACGCTCCAATAAGCTCTTTATATCCCGCAGCATCTAGTAAGGCTTCCGTTTCTGCCAGATCAGAAACTTTGATTTTGATCATCCATCCCGATCCGTAGGGATCCGTATTCACATTTTCTGGTGCGTCTTCGAGGTCCTCGTTGAATTCGATGACTTCTCCGCTTATCGGCATGAACAGATCCGATACGGTTTTAACCGCTTCAACGCTTCCAAAAACCTCGTTTTGGTCGAGAGTTTCATCGAGGCCTTCGATATCGATGTATACGATATCACCCAATTCGCTTTGGGCAAAATCAGTGATACCTACTGTAGCTACGCCATTTTCAAGGCTGACCCATTCGTGATCTTTGGTATATTTCAGGTTTTCAGGAAAGTTCATAAGACGTGAATTAAATTAGTTTCCGATAATGTACCTCACGCTGATCCCTCCGTTTATCGATGTACGCGGGAATGTCGTGGATACTGCAAATTTAGAATTATTATAGTCAAAGAAAAAGGACGCCAACAAATTTTTATTTAATGAGTAGTCTGCGAGGAATTTTACCGAAACCAGACTCTGTCCTCCCGTGATCTGGTCATTATTGATATCTTCATCTATTCCGTAGGCCCTGACCGTGGTTAAATTATCTCGAATACCCACGTCGAGCTTCAGATTGACATCTCCTTGAAACGTAGTGGAACCACCTCCGCTGCCCATTTTAAATTTCATTCTCACGTTTCGAATGCGATAACCTAGACCCATGACCACCTCTTCACCTGCCACCTCAGTCACGGTATTGTTGTTGAAATTCAAGTTCAGCGCCTTGTCCCGGTTGTAAGCGGCACGCAGTGAAAACGAGTTCTTAAGGCTCAAATCTACCAGAATGAGCGGCGAGAATTCTTCGATCAGGTTTACGCCATTGAATAATTGCTTCGGGTTGTAGTTTCCAGCAATGTCGCGATTGGTATCGGCATAGGGGTCGTCCGCATCATATCTCAAATTGTTCGTGAAAGAAAGAATGGAATAGACCGATCTATAGCTGTGCTCAAGGGTAAAACTCCTGAAATTCTCCTTCATAAACGGAATATTCATAAGTCCCTTGTATGAAATTCTCCAGTTCGGCACAGGTGTGTTTCGAAAGGCACTTAATTTTACGCTTTCTGCGCTTTTGCCCGTGTAGGCTGCGAGAAATGCAGGCAGTACCACGTCCTGACTCGTACTGCCGAAGCCGTCAACATTTGCACCCGAATCGTCTGCCAGTCTTTGGGAAATGGTCGCCCTATTGTCTTTAAAGGTCTGAAAAAGCTCCTCGCCATCCTGCAGGGACATGCCAATCATGAACATTGAGATGCTGAAATTTCCAACCGCGTTTCTGGGGGTGTCATTCAACAAGTCATCGATGACGTCCAGTTGTTGGTTAAAGCTCTCCGTATAGGTGCGGTTCCCGAAAAGTTCTATGTCGAGATCACGCGTGAATCTGACACTGGCCGAGTAATCGAACTTGTCAAAATGTGACTTGCTGTAGTTCCGTGCGTAGTAATTGTCAGATTGACCCCGAGAAAGCAGCCAGCCATTTTGCAGGGCTTTATCCAGAATGTCAGCCTGGCTCCCGAAGACGAAGCCAAAGGTAGGAGCGAAGCCTCCATCGTAACGGCTTTGTCCGAGAAACCCGAATTCCGGGACGAAACCTGGTAAGAAAGTTCCGTTATTCTCTGTATAGGAGAACCGGATGTTCTTTACCCCGGTGAGAATGTCAATAAAGGCTCTCCCGATGCGCTGCCCTCCGGATAGCCCTTTTTTACTCTTCTCAATCTCTCCGGTTTCGGCATTTCTTTTTGCATCGACGGTCTTTCGTTTGGTGAAAAGTCGGTTCAAACCTATGTAGTCGTATAATCGGTCCATTCCCATTTCGGCGGTCAGGTTGTGGGTATTGGAGTTCTGAATCGTATTGGCCAGGGTCTGTATGTTGGTGAATGCAGGAGCTTGCCAGTCGTAATCCGCCGTGTAATTGTAGGTTCCTGTAAGGAAGCTGAGAACAGGGAATTTATCAAAAGGAATTTTGTACGACATATTTAAGGTCTGGTGGTAGTGCTCCGGACGTCCAACACGAAAGAAATTGTCATAGATCTGAATGTCCTCATTATTATCAAACTGATCGTATACATAGTTGTTCATGGCCCTGAGTGAGAATTGCAGAGACTGGGTAAGGTTGTAAGCGATGAGGTAGTCCCAGTCGAACATATAGTTCCGCTGCTGCAACAGGGGCAGATCGGGAAGACCTTCCACGAGGGTACGCGACAGCTGTTCATTGTAGGAGCGTATGATATTGCTGTTGATCGCCAGGGAAGTCGGCAAAAGGTTGAGATTGAAATCCTTGATGAATTGCAGATAGGCCTTGTCGCTGACCAGTCCCCATCCTTTAAAGGGCTCGATCACTTTGGGCTGAAAGCTGTAAGTATAATTAACCGAGGCCCTGACCTTCTGATCTATGAACTTCTGTATGTTGTAATCCCTGTGATAGGTTTCATTGAAAAGATAGGAAAGAGAAAGGTTCTCCACGTCATAAAACTGAGGTTTGCCGTCTGCCGAAGTCCTGTTTTTTCTGACGTTTATGAAATTGATGCTGCGTCTTTTGGTATAGTCCCGGGCCGCGTCCGCGTCATTGGAGTTCTCGTCAAAGAGTACGTCCTGGAATCTTGGATCGAATTTCGGATCCCGGAACTCCTCCCCAAAACTGAAATTCATAGGAATGCTCATGGCTGCCCTTTTCGGAAGGAGCTGCCCTATATTGATGTTTGACACAAATGCGTACTGCTTCATTTCGTCCTGGCTGCGCTCATTGACCATTTGGTCAAGCGATCCAAACCCGATCGTATGCATACTTCCCGTCGCAGAGATATCCGCAAAATCTGCAAAGTTGGCGTCGGCATTCACGATGGCTGCCCAGCTGGATTTATTGTCAAAATTGGCAACCCGCAGCTCATTGAACCACAGCTCCATGCTTTTTGGGGTAAAGCTTTCGTTTCGAACCCCAAGCATCAGCGTACGAATATTACCCAGGTTGGGATTCCCCTTTATCCGGATGCGAAATTCCACCGGATCCCCCGATTGAACCTGTGGATAGATTTCATTGACAGGGGCGTTGACCTCCTCGCGTTCGAGTTTTAGATTCCCGAAATCCTCAATCAGGGCATTGATGTTGTTTTCTTCCGGCCAGATCTCCACGTCGGTAGTAGCATTGAAGTCAGTGACCTTCAATGGAATCTCAACCTGGTAATAGTTATCATCGGTGTCACTTCCCAGGCGCATGATCGCCACCATTTCGTCATCCATCACCTCAATGCTACCCCGCACTGATTCCGCGTGAATGAACATTTTCAGGTTCTTATACATCCTTAAGTCGAAGGTCGTGTTTTTGAATACGGCCCGTGTGTCACCTGGAGGCAGATCAATGACTTTGACCGAAAGCGATTGCTCGTTTTGCTGTTGAATGGTTGTTGTACCCTGAAGCTGTTCACGCCTGATTCCCGGAGGAAGCACATAGGGGATAGGTTCGCGATCTTCGTTTTCTTCGATATTGACCACGCCCACCTCAAAATTCTGATTCTGATCCTGAGGAAGGTCTTGTGGCGGATCGATATTGTCATCAAGCGTTTTTGTATAACGCCTCCAATCCCCGCGAACGAGTTGTAACTCACCAAACCTGAGAACCACAGGGATCTTGAATTTGGTCATGAACATCCGCATAAAACGAATTGAGGTAAACCCGGACATGTCGTTGATGATGTTGTCGGGATCCTCAGGAGTGGTAATCGGGATTCGGAACTGATACCAGGTAGTTTGCTGTGTCGTGTTGTTGGCCAATGTTACTGTAGTCGTCTTCGAATCCACGATGTAGTTCTGCCCTACAACGAGATCGTTTTTATTCAGGGAAACCTTATACTGGTAGTACCGCTCAATGGCATTCATGGTTTGGTCGCGGTTGATGTCTTCCACGTCCGGGAAGGTCGTCGCTGAGGTCGGATAACTCTCCGGGCTGTTGGCCACTGTGGGCGAGTTACCTTCCGTAAGACTGAAGTCCTTGTACCGGGTAAGTATAGAAGCATCTTCTGCGTCGTAATCGGACCCCCTGAAGAAGTGATAGTTATCCGCTGAAGGATCCTCCCCAAAAACCTGTCCGTACTTATCGGATTCGTCCAGATCGTTCACCCCGTCAAGTCCGAGATCCTGGTTGACCCGGGCGGCATCGTCTTCGGTGAAAGCATAAAGTAAAGCCTGATTGGTGGGTATGGACGACCAGGGGGTAACTTCGACGTTCGACCCCGGAACCTGGTTTCCGTCTTCCGGCAGTCCGTTTTCAAACATCTTTCTATCATCTCTCAAGATGTCCTCGGAAATATCCCCGAAGTTAAAGTATAGTTCTCCCACGAAATCCGGGTCTGAAGGAGGTACCTGGGGTCCGCCTTCTTCAGGTCGAATCGAGTAATTCTCGTAAGGATCCATCAACCAGAACTGTATGTATTCAATATTCGCCTGCTGGAAATTGGTTGTGGTAAGGGCCCTTGTGATCCCGGCCCATCGGTCTTCAGGATTGATATACTTGCCATCGCTTCCAAAACTGTCGTCGTAGCTGTTCGTTCCTCGCTCCGCCGGGTAATAAGCCATGTCAAAGGTCCTGACTATGCTGGACTGGGTCACGTCGAGTTCTACATTCGGGAAGAGCTCGTTGAAATTGACCTGGCGCACCTCGGCTCTTGAAAGCTCTTCGCTGTCGATGTTCGGAGGACGCAGGCTGGATCCGTAAAAAATCTGATCGATATTGTACCAGGAGAGTTGAGACCTCAGCGCCCCGAAACGAAGATCTTCGGGTAAGCCGTCAGCAATGTTTCCGTTGGTGAAATCAAGGTCCCCGGTTTGTCCGAGTGGCACAGAAGCCGTGAACCATTGTTTTGGAGCCCTCATGTCGAGAGGAATCTGTGCTCCTTCGAAATCGTCAATATAGGAGGTCGCGGCGCCTTCCAGATCAATGCCCGAAGGAGTACCTGGAATCAGATGAGCAACTTCAGACCGAACAGAAACGTAGGAAGGTGCATCCGTGTCTATGTTCGGGAGGGCGTTCACCCATTTGGTGAGTTTGGGCACTTCAGACCGATAGGTCAGGTAGGCCCCCAGAATCGTGTTGTTCACAGGTTCTGACCCAAATTGGGCCTTCTGTGTCAGAGGTCTTTCGTTAAGATTTATCAAACTACCTCCGAGGGCCAGCTTCTCATTGAAAACGTGCAGGACGTCCAGCCCCATATACCTTCTTCTCTGTTGGTTGAAGCCAATGTTGTTCTCCACATCCACCTGTATTGGAGCATCCGAAGCGATCAGTGCCGGATTGATGATCTGTACGTTTCCAATGTTGTAGTCGACCACGTAGTCCACCCCTTCGACCAGTTCACGGCCTCCCGAGGTCACTTTTACGGAACCTCGGGGCACGTTGAAGGCGCCCAGGGGTATTCCAGTTTGACCATCCGACTTAAAATAGCCTTTGATAAAGTATTTGTCCTTTTCCTGGAAATCATTCTGCGCCTCAGCCTGGGTTCGATCATAGAGTTCCCTGAAGATGTATACGTCGTCCTCGGGCAGGAGCTCATTGTCGAGGTATTCCCCAAAAGGCTCGACGACAGGGAAGATAAAATACCCGTTGGGAGAATCGATGGTGATTCCTTCAACGTAGTCAAAATAGCCGTCTCCTTCAGGCTTAACATTGTTGTTCTGATCCAAACGGTCGAGTCTCAGCAGGTTGAGTATGGTTCTGTCGGTCACACCGGGTGTTTGAGCGTTCTGAAGAACATTCACAGGTTCCCCGGTAGCATCGTCCCGATAGAGAAGCTCCAGCCTAAATCCATCTCTTTCGAGCTGGAAGGCTCCCGGAATCTCATAGACGTTCTTCATGAGCAGGTCAAACATCGGAATGGTTGGATCGATAATCTCACTTCGGAGCATTTTTACCACCAGGTTATCTGGCGCCACAACACCTGCATCCGTGAATTCACCAACCCGGTAAACTTCTGTTCCGTCTGTGTATTCATAGGCTACGGCAAGAACATCGGCGTCAACCAACCTTCGGTTCAGGGTTATGAAACCGAGCTGGGCATTCATCGTAAAATCAACTCCCTGGACCAGTTTGACGGAGTTTTCCAAAATGGTGTAGTCACGCCCCTGAACCATGCTGTAGGGGGTCAGCGCCTGACGAACTGATGAGATTTCACGAATCGGTCCATTGAGAGTAAGCAGGTCGTTGAGGTTGTTCGCCTCGTTGCTGGGGTCTTTGCCTCCAGGTGTAGGCGTCACGTTTGCCGGACCGATATTCCCAGGATCGTTCTCCCCGAGGTCCGCCAGGGCAACAATGTTCCTGGTTCCTTCAGTTGTCGCGTTTCGGTTCGTCACCCAGATCTCGATTCGCGTGATGTTGATCGTGCTGTTTATCAACGGAAAGTTGACAAGCGCCTGGTTGTAGCTGTCCCTGAAATTCTGGGCCAGGAAAAAGTGCCTGTTGATGTCGTAGTCGGTTGCCCGGAACTCAAACTCGTTGAGCAGGGAGCCCCCCTGGGCCGACACCGAACGGGTTTGCGACCTTTGCTGTGAGAAAATCCCGGTGACCGTCGTCTTTCCGAATTGCAACTCCATTTTTGCACCAAAAAGATTCTGGGCACCTGTTACCAGTGAGTTCCGACTTGGCATGGACACGTTACCCACTTCAATCTTTCGGATGATGTCGTCTTCGGTTGGCGTATACTCCAACTTGACGATGTTCTGGAAGTTAAATGTCGACTGGGTGTCGAAATTGGCCAAAACCCTGAGTCGCGTTCCAATCCGGGCATTCAGGCTTGCATTGATCTCCTGGTCAAAGTCGAAGGTGGTGCTCTGCCTGTTGTTTTCTGAAAGTTGCGGATTCTCAACCCTTTGATAGATAAGTCCCATTTTGATCAGAATGGAACCCTGAACGTTCACATCGATGCTGTTTCCTCCGAAAACACTCTCGAAAAAATTCGAGTTCACGTAATAGGTCGGAAGCAGGTTTTTTCGGGCTTCCTCAGCATTCCCCATCCTTCCGCCCACGGCGTCGAGTTTCGAACGCGAGTATTCAATCATGTCTCTCTGAAGCCGATAGTCTTTGTATTCCTCGGGGGTCATTTGGCGGGGATGTTCGATGTAGTAATCCCCGATCTTTTGCATGAGAATGTAATTGCCCGTACCCGGATCGTAAATCACCTCAAGTTCTTTGTTATCATTGAGAAAAAGACTGCCGTTTTGATCGCTTTTGAAAGAGTAGGGAAGTGACGGAATTGTATCATTAGTAGCGGAACTACTTGATATTGAGCTTTTTGATGAATTATTGGATGAATTTATTTGAGCCGAAAGTACAGTCGTACTAAAAAGGAGTACAACAAATATAACAGGGAGATTATATTTGAGTTGCTCTACACTGAACAAATTTTACAAGTTTTTCAAGGATTTTTTGATCAGGTCCTCCAAACTCGTGTTTGGTTCTTCCTGCAAAATAACTTGTATTGTTTTCTCAACTTTTTTCTTGTTGAAACCTAACACTTCTAAAGCTGATAACGCTTCATTTCGAATAGTATTGTTCGGTGTTTGTAATTCTTCTGAAATTTCATAGGATTTCAGAATCTTGTCACGCAGATCGACAATTACCCGTTGAGCTGTTTTTAATCCTATACCCTTGACAGACTGAATTTTAGATACATTTTCATGGGCAATGGCTTCTTGAATTTCTTCCGTATCCATAGAAGACAGCATAGTGATTGCCGTACTGGGTCCGACACCTGATACGGAGAGAAGCAACTTAAAGACTTCCCGCTCGGTCTTGCTGTAAAATCCGTAGAGGATGTGAGCGTCTTCACGAATGACCTGATAGGTGTAGAGGTAGATGTTTTCCTGGTCAGGAAGATTCGAGAAAGTTTGAAGAGAAATGACAAGGAAATAACCCAGGCCATTGCACTCAACAACGACGTGATCGGGGTGTTTCTCGACGAGCCGGCCTCGGATGTGTGTAATCATAAAAATCGAATCGTAAACGAATCAAATGTAATGATTTTATGTCCCGGGAAAAGTTTTGTTCAAGCTTTTTAATAACTAATTTTTTCGTCCCTGCGCATCAACTACTGCAATGCAAACCATGTTGACGATTTCATCAACACTGGCGCCGAGTTGGATGAGGTGCGCCGGTTTTCTCAATCCCATAATAATGGGTCCGATGGAGTCTGCCATATGAAGCTCCTTGATCAGCTTGTAACTGATGTTGGCCGATTCCAGGTTGGGATAGATGAGACCGTTGACTTTTTTTCCCTGAAGTCGTGAAAAGGAGAATTTGTCACTTCTCATGGATTCATTGAGCGCAAAGTCTGCCTGCAATTCACCGTCGATATTGATTTTGGGATAATATTGATGCAGGTACTCTACGGCATCATGGATTTTAACCGCGGATGCTGAAGTCGACGAGCCGAAGTTGGAAAAAGAGACCATTGCTAAGTGCGGAACGACTCCGAAAAGACGCATGGTCTTGTCAGTCATCCTGGCAATTTCAACCAGTTCGTTGGCGCCTGGATCAATATTCATGGCAGTATCGGAGAGAAAAAGCGGACCGCGGTCGGTCAGCATCAGATTCGTGGCAGCAACACGCTTGATGCCCTTAATTTTTCCTATCAGATCGATCATGGGTTTGGCAACCGTGGGATAGCTTCGCGTAAAGCCGGTCACCAGGGCATCGGCCTGATTCTCATTGATCATCATGGCCGCAAAGTAGTTTCGTTCACGCATCCATTTTTGAGCCTCCAGGAGCGTGATGCCCTTTCGTCTTCGTTTCTCCCAATAAATCTGTGCGAACTTGTTTCGACGTTCCTGTTCTCCGTCTGATTTTGGATCTATAATGACGATATCTGCGTCGAATTGGATTTCCTTCATCAGTTTGCGGATATCTTCCTTATTGCCAAGTAAGACCGGAATGGCAATTCCTTCATCATAAGCGATTTGAGCCGCTTTCAACACATTTAGCTGATCCGCTTCGGCGAACACGACTTTTTTCGGATCTGATTTGGCCCGGTTGGTTAACAGCCGCATCAATTTGCTTCCGGCTCCCAGTCTCTCAACGAGCTTATCCTTATAAGCTTCCCAGTCTTTAATTGGCCGAAGAGCCACCCCGCTTTCCATAGCGGCTCTGGCAACGGCAGGAGGAATTTCGCTGATGAGCCTCATGTCAAAGGGTTTCGGAATTATGTAATCAGGACCGAAGTTGATGCTCTTCTCGTTGTAGGTAATGTTGACTTGTTCCGGAACGCTCTCTTTGGTCAAATCCGCAAGCGCATGCACTGCAGCCATTTTCATTTCCTCATTGATCTTGGTCGCCCGAACGTCGAGGGCACCTCTGAAAATAAAAGGGAATCCCAGGACGTTGTTCACCTGGTTCGGATAATCGGATCGACCGGTAGCCATAATGATGTCCTTTCGGGTTTTTACAGCAAGCTTATAGTCGATTTCTGGGTCAGGATTGGCCATGGCAAAGACGATAGGGTTATCGGCCATGCTGAGAAGCATCTCCGGGGTGACCACATTGCCAATTGAAAGGCCCACAAATACGTCAGCCCCGACCATGGCCTCTTCAAGTGTGCGCAGATCCCGTTTGGTGATGAACTCTTTTTTTTCCGGTGTCAGGTTTTCACGATCCGATCGCAATACACCCTTGCTGTCGCACATTACGATATTCTTCTTTTTAACCCCTAATTTTGCGTAAAGCTTGGTGCATGAGATGGCTGCCGCACCAGCTCCGTTGATGACTACCTGAACCTCTTCAGCCTTTTTATTCGAGATCTCGAGGGCGTTTTTCAAGGCGGCTGCGGAAATGATCGCAGTACCGTGCTGGTCGTCATGCATGACCGGAATATTGAGTTCTTCCTTGAGCCTTCGTTCGATCTCGAAGGCCTCTGGTGCCTTGATGTCTTCCAGGTTGATGCCCCCAAAGGTAGGGGCTATGGCCTTGACCGTTTCAACGAATTTATCGACATCTTTTGTGTCGACCTCAATGTCAAAAACATCTATGTCCGCAAAGATTTTAAACAAAAGAGCCTTGCCCTCCATAACAGGTTTGGATGCGGAAGGTCCAATATCACCAAGCCCTAATACCGCAGTTCCATTTGAGATTACAGCGACCAGGTTGCCTTTTGAAGTGTAACGATAAACGTCCAGCTCATTCTCTGCGATCTCAAGACAGGGCTCTGCGACTCCCGGAGAATAGGCCAATGAAAGATCTCGTTGGGTACTGTGTTTTTTGGTAGGATTAACTTGTATCTTTCCGGGTGTTGGAAATTCATGGTAGTCCAGAGCATCCTTCTTTTTGATTTTGGCTGACATAGCTTTCTATTGAGTTTGCCAACAAAGTTAACTCATTTGAGACCATTTCTTCAAACTGCCGAACTACTTCCCCTGAGATTGTTTCTTCAGGAAATCCAGGTTTCTCTTCAACCCGGCGAATTTGGTTCGTTGAACGGCGGATTTTTTAAAAATCCGGGTGAACACTTCTTCCGTGATTTCCTCCCAATCCGATTTTGAATAGGTCAGAGCTTCATGCGAAGGCGCGAATCGAGGTTCATTGTGCGGTTTAGAAAATCGGTTCCACGGGCAGACGTCCAGACAGATGTCACAGCCGAACATCCAATTGTCAAACTTGCCATGAAATTCATCGGGAATATCATCTTTGAGTTCAATGGTGAAATAAGAAATGCATTTGGATGCGTCTATTGTTTTGTCAGGAATAATAGCTTCTGTAGGGCAGGCATCCAGGCATCTTGTGCAAGTGCCGCAATGGTCCGTGGAAAAGGTTTTGTCGGGACTGAGCTCGAGGTCACTGATGATCTCGGCCAGGAAAAAGAATGAGCCTTGACTCTTTCGTATCAACAGCGAATGCTTGCCGATCCAACCCAACCCTGCGCGTTGAGCCCAACTGCGTTCCATGATGGGTGCTGAATCCGTAAAGACGCGTGCTTGAAAATTTCCGATTTTTTCCTGCATCGAGGCGACCAGATCCCTGAGTTTGTCTTTAACCACTTTGTGGTAGTCTTCACCGAAGGCGTACTTTGATAGTTTGTAGCTATCCGGCCTTTGCAGCTCTTCGGGAAAGTAATTGTAAGTCAGTGAAATCACTGAATTCGCACCCGGCATCAAAAGCCTGGGGTCGAGTCGTTTGTCAAAATGATTCTCCATATAGGTCATCTTGCCGTGATAACCATTTTTGAGCCAGGATTCAAGGCGTGGGGCGTCGTCTTCCAGGAATTCAGCTTTGCTAACTCCACAGGAGTCAAAACCAAGTCGAAAGGCTTCTTCTTTGATCCATTGGGTATGTCGGGATTTCGCGTCCACAAAGGTTTAAAAAAGGGTATCCTGGGTACTGCCGGGAGTCTTGCCAAGGTGCTTGTAGGCCAGTTCGGTCACTTCCCGTCCACGGGGTGTTCTCATGATGAATCCTTCCTGGATCAGGAAAGGCTCGTACACTTCTTCAATGGTCTCCGCATTCTCACCAACGGCAGTTGAGAGGGTTGAGATCCCAACCGGACCTCCCTTGAATTTGTCAATGATCGTCGAGAGGATTTTGTTGTCCATCTCATCCAAACCGTGTTTGTCAACGTTGAGGGCGTTGAGGGCATATCTGGCGATTTTTATATCGATATTACCATCGCCCTTGATCTGAGCAAAATCCCGCACACGTCGTAAAAGAGCGTTGGCAATTCGGGGTGTTCCTCTCGAGCGCCCGGCGATTTCAATGGCCGCCTCCATGGTGTTTTCAACATCGAGAATCCCTGAGCTCCGCTGAACGATATGAGTCAGCAGCTCTGTATTGTAGTAGTGAAGACGGCTGCTGATTCCGAAACGCGCCCGCATAGGTGCAGTGAGCAAACCGGAACGCGTGGTTGCACCAATCAATGTAAAGGGCTCCAGGTTGATCTGCACGCTTCTTGCATTCGGGCCCGATTCGATCATGATGTCGATTTTGTAATCTTCCATGGCTGAATACAGGTATTCTTCGATAACAGGACTCAGCCTGTGAATCTCATCGATGAAGAGAACGTCTCGTTCCCCGAGATTCGTCAGCAAACCCGCCAAATCGCCAGGTTTATCCAGCACAGGGCCAGAGGTCACCCTGATATTCGTATCGAGTTCGTTTGCGATGATGTGTGCCAGTGTGGTTTTACCCAGACCCGGAGGTCCGTGGAATAAGGTGTGGTCTAAAGCTTCTTCTCTCAAATTTGCAGCTTTGACGAAAACTCTGAGATTCTCGATTACCTGTTCCTGCCCGGCAAAATCATCGAAGCTGAGTGGTCTGAGTTTGCGTTCCACATCATGGTCCTCAGGGTTGAGGTTCTCATTGCTGGCATCGAGATATTCGTTCATAATAGGATATTCATTCCAGCTCTATATCTGTTGCAAGGACTATGGCAGAAGGGTACTCTTTCTTAATATTCTGGATGCTTTGGTCCGCTTCAAGACGAGTTCTATACGCGCCAACCTGCAACTTCCACTGTGGAGTACTAAAAATAATCGATGTCGGAATCTCCGGAAAGAGAGAAGTGAATTCGTCTTTGATCTCATAGCACTCTTTTTCGCTTCCGTAATAAATCTGGATCTTGTAACCGGGATAGGAATTGAGCTCCTTGTTATAGGCTTTTTTCTGTGCGACAAGCCCATCGATGCTGGCGCTGCTTTCCACATTCAAATCTCCCTCTTTTTCCTGACCCAGAAGCAGGCCGGGAGCCATAAGAATAAAAGCTACCAGGAATGAAAATTTCACAGTCATAAAGCTCTTGTTTAATTATTTTTACAAAACTATAAGAATGTTTGAAACAAAGGCCTTTTGAAACTTATTTAGAATCATTATAAATTAACTTTAACAGTTTGTTTAGACTTTGTCTGTACAGCAGAAAATGTATTTTTGCACAATATTTTATTCAAACATGATTTTTGTCATAGATCACGGGAGTTTAAAATATTTTTTCGCTCAAATTTCGAGTATTAAATCACGTAAATCGAACAGATGAAAGTTTTACTACAAAGCAATTCACTGAAGAAGATCCTGGCCAGCCTTTCTTTCCTTTTCCTTTTTTCCTTCAACCTTTCCGCTCAGGAAGGTGATTATGCCAATGGGAAGAAGTTGTTCAATGCCAACTGCGCCGCATGTCACAAACTTGACAAAAAGCTCATCGGCCCGGCCCTTGGAGGAGTAACCGAGAGAAGGGAGAATGAATGGTTACAGGCCTGGATCAAAGATAACAACGCCTTAAGAGCCAGTGGTGATCAGGATGCCATTGATATTTTCAACGAATACAACGGAATGCCAATGACGGCATATCCGCAATTTTCAGAGCAGGACATCAATGATATCCTCGTATACACCAATGGAGAGCCTGAAGAAGCGCCAGCTACAGCCGCGGTGACTCAGGAAGTGGATCCGAAGGTGGCCGCCGGCAAAAAGCTTTACCAGGTTCACTGTGCTTCCTGTCACAAGTTGGACAAGAAACTCATCGGACCGGCCCTCGGCGACGTTGCTGATCGAAGGAGCATGGAATGGCTCAAAGCCTGGATCAAAGACAACAACGCGTTAAGAGCGAGTGGCGATCAAGACGCCATTGACATATTCAACGAATACAACGGAATGCCGATGACGGCTTTCCCTCAATTGTCAGACGAGGACATCGAGGCTATTATTGCCTACACTTCGGTAGGGGATGTAGCGCCTGTTGCAGCTGCCGCCGGCGAAGAAGTTATAGCGCAACCGAGACATCCGATTCCCTGGATGACTTACGTTGTGATTCTGGCTATTGCGGGTCTTGTAGCCTGGATATATTTCGTCAGTAACAATGGCTTCCTGAAGATTGCAGCCACAATTTTTGTGCTGATTCTCGTCGGATACATTGGTCTCAATGCTTTGATGGATCTCGGAATTGATCAGGATTATCAACCTATACAGCCGATTGCTTTCTCCCACAAGATTCACGCAGGGGACAACAAAATTGATTGTCAGTACTGTCACTCAACGGCCAAACACAGCAAGCATTCCGGAATACCATCGGTTAATGTTTGTATGAACTGCCACAAGAGTATAGCGGAATACAACGGACCGGTATCTTCGGAACGGGACAAAGAGTTCTACGATGCGGAGATTCAAAAAATCTACGACGCCATTGGCTGGGATCCGGAAAACCTCGCCTATATCGAAGGGTATGAGCAAAAGCCAATCCAGTGGGTTCGTATTCACAACCTTCCTGATTTTGCATATTTCAATCACGCTCAACACGTAACGGCGGGTGGAATTGCATGTCAAAAGTGCCATGGTCCGGTGGAGGAAATGGAAGACATGTACCAATACTCACCCCTCACAATGGGCTGGTGTATCGAATGCCACAGGGAGACCAGCGTGGATTTGAAGGGCAACGACTATTACGCTAAGATTCATGCACAACTCGCCGATAAATACGGGGTGGAAAAAGTTACCATCGCTCAAATCGGAGGTCTCGAGTGCGGAAAGTGTCACTACTAATTAGAACTCAGTTGAAGCGGCCTCAGGGCGCTTCATAAGAACGAATAAACAAGAGAAAAAAATATGGCATCTAACAAGAAATACTGGAAAAGTGTTGAAGAGCTGAAAGAAAACAGCTCGATTGTTGAAAAGCTGCAAAAAAGTGAATTCATAGAGGACCTGCCAACGGACAAGTTTCTTGGAGATAAAGAGTCCCTTTCCAATAGCGACACTTCCCGTCGCGACTTTCTGAAATACGTTGGTTTTTCTACCGCCGTAGCCTCGTTGGCTGCCTGTGAGGGTCCGGTGATCAACTCCATCCCTTACGTGGTGAAGCCAGATGACGTGATTCCGGGAATACCCGATTTCTACGCCAGTGTTGTCGCTGATGGTTATGATTTTGCCAATGTCCTTGTCAAGGTCCGCGAAGGAAGACCGATCAAGATTGAGCCAAATAAAGAAGCGGCAAATGGTTTTACCAACGCCCGGGTTCAGGCATCTGTTTTGTCTCTTTACGACAATAACCGATTGAGAGGACCTGTGGCGAGTGGAGAAGAATCGGATTGGGCGACCCTGGACAAAGAAGTCGGTGCTCAATTGGCCGATATCAAAGCGAAAGGCGGACGCATCGTATTCCTGACGGGAACGACCGCGAGTCCATCGATAAGCGCATTGATCTCCTCTTTTAATGAAGCATATGGAAATGTTGAACACGTAGTTCACGACGCTGTATCTGAAGATGCTGCACTCAATGCTTTTGAGAAAATGTATGGTCGCAGGGCGCTTCCGGACTACCATTTTGACAAAGCGGAGGTGATTGTTTCGGTGGCTGCAGACTTTCTTGGAGACTGGCAGGGAGGCAACTTCAGCGCTGGATATGCCAAAGGAAGAAAACCGAAAAACGGAAAGATGTCAAGGCTCATTCAATTCGAATCGAATATGAGTCTTACAGGGGGGAACGCTGATAAGCGCGTTCTAGTGAAGCCCTCCGAACAGTTGAAAGTGATTCAAATGCTCTATGCGGCTATTGTAGAAGGCAAGAGTGTAGGAAGTGCAACCCCGGTTGAAGACGCTGTTCAAAAAGCATTAGTGCAGATTAAGAAAGCAGGAAACAAGGCTATAGTTATTACAGGTATTCAGGATGAGAATGCTCAACTTCTGGCCCTTGCCATCAACCACACCCTTCAAAGTCAAGCCATTGATGTCGTATCGACCAAGAACATTAGAATGGGAGATGACTCAAAGGTAGCGCAGTTGGTTAAAGACATGAATTCAGGAGCTGTATCGGCCCTGTTCCTCTACAATACGAACCCGGCATATTCGCTTCCCAATGGAACAGAATTTGCCGAAGGGATGAAAAAAGTGGGACTATCCGTAAGTTTCGCCTCTGTCATGGATCAGACGTCAGAGTTGTGTCAATATGTTGCCACAACACCTCACTTTCTCGAATCCTGGGGGGACGTGGAGATCAAGAAAGGTCATTACAGTTTGATGCAACCCACGATTCATCCGCTTTTCAATACGAGACAGTTTCAGGACACGCTTCTCAAATGGACCGGTAACGATCAATCCTATTACGATTATTTGAAGGCCATGTGGCAGACCAATATCCTGGGTGGCAAATCCTGGAACAAGGCACTGCACGACGGTTCATTCAAAGTTTGGGCAGAAGAGCAGGAGTTGACCCTCAATGAGGTAGACCTTGCCGCGGCTAGTGCTGCTCTCTCAAACGCAAGCGACTCCGAAATGGAAATCACTGTTTACGTAAAAACAGGATTGGGAGACGGTCAGCAGGCTAACAATCCCTGGCTTCAGGAATTACCTGATCCAATAACGCGAACTTCATGGGACAACTACCTGTTGATCTCCAGAATCGATGCAGAGCGACTTGGTCTTAAAAACTGGACCGTTGACAATGGAGCGTTGAACGGTGACCGGGTGAATGTGACAGCTAACGGTGTTACTTTGAACAATGTTCCGGCTTATATTCAGCCTGGGCAGGCGCCAGGATCGGTTTCAATAGCTCTGGGCTATGGAAGAACCGACCTCAAGAAAGATATGAATGTGGGTATCAATGCCTATCCTTTGGCTGGTGCTGCTTATCATCAGGTGAGCGTAGAAAAAGCTGAAGGTGTACATGAGTTTGCCTGCGTTCAATTGCAACACACGATCATGGGCAGGGAAGAAGAGATTCTCAAGGAGACGACCCTCGAAGATTTTGTGAATAAACCCAAAGAGGAGTGGAATCACGCTCCTGTTTTCTCGCTGGATCACCAGGAGGTGACCCAGGACAAGGTAGATTTATGGGAGCCTTTCGACGATTCGATTGGCACGAAGTTCAACCTGTCAATTGATCTTGCTACCTGTACGGCCTGTGCGGCCTGTATCGTTTCCTGTCACGCTGAGAACAACGTTCCGGTGGTGGGCAAACATGAGATTCGGGTGAGTCGTGACATGCACTGGCTTCGAGTTGACCGTTATTACTCAAGTGACATGACGGTTGAACGCGGTAAAGAGGAAGGGATCTTCGGTTCAGGAGATTTCTTCAACGCCCAGACGCATCCGTCAGATGCGCCTGAAGTAGCATTCCAGCCTGTGATGTGCCAACATTGTAACCATGCACCTTGTGAGACTGTATGCCCTGTGGCTGCTACCTCGCACGGACGACAAGGACAGAACCAAATGGCGTACAACCGTTGTATCGGAACACGTTATTGCGCGAATAACTGTCCATACAGGGTTAGACGTTTCAACTGGTTCAAATATGCGAATAACAATGAGTTTGACTTCAACATGAACAATGAACTGGGCCGAATGGTATTGAACCCTGACGTCGTTGTTCGTTCGAGAGGGGTCATGGAGAAATGTTCATTCTGTATCCAAAAGACTCAATTGAGCATCCTCAATGCGAAGAAAGAAGGAAGAGCCGTTGCTGACGGAGAATTCGAGACGGCTTGTTCAAGTGCCTGTCCGAACGGATCTTTGGTTTTCGGGGATGTGAATGACAAGGAAAGCGAAGTGGCTCATTTGAGTGAGGATGACAGAACCTTCAAACTCTTGGATTTCGTTGGTACCAAACCCAATGTGTTCTATCAGCTGAAGGTCAAGAATACCAACGAAGCTTAATTAAATCGTAGAAGGAAAATAAATTAATAGATTTTAAGATATGGCTCATTACGAAGCACCTATTAGAGAACCGTTGATCGTTGGAGATAAGAGTTATCACGACATATCCAATGATATTGCGGCTCCGATTGAAGGAAAAGCCAACAAATGGTGGTGGGGCGTGTTCCTACTGGCCCTGACTGCATTTTTGTGGGGCATAGGAGCGATTGCTTATACTATCGGAACAGGTATCGGGGTTTGGGGTCTGAACAACAAGATCAACTGGGCCTGGGACATCACCAACTTTGTATGGTGGGTGGGTATCGGTCATGCCGGAACCCTGATCTCGGCAGTTCTCCTGCTCTTCCGTCAGAAGTGGAGAATGGGGATCAACCGATCTGCAGAAGCGATGACCATCTTTGCGGTTTTCCAGGCAGGGCTTTTTCCTGTGATTCACATGGGACGTGTTTGGAACGGTTACTGGACCATGCCGATACCGAACCAGTTCGGATCACTTTGGACGAACTTTAACTCACCGCTCTTGTGGGACGTATTTGCAATCTCGACATATCTTACTGTATCCGTTGTATTCTGGTATACAGGATTGCTTCCTGATTTTGCTATGATCAGGGACAGGGCTACCAAGCCATTTCAGAAAAAAATCTACAGTTTGCTCAGTTTCGGTTGGACCGGAAGAGCAAAAGACTGGCAACGATTTGAGGAAGTTTCACTGGTTTTGGCCGGTTTGGCCACTCCACTGGTACTCTCTGTGCATACCATTGTATCCTTTGACTTTGCTACTTCGGTCATCCCGGGTTGGCACAGTACCGTTTATCCGCCATATTTCGTTGCAGGAGCGGTATTCTCAGGTTTCGCAATGGTTCAGACCTTATTGATCGTAATGCGCAAGGTTTCGAATCTAGAGGCCTATATCACAAGGGTTCACATTGAGAACATGAACAAGGTTATCCTTGTGACGGGAGGGATCGTAATGGTCGCTTATCTGTCTGAATTTTTTGTAGGCTGGTACTCAGGAAGCTCGTACGAGGATTTCACCTACCTGTCCGTTGGAGCGGCTACAGGTCCGTACTGGTGGGCATTCTGGGCACTGATCCTGTGTAACGGGGTCTTTCCTCAATTACTCTGGATCAAAAAACTGAGAACTAATTATACGGTTTCGTTCATCATGGCCATCATCATCAATATTGGTATGTGGTTTGAGCGTTTCGACATTATCGTAATCAACCTGAGCCGTGGTCACCTTCCGTCGACCTGGACCATGTTTGAGCCGACATTCGTTGACGTAGGTATTTTCATGGGAACTATAGGATTCTTCTTTGTATTGTTTTTGCTCTATGCCAGGACCTTCCCAGCAGTGGCGCAAGCCGAGGTAAAGTCGATCCTGAAGTCGTCAGGTGACAATTACAAGAGAGAAAGAGACAACAAATAGAAGAAAATAGAATCACGATAAAAACAAAAAGATGAGTGATAAAGTCATACATGCGATTTACGACGATGACGACGTTCTTTTGAAGGCCGTCAAGGAAGTTCGTGAAGCTGATCATCATATCGAAGAAGTATATACCCCTTTTCCGGTGCACGGTCTTGAAAAAGCCATGGGAATCGGAGGAACCCGAATCGCCATTACTGCCTTCCTTTACGGTTTGACCGGACTTGGCTTCGCTGTCTGGATGATGAACTTCATGATGATCGAAGACTGGCCCCAGAATATCGGTGGTAAGCCTAGCTTCTCCTATGCAGAGAACATGCCGGCATTCGTTCCCATCATGTTTGAAATGACAGTATTCTTTGCTGCTCACCTCATGGTAATCACCTTCTACATGAGAAGCAAGATCGGACCCTTTGTTAAAGCTTCGAATCCTGACCCGCGTACAACGGATGACAAATTTCTCATGGAAGTCCCGGTTACCGGAGATGAAAAAGAACTGGAATCGTTTTTAACAAAAACGGGGGCCATTGAAACAAAAATCGTAGAAAAGCATTAAACGATGAAAAAATTACTAAGCATAGTTTGTACAGGATTGTTGCTTGCGGCCCTTGTGTCATGCGGCAAAGACAGGCCGACCACGAGAAAGGCTCAGTACATGGGAGACGTAGATATGTACAACCCGATTCCTTATGAAACGTATTCAACCAGCCCGGTTTTTGACAATGGGATCAGCGCTCAGTTACCCGTTGAGGGTACGATCGCCCGAGGTACCACTGTATACGTGTACCCGGATTCTGAAGCAGGATACCAAATGGCGAAGGATTCCCTAAGGTCCCCGCTGGAAGTCAATGAGAAGAACCTGGAAAACGGAAAGGCCATGTACGTTATTTACTGTGCGACCTGTCATGGAGACAAGGGCGATGGCATGGGAACCCTGGTGAAAAACGAGAAGTTCCTCGGCGTACCCAACTATAAAGACAGGGACATCACCCAGGGAAGTATCTATCACGTGCTCATGTACGGAAGGAACCTCATGGGATCGCATTCCTCACAGTTGACGGAAACGGAGCGTTGGCAAGTGGTTCACTATGTGGAGACTCTGAGAGCGGAGCTCTTAAAAAATTAATGTAGGATAACAAATACAGGACAAAATGTATACATTTTCGGGAAAACTTAAAACTGTTTCAATCGTACTGATGATTCTCGGTCTTCTGGGCATCGGCTATGGATTCCTTTCGGCACCGTCTACAACAGAAGAGGTGGCCCAGGCCATGCAACACGCTGATGACGGTCATCACGGAGGAGGTGATGCTCATGCTGCCTCCGGATCTCACGAAGACGCATCCCATGGAGAAGCTGGTGAGGAGCACAGTGCGGAAGAGGAACAAAATCACTTGGAACACTTGTTGCACCAGGCACAGAACAGACCCTGGTCGGCTTTTTTCATCGCCGCCTTCTTCTTTCTGATGATCTCGGTTTGCGTTCTGGTTTTCTATGCCATTCAATGGGCTGCCCAGGCAGGTTGGTCGATTGTGCTTTTTAGAATCATGGAAGGCATCTCGGCATATATACTGCCCGGTTCGATTCTGGTTTTCATTTTCCTTTTGTTGTCGGCCATGCATTTCAATCATATCTATGTTTGGATGGGAGAAGCAGCTGCAGACGATGCCATTATCCAGGGCAAAGCCTGGTGGTTGAACGTCCCGGGATGGTTGATCCGAAGTTTCATCTATCTCTTTACGTATAACATTTTCAGATATCTACTGCGCAGGAATTCACTTGCTCTGGATGAGTCAGGCGATGTCAAGCTCTATAAAAAGAGCTTCAATATGTCGGTCACGTTCATTGTGATTTTTGGGATTTTTGAACTCTTCATGTCATTTGACTGGTTGATGTCTCTTGATCCACACTGGTACAGCCAGTTGTATTCTTTCTACGTATTCGCCAGCGTCCTGGTATCTGCCATTACGACGATAGCACTTGTCACGATCTATCTGAAGAATAAAGGTGTCCTTCCATTTGTGAACAGCAGTCATATTCATGACTTGGCCAAATATATGTTTGGTTTCAGTATATTCTGGACCTACTTCTTCTTTGACCAATTCATGTTGCAGTGGTATGCAAATCTACCTGAAGAAGCGGCCTATTTTTTCCCAAGGCTGATCGGTTCGTATCAGTTACCGTTCATTTCGATGCTGGTCATGAACTTTGTGTTCCCGATTCTGATCCTTATGGACAGTGATTTTAAGCGCATACCCTGGTTTGTAGTTGCGGCCGGACTTGTGATCCTGACGGGTCATTACATCGACATTTTCCAATTGATCTCACCGGCAACCGTGGGTGACAGTTGGAGCATTGGAATTCCTGAATTGTCATCGCTTGCGTTCTTCCTCGGACTTTTCATCTTTGTCGTTTTTTCAGCAATATCGAAAGCTCCGTTGCACGCGAAGGGCAATCCATTTATGAAGGAAAGCGAATTGTATCATTACTAGACCAAATCCCGACCGGACACAACAGAAGTTGTCCTCTCGGCAATAGAGAAAAAGTAGTTAATAAATTTATTTATATTTGACGGCATTCGAATCCGCCTAAAAACTTTACTGAATATTGATGAAAGCACTATTTTACATCCTTGTTTTTATTCTAATTGCGACGGCTGTCTGGCAGTTCTTCAAACTTTTAGGGTTGACAAAGAAGGAACAGGTAGCGACGGAGAAAGAGAACAATATCAACGGCTGGTTGATGCTAGGTTTAGGTGGTTTCATCTATGGCCTGATGCTGTATTCCATGTTTCAGGGAAGAGTGGTTTTGCTCCCAAGGCAATCCGCCTCCCTCGAAGGAGAGGATATTGACAATCTCTTTGTCATCACCATGGGGCTTATCCTGGTGGTTCAGTTTATCACCCAGTTTCTCATCTACTTTTTCACCTTCAAATACCGAGGGATAAAGGGTAGAAAGGCCATGTTCTTTGCGGACAGTCACAAACTGGAGATGTGGTGGACGGTAACACCGACCATCGTTCTGTCGGTTTTGATCATCTATGGTCTTTACACCTGGAACAACGTCCAGGACGTTTCTGACGCTGAGAATCCTCTTATTATCGAAGTTTACGCCAAACAATTCAATTGGGAGGCACGGTATGCCGGAGCAGATAACGAACTCGGTGTAGGTCATGTGAATTTCATCAAAGGCATCAACACAATGGGGGTTGACATGAGCGACAAACGCTCTGCTGACGACATCCCGGTGCGCGAACTACATCTTCCCAAAGGAAGGAAGGTTATCTTCAAATTCAGGTCACAGGATGTATTGCATTCGGCATATATGCCTCATTTCCGAGCTCAGATCAACTGTGTTCCCGGAATGACTACTTCCTTCGGTTTCACACCCACTGTGACCACTGCGGAAATGCGTGAGAATGAAGATACTAAGGCAAAGTTCGAAGCGATCAATGAATTGAGGGTCACGAAAGGCAAAGATCCTGTCGAATTTGACTTCCTCCTTCTCTGCAACAAGATATGTGGATCTTCGCATTACAACATGCAAATGAAAGTTGTTGTCGAAGAGGAAGCAGACTTCAATAAATGGCTGGGAGAGCAGAAAACCCTTGCTCAGGTAATTAATAACTAAGAAATCACCGAAAATACGTTTAGGAAATGTCAGATCATCACCATCATAAAGAAACATTCATTACTAAATACATTTTTAGTCAGGATCACAAGATGATTGCCAAGCAATACCTGATCACAGGTATGTTTATGGGAGTCATTGGCGTGTTCATGTCCCTATTGTTCCGTTTGCAGCTCGCTTATCCCGATCAGAGCTTCAGCATCATCGAAGCTTTCCTCGGAAAGGGAGGTGAAGGTGGACAAATGACCCCTGATATGTACATGGGACTCGTTACGATTCACGGTACCATCATGGTTTTCTTTGTCTTGACGGCAGGTTTGAGCGGTACTTTCAGTAACCTGCTCATTCCCTTGCAGATCGGTGCGCGTGACATGGCATCAGGATTTTTGAACATGATTTCCTATTGGTTGTTCTTCCTGTCGAGTTTGGTGATGTTCATTTCGATTTTTGTACACACAGGACCTGCGGCGGCGGGATGGACGATTTATCCACCTTTGAGCGCATTGCCCCAGGCGATGTCAGGATCAGGCCTTGGAATGACTCTATGGCTCGTATCTATGGCAATTTTCATCGCATCTTCTCTTATGGGATCGTTGAACTATATTGTGACGGTTCTGAATTTGAGGACCAAAGGAATGAAAATGACACGCTTGCCTTTGACGATCTGGGCTTTTCTGATCACAGCGGTAATTGGTGTTATCTCTTTTCCGGTGCTACTTTCTGCGGCTCTGCTGCTTATTTTTGACCGTAGTTTTGGAACATCATTCTTTCTCTCGGACATTTTCATCCAGGGAGAGGTTCTGCACTACAAGGGAGGATCGCCCATACTTTTCGAACACCTTTTCTGGTTCCTTGGGCACCCGGAGGTTTACATTATTTTGCTGCCTGCACTGGGAATCACCTCGGAAGTAATCTCTACCAATGCCCGTAAACCGATTTTTGGCTACAGGGCGATGATCGGCTCGATCATGGCTATCGCATTCCTTTCGACTATCGTTTGGGGGCACCACATGTTCGTGACAGGTATGAACCCATTCCTGGGCTCTGTATTTACCTTTACGACCCTATTGATCGCAATACCATCAGCTGTTAAAGCTTTCAATTATATCACTACGCTTTGGCGGGGTAACCTGCAATTGAATCCTGCAATGCTCTTTTCGATTGGAATGGTCTCCACTTTCATCACGGGAGGTCTGACTGGTTTGATCCTCGGAGACAGTGCGTTGGACATCAACGTACACGATACGATGTTCGTTGTGGCCCACTTCCACCTGGTGATGGGTATTTCCGCCTTGTTTGGAATGTTTGCTGGGGTCTATCACTGGTTCCCGAAGATGTATGGAAGAATGATGAACAAAGACATGGGCTATCTGCACTTCTGGTTTACAGCGATCTCTGCCTACGGAGTGTTCTTCCCGATGCACTTCACCGGATTGGCAGGACTTCCGAGACGCTATTACAGCAATACGGCTTTCCCCATGTTCGACGATCTTTTGCACATCAACAAGGTGATGACAGTTTTTGCTATGATTGGCGGAGCTGCTCAATTGATCTTCCTGGCGAATTTCTTCTTCAGCATTGCCAAAGGGAAGAAAGCCGAGAAGAACCCATGGAAAGGAAATACGCTTGAATGGACAGCTCCTGTTGAGCACATGCACGGCAATTGGCCGGGTGAGATTCCGGAGGTTCATCGCTGGGCCTACGACTACAGCAAAACGGATGAGTCAGGCGAGCTTTGGGGCGGACAGGATTTTACCCCTCAGACTGTGCCGATTCGTCAGGGCGAAGAAGAATTTTAAGACCTACTACTAATTAAAAAATCATTTTTAGAACCTCAATTAAATTGGGGTTTTTTTTTGCCTATATTTGATCAAAATCGAGAGAAAATGATCCGGAAAATTGTAGTGGGCTTGATCTCTTTTGCCCTTCTTTTGCTAATCGCTTATTTCTTCTTCGCTCAAAGTCAAAAACCCACCTACAACGGGTCCGCCGACCTGCCGGGTCTGGATTCGGAGGTTGAAGTTTATTTCGACGAGTTCGGTATCCCGCACATTTATGCCGAAAAGGAATCGGACGCTTTTATGGCACTGGGATACGTTCATGCCCAGGACAGGCTTTGGCAAATGGAGTTGGTGCGTCGCATTGCTGCGGGGCGGTTGTCTGAGCTTTTGGCCCTGATCTTGTTGAGACCGATAAGTTTTTCCGGGGTCTGGGGATTGAATACGAATCGGCCAAAGCCATGCAAAAACTCGATACGACTTCAGATGTTTATTTATTGAGTCAAGCCTATCTGGATGGGATCAACAGGTTCATAGAATCAGGTAAGACCCCGATTGAATTCCGGCTACTCGGGGTCGAAAAAGAGAAGTATGACCTCAATGATATTTACAATGTTTTCGGATACATGAGTTTTGGATTTGCCCAGGCGCATAAGACGGATCCGCTTCTGTCTCATTTGCAAGAAAAGTTGGGATCCGATTATATCGCTGATCTGGACATCAACATAGATCCCAGAACAACACTGATCAAAAATGCCAGGAGGCCCGGAGCACTGGCTCAGAACATGGTCGGAGCGATGGACCAGATTTTAGGGAGTAGCCCGGTACCTCCCTTCATCGGCAGTAACAGTTGGGTGATTGGCCCGGAAAAATCCAAGAACAAACAAGTGATATTCGCAAATGACCCGCACATCGGATTTGCGCAGCCTGCAGTGTGGTATCAGGCTCACCTGGTTACACCCAACTACGAAATGTACGGGTTCCACCTGGCACTGACCCCTTTCCCTCTTTTGGCACACAACCGAAACTATGCCTATGGGATGACTATGCTTGAGAACGATGACCTCGATTTCTACAGGGAATCAGAAGAGGCTGAGTTTGCATCCCGTGAAGAGGTGATCAAGATCAAAGGCGAAGATGACCTAATACTTACCGTTCGTTCCGGCAAACACGGACCGATCATGAATGACCTGCTCGAAGTTATCAGCCAGGAAGAGCCTGTGGCGATGGACTGGATCTACACCCGGCTTGAAAATGAGATGCTGCAGGTCTCCTATGAAATTTCACATGCTCAAAGTTTGACGGAATTCAGAGATGGAGTCTCCAAAATTCATGCTCCGGGCCTGAACATCATGTACGGGGACGCCAAGGGAAACATTGCCTGGTTTGGAGCAGCACAGCTGTATTCTCGTGCAGAAGGGGTGTATTCCAAGTTCATACTTGATGGGGCGGACCCGACCCAGGACCATTTGATGTTCCTCGACTTCGACCAGAACCCTCAGGCGATCAATCCGAGATGGGACTATGTCTATTCGGCCAACAATCAACCCGAGGAAGTCGATGGAAAGCTTTATCCAGGCTATTACCTCCCAGAAGACAGGGCCAAGAAGATCGTTCAATTGCTCGAAGCAAAGGATGACTTCTCTCAGTCGGATGTTGAAGAAATGATCTACAACGTAGAATCTTCCATTTCTGCTGACCTGGCAGGACTGGTGCTTCGCAACACCTCGATGGTCAAAATGAGCGACCTGGAGAAAGAAGCAATTGAGATTTTGAAAACTTGGGACGGATCCTATGAGAAGGAAAGCATTGCACCTACGATTTACTTTACCCTGATCTACAATATCCTCGAAAATACTTTTAAGGATGAAATGGGAGAGGTCGCTTTCAATCAATTCATCAAGGCCCATTTGTCGAAACGTCAAATCGCAAAGCAGATTCGAATGTTGAAATCCGTTTGGTGGGATGACATCTTAACGGAGGAAGTCAAAGAAAACCGGGAGGAAATCTTTACGCGTTCCTTTCACGAGGCTATTGGAACCCTCAAGGATCGTTATGGTAGCAATCTGAAGGAATGGACCTGGAAAAACACGGCAAAGGTTACGCACATACACACCTTCGACAAAAGCGGCTGGCTCAGGTCTTTCTTTAACGTGGGGCCTTTCAGCACGAATGGGGGAAATGAAGTAATCAACAACCAGCTCTTTCAAATCAATGGAACAGGCGCTTTTGAGATCACAGCGGGACCTTCCACGAGAAGGGTGATTGATTTCTCGAATGTTGAGAACGCCAGGGCGATCCTGCCCACCGGGCAGTCAGGCAATGTTTTCAGCAAACACTACAGCAACCAGGCTCAGAAATATCTCGACGGTGAATTCGTCAAGATGTTGCTCAACGAGGAGCAGATCAAGGCCTCAGAGGACAGGCTTATGCTGAAGCCTTCATCAGAGTTTTAATGGTTCTCCTGAGCTTATCAAGATTTCAATCAAAAAGATCTGAAGACAAATATCGATCCCCCCGATCGCAAATGATGCAGACCACCGTGCCCGTATCCAGCTCATTGGCAATTCGCGTTGCCACGGTTGCCGATCCGCCGCTGCTCATGCCGGCAAAGACACCTTCTTCCCGTGCGAGTCGTCGAGTCATTTCTTGGGCCTGCTCCTCGCTGACCTCTTCGATGCGGTCTACCCGGGAAGGATCAAAGATTTTGGGCAGGTATTCCTCCGGCCATTTTCGAATCCCTGGAATTCTGGAATTATCAGTGGGCTGCGCTCCGACGATCTGAATATTCGGATTTTGCTCCTTCAAATAGGTTGAAACTCCCATGATGGTCCCGGTGGTACCCATGGCCGAGACGAAATGAGTCACTTCCTTATCGGTGTCATTCCAGACCTCGGGCCCTGTGGTTTTGTAATGCGCCTTCCAGTTGTCAGGGTTTCCGAACTGGTTCAACATAACACAACCCTTCTCTCGCACCATATCTTCGGCGTAGTCACGTGCCCCTTCAATACCGTTGTCAGAAGAAGTCAGCGTGACTGTCGCCCCGTAAGCTCTCATCGTCTGAACCCGTTCCCGGGTCGAGTTCTCGGGCATGACCAGTTCGATGCTCAGGTCGAATAAACTCGCAATCATTGCCAGTGCAATACCCGTGTTTCCACTTGTCGCCTCAATAAGTTTGCTGTTCTGATCGATTTCTCCACGATCCAGAGCGCTTTTGATCATGTTCAGAGCCGGTCTGTCTTTGACACTGCCACCAGGGTTGTGCCCTTCCATCTTGAAATACAGCTTTACGCCCGGTTTTTTCACAAGGCTTCGAGAAAGCACGAGTGGCGTATTGCCGATCAATTCGTAGATATTGTTCTTGCGCATGTCTGATTCAGGATTCGTTGACTTTACTTTTCAATTTTACCTCAGAGGTCTGATAAACCAGTGAGTTTGGCGGCACCGACTGGGTGAGCCAAACATTTCCGCCTATGGTCGAATGCGCCCCAATAATAGTTTCACCCCCTAAAATCGTGCTACCTGCATAGATGGTCACATCGTCTTCTACGGTGGGATGTCTCTTAGTGTCCTTCATGTCTTTGGAGACCTGCAGGGCACCCAGGGTAACTCCCTGGTAGATTTTCACATGATTTCGAATCACCGCGCTCTCACCGATGACCACACCGGTACCGTGATCAATGAAAAATGGAGACCCAATTGTCGCTCCCGGGTGGATGTCTATCCCGGTAAGTCGGTGCGCGTATTCGCTCATCATCCGGGGCACAAGTGGCATCTTGTATTTTTGAAATTCGTGACTCAGGCGGTATACGGCAATCGCAAAGAATCCCGGGTAGGCCAGGATTACCTCTTCCACGCTATTGGCTGCCGGGTCATGTTGATACAGGCATTTGGCATCCTGGTTCAGTTTTTTGAGTATCTCGGGCAAACCGACCAGGAATCGCTTCCAGATCGAGATATAGTCCTGCTCTTCACAAGTTTCAATACGACCATAAATGTCTTTGAACATATCGGCCAGAGTTTCCATGTTGCTGCTGACTGAAGTTTCAGCATCGAAAAGTATGTGAAACAGCTCATTGGTGAACACCTCCGTTTTTGAACGAAGTCCAAAATTGACGAGATGGTTCTGTTTGTTGGTGCGGATGCTGTGGATGATTCTGTCAATTGCCATTTTCCAAATGATTGTTAATCAAAGATACATGTTCATGCATCAATCAGACGAGAAAAGAGACTGTAAATTACGTTTGCAGAATTGAAAATGGTTCAGACTTCCCGGTAGACTTTCTCAAATGGCACCCTGACGCGATCCCCGTAAACACCCTCGGGAAGCCTCACTCCACACGCGATGACCATATTGATTTCCGCCCCGGATGGAAGACCCAGCATCTTTTTGATTCTCAGGGTGTCGCTGCCCTCCATGGGGCAGGTGTCGTACCCTTCGTCGGTCATAGCCAACATAAAGGTTTGAGCCGCAAGCGCCTGTGTTTTGTGAACGACAACGCGCATGTCACTGTTTCGGGCCTGTCGATATATCGGCCTGAACAAGCCAACGACCCAATAGAAAAGGTATTTTATCCAGCCAAAAACTCCGAGAAAATCGGCATACGTCACTGGTACAATTTTTTTATAATAGGTAAAGGCGAATCGTTCTCTTTTGCTGTAGTCCTCCCATTTCTTTTTTCCAAATTTGCTCTCCATCATGTCGACGTGCCAGCGCACCCGCGTTTTCCATTTGTCCTTTCGAGTTACAAGTACCACCATTTGCTGTGCGGTTTTCGCAGCATTTTGATCAAAACAGTAAGCAGAAAGCTTTTTGAGTTTGTCGGGAGAAGTGACATGGTAGAATTCCCAAAGCTGCATGTTGCTGCTGTTGGGTGCGAGGGTTGCCAGCTCGATGCAGTCTTTGACGATTTTTGAATCCAGTTTTTTATCGGGATCAAATTTTCTGACCGACCTGCGTTTTTTGACGCCTTCTTTGAATTCCATCTAAATGATCGTCGATTGCCCCAGTGAAATGTTTTCCACTTTGTACAGAACACTTTTTTTATCGATGATGTATTCCGAAATGAAGTCACCGACCACTGACGTTCGGGCGAATTTCTTGGTGGCGTTGATGTCAGGCGTCGTGATATTCAGCTCTATAGACTTTTCAGCGGCATTCCTGACCGCATCGGCCTCTTCATGTAGCTTGAAATGGTCCAGGAGAAGGGCCACAGACAAAATTGTGGCCAGCGGATTTGCTATGTCTTTTCCTTTCATATCCGGAAAAGATCCGTGTATCGGTTCGAAAAGTACGGAGTTGTCACCGAGAGAAGTAGAAGCGAGCAAACCAATGGATCCCGAGATAACGCTCGATTCATCCGAAAGGATGTCTCCGAACATATTATCCGTCAGAATAACGTCAAATTCTCTGGGATTCACGAGAATTTTCATGGCTGCATTGTCAACATAGAGATAGTCGACAGAAACCTCTGGATAGAATTTGGCCAGTTCCTTCACGCGAGATCTCCAAAGTCTTGAAGTCGCCAGCACATTGGCCTTGTCAACCAGGGTCAGTTTTTTTCTTCGCGCACGGGCCGCTTTGAAAGCGAGGTGAGCAATCCGATCTACCTCTTGCGCCGTGTAAGGGCAGGTGTCGGTTGCGGAGTCTCCTCCCTGGCTCTCTATTTTCTCCCCGTAGTAAATGCCTCCGTGAAGCTCCCTGTAAATTACAAAGTCTGTGTTCTTGATCACTTTTTCCTTGATCGGAGACTTGTGAATCAGGGGTTGATATACTTTAAGGGGTCTTATGTTTGCGTAAAGACCCAATTCTTTTCTCAGACGGAGAATGCCTTCTTCTGGTCGTGTTCGGGCATCCGGGCTATTCTCATATTTAGGATCTCCAATGGCGCCAAATAGTATGGCATCTGAATTCTTGCAAAGGTCAAGAGTCTCTTCAGGTAGCGGGTCGCCGCCGGAATCTATGGCACAGGCACCCACAAGAGCCGTTTTCAATTCAAACTGATGTCCGTATTTTTGACCTATGGCTTTGAGTACTTTCAAACCCTGGTCGGTCACTTCCGGGCCTATTCCATCTCCGGGCAAAACAGCAATTTTGAGTTTCATCAATTTGGATTTTGGCCCTCAATTTAGGAATTTTCTGTGGATCAGGAAGCAATTTTTTCCATCTCTGCACGTACCGATTTTACGATCTTCTCGATATCCTCATCTCCAACTTCTTTCTGATAGTCAGCACATTTGAGGAATTCGGGATAAACCTTGTCCAATTCCAGCTTGGTGAGATCGAACCCAATTTTCTTGGCGCGATAGGCCAAGGCTGCTCTTCCGCTCCGAGCTGTAAGAACGATTGAAGATTCCGTAACGCCCACGTCAGATGGATCCATGATCTCATAGGTCTCGCGGTTCTTGATCACACCGTCCTGGTGAATCCCGGAGCTGTGCGCAAATGCATTCTCTCCAACAACAGCCTTGTTGGGCTGTACAAGAATCCCCATGTGGTGTTGCACCATTTGGCTTGTGCTGTACAACAGTTGTGTGTTGATGCCGGTGTCGAGGTTCAGATAAGGGTGCTGTTTCAAAATCATGACCACTTCTTCCAGCGAAGTGTTCCCGGCTCGCTCTCCGATTCCGTTGATGGTACATTCGATTTGCCGGCTCCTGGCCTGAACTCCGGCGATCGAATTAGCCGTGGCAACCCCAGATCATTATGACAGTGGCAAGAGAGCACCACATTATCTATGCCTTTTACGTTTTCTTTGAGGTAAGTCATTTTAGCCCCGTATTCTTCCGGAAGCAATAGCCTGTCGTATCCGGGATATTCAACACCGTTGCACCTGCTTTGATCACCTCTTCACAGACCTTGGCCAGAAACTCGTTGTCTGTGCGGCCGCATCTTCCGCGTAGAATTCGATGTCCTCGACAAATGATTTGGCATAGCTCACCGCTTCCACAGCACGCTCCAGTATCTTTTCAGGGGTCGAATTGAACTTGTAGCGAATATGGGATTCTGAGGTGCCTATTCCTGTGTGAATTCTCGGTTTGACTGCGTCTCAAGTGCCTGAGCAGCCGCATCAATGTCGTTTTTATTGGCGCGGGTAAGTCCGCACACTGTGGCATTTTTTACCAGCTTGGCAATCTTCAACGACAGAGTTAAAATCTCCAGGACTCGAAATTGGAAATCCGGCTTCAATGATATCTACCCCAAGTTCGTCCAGACGTTCTGCAATGATCAGTTTTTCTGGCGTATTAAGCTTGCAGCCAGGCACTTGCTCACCATCTCTCAAGGTTGTATCGAATATTTGGACTTGACTATTACTCATTATTAAAGATTTTTTACCACATTTGAAGTAACAAAAATAATCCTATAACAGTAAGTACTTCGGTTTTCTTTTGATTGGTTTACTACATCCAAATTATTTTAGATAATATCAATCTTTTGAATTACAGTAGGTTAAGCCTTTAATTTTACGATGTCTATGGAGAAAAATGACGCGCTTTTCGTCCTGGTGAAGTCACTCACAAAGTCAGAGAAGAGACAGTTCAAGCTCTATGCCGGGCGTCTGGGTGGCAACCTTGAAAAGAATTTCATGGCACTTTTCAATGTACTCGACAAGCTTGACGGATTCAATGAGAGCCAGATTCTGAAGAAGACCAATATCAAAAAGCAGCAGCTCTCTAATTCAAAGGCGCATCTCTACAGGCAGATTCTTGTGAGTCTCAAGCTAAATCCGATTCATCAGAACGTCAAGATGCAGATACGGGAACAGATTGACTTTGCTACGGTGCTCTATAACAAAGGGCTCCACCGTCAGAGCCTTAAGATACTTGACAAAGCCAAAGGAGTGGCTCTTTACAACGAGGAGAACAACCTCGCCTACGAGATAGTAGAACTCGAGAAAGTGGTAGAGTCGCAATATATCACAAGGAGTATGGCCAGCCGGGCAGACGATCTGATAGCCGAATCCAAAGACCTCAGTGAGAAGACACTTTTTTTGAGCAAGCTTTCAAATCTGTCGCTTCAATTGTACAGCATTCTGCTGAAAAAGGGGTATGTGAGCAACGACCGTGACTACGAAGAGGTCAAGAGTTTTTTCGAATCCTCATTGCCTGAATATGAGATCAGGAATCTGGGATTGAAGGAGAAATTGTATCTGTATAAAGCGATGCTCTGGTACAATTTCATTACCCAGGACTTTGTGAATTGCTACAAGTATTCTCAAAAATGGGTAGATCTGTTCTATTACAATCCCAAGCTTAAGAAGACCAATCCGGTGTTTTATCTGAAGGGAATGAACTACCTTCTTGAGACCCTGTTTCTGAATCAGCAGTTGACTAAATTCAAATCGACATTGAACTACTTTGAAGAGGAACTCAATAACCAGAGTTTCTCCATCAATGAAAACACCGAATCGCTCGCTTTTCTTTACCTCTATCTGAACAAGATCAATCTCTACTTCCTCGAGGGTGAGTTCAACAAGGGAATTGATATGATCCCTGAGGTTCTGGAAGAGTTTGACAGTTTCAGACTAAAGATCGACGAGTATCATATCATGGTCTTTTACTACAAGTTTGCAAGTCTGTATTTCGGTGCCTCGCGTTATGAGCAATGCATTTTCTACCTCGATAAAATAATTCGGAATAAAAAGTTGATCATGCGGGAAGACCTTATGTGCTTTTCCCGAATTCTCAATCTGGTTGCGCACTATGAGGCCGGCCTGGATCAAAACCTGGATGCCTTGATCAAGTCCACATACAAGTTCTTGCTAAAAATGAATGAGCTGCACCTGGTTCAGCAGCGAATCATCGCATTTCTCAGAAATTTGAGCAACATTTATCCTCACGAATTGAAACAGGCCTTTGTGAATTTGCACGAGGAGCTAAAAGCCTTTGAGAATCACCCTTATGAAAAGAGATCCTTCATGTACCTCGACATCATTTCATGGCTTGAAAGCCGGATTGAAAATGTCAGTGTAGAATCCATAATTCGCAAAAAATCAAAGTATCAGTACAAATAGAGTGCTGTGTTCCATCGCACCCGTTCGTTTTCATCGCTTAAACTTTGTAAAAGCACTCATTTAAAAATCTCATTATCAATATTTTAATTGGTTGAATGGCTGATTGGATATTGTAAATGCCGAAATCTTCGGTGCTCGATGGAAAGATACCTTGTTATTTTTGAAGATTATTGAAAGAAACCTGTGTTTCTACATAAACTAATCAATAGCAGAATTAGGCTTTTCTCCAGATGAAGGATTTGAATAAATACAGCAAAAGACTTACTCAAGACACGACTCAGCCTGCGGCTCAGGCCATGCTTTACGCGGTGGGCCTCTCTGACGAGGACATGAAAAAGCCTCAGGTTGGAATTGCCAGTACAGGATATGACGGAAATCCCTGCAATATGCACCTGAATCATTTGGCGGGTGACATCAAGCAGGAAGTGATCAAGGAGGATGCCGTAGGTCTTGTTTTTAATACTATTGGCGTAAGCGATGGTATATCCATGGGTACGAGCGGAATGAATTATTCCCTTCCGTCTCGTGACATCATCGCCGATTCAATCGAAGTGGTCATGAATGCTCAGAGCTATGATGCACTTGTTTCTGTGGTGGGTTGCGATAAGAACATGCCCGGTGCTATTATGGCTATGCTTAGGCTGAACCGCCCGTCTCTGATGGTTTACGGAGGAACAATCGCCTCAGGAAAATACAAAGGGCGCAAGCTCAATATCGTTTCGGCCTTTGAAGCCCTGGGTCAGAAGATTTCAGGTGAGATCGATGAAGTGGAGTACAAGGAGATCATCAAGCGTGCCATTCCCGGTGCAGGGGCTTGCGGAGGTATGTACACGGCCAATACCATGGCGTCATCAATAGAAGCCTTAGGATTTGCACTGCCTTACAATTCGTCGATTCCAGCTGAGAATCCGAATAAGGAAAAAGAAAGTGAGCTCATCGCAAAAGCGATCAAAAATCTCCTTGAGAAAGATTTGAAACCCCTTGATATAATTACTAAGAAGTCGTTGGAGAATGCAGTGGCCGTCGTGAATGCCCTTGGAGGCTCGACCAATGCGGTCCTGCATTACCTGGCCATTGCACATGCAGCTGGTATTGACTTCAGTTTAGAGGATTTTCAAAGGGTTAGTGACCGAACGCCTCTGCTGGCCGATCTCAAGCCAAGTGGAGAGTACCTGATGGAGGACGTTCACGGCATAGGCGGGACTCCGGCAGTGATGAAGTACCTCCTTGAGAAAGGCTTTTTGCACGGAGATTGCATGACCGTTACCGGGAAGACCCTTGCTGAAAACCTCAGTGAGGTGAAACCTCTTCGTTTCGAAGAGGATCAACAAGTGATCTATCCGACAGAAAAAGCCCTGAAGGAATCAGGGAACCTGCAGATTCTGTTTGGCAACCTGGCTTCTGAAGGTGCCGTTGCCAAGATAAGTGGAAAAGAAGGCTCTGTTTTCAAAGGCAAGGCTGTAGTATTTGACAGCGAGCAGGAAGCCAATGACGGGATTGGCGCCGGTAAAGTATCGAAAGGAGACGTGGTCGTTATCCGATATGTGGGCCCTCGAGGAGGACCGGGCATGCCGGAAATGTTGAAGCCGACGTCCATGATCATGGGAGCGGGTCTTGGAAAGACCGTGGCTCTTATAACGGATGGAAGGTTTTCGGGGGGAACCCATGGCTTCGTTGTGGGTCATATCACACCCGAGGCGCAGAGTGGCGGCATGATCGGACTTTTAAAGGATGGAGATATGATTACCATTGACGCCACGACAAATTCCATACACGTTGAGCTCAGTGATGACGAGATACAGAAAAGAAAGGAAGCGTGGAACCAACCACCTTTAAAGCATAGCAAGGGTATACTTTTCAAATATGCCCGAACCGTTGCTTCGGCTTCAGAAGGCTGCGTAACGGATAAATTTTAGAAAAGACCAATAATCGATTTATGGAAACACAAACCAGAACCCAGCAACAAGCCGCGAAAAAAACCTCTGTGAAGATTACAGGAGCTGAAGCCGTGGTGAAATGCCTTCTCGAAGAAGGGGTTGATCTGATCTATGGATATCCAGGTGGAGCCATCATGCCTGTTTATGATGAGTTTTACAAATACGAAAAAGAGCTGTACCACGTTTTGACAAGACATGAGCAAGGGGCGATTCATGCGGCTCAGGGCTATGCGCGGGTTACCGATAAGGTCGGTGTAGCCATTGCGACTTCCGGCCCCGGCGCCACCAATCTGATTACAGGAATTGCCGATGCTCAGATAGATTCAACACCCATAGTATGCATTACAGGCCAGGTGGGATCCAACTTGTTGGGGAGCGATGCTTTTCAGGAAACAGACATCGTCAGTATTTCAACACCGGCAACTAAATGGAATTACCAGATAACGCGGGCGGAAGAAATTCCGGAAATATTTGCCAAGGCCTTTTACATTGCCAAATCAGGACGCCCCGGACCTGTTCTGATAGATATAACCAAAGACGCTCAGTTCGGTGAATTGGATTTCGAATATGAAAAATGTAAGAAGGTAAGAAGTTATAACCCGGTTCCAGAAACAGATCCCGAGAGTTTGATTCAGGCTGCTGAATTGATCAACAAGGCGAAAAAACCTTTTATCGTTTGGGGGCAGGGCATCACACTGGGCAAGGCCGAGCAGGAATTCAAGGAATTTATTGAAAAAGCCGGTATCCCATCGGCTTCTACCGTTTTAGGCTTGTCTGCGCTTCCCTCGGACCATGAGCTGCACGTCGGCATGGTGGGTATGCACGGAAACTACGCTCCCAATATCCTCACCAACGAATGCGATCTGCTCCTCGGAATAGGAATGCGATTTGATGATCGCGTTACCGGCAGCCTTGACACGTATGCGAAACAGGCGAAAATTATACACTTTGAGATCGATCCTGCTGAGGTTGATAAGAACGTGAAAACCGATGTTGCTGTTTTAGGGAACGTGAAGGATACCCTGAGCAGCATTATGCCGTTGGTTGAAAAACGAACTCACACAGACTGGATGAAGAAATTCCATGAGCTCTATGACATCGAATACAAGGAGGTGATCAAGGATCAGGTTCATGTGAATGGCAACGGACTCACCATGGCTGAGACCATTATGAAATTGAATGAGCTTACCGGTGGAGATGCGGTCATTGTGACCGACGTGGGTCAGCATCAGATGGTGACCTGTCGATACAGCAAGTTCAACCAGGCCAGGAGCAAAGTGACTTCAGGAGGACTGGGAACCATGGGCTTTGCTCTTCCAGCTGCCATCGGAGCCAAAATGGGCGCCCCGGAGAGGGAGGTAATTGCCATTATGGGAGACGGAGGTTTGCAGATGAATATTCAGGAGCTTGGTACTGTATTGCAGACCAAGGTCCCGGTAAAAGTGATCGTGCTCAACAATCAGTTTCTGGGCATGGTCCGACAGTGGCAAGAGCTCTTTTTCGAGGGACGCTATGCCTCTACGGTAATGACCAATCCGGACTTTGTTAAGATTGCCGAAGGCTACAGCATTCAGTCGAGACGCGTCACGGAGAGAAATGAACTGGAATCTGCCCTGAAAGAAATGGTCGAGGCAAAAAACTCGTATTTCTTAGAAGTTGTGGTTGAAATGGAGGAAAATGTATTTCCGATGATTCCGAGTGGAGCGAGCGTATCAGACATCCGATTAAAATAGAAGACATGAAGAAAGAACGTTATACAATCTCGGTATATACCGAAAACAACCTGGGACTTTTGACCAGAATCGCTACCATATTTCTCAAAAGGCATATCAACATTGAAAGTCTGACGGTGTCGAGCACCGAGATAGACCACGTTTCCCGGTTTATCATCGTGGTGCAGATCACTGAAGAACAGGTCAAGAAAATCATCGGGCAGATAGAGAAGCAGGTGGAGGTCATCAAAGCGTACTATCACACCAATGACGAGTGTATTTACCTACAGTCGGCCCTTTTCAAGATCAAATCGAGCCTGTTGTTTGAAGAGCGCCAGATTCAGAACATCATCAAGAACAGCAACGCTCAGATTGTGACGGTTTCACCGGAATTTTTTGTCATACAAAAATCGGGCAGGAAAGAAGAGATTGAAACCCTATATGATGAATTGTCAAAATTTGGAATTATGCAATTCGTTCGTTCGGGAAGAATTTCGGTGACCAAGGAGGAAATGAAGATTTCAGAGATGTTGAAAAAAGAGCTCATCTGATCTCTTATCAAGGCTCAATTATTCTCAACAAAGAATTTATTTTATTTTTAAATACAAACACAAGATTAACAAACAGAAGAATGGCAAATTATTTCAACACACTTTCTCTTCGCGAGCAATTGGAACAACTAGGAAAATGCAGGTTCATGGAATCCTCGGAATTCACAGACGGTGTGCAGGCACTGATCGATAAAAAAATCGTGATTGTTGGTTGTGGGGCCCAGGGCCTTAACCAAGGCCTCAATATGAGAGACTCCGGTCTGGACATCTCATACGCTTTGAGACAGAGTGCGATTGATGAAAAACGAGCATCGTTTAAAAACGCGACAGAAAATGGTTTTACGGTCGGAACCTATGAGGAGCTGATCCCTTCAGCCGATATGGTTTGCAACCTGACACCTGACAAGCAGCACACAGCGGTTGTGAACGCGGTTATGCCCCTGATGAAAGAGGGAGCAACGCTTTCGTACTCGCACGGATTCAATATCGTTGAAGAAGGCATGCAGGTAAGAAAGGATATCACTGTGATTATGGTGGCTCCGAAGTGCCCGGGTTCTGAAGTTCGTGAAGAGTACAAAAGAGGTTTCGGGGTTCCGACCCTGATCGCCGTACACCCGGAGAACGATCCCCAGGGGGTCGGACTCGAACAGGCGAAGGCTTATGCAGTTGCCACAGGAGGTGACCGTGCCGGTGTGCTTGAATCCTCATTCATCGCCGAGGTGAAATCGGACCTGATGGGTGAGCAGACCATACTTTGCGGGGTTCTTCAAACGGGATCCATTCTCTGCTTTGACAAAATGATAGAGAAGGGAATCGAGCCGGGATATGCGTCAAAGCTGATCCAATATGGCTGGGAGACAATTACCGAAGCCCTCAAACACGGTGGAATCACCAATATGATGGATCGCTTATCGAATCCTGCCAAGATCAAGGCCTATGAGCTTTCGGAAGAGCTGAAGACAATCATGCGTCCACTGTTCCAAAAACATATGGATGACATCATGGGGGGCGAATTTTCCAAAACCATGATGGAGGACTGGGCGAACAATGATAAAAACCTTTTGAGCTGGCGTGCTGCGACCGGGGAGACGGCTTTTGAAAAGACGCAGGCGTCGGACAAGGAGATTTCGGAGCAGGAATACTTTGACAATGGGGTACTGATGGTAGCCTTTGTCCGCGCGGGTGTAGAGCTTGCGTTTGAGACCATGACGGAAGCTGGGATTATTGAAGAATCTGCGTATTACGAGTCTCTGCATGAGACGCCTCTTATTGCCAATACAATTGCTCGCAAAAAGCTCTATGAAATGAATGCGACGATCTCGGACACGGCAGAGTACGGCTGTTACCTGTTCGATCACGCTTGCAAGCCACTTTTGGAGGATTTCATGAAAGGAATCGAAACCGATGTCATCGGTGTCCAATACGGAGCGGGCCGTGACAACGGAGTTGACAATCGCGACCTGATTCGAATCAATGAAGAGATTCGCTACCACATGGTGGAAGTTATCGGTTCGGAGCTCAGAGAGTCTATGACGGCCATGACAAAAATCGTTTAAATGAGATAACCGATATAAACTCAGGCCATCGGTTTTGTCTACAGAATCGATGGCCTTTGCTATTTTTAATGACACAGACGACCCATACATATCTGCCTCTGGAAATGGTCCACGAAGCCAGGAATCGGATCAAAGAACTGGTCCGGCATACACCCCTGATCCGTATGCCCAATCTTTCAGAGCGCCTGGGGGCAGACGTCTCATTCAAACGCGAAGACCTGCAGCGGGTGAGGAGTTATAAGATCCGGGGAGCTTTCAACAAGATTTCGCACCTCGTCAAAAGCAAGAAGATCGATACGGTGGTTTGCTCGAGTGCAGGCAATCATGCCCAGGGGGTTGCTCAGACCTGTGAGCATTTGGGCATCAGGGGAGTGATTTTCATGCCCACGACAACCCCGCGTCAGAAAGTGCAGCAAGTGGAGATGTTCGGTAAGGATCGTGTTGAGATCAGGCTTGAAGGAGACACATATGACGCTTCATACTCTGTTGCCATGGCCTACTGCCAGTCGATGAATTACGAATTTGTGCATCCGTTTGACGATCCTTTGATCATAGCCGGACAGGGCACAGTGGGGCTCGAATTGATTGAGGATGCTGAAAAACCCATAGATTTCTTGCTGGTTCCTGTCGGAGGTGGCGGATTGATCTCTGGCCTAATTAGCGTGTTTCGCGAGCTGAGTCCGCACACAAGGATCATCGGCGTGGAACCTTCGGGTGCACCCTCGTTAAAGGCCTCTCTTGAGCAGGGTGAGAACATAGAACTCCCCCATATAGATAAATTCGTCGACGGAGCTGCTGTTAAAAAGATAGGTGACCTGCCATTTTCAATCTGCAAGGATGCGGTGGACGAAGTCCTCGTTGTGGCCGAAGGAAAGATATGCACCACCCTTCTTCAATTGTACAACGAGAAGGCGATTGTGGCCGAACCGGCTGGAGCTCTTTCGGTGGCGGCTTTGGAGCTCGTAGGTGATAAAATCAAGGGGAAAACGGTCGTATGCATCGTCAGCGGGGGTAACAATGATATTTCCAGAATGGAGGAGATCAAGGAACGATCGCTGCTATACGAAGGAATGAAGCATTATTTCATGGTCAGTTTTCCACAACGTGCCGGGGCCCTGAAGGAATTCGTGGTCGACGTACTCGGCGAAGATGACGACATCACTTTTTTCGAATACACAAAGAAGAACAGCAGAGCGAGAAGCGCGGCACTGGTGGGCATTGAGCTGAAGCGAAAAGGTGATTTTGACCCCCTTGTGCAACGCATGAAGGAACTGGGATTTTACGGAGATTATCTCAATGACAAACCTCAACTGTTTCAGCTTCTCGTCTGATCATTCTAACCAACTAAATCAGGAATACAAAAATACAAAACCATGAGTCGAAAAGATCAAAAAACCAAAACCTCAGAAGTTCAGCGCATTTTTCAGGACAAAGTGATCCCCGAAGAATTCCAGGTTCCTTTTAAAAAGAGCTACAGCACCTATCTCATCGATGGAGAACTCAAGGAATGGAAGGGGAAGACCGCTCCTGTGCATTCCCCTGTTTACACGCGTGACAAAGACGGAAAATATGGACCTACCGCCCTGGGTACGCTCCCTGTTATGGGTGAGAAAGAGGCCATGGAGGCCCTTGATGCGGCAAATCGGGCCTTTGCCAATGGAACGGGTAAATGGGCCATAATGAAGGTCAAGGACCGCATTGCCTGTGTTGAAAAGTTCGCTGCGTTGATGGCGGAAAAGAGAAATGAGGTAGTCAACTTCATCATGTGGGAGATCGGTAAGAATCTGGTAGATTCCCGCAAGGAGTTTGATCGGACCCTTGATTATATTTACGACACCATTGAAGAGCTCAAAGAACTCGACAGGAACTCGGCGCGACTGCAATTGCACAGTGAGGTATATGCCCAGGTCAGACGCGGACCACTGGGAGTTGTGCTGTGTCTCGGACCCTACAACTATCCGCTCAACGAAACCTTCTGTCTTTTGATTCCGGCTTTGATTATGGGAAATACGACGGTTTTCAAACCAGCCAAATACGGAGCCATTCTCATTACACCTCTTTTGGATGCATTTGCACAGGCTTTTCCTCCTGGGGTAGTCAATATATTGTTCGGGCGGGGAAGAGAAGTAGCCACACCGATTATGAAAACGGGTAGAGTTGAGGTGCTGGCTCTTATTGGAAACAGTAAATCGGCCAATGCGCTTCAAAATCACCACCCGAAGAAGAATCGATTGAGATTAGTTCTGGGTCTGGAGGCCAAGAATCCGGCAATTGTGCTTCCGGATTGCGATATGGACCTGGCCGTTGAAGAATGTGTTCTTGGCTCTCTATCCTACAACGGGCAGCGTTGCACAGCTCTAAAGATGCTCTTTGTTCATGAAGACATCATCGAGGAGTTCAATACCCGTTATGTCTCAAAGATTGAAAACCTGAAATTTGGTTTGCCCTGGGAAGACGGAGTGAAGCTTACGCCTTTGCCCGAACCGGGAAAACCCCAGTATATCAAGGATCTGATAGACGATGCTGTGTCAAAAGGGGCAGAAGTGATCAACCCCAGAGGAGGTGAAACGCAGGGGAGTTTTGTCTTTCCCGCCGTGCTTTATCCTGTTTCTGAGAACATGAATCTCTACCACGAAGAGCAATTTGGACCGGTCGTGCCTATCATTCCTTTCAAGGAAATCTCAGAGCCTATTGATTCCATAGTCAAATCGAACTACGGTCAGCAGGTAAGCCTTTTCAGCAAGAATCCCGATACCCTGGCTCCACTTATTGACAGCCTTGTCAACCAGGTTTGTCGTGTCAATATCAATAGCCAGTGTCAGCGGGGCCCAGATGTATACCCTTTTGTGGGACGAAAGGATTCTGCCGTCAGTACGCTCAGCGTTCGCGCTGCGCTGAGGTCTTTTTCAATACGAACCCTGGTGGCCTGTAAAAAGAACGAGTTGAACGTAGATATTCTCAATGATATTCTCGACGAGAACAAATCCAACTTCGTGAATACCAACTACATTTTGTAGGCGGTCAGAAATCAGCTTGAAGAATTTTAGGGATTGATTCAAAATCCTGAAATTGCTATATTTGAGTTTCACTAACCCCCTCACTGAGATGAAACCAGGCTTTTCAACCCTTGAATCGATTAAGATTCGACGATTCGTATTTCTGCTTTTCGTTTTTTTTTCCTTTCAGAACTCATGGTCACAGATCATGTATCAGATGCCCACAAATCGGAAGGTGAATGTGGGTTCCTATGGTCGCGTCGGGGTAGATTGGAATTTTGAAAACGGTGGCTCCGTAGGGCGGCGTCTCAACCTGAACAACATGGGAAGTATTGGAGGGCGTCTGGAGGAGCAGGATTACCTGGAAGTCGTTCCGAATTTCGATTGGATTCCGAAGGAAGGTGACAGCACACGGATTTATGCGCAACTCAGGTTGGCCCTGTATTCGACCAGTCAGGCCTCCTTTGGGAACAGCACATCGAACAGTCTGGGCGGCCTTGAGTTTGCCATGCCCGAAATGTATGTCGAGGCCCGTAACATAAAAAATAGCGGGGTCAGCTTGTGGGTAGGAGCAAGGCTTTATAGGGGGGAGGACGTTCACATTGCGGATCATTTTTATTTCAACGATCACTCAGGCCAGGGGTTTGGCGTAGAATTCAAAAAGACAAGGCTGGCGGTTCTCTATATTGCTTCAACGGATACCACCTCAACTGTACCGCCTTATTTCTATCTGAATATCAAGACGGGGACACCGAGTACCGCCTTGCGTCAGCGCGGTGTTCTAACAGCGGAGCAGGATTTTGAGATAGACGATCACAACGATATTACGCTTCTCGGGGAGTTCCATCGCATGGCTGACGCCGATGGTGAGATTGAAAATGATTCCATCAAGGAAGAATTCAATTTCCCTTCGGATTACGGAGCCGTTCTGGGTGTTCGCTACAGGCGCCGGTTCAAAACTGAGGTTCCCGGCTCCTTCAATCACTTTTCTTTGCGCTATGGCACTGGAATCGCAAATGGAGGCGATGGAGGACTATCTCGTACCTGGCTGACTTACGGTGCCCCTGACAGTTTAAAACAAAACTTTCAGGGGGCGTATTCCGTGGCTCTGGTCAATCATTTATTGCTGAACTTCTCACGGAAGTACACACTTAATGGGTATGTGATCTTTACCAATAGCAAGGGGGCGGCAGACACCAACGGACTGGCCAAAACCTTTTTTGACAAAGAGGTGTACAACAGAAAGTTTGATTTTACGGTGGGCATCAGAAACGAACACTATTTATCGGATTATTTTCACCTGCTCACAGAGGTTCACTATTCACAGCGAAAGGATGGAGTAAATCCCTGGGCAAGTATGCTCAAATTCAGTGTTGCCCCGGTATACGTGCCGACGGGTGAGCGGAATACATGGGCTCGGCCTCATCTTCGATTTGTGATTTCGGCAGCGAGGTACAATGACTACGCGCAGGAAACCCTATATTCTCCCTACCTGGAGCTGACCGGACCCAGGAAGTGGGGCACCTATTTCGGTGTGAAGGCCGAATGGTGGATCTGGGATTGACAGGTCCCAAAACATGGGTTCAAGACCTTTTTTCTCTTAATTACGAATTGCAAAGATCCCAAAGCGGGTCCGGGGGCAAGGAGGCAATAATTTCTACAGGGGTTTTTCTTACCGGATGCTCGAAAGCGATCTTCCTGGCATGCAAATGGATGCTTCCATCTTTGTTGGAGCGCCTCGCCCCGTATTTCAGATCGCCCTTGATTGGGTAACCCTGAGCGGATAATTGGCTGCGAATCTGATGATGCCGGCCTGTCTCCAACTTGATTTCCAAAAGGCTGTACAGGTCAAATTTAAGGAGGGTCTCATAATGCAAAACTGCTTTTTTCGTTCCATCGCCCGGATCTCTGAATGCCGTGGATTTATTGTTTTTTGGATTTTTTCTCAAATGGTGCTCGAGTGAATTTTTCTCTGGTATCGGATGGCCCTGAACCAGTGCCCAGTAGAATTTCTCAATGTCCCGGTCTCTCAGTTTCTTGTTCATTCGTTCGAGTGCCTTGGAAGTTCTTGCAAATACAACGATACCCGATGTAGGGCGGTCGAGACGATGGACGACCCCTAAAAAAACCTTACCGGGTTTGTTGTATTTGTCAGCGATGTATTCTTTGACGATCTCACTCAGAGGGAGATCACCAGTCTTATCTCCTTGGACGATATCGCCCGCTCTTTTGTTGATGATGATCAGGTGATTGTCTTCATAAAGCACCTGCAAATTCGACTTGGTTGTTCTCATTCTTGTCTCAGACTGAGGTTCACTTGCTCTATAAAACTCAGGATTTCTTTTTTGCCCGAACTGTTTACCGAGGAGGTCAGGAAAGTGGTTGGCATTTCTTCCCAGGTTTCGAGCATCACACTCGTGTAATGAGCGAGGTTTTTCTCCAATCCTGTTCTGCCCAGTTTATCCGTCTTAGTGAAGACGATGCAGAATGGGATGCCGTTTTCTCCCAGAAATTGCATGAATTCAAGGTCTATTTTTTGAGGTTCATGACGTGCGTCAATGAGAACGAAGGTGCAGGCCAGTTGCATTCTTTTGTTGAAATAGTCCTTGATGAACTTCTGAAAGGTCTTTCGCTTGTCCTTTGATACTTTGGCGTATCCGTATCCGGGCAGGTCGACGAGATACCAATTGTCATTGATCAAAAAGTGATTGATCAGTTGTGTTTTCCCAGGTTTTCCCGAGGTTTTTGCCAGGTTCTTATGACTGGTTAGCATGTTGATCAAAGATGATTTTCCGACATTCGATCGCCCGATAAAGGCGTATTCCGGATTGGGGTGGTTCGGACATTTACCAACATCTGTGTTGCTGATAACGAATTTCGCTGAGCTAATTTTCATTGATGAGATCTTTTGGGAGGATCTCTTTAAAGAGGTCCTTGATTACTGACGGCAACCGCTATTTTAGAGTCTCCCGTACCGTAGTACAGAAACCATTTTCCTTTGAAAAAAACAAGTCCTTCAACAAAGCAAACTTCATTGACTTCTCCCACTTTTTCATAGTCTTTTTCAGGGTGCAGAAAATCATCTTGAGTCCTTTCGACCATCTTGAAAGGTTCTTCGGAGTCAAAGAGGGCCTGACCCGCTGAATAAGTGAATTTCTGATAACCACCGTAACCGTAATTTGCTGCATTACTTCCATTATAGATCAAAAGAATGCCCTTTTCTGTCTTCAAGGCGAAGGGGCCCGGTTCTACCAGCCTGCTGTCGAAATATCCCTTTCTCGGGTGCATGACCCGGATCAGCTCCCCTTTTTCCTCATCGGTTGCGGCCTGCCAGTTCAACAGATCTTCAGAACGGGCCAGGATACAGGTCGGTATCACCAAAATACATCCAATAGGATCCCGCTATTCGGGTAGCCACAATCGTTTCATTCTCAAGTCGGCCAATGATGGCGCCTGATTTCGACCACAGGTCTTTGTATTGATCTTCTTTCAAGACCAGCCCGTGCTTGGTCCATGTCATCAGGTCTTTTGAGCTCGCCAGGCTCAATCGGGCCTTGTCACCGTCAAAAGCAGTGTAGGTCATCCAGTACGTTCCATTCTCATCTTCTATGATACGCGGATCTTCCACTCCGTCAAAATAGCAGGATTTGCAGTCTTCCAAAGGACCGGTCATCTCGCGTTTTCGGTAGTTCCATTCATAGGTGTACATGCTGTCGCGGTCGGGGTAGAACACAGGCTCCGGATGTTTCTTGAAATTGAGACCGTCTTCACTTGTAGCCAACCCGATTCTCGAAGTGCCCATGGCATCCTGGGCCCTGTAGAAAAGATAAACTGTTCCATCCTTAACCACTGCTGATGGGTTCAATACGTTACGTTCCTCCCACGACACACTTTCATTTCTCAAAGGGCAATTGAATGCCGGTTTCGGATCAGGTTTCAAAATAGGGTTCAGACTGTCTACCTTCACAAAACCATTGAGCTCCCAGGTTTCGTCGGCAGGCTTTGTCTTTTCTGATAAAGATGATTCAGCGGTTTTAGGGAGCTTCGATTCGCATCCCAAAAGGCTGAGAGAAAGGGCACATAATAAAAACAGAATACCTGGAGGTTTAAACATAAGACAAGACTTTAGTTATGCTAATAAAACCCCGGTGTTGACCTTTATCAGGCAGATACATTGAAATGCTTGAGCAACCAGGGCTCGAGGAGCTGATTAAATTTGTCAGGATGCTCCATCATAGGGGCATGGCCACACTTGTCGAGCCAGAAAAGCTCTGAGTTGGGCAGAAGCCTGTGAAACTCCTCGGCCACATCGGGTGGAGTAACTGTGTCGTTTTTCCCCCAGATCAGGCAAGTGGGCATGGTCATGTTTGGAAGATCCTGGGCCATATTATGGCGAATCGCACTCTTTGCAATAGCGATAGTGCGGATCAGTTTGTTTCTGTTGTTGAGCGTTTCAAAAACGTCATCAACGACTTCTTTAGTTGCGATGGTCGGATCGTAGAAAACGTCCTCGGCTTTCTTTTTGATGTACTCGTAATCCCCGCGCTTCGGATAGCTCTCACCCATCGAGTTCTCATAAAGTCCGGAGCTTCCCGTCAATACGAGACCAGTCACATTACCAGGATTCTTTTTGGCGTGATACAGTGCAATATGACCTCCCAAAGAATTACCCATAAGGATATAGTTGTCGAGGCCTTTGAACTTTACAAAGTCCTTTACGAATTTTGAGAGATTCTTGACATTCGTTTTCAGAAGGGGCATCGTATAGAGCGGAAGCTCAGGCATGATCACCTGGTAGCCCATTTCAGAAAAATGATCGAAGACGTAGTCGAAATTACTCAAGTTACCCATCAGTCCGTGAAGAATGATCAAAGGCTTCCCCGTGCCGGATTCCAGGTAGGAATAACCGTTTTCTTTTTTGAGGGTGTACTTCATTTAGGATCTAAAATCTTAAGCAAAATGCAAATTTAAATATTTTGGATCAAAGTACTAATTTTCTTCCCATTAGTTCGATTTATTTTATTGAAATCGAATTTACTCTTCATAACCTAAAGAAATTCAATCACTTGCAAGGATAGGGTAAAAGTTGTCAACAAAGTGGTAAAAAATGGTAAATAGTGGTAAAAATCTTTATATTTGTCATTATTAATCATCACTGAGGGGATATTTGTGGTAAATCTTATTGGTACATACGAGTGTAAGGCAGATGTCAAGGGGAGGCTTATGTTGCCTTCTCCACTCAAGAAACAGCTTTCGGTTGTGCTCCAGGACGGATTTGTCTTGAAGCGCTCCGTGTTTCAGCCTTGTCTGGAGATGTATCCCATACAGGAGTGGAATCAGGTTATGGCCAAAGTAAACAAGCTGAACCGCTTTGTCAAGAAGAACAATGACTTTATCAGAAGGTTCACAGCCGGGGTGAAAGTCATTGAACTCGATGCTTCCGGACGGCTGCTGATCCCAAAGGATCTGCACCTTTTTGCCGGTATCTCCAAGGAAGTTGTCCTCTCCTCCTCGGTGAATATCATTGAAATTTGGGATAAGAATAAATACGAACGTGCGATTGACGACGCCGCAGTTGATTTTGCAGACCTGGCCGAAGAGGTTATGGGAAATGTAAACGACGATGACGATGGCGTATCATGAACCCGTTCTGCTCTTTGAAAGTGTTGATGGGCTGAATATGAAGCCTGATGGAATCTACGTTGACGTCACTTTTGGCGGAGGCGGACATTCCCGGGAGATACTCAGACGACTCAATGGAGAAGGAAGGTTGTTTGCCTTTGATCAGGATGCTGACGCGCAGCAGAATGTGCTTGAGGATGAGCGCTTCACCCTGATTCCGCAGAACTTCAGGCATCTGGGTAAGTTTCTCAGGTTCTACGGACTACGTCACGTGGATGGTGTTCTCGCAGACCTGGGGGTTTCCTCACATCAGTTTGATAGTGACGCCCGGGGCTTTTCAATCCGTTTCGATTCAGAGCTCGATATGCGCATGGATCAGGGGGCTCAGATTTCAGCTCTGACCGTAGTGAACGAATACGATGAGGAGCGACTTGCGTCAGTTCTCTTTCAGTACGGCGAGTTGAGAAACTCGAGAGCATTGGCCCGGGAAATCGTGAAGGCCCGCAAGCAAGATAAGATTCGAACGAGTTTTCAGCTGCGAGATTCGATTGCGAGACAGCTGCCCAGACAAAAGGAGAACAAAGTATTGGCCCAGGTTTTTCAGGCGATTCGAATTGAGGTGAATGGAGAGATGGAGGTTTTAAAGGAGTTTCTCCAGCAGACAGAAGAGGTCATTGTGCCGGGAGGAAGGTTGAGTGTCATCTCGTACCACTCCCTCGAAGACCGACTGGTTAAGAGATACATCAACAACGGGGTTTTTGAAGGCGAGCCTGTCAAGGATTTCTACGGAAATGTAAAGAGGCCTTTTAAAAGAGTAGGGAAGCTGATTCTTCCTTCTAAAGAAGAAATCTCCAGAAACAACAGGGCGAGGAGTGCCAAGTTGAGGGTGGCAGAAAGAAATGAGGAGGAGACAGGTTGAAGAAAAGACGGGCTGGGGAAAAGACAGATTAAGGGGAATAAAATAAATCAAATCAAAAAATCAAACATGTCAAAGGTCAAACAAACCTTGTACAACATTCTCAAGGGTAAATTTCTTGTTGACGAAGACGCCAAGAAAAACTGGGGATTCATTTTGTTTTTGACATTGCTCGCCTTGCTCATGATTACGAGCTCGCACCAGATTGACAAAAAAGTTCAGAGAATTTCTGAGCTCAACAAAGAGGGGAGAAGGCTCCGTGCCGAATTCGTCTCTACACGATCCGATCTTATGAAGTTGAAAATGGAGTCCAGTATTTCCCGCAGACTGGCTGAGAACGGTCTGTATGTTTCCCAGATACCACCTAGAAAAATAAAAGTTAGAATTCAAAACTGATCATGGCTACTGACAAGAAGCAAATTTTGAACAGACTCTATATCCTTACAGGGATTCTATTTCTTTTTGCGTCCGCTATCATTTACAAGCTCGTCGAGATTGAGTTTGTCGAAGGAGAGATTTACAGGGTAAAAGCCGAAGAAGGCACAGTGAAAACTTTTGAGATTGCAGCCAATCGAGGAAGTGTTTACACCGCTGACGGCAGTTTGCTGGCCACTTCAGTCTCCCGTTTTGACATTCGCATGGATGCCGTGACCATTTCGGATACAGATTTTGAAAGCGGGATCAAAGGACTCAGCACCTCCTTGTCCGAGATGTTTGGCAAGAATCCGGGCTACTATGAAAAAAAGATACGAAAAGGACGGGCCAACAAGAATCGCTACCTGTTTATAGTACGCAACCTTTCCTATTCGGAATATCAGCGAATCAAGACCTTTCCTATTTTTAACCTCGGAACTTATCGGGGCGGCTTCATTGTGGAGCAGCGAACAGTGCGGGAGCATCCCATCGGGAAAATGGCAGAACGAGCCGTCGGCTATGACGACTATCGGGGGCGGGTCGGAATCGAAGGCAGCTTTTACGAATATCTGCGGGGAAAGAAAGGCAAAAGACTAAAGCAAAAAATCGCCAAAGGGCAGTGGAAACCCCTGAATGACAACAATGAGATTGAGCCGATAGACGGCAAGGACATCATCACCACCATAGATCTCCAGATTCAGGATGTTGCGCACCATGCCTTGCTGGGTCAGCTCGAAAAATTTGAGGCCGATCATGGCTCGGTCGTGGTCATGGAGACTGAAACAGGAGAAATCAAAGCTATTTCAAATCTTGGCAGGACCTCTAAAGGAACCTATTTCGAGCAGCGAAACTACGCGGTTTACGAGTCGCATGAACCCGGTTCCACCTTTAAACTGATGGGAATGGTCGTCGGATTGGAGGACAAGGTGATTGACACGGGTCAGATAGTTGATACAGAAAAAGGTGTAATCCGCTTCCACGGCAAGCCTGTGCGGGACTCGAGACATGGAGGTTATGGCGAGATTTCGGCGGCTCGGGTTTTCGAGGTCTCATCCAACGTAGGTATCGTAAAACTGATCAATGAAAACTACGAGGAGAACCCCCAGAAGTTCATCAACGGACTGAAACGACTCGGGGTCGATCAGAAAATAGGGCTTCCGATCAAAGGAGAAGGGGAGCCGAAGATTCCGAACCCCAAAGACAAAAAAAGCTGGAACGGTTTGTCTCTACCCTGGATGGCCTACGGGTATGGCGTTTCAATTACGCCTTTGCAAACACTCACTTTTTACAATGCAATCGCCAACAACGGCGAGATGGTCAAACCTCGCTTCGTCAGAGAAATCAGGGAGCAGGGCAGCCTGGTGAATTCCTATGGCAAGGAGGTGATCCATCCCAAGATTTGCTCCCAGGAAACCATTGACCAGGTCAAGGTCATGATGGAGAATGTTGTTCGCAGGGGGACGGCTGACAATATCTATGATCCGAACTTCTCTATGGCGGGAAAGACAGGAACATGCCAGACAGATTACTGGACGGACGACACCAAGTACATTTCATCTTTTGTGGGATATTTTCCGGCAGATCAGCCCAAGTATTCGTGTATCGTGGTGATTCACAAGCCGAATAAGAAGCTCGGTTACTACGGGAATATCGTGGCAGCTCCGGTCTTTGAGCGCATCGCCCGTAAGATCTATACGGAAACCCCTCAGGTTGAAGAGGTGGATTTTGACGCCCAGCCCGAGCTCGTCAATCTGGAGTACAATGCCTATTTCAAAAAAGTAAACGCTTCCCACTCAAAGGTTCCAGATGTAAAAAACATGGCAGGGATGGATGCAGTTGCGCTGCTTGAAAACCTCGGTTTTCATGTGGTGGCGACCGGAATCGGCCGGGTAAGATCGCAGTCGGTTAAGGCAGGAACCGAAATCAGGAAAGGGGAAACCATCAAACTGGAGATGTCTTGAGATGAAGCTGCTAAAAGACATATTGTACGGGGTGGCTGTTGAGGCCGTTGTGGGTTCAACAGGCAAGGAAATTGAACGTATCGATTTTGATTCGCGACTCGTGACCGAAGGATCCTTGTTCGTGGCTCAGCGAGGTCTCAATTTTGACGGACATGAATTCATCCATACCGCGATTGAGAAGGGAGCTCGTGCCGTTCTATGTCAGCAGATTCCTGAAAAAACCCAGGCGGAAGTCACGTATGTGGCCGTTGAGGATACTCAACAGGCTCTGGCGAAGGCGGCGTCGAATTTCTTCGATAATCCCTCAAAGGAGTTGCAACTCGTGGGTATTACCGGGACCAATGGCAAGACGACCATAGCTACTTTGTTGTACAGGCTGTTTCAAAAGGCCGGACATATCGGCTGGTTTGATCTCGACCATTCGAATTCTGATTGGAGAAACCGAGTATCCCGCTACGCATACTACGCCGGATTCGATTACCATAAACAAGATGCTGACGTGAAATGGTTGAGCAGGGTGTGAGCTATTGCTTCATGGAGGTAAGTTCTCATGGGATTGATCAGGGGAGAACGGCAGGCCTTTTTTTCAAGGGCGGGAGTGTTTACCAATCTGACCCACGATCATCTCGACTATCACGGGGATTTCGCGACCTATCGGGATGTGAAAAAATCCTTTTTTGACCAACTCGATGCAGATGCATTCGCACTGTACAATGCCGATGATAAAAACGGACCGGTAATGGTTCAGAATACCAGGGCAACGAAATACAGTTATGCGCTCAAAACCGAAGCTGATTACAAGGCGCGAATCATGGAAAACCAGTTCACAGGCTTGTTGCTTCAAATCAATGGTAAGGAGGTCTGGACTCGATTGATCGGATCGTTTAACGCCTACAACCTATTGGCGATATACGCAGTTGCGGATCTTTTGGGCATTGAAGACCAGGACAACCTGAGAGTTATAAGCCAGCTGGAAAATGTTGAGGGCAGATTTCAGCACGCCTTGTCAGAAGGAGGTGTCAATGCTATAGTCGACTATGCCCATACGCCGGACGCCTTGAAAAATGTGCTGGAGACGATCAATTCCATACGGACAAATAACGAGCAACTCATTACAGTGGTCGGATGTGGTGGAGATCGTGACCGGACCAAACGACCCAAAATGGGTCACATCGCTTCGGCGTTGAGCAATCAGGTGATTTTCACCTCAGACAATCCGAGAAGCGAAGATCCACAGAGCATAATCAAAGAGGTGGAAGAGGGTGTGAAGCCAGACAACTTTAAGAAAACCGTCTCGATTGTCGACAGAATGCAGGCCATTAAGACGGCATGCTCCATGGCCCGGGAAGGAGATATCATCCTTGTGGCAGGAAAAGGCCATGAAACTTATCAGATCATTGGAGACGAACGTTTCGATTTCGACGATTTTGAGATTACCAGCGAAATACTAACCAAAATGAACAAATAAGGGGAATGCTCTACTATCTTTTTGACTATCTCGATCAAAACTACAACCTGCCCGGCACCGGTCTGTTTCAATACATTTCGTTTCGGTCGGCGCTGGCTTTTGCATTTTCGCTTCTGATCTCGACGATTTACGGACGTAAGATTATCGACAAACTGCGCCGTTTGCAGGTTGGAGAATCCGTACGTGATCTTGGTCTGGAGGGGCAAAATGAGAAGCAGGGAACACCTACCATGGGCGGCATCATCATTATCCTTGCTACGCTCGTCCCTGTATTTCTCGTCGCTAAGCTCGACAATATCTACATCGTCATATTGATCGTCACAACGCTATGGATGGGTGCCATCGGATTCATAGATGACTACATTAAGGTTTTCAAAAAGAACAAGGACGGTCTAAAAGGACGATTTAAAATTGTGGGCCAGGTTACCCTCGGAATTTTTGTGGGCCTGATGCTCTACTTCAATCCCGGTGTAGTGGTCAAGGAGAAGCTGCCCCAAAAGGAAGTATCTCAAATGCTGGAACTTCAAGTGCCTACCAATAAGTTTGGCGAGGCCCATAAATCCACAAAAACTACGATTCCATTTGTGAAGAACAATGAATTTGACTATGCCAGTCTGATCAAATGGATGGGTGACTGGACCGAAAATTACGTCTGGTTGCTCTTCGTCCTGGTTGTCATCTTTATCATCACGGCTGTTTCAAACGGAGCAAATCTGACCGATGGCATAGATGGGCTGGCTGCAGGAAGCTCGGCGGTAATCGTACTGACGCTTGGCCATTTTTGCCTGGGTGTCGGGTAACATCATATTTGCAGACTATCTCAATGTGATGTACATCCCGGAATCGGGAGAGATGACCATTTTCATAAGTGCCTTCGTAGGTGGTCTGGTCGGATTTCTATGGTACAATACCTATCCCGCCCAGGTTTTCATGGGAGATACGGGGAGTCTGACCATTGGGGCAGTCATCGCGGTTCTGGCTCTTTCGGTCCGAAAGGAGTTTTTGATTCCGATCCTGGCGGGCATATTCCTGGCAGAAAATCTGTCGGTAGTTCTGCAAGTGTCGTATTTCAAGTATACAAAGAAAAAATTCGGTGAAGGGAGAAGAATCTTTCTGATGTCTCCCCTGCATCATCACTATCAGAAAAAGGGCTACCACGAAAGTAAAATCGTAACGCGTTTCTGGATCGTTGGGATCATGCTCGCCGTGATTTCAATACTAACACTTAAAGTGCGATAAAAAGTATAAAAAAGACAAGACTATAACTATTTAAATAACACTCCAATGAGTATTTCATCCTTCGCAAATCAATCCAACTTCAATGTTAAAAATGCCATGGCTTCCAGCACGTTGTCTGACCTGATGCGGGTAAGAAAGGAGACCATACGAGAATGCCTTTCGGATTTTGAAAGTGAGGAACATCGATTAGAAAAGGTGCTGCGCATCAATGGAGTGGAATACATCAACGACTCCAAAGCTGGCAATGTCAATGCGGCCTTCTATGCCTTGGAAAGCATGGAAAACGAGACGGTTTGGATCGCAGGAGGTGTTGGAAAAGGAAGCGATTGCGAAATGCTCCTGCCCCTTGTCAACGAGAAGGTCAAAGCCATTATTTGCCTCGGGGAAGACAACGATCATCTCATACACACCTTTGCCAATGTCGTCGATTTTATGATTGAGACTGATAGCCTGGAGGAAGCCGTAAAGATTGCGTATAAGCTGAGTGACGAGGGTGACAGCGTTCTTTTTTCTCCCGCTTGCTGCGGAAGCGAGCATTACGCGAATTACCAGGAAAGAGGAGATCGTTTCAAACACGCTGTTCGTCAACTTTAATACTTTGAACTCAAAAGATGACCGAATTTTTTAGGAACATAAAAGGAGACAGGACGATCTGGGCGATTATTGGCGCGCTGGCTCTATTTTCGTTTCTACCCGTCTACAGTGCCAGTACAAACCTGGTTTACGTCGCGGGCAAAGGAACGACGCTGGGCTATCTGGTGAAGCATGCCTTGTTGCTGGTTCTTGGTTTTGGGATCGTATATGCTACGCACAAGATTCCCTACAGGTACTTCAGCGGATTGTCCGTGTTAATTCTTCCTGTAGTAATTCTTCTGCTGGTTTATACCCTTACTCAGGGTACGGTCATTGAAGGAGCCAATGCCAGTCGCTGGATTCGAATTCCATTTGTCGGCATCGGGTTCCAGACATCTACGCTGGCCTCAGTGGTGCTGATGATTTATGTCGCACGGTATTTGTCGCGGAACAAGGAAAAAGAGATTCTTTTCAAAGAAAGTATTTTGTATTTATGGGTGCCCGTTGCTGTGGTACTCGCCCTGATACTTCCTGCGAATTTCTCAACAACCGCGATTAGTTTCACTATGATTCTGATTTTATGCTTTCTGGGGGGATACCCGATCAAATACCTGGCGGGCATCGTTGGGGCAGGGATTTTGGTTCTGGCCCTGTTCATTTTTTCAGCCCATGCTTTTCCGGATGCCATGAAAAACAGCCGTGTGGGAACCTGGACGAGTCGAATTGAAAATTTTGCCTCCGGGGAAGAAGAAGACAACTACCAGGCAGAGAAGGCAAAAATTGCGATAGCTTCGGGTGAAATCTATGGCAAAGGACCTGGCAAAAGCGTTCAGAAGAACTTTTTGCCCCAATCCTCTTCAGATTTTATCTACGCCATCATCGGAGAGGAGTTTGGTCTCCTCGGGGCCATTATGATCATAATACTTTACCTGGGATTGCTCTTTCGATTGGTCATCATCGCAACGAAGACCACGACCATTTTCGGAACCCTTCTGGTTTTGGGCGTAGGCTTGCCCATCATTTTTCAGGCTTTGATCAACATGGCGGTTGCCGTGGGCCTATTCCCGGTTACAGGACAGCCTCTGCCCCTGATAAGTACGGGTGGAACGTCGATTTGGATGACCTGTTTTGCAATCGGCATTGTACTCAGCGTAAGTGCAAGAGATGAAGAGCAGCAAGTGAAAAACGTGAAAAAAGAACTCGAAAACCCTTTGGATATACTGCATGAAGCCGTCGGTTAACATATTGCTCAGCGGAGGAGGCACGGGAGGACATATTTATCCTGCGGTTGCCATTGCCAACGAATTGAAGGCGAGGCACCCCGATGCCGAATTCCTGTTTGTGGGTGCCAACGGGCGCATGGAGATGGAAAAGATCCCGCAGCTGGGCTATAAGATAGAAGGACTCAATATAAGCGGCATTCAGAGGAGCTTGACGCTGAAGAATCTCAGTTTTCCGTTCAAATTGCTGCAGAGCCTGTACAGGGCGGGTAAGATTCTTAGGAAATTCAGGCCCAATGTGGTCATCGGAACCGGTGGATATGCCAGTGGTCCGACCCTGTATATGGCGAGTTTGAAGAATATACCTAGTCTGATCCAGGAGCAGAACTCCTATCCAGGGATCACGAATAAACTACTCGCAAAAAAAGCAGAAAAAATCTGCGTAGCCTATGACGGTCTGGAGACGTTTTTTCCTAAAGACAAGATGATAAAGACGGGTAACCCGGTGCGACAGGACCTGCTGGACATCAAGAGCAAACGAACTGAAGGACTTGAGCATTTTGGGTTGGATCCCAAAAAGACAACTATAGCAATAATTGGGGGAAGCCTCGGTGCGAAACGAATCAACGAGACCATTGCCCTGCACCTTGATTCCTTGCTCGCCAAGGGGTTACAGGTTCTCTGGCAGACCGGGAAACTTTACTTTGACAGGTTTGAGGAGCTCGGCAGGAAAAAGGGGTGACCATGCATGCCTTTGTTCAGCGCATGGATCTGTTTTATGCAGCCGCAGACGTATTGATCAGCAGGGCAGGAGCGGGAACGATATCGGAACTCTGTATCGTGGGCAAACCCGTTTTGTTCATCCCGTCACCCAATGTGGCCGAAGACCATCAGACCAAAAATGCTTTGTCTGTGGTGAACAATGACGCTGCTCTCATGATCAAGGAAAGTGAACTCGATTCCTTTGAAGACGTACTTCTGGGAATTGTGGACAATCCTGAGAAGCGACAGCAACTCAGTAAAAACATAAAAAAACTGGCCTTGCCGGAAGCAACGCGAAGAATCGCGGATGAGGTCGAAAAGATAGTAAAGTAAAATTTTGTGCTAAATACTTTGACAACTATGGCAATCTATTGGATTTCGAGGGGATAATTCACGGGTTGTCATAGTTTTAATTCAGAAATGGGTATGAGAAAATACTACAACACATTAATATTCTTAGGCTTAGCCATAGTGATCGTTTTCCTTTACGGTTTTGCGGCACACAGGAGCTCCCTTCGCACGGAGAAAGGCGTCAACGTGATTTTTGAGAATGGTGATAACCTGTTTGTAAGCTATGAAACGGTTAATAAGTTGTTAATACAAAAGTTAAACGGCTCCGAATTGCAACCGAAAGAAAATATAAATTTGAAGCAGTTGGAAACGTATTTGGGCGACCATGAAATGGTTGAAAACGCTGAGATCTATCTGACGTTGAGTGGGGAACTGGGGGCCATAATCAAGCAAAGAACACCTGTTTTACGAGTAGCCTGTGACAAGGAAGCCTATTATTATGATACACAGGGCAAGAGAATGCCCTTATCTGATAATTATTCTGCACGAGTTCCTATAACCGCTGATACGATTTCCGAAGGGGGTGACAACGATTTGATCGTCTTGTCACGGATTGTAAACGAAGACGAGTTCCTCAAGAAGCAGATCATCGCGATCGACAGACTCGAGAAAGGAGAGCACTTCGAATACGAGCTGAAAACCCGGGTAGGAGAACAAAAGATACTTTTGGGAGACCTGCAAAGAATCGAAAAGAAAATTGCTAAACTCAAGGTTTTTTACAATAGGACCATGTTGGACAGCACATACACGAATTACAAAACGATAAACCTCAAGTTCAACGACCAGATCGTTTGTGAAAAATAATCAGTATGGACAACAAGAACATAGCAGTCGGGCTTGACATTGGAACAACAAAGATTGTTGCCATGGTCGGTAAGGAGGACGCTTATGGCAAAATAGAGGTCCTCGGAACAGGAAAGGCACGCAGCCTTGGAGTCCACAGAGGGGTAGTAAACAATATTACGCAGACCATTCAATCCATTCAGGAGGCAGTAGATCAGGCTGAAGCGGCCTCGGGTGAGAAGATTGAAAATGTGATCGTGGGTATTGCAGGTCAGCACATCAGGAGCCTTCACCACAGTGATTACATCACCCGTCCAAATTCAGACAAGGTCATTGATGAAGAAGATATAGAACGACTGATCAATCAGGTTTACAAGCTGGTCATGTTGCCTGGTGAGGAGATCATTCACGTACTTCCCCAGGATTTCAAAGTTGACGGTCAGGCTGAGATCAAAACCCCAATTGGTATGTACGGGGGTCGGCTGGAAGCAAATTTTCACGTGGTAGTCGGACAGGTTTCGTCTATCCGAAACATAGGGCGCTGTATCAAAAGTGCAGGCTTGCAACTCGGAAGCATCACACTGGAGCCGCTTGCGTCAGCAGACGCGGTGCTGAGCCAGGAGGAAAAAGAGGCTGGTGTGGCACTGATCGACATCGGTGGGGGTACGACAGATCTGGCGATCTTCAAGGATGGCATCATACGGCATACTTCTGTTATTTCGTTTGGTGGGAATGTGATCACAGAAGACATCAAAGAAGGCTGTTCCATCATCGAGAAACAGGCAGAACTGCTTAAAACCAAGTTTGGATCGGCCTGGCCTGGAGAAAACAAAGACAATGAGATTGTCTCAATTCCAGGTCTCAGGGGACGCGAGCCCAAGGAGATCACGTTGAAAAATTTGTCGCGCATCATTCATGCACGAGTTGTCGAAATCATCGAACAGATCTTTTTGGAAATCAAGAACTACGGGCATGAAGAGAGCAAGAAAAAGCTGATCGCAGGAATCGTCCTTACCGGTGGAGGTGCACAGCTCAAGCACATCAAACAGCTGGTTGAATACATTACCGGTATGGATACTCGAATTGGTTATCCGAACGAGCACCTCGCGAGCAATTCTGACACCGAGTTGTCAAGTCCGCTATATGCGACGGTGGTTGGACTACTGATGAAGGGGCTTATGGAGAATGAGAAGAGAGAGCGCGTTCAAAGACAGCTTGAAGATGACTCTCTGAAGACATCGGGCTCTGAAAGAATAGGGCCGAAGAAGACCATATTTGAAAAATGGGGTGAAAAGTTCAGGGACTTTCTCGACAATGCGGAATAGACCAGACAACCCCGGAACCGAATGATGAAGCAATATCAATAACAATAACAAAAAAAACCTGGAAAAGAAAAATCCCGAAAACTAATTAATGTTATGAGTTCAGAATTTAGCAACCTTTCGTTTGACATGCCCAAGAACCAATCCAATGTAATCAAGGTAATCGGAGTTGGCGGAGGAGGTTCCAATGCGGTCAATCATATGTACAACAAAGGGATCAAGGGGGTTGATTTTGTCGTTTGCAATACAGACGCCCAGGCCCTGAACAGCAGTCCGGTGCCCTTTAAGATTCAATTGGGAGCAGCGTTGACAGAAGGTTTGGGAGCCGGCGCGAATCCTGAGATCGGTGAACAATCAGCCATGGAAAGCATGGAGGATATCAAGAACATGCTCAACACAAAGTCGAAGATGCTCTTCATAACCGTTGGCATGGGAGGCGGAACAGGAACGGGAGCAGCACCTATCATAGCTAAGATCGCGCAGGAGCTGGACATCCTGACGGTAGGAATTGTCACCATACCCTTTTCTTTTGAAGGAAAAATGAGAAACGAGCAGGCACAGATTGGAATCCGAAGGTTGCGTCAGCACGTGGATTCGCTTGTTGTCATCAATAACAATAAACTGAGAGAAGTATATGGGAATCTGGGTTTCAAAGCGGGATTCTCCAAGGCAGATGAAGTCTTGTCAACTGCGGCCACCGGAATAGCGGAGGTGATCACACATCACTATACGCAAAACATTGACCTGCGAGACGCGAAAACAGTGTTGTCAAACAGTGGAACAGCGATCATGGGCTCCGCTCAGGCGTCAGGATCTAACCGGGCGCAGAACGCAATCACCAAGGCACTGGATTCACCCCTTCTCAACGACAATAAGATTGAAGGATCGAAGAATGTCTTGTTACTCATTGTTTCCGGAACTTCGGAGGTCACCATCGATGAGATTGGTGAGATTAATGACTATATACAGTCTGAGGCCAAGACCAATGTCGACATCATCATGGGTGTCGGCGAGGATGATTCTCTTGGTGATGCCATAGCTGTCACAATTATTGCTACTGGTTTCAATCCGGAGCAACAAAATGAAATCTCAAAGCTCGATTCGAAAAAGATCGTACACCGCCTGGAAGAGGATCGTTCTGCTCCTGAGCCCGTAAAGCTTGAGGAGAAACCCAAAGTTGAAGAAAAGGAGACACGAGTGGTTCATACCCTCGAAATGGATGAGACCGACAGCATTCAGGTGGAATACGAAACCGTTTCCCCCGAACAAACTCCGTTCGAGACACCGACTCCATCTGTACAAGCTCCTCCAGCGTCGGATGTAACTCCGACGAGGGAAGAAATTTCCAACACAGAGGCGACTCCCACGAAAGAAAGGAGCATGGAGTCTTTTGAAATGACTCGGCACATAGAGGAGGTTAGCCAGGAGGTTAACCAGGAGGTTAGCCCTGCTCCCAGTGATGAGATGGATTTCGAAATCAAAAATATGACTGTCAGGGAAGCTGAGATTGTAGAATCGGATGAGGAAGATAGCGAGAATCAGTTTTCATTCACATTTGATCTTCCGATTCAAAAATCTAAAAAGGAACCTGTTCCTGCAAACACGTTAGAAGCCATCAATATCAATGACATTGAAATTGTCGGTTTGGAACACATAAAACCGAATCCTGTTCGGAAACCTAAGCCCATTCAACCCTCGGATGAGGAAGTTGTGCGCCATAGCCTGGAGGAGGAGTTTGCTCCCGAGATCAATGCCCTGAAATCGGCCGCAGAAGAGGAGAATGAAGATGAGAACCTGAACTTTGAGCTCAAGGTAACCCGATCAGAACCCATTGAGAATAATGTTGAGGAAGCCATCAGTGATGACAATGATATCTCACCTCTGAATTTGACCATAGCCGAGTTGAAGGATCGGGCCGAGTTGAGAAGGAAAAAGATGAAGGACTTCAATTACAAGTTTATAAACAAGCTGAATCACAGCATTGATGAGATTGAGAACGAGCCTGCTTATAAGAGAATGGGAGTGGATCTCAGAGAGGTGCCATCATCCTCTGAGGCCGACAACAATAAATCCAGAATGAGTTTGGGAACAGATGAGAACGACGATATCCAATTGAGATCGAATAACTCATTTTTACATGACAATGTTGATTAGTTTTTAGTTTTAGTTAGTGGGAAAGTCCGGAATAGTAATTCATCTATTCCGGATTTTTTATGGGCATAAAAAAAACCGGGCGCTGGCCCGGTTTTAATTTTTGTGAGAATCTCATCTTCTCATGTCAAGAGGATTATTCCTCAAGGCTCACAACCTCTTCTTCAGCCATCAGGGCAAAGAATTTATTGAGGTTTGGCATGATGATGATGTTGGTTCTTCTGTTTCTCGCTCTGTTCTTGTAGGTAGAGTTGTCTGTCAATGGCACGTAGCTGCTTCTTCCTGCAGGAATCAAACGAGCAGGGTCAACTTTGTATTTGTTCTGAAGGATACGAGCAATCGCCGTTGATCTTTTGACACTGAGGTCCCAGTTGTCAACGATTTCTTCCGTGTGAATACCTTTACTGTCTGTATGCCCTTCGATCATAACGTCGATGCTTGGCTCAGCGTTGATTACGTCAGCCAGTTTTGAAAGCAAAGGACTTGCCTTTGAGCTTACATTATAACTTCCTGAACGGAAAAGCAAGCTGTCAGCTACTGAGATCATAACAACGGTCTGGTCTATGCCTACGTTGATGTCTCCGTCATTTTCCATGTTAGACTCGCTAATTGACTTTTTCAGGTTGTGAGCAATTGCGATGTTCATTGAGTCTTTAAGAGTTTTCGCTCCTGCAAGCTCCTCTGCTGGCAATTGAGCCAATGTCGCGTCCAGGTTAGCTTTCATGTTGGCAGACATAACTGCAGAATTGTCATCGAGGAATTCCATTTTCTGATCATTGCTCGCTTGAAGCGTAGCGTTTTCAGATTGCAGCGAATTGATGTTCGCATTGTAGATCTCAACGCGCTTCTCGATAGCAGCCATTTTGGTTTCCAGCTCTTCTTTTTCAAGAGTAGTTTGTTGCAATTCTCCCTTTGTGTCAATTAGATTTTGTTCCAATTGCACATACTTTTTCTTTGATACACATGAAGTGACCAGCACTGTCACGATCAAAAGTCCAAGGATCCTTTTCATTTTAGTTGAATTTAATAGTTTACGTTTAGTTTTTATTCGTTTGGATAGTCTTATCCTTTATTCTGCGACAAAAGTAGGTGGCAATTCTGAAGAGAATCTTAACTATTAGTTCCTGAAAAAGAAAATATTACGAATCGAAGAGAACTTATCAACACTTTGAGGGATCATGTTGATGCTTTGAATTCAATATGGTGTTTAATAATTAAACAGAAGGAAGATCACCACCTCCTTTTGTCGGAAGGTTGCTTTCTCCCATAAGAAAGAGGTCGACTTCACGAGCAGCTTCACGTCCTTCATTGATGGCCCAAACGATAAGGGATTGCCCCCTTCTCATGTCTCCAGCTGTAAAAATGTGGGGAACATTGGTTTGGTAGTTCGAAGCTTTATAGTTGCTGCGCCCGTCAAGTTCCAACCCGAGCTGTTCGCTGAGCGTCTTTTCAGGACCTGTGAATCCAAGGGCTAACAACACAAGTTCACAGGGCCAGGCCTTCTCTGTTCCTTTTCTCTCTATGAGTTCGGGCCTCTGACCGGGAATTTTCTTCCATTCAACCTCCACGGTGACGACACCGGTAAGGTTGTTGTCTGCATCGGTGAGAAACTCCTTGGTGTTGATCAACCAATCACGCTCACAGCCTTCTTCATGAGAAGAGGAAGTCCTTAACTGCAAGGGCCAGTAGGGCCAGGGAGTGGTTTCGCTTCTCTCTACAGGTGGTCTGGGCATGATCTCGAAATTGGTGACCGACTTGGCTCCCTGTCGATTTGAGGTTCCAACGCAGTCCGAACCCGTGTCGCCTCCTCCGATGACAATTACATTTTTCCCTTTAGCACTGATAGGCTCCTGGTCAAAGTCTATTCCGTAAATGCTTTTGGTCTGTTGTGTCAGGAAATCCATGGCCTGTTCAACACCCTTGGCGTCAGCACCTTTTGTGGGCAAGGTCCTTCGAACTGTTGCTCCACCACAGAGGACCACACCGTCGAACTGGTCCAGTTCCTTTACGTCATAATTGACTCCGATATTGGTATTGGTTTGGAAGTCTATGCCTTCTTCTTCCATGATTTTCACGCGTCGATCAATGACTTCCTTCTCCATTTTAAAATTCGGAATTCCATATCTCAGCAAACCTCCGATAGCATCATCTCTTTCAAAGACGGTAACCAGATGACCTGCCCGGTTCAGTTGCTGAGCGGCGGCCAGACCCGCTGGCCCCGAGCCGACGACGGCTACCTTTTTTCCGGTTCTTTCCTTGGGTGGGTCTGCCACGATCCAACCTTCGCTGAATCCTTTCTCCACGATGTTCTTTTCAATATTCTCGATAGAGACCGGATCCTCAATAAGACCCAGGACGCAAGCCTTTTCGCAGGGAGCCGGACAGAGACGTCCGGTGAATTCCGGGAAGTTGTTGGTCGAGTGCAGAATCTCCAGGGCTTTCTTCCATTCCCCACGATAAATAAGGTCGTTGAAATCCGGAATCAGGTTTCCAAGCGGGCATCCGCTATGGCAAAAGGGGATTCCACAATCCATGCACCTTGAGCCCTGCTTTTGCAGATCCTCTTCTTTCAGCGGAATTGTAAACTCCTTATAGTCTTTTACTCGCTGTCCAACAGGTCTGTTCTTCTCATCAACTCTCTCGAACTCCTTAAATCCAGTTATTTTTCCCATGTTCAAACAGTTTGTTTTACGTTTTGCTCTTCGGCCAGGCGCTTGAGAGCACGTTTGTATTCGGTCGGCATTATTTTAACGAAAGATGTCTTCGCCTCTTCCCAATTCTCAAGAAGGTTCAATGCCTTTGCACTTTCCGTGGCGTGATAATGATCTTTGATCAGGCTGAAGACTTCCATGGATTCTTCATCACTCATCGTTTCGAGTTCAACCATTTCCAGGTTGCACTTTGAATTTCTGAAGCTCTTATCCGGGTCAAAGACAAAAGCGGTCCCACCACTCATGCCTGCGGCAAAGTTTCTACCTGTTTTTCCGATGACGATCACTTTTCCGCCCGTCATGTATTCACATCCGTGGTCTCCGACGCCTTCCACGACAGCTGTGATCCCAGAGTTTCTCACGCAGAATCGTTCTCCAGCAACCCCATTGATAAAAGCTCTACCCTTTGTGGCTCCATAGAAGCAGACATTACCTACAATGATATTCTCGTCGGCTTTGAAATCTGCTGCCTCGGGTTTCTTGACGATCAGGGTGGCTCCTGAGAGACCCTTGCCGAGGTAGTCATTGGAGTTGCCCAAAATCTTCATGGTAAGACCATTGGTGGCAAAGGCCCCAAAACTCTGACCCGCGGATCCTTCAAAATTGAGGATAAGCGTGTTTTCCGGAAGGCCATGCGCGCCGTAAATCTTTGAGATTTCATTGCTCAAAATGGCACCCACCGATCGATCGGTATTGTGGATCGGATAGTCGAGGCTCATTTTTTCTTTTCGATAGACGGCAGGATGCGCATCCTGGAGAATTTCGAAGTCCAGGGCGTCGTGCAGATCATGTACCTGCTGTTCTATGTTCCTGATGGTTCTCTCATGGTAATCTGCCGGCTGATACAAAATTGCAGAAAGATCAACTCCCTGTGCTTTGTATTGATCGATGGCCTTGCGCGCATTGATTTTCTGAGACTGACCGATCATCTCCTCCACACTGCGGAATCCAAGAGAGGCCATGATTTCTCGCAGCTCTTCAGCAACGAAGTACATGAAATTGATCACGTGCTCCGGGGTGCCTTTAAAATTCTTTCTCAATTCAGGATCCTGCGTTGCTATTCCGACAGGACAGGTGTTCAGGTGACACTTACGCATCATGATGCATCCTGAGGCCACGAGCGGAGCCGTAGCAAAGCCGAATTCTTCTGCCCCGAGGAGACATGCAATGGCGACGTCTCGTCCGGTTTTGAGCTGACCGTCGCATTCGAGAACGATCCTGCCTCTGAGGTCATTCAGAACCAGGGTCTGCTGGGCCTCGGCGATTCCGAGTTCCCAGGGAAGTCCTGCGTGTTTTAACGAGGTCAGTGGAGAAGCTCCAGTACCACCATCATAACCGGAGATCAATATGACATCCGCTTTGGCTTTCGCGACGCCGGCGGCGATTGTTCCCACCCCGACTTCGGATACGAGTTTAACATTGATTCTTGCGTCCCGGTTGGCGTTTTTCAGGTCAAAGATCAACTGCGACAGATCTTCAATGGAGTAGATGTCGTGATGCGGAGGAGGAGATATCAGGCCTACATAAGGCGTGGAGTTCCTCACTTCAGCGATCCACGGGAAAACTTTTTCACCAGGGAGTTGACCACCCTCTCCAGGTTTTGCGCCCTGGGCCATTTTGATCTGGATCTCGCTCGCATTGGTCAGATAGTGACTGGATACGCCAAAGCGACCCGAAGCCACCTGTTTTATGGCGCTGTTCCTGCTGTCTCCGTTCAGGTCCTTTCGAAATCGGTTCTGGTCCTCACCGCCTTCCCCTGAATTGCTCTTTCCTCCAATCCGGTTCATGGCAATGGCCAGGTTCTCATGTGCCTCTTGGCTTATCGATCCGTAGGACATGGCTCCTGTTTTGAAACGTTTCACGATCTCGGTCCAAGGCTCTACCTCGTCAAGGGGAATCGGATCGAGATTCTGGAATTCAAAAAGACCGCGCAGGGTCATCAGGTTTCGACTCTGCTCATTGATCATATTCGAATACTCGTGGTAGCTTTCAGCACTGCTGCTTCGAACCGCCTGCTGTAGCTTGGCTACGGTGGTAGGATTGAACATGTGTTTCTCACCGTTTCTTCTCCAGCGGTAGTCTCCTCCTATGTCGAGTTTGAGGTTTTTATCGATCTTGTTGTTGAAGAAGGCGTCTTTGTGTCTTTTGGAGATCTCCCTTTCGATCTCATAGAGCCCGATGCCCTCGATCCTGGAGGCTGTTTTCGGGAAATACTTCTCAGTAAAGGTTGAATTCAGTCCAAGGATTTCAAAGATTTGGGAGGCCCTGTAGGAATGAAGGGTTGAGATCCCGATTTTATTCATAATCTTAAGGATTCCCTTGCCAATGGCCTTGTTGAAATTCTGCACGGCGGCTTCGGAATCGATTCCCGTTATAGTTCCGTTTCTCACCTTTTCCCGTATGATCTCGTTGACCATGTACGGATTGATGGCACTCGCACCGTAACCAAATAAGGTGGCAAAATGATGTGGTTCCCTGGGTTCAGCCGATTCGATGATGATTCCGAATTTTGACCTTTTCTTGGCACTGTTCAGCGAATGGTGAAGAAAAGAGCAGGCGAGAAGTGCAGGAATGGGTCCGTTGGCCTTGTCGGCACCCCGATCACTCAAAATGATAATGTTGCAGCCCTGATCCACTGCCTTTTCAGCCGATAGAATGATGTTGTTCAGCGACTTCTCGAGGGCATTTAAGCCACGCTTGATATCGTAAAGCATTGGGATAACCACTGACTCGTAATCAGGATGCTCAATGTTCTTGATCTTGTCAAGGTCATCATTGGAGATCACGGGATTTTGAATCTTCAGTTTTTTGCAGTGCTCGGGGCTTATTTCAAAAATATTTCGGTCCTCTCCGATGGCGAGGCTGATGTCTGTGATGATCTCCTCGCGAATCCCATCAAGAGGCGGGTTTGTGACTTGAGCAAACAATTGCTTGAAATAGTTGTAAAGCAACTGGTTGCGTTCTGACAAGACGGCGAGTGGTGTGTCGGTTCCCATGGATCCGATCGCTTCTTTGCCCGTTTTTGACATGGGGGTTATTATGGTGTCAATGTCCTCCATGGTATACCCAAACATACGCTGCCTGGTTTTATACGGTGTGAGCTCCACCGGGCATTGATTCCCGGTATACGGAACCTGGGCAAGTGGCAGGAGGTTCTTGTCGAGCCATTTGCGGTAGGGATGCTTCTTGGTTACGTTGTTCTTGACTTCTTCATCCTCAATGATTCTTCCCTCGTTCATGTCAACCAGGAAAATCTTTCCCGGCTCCAGTCTTCCATGGCGGACGACGTCTTCAGGCTTGATCTCTAGAACACCAATCTCAGAAGACATGATAACGTACCCCTGCTTGGTAACGGTGAAGCGGGATGGTCTCAGGCCATTCCGGTCGAGGAGGGCACCGATGAAATTTCCATCGGTAAAAGGTACCGAAGCCGGTCCGTCCCAGGGCTCCATAATGCAGGAGTTGTATTCATAAAAAGCCTTTTTCTCATCCGGCATGTTCGGATCTTTTTCCCAGGCTTCCGGTACGAGCATCATCATGACCTCAGGCAGTGATCGCCCGGTCATCAACAAGAGCTCAACGGCCATATCCATGGAGGCTGAATCTGATTTGCCATCCAGAATGATCGGAAAAAGACGCTCGACATCATCGCCGAACAGGTCGCTCTTCATGAGTTCTTCACGGGCCTTCATTCTGCTGACATTTCCTCTCAAGGTATTGATCTCCCCATTGTGGCACATGAACCGGAAAGGTTGAGCCAGATCCCAGGAAGGTGCTGTATTGGTAGAAAAACGCTGATGCACCAGGGCGAGCCTCGTTACCAGGTCAGGATCAGATAAATCCGAATAATAGTTTCGAATATCTTCCGGAATCAGCAGTCCTTTATAGATTAAGGTAGTGGTAGAGAAGCTCGGAATGTAAAATTGTTTATGGTGCTTCAGTTTTGAACTGTGAATCTCGTGTTCCGCAATTTTTCGAGCGGCGTACATTTTGGCATTGAATTGAGCCGTACTCATTTCTTCCTTCTTTCCGACAAAGATCTGACGGATATAAGGCTCAGTCGATTCAGCGATCTCACCCAGATGTTCAGGATTGACAGGAACTTCCCTCCAACCGAGTACATTCAGGCCCTGTTGACGGATCTCTCTTTCCAGGACGCCAACACAATACTTGTACTGGTTCACTCCTTTGGGCAGGAAGATCATTCCTACACCGTATTCCCGTGGTTCCGGCAACTCAAAATCACACACCTTTTTGAAGAAAGCGTGAGGCACCTCGATAAGTATTCCGGCGCCATCCCCGGTTTTACCATCAGCGCTCACTGCACCTCGGTGTTCCAGCTTGATCAATATCTCAAGTGCATCGTGAATGATGCGATTCGTCTTTTCTCCCGTAAGGCTGCAAATAAAACCTGCACCACAATTGTCATGTTCATATTCCGGTAAATACATACCCTGTTTCTCGAACGCCATACTTTAATGAATTTTCACAAAAATAGTAAAATTGATATTTAAAGGTCAACGATTTTAACTAATCGATAGAAGAAATGCAAACAATCAATTTTATCACTAGGAAAAGTGTGGATATGTTAATTTGATCCTTGGATTTTTGAGAATTGATTCGTCAGCCCGCAAGTAGATTTTTTAAAGCAGGTTGGAGGGATGCGTATTGAAATTCGAAACCGGTGCCCTCAATCTTTCGTGAAGAGACCCGACTCCCTTCTAGAACAAGGGATGCCCGTTCTCCCAGGACGATCTTTAAGACGAAACCAGGCACGTTTGGCAACCAAAGCTTTTTGTTCAAAACTTGAGCAAGGACCTGAGTGAATTCGGCATTGCTTACAGGTTTCGGAGCAACTGTATTATAGGCTCCAGACATGTTGCTGTCAGTTAAGGCTTTGTAAAATATAGAGATGAGGTCATCTACGTGGACCCAGGGGATGAACTGTTTTCCTGAACCCAAAGGAGCTCCGGCTCCCATGCGAATGGGTTGAGCTATTTTTTCAAGTGCGCCTCCTTGTTCCATAAGGACGACGCCAATGCGGAGCCTGACCGTGCGAATGCCCAGCTCTTCAAATCGTTCTGCCGATTGTTCCCATAAAAAACAGGTTTTACCTACAAAGTCATTGGCCGATTTGTCTTTTTCGGTGAAAATTTGATCCACGGTCACCTGGCCATAATAGCCTACCGCAGATGCTGAGATAAAGGCTTTTAGGGCTGTCTTGTGTTCTTTGACCTTGTTGTAGAGAAGATCTGTACTCGAAACCCGACTTTCGATGATCTCCTTTTTGCGCTCAGCGGTCCATTTTTTATCCGCTATACCGGCTCCTGCCAGGTGGATGATGTATTCACAGGATTGGAGTGCCTCCGGATCGAGATAGTTCTCTTTGATATTCCATTGGTAGCTTTTGAAGTTTCCGTCATTCCGCTTCGACCGGCTCAAAAGGCCAACCTCATGACCTTGCCTATGAAGAAATTCGGCCATCAAAGTGCCTATGGAACCCGTTCCTCCGGAAATCAAAACCTTAGCCATAAATGATTTCCTGTTAGTCTTTTAAAAGTCCTCTAGAGATTACTATTTTCTGTATTTCCGAAGTGCCTTCGTAGATCTGGGTAATTTTTGCATCCCGCATCAAGCGTTCGACATGGTACTCTTTGACATAACCGTAGCCCCCGTGAATCTGAACGGCTTCCACTGTGTTTCTCATGGCCATTTCAGCGGCATAAAGCTTAGCCATGGCACCGGATCTGTCGTAATTCTTCTTTTGATCCTTGTCCCAGGCGGCTCTCATACAAAGCAGTCGGGCGGTTTCTATTTCGGTGGCCATATCTGCCAATTTGAAGGCTATGGCCTGGTGTTTACTGATCTCTTTGCCGAAGGCTTTGCGCTGTTTTGAGTATTCCAGAGCCAGCTCGTAGGCACCTGAGGCTATTCCTAAAGCTTGTGCAGCAATGCCAATTCTACCCCCTGCCAGGGTTTTCATGGCGAAAGAAAAACCAAAGCCGTCTTCACCGATTCTATTTTCTTTGGGAACTTTCACATTGTTGAACATCAGAGAGTGCGTGTCAGATCCGCGGATGCCCAACTTATTCTCCTTGGGACCTATTTCGAACCCTTCGAGTCCTTTCTCCACGATCAGTGCGTTGATTCCTTTGTGCCCCTTTTCGGGATCCGTTTGTGCAATGACCAGGTAGACACTTGCACTGCTGCCGTTGGTTATCCAGTTCTTGGTTCCGTTAACAAGGTAATGGTCTCCCATGTCCTTGGCGGTGGTTCTTTGAGACGTCGCATCGCTCCCCGCTTCGGGTTCACTCAGGCAGAAGGCTCCAATAATCTCTCCCGTAGCAAGACGCGTCAGGTACTTCTCTTTCTGATCTTCGGTTCCAAAAGTTTCCAATCCCCAGCATACTAAGGAGTTGTTCACTGACATAACTACAGATGCCGAGGCATCGACCTTTGAAATCTCTTCCATGGCAAGGACATAAGATACGGTGTCCATGCCGCCGCCGCCGTATTTTGGGTCGACCATCATACCCATGAATCCGAGTTCACCCATTTTTTTGATCTGTTCTTTGGGGAACTCTTGTTTTTCGTCTCTTTCAATGACTCCGGGCAATAGTTCGGTACGGGCAAAATCCCGCGCCGCGTCCCTGATCATGAGCTGCTCTTCACTGAGGGTAAAATCCATAAAAAACTTGGGTTTATTAAATGCGATTCAATTGCTCAAAGATACGGAAATTCTCAGAATCAATTCGTAATTTTACGTGATTATGACAAACACAAACTGGCATTGCATAGGTCTGATGAGCGGCACTTCTCTGGATGGAGTAGATTTGGCATATGTTAAATTTTCCCTTGATAAAGGCTATAAATTTGAGATATTGCAAACGGAATCAACCTCTTATTCAGAAAAATGGAAAAAACGCCTGCAGCATGCCTTTGATGAAAATGGAGAGAATCTCACTGCGCTCAACGTTGACTACGGACGCTATCTGGCAAAATGCGTCAGTGAGTTCAAGGAGCGTTTCTCCCTTGAAAAAATTGATTTTCTGGCCTCGCACGGGCATACCATTTTCCATCAACCCGAACGCGGTTTTACCCTACAGATAGGTCAGGGCAGTGTTCTTGCCGCCGAAACCGGACTCAAAGTGATCTGCGACTTCAGGGTTCAGGATGTGGCGCTGGGTGGGCAGGGAGCTCCGTTGGTACCGATCGGGGACGACCTGCTATTTGCCGAGTATGATTTTTGCCTCAATTTAGGGGGATTTGCCAATGTGTCTTACAGGGAGGGGGAGGTTAGAAGGGCCTATGACATTTGTCCTGCCAACATTGTGCTGAACCACTTCACAAGGCGCTCAGGATTCGAATATGATGACGGTGGACGAATGGCATCCGAAGGCAAGCTTGATAAAGAGCTTCTTCTTGAACTCAATGAGCTTCCGTTTTACGCTATGGAACATCCGAAGTCGCTCGGTTACGAATTTGTGGTCGGCACTGTGCTTCCGATCATTGAAAAGTATGAGCTGGACCTCAATAGCCTTTTGCGCACCTATGCAGAGCATACCGCGATACAGATCTCAGAGGTCTTGAACAAGGCTGTTGAGAAAGAGCAAATTCAAGAGCCTTCCGTACTGGTGACAGGCGGCGGAGCCTTCAATGATTTTTTGATTCAGAGAATTGATTCTCACAGTTCGGCAGAGATTGTGATACCTGATCGTGAGATCATAGAGTTTAAGGAGGCCCTGATTTTTGCCTTTCTCGGGCTTTTGAAACAACAAAATGAGGTAAATTGTCTAAGGAGTGTCACCGGAGCAAAAAAAGACCACAGTAGCGGGGTTGTCTATCGGGTATGAATCAGGTTCGAATCCGAGTATATGAATGAATAAACATTAATAACAGAACAACAGATGAAAGATCTTCTAAAGAAATATGAGAACAAGCCACCAGAAATAGTCTTCCATTGGCGAGATCGCGAAACAGAAGCCGAGGGTTGGACCGTGATCAATTCCTTGCGGGGAGGTGCGGCCGGAGGAGGCACACGCATGCGGAAGGGTTTGGACATGAACGAGGTTCTTTCGTTGGCCAAAACCATGGAGGTGAAATTCACTGTTTCCGGACCCAAGATTGGAGGAGCCAAGTCGGGGATTAACTTTGACCCCAGTGATCCTCGAAAACGAGGAGTGCTGGAAAGGTGGTACAAAGCAGTCACGCCTCTGTTGAAGCACTATTACGGCACGGGTGGAGATTTGAACGTGGACGAGATCCAGGATGTGATTCCCCTCACTGAAAACAGTGGGGTCTGGCATCCGCAGGAGGGAGTGTTCAACGGACATTTCAGGCCTACCGAAGCCGAAAAGATCAATCGCATCGGTCAGCTGCGCCACGGAGTGATCAAGGTGATCGAAGATGAGAACTTCTCACCCGATTTGAGCAAGAAATACACGATTGCGGATATGCTGACGGGATACGGAGTTGCTGAGGCCGTCAAGCACTACTACGATATTTACGGAGGCAGCATCGAGGGCAAAAAGGCCATTGTACAGGGATTCGGGAATGTGGGTTCGGCAGCCGCATTTTACCTGACCAGGCTCGGTGCGAAAATCGTAGGAATCATCGATCGGGCCGGTGGCGTGATTCGGGAGGAAGGTTTTGACAATGAGGAGATCCGAACCATGTTTCTGAACAAGAGAGGTAACATGTTGGTGACCGAAGACATGATTCCATTCGATGAGATGAATGAACGAATCTGGAAGTTGTCAGCAGAAATCTTCATTCCTGCGGCCGCTTCAAGGCTGGTTACGCGCAAGCAGGTCGACCAAATGATCGACGCGGGTCTTGAGGTTATTTCACCGGGAGCCAATGTGCCATTTGCCGACACGGAGATTTTTTTCGGTCCGATCATGGAATACACGGATCAGAAAGTCAGCCTTTTGCCAGATTTCATATCGAACTGTGGGATAGCACGGCTGTTTGCCTACCTGATGGAGACCAAGGTGGATCTGCCGATGAAAGACAGCGAGATATTCGGGGATACTTCTGCTACCATTCGGGAGGCGCTTGAAAAAGCACATCATTTGCATCCGTACAAAACGGATATTTGCAAAACAGCTTTTGAGATTGCTCTTCAGGAATTGATTGGTTGAGGTTGGTTTGTACCTTATCCATACAATGATTTTTTGGAGAAATTCCCATCGCAAGGAAGCTTTAAATTACTATATTAGTCAGCTCAAACCACCGAAAAACCTAAAAACATACTATGGAGACTCTTGTTATCGCCATTTTCATTCTCGGATACTTAGCCATAACACTTGAACACAATCTTAAAATTGACAAGCTGATTCCGGCGTTGGGAATGATGGCAGTGAGTTGGGCCATTATTTCCCTTGCTCATCTTCCCGTTTTTGAAGTCAATACGGAATTGCTGCAACTTGAAAAGTCACATCTCGAGGAGATTCTCCTTCATCATTTGGGCAAGACCTCTGAAATTCTAATCTTTCTGGTTGGTGCGATGACCATTGTTGAGATCATTGATTATTTCAATGGCTTTTCTACAATCAAGGACTTTGTGCGCACGAACAGTCGTGTTCGCCTACTTTGGATCTTTTCGATTCTGGCCTTCATACTATCGGCTATCATTGACAACCTGACGGCAACTATCGTTTTAATCACCATTTTGAGAAAGATCATCAGGACGAGAGAGGATCGACTCTGGTTTGCCGGTTTGATTATCATCGCCGCCAACGCGGGAGGGGCCTGGTCACCGATTGGGGATGTAACTACTACCATGCTCTGGATCGGAGATAAGGTGACAACGGTCAATCTAATCAAATACCTCTTTATCCCATCATTGGTTTGTATGGTTGTTCCTGCACTTATAGCTTCGAGATTACCGGCATTCAAAGGCACGATACCGGATGTTGAGGAAGACGAAACGGATACGGTGGATCAGTACAGCAAGATCATGCTCTATCTGGGTCTTAGTGCGATCATTTTTGTTCCTATTTTCAAGACAGTAACTCATTTGCCCCCTTATGTAGGGATGATGCTTTCGCTTGCGGTTGTAGCGACTTTCGGTGAATTGTACTCCAATACGCGAATCAGTTTCACAAGTATAGACCACGAATCCGATGAGTCTTCGCATCACAGTCCTGTTCACAGGGCTTTGAGCGGCATTGAAATGCCCAGCATATTGTTCTTTCTGGGTATTTTGATGGCAGTTGCAGCCCTCGAATCTCTGGGAGTTCTGTTCCGTTTTGCGGGAGGTCTCACCGAGACTATACCTATGTTGGGAACTGAGCTTCAGGGGTCAGGTACCCAGGTCTCTGATCTCGTTGTTTTAATCATGGGAGTGGCATCAGCTGTGATTGATAATGTTCCGCTTGTAGCTGCGAGTTTAGGAATGTTCGCTGACCCGACAGACAGCCCATTGTGGCATTTTATAGCCTATTCCGCAGGAACAGGGGGAAGCATGCTGATCATTGGATCGGCTGCAGGAGTTGTTGCCATGGGTATGGAGAAGATCAATTTCTTCTGGTATCTCAAGAAGATTTCGCTGCTTGCCCTGCTCGGATTTTTAGCAGGAGCTGTGACTTTCATGTTCATGAGAATTCTACTTTAGAATTTTAAGTAAATTTTCACATTTTTGGGGCAATTTAACCCCGGTGGGATCGTTACGATTGAATACTCATTAATTAGCTAATATGTCATTATTTTTACTGCAGGATGCCAGTGCCGACCCCGAACTATTAGAAGAGGTGGTATCTGAAGAGAAGACGCTATCCATTTTTAACCTGATCATGGAAGGAGGCGTCGGAGGTCAAATCATCATTGCCTTGCTTTTTGTACTTCTCATGGTAGGTCTCTATATCTACTTTGAGCGATTTCTTGCGATTAAGGCAGCGTCTAAGATTGATAAGAACTACATGAATCAGATTCGTGACAATATCTCAAGTGGAAATCTGGAGGCAGCCAAAATTTTAAGTCAGAATAACCGAAGTCCGGTGGCGCGATTGATTGAAAAGGGAATCTCCAGAATTGGCAAGCCGCTCGATGACATCAATACGGCTATAGAGAATGCAGGGAAACTGGAGATATACAAACTGGAGAAGAACGTAGCCGTTTTAGCTACCATTGCCGGTGCGGCTCCAATGATCGGTTTCCTGGGAACCGTGATCGGAATGATCGTGGCCATACATGAGATCGCCAATTCTGGCGGTCAGATCGACATCAAGATGCTGAGCGACGGGTTGTACACTGCCATGACCACTACCGTGGCAGGTCTGATCGTGGGTATCATTGCTTATATCGCTTACAACCATCTCATTGTAAGGACGAATAAGGTGGTGTACCAAATGGAGGCCAACTCCCTGGAGTTCCTCGACCTTCTGAATGAACCTGTTTAAGGAGGTAAGCCCATGGAGATAAGAGGAAGAAATAAGGTCAATCCGAATTTTAACATGTCATCAATGACAGACATTGTGTTCCTGTTGTTGATCTTCTTTATGTTGACATCGACCCTGGTCACTGTAAACGCATTGGATATCATGTTGCCAAAGGCTCAGGGAAAGACAGAAAATAATAAATCAACAGCGGTTAGCATTACACGCAAACTTGACTTTTACGTCGACCGTCAAAAAGTCAGCGAAGGAGAAATTGAGCGCTACCTGCTGAACATCTTGAAAGACAGTGAGGATCCGACTATTGTTTTACGGGCCGAAGAGGGGGTCCCGATTGAAAAGGCCGTCAAGGTCCTGGATATCGCCAATAGAAACAAGATAAAAGTGGTGCTCGCCGTAAGACCGAAGTAAATTCATGTGAAAATAAGCGTTGAGACGCACAGCCCATGGCTTTCCTGGATACAAAACATAAAAGAAAATCTGCCTTTTACACGACCTTGATCGGGGTGCTTATGCTGATCATCATGTTCGTGTTTGGGTTGACATATTTTGATCCACCCATCGAATACGGGATTGCAGTTAATTTTGGAACTTCTGATGTTGGAAGCGGCAACGTTCAGCCTACAGAGGCCCTGAAACCTGCGGCGTCTTCTGAAAGTGAATCCGAACCGGCCGAAGAGGTCGAGGAGGTCGAGGAGGAAATGGTGGAGGAAGCCGTCGAAGAGACAGCGGAGGTTGCTGAATCCGAAAGTGAAGAAGCTTCGGAGCCTGCTGAATCCGAGGAACTCATGACCCAGGAATCCGCTGAGGCCCTTGCGATCAAAAAAGCCGAGGAAGAACGTAAGATCCGAGAATCAAGAGAAAAAGAAGAGGCCCGGAAGAAAGAAGAAGCCCGAAAAAAGGAAGAGGCCAGGAAAAAAGCTGAAGCTGAACGAAAAGCTGAGGCCGAAAGAAAAGCAGAGGAAGAGCGTCAACGCAAAATCCGTGAGGAGAACGAGCGTAGGGAACAAGAAAGAAAGGCCCAGGAAGCCAAAAGAAAGGGTGTCGATGCCCTGATGGGAGGTTATAGCGACGGCAATGGAAATGCTGATGGAGGTGAAGGCGATGACAATAAGCCTGGTGACAAAGGCAAAGAAACCGGGGATCCAAATGCCAGCGGCTATTATGGTATTGGCGGAGACGGAAGTGGTGGAAATTACCGATTGGGCAACCGAAGGGCTCTTACAAGACCTATACCCGAATATGACTGTAATGAAGAGGGGAAAGTGGTGGTCACTATTTCGGTGGATCAAAACGGCAAGGTGATTTCGGCCCAGTCCGGAGCCAAAGGTACCACGAACTCGAACTTCCTGTTTGTTGAACCGAGCGAAAGAAGCCGCGATGCAAACCAAATTCAACCCCGACAGCAAAGCCCCGGCCAAGCAGGTGGGTCTGATCATTTACAACTTCTCTTTATCTGAATAGCCTTGAATTATTCGCAGACCCTCGACTGGATGTATTTCCGTTTGCCAATGTACCAGCGTCAGGGTGGCCCGGCGCTAAAAAAGGACCTGACCAACAGCATCGCATTTTCCAAACACCTCGGTAAACCTGAAAGTCAATATCCCAGCGTTCATGTTGCCGGAACCAATGGCAAAGGGTCGACAAGTCATATGATCGCCTCAGTTCTTCAGGAAGCGGGTTACAAGGTAGGGCTCTATACCTCACCGCACCTTAAAGACTTTAGGGAAAGAGTTCGAGTCAATGGTCAAATGATCTCTGAGGAAGAGGTGGTGAATTTTGTAAAGGCAAACAAGAATTTTCTCGAGCAGCACAGTCTTTCATTTTTTGAACTTACCGTCGGAATGGCCTTTGATCATTTTGCTCGCAAGAAGGTAGATATTGCGGTTGTAGAGGTCGGCCTGGGAGGTCGTCTGGATTCGACCAACATTCTACGGCCCCTTGTTTCTGTCATAACCAACATCGGGTTGGACCATACGCAGTTCCTCGGAGAGACCCTTCCTGAAATAGCTTTTGAAAAGGGAGGGATAATCAAACCGGGAGTTCCTGTTGTGATTGGTGAGGCGCAGGAAGAGACGTTACCGGTGTTCGAGAAATTGGCTGCAGACAGGCAGGCGCCACTGGTAGTAGCTGACCAGGAGCACAATTCTCGATTTGAAACCGATCTTGTCGGAAGTTATCAGAAGAAGAATCTCCAAACCACATTGAAAACCATAGAACTTCTCCAAAAGGAAAGATTTGAAATTTCGGAAACTCATATTCGGGACGGTCTCCTTCACGTTATTGATAACACGGGCCTAAAGGGTCGGTATCAAGTTCTTCGCGAAAATCCAAAAGTAATATGCGATACGGCACACAATCGGGAGGGCCTGGAGTTGGTGCTGGATCAGGTTATGAAAGAAGGTGCCAAGGCACTACATTTTGTCCTGGGCTTCGTCAATGACAAGGATCTCGATACGGTTTTGCCCTTATTTCCAGGTGATGCCAACTATTATTTTTGCCGGCCCGATATCCCCAGGGGTCTGGATTCAGAGGTGCTTTTGCAAAATGCCGAAAAATATGGATTGAAGGGACAGTGCTTTGAGGGTGTGGGTCAGGCCTATTCAGCTGCGCTTGCAAGCGCGGGTCCGAAAGACCTGGTTTATGCAGGAGGCAGTACTTTTGTCGTAGCCGAAATGCCGCTTTGAGAGGTCTCTCTTTCAGGAGTTATCAGCCGCTGAAAACACCCTAAAATTTGAATAAAAAATATTGGCCAGAATAAAAAACTGGATTATATTTGCACCTGCTTACCGAAAGGGGCGCGACGGGCAAATAGCTCAGTTGGTTCAGAGCACCTGGTTTACACCCAGGGGGTCGGGGGTTCGAATCCCTCTTTGCCCACATCAATCAAAATCCCGATGAACGAAGTTCATCGGGATTTTTTTATTCGGAACGCGTTGAGCTCGCTCAAAAGCGTAGCGAATAAAAAAATCCCTCAATGTGCGATAGCACATTGGGGATTTTAATTGCAGTCGTGGTCTTTCAGGGATCACGAAGTAATCCCCGTGCGTCAGCAATGGATCACGAAGTAATCCCCGTGCGATAGCACATTGGGGATTTTAATTGCAGCGCGTTGAGTTTTCCACATGACCTACTTTTTCATGCATGGATCGCACGTCTACACACTGTCGAGTATCCCGATTGAAATAAATTCGGTGCGTCTTGCCGTCTTTTTTGAATTTATCCACTTGAACAAAACCTCTGGAACTCATGCGCTCAGCAGCCACCTCCACCGAGAGGCCCACGAGGTCATCTGTTCGGGAATGTCCGTGACTTGAAGACTTGTTACAGTCAGCTGGTGGAACATCCACAACAGACTTAACTTTGCCGTCAGACAAGTGGTAGGTTACGCATTTGTTCTTGCTGGAATTCCACCAAGAGGAATAGACATCATATCCGGACTTATCTGTTTTTATATGAACATAACCTCTTTTTTCAAGATCCATCTCAGCATAGTTGCCTTTTTCTCCGACGAGATCCTGAAGATCTCGGGAGGGGTTCTGGCCGTAACTCATTGTCAGAATGCCAATCAGACAGATGAGAAGCGACATGTTTTTCGAAATGTTTTTCATACGAGGAAATTAGTTTAGAATAATTAAAAGTCCAGTTTCGAATCTCTGTTATCGATTACAACGCGTTGAATTCTCTACGCGGCCTACTTTGCCATGCATGGCTCTGACATCAACACATTGATCGGTATCTCTGTTGTAGTAAACCCTGTGTGTTTTGCCATCATGTTTAAACTGATTCACTTCCTTAAAGCCACGAGAACCCATACGTTCAGCGGCTGAGTCCACAGGCAGTCCAACCAGGTCATCTACCCTTGCGTGTGACTTGTAACCACCATTTCCTGAATGATGATATGTGTTGTAGCCCCGCTGCTTCACTCCTGATTGATAGCCTTCTGCATAGCCCTCTATCATATTCGAGTCCGTGTAGATGTTGTGGTAGGCTTTGTTGTGTATTCCATCATTGTGACCTCTTTCAAAAGCCACTTCGCGATCCCTGTTGTCATAATGTGAATAATTTTTATGGTGTTGCGAATCGTGATGATATGAATTGTATGATGAGCTATAACCTCCTTCGGCAGATTTGTTGCAATCGAAAGGAGGAACATCAACAACAGACTGGATTCGACCATCTGTCAAATGAGAGGTGACGCATTTTCTTTTGCTTGGGTTCCACCAGCTGGAATAGGAGTGATATCCTGATTTAGTCGTTTTGATGTGTACATAGCCCTTACTTTCGAAAGAGTATTCTGCATCCCTTCCTTTGGCTCCAACGATGTCCTGGAGGTCACGAGACGGGTTTTGACTGTACGAGAAATACGACGTGAACAAGAGTAGAAAGAAAAATGGCAGATGTTTTTTAAGGTTTTTCATAGGGGATTAAAATTTGGGTTAATTAATGTGTTGATATAGCATGAATTAAAAATAAGGTCAAAAATTACAAAAAATTTATCAATTCTTGAGAACGATTCTGTACCTCGCTTTACCCTCTTCCAGATGGGCCATGGCCTCATTTACCTCATCCATAGGAAACTCCTCTACCGTGGGATAGATATCATGCCGCACACAGAACTCCAGCATGGTTCGTGTAAGCGCCGGGCTACCCAAAGGACTTCCGGCTACAGACTTCTCGCCACCTATGAGGCTGAACGCAGGAATGGCCATGGGCTCCAAAACGGCACCCACTGTGTGTAGCGTTCCTTTCGGAGCCAACGTGGTCAAATAGGAATTCCAGTCCAGCGAGACATTGGTTGTATTGAGAATAAAATCAAGTTTGCCTGCTATGCTTTCGAGTTCTTCGGGAGATCTTGAATTGACAACGCGACTCGCTCCCATATCCAGGATCTGTTGTTTTTTATCCGGATTTGAACTGAAGGCTATCACTTCGCACCCCCAGTGCTTTAGGAATTTCAAGGCCATGTGCCCCAGACCCCCTATTCCGATTACACCGACCGTATCGGTGGGTTTTACCTCGGCGAGAATGATCGGGTTAAAAACGGTGATCCCTCCGCACAGGAGAGGTCCGGCCTTGCTCATGTCAATTTGCTCCGGAAGCGGGATGGCCCATGACCAATGACCGCGAACATAATCTGCAAACCCTCCATGCCTTCCCACGATCGTGGCCTCACCTTGAGAACACAAATGATGGGAGCCGTCCATGCACTGATCACAGCTCATACAGGAGGCTGAAAACCATCCCAGACCGACATGATCTCCTACCTTTACATTTTTTACAGCCGAACCTGCAGCGACTACTTCCCCAACAATCTCATGACCTGGAACTATTGGGTATTGAGTCATTCCCCACTCGTTGTTGATCATGCTCAGGTCGGAATGGCAAATTCCACAATAGGCTACTTTAATATCGACTTCCTCGGAACCGATTTCACCCATTTCATAGGTGAAATTCTCAAGTTTCCCTTTGGGCTCATTGGCCGCATATGCGTTTACTTTCATGTGTTTTGATTTTCAATAAAGATAAGGATTATCTCGGTGAGAAATAATCTTCAATTCGGGACCACCTCAATTTTGCCTCTTATCCAGCCCTCTCCGGGCAGATAAAAATCCATTTGAGTCTTGTCCTGTATATCGACGAGAGCATTACGCGTTTCAACAGATCTGAGAAACTGCTCGGATCGCAAATCATTGGTATTCTGCAAAGTAGATTTGGTGGGTGGGTCAAGTATACCGTAGCCTTCATAGGAGCCCTGTGCAAGGGTAGACCTTTGCCATTCGTCAATCAGGGCCAGCTCAAAGGGGGAGACTTCGCCGCGGATCAGGGCTTTTCTCAATTCTGGTTTTAAATAAAGATAGATTGTGTCCTTTCTGGCGTAATCTTGTGAAATCGAATTGTGATGACTCAGTATTGTGGAAACCCAGAAATCATTGCCGATTAACTTCTCACCAGGATACCCAAAATCCGATAGAATCTCGATGAGCTCTTTCATTTGTTCTTCACTGTGAGGAGCAAATTTCTTCTCAGCATATTTATCCTGGCCTTTGGAGCCTATTGTAAACAGGGCTCCCAGCGCTTTTTTCTGATCTTTGGAGAACATCTTTTGTACACGTGAGCGGAGTTCTGAATTGAGCGAAGACTCATAGTCAGCATGTAATTTAGGATATTCCTTTTCGAAGTCGTGCCAATCTGAAAGCTTCTGTATCTTTTTTAAATAATCGTTTTTCTTGATCTGTTTCATGTCCCATCCGGAAGAAACTGCGCGTCGAAGGTACTGAAAGGCGAGGCCTACTTCACCTTTATAAAGTGCGAGCTGGGATGCAATTTTACAGTCCCTGAGGAAAACGAAATCAAAATCACTGAACACTTCATTATAAACTTTCAGGGCGCCATTGAAATTCTCGCTGCCGATCAGTATTTCAGCATTCATAATCTGCTTATGATATAGTGAGTAGTCAGCTTCTTGTGCCTGGGCACAATTTATAAATACTGAAAAGAAAATTAACTGGAGTACTGAGAAGGTTTTAAGCATGATTCGCAGAATTGGATGTTTTTCAAAAAATTACTTCCTCTAAGAATGCTTCGACCCAGTTGCCTCATCTAAAAAGAGTATTTGAAGAAATCGATGTCTTTTTCGAATCTTTTTTCAATGATCCTCTTAGTTCTGTCATTATACAAACTTCGATAATCGGAAGATTTGGATTTTGGGTTTTTATTGCGCATTTCATTTTTCAAAACCAACTTGCCTTGAGTTAGATTTTTTATATCGACTATGGCGCTTTCAAATTCTTCAACTTTGTAAATGTAATCGACCAAGATCTTTCCATCTTCTGAGCATAACCAGTCATACTGATTTTTATGACGAGTGGGATGTTTACAAGTATCGCTTGCATATTCATGCTTTTCACAAAACTCCTCAAAACTCAATTTGTAATTCATTTGAAGACTTTCATTTCGAAAGTACATGGAAACCGTCCTTGCCCAAGGATTTCTAACGGCTGAGAACTTGAAAAATGCATTAAACATTTTCTCAGCTTCTATTCTCAAATCCGAATCCTTAGGATGATTGGAATTTGGAAATATTATATTTGTTTCCAGGTTTTCTTTAAGCAGATGTAAATAAATCAAGTCCCGAATTTGGACAATATCCAAGTGGGGGTTGGAAATCAATGGTTTTCCTTTTTCCAGCAATTGATCTCTTACTGTAGTAGTTCCCGTTTTGGGTATGCCAATAAAAATAACTTCCTTGTCAAAATTAACCGCCTGGTTGACAGTTGGTGAAAGAAATGATCGTCCCATCCTCGAATTTAATACGAGTAAATATAACCAGAAAAAAAGGAATTAATTCGGCTACTTGTTGTTAGATTCTTTCATGTACTTAAACAAGGCCTTCCGGGCCATAGCCTGAATTTTCTTCCGCAGGAACGGCGTCCAGCCTAAAAGAAACCCCGTGGGGCCCAGGGCCTGTCGTGACCAGGTCCACAAATCGAAAGTATCGACCTGTTCAATGATCTTGCCATCCTGGAATACGAACTTTGAACAGACTTTATTCACCACGGGCCTTTTTTGCGGACCGTATTTGTATGTCGCGATCCAACGGGCCTGACCTGAATCGTCAGTCGCTGAGATGTCAAAATAATCAATTTGTAAGGCGCTCTCTTTTCTCGAAAGCAACATCGTCCACATGCCAGCCACTTCTTTCCCAGTCAGACGTCCAAACGCCGGATCGGTGAAAGTGACTGAATCGTGATAGCAGGTCGACATCCCAAGGGCATTGCCCTTTTGAAATGAGGAATAGAATTGTTTAAGTACTGCTTCGTTTTTCACACCTTGTTCTTCACGTGGTCATCATTTTACTTAAAAGCTCCTTCATCAGTTTGGCTGCCAGGTAAGCGGTCATACCTTTGAAGTCTCTATCCGGATTGTATTCGACAATGTCGGCCCCCACGATCTCGGCATCAAGGCCTTGAATGAGCTCGATAACCTGCCTGCTTGACAGACCTCCAGGCTCGTGATGCGATACGCCTGGTGCAAATGCCGGGTCAATGCCATCCATGTCGAGTGTGATATAAAGTGGATTCTTGAATGCCGGAATGGAATCCAGATCCAGGTTCTTCATCTGGTGAATCTCGACTCCAAAACGTTCGGCCTGTTCTTTCTGATGCGTGTTGAGCGTGCGAATCCCTACCTGGACCAAACGATTTGCTAATCCACTTTCCATGATACGTGCAAACGGACAGGCATGAGAATAGGGGTCACCTTCGAATTCATCGTAGAGGTCTGAGTGGGCGTCGATCTGCAAGATGTCCAACTTCGGAAAACTCTTGTGATGGGCCTTAATGATGGGGAATGTAATCGAGTGGTCTCCACCCAGGGTAAGGATCTTTCTACCATCTTCCAGGTGATTGCGAGTGATTTTTTCAATTTCGAAATAGTCATGAATCTCAAAATCTCCTTTGTCCTGAATCCTGGAAATTTCAATAGGCAACCCATTTTCAGCCGATAAATTGGCCGATGGGCAAAAAAACGCCTCACGAATCAAAGCAGGAGCAAGCCGAGGTCCTCGCTGGAACGAGGACTTTTCGTCAAATTTAATTCCTTGAATATGGATGGCTTTCATGGGGCTTCAGATGATTTTCTTCAATCGCGAAGTATGTAGATATTGAATATCATTAAAGGTAGGAAAATTTCATGATGCGCAAGTAATCCCAGACATTCGACTAATGGGAAACCTCAACCAGAACCGGTAGATGGTCTGAAATCCACCTCCCGTTTTTTCTTTTGTCTTCGATCGCAGTGTAGTTCAAAACTCTCATATTCAAAACGAATACATAGTCAATTCGTTGAGCGAGTTGGGCACTTACATCAAACCCGTTAAAAGTCCCATAGGGGCCTCGGACCTCATGTTCTGAGTTCGTCTGAGCATCCGCGAGGGTCTCATTCAGAATCTGGATAGGCTCTTCTTCAGGGCGGCTATTGAAATCCCCCATAAGGATCACTTTTTTATCGAGAAGCTTCCCGGTCTCGAGTTTTTCGATCAATAGGCGTGAAGAATTCACACGGGCTTTTTCGCCCCGGTGATCATAATGGGTGTTAAAAACATGTAGGGTATCTCCGGTCATCTTATTCCTAAAGGTGCTATAAGTCGTAATTCGGTTCAGGGAGGCGTCCCATCCCTTAGAAGGGATGTCAGGTGTGACAGACAGCCAGAAGACGTCAGTCCTGATCAACTCAAACGCCTCGGGTCTATAAAAAATCGGGACGGATTCACTGTCAGTTCCTTCTCCATCTCTGCCGAAACCCGTGTATTTGTATTGCTGCAATTCGGCATCAATGTAATCCACCTGATTCGGAAGCGCTTCCTGAATTCCGATAAAATCCGGATCGTGCTTTTGGATCATATTGCACAATTCCTTCTTTCTCAGTTCCCAGCGATCTTCACCGTCTGCGGGATTGTCAAATCTGACATTGAAAGTCATGTATTTTTGTTGAGCGGCCATAGCATTACAGTTCAGGAGTGCGATTAGAAAGGGAAGCAGTATGAGGTTTTTCATTTTTTTGTGTATCGTAGGATTTTTGCAAATACCTGCATGGAATTATAGACGGCACCTTCCATGTATCCGCCATGGTGAGGAGACACCTCGGTTCCGGCAAAGTAGAGACGATCCTCACAGAGGGAATTTTGGAAGATCTCGTGGCCATTGTTTTGATGGGGAAACAAGGGCCGGGACAGTGGTCCTGAAGTGTGAGCCTCAATACTCCAATCGAGTTCCACGTAATCCAGGGCTTCGGAGGCTTCTCTTCCGAAACTGGAGGTCAGCTGCTGGATCACCCGCCGCTTTCGCTCTTCATGAGTCAAAGATCTGAAGTTCGAGTGCAGAAAGCCACACAGGGCAAATGCAGAAACCTCCTGATTGCAATGATCGTAAAGCTCGGTCATGGGCCCTACATTGCTGAAAAGAGTTCCCGATTGATGATTCTGGCGCCAAAAGGGTTTGTCATAAATCACTCCGACTTTTATCGATTCTTCCATCCAGGTCTGGGTTTCGCCCGCTATTTGCATGACATTGGAAGGTAAATCTGGCGAAAAGCGAATGGTTTTCTGCCATAATTTAGGTGGTAGAGCAAGGATCACCTTTTCAGCCATGAATGTTTCTCTTGCCTCAACACGAACCTCATTCTTGGAAAAGTCAATTTCGTGCACGGGTTGATTCAGGAAAATGTCCTTTTCATCTAACCCTGATTTCAATTTATTGATGAGTTCAATGGTTCCACCCGCTATCCTGTAACTTGGCGTTTGATCGGGCATGATGAACGACTCGGCAGGGACTCCGGCATGGGCCTGGAAAAAGGCAGTTCCATCCATGTATTGCTCGTAAAACGGAATATCAAGTTCGCTGAGCAGATGAAGAAAATGTCGATGCTCCTGATGAAACCAGGTAGCGCCCATTTCCATCGGGGTCTCATGCGCGCCCTTTAGGGTGTGTATTCTCCCTCCAATACGTTTTCTGGCTTCTAAAACCTTGAAGGGTATGTTTGCATTCTTGAACCTGTAGGCAAGGAGCAAGCCGGATAGCCCGGCACCAATTATAGCAATCATGGCGTTGTGTTCTTCGTCTTGACCCAGTCGGATTTTTTGACCCAGTCGGATTTTTTGATCCTGTAAAAATTGATGAGGCTTCCCTCAAATACAAACTGCTCGACATATGTAAGTCCGATCTTTTGCAGGATGTAGTTCGATACTTTGTGCTCTACTTCTGCTGCTCCACAAATCTCATCGAGATCCATTTGCTCGAAGCCGTATCGCAGAGATTCTGCCGCTGTCAACGTGGCAATACCCTGGCCCCAGTATTTCTTTCTCAATCGGTAGCCAATATCGTAATAGTCGAATTCTGAGCGAAGAACCTGCTCGTATTTCAGGCCGGTCCAACCGATGAAATCAGAGGATTTCTTTTCGATAACCGCCCAGCGCCCAATTCCGTTTTCTGCATACTGTTTTCTGATATACTGGATAATCTCCCGGGCCTCATCGAGAGTTTTTATGGGTTGAGTACCCAGGTAGGTGTGAACCTCAGGATCCGAATCCAGATCGAAAATTCCCTGCACGTCAGTCTCCTCAATATCCCTGAGGATGAGATGATCCGTTTCAATGTGTATCTTCATGCATTTCTAGTTTGGATACAAATTTAATCAGGACTTTCGAATTTCAGATACCACTCGAATTTTCGCTGAATGATATCTTCTTTATTTTCCCTGAGAAATTCGAGATACGTCTGGGCAATAGGCGAGAGCTTTTTCTTTTTGAGCCAGATTAGTCTCCAATTGGTCACGATGGGGAGCCCCTTAGTAGGGATAATATGTAGCTCTCCGTTGCTCAGCTCATTCTTGATTCCGATCAGAGGGATCAGTGAATTGCCCAATCCGGCTATAACCGCTTGTTTGACAGCCTCATTCGAGGTGAGTTTGATGCTTTTACGCTCTTTGATTTTTTTATAGTATTCATCCATAGCCATCCGTGTGGCGGAACCGTCCTCCCGAAAGATCAACGGACTGTCTTTGGTCGACACGTTTTTGTTGCTCAACTTGAAAATTTTGTTTTCGAGCAAGAGCTCTTCTTCAATCTCGATTCCCTTTGGAACTACTGACACCAGGGCAAAGTCTATTTCATTGTCTTTGAGATTCTGAACGACAGTGGTCTTATTGGACACATCCAGGATGATATCAATACCCGGATATCTTTTTTGAAATCCGCTCAGGAAATAGGGGATTACATATTTTCCGGTCGAAGCGGAAGAGATGCGAAGCTTGCCTGCGAGGAGATCACTGTACTCCTTGGTTTTGTATTTGATGGCGTCGGCTTCCTTGATGACGTTCTCGGCGATCTCGGCTATGGAATTCCCAAAATCTGTCACATAAAGTTGTTTTCCGATCACTTCGGTCAAAGGAATGTCGAACTGATTTTGAAAGTTTTTTAGCTGGATGGACAGTGCCGGTTGGGTCATATGCATAGCCGCGGCAGCTTTCGTAATGCTCTGTTGCTTAACTACTTCAAGGAAAATGAATAGTTGGTGCAATGTGTAATTCATAAAAATTATTTATGTATTTGATTGTAAATATAAATAAAAATATATGAATTAAAAGTCTCTACTTTGCACCGAAAAATAAACAAATGTTCAGAGACGCTCCAAACATCCAACCCAAACGAAATCTGAGTCAAATGGTCATGAAGGAAGCCCGTATAAGACAGCTTCCGTCATCAAGAAGATGGATCAAATCGTCCAGAATCTCGACGGCTTTGACCTTTTTTGTTCTGATCTCCTGGATAGCCTTAAGTCTCATGCATGATTCCTTATTTCTCAGGGAGGCTTTAGCTTCGAGTTTTATAATTGGATGCTCACATTTGTTCAACCGAGACAATTTTGCGAAAAATGTGCTCAACTAGTTCAAGAATTAATTTAACCTAAATACAGAAATCCATGTTAGTACAAGAAAAAGTAGACAGTAAGCCTGTATTGAACAGGAGTTTTTCTGCGGCCGAGGCTCAGGAAATTTTGAATTCAGTAGTAAAGCAGTATCGAAACCTTTACAACCTTCAGTACATGAAGCAGTGGGAAAGGAATCACGAATTTGATTCGAGTGAACTCGACGACAAGGTCGAGTCCCTCAGTTTGTTGCAAAACGAAATTAACGCTATGATCCGGGAAGCACGTGAGACAGGTGCTGAAGTGGATGTCGAAGGTCTGTTGAAACTCAACTTCCGTTAGTTGCCGGTCCTTTTCGAGTTTAACTTTGCAATAAACGGATCTTACAGATAGATGGAGACCCAGCTTCTGATTGACAACCTGACCAATCCGGCTTTATTGTTCTTTTTTCTGGGCATGCTGGCCGTACGACTGAAGAGTGATCTCGAGATCCCTTCAAATTCTTCCAAGTTCATTTCGCTGTATCTGTTGTTCTCCATTGGTTTCAAGGGAGGGCAGGAATTGGCCCACAGTGCGCTTGATGCTGAGATTTTCTGGTCTCTCCTCTTTGGAGTGATCATGGCCCTTGTGGTTCCGGTTTACTCTTTTTTCATACTGAAACCGAAACTGGGAGTTTTCAATGCCGGTGCAATTGCCGCGGCTTATGGATCGGTAAGTGCCGTGACCTTTGTAACTGCTGTTTCCTTTCTGGAGATGCACTCCATCTATTATGGCGGGCACATGGTTGCCGTCATGGCTCTGATGGAGGCCCCTTCCATAGTTATTGGAGTTTTACTGATATCCCTGTTTAAAAAGGATGCAGATACAAACGCGTCTTGCGGCTCGCTTCTCAAACACGCCATGACCAATGGGAGTGTTATCCTGATCCTGGGAAGTCTTATCATAGGATTCCTGGCAAGTGATGCCCAGGCGGAAGGAATCAAACCCTTTACCACGGACATTTTCAAAGGCTTTCTGGCCGTTTTTTTACTCGATATGGGAATTACCAGCGGGAAGAAGCTCAATTCTTTTCTGGAAGAAGGATGGTTTCCCCTGGTGTTCGCCTTGGTGGTTCCTCTGATCAACGGATCCGTCGTCGCAGTTTTGAGTTCTGTGCTCACGACCTCAGATGGGAACCGTCTTTTGTTTTCGATCCTGGCAGCAAGTGCGTCTTACATTGCGGTACCGGCCGCCATGAAACTGGCTGTTCCGAGGGCGAATGCGGGTTTGTATATTCCGATGGCATTGGCGATAACCTTCCCACTGAATATAACCCTGGGTATGCCGCTTTACCTCTCAATTATTCATGGAACCTGATGAATTCTGAGAACGATCGAAGAAATACGTGACTCGCATCAATTTTTCTTATGCGGAAATCAAATATTTAGATGTTGTTGATACCATGATTTTGATGCTATTGTCGTAAATTAGGGGATCAAATTCTAAAACATAAAACAGCATCATGGAAGATTCTAAAAAAGGTAAATGCCCCGTTATGCATGGGGCGAACACAGAAGTTCAATCCGATGTCAGGAGTTGGTGGCCAAACGCATTGGATTTGGATATACTTCACCAGCACGACACGAAAACGGATCCCCTCGGTAAGGGTTTCGATTATAAGGAGGAGTTGAAGAAGCTGGATGTGGGGGCCCTGAAACAGGACCTGAAAGACCTGATGACTGAAAGTCAGGATTGGTGGCCAGCAGACTGGGGTCATTACGGAGGCCTGATGATTCGAATGGCCTGGCACGTTGCAGGAACTTATAGAACCTCAGACGGTCGGGGAGGAGCAGGTACAGGTAACCAACGCTTCGCACCGTTGAACTCCTGGCCCGATAATGGTAACCTCGATAAGGCAAGAAGGCTATTGTGGCCCATCAAGAAAAAATACGGAAATAAAGTGAGCTGGGCTGACCTGTACATTTTGGCAGGGAACATGGCCTATGAGAGCATGGGCTTCAAGACGTTTGGTTTCGCTTTCGGACGAGAAGACATCTGGGGACCCGAAAAAGACATTTATTGGGGGGCTGAAAAGGAATGGCTCGCTCCAAGTGATGAGCGTTATGACAATGTTGACAAACCTTCAACGATGGAAAATCCTTTGGCGGCGGTTCAGATGGGACTGATCTATGTGAATCCGGAAGGAGTAAATGGAAATCCTGATCCTTTGAAAACCGCTGAACAAGTCAGGGAAACCTTCAAAAGGATGGCGATGGATGATGAAGAAACAGTCGCATTGACTGCCGGAGGCCATACCGTGGGTAAAGCGCATGGTAATGGCGATGCCTCTATTCTTGGGCCGGAACCTGAAGGCGCACCCATTGAAGAGCAAGGTTTCGGATGGAAGAATCCTCACAAAACCGGAAAGGGCCAGTATGCTGTGACGAGCGGTCTCGAAGGTGCCTGGACGAAGAATCCTACCCAATGGGACAATGGCTATTTCGAAATGCTTTTCAATCACGAATGGGAAACCCGCAAAAGCCCTGCAGGAGCCTGGCAATGGGAACCTGTTGACATCAAAGAAGAGGACATGCCCGTAAATGCTGGAGATGCAACCGTTCTTCAAAACCCGATCATGACGGATGCCGATATGGCTATGAAAATGGATCCGAGCTACAGGGAAATATCCTTGAAGTTCAAGAATGATTTTGAAGCTTTCAATGATGCCTTCGCTCGTGCCTGGTTCAAGTTGACGCACAGAGATATGGGGCCGAAAGCAAGATACCATGGACCTGATGTACCTCAAGAAGATCTGGTCTGGCAAGATCCGGTTCCAGAAGGTAAAAGTGATTATGACGTTGCAGCCGTAAAAGCAAAAATCGCCAATGCCGGATTGAGCATTGATGAAATGGTTGCCACCGCTTGGGATAGCGCCAGAACTTTTAGAGGATCCGACTACAGAGGAGGTGCCAATGGTGCCAGGATTCAATTGGCTCCCCAGAAGAACTGGGAAGGAAATGAGCCTCGAAGACTCGAAAAAGTGCTTTCTGTTTTGAGACCGATTGCCACTGAGTTTGGAATCAGCCTGGCAGACACTATTGTATTGGCAGGTAACGTGGGCGTTGAAAAAGCAGCAGCAAGCGCTGGATTCGACATCAATGTTCCTTTTGCACCGGGTAGAGGAGATGCTACCGATGAAATGACGGATGCTGAATCCTTTGAGCCGCTGGAGCCGCTTGCGGATGGTTATCAGGAATTATCTCAAGAAGGACTATATCGTTACTTCCGAAGAAATGATGTTGGATCGTACGCAGCTCATGGGTCTTACGGCTCCTGAAATGACGGTGTTGGTAGGAGGTATGCGAGCCATGGATACCAATTACGGAGGTACAAGGCACGGGGTGTTCACGGATCGTCCGGGTGCCCTGACCAATGACTTCTTTGTAAACCTGACAGATATGCACAATGAGTGGAAACCGGTTGCAAATGGCTTATATGAGATTCGTGACCGCCAATCAGGCAATGTCAAGTGGACAGCAACTCGAGTGGACCTCGTATTCGGTTCGAATTCGATCTTGCGTGCCTATGCGGAACTCTATGCCCAAGATGACAGTAAAGAGAAGTTTGTAAACGACTTTGTTGACGCCTGGGTGAAAGTGATGAATGCGGATCGATTTGACTTGTAAGACGTTGAATCGAAAACAGGAATAATTTGTAATTCAATTGGAAAGTGGCCCGGAAGCGGGCCACTTTTTTTTGCTTCTTATTCTACGAATCCGGGCCAGCGACGCATATAGTCCACAAATCGTTCACTTAAGCCTTCGTTTTTAAGGTATTCTTCAGAAACAGGGAGATTCACAGGTAAGAATTCGCTGTTGGCTTTCACGAGTTCGGGAAAGTCGTGATGCAGAATTGCGGCCCTTCCAATTGAAGCGAAATCTACTCCTGCGTCAATTACCTTGCGACAGTCTAAAGCAGTTCGAAGATTGCCGGCCACAGTGAGTCGTACATCCCTGTAATTCAGCTCGGTAAAGTGCTCAAGAAGAGATTTTTCCTGATGTTCGGGTTCCTCAGGATTCTTAAAACAGTCCCAGAGAGAGATGTCCAGGAAATCGACACGTCCCTCGTCGATAATGCGAAGGCAGATTTCCTTGATTTCTCCAAGTTTCATTCCAAAACGTTCGGGAGAGAGTCTCAGACCGACCAGGAATTTCGGCCCACAGACTTCCCGGATTCCGTCTATGACTTCGAATATCAGTCGCGAACGGTTTTCCAAAGAACCTCCATAGAGATCCTTTCTGAAATTGTATTTGGAACTCAGGAACTGGCAGAGAATATATCCGTGAGCTCCATGGACCTCCACTCCGTTATAGCCGCATTTTTTTGCGCGAATTGCGGCTTTGACGAAATCATCTCTTAAAGTGTGCACTTCATCTATAGTCAAGGCTCGGGCTCCGGATTTCTCGTGTTTGGAAGGTCCGACAGGGTCTCCATCCAACAATTCCCTGGGGGATCGGATCCCTGCGTGGTGAAGTTGAATAACGGCGAGACTTCCTTCGGCACGAATGGCTTCCGCCAAGCGCGTATGACCTGGAATATGTGAATCGTCAAATATGCCCAGCTGACCTGGAAACCCTTTTCCACTGGCCTGCACGTGGCTGGCACAGGTCATTGTAAGCCCAAAGCCGCCAATGGCCCGCATGGTAAGCCAGCGAAACTCTTCGTCTGACAAAGTTCCATCCTCATGACTTTGTGTATTCGTCATCGGAGCGAGCATGAAGCGGTTATTCATGGTATCTCCACAAGAAAACCTGACAGGATCAAATAAACTTTTCATTTGCGTAGATTAGTTATTCAGGGTTGCTCTTTTGATCAGGCCTCAGGGTAGGATAAGAGACACCCAATTGTTCCAGGTAGGTGTCGTATTTCGTTTCATCGTAATAGAATTCTTTGAGCTCAGGTCGGTACTGATCCATGATATTCTTGTTGAGATAGGTCGGAGGTTGATCGGTCTCCGTGATCATCGGAACGTATTTTTGCTTTGAAGACTGTTCTTCCTTGAAATACTTCCAGGCCTGATCCACCAATTGGGGTCTCAGCAGAAGATCGAGCAAGGTCATGGCCTCTACTTTGGCACCGGCAACCACGCCTTTATGGGCGATCGGGGTAGCCATGGCTATGGCGTTCGACCAGTGATGGCCTTGCAGTCCGGGGATGTTGGATGGAAAGCGCAGGGTGACCGTTGGAACCTTCCAACTGATGTCGCCAATGTCATCCGAGCCACCACTGACGGGTTTTTCAACTGGCAGGCCAAGCGTATCCAATTTCGTTTTCAAGCCCGTTGAATCCCTGGGAGATTTGAGCTCTTTCTGGACGGCCTTTGCCAAGATCTGATCGTTTTCACTCCAATCCGGAAGCCCGACGTCTTTGATGTTTTCGTACATGGTCTCAGCAATCACCTTGTTGAAATGTCTCGGCCAGGCTGTTCCGAGGATTCTTTTGGTCATCTTCGTGCGTGTCATGAGGGCCGCTCCTTCTGCGATTTCATTTCCACGTTGATAGGCTTCCATGATTTTGGGATAGGTCACTTCCCTGAAATAATACCAGATCGAGGCTTTGGAAGGCACAACATTAGGTTGATCCCCACCGTAATTTATGATGCTGTGAGATCTTCCTAAGGGATGCATGTGCTCGCGGGCATACTGCCAGCCGATGTTCATAAGTTCGACAGCATCGGCGGCACTTCTTCCCCGCCAAGGGGCTCCGGCGGAATGAGCAGACTCTCCTTCGAAAGTGTATTCCACTGAGATCAATCCGGTTCCTCTCGACTGCCCATAGGACACACTCATATTGCTCGAGACATGGGTGAAAAGACAGAGGTCGACATCATCAAAATATCCATCACGCGTGTAATAGGCTTTGGTTGCCACGAGTTCCTCGGCCACCCCGGGCCATAGGATCAGGGTTCCTGGGATATTCTCCCTTTCCATAATCTCCTTGACAGCCAATACCGACAATACATTCAAGGGCACGCCGGCATTGTGCCCTTCTCCATGGCCCGGGGCGCCTTCGACGATCGGGTCAAAGTAAGCCACACCGGGTTTCTGAGAAGCCTTTGGGATACAATCCAGGTCACTTCCCACGGCAATCACAGGCTTTCCAGAACCCCAGGTTGCCCACCAAGCAGTTGGCACTCCTGAGATGTCATATTCCACCTTGAATCCGTTTTCTTTTAGGATGTCGGTTATATATTTTGAGGTTTCAACCTCCTGGAAACCAAGCTCCGAGAAGCTGAAAACCTTGTCGACCATGACCTGAGCCATTTTCGCATTGTCGTCAATTTTCTCCTGGACCTCTTTTTTTAAACTTTCCAGTTTGTCTTGTGAAAGGGCATTTAAAGGAAGCCCCAAAACCAACAGGAGCAGTGTGAAGTATTTCATAGTGGTTTGGTGTTAAAAGGTTTTGACCTCAAGATAAGGATTTACCTTAAATTAAAACCCCAATGAAGGCATAGTAGCTTTAATTCCAGTACGCTTATTTGTCTGACCATACGGCGAGTTCGTTTCCAGAGGGGTCAAGAAAGTGAAAACGCTTACCTCCTGGAAAGGAAAAGATGTCCTTTGAAATCTTACCTCCAGCATCGATTATCTTGCTCCTTGTGGATTCAAGGTCCTCGTGATAAAGAACCACTAACGCTCCAATCGCAATTGGGTTCTCCGTTCGTTCAAACCCACCATTGAGTTTGCCATCTGAGAACGAAGTGTAATCCGGGCCAAAATCGGTAAAAGCCCACTCAAAGCAGTGCGAGTAGAATGCCTTGATTCGCTCAAGATCATCCGCTTTGAATTCGATATAGTCAATATGGTTGTTCATCAGGTTTTTGATTCGTGATTTCGATCTGGAAGGTGCCTTTCATGGTCCCTCTATCTCAGTTAAAGGTAGTTAAAAAACAACTCGATTGCGTTACCGACAAGAAAGCTCCATAAAGCCGACCAAAACGAAATGCGCCCAAGTTTGAAGGTGTTGGTAAAAGCGAGCCAAAGCGAGAATACGGCACAAATGACAAAAAGTACAGTGGCATAAACGGGTACCTGACTCGAAAACAAACCGACCAAATTGAAAAATGGATCGAGTACCGCTGTAAATCCAAAAAGAGCCAGGGCGAAGTTGGCTTTTTCATGACGAGTAAACAAATAGTATCCGGCTACCAGCAATTCAATCGCTATCGCTATGGGCCCGAACTGACCGTAGTAGTCTTTTTTGAACAAGCCCGCGAGATCTTGGGGGAATTCCACCCGGAAATAAAAAATCGTTGCCAGCACAACGGCGAGCAGCATGAATACAACTGCAATTTGCTTTCTTCTTTGGGTCATTTCTTATTCCTGGTAAGCCCCTGAAGAATAGGTGAGTTCATAGCTGTGCGTATAGATCTCGAACACAACGCCAAAAGGATCCTCCACATACACCATTTTGAAAGGTTTTTCGCCAGGGTAATATTCGCGAATAGGCATTCTTTGTTTGCCGCCAAGGGCAACAATTTTCTCGGTGAGTTTCTCAATTTCAGGATCCTGAACGCAAAAGTGGAAGAGACCCGTGTTGAAGGGGTTGAACTCAGGGGCCTCTTTTATCCCCTGAGGAAAGCAAAACAGTTCAATTCCTATGCCGTCTGAAGTTGAAAGGTGTGCGATTTCGAAAGATTCCCAATTCTCTCCAAATACATCAATGCACATCTGTCCTATGGCCGTTTCACTCTCCTTATTGACCGTTGATGGGGGCATGATCACGTACCAGCCCATAACCTCCTGATAGAACTCAACGGCCTTCTGGATATCCGGCACTGTAATTCCTATATGTGAAAATGACCTTGGGTACTTGGATGATTTCATACGATTTAGGTTTAAGTTTTGAATAAAAATAAGTCTTCTTTTTGATTTGGGAGTCTTGTTGTTCCGGCGAGGTTGAATCCTAATTTTCGCAACAGAGCTTGAGAGTCGATGTTTTCTGGGGAGGTGATTCCCTGCAATTGATCAATTCCGAAATCTTCAAATGCGGCTTATTTGATTCGCTGGGCCGCTTCGAAGCCGTAGCCCTGACCTTCGAATTGGGGTAGTAGGGCAAAACCGATATCGATCCCTTCAAGACCTTCGCGATCGTAGAGACCACAGGTTCCTATCGGGGTGCCATCCGACTTTTTCACTATCGTGTAATTGGAGTAGCCCAGGCGCTTGAGCTGTGGAATCATCCGGGATTTGATATACTCTTGCGCCTCCTCCAGGGTTTTTACGTTTCGATCCCCGATGAATTTCAACCATTTAGGCGTGTTGAGCAATTCTAAAACTAGTGCAGCATCTTCCAGTCCTGTGGGTCGCAGGAGCAGTCTTTCAGTCTCGAAGTTTCTGAAGTCATCCACCGGTAGAGAACACTTCATAGTTTCTTGACCATTCTGCAGACTGTCCCTGGTCAACGTCAACATGTACGAAAAGTTCCGGGCTGATCACGTGTCTCCAGCCCCAGAGATTGATCTTTCCGGTTTGAAAGCTCCCTGTTTCACGAATTCCAACTTGACTCGGGCTGTGAATCAATTCCCAGCTGGCTTTTACCTTGTCACCCCCTGACAAATTGCTGAAGAAGAATTGCTCATTGGGAGTGTCGCTGAAACTTACGGATTTTGAGCCAATTTTGACCCGGCCCTCAGGATTGACCGTTTCTCCGAATGCTTCGGGTTTTATCTCAAAAGGAAATCGCAATTCATAATCGGAACTTATCAGCTCTTCATCAATCGCCATGAAGTTATGAATGTACTCCTGGGTCCTAATCTTCTTATCGCCGACATTTTGCAAACGGTATTGTATAGTAAACCCACTAGCTTTCAAGGAAATCTCCTTTTCCAGGACATAAGAATAGCCGTTATTGGCTTCAGAGGTACAGGTCAGCACGATTCTCTCGGTGTCTCCGTGCCATCCGAACTGGGCGCGCCTGATCTCATATTCTTTGTGAAACAGGTATTCAGGGTTGTTCTTTTTAAGCAGGCCAATCCCAATTTTGTGGAACCAGCCTCCCATTTCGGCTTCCTCAAAACCCAGGGCGGTATCAATTCCAAATTCATTATAAAATCCCTGGCCAAACAAATCCTCATCCCGAGCGTCTGGGCCTCTCCCTTCCCGACACGGGAAGGTTTCTGAAAGTGACACTTCTAATTTTACCTGTCCAGTCAAAGCGTGAAAAGGAGTAGCCTTCTTCAGGAAGGTCAATCAGAACCGTGAGGTTTTTATTTTTCAGCTGATGCGGCATCTGGTTTTATTTCGGCTTAAATTCGATGGTTGTCTCAATTCGATATTGTTGGCTACCAGGGGAGGTTGAGATGCTTGACCTCTTCCAGGTAGAACTTTTCTAAAGCGGCACGTATTTCACTTGATATGGACGTTTTGCTGGCATTTACATTGTTTTCGAGTTGTGAGAGGTTTGAATTGCCGGGGATGACAGTGGTTATCGCCTCGTTAGACAAGCAGAATGCAAGTGCCATTTGCCCCAATTCTTCTTCTTGACCTGAAATCTCTTTGATTCGATTGACAAGGTGCGCCCTTGTTTGGATGTCCTCTTTTGACCATCGATCGCGAATGTCTGAAAAGGTCGTGTCTGACTTGTATTTCCCGGAAAGCCAACCCGAGTCCAGGGGGATTTTTCCAATGAGGCTTATGTTTTTTTGCCTGGCCAAATCAAAAGCTCTGGCCGTATCCTGGTGTAGAATATTGAAGAAAGTCTCGATTACCTGGCTCTGTGTTGTCTCCATGAGAACCTTCATCTCATCATAGGTATCAACCGAAGCTCCATATCCTCTGATCTTCCCCTCCTCTTTCAGTCGTTCAAGTACTTCATAATGCTCGCTTTTGTTTCCATCGAGAATTTCAAAAGGTGGGTTGTGAATAATCAGGGAGTCTACATACTCCATTTTCAGGCGCCTAAGACTGCCTTCCAGTGATTCCCGAATGTAGTCGGAGCTGTAATTCCTTCCTCCGGAAACCGTATGACCGAATTTAGTGTTGATCACAATTTGACTGCGGTCAAAATCCTTCAAGGCCTCTCCCAGTCTCTTTTCACTTGTGCCCAGCCCATAATTGGGGGCCGTGTCAAAAAAGTTTATACCCCATTCGACGGCTTTGTGAACCATAGTCAATGCTTCTTTTTCAGAAAGGCTCCTCGCAATGGTATTCGAACCCAGCTGCCAGGCTCCAAATCCTACTTCAGATACAGGGGGAACATGATTTAAATATTTGTTGTAATTCATAACAGGCAATTATTCAGTTTGTACCTCGGTCCGGGTAAGCTTTTTGATGATGGGTTCGACGGTCAGTCCCTGAACCACGATTGAAACCACGACAATCACATAGGTGATAACCAGAAACAGCTCGCGGTGCATATCTGTTGTCAGGCTAAGAGCAAGAGCTATGGAAATGCCTCCTCTGAGACCACCCCAGGTCATGATCAAATTGGTTCTCGGCACAAAATCCAGACGCTTCGCAAAAATTTTGATCGGAAGCCACAAAGACAGGTACCGGCACATCAGGAGAACAGGAATGGCCATAAGACCTGCATAGATGTAATTCTTTTCGAGGGTGAGAACGAGCATTTCCATCCCGATCATAACAAAGAGCAAGGTGTTCAGCAAGACATCCAGGAGCTCCCAGAATTTGTCGACATAACTTTCCGTGACCTCTGACATGGCACCTTTTCTAACTGTATCATTTCCGACAATCAATCCTGCCGTTACCATGGCCAAAGGTGCTGACAAATGCAATCGGTCGGCAACCAGCGTTCCGCCCATGACCGCAGCCAGGGTGAGAATCACTTCAATTTCATAGTTGTCGATGGATTTCATCATTTGATAGGTCAAATAGCCCAAGAGTACTCCCAGCAAAACGCCACCGATGACTTCCTGTCCGAAAAGAGTTGCTATATCGGAGAATTCTACTTTCGCGTTTGGATTCTTGGCAATGGCGAAAATGGTCAAAAACACTACGACGCCCACCCCGTCATTAAATAGGGATTCCCCGACGATTTTGGTTTCCAGTTTTTTGGGTGCCCCGGCTTTTTTCAGAATACCAAGTACCGCAATGGGATCGGTAGGAGAGATCAATGCCCCGAAAAGCAGGCAATTGATATAAGTGACCTCAAAGCCTATGGCATGCAGCAAGTAAAACATAGCGGTTCCGACAAGAAATGTAGAAACGAGGACGCCAAATGTGGCAAAGGCCAGAATAGGACCCCTCTGCACCCTGAGCTGAGCAAAATTCGTGTGGAGCGCTCCTGCAAAAAGCAGGAAGCTGAGCATAATATCCAGCAGGACCGTTTCAAAGTCAATGCCCATGATCAGCGCCTTCTCTCGAAGGAGCAGGGCGTCATCGAACTGACCAATGATCAGCACCACGACGGTAAAAACGATTGTGATGATCATCAGGCCTATGGTAATCGGCAGCTTCAAAAACCGCACATTTATGTATCCAAAAAGTGCTGAGAGCACTACGAGAATTGAAGCGATCGTGTAATAATCCATAGTGTTTATCTTTTGATAAGTTGTTTTATCCCGAAGTTAGAAAGGGCAAAATAGGGAGGCTGCTCATGATTTGCAGGTCGTCCCAGACCGAACTTTCATTGCCCAGGAAAGCCAGGTATGCTCTTGGGCGGTCTTTTTTTAAAAATTTTGGCGAACACTTCTCTTCCTTCCATTTTATTTGTCAGAAGCACATCGAGCAATGTTCGATCGTACCATTGATAGACTTGCTCCCGAAGGCTCGGCTCCAACATGGGAGAATTGCCTGATATGAGTGCCTGAATAATGGATTCCGTATGTTTTTGGATGAATTGAAATGTGTATCCGCTGCTGGCCTTGGTGAATCCTCCGGCCGTTCCGATATTGATGATCCTGTCAGATCCGTTTGGCGAGCTCTCGAATCTGGCCAAAGACATGGGAATGATTCCGAACTCGGTGTGTAGAATCTCATAGTTTTCTAAATCGAGGTAGTCCCGAATGTAATCCTTGAGGGCAGAACGATAGTCCTCTTTTTCCAGGAGTTTCTCGGTAAAAAGAGTATACTCGATCAAAGCCTCCGTCGAGCTCGTGGGTAGAACATACATAAAAGTTGTCCCGTGCTTCTGATCCAGTCGGAAGTCCATCAGGGTTCCGACTTTCTCATCGAAAATCGGCTTATCTGTGCGAATGACCCAGCCTTCAAAATGCTGCAGGAGTGAATTCTCGGGGTTCATTTCGGGGTGAAACAAAGCCGTGGAATTGAAGACATATGGTGCTGAGTAAATTCCAGCGCTTGTTTTGACCAGGGCATTATCGTCATCTGCATCCATACTTTCGATACTCTCGAATCTGAAATCCACATTGTCAAATGGGCTGGCAAAATCTATGACCTGCTCGTAGAAATCGATACCCCGGATCATTTTGTAGCTGTAAGGCTCCAGATCAAATTTCCTGGTAAACTCAGGGGTGAGAAATTCCAGCGTTTTCCATTCGTGATGAACTATAGATTCAAAGGGCCCTTTCTCTTTTTCCCAAAAGCACCAGGTTCTGTCATTCTCCTGTTTTTTGTCTTTGTCAATAACCAGGATATTTTTGCTGCGCAAGTCGGGGTCCGAGAGCATGCCGTGTAACAGGCTGAGTCCGGCGCATCCTGAGCCGGCAATGATATAATCGTATTCCATCGGTCTTCTGGCCATCATTCTGTAAAGAATTGTTGGAAATCTTTCTCCCAAGATAGAGAAGAATTTTGAGTTGAAAGGTTGATCAGTATTTCATTCATTTTGAATACAGGTAACTTCACGTGAATACATCTTTGCAATGCAATAATTGCAGGTGTCACAAGAAGAGCGTGAAAGGTCTTCTCTCAGCATGCCATTAATAAAACCTGGGTCCTGAATAAGAGCGCGTGCCATGGCCACCAGCTCAAAGTTCTTCTCAAGAACGCCTTCGATCTTTTCGCGAGACAACAACCCTCCTACATAGACAAGGGGAAGACTCAGAGCTTCCCGAAATTTTAGAGCCTCTTCGAGAAAATAGACCTCACGAAATTCCTCATCCTTAATCAGTGTGCTGCCAAAGGCCCGGACAAAAAATTTCATGAGAGGATTCCTTATGAATCTTGCCATGACTTTGATCGGCATGGAACCTCTGAGAATGTACATGGGAGCTTTACTGACAAAACCTCCACTGAGAACTAAAGCGTCAGCACCCCACTTTTCGAGCATTTTTGCCACTTCCAAGCTTTCTTGAATTTCCAAACCACCCTGAAATCCGTCGCGCATGTTTACCTTGACTACAACGGCAATTTCGTTTTGAGCCGCTTTTCTTACCTCGTGCATCACCATTTTCAGGAATCGTGTGCGATTTTCCAGGGATCCGCCGAACTCATCCTTTCGGTCATTGGTATAGGGAGACAAGAACTGGCTGATCAGATAGCCGTGCCCGGCGTGCACCTCAACAGCATCGAATCCGGCTGAACGAGCCAACTCAACTGCCTGCCCAAACGACCTGGACGTTCTTTTTATGTCAGAAGCATTCATCCGTCGCGGAAATGTAGGTCCGTACAGATTGACCTTCGAAGTCGGAGCCATGGGCCTCATTTTCGTGACCGACCGCTTGGCCATATTCCCACAATGACCAATTTGGATGGAGCACAATGCGCCTTCGTCATGAACCGCTTGGGTGAGATCTTTCAGTTTTGGCAATGCTTGTTCATTGAGAAGGAGCTGATGCTTGAAAGACAGGCCCGAAGGCTCAATCGCCGCATAAGCAACCGTAGTCATTCCAATGCCTCCCGCAGCGACCTCTCGGTGGTAATTGATTAATGCATCTGAAGGCAGGTTCTCCGGGCACATTCCTTCGAATGCCGCTGCCCGAATTGTACGATTTCGCAGTGTAATCGGGCCCAGGTGGAACGGCGAGAACAGTCTTTTTTCAGTTTGTCCCATAAAATTGAGTTGCAGTTCCGAGGAGTTTTGTTTTATCTTTCAGATAAGCCATATTGGAAGAAAAGTGGAAGTGCAGAGTTAGTACCTTCAATTGGCTTCTTTTTTAAATACGGTTTCCCCTTCCTTGATCGTTTCCAGTACCTGGATGTTCTTGATCTCCCCGGCTTCAATCTTGATAGGGTTTTTATCTAAAATCACCAGATCAGCTAGTTTTCCCACTTCCAGGGTGCCCTTGGAATCTTCTTCAAAATGCTGATAAGCTGACCAGACCGTTATGGATTGAAGGGCTTCGTAGGGAGTCAAGCTTTCTTCGGGCCCGATTACCTGACCTGAGCGGGACTTTCGCTCGACGGATATTCCTGCCATGCGCATCAGATTCGGCAAGGCCACAGGAGCATCTGTGTGCGTTGTGAGTTTCAAACCTTTGTTCAAAGCCGTCCTAGTCGGGCTAATTTTGTTTCCAAGACTGTCGCCTATAATCTCCTTGTGCCAATCTCCCCAGTAGAAAGTATGCAAAGGGAAAAGAGAAACTATGACGTCGAGTTGTTTTAGAGAATCGAGTTGGTCTTCCCGAACATACTGACCGTGAATCAGTACATTTCTTCGGTCTTCATTTCCGTATTTTCTTGTCAGAGGTCCAAGCGTTCGAATCATCTGGTCAATCGCAGCATCTCCGTTGCCATGCGTCAGGATTTGCCAGTTGTTTTTCAGGCCTTTTTCATAGATGGAACTCACTACGCTGTCTTGAGGGATTGCCGGATAACCACTATATCCCTTTTCTGCACCATCAGGTGGGATAAGATAGGGTTCGGTCCGCCAGGCGGTTCTGCCCTGGGGAGAACCGTCAAGGGTCAATTTCATTCCGCCGATCCTGTAGTGATTGTTATACGATTTGCTGTTCCATTCGGAACCCATGTATTTGTCGACGTATAAATAATCAATGTAGCTGACCACGTCAAGTTTCAGTTGATTGTTTTCTGCGGCTGCGACCAGCATTTCGTGATTTTGCATCGCCCGCCCTTCCTGGGCCGTGGTGTAGCCATAAGACAATGCCATGTTCTGTCCGCCTTCGAAAAAAATATCGGCGGCTTCTTTCGAGCTGGGATTCAATACTTTGATCATGTACGGTATGGCCGCGAGTTCTTCCAGGACACCGTTGGGCTCATTTCCGTTCTCTCTTCGAATAATACCTCCCTCGGGGTCTTCTGTAGAAGCGTCAATTCCAAGTTCTTCCAGACCTTTCGAATTGACTACTGCAAAATGACCTGAAATATGCATGATCAAAACAGGAAACTCGGTGCTGACCTGGTCGAGGTCGTGTTTGGTCGGGAAGCGTTTTTCTTCAAGGACGGAATCGTCGAACCCTATTCCAAAAATCCATCCGGTCAAAGACCTGTTCTCCGCCGTGTTCCATTCTTTGAGAATATTTATCAACGTAGGGATGTCTTTTGCTCCCGCATCTGGTGGAGGTAGGATTTGCGCACCAATGGACTGGATGGAAAAGTTGGCAAAATGGGCATGACCATCAATGAAACCCGGCATTAATGTCCTACCGTTGAGATCATGAGGATTTGCATTGGGATAAGTTTCAAGGGCTTTTTCTTTGGGCCCTGCAAAGACAATTTTTCCGTCCTGGACGACCAGTGCTTCTGCGTAGCTTGGGGATTCACCTTTCATGGTGAGTATGTCACCATTGTGATAAATACTTGAATTCAGGTCGCTTTCACTTTTGTTTTTGGTACATCCGAAAAACAACAAGGCACAAATGACAAATAAAAGTGGGGATTTCATATTCTTTTTATTCAAACGGTTAACTGTTATTAAGCTGTTTTGAGATCTGATTTATCCAATTCTGTTGTTTGAAATAGTTGGGTGGCAGGGGATGGTAGTAGGCGGTGTCCAGGTTATCCTTTCTTAAACCATAGGTGTTTTCCTCTCCAACTCGATCAAGGGCGACTTGGGCCAATTCGGTCAAAGCCTCATGAACCCCCCAGGCGAAAATAGTGCGGGTGCCTTTTGGGTAAAGCTCATTAAACTCGGCCTGTCTTCTGGGGTCAAAAATCGAGTGGGCCATTTTCTTTATTTTTCGCTTCGAAAGAATTTTATACAAAATGCTGCTCTTGGATTCCTGAATATCCGTAAGGTTTAGAATTCGACAATAAGACAGGTCACAATTCTTCATTAGGTGCATGATTTGCATCTGAGTTCGATCAGGACAGGCTTCTGATTCTTCCTTACCCGTGTACATTCCATCCAGCGGTTTTGAGTTTCCGGGATTCATCATGACAACTAACAGATCCGGATTTTCCAGGAAAGTATCTTTTCTTTTAATATCGAGATACTTTCTGCAATTGATGTCTTCCAGTCGATAGAAATACCCTCTTATCTCAAAGTCATCTTTCATCGCGGAAGTCGCGCTTTGACCAGGGAGATTTGTCCCATATGGCTGGCTCCGTGCTCCAATACATGAAACCAAACCCAGTGAATGTTCACTCCTTCGTCTATTTGGCTGGCAAACCATGCATCATCTTTTTCCTTCAGCCCGGCATGCGATTTTGCCCGAACCTCATCCCAAAGGTCCAGATAGTATTGAATGGGTTTTCCTTTGATTCCTTCTCTTGATTCGGAACCCAAGCCACCAGCCATTTCGTATTGCTGTCTTTCCTCATTGGTCCACGGTCGTCCCTCCAGGGTCTCCGACTGGTAATAGGCTTCTGTGGCGATCAAGTGCATGATGATGGCACCTATGCTGTTGGCCTTGTCATCAAAAAGAAAATCAGTCTGCTCCTGGGAAAGGTCTTTTACATCCTCTGTGACGCGATCCTTTATCTCATCGAGCATATTGACCATGATCCCGATTTGTGGGGTGTATCCTTTCTCGGGGACAATCTCATGTTGTGCCTTCAATGAAGTCATTACCAGAAACAGTAAGCAAAACGCTGTAAAATTTTTCGGTGTCATGAATTAAGGTGTTTAGTTGATTGATGTATAATTGATTTGTTTATCCGGTACTCTTCAAACCGCCAGACAGCACATTGACCAGCAACAAGAGTTGCATAAGGTATTCGTCGCTGACTTCCTTGTCCCGGTCTTTTAAGGTACGCCATTTGGATAGGTAATTAATCTGTATCTCGTGCAACACCTGCAAAGCTTCGTGCCGCAACCTGTTGTTTTCCAATTTGGAGATTCTACGCTGTTCGACTGAGGCTCCCATGAGTTCTTCAATGTTGTCAAGACAGGCCTGGTAGTCGTTCAGGATCAAATCCATGAGCTCTTTTCGAACTTCTGAGTTCCCGACAAGATCTGCAAAAGCCTTCATGATATCCGTATCTGAATTCAACAAGTTCGATTCAATTTGAATAAGGCTGTATTTCAAAAACGGCCAGTCCTGGGACAAGTTTTTCAGTTTTTCAAAATCAACCGGGTGTTCTCGTTTGAATTCACCAAGAGCCGTTCCCATGCCGAACCATCCGCTTAGATTGAAACGTGACTGGTTCCAGCTGAATACCCAGGGGATGGAGCGCAAGTCGTTCAACGAGCGCTGGCCTGTTCTGCGGGCTGGTCTGGAACCGATTTTGCTTTGTTCCAAAACGTCTATGGGCGTTGCTCCCGCATAGAATTCTATAAAATTGACATGGTCGAGAAGGGTTCGGTAGGTGCCCTTGGCCATGCCGACCAGCTCATCCATAATTTCGTAGGGAACCTCTGTGTTTCCATCATCGGCGCTAATCATAGCTTGTCTCGCGGTTCCGGCAGTGAACATCTCCAGGTTGTAGGTTGCAGTAAGTCGGTTGGCAAATTGGTTGGCTATGGTCTCACCCTGGACTGTCATTTTGATCTGTCCACTCATCGAGCCAGGCGGCATGCTGTCCAAAAAGCGATGAATTTTTCCTCCGCCCCGACTGATGGTTCCTCCCCGACCGTGGAAGAAGCAAACTTTTGCTCCTAATTCCCCGGCTACCCGAGTCAGGTTCTCTTCGGCCTTGTAGATGTTCCAACGGCTGGTAAATATACCACCATCTTTATTGCTGTCGCTGTATCCCAACATAATCTCCTGAGTAAATCCCGGCTGAGCATTCCGCTGCTTTTCCATGACTGGATGTTGAAGGAAGCCTTTCAGAATTTCAGGTCCGGCAACGAGGTCATCAATAGTCTCCAATAGGGGAACCACCGGAAGTCCGGCATCCTGCAAACCGACTTCCCTAAAGAATAAGAATACGAGCAGAAGATCGCTCACACTGCGGGTCATACTGACAATTACAGAACCGATGCCCTCCGGTCCGTACTTATCCACATAGGCCTTGACTTCACGCAAATAACCCAGAACGTTTTCCGCTTCGTTTCCACAAGAAGTGCCCGCAACCAGAAACGGTCGATTACTGTTCAGTTCTAAGTTGAGAAAGGAAAGTCGTTCTTCTTCGCTCCAATTGGCATAGTCCGTCTTGGGATAGCCCGAAGCTTCGAGAATTTGTGTAATCGCCTTTTCATGGTAGTCGCTGTTCTGCCTTATGTCGAGTTTGGCCAGATGAAAGCCGAAGCACAAAATAGCCCGTTCGACCGGAAACAACCACTGTTTGGCAATTCTCTCTGCTCCCAAATCAATGAGGAGCTGTCTTAGTTTTTTTAGTTCGCCAGAAAGCTCATTTGCGGTGCGGAAGTAACCAAGTTCTCCGAATGAGTGATCGTCAGCAATCGTATGTTCCAATCTCAATATTTGCAGATTCAGGAACTGACGAAGGGGCTCCGAGGGGTTTCGGTCAAGAGCAGCTTGACCCTTCTTTCCCATGATCTCGGCAGCAGCCTCGATCTCATTGAAGAAGGTCTGTGGGATAGGAACCCTGTAACTTGAAAAGCTCAATTTGGCCGCGAGATCGATAAGTTGACCGTGAATTGTTTTGAGTACTGAAGCTCTGTGAAGCCTTAGTGTAGAGCCCGTGAATTCCGGGGTGACGAATGGGTGACCGTCACGATCGCCTCCAACCCAACTACCGAATTGGATCAAGGGGAATTGTTCGGGCCATTGCAACAAGTCGGGCTCAAAACCGACTTCCTGCCAGGCATCGAGCAAACGCTGATCGGTTAGACGAACCGCCTCCGGGAAAACATTTACAAAATAATGCATCAAGTTGTTGCGCTCGTCTTCCAAACGAGGCTTCTCAAGATAAATCTCACCGGTTCTCCACCAGCGCTCCATCAAACTGATGATCTCCTGCTTCAAAGCGGCTTGTTCCGCAGAAGACCATTTGGGGTTTTCCCGTTTGACCAGCAATAAATAAAGCTCTCTGTGAATATCCAGCACCGTGAGTCGTTTCGCCTCTGTAGGATGAGCGGTCAGCACGGGTACAACACGGGTCTCCTTAAGTTTTCTGCCTATTTCTTTTGGGTCGATGCCTTTTTCTTTCCATTGGTGGAGTGTTTCTCCCCAGGAACCTCGCGTAGAAGCTATTCCAAACTGTGTTTCTGCTTTACGCCTGTATTGGGTGGCTGCGTTCTCCTCGACCAAATTGAGGAGCTCGAAACAAATTCCGATGGCCTGAACCAATTTCTCATTCGATGGATCCTTCTCGCTTGAGACTGTCATTTGATCCATGAACAGTCCGTCTGCCAGCTCCTCTTCTCCGATGGAAGTCAGCATTTCCCTGAAAAGGGATAACATATAATCAAGATCGACCTTGATCTTCTCAAGACCTTCCCGGTCGAGCATTTCTTTATTCATTCAGATAAATTTTGATAGGTATTCGGGTTTTTTTTCAACAATCAAAAATACAACCTTCTGCTCAAAAACGGAATCAGAGTTTTCCCAAAACGGGAGGAATCTGGTTTAAACTGCTTTTAACCATTAAAGCTTAACGTCTGATGTAATGTAGGCAAGACCCAGTTCTTTAAGTTCATTGAGAACGGGTTCATAGACTTCACGAGTCCAGGGATACAGTACACCGCGACTGCTTATATCCCCGGTAAGAATGAGTTTGGCCCCAATGGCCGCGGGCAGACCTACCGTTCGTGAGATGGCTGTATGATCGTGATTGAGGCCTTTTGTCACCAGGTGGGAAACATGCTCATGACTTTCCCCATTGAGCTGGTATCGAATTCTTTCATAGAATACCAGCATGTCAGTATCGCCGGGATTGAACTTCAGCTTGTCGAGCAACAGATCCAATAGGATTTCGGCCGGGGTTCCATTGACCCGGGTAATTGGGCGATCAGATAGCAGACCCGTCCAGAGCAATATTTGATGAAGAGGTCCGTCGATCGCGATTCCAAGCTGATCTGCCAACGAATCTTCCAGGCTTGTAGTAGGGTTGAACAGGTAGGAAGAGACCCATTCCCGATAGGTCATTTCTTCACTTCCTTCAATGGGATAATTATCCGCCGTCAATCCTAATTTTATCAGAAGATTCCAGGCCGCGCAGAAACCCGGATAGCGCAGAGTTGCCCGGACGAAAGTCGGAATGTCGTCCACCCCGTATTTTTTTCGGAAAGTCACCGAATCTCTGTTTTCATAAGCTTCAAATTCTCGGAACCCGGGAATCCCTATTTTTTTTGGGCTTTCAAACAAACGATGATAAGGCACACATCGAAGGCTGCCTTCCTCGTAGTAGCAAGCCCCCGTGCTTCCGGCAAGGATGACATTCATCGGACTCCAGGTGAACTTGTAGCTCCAGGGGTTGTCATTGCTCTCTGGAGCGATCAAACTGCCGCAGTAGGATTCAAAGGAAGTAAGCGCGCCGCCTTTTGCCTGAATAAAATCTATAGACCTCATGGCGCTCATATGATCCATGCCCGGATCTGCACCCAGTTCATTTAGGAAAGTAAGCCCCTTCATTTTCGCTGCCTCATCCATGTCGATCATTTCCTGACTCGCATAAGAGGCCGTGACCACGTGGGCGTCGTGTTTAAGGGCTATTTTGGCTGCTGCTGCATGCATCCCGGGTGGTAAAAGAGAGATGACAATATCAGCATCCTTGATGTATCGTTCCATGATCTCGTTATCATAGCAATCGAAATAGACGGCTTTGCCTCTGGGATGCCCGTGTATTTTTTTTGATGCGGTGTCTAAAGAGATGTCTCCAACGGTCACAAACCAGTCGTGTTCTTTGGCATGCTGGAGCATGTAGGAGATCAGGTCGGTGGCCGACATTCCCGCACCGCAAATGAGGACATTTTTCATAGAATCTGAAATGAAAAAAGGGATTTAAATTCCGGACATTCAAGGTACGAAGAAAACAGGGATTTGCCTAGCATTCCAGGGGCCTGAATCTCACCCTGCACGGGAAATTATTTCGAAATTTCAGCTATTGAACCAGGTGGTCGGGACCCTGTTCCTGTTTGATCTTTTAGAGCGTCGCCGAGTTCCTCGCGCATCTGGTCTGCCAGGACCTGGATCTGGGCGACGACCTCAGGATTTTTTGCCGCCACATCGGTTGTCTCGCTCATGTCATTCGACAAATCATAAAGCTCTATGTGGTCAATGGTATTGTACTCGTAGTCAACAGGCAGTCCGTTTTCTCCTCCTTTCCTTCCGTTGAGTGTTCGGTAGGTATGTGGGAAATAGAGCTTCCATTTATTGTAGCGCACTCCTTGAAGCTCATTTTTACGATAATAGAAGAAGTAGGCTTGTTGAGGGGAGTCGTTGCTTTTTCCTGTCAACAGATTCCAGGCATTTTTACCATCAATTTTGCGTTCCGGAAGTTCGGCACCGGTAATATGTGCTACAGTGGGTAAGATGTCGATGGCCATCATAGGAATATCGATGATTTGGCCCGCCTCAATCTGACCGGGAAACCTGACGATGCAGGGTTCCCGTTGGCCACCTTCCAGGGCTGTTCCCTTTCCTTCTCTCAGCGGAAGTGCGCTTCCTGCGTGATCCCCGTAGCTGAGCCAGGGGCCATTGTCTGAGGTGAAAATGACCAGGGTGTTCTCCTCGAGACCCTCTTTTTTGAGGGTGGCCAGTACTTGTCCCACCGACCAGTCGATCTCCATGATCACATCACCATAGAGACCTCGTTTCGATTTGCCCCTGAATTTGTCCGACACAAATAACGGTACATGGGGTTGGGGGTGGGCGATATACAAGAAGAACGGATTGTCTTTGTTTCTTTTGATAAAATCAACGCTCCTTTGGGTAATTTGTGTGGTGAGCGAAGTTTGATCAGTCAAGGTGTCAATCACGGTTTCGTTTTCATACAGGGGCAATGGATCAAAGTTGAAGACCGGACCCTGTTCAGGGTGCAGGGGCCACATATCATTTGAATAGGGGATCCCGAAATACTCGTCGAAACCTTGCTTATTGGGCATGAAATCCGGGTGATCACCCAAATGCCATTTTCCGAATAGGGCTGTTCTGTAATCGATTTCTTTCAGCATCTCGGCAATGGTGGTCTCCGAGGGGTTCAGTCCTTCCTTGCTGTTGGGCATGTAGGCCCCGTGCACACCGAGACGATTGGGATAGCACCCCGTCAATAATCCGGCCCTGGATGCTGAGCATACGGCCTGTGCCGCGTAAAAATCAGTCAACTTAATTCCCTCACGCGCCATCTGATCCAGATGGGGTGTTTCTATATCCGGTGAACCGAAACAACCCACATCCTGATAACCCTGGTCGTCTGTAAAAATGATAATAATGTTGGGTTTATTCTTCTGAGCAACAAGAGGTTCGGAAAGGTAACCAAGACAGATGACCAGAAGAAAAAGCGGCACTGATTTTCTCATTTTTTTTAATTCGTATCTCAAGTTAGTATCGCGTATCGATATTGAACCCTACACCCAGATTGCTGTACTTTTTGAATGGTGATTGGCTCGATTTTTTATAAATCGTTCCGCTGTTCAAAAGTGCAAGCGAGAAGAATATGGCCTCTCCCTTGTTGTTCAATCCTTCGCTATCCACCCATTCCAATGTCACAATTACGTCATCCGTCAAAACGATATTTTGATTCTGTAAATCCACAGTGATAGGACCTGTCTCTTTCGGATCGATCCTGACCAAGATATTGTTTTTTAGGAGATTTTTCCCGGGTTTGCCGTTCTCAACCGAGTAGAAATTTACCCGGAAGACTGAAGAGGCACTCAATCGATTGTGGGAAACAAAAAAATTGAAAGCGTCCACATAGGTGGGTTGATTCCGGATTTTGATCTTTATCCCCATTTCGGCTCCCAGTTGATCATAGCTGAACCCTGTACTCATAAATCGGGATTGTGTCTCATTGCCCAGCGTCTTTTTCTTGAGCCCCTTGGCGGATATTACAATTTCATCGAGTTCGCCGATATCCTCTTTGAGTGCTACAGAAACTGAGGGTTGATCTCGCAGGTTTCGGATCAACAGGTCTATAGTCTGATAACCGATTGACGAAATGCGAAGGGTATCCTTTCCGAATTCCTCCGGGAATTCCAAAACGAAGCGCCCCTCAATATCCGTAACCGTTCCTCGCTCCCGGTTGAGGATTCCGATGTTCACATAAGGAAGTGTCTTCCCGGTTTCAGCATCGGTAACCTTACCTGAAATCTCCTTGAATGTTTCGGTGCTATCAGGGATTTCGAAAGGAACAACGGATGTATTCTCCTGGCTTTTCAGATCCTGCCATGTTTCTGCAAATCCATCTTCTTTTCTAAGCGTCTGTCTGAAAAAGGCCACCGTGGCCTTGCTTAGATCCGAATAGACTTGAACCGATGGCTCGGAGGCCGACAGAATTGAGGGAATACAGGTGAAGTCGGCATGTTCGCTGTTTGTAAATCGCAAATAGTATTTTTCGGAGTTCAATTTCTCAAAATAGTTGTAGGTGTCAACAGCTTGAAATTCATCCAATTTGTCTCCACTCTCAAAATAGAGATAGGATACGCTCTGGGATTCAGGCGCCACCAACCGGGAGTCATAAATTTCCTGAATGAACCGGTCATTCTCATCTTCCCCGCCAAAATAGTGTGTTTCGGTTCCATCGAAAGAGACAAAGGATTTTATATCTCTATTCCTGTTGATCAATGTAGCTGCACTCATGCCACCCCAGCTGCATGCCAGGACCCCGATTCTGTCGGGTTCGGCAAGCAGGAGTGGGCTATTTTTCAAGTGGTTCAAAGCGAATTCGGCATCGAGAACCTGCTCCATCATATCCTCTTTTTCATTGGTCATATTTCCCGGATAACGACCGACCGACCAAATTGACACAACTAAAAACCCACTCCGAGCCAACTCTTCGATCGCGCGATAGTTTTCAAACCCCATTCCGTTGTATCCTGCCATGTAGAGAACCATGGGACCTGTTTGATTCAATGAGTTCTCCGAGAATAATGGCGTCAAATTGGAATATGAGTCGGTTCCAATGCTCAGCAATTGCTGACCGTCGGTTCCAACTCCCAGTTCTGCGACATAATACTGTGCCAATTCTACGGTCATACCTGAATAGTCCTCTTCTTCTTGATAAAGGACAGCTCGTTCTTCAAAGACCCTGAACAGGTCTCCAAAGGTCATTGCCTCTCCACTTTTTTCCTTTGAAGGATACCAGATGTCAAGTTCCACAGGTCTGAAGTGTAACGGGTGGTCTGGCAAAGTCCCGGGTTTATAGATTCGGCTTGAATCGGTAAGTTTCAAAGTTTGGAAACCAACATGATACTCTTGCCCATATCCGGCTATGAAAATCCAAAGTGTGAATGTCAGGCTAATAATTCTCATTGTCAATGGACTATTGATATTTCAGGGCCAATCCCTGTTCTACGACTATCATTCAATAAGTTAAGAACTCTTTAATTTCTGATAGATCGAACAAGATTCCACATGGGCCCCAGGCAAATAGCCTGTGCTCATCAGAAACTCCTTGGTAATTTCACCCCCGGTGAATTTGAAATTCTTCTTGAATAATTTTACCCATTCCTTGATTTCCATCTCGGGCTGGCTATCCAGCCAATTTTTGAAGGATCCGTGTTCTTCCTGAATTTCCAAGACCTTGCAGGCATTGAAAATCGCGGCGTTGATTTTTAGTTTATTCCGGATAATGCCGGCATCCGAAAGCAAACGGGCCGTATCTTTGTCCTGGTATCTTGCAATTTTCGCAATGTCGAAGTTGGAGTACGCTTTCCTGAAATTATCCTGCTTGTTCAAGATGGTGGTCCAGGAAAGACCAGCCTGGTTAATCTCCAAAATCAGTCTCCCAAAGAGCTCATTGTCTGAGTCAATGGGAAATCCGTATTGCGTGTCATGATAGATGCGGTGGACATTGCCATCTGGCAGCCTATTGACAAATTCACAGTAAGAGGAAGGTTTTTCCATATTGTTTTTTCTATTCTTTAAACGAATTCTATTCATTCGCCTCGACTCCGTTGTAAAATTTGTTTTCGTCCACTTTGATCGTAGTGAGTTCAACCGTGTGTCCGTCAGGATCCTCGGTGTAAATCGAGTCGAAGTAGTGATGGTCCTGTTCCCTAAAGTCAAGACCGAGCTCGGAATAACGTTTTTTAGCCTTTTCGTAATTCTTTCGGGTCACATTAAAAGCAAAATGTTCGATGCTTACATTTTTGGTTTGCAAGTCAACAATTGGGTCACTGGGCCTTGCCGGAAACAGGGCAACTCCCGACTTTCCGGATAGCATGAATATGGGAAACTCTCCCCATTCAGGCAGCTGATACTTCTTCAGGCCCAGGACATTTTGATACCAATCGGCTGAGCTATCAAGGTCTTTCACCCGGATGGCGACATGGTCGAGGAAATTGATTTGGATTCTATCCTTCATTGCATTGGATTTTATTGTCCCATTGTTTTTTCAATACCGCGTAGATATCCAGATCGATCTTCATTCCATTTTTGATTTCATATTCTCTCATGGTGCCCTCATAGGTGAAATCAATTTTGTTGAGGGCACGTTTGCATTTCTCATTTTCACCTTGCACGAAGCCTTCGATCCTATTGAGATTGAGTTCTGAAAAACCATAGTCAAACAAGACGGGCATTACCTCTTTCAGGATTCCTTTGCCCCAGTATTCCTTCAGTAGCCAGAATCCAATTTCTGCTTTTCGATGGGCTCGATTCAAATCATTGAAACCTGCTGCTCCACAGAATGAGTCATCTTTACGGCCGAAAATACCCCACCAAATTCCGGTGCCCTTTTCCTTCAAGTTTTTGTACCATTCCATTTGTTCCTGGGTTTCTTCGCGAGAAGAATAATGCACATCGTAGAACTTCGTTATTTCCGGATTGGAAAGCCCACAAAATACATTCTCCAAGTCAGAAGAACAGATTTCCCTGAGTGCATAGCTATTAGTTTTCAACTTGTTGGGTTTTTGATTTATCATGTTCGACCCAAAGCAAATCAGTCGTTTTGTAACCTATTTCCTCTGCAGTTTTCAAAAAGTCTGCCTTCACCTGCTCAGGGATAGAGGTCTCGCGGGAGAGGAGCCATAGATATTTGAGACTCGAACCTGCAACCAGGGCATATTTATATTCGGGATCCAGGGCGACAACATTGTACCCCCCGTAAAAGGGGCCAAAAAATGAGACTTTGAGTTTTGCTATATTTTCATCTTCTACAAATTTAGCTTTACCTTCAGCTTGCGTCCATTTCATTTTCTTCGTGTTGTAGCCTCTGTTGATGACACGGATGGTACCATCTTCATTGACCGAGTACTCGGCAGAAGTGTTATTGAGGTTTTTTTCAAAGGAAACGTCCAGTCTTGCAACCTCATACCACTTGCCAAGATATTTGTCCTTGTCAAAATTTTCAACAGGTTTAGCTCCATCGGGCAGGGTAGAACACGAAATAAAAAGCGTTAAGGCAGTCAGGATGGAATAGTCTATTAGTTTTCTCATAGTCATTCGGTTTTCTTGGCGATGTAAAAGCCATAGCTGTAATATTCTTTGTACTTCATGTACAATTCGGTTTCTGAGATGTAGTCCCGGACTATTTTCTTCGCCAGAAAAGAATTTTTATTTCTTTCCAGAAAAGGTTCAAATTGAGATTCCAGAGGTTGGTAGTAATTCTCCATCCAGCTCTCTTCAGACAAGGTGAAATAGCCGACAAGGGTGAAACCGTTGGATTCCAAGATTTTGATCTTGTTTGCAGCGGTGTTAATGTCCGGGTATTCACCGTTCCAGAAGTCTTCAATTTCTTGCGGACGAGAATTCGTGATCCAGGTGATTTCGCTCAGAGCAAAATGTCCACCTGTTTTTAAGAATTTTTTCCAATTCTGGATTCCCGTAGCAAATCCCATATTGTAGATCGCTCCTTCCGACCAGATGACATCGAATTCTTCTGCAGAGAACGGCAGGTTGTCCATCGACGCCTCAAGGGTTTTGATCCTGTCCTGCAAACGCAGTTTTTTTGATGTCTCTTTTAGCTCATCCAGGAATTCCGGAAAAAGGTCAACAGCAGTAATGTTCCCTTTAAAATTTTGGGCCAGGGTTATGGTCTGTCCTCCCGAACCACAGCCAATGTCTGCGAGTTTCATATCTCCGTCTTGCTGCAAATTGATCAAATTAAGGGCCAATAAGGTCTCTTTTTCACTACCTGGCCCCTGCCTCTGCGACTTTTTATGCAGGTCGATTATCAGTTCCAATTCTGACATTATTGAGCTGTTTTTCGGTTGTTGAGGATAAACAAAGTTACAATGTAGATTACAACGATGGCAAAGGGGATGACCACAAATCTAAGGTCTGGCAGAAGGTACCAGAGTGCCAGAACTGTAACGGTTCTGGTCAGGGTGTGAAAGATGCCCACCCAGTGTTTGATTGTCCAGGACAAAGGCAGCCACATCAGCCCGGTAAGTATTCCCACCGATAGGGGTAAGGAAGAAAAATCGAGGAGGAAAAAGGGAATGGCTATTGAATAGACAAGAATGGCCTGGACCACTGTGAACATAAAGAGCGAGTCGAACTCGTTTTTGGGCTTGTTCTTTTCAAGGAAATTTTCACCGGTGTACTTTGAAATAAACAATCCGAGGTATACGATGCTTCCAGTACCGATGAAAATGCTCCATACGGCGACAATTTTCGAAAAAAAGATTCCAATGAGGCCAATCAGGGTCCATACAATAAGGCCTGCAAGCGGAGTGGCTAGAAACTTACGGTTGGAGAAGTCAATTCGTTGCTCTTCAAGCGTTCTCGTGGTCATAGTTGGTTTTTTATGAAATTAGTGCGCATTATTTAATTCGATCTCTACAATCTCACTGGGTTTGAATCCGATTCTATGGGCTTGAACCAAGAGCTTTGACCCCTGATTTGGCTCAAGCGGGCCTTGATAGGGCGTCCAGGATTTTTGTGGGGTCTGACCCCCGTCAATTATCTTGTATCCCAAAGAGGCTCCAATTGTAGGGCAAGTTATCGTGATTTTGCCTCCGGAAGAAATGACTTGAGGTTTTGACGTTTCGGGTTTTGAGTCACTTCCTGACCACAGTTCTTCCAATAGCTTCTTTTCAGGGAGATTGGGTTGATCATCAATTTCTTCAATCCACCGATCCATCTCTACTCGGAGCTCTTCTAGTTTGTCAGCATATGCAGGCTCGTCGGCTAAATTGTTCAACTCATGAGGGTCGTTCTTACAATCAAAAATCTCTTCGGAATCTTTTGTTTCTCGAAACCAAAGTTGCTGTATGCTATCGAGTTTTCCTTCGTCTCTCAACGTCAACAACTGCTGCATCGTGGGAATCCTCTCCCGGTAGGCCAGGGGCAAATAGTAGCCTTGTTCAGGTCTGTAATTTCGAATGTATTTGAACCGATTATCGCGAACGGCGCGGATGGCATCCGTAACCTCATCAAAGCGATCCGCAGCACCATGAATGTAATTACGTTGAATTTCTGATCGATGTTCTCCTAAAAAGGCCTGACCCTGCATGTATTCTGGTGGTTTGATTCCTGCCAGGGACAAAAGGGTAGGAGCGAAATCCACAAAACTAATGAGTTGCTGGTCCTTTTCCCCGGGATTCTGCTCTCCAGGAGATCGAATGATCAGGGGGATATTTAATCCTGAATCATAGATCAGTCGCTTTTGTCGCGGCAGCGGCCCTCCGTGATCTCCGTAGAAAAAGACAATCGTGTTTTCCAGGAGTCCGTCATCTTCCAGTTGCTTTAAAACAGTTCCGATTTGAAAATCCATTTCAGCGATATTGATGCCCATTTTCTCAAGGGCTTTCATCCAGCTCCGCTTCAAGCATGTCAATAATTGCCCGCATTTCATCAGTCGCTTTCTGATATACAGCATCTTTGACCTTGGCCAACTGAATGCATTCGAAAAATACGTTTTGCAGACCTACAGAATACAATTCATCAGGCTTTATTATTTCAAATGTTGTGTAATTGACTACCCCTCTGAACACGGGCGAAATCTCAGATATTATGAGTTCCCAATGAATGTCTTCCAACCTGTTGATGAAATTATAAGTCATTTCCAGCTTCTGAAGCCTGCCAGCGATGCTATCATTTTTGACGAGTTTAATGTCACCGCTATTTACAAGCGTCTCATAAATATTGGCGCTTCGGTGAAAATCTGAAAATTGAGACAGGTTCATAGCAAAGTAGGCCAGGGTGTCAATTGCATTTCGATTGTTTGACAGAATGTACTGATTCGCTTTTTCATATTGACCGAGATACATAGTGTTGTATTCAATCACCTCTGTCAGTGCCTTCATGTCTTCATTGACCTGGCTCTGGATGTTTTGATAGGTCTTCAGTTCGTTTTGTCGTTCTACTTTTTTATTGTTCCAGTTGTCGATTTGCAAAGCAATCAGGATACCCATGACAATCAGGAATATTTCACCGATCGCATAAAGCAAATAATTGCTAAACTTCTTGTCGGCAAGGAATTGGCGCTTCATTTCTTTGGTAAATGCGAGCATTGAACTCAAATTAATATTAAAGATAGCATTTATTCTCTCTTGACCGGACTTGGAGAGCTGGAGTCGTCTTCGAATTCGGATAGAATAGTTTGGTTGGCATCCGTTTCAAAGTCAAAAAAGTAAGTGGGTTCGAGGTAGTTCATTCTTTCTTTTAAAATTCATCTTGGAGGTTTAAACTTTGGCTTTTTTCTTGAATTTTCGCATCCAATAGGCGATATATGCGCTTCCAAAAACACTCGGCACAAACCAGTTCCAAATTCCTGGCAAGATCTCATTGACGACAAAAAAAGCACTTACGGCCGTGATGTAACCCCCGGTCATTTTCCCTAAATGGAGTTTGAGCCATTTCTTTTTCAGGCCTTTTGGGTTTTTAAATGACTGTAGGTCTCGAACCCCGAATACAATGCCCGCTAAACCGAAAACAAGGAGTACAATATTTGGTTTGCCAAACAGGACAATTGGATAAAGAACCATAATCAAACCGGTGAGGACGATGCCATAGGCAATTATTTTGTCGACTTTCAGCTCCGCATTTTTGTGTTTGAACTTCAAACTTCTGTATCCGCTAAGCAAAAAATACAGGCTGAAAACGCCTATGGAAAACAAGAACGAACTCTCGTGATTGGGCAGTAAAGAAATGATCAATGCCAAACTAGCAGAGAACAGCATCGCATAGTAGAAAACTTTACCCGATTTCTTGTGTGCATTACTGCCTTTTTTTACAAGCAGGGCGGCTGCACCCGACAAGAGAGCCACCCCTCCCAAACCGGCATGGACCCAGATCAGATATTCGATTATTCCTTCGAGACTCATAAATTATTGAGGTTAGTCGGTTGATTATTTGACGTGTAGGCGAGCCCTATAAACAGTTGAATTTTAAATTGTTCACGTGGCGTTTTGCTATAAAAATTGTGTTTCTTCAAGTTCTAACCGTAACAATTTCAGGATCGTATTCTAACTTCGCTTTAGTCATTCCCTTTTGAGAATAGTTGATATTTGCCAGGACGTATCGCATCGCTTCCTTTCTTGCAATATCCTTGTTGTTGCCATTTATGATCGTCCAGGGTGCCATATTGGTTGCGGTGTTCTTAAACATGAGTTCCTTGTACCGGGTAAAATCGTCCCACTTCATCTGGGCCTGCATGTCAACCGTACTGAGCTTCCAATTGATCAACGGATTCACTTTTCTTTCTTCCAAACGGACTTTCTGCTCGTCCTTGTTGATTGAAAACCAAAGCTTGAACAAGAGGATTCCGTCTTCGACGATCATATTTTCGAATTGGACGACCTGTTTGATGAAAGTGTCGTATTGTTCTTGCGTACAAAACCCCATGACCGGTTCAACGACGGCCCTGTTATACCAACTCCGATCAAAAAAAACAATTTCTCCAGGGCTGGGAAAATGCTCGATGTACCTTTGAAAATACCATTGACCCTTTTCAGGCTTAGTAGGCTTGTTTAGGGCGATCACCCGGTAATGACGCGGGTTTATGTATCGGATAAAGCGCATAATTGCACCCCCCTTACCAGCACTGTCTCGTCCTTCACATATTACGATCAGCCTTTTATCTGTTTCGATCAGCCAATTTTGCATTCTAACCATTTCCGTTTGCAGTTCAATGTATTCGGGATCGTTTTCTAAGGCGTGTAGATGCATGGCTAATATGAATTTATCTGATTTTTGTCTTTAACGAAAGGTATGAAATTGTGGGTTTACTCAGGCGAGATTCAAGCATAAATGCTACTTCTTTAAAATTTTTTAGATCATTTACATAAAACATATTTTATGCATTATATAAAATATATAAATAAAAATATATGAATGATTCTTTACATCTTTGCTCCGAACATATAATCCCATAAACATGAGCCTTTTACAATTACGTCAAGAATTACATGAAAAGAAAGTAGACACCCCTGTTAAAGTCGCCGTGGCCCACGGAGACGGAATCGGACCCGAAATCATGGCCGCCACCTTACGCATTTTGGATGCTGCAGGTGCCAATCTCGAGCCTGAGTTTATTGACCTCGGAGAGAAAGTGTATTTGTCCGGGAATACGTCTGGAATCGGTGCCGGTGCATGGGATGCCATAGGCCAAAGCAAGATTATTTTTAAAGCTCCAATCACGACGCCACAGGGTAAGGGATATAAAAGTTTAAATGTAACTCTAAGAAAATCACTCGGCCTTTTCGCCAATGTTCGACCTGTTGAGGCTTTGAGTCCCTATGTTCATACCAATTTCCCAGACATGAATGTGGTCATTATTCGTGAAAACGAAGAAGACCTTTACGCAGGAATTGAGCATAGACAAACTCAGGATGTCTATCAGTGTCTGAAACTCATCACCCGACCCGGTTCAGAGCGCATTATTCGCTATGCTTTTGAGTACGCACGAGCCTATGGTCGAAAGAAGGTAACCTGTATGGTCAAAGACAACATCATGAAGATTACCGACGGGCTCTTTCATCAGGTTTTTGACGAAATTGCCCCCGAGTATCCGGAAATAAAAAGTGAAACACAGATCATTGATATTGGTTCAGCCCGTTTGGCGGCCAGACCTGAGGACTATGATGTGATCGTTACTGCAAATCTGTATGGAGATATCATTTCCGATATCGCTGCTGAAATAGGAGGTTCTGTCGGCATGTGTGGTTCGGCAAACATTGGAAAAAATGTGGCTATGTTTGAGGCGATTCACGGTTCTGCCCCTGACATTGCAGGCAAAGGTATTGCCAACCCTTCGGGTTTGATTAACGCGGCCGTGGCCATGCTGGCTCACATCGGGCAAACTTCAGTGGCAGACAAGGTCAAAAATGCCTGGTTGAGAACCTTGGAGCAGGGCTACCATACGGCGGATATCTTTCAAGATGGGATCAGCAAAGAATTGGTCGGAACTCAGGAATTTGCAGATTACTTGATCTATAATTTGGGAGGGGAGCCGAAAGAGCTCTCAAAAAGCACCCTGGAGCATGGAAACGGCTCTATTCAGATCCCGGATTACATCCGAAAACCCCAACAAAAAGAACTTGTCGGCGTGGATGTTTTTATCGACTGGGAGGGTAGCGACCCCAATGAAATCGGAGATGCCCTGGCAAACGTCGAATCGTATAAGCTAAAGCTGAAAATGATTACGAATCGCGGGGTCAAGGTTTATCCCGAAGGATTGAAAGAGACATACTGCACGGACCACTGGCGTTGCAGATTCGTAGGGGTCGATGCAAACATAAACCGAAAAGAACCGGAATATGCTACCATTGATTTTGAAAAAGTCGTCGCACTGCTGGCCAAATTGTACGATCTTGGATTTGATGTGATCAAAACCGAAAACCTGTATGAATTTGATGGGAAACGTGGTTTTTCTCTGGGTCAGGGCGAATAATTTACAAGGCTCAGCTGAATCTATGGTATTCTATTTGCGATTTAACGCGTTCCACCTCAACTTCTTTGGATTGCGCTCCCTTCAGACTTACCAGGGCAGAGACCAACTCTAGATTGTTTGGAGGATGCCCTGCAATGGAGACGTAGGTATTTCGAATTGTGACGAGGCGCCTTGGGGTGGCAATTTTGAGTAATTCGCCAATTGTCATGATCTCCCTGCTGAACAGAATTCTCAAAATCGGATTCAGGTCGGTCAGTGCACATTGAAAACCAATCTCCATAGAAACTTTGGGTAAGTTCTCAAAGGTGAGTATGTCAGAGTCCTTGTAGGATGTGATCTCCTGATTGTGAATCAGATCCTCGTACAACAGGTTGAAATGCTCATCAATGGCGCCAATCTCCCGGCTCAAAATCTGGAAACGCCTTTTGGCTGAAAAATGGGTCCGGTGTTCAGGTTTATAAGACAGTACATGTTCGAGTTCGCACCAAAGATCCTGTGCGAGAGTTCTCACTTGCAACTCAAAATAGGGCCTTTCTTCAAATGGAATAGAACTGTCTTTGAGTTTAAGGACATAGTGCAGTGATGAATAGCCACTTTCCTTGTGTTTTCGTTCAATATGAGACAAACCCAGGCGTGTGAGAATATCGGTATCGTAATAAGCTTCGGGAGGACTCTCTTCTGAGATCTCAAACATATTGGAGCTGCGAAGTTCCCTGTCAATCAAAGGTAATTGCGATGTAAAATAAACAACGACACGTGCTCCAATCACGTCGTGCATTCGCCTGAGACTCTTCGCAGAAAGCCCTTCGGGGAACAGTTTCGGCTTGCGGTAGATTTTATCTACCACTTTCTCGGGATGCTTGATTCGCGCCATGGTCATTCGAATAGGAGAGGGTGTGGCCACGACCTTGTCTACGGCATATTTATTCCAGTAGTCTGACTTTTCCCACTTCTTGAGAAATACAAGCAGTTCCTCATGAGCCGGATTCAAAACCCGATTCTTGTATTTCTCGTATTCGGCAAGAAAATCTTTTAATTCACGCGTATGCTCCACAGGGAAAGAATTTTTTGGCAAATCAGTTTTTGTTCTCGGTTTCGTGATCTTTCAGAACAGTATCGTCCCTGTACCTGCAGCAATCGTGAACAGACAGGTAGGCCTCGTCACTGGCTGTATACAGTTTAGTATCATGACCTACAGCGGCGATATTTTTAGAAATAGTGTCGAGGTTGGTCTTTCGGGCATCGTAAATAAGGCGCAGCTCATGAGTGTCGACGTTCCATACGGCTGATTTCACCCCTTTTGTCTTGATGGCCGCTTTTTCAATACGCTCCTTGCACATGCCGCAAACGCCATCTACTTCCATGCTCGCCCTGGCATTTTTGTCCTGGGCATAGGAAAAAGTAATCAGGAATAAGCTCAAAATTGTGATGATCTGTCTCATGTCTATTCGTTTTTATATTTTGATTTTTTCAGTTCAGCTTTAAGCGCAATCCGGCGTAATACATGCTTCCAAAAATTGGGCCATATACAAAGTTGGTGTCAAAATTTGGGCCAAACGGATCCTCCGGACTGATGATCGGATCAGGCTGTCTCACATTGGTCACGTTTTCTCCTCCTAAATATACTTCAAATTTAGTCGAGAATACTTTGGTGATCTGCAGGTTGAGCGTGCCCACCGTAGGTGAGAATTCCTCGTAGCTGGAATTCTGGTGGACTCAAAGAGGTGTCAGGGAAACGCTGTTCGCTGAGCCAGTTGTAAGTGGCGTCGAATTTCCATGGTGCTTGGATGTTCTTTCCAGCCCATTCATAGGCCAGGTTGACGAACACGCGATGTTTCGGAACCAGGGGTTTTTGCCTTCTGCCTTCAAGATAATCGGTTTGAATGTCGTAGTACTTGTAGGCGGTTCTCAGATCGAAACCTTCGGCCAGGTTGTAATTGAGCTCAAACTGAAAACTATTGGCGAAACTAGAACCCTCCAAATTGTAAAAATTGATCTCATAGGGATTCTCCCAATCGATTACGACTTGATTTTCGAAGGAAGTTCGATAGAAATCAAGGGTGATATCGCCTTTCCGGCCGTTGAGATTGAAACCCTGTAAAAAGCTGAAACCAAAATTCCAGGCAATTTCAGGGTCCAGGCCGTAGATTTGCCCTCCGGAATCGAGAATACTGATCTGCCTTGAACTCGCAAAAAGACTTTGGTTTTCAGCGAAGATATTCGCACTCCGTTTTCCGCGTCCAACAGAGGCCCTCAGAGCGGCCCTATCCCAAGGGGTATAACGCAAGTGCAATCTTGGTGTAATGAAAAAGCCAAGACGATTATGCTGATCCACCCGAATTCCAGCGGTCATGGTGAAGCGATCTAGATTGTCGTAAGCGTATTCAAAGAAGCCACCCACTGAGTTGTCGGTTCGCTTATATTCCGTGTTCTCAACGAATTCATTGTAATAATCATTTGTGAAGCTCAGACCTGTCTTTATTTTGTGTCGTGAATCTGAAATGATGGAATTGTAGATGAGACTGGAATAGAAACTGCTGTGTTCAATGTCATAGATTCGAAGTCCGAAATAGGAGTCCTGATCGTGATGACTGTAGGCCATTTGAAAGCCGAGGCTTTGATAGGGGATTTCAGGATTCACATAGCCAAACTTGAACGAGCCTTCAATTCGTTCTGTGTCAATTTCACTTCCCCAGGCATTTGTGGTCAGGCGATCGGTGTCTGGGTTAAAAGCGACCTCGCCCGCTTGCTTCGAGTCGTTGAGGTAGCGCACATTGATAAAACTCACCAGCCCTTTTTCGAGATTGGTATATTGCCAGCGATTCATCACATTGATCTGATTGTAAAGCGGCATGTCCAGAAATCCGTCATCGTTCACATCGTTCTTTTTCTGAAGGGTGTTCCCGTGAACATAGATTCCGGTGCTCCATTTCTCAGAAACCTGGGTATTGAAATGAGTATTCAATTCGAAACGCTCACTGCTTGCTCCGTACAGGTTGAGAAAAAACTTATGATCCGTGGCGGGTTTGACCAGTTCCGCATTGATCTGACCGGTGATGCTTTCGAAGCCGTTGACAACGCTACCCGCTCCCTTTGTGATTTGTATGCTTTCTACCCAGGTACCCGGGATGAAGCTGAGCCCAAAGGCCTGTGAGGCCCCTCTTACCGCAGGAATGTTCTCTGTTGCGATAAGAATATAAGGCGAGGTCAGTCCCAGCATCTTGATCTGTCGGGTGCCCGTTACGGCGTCGGCGAAATTAACATCGATTGACGGATTGGTTTCAAAACTTTCCGAAAGGTTGCAACAAGCCGCTTTCAAAAGCTCATCGTTGGTCACCGTGAAAGTATTTGCCGCTTTTAGGTAAGACTTTGCAATGCTCTGCTTTTGTGAAGTTAAAGTAACTTCATCGAGATCTGAGGTCGATTGAAGCACCGCTCTAACAAACTCATTTTTGTCTATCACCAGTTTTTTCGTTGAAAAACCGACATAGGATATGACAAGTTGATTCTCCTCGCCAGAGTACGGAAGAGTGAACTTCCCATCATCATCTGTCACAGTACCTATGGAGGTTCCAAGCCAGTATACGCTGGCACCTGTTACAGGTGCTTCTCGACCGTCTATGATTTCTAGTACAATGCCTTCAAGAGGTTTCTGTTCCTGCCCGTACAAGGGTAGGGCCAGTAGCCATATTAAAAAGGATAATTCTTTATAAGTGTATTTCATGATTTTGATTTGATTGAACATTCAGATTTCTGCCCTATTTGAGGGCAAAAAGGGGGAATGAGTCAAATCAAATCACATAGACATCGTTCAAAACCTGTATGTCCTGGACGATTTCGGGAGGTGTATAGTGTTTAAAAGGCGGGTCATCGAGAGATTCCGGGAGGTGAAGTTCACTGAATGCATAGGCAAACGAGAGAATGAAGACCTTTTGGGATGAACTTAATAGCTCTACCTTTTCGAGGCTCAGCTCATCCTGTCCTTCAACCAGGTCAACGACATCTTTGCAACAGTTTTGCGCCATGTCTGTCGTTTCCGACTCCGAAGATTCCATGCCGCATTTCTCAGCTCCTGAAAAAAGGGCAACGTCTACAAGGTGGTCCCCACAATAGTGCTTTTCAATACTGACTGACAGAGTTGAAATTAACACTAACAGGGCCATGGCCACCGAGATTGTTTTTTGGAATCCGCTTACTTTCACACTGCAAATCTAGGGAATATTTCCACTGTTCCCCACCACTTTGTGAATTCCTTAACTTTAAATACTTGGGTTCAACACATTTGCTATATTTACGGAAATCTCAACTCATCCATGAACGCATCCTTCCAAACCATTGACTATCTGATATTCATCGTTTACGGTATAACCATCTTAGGGGTAGGGCTTTGGGTATCGAGAGACAAAAAGGGGCATGAGAAGAATGCTGAAGATTATTTTCTGGCTGGGAAGTCACTTCCGTGGTGGGCCATCGGGGCCTCGCTGATCGCCGCAAACATCTCGGCTGAGCAGTTCATCGGCATGTCAGGTTCGGGCTTTGCCGTTGGCATGGCGATTGCCTCTTACGAATGGATGGGTGGATTAACTCTTTTATTGGTAGGCAAGTATTTTCTGCCCATTTTCATCGACAAAGGACTCTATACCATTCCTGAATTTGTAGAGCAGCGCTATTCCACCAATCTCAAGACGATTCTGGCTGTCTTTTGGATCGGACTCTACGTCTTTGTCAATCTGACATCAGTGCTTTACCTGGGGGCCCTTGCAATGGAAACCATCATGGGAATCCCAATGATCTATGGGGTAATGGGCCTTGCCCTTTTTGCCGCGGCCTATTCACTTTATGGCGGCCTCTCAGCCGTTGCCTGGACCGATGTGATTCAGGTGGTTTTCCTGGTGCTCGGCGGCCTGGCAACGACCTACCTGGCCCTCGATCAGGTGTCTGGTGGTGAAGGGCTCCTGGAAGGTCTTAAGTTGATCTATAATCGAGTTCCCGAAAAATTTGTGATGATCCTGGACGAGTCGAATCCGGAGTACATAAATCTCCCGGGTATTGGGGTCCTGGTAGGTGGAATGTGGGTAGCTAACCTGTATTACTGGGGATTCAACCAATACATCATTCAGCGAACCCTTGCGGCAAAGTCCCTGGAGGAATCCCAAAAAGGGATACTCATGGCGGCTCTGCTCAAGCTTATCATTCCTTTTATCGTGGTCATTCCTGGAATTGCGGCCTTTGTCATGGTCAATGATCCGGAGATCATGTCGGGTCTTGGTGATCTGGCGAAAAACAATATGCCGACGCTGGAGGCCGCTGACAAAGCTTACCCCTGGCTCTTGCAATTTCTTCCTGCCGGGTTTAAAGGTGTGGCATTTGCTGCGCTCGCTGCGGCCATCGTTTCTTCGCTGGCTTCAATGTTGAATTCGACCTCGACCATCTTCACCATGGATATTTACAAACCCTATATGAATCCAAAGGCTACAAATAAACAGACGGTCAGAACCGGAAGGATCACTGCCGCTGCTGCGCTTCTCATCGCCGTAATGATTGCACCCATGCTCGGTGGCCTGGACCAGGCTTTTCAATACATTCAGGAGTATACGGGTGTGGTCAGCCCGGGAATCCTGGCCGTTTTTATGCTGGGGCTGTTTTGGAAGAAGACTACGAACAAAGGAGCCATTTTTGGAGTGTTGGTCTCTATTCCGATCGCGCTTTATTTCAAAGTTGGGCCGAAAGGCTGGTCTGATCAACCGTGGTTTGTCGACGTGCCATTTCTCGATCAGATGGGTTACACGACCCTTCTGACCATGATCGTGATTGCCGTTGTGAGCTGGATGGATGGAAAAGGAGAGGATAGTGACAAAGGGATTGAACTTGCTGGAGATCTTTTCAAAACCTCGAAACAGTTCAATATAGGAGCCTTTGCAGTTCTGATCGCATTGGCAGCCCTTTATGCCTTGTTGTGGAACTAAAAGTATTCGCTCCTGAAAATCAAACCTCGATCTCTCCCTTGAGATAGGTTACTGCGCGTCCGGAGATCAAAACACGATCTCCTTTCATCTCACAAATCAGCTTGCCGCCTCGTTTGGAAAGTTGACGCGCCTTCATGCGCTTCTTGCCCAGTTTTTCGCTCCAGTAAGGAGTCAGTGTTGTATGAGCCGAACCCGTGACAGGATCTTCGTCGACCCCGGATCCGGGGGCAAAAAATCGGGAGACAAAATGTGCTTTCTTCCCAGGTGCCGAGACGATGACTCCGCGGGCTTTCGATTTCTTGAGCAGAATCATGTCAGGATTGCAGCCTTGGATATCCTTTTGGGATTCATAGATCAGCAGATAATCAGTTTTTCCCTGGTAGACTTCTATCGGTTTCTTTTTAAAGGCTTCAAGAAGTTCAGCAGGAGGTTCCACAAGTTCAATTGGGTCCGCTGGAAAGTCCAGGGTCAATAAATCATCTTTTTTACTCACAAAGAGATCTCCACTGTGCTCCGAGTAAAAATGCAGCTGACTGCCGGGAACATGGTAGTAAAGGAACAAGACATGGGCGGAGGCCAGGGTTGCGTGTCCGCAAAGCTCTACTTCGAGGGTCGGTGTAAACCATCGAATATCAAATTTGTCTTCGTTTTTCACAACAAAGGCGGTTTCTGACAGGTTGTTCTCAGCAGCAATGTTTTGCATCAGCTTCTCTGAGGGCCAATTCTCCATGACACAGACTGCGGCCGGATTTCCTTTAAAGGTCTTATCGGTAAAAGCGTCGATTTGGTAAAGGGTGTAGTGGTTCTTGAACATATTTAAAAAAATCTTAATCGAGTTTGACGTATTTTTCCTCGCACGGTTCAATGCAGGGATATGAAAGAATGAGTCGTCCGTTTTCGATCCTGAAACGGGTCAGGAAGAAATCCTGCGGACAACCATCAATTTGCAGAATGGAATCGGGTAAAACATATACCCCGGCGGAAGAATTGTCTGAGCTTGAACCCCCGTTGCAGAGATTGCCATTTGAGCGCACCTCGTCGTTGGAGAGAAATTCAATGTACTTGTTGCTTTCAACCGACTGAAAAGTTCCACTTCCATCACCCGGATCGGATAGAACGGCCTTCAACTGCCAGCGACCAGCGAGTGATGGGTCAACTCTCTCAGAATCATCTGAACAATTTATGACCAGGCTCAAAAGCGCCAGTAGGATCAGGCTGTTTCTAATTGGTTTTTTCTGAGTTTTGAACATCGAACAGTTTTAATTTCAAAGGTCAATCAATTCTCATACTCCTTCGAGAATGATCATTTTGGTTTCAGCTGCGCGCTGCCTCACGAGTCGTGCCCGGGTGTAGGCCTCTGATTCCCACCATTCACGGGCACGTTCTACAGATGGGAATTCCAAAAGGACTATCCTTTCAGGTTTCCATTCCCCTTCCAGGTGCTCGGTTCTCCCTCCACGGACGACGAATTTGCCGTCGAAATCGTCAATAGTACCGGGGGTCATTCTTTTATACTCCTCGTAAAGCTCCTGGTTGTAAATCTCGATTTCAACAAAGACGTAAGCGGGCATGATTCATTGGATTGAAATGGCTCACTAAAGTAATTGAAATTCCAGAAATCCCGAAAGATATTTCAGTGGTTTTTGTTACTTATGTCTTGAATGGTGAAGTGACTCCTTTATAGAATTCGATACGTCCTGACTAGAACTCAAGACTTACGCATCACTGAGATGCGAAAGATTTTACTGTCTCGAACCTCATAGATAAGAACGAGCTCGAGTGGTTCCTGGCTTCCGTTTCTTCCGGTGATGTATTCGTGATCGATCACCTTGTTGTCAAAAACGGTGCGTTTGAGAATCCGTGAATGCAAATCAGGCGAAGATTCAAAAAGCCGGGTGTATATCTCACGAACAGCCTTCTTGTTTTCAGCTGTGATGGCACCCGTATCAAAATTCTTCACGGTTATATCCTCGCTGAAATACGACATGAAGCCCTCAATGTCACCGTTGTTGTAGGCGTCCAGATTGGCCTGGACCACTTGTTCCGGGTCAGGAAGTGATTGAGAATGGGCTGATCCGATCACGGATAGCACCAGCAGAAGTGTGCTTAAAGATTTCATAGTTCGCCTTGTTGCTTAAACGATATGGATTTTTTTCTTTGGTTTGTGATTCTTAAAAGTAAGGGTTTTAAATGAAAAAACCGCCCGCAGCGATTGCTACAGACGGTTCCCCTCATAAATCAAGTTTACGGCTCACTGGCCTAAGACCGCAACCTTGAAGGATTTTCCTCAGGGCATCACCACCGTGTCGATGGCATGGATCACCCCGTTGCTGGCTCCCACGTCAGTGAGAATCACAGTAGAATAATTTCCTTTTGCATCTTTCAGCATAACTTTTCCATCTTTCAGGGAAGCTGTCAGGTTCTCACCATTAACGGTTTTGATGGTAAAAGAACCATTATTCTTTTTAATGGCATTCAAAACGTCGGCAGCCTCAAATTTACCCGCTACTACGTGGTAAGTCAGGATGGAAGTCAAGGTTCCTTTGTTTTCTGCTTTCAGCAGAGTTTCAACCGTACCTGCTGGCAACTTGCCAAAGGCATCATTGGTTGGAGCAAAAACTGTAAAAGGACCTTCTGAATTTAGAGTCTCCACCAGGTCGGCAGCTTTCACGGCAGCCACGAGGGTGGAAAAATTTTCATTCGAAGCAGCAACACCTACAATGGTGGCTTTACTGTCGTTTTCAGTTACTGGTTTTGGTTGGATCGGATTGACGTTAGCCTGAATCAGAGCCGTCGAAAAGAGTGCTGCTGTCAGCAGGGTACTCATCATTAGTTTTTTAAAGTTCATGGGTGTTGTTTTAAATTGTTTTGTCAAAGATACAACACAAAAGATTAAACAAAACTATTAAATGTCTAAAAAAATGTTAAAAAAGTTAAACAAAAATAGTTTAGACCAAAAAAAAGGGTCTGACAAGCAAACCCCGATCTATAATCCTAAGATTAATCTTGAGTAATCAATTTAAAAAGTAAGAAAATGTGTCAGATTCCATCGGTTTCTCCTTCTGCCTCCCAGCTCTGTCTTGATCTGTTCAATTCCTTTCAGAGAATGGAAGTATGCACGTCCATTCAATTTCATTTTCGCTTTTACCGACTTTGGTCGGTTGTTGCTGATTCCAAACCTGGCAAAATCCCTGCCTGCATCTTCTACGACAATCAAGTTTTTGCCTTTGAGTTCTTCTACCGCTTCCATGAGGGAGCTGTAGTCCTCGTGAACTGATGCCAACTCGACAAACCTGCCGTCGTCGCGCTCGTTCAGGTATTCCAAAATAGTGTATTCCAGTTTCATAGTAATGGGGGATATATTATAAAGATGTAGATATGCCTAAAGGGTTGCGTTGTCTTGAAAAAAAACGGGTGAATCATCGAATAAACATTCGTGACTATTTGCGGCTTGAGAAGACCGGTATTTTTAAAAGTCATCCATTTTATGTAACATTACACGTTCAAGCCTTTTTTATGGACGATAGAATAATCAAGAATAAAGAACTCAATATCTACGAGGCCCTGATACCCGTGATAGCCCTTGTCGGTATGCTCGCTTACAACGTTTATGTTTATGGCGATGATGCCCTGAGCGGATCGAATCAGTTTATCCTTCTCTTGGGTGGTGCAGTGGCCGCAGTCGTGGGTTTTTTCAACAAGGTCTCATACAAGCGAATGATCGAGGAGGTCGCGAACAACATCAAGTCCACCACGGGAGCCTTGCTGATATTGTTATTCGTCGGAGCCCTGGCCGGGACCTGGCTGGTCAGCGGAGTGATTCCGAGCATGATTTACTACGGCCTCAAACTTTTGAACCCTACTATTTTTCTACCCGCCACTGTTGTGATCTGTGCAGTGATCTCGATTGCCACAGGGAGCTCCTGGACCACTTCCGCTACCGTCGGAATAGCTTTAATCGGTATAGGAGGGGCTCTTGGCATTCCGTTGGGTATGGTTGCGGGTGCCGTTCTCTCGGGAGCCTATTTCGGAGATAAGATGTCCCCGCTTTCAGACACGACCAACCTCGCCCCCGCTATGGCCGGAACAGATTTGTTCACGCATATTAGGTACATGGCTTACACCACAGTGCCCACCATTACCATTACACTTATTGTTTTCATCATTCTGGGGTTCACGTTTGATACTTCGGGGACTACAGATACGGAGTCGATTCTGGTTTCCATTCGTGAATCGTTTAACATTAGCGCCTGGTTGTTCCTGGTCCCGGCAGTTGTCATATTTCTGATCATTCGTAAAACGCAACCCCTGATCGCCCTCCTGATCGGTACTTTACTCGGAGGTGTGTTCGCCATATTTTTTCAACCGGACGTACTGATCGCTGTCTCGGGGGGAACGGAACTCAGCTTTCAAACGGCATACCAGGGCATCATGAACGCCATTACCGTCGATACTTCTATTGCTTCGACCAATGAGACGCTCAATGACCTGTTTTCCTCGGGCGGGATGTACGGCATGCTAGGAACGATTTGGTTGATTATATGTGCTATGGTTTTTGGGGGTATTATGGACGCAATCGGAGCCCTGTCAACGATCAGCGCAGCCCTTCTCAAGCTGGCCCATACGACCTTTGGGCTCTTCGCCAGTACTGTGACCACTTGTCTGGCACTCAATGTTACGGCCTCAGATCAGTATCTCGCCATTGTTGTTCCTGGCAAAATGTTCAGTAAAGCCTATGAAGAAAAGAACCTGGCACCCGAGAACCTGAGCCGGACCCTCGAAGATTCCGGTACGGTGACCTCGGTCCTGGTACCCTGGAACACATGTGGAGCCTACCAATCAGGCGTTCTTGGGGTAGGTGTTGGCGAGTACTTCTTCTACGCCATTTTTAACTGGTTGAGTCCGTTTATGACTTTGACCTTCGCGGCTTTCAATATCAAGATTCGACAATTGACAACAAAAAAGTCATGAACTTGAATCAGGTAACTGTCCCGTCTATTGATGTAGAGGTCGCAACTACTTTTTTATGAGCAGCTGGGATTGAGACTTATTGTGGATGCCCGGCCCCACTATGTTCGTTTTGAGTGTCCTGTTGGGGATGCCACCTTCTCGGTACACCGCGTTGATGCTATTCCTAACGGAGAAGGAACCCATGTGTATTTCGAGGTAGATGATCTTGATGACAAAGTTGCCAACCTGATCGGCTCCGGAATTGTTTTTGACGAAATGCCTGAAGACAGGAGTTGGCTCTGGAGAGAAGCCCGTCTTGTCGATCCGGACGGGAACAAGATCATTTTGTTTCGAGCCGGCGAAAATCGGAAGAATCCGCCCTGGCGCGTTCCTACTTCAATCCAAGACTAGCCTGTTCGGCACATTTCTCTCCGTCGATGGCGGCCGATATGATGCCACCGGCATAACCAGCTCCTTCCCCACATGGGTAAAGACCTTCAATCTGCACGTGCTGAAGACTTTTCGGATCTCTCGGGATACGGATAGGTGAAGACGTTCTGGACTCGGGCGCATGGACAACCGCTTCATTGGTCAGGTATCCCCTCATAGATTGGCCAAAGAGTCGGAACCCTTCCTGCAGGCTCCTGTTTACAAAAGAAGGAAGCACCTCTCCCATTTCAATTGAAGTCGTTCCGGGCTGGTAAGATGTCTTAGGAATCGAATTAGAAACTTTGCCCTTTGTAAAATCAATGAGCCGCTGCGCAGGAACTCTTTGGGTTTCCCCGGCCAGTTTCCAGGCGCGTTGCTCGATCTCTTTTTGAAATTCCAATCCCATGAGTGGTCCGTGCTGCTTGTAATTCTCAAGATCTTCGAGGCCGATAGAAACCACAATGCCCGAGTTCGAGGTAGAGAGGTCCCGTTTGCTGGGTGACCAGCCGTTGGTGACCACCTCGCCCGGTGCCGTTGCGCAGGGGGCGATCACACCTCCAGGGCACATGCAGAAGGAATACACGCCGCGATTTCCTACTTGTTTAACCACACTGTAAGGGGCAGGTGGAAGGTAGGGGCCGCGAACCTCGCAGTGGTATTGAATTTGGTCGATAAGCTTCTGGCTGTGCTCAACTCGAACCCCCAGGGCAAAGGGCTTGGCCTCAATGGCAATTCCCTTTCTGTGCAGCAGCTCAAAGATGTCCCGGGCCGAATGACCCGTCGCCAGGATGACCCTTTCGCTTTCCAGCCTGTCTTCATTTTGTGTAACCACCCCGGTGATTCGATTTTCTTTGACGAGCAGGTCGGTCACCCTTGTGTTGAACTGAATTTCTCCGCCATGCCTCAATATGGTCTCCCGAATCGATTGGATCAATTTGGGAAGCTTGTTGGTTCCGATGTGCGGATGGGCGTTGATCGCGATGTTTTTGTTTGCGCCGTGTGCTATGAGTAGGTTCAGAATCCGGTTGACGTCTCCTCTTTTCTTCGATCGGGTGTAAAGCTTGCCGTCGGAGTAGGTTCCTGCACCACCTTCGCCGAAGCAATAGTTCGAATCGGGGTTTACTTCGTGATTTCGGGTGATGGCTGCCAGGTCACGCCGTCGGGCCCTGACGTCCTTTCCACGCTCCAACACGATGGGTTTGACACCTTTTTCGATCAGTTTTAAAGCAGCAAAAAGACCTGCGGGCCCTGCGCCGATAATAATGACTTCCCGGGCCTTGTGCACGTCCGGGTAGTCGGGCAGCCTTAATTCGTGCTCCTCATGGTCTTCATGAACGTAGATGCGAACCCGCAAATTTACCCGGATCTTTCTTTGCCGGGCGTCGATCGAGCGTTTTAAAACTTCGATGTGTCGGATCTCATTGGCCGATGATCCCTGATTTTATGCTTACAACGCTTTTAAGAAGCGCGGGGTCGGCCGCTTGCTCAGGACTGACCTGGATGTTGATTTCCTTTTGCATGACGTCCGATCCTTAAATAAAGAAGTTCCAAACCAGACCCAAACGGATCACGAAGTCACGATAGGGATAGGTCGGGGCCGAGTAGTAGTTCTTCTCTGTAAACAGGGAATTCAAATGTTCTAGGGTAAAGAACACCCGCATGGTTTTTACCCGGAAGTTGATGAAATAGTCCATGAGCGGAAAACCGCCGAATTGCCTGTCATTTTGAAGGTAGAATTCCGAGATCAATGGATTGTAAGCGTTCATATAGTACTCACCAAAATACTTGAAAGTGATGCCTGTCTCCAGATACATGGGTTTCCCCTTAAAAATATAGTTGGCGTAGTAAAAGGTATTACGGGTCACGAAATCGGGCACCCTGAAGAAATCCTCTCCACTGGTTACCTGGTTATAGATAAATTGGTTGTCGAGTCTGAATTTTCCAAATTTGAATTCCTTGCTCAGATCAACCCGAAAGTAACTCAGGGATTCACTGGCCTGGGCCGGGAGAGGTCTGACCTGTTGCATCAGCTTCTTCAAAGTAGGTGTAGTTGTCTATATTGGTCCATCTCACTGAAGCGTAAAGCCATTTGTCGGAGTCGAACACGATCTCCAACCCATTGAGTTGCTCATTTTTAAAGTCATTGCTCCAGTTGTAATGTTTGTAGCCGCTCTGATAGAGCAGGAAATTGAAGTTTGGTGATCGGCTGTTGCTGAAAACGCGGGCACTCGCCGTGAACAGGCTGTCTGAAACGAAGCTCGCCCGGGCTGAATAGGAATTTCCTGTCAGGGAACCCGAAATAATCTGGGTAGCATCCACATCCAGATTGAACTTTTTGAATTTCGTGTGCCATTCTCCGCCGACGGCAAGGGCGTCTCCATCCAGGCCCGGAGGTATGATTCCGTCATCTGAGATCAGCGCACTCTTGTAAATATACTCGAAATCGAAGTAGTTGACTTTGAATCGCACTTCTCCCAGGGTATAAGGTGAGTTGAGGGCGATAAAGACTTCGTTGAACATTTTGGAATACTTCACGTCATCGTCGATCTCATTGGTGAAGGCCGTGCCGAAGAAGTCATTCGGGCTGTCCTGCTCATAACCGTAATGTTTTCGTTCGTAGTTGAAAACATGACCAATGCGCAAGTCAGACGGAATCGCGCGGGTACTGTCTTTTTTATCCCAGAGCTTGTAAAAGTGGTCAAAGTAATATCGGTTTCCCCGAATTCCGTTTTTGCCATCTGTGAAATTCGTTGTCAGTCGCGCTCTATCGTTGAAGTTTGGATCGTCGTTCTCAAAGTCTTCAATGGATTCCGGGGTGAGTCCTCCGTTTTGCTCGTTGTAAAGGTCCTGGGCGGCAATATGCCCCCTGATAAAGTATCTCTTGTTCTTGGTATGATATCCCAACGATATTCTGGCATTCCCGTGATCTGTCAGTGCCGACCTGTATTTTCCCAGAGAACGCATCCCTTTGAAGGCCACGGTAGCATTGAATTGCTTTGAAAGATTGAAGGTGAACATGGCATCGAGGATCTGGCCCTGTTCGAGTACCGTCCGCCACATCAATTCTGTCGAAGGAGTAGGCACGCTGTAATATTTTATGTCCTCTACCTGGAAATAGTTACCGTGCTGTGCCCTTGCTCCTATGGTGGGATGATATTTGGAATCATCAAAGCTGTAGGCAAGATTGTTCAGGCTCTGTCCCGGGTTGTGAAACGGCATATAGTCGAGCAGGTCTTTTCGAAGAAAATTGAACTTGTAGCTACGGTCGATCGCCAAGGAGGTGTCGATGTAGGTGGTATCCATGTTTTGATCTATGACCTTGTAATCTTCGTAAAAGGTCTCGTCGCTCAGCTCTATCTGAATCTCCTTGGTGGCCACTCTTGTGGTGTCGCCGTACTCATCTACGAACGGATTGTTGAGGTCGTTGGTCCTCGACGGCACAATCTGAGCCATCCCCGATGCAGCAACAAACAACAGCAAAAGAAGGACGATAGTTCTCCGCATGGATGATTTGAATTGTTGACAAAGGTAAACTATTTGTTCAAATTTTATCCCGGGGATTTCTTCTCAGATCCTTAACTTTGGAACTGACGAGATTCAATTCGTCAATGTGCTGCTGTGCTCCAATTGAAATTCTCAAATAGCGACCTCGAAGCAGGAACAGACGAAGCTGGACGCGGCTGTCTGGCCGGTCCTGTTGTGGCTGCGGCTGTGATCTTGCCGGAGGACTTCTCTAATGATCTGTTGAATGATTCTAAAAAACTCACGGAGGCTCGGCGAAAAATGCTACGGCCGATCATAGAGCAGGAAGCCCTGTGTTACGGTGTTTCCTTTGTCGATCAGCACGAAATAGACCGGATCAATATCCTGCGAGCTTCTATACAGGCTATGCATCGGGCTCTGGATGCCATGACTCGTAAACCCCAGTTTGTCATCGTCGATGGGAATCGTTTTGAATCTTATCAGGATGTTCCGCACCAGACCATCGTTAAGGGCGATGGCAAGTATCTGAGCATTGCGGCAGCTTCAGTGCTGGCCAAGACCTATCGTGATGAGTACATGGAGCGTCTGCATGATTCCTTCCCGATGTACCGCTGGAATAGGAACAAGGGTTATCCCACTACTGAACACCGTCAGGCCATCCGCGAGCATGGATCAACAGAGCATCACAGGCAGTCTTTCCAGCTCCTTCCCGCCCAACTGAAGCTCGATCTTCCGGGTTGAGGACTTGTGCTTTCTCGGCTGAAATCACTTTCGTTTTCTGCCGGATTGTCGTATCATTGCAGCCTTTAAGTCATTCCATTTACAGCATCCCATGATCAAGAGAAACCGTGCCAGCATCCCCAAGCTGATCATCCATAAGATCGGCAACAAGTTCAATGATACCAGAAATGCATTTTCCGAGAGTCCTGTTGTTTTTGATGAAGACAGCTACCAGCTGATGCTACCTTATCTGTTGAAACCCTTTGCCAATGTCACCGAGCGCTTCAAGTTCACCCACCATGCGGATGTCAATCTCAACGAGATCAATTCTTACGCCCAACGACTTTTTCAGGATGAAGAGAGTTTCGTGGAGGTTTCGAAAAATGTGCTCGCTCATTTGTATGAGCAGTCGAATTCGGCCCAGATCAAAACAGGCGATGTGATTGTTGTGTTGTTCGATGACGTGGAATACAAGGAGATTCTGACCCAGGCTATCGGGATCTATAAAATCGAATCCAAAATGGATTTTTTTCAGACCTTCAAGGATGGCGACAGTTTCGATATTGCCGTGCAGAAGGGAATCAGTACCAAAAAGATTGACAAGGGCTGCCTGATCGTCAACTACAAAGATGATGAGGGCCTGGCTGTTTTCAGCGTCGACAACAACAATTACGATGCCCAATACTGGACCCGCAATTTCCTGAATGTGAAATATGCCGATGACAGCAACCACCATACACTTACCTACATCGATCTCTGTCGTGAGTTTTCAGGGGAAGTTTTAAAACCGGAATACAGCACCCAGGAACACAGTCATTTCCTGGCCCGTACCATAGATTTTCTCAAGGAAAACGAAACCGTGAACATCCATGATTTCAAGGAAGAGGTCTTTGAAGAGGATGACATGAAGCAACAATTTGACGATTACAAAAAGTCCTTTGAGGAGGAAAGGGGCCTGCTGGTGAGAAACCAGTTTCACGTGGCCGACCTGGTGGTCAAAAAGCAAAAACAGAAAATCAGGACTGAGATCAAGCTCGATACACATATACAGATCAAACTCGACATCGAGGCACCCGACGCTTCAGCCGAATACCTGGAGTTAGGGTACGACCAGGAAAAGAAGATGAAATACTATAAGGTTTATTTCAACGAGGAAGAGTAGCCCGTCGAATCAGGATTTCTCAAACCATTTCGGCAGAGAAGACCTCTGAGAAATGTTTTAATATATGGTCCTTTACGATTTCAGGGTCAAGTTGTTTGCCGAGTTCGGCGTGCATGGACGTCACGGCTTTTCCGCGTATCCCACAAGGAATGATATGATCGAAAAAACCCAAATCGGTATTGACGTTCAGGGCAAAACCATGCATGGTGACCCATCTTGAGGTTCGTACGCCCAGGGCACAGATCTTGCGCGCAAACGGAGTGCCCACATCGAGCCAGACCCCAGTTTCTCCATCGCTTCGGGTCCCTTTGATACCGTATTCGGCCAGGGTCCTGATGATCACCTCTTCCAGACTCCTCATGTACCAGCGAATGTCGGGTTTGTAGGCCTCCAGGTCAATAATCGGGTAACCAACGATCTGTCCGGGACCGTGATACGTAATGTCGCCCCCACGATTGGATTTAAAAAAGGAGATACCCTTTTTTTCAAGTTGTTGCTCGGAAAGCAGCAGATTAGAAAGGTCACCGCTCTTGCCCAGGGTGTAGACATGGTTGTGTTCGGTAAAAATAAAGAATCCAGGCCGTGAAGCTTCAACTTCACGGTTGCGGTTGGCAAGTTTGATGTCGACGATTTTCTTGAAAAGCTCGTCCTGGAAATCCCAGGCTTCGCGATAGTCGCTCCGCCCGATGTCTTGAACTTCAATGCTCATTAAGCGTATTTTGGGTTGTTCAGTATGATCAGCGCCCCAATCACTCCGGGGATCCAGGCACAAAGTGTCAGGATAAAAACGATCAGCACGCTTCCGCATCCCTTGTCAATCACGGCAAGGGGAGGGAATAAGATTGATAAAAGCACGCGCCAGAAACTCATTTCACTTTTCGATTTGATTCCACAAAATTCGTCATTTTATTTCTAACTACATGACGCGGATTTTTCAATTGTGTTACAAGGAGTTTTGTCTTTTCCTTTCAGCGAGCTCACGCCCTTCCGCGTTGCCTATTCCTGAAAAGGATTGTATCTTTGGCACTCGTTTTTCAAAACCAGAATTCAACATGCAATTATCGGAACAGGAAATTGTTAGGCGCGAGTCGCTCAAGAAGCTCAGGGACCTGGGAATCAACCCCTATCCGGCGGCCCAGTTCAAAACCACTTCAACGGTGAACCAGGTCGTTGAGAAGTTTGACACCCTTGTAGGCAAGGAAGTCATCCTCGCAGGGCGGATTATGAGCCGAAGGATCATGGGCAAGGCCTCTTTTGCTGAACTGAAGGATGCCACCGGGCGTATGCAGATTTACATCAATCGCGACGAGCTCTGCCCGGGCGATGACAAGACCCAATACAATGACGTGTTCAAAAAATTGCTTGATATAGGCGATATCATTGGTATTCGAGGAGAGGTCTTCAAGACCCAGGTAGGGGAGAAGTCGGTCATGGTCAAAGAGTTGACCGTGCTTTCCAAGGCCCTGAAACCTATGCCGATCGTCAAAGTGGATGCCGAGGGCAAGACGCATGACGCCTTCAGTGATGCCGAGATGAGATACAGGCAGCGCTACGTCGATCTGATTGTCAATGATCAGGTCAAGGAGACTTTTCTAAAGAGAACGCGCATCACGAATTCTATACGAGAATTCTTCAATGACAGGGGCTATCTTGAGGTTGAGACGCCAATACTCCAACCTATTCCTGGAGGGGCTGCGGCGCGTCCGTTTGTCACGCACCACAATGCACTGAACATTCCGTTGTACCTGCGAATTGCCAATGAGTTGTATCTGAAACGCCTTATAGTGGGCGGTTTTGATGGGGTCTATGAGTTCTCCAAGGACTTCCGCAATGAAGGAATGGACCGCACCCATAACCCCGAATTTACGGTAATGGAGCTCTATGTGGCCTATAAAGATTACCATTGGATGATGGACATGACCGAGCAGTTGCTCGAGAAGGTTGCCATTGACGCCAACGGCACAACTAAGCGCAAATAGGAAGATCAAACGGTAGACTTCAAGGCGCCTTATGCAAGGGTTCCCATCCTGGAAGCCATCAAGACTCCATACGGGTCATGAGGTTGCGGGCATGAACGAGGACGAACTGAGAGGTGTATGCACAAAAACTGGACATCGAGGTGAATGAGACCATGGGCAAAGGCAAGCTCATCGATGAGATTTTTGGTGAGAAATGCGAACATCACTACGTTCAACCTACCTTTATCACCGACTATCCGAAAGAAATGAGTCCGCTGTGCAAGGAGCACCGTGACAATCCGGACCTGACCGAGCGTTTTGAACTGATCGTTAACGGCAAAGAACTGGCCAACGCGTATTCGGAGCTCAATGATCCCATTGATCAGCTGGAACGTTTCGAAGATCAACTCAAACTGTCTGAAAAAGGAGATGATGAAGCCATGTTCATCGACATGGACTTTCTTCGCGCCCTGGAATACGGAATGCCACCGACTTCGGGAATCGGTATTGGGATTGACCGCTTGGTGATGTTCCTGACCAATAACGCCTCGATTCAGGAAGTGCTTTTCTTTCCGCAGATGAAACCCGAGAAGAAACCCGTGGCGATCACGGAAGAGTCCAAAGGGGTTCTTGACATTCTTACGAAAGAAGAAAAAATGGAGCTGGGCACTTTGAAGGAGAGGGCCGGTTTATCGAATAAAAAATGGGACAAATCGATCAAGGAGCTCACCCGAAACAAACTGGCCCAGGTCAATAAGACCGAGGAAGGCTTGTTCATCGAGATCGTTTGATTCTGCTGATTCTGAGGGAAATGTCTTCTGAATCTAAAGAGTAATATATAAGCTTTGACAAAAATGGAAAACTACCCCAATTTCAGGCTGGACGGAAAAGTCGCTTTGGTTACAGGTGCTGCGCGCGGATTGGGCCGGGCCTGCGCTTTGGCACTGGCTCACGCCGGGGCCGATTTGGCCCTCGGAATGCGAGATTTGAATACCTCTGCCGACCTGGTCCGTGAGATTGAATCGATGGGTCGGAAGGCCCTTCCCCTTCAGATGGACGTCTCGAGCCTGGAGCAGATCAACAGTTCGGTTGAAGAGGCCGTTAAATTTTTTGGCCAGATTGACATCCTTGTCAACAATGTGGGTGTCGCACCTGCGAATCCTGCGGAAAAAGTTACGGAGGAGGATTATGACACGACCATGGATCTCAATGTCAAGGCCACTTTTTTCACTGCCCAGGCTGTCGGCAAACACATGATCCAACAGGGCGGAGGCCGCATCATCAACATGAGCTCACAGGCTGGGTTCGTTGCCCTCCAGGACGAGGCGATTTATTGTACCTCGAAGGCAGCCATCAACCACATGACCCGAAACCTCGCTTCGGAGTGGGCCAAACACAACATTACGGTCAACGCAGTTGCACCCACTTTTATCGAGACCCCCGGGACAGAGCCCTGGTTGAATGATCCCGAGTTCAGGCAAAGCGTGATCGATCGTATTCCCCTGGGACGAGTCGGCAAGCCAGTAGAGGTTGCAGGACCTGTTGTTTTCCTGGCTTCGGAGGCCGCCTCCCTGATCACCGGTTCGGTTCTTCTCATTGATGGAGGCTGGACAGCGAGATGATTTTGAACAACCGTAGAAATTGGATAAGATGTCAGATTCAAAAAAGGATGCGAAAATAGCCATACGGGAAGTCAGTGGGAATGCAGACATCAAAATCGTGAAGGAACTTGCAGATGAGATCTGGACCGAGCATTACACGCCAATTATCGGAACTGACCAGGTTCGCTACATGCTTTCTAATTTTCAGTCTTTTGAAGCGATAGGCAAGCAAATGTCGGAGGGGATGACCTATTTTCTGCTGTATTTTCTTGAAGAGCCCGTCGGATATATGGCGTGCAAGCCAGACGATGAAGATCTGTTTCTCAGCAAGATCTATGTACTTTCCCGAATGCGAGGAAAGGGAATTGGTGGCCATGCCATGAATTTCCTGGCATCAAGGGCCCGTGAACAGAACTTTCGTCATTTAAGTTTGACCGTCAACAAAAACAACAAGGATTCAATCCGGGCCTATGAAAAATTCGGTTTTATCAACCTGGGGCCTCTGCAAACCGACATCGGACAAGGATTCATCATGGATGATTTCCTGATGAAGAAAGAACTTTAAAACTTTTTTTGCGTTTTAAATCCCAATATATTTTGGGATAAAATTGAAATATTTTGTATTATTGTGTCATAATTACACATTATAAATATGAAACGATTTTTCAAGTTTGTTTTTAAGGCATTGGGGCTGCTTTTGGTATTCCTGATACTGGCATTTGGTTTTATGTATTACTACAGCGTGAACTATGATATGTATGATCTCAGCCTGGATAAGAAGGCCTTTCCGGAACTCAAGTCGGAGGCCGATATCCCGGCATTGGCAGAGCGCCTTGTCTCAGAGATGACCCTGGAGGAAAAAATCGATCAGATGTACGGAGAAGGTTACAGCAGCGCTCCCAAGATGGGCATTAACTTTTTGCTGCGAGGTCGCTTCCCGCATGTTTATAGCGGTGGCAATGACCGGCTCAATATTCCACCCTGGGTCCTTTCGGATGGGCCACGTGGCGCTCGCGTGATGGATCAGGATGTCTTCGGAGTCACGACGTTCCCGGTTGCCATGGCTCGCGGAGCGAGCTGGGACACAGATCTTGAGCGGAGAATTCACGAGGTGATCGCCATTGAAATGCGAGCCAATAAAACCAACTATGCGGCAACGCCCTGTATCAATCTTTTGAGACACCCAGCCTGGGGGAGAGCACAGGAAACCTACGGCGAAGACCCTTACCACTTGGGTGAGTTCGGTGTAGCTGCGGTTCAGGGTATAGAAAAACACAATGTGATGGCCTGCCCGAAGCACTTTGCCCTGAACAGTCTCGATAACTCCAGACTTTTCGTTGATGTTGAGGTCGATGAGCGGACGCTTCGAGAAGTTTATTTGCCGCATTTCAAGAAGACGGTACAGATGGGTAAACCGGCTTCGATTATGAGTGCCTATAATAAAGTCAATGGAGAGTATAGTGCAAACAACGAATATTTGCTTAACGACATCCTGAGGGAGGAATGGGGCTTTGAGGGTTTTGTGACTTCAGACTGGGTCTATGGTACCCGTGACGGTATCGGTAGCATCAAAGCGGGTTTGAACGCCGAAATGCCCTTTCAGAATCATTATTCGGATGAGAACATCGAGGCAGGCATAGAATCTGGGGAGATCACAGAAGAGGACATTGACCGACTGGTGTTGGAGTCTCTATCCACGCGATTGAGATACGCCATGGTGGAGGACTCCATGGAATATGGAAAAGAACTGATCGCGAGCAAAGCGCATACCGATTTGGCAAGAGAGGCGGCTGAAAAAAGCATGGTTCTGGTAAAAAATAAAAATGTTTTGCCCTTTGAAAAGGATGGGTCCGAAAAGAAGATTTTGGTTCTGGGGCGACTGGCCGATCTGGCGAACACCGGCGATCATGCCAGCAGTGATGCGACCCCGGCCTATGTCGTAACCCCTTATCAGGGAATTGTGAATTATCACAAGGAGACTGGAAATCAAGTAGAGCTCTATTCGGGGGAAGATTTGGAAGTGGCCCGGGAAAAGGCCTCAACTGCTGATCAAGTCATCCTAGTGGTGGGATATACCTTTGAAGATGAAGGAGAATACCTGATCACCGAAGGAGCGATGAAAAAATCAGCTGAGGCGGGAAAATTGATTGGGAACAGAGGAATTGGCGGTGATCGTGAAAGTCTTAAGTTGATCACCGAAGATGAAAGTCTTATCGAGGCCGTCGCCGGTACCAATAAAAATACGGTTGTGGTTTACGTCGGGGGAAGCGCGATTGATATGAGCTCGTGGGAAGATAACATTCCGGCCATCCTATTTGCCTGGTACAACGGGATGGAAGGGGGAAATGCCCTGGCCCGCATAGTATATGGTGAAGTCAATCCGAGTGGAAAGCTTCCTTTTTCGATTGCAAAGAGCGCTGAAGACTATCCGTATTTCAACCCGTATGCCATGAAGATTGAATATGGATATTACCACGGTTACACGCTTTTTGACAAAAAAGGAATTGATGTTGCATATCCATTTGGTCATGGATTGAGTTATACGGAGTTTCAATATGACAGCCTGGAAGTTGACACTTTTGACCCTGAAAAAAAGAATTTGAAGGTCCGGGCCAGGGTGTCCAACACGGGAAAAACGGCCGGAGAGGAGGTGGCGCAGCTCTATGTAGGGTTCGCAAATTCCGATATTGATCGGCCGGTCAAGCTTTTGAAAGGCTTTGACAAGATCGCAATTCAACCCGGTGAAAGTAAGACTGTCACATTCGAAATTGACCTGCAGGAACTCTCCTGGTACGATCCGGAATCCAAAACCTGGAAACTTGAGAAGATGCAATACGAGCTGTTCGTCGGGCCCTCCTCAGATGAAGATAAACTTCTTGAAGGGAAGACTTTCAATTGAGTGAGCATGGGTGAAAAGAGAGTATGGGTAAGCATGCGGCTTAACTATAAAAGTCTAAGACACGAAACCTATTCCTTTACTAAAAGCTCCTGGTACTTTTCTTTTGTCAAACGAGTAGAGGTCAGGCGCCTTGTGAGCTCCTCCTTCCAACTGTTTCTCATGCCTGTTGAAGATTCCCAGCTTCAACATCTTTCTCTGGAAATTGCCTCGATCGAGCTTCTTTTCCATGATGGACTCATAGAGGTGCTGCAATTCCTTCATGGTGAATTTTTCCGGCAGGAGTGTGATCCCTATTGGGAGATAGTTGATTTGATTGCGGAGGTATTGTATGGCTTTCTTCACAATGGACCGGTGATCGAAAATCAGATTCGGTAGCTCGTCGATGCCATACCAACCTATGCTTTCACTGACCAGATCCGGCTTGGGATCAGCGCTTGGTCATATCCACCAAAGAAACGAAGCCGGTGCTTATGAAGCGCTGTTCGAACCATTGAACAGTAAATCGGGAGTTGCATCATTTTCAGGTTGTGGGCCAGCGTGTCATCGTCACGGCGGTCTAATCTTCCAAAGGTTGAAAACTGTTCGAGAAACGGGAGTTCTATACCGGCTCTTTCCTTGAGAACGCGAATTGCAGCTTTGTCAAGATCTTCATCCATCAATACGAAACCGCCTGGAAGACAGAACATTTCAGGACCTTTCCATTTCATGACCAGAACCTTGAGCCCTTCACGATCAAATGCGACGATCACGCAGTCGACCGAATGACCGGGAACGAATTGTTTATGGTCAAAATGTAGATTCGCCAAGGGATTCTTTTCTTGCACAGGACAAAAATAATTAATGGGAAACAAATATAGTAAAATTCTATTGTGTCATAAATACACATTGAAATGTTTTTTGTAATTTTACTCACTTCAAGAAGTTTCAAAAAACATGTTCGAATGAAAAAGGCATTGAAAATTGGAGGAATTGCACTTTTGGTGTTCATCCTCATAGCCCTGATCGCAGGTTTAATCAAATATCAAACGCTTGCATCTGCTGCGAAAGAGCGTTATAAGAAGCTCGGAGAGCCTGCTCCTACACTCACCCAGGACGGTTTTTCTTACAGGGATTTGAACAAGAATGGCAAGCTTGATATTTACGAGGATCGCAGAGCCCCGACTGAGGCACGAGTCAGAGATCTGGTGAGCCGGATGAGCCTTGAAGAGAAGGCAGGCTCCATGTATATCAGCATGATCGGCATCTCTCCTGAGGCAGAACCCGTAGACAAGCCTTTCATTCCCAAGAGCCCCATGGATTTCATGGCTATTACGATGCTGCCACAGAGCTCCGAAATGCTCATCGACAACAAGATGAATAGTTTCAACATCATTCATTCGCATGGGGCGGAAAAACTTGCCGAGTTCAACAACAACATTCAGCGCATTGCAGAACGGACCCGTTTGGGAATTCCGATTACTATAGCTTCTGATCCGCGCCACGGGAACGAGAATAATCCGGGTGCCGCCCTTTACACTCCGGCTTTTTCTCAATGGCCCTCGTCCCTGGGACTCGCGGCTATAAGAGACACCGTGTTGGTTCGCCAATTCGGAAACATCGCGCGCCAGGAATACCTGGCGACCGGAATTCGCCTGGCCCTTCACCCTATGGCGGACCTGGCTACCGAGCCCAGATGGGGGCGTATGAACGGTACATTTGGAGAAGATGCTGAACTGTCGGCAGCGATGACAAAAGCCTATGTTTTAGGCTTCCAGGGAGACACGCTTAGCAGCACAAGTGTCGCTTGTATGACCAAGCACTTTTCAGGGGGCGGACCCCAGGAAAAAGGAGAGGACGCTCATTTCGACTACGGCAAGAACCAGGTCTATCCCGGTGACAATTTCAACTACCATCTGATTCCATTTGAGAAAGGTGCTTTTCCCGCTAATTCGGCTCAGATTATGCCCTACTATGGAATCCCAATAGACCAGACGAATGAGAATGTAGCGTTCGCGTTCAACAAAATGATCATCACCGAAATGTTGCGCGAGAAATACGGTTTTGACGGTGTGATCTGCACGGATTGGAATATCATAAGCGGAAGCAAAGCAGGAGATGCCCGAGCCTGGGGTGTTGAAGATTTGAGCCCGTCGGAGCGCACGCTCAAAGCCATTGAGGCCGGTTGTGACCAGTTTGGCGGAGAGTACAGCCCAGCTGATCATTGAATTGGTGAAAAATGGAACTCTGAGCGAAAAGCGAATTGATGTTTCCGTGAGCCGGATTATGAGAGACAAATTCACTCTCGGACTGTTTGACGATCCGTTTGTAGATGCCGAAAAAGCAACGGAGCGCACCGGAAGGGAAGAATATAGGGCCCTGGCTAGAAAAGCACAGGCCCGCTCGACCGTACTGCTTAAAAACGAAAGCCTTCTTCCTTTGAAGCGCGGTACGAAGGTTTATGTTGAGGGAATCACCTACCCGGAGGCATTTGCCTCTTATGGCGAGATCGTCGACAGCCCGGAGGAAGCGGAGGTCGTGATCAAGCGCATTTTGACACCCTATGAGCCCAGAGACGACAACTTCCTTGAGCGCTTTTTCCACCAGGGAAGACTCTATTATACCCCCGAGGAACTGGAGGATATTCTAGGGGTGATTCAATCCAAACCTTCGGTCGTGATTGCCAACCTGGAACGACCTGCGATCCTCACGGAAATCGATGCCGCATCGACCTCCTTGATGGTTGAATTCGGAACTTCGGACGAAGTTCTGGCCGAAGTGCTGTTCGGGGAAAGAAGCCGGAAGAAAATGCCTTTTGAGCTCCCGTCTTCGTGGGAAGCCGTTGAGGCACAGCTGGAGGATGTTCCCTATGACTCAAAAGACCCACTTTATGAATTTGGCCATGGTCTGTCTTATTGACGACAGAAATTGAGTCTTTCGGAGCGAACTTTCATGTCTTTTTATTGCGTATTTAAAGACTTGAATGTACTTTGCAGACTTGTAGTTCATGTACGTGAAATCTAAAATATATCGATAGATGACAAGAGGATTCTTAACTTTCGTTTTTACCCTTTTTCTGGGGCTCAATGCACTGATTGCCCAACATGCAATCATACCTCAACCTGTAAATGTAGAAGCTGCCGAGGGCGACGTGGCCATAGAGTCTGAGATCGGATTGGTTCTCGATCAGGAGAACGAATTGATAGGTACTATGGTCGCCAATTTTTCATCCGAGCTGAAACCTTTAGGGATTCAGCTCAGCTCAGACGGCGGCGCCGAGTCAACGGCTGCCACCTTACTTCGAATCACGTTGAAAGAGGAAGACAGTGTAAAACTCGGTAAGGAGGGCTATGAGCTGCACCTTGCCAAAGGCGTCATCAATTTAGAGGCATTGAGCCGGCTGGTGTTTTCAACGGGCTTCAGACCTTGAGACAATTGTTTCCTCAAAAAAGAGTGGCAAATGAAGATGGAAGCTATGAGCCGATTGTACTTGAAGGAATGCGAGTTGTTGATTATCCTCGCTTTGGATGGAGAGGTCTCATGCTGGACGTGAGCCGACACTTCTTCACTGTTGAAGAGGTAAAAGACTATATCGATCAAATGTCGAAATACAAGTTCAACGTATTTCACTGGCACCTGACCGATGATGAAGGATGGCGCATAGAGATCAAAGCCTTCCCGCGCCTGACAGAGGTAGGAGCCTGGAGAGTGGAGCGGCATGGAAGATTCGGAAGCCAGCGCCCCTATCCGAAGAAAAACGAAAAAGCAACCTACGGTGGGTTTTATACCCAGGAGCAGGTGAAGGATGTGATCGCCTACGCTGCTGAGAGAAACGTGACTATAATACCGGAGATTGACGTGCCGGGTCACAGTATGGCCCTTTTAGCAGCTTACCCTGAGCTTTCTGTGCGCAAGGAGCTCAAATTCGTCAACCCTGGCTCCAAGTTTGCCAACTGGTTCGACGACGGAACCTTTGAAATGACCATCGAAAACACGCTTGACCCTTCTAATCCTGCCGTGTATGCCTTCCTGGACATGATATTTGGTGAGATTGCGAATCTCTTTCCTGCGGAGTACATTCACATGGGAGGAGATGAGTGTTACCACGGATACTGGGAAAAAGACGAAAAAGTACAGGCCTTCATGACTGAGAATGGAATCAAGGACTCTCATGAGCTGCAGAGCTATTTTGTGAAGCGCATCGAAAAGATCATCAGCGGCAAAGGCAAGAAAATGATCGGATGGGATGAGATCCTTGAAGGGGGTTTGGCTGATGGAGCAGCGGTAATGAGCTGGAGAGGCATGCAGGGTGGAATAGAGGCTGCCAGGTCCCAGCACGAGGTCGTTATGACTCCGAAAGAATTCGTATACCTGGATTATACGCAGGGAGATTACAGCGTTGAAAACAAGATATACGATGATCTATCCCTCGAAAAGGCTTACAGTTTTGATCCGATGCCTAATCCCAATCTTTTTGTCGATATCGATCCGGAATTGATTCTCGGTGGCCAGGGCAATTTGTGGACGGAAGTCATCCCGACACTACAATATGCCTATTACATGACCTACCCGAGGGCATTCGCCATTTCCGAATCTCTCTGGAGTCCGCTGGCGGCTAAAGACTACAAGAACTTTTTGGGAAGAACCGAAGTTCATTTTGGCCGGTTCGACCAGGCAGGAAGGAGTATTGCCAAAACCATTTATGAGCCTGTGGTAAAGGTGAAAATGGAAAATCGGAAAATGATGTGCTCCCTGAGCACAGACTTCGACGACATCGAGTTCAGATACACGATAGACAATACCTACCCTGTAGGAATGGGCAAGAAATACACCGAAGCATTTGAGGTTCCGCAAGGAGACCTGAAGCTGCGTGTTCAATCCTATAGAGGCGAACAGCCCATTGGAAGAATGCTGATCATAGACAGAAAGGATCTGGAAGCCAGAGTGAAGTAGTGGCCAACAAATTCATTTAGCTTAACAGTCCAAAGGGATAAGATCCGCTTATCCCTGTATTATCTTCTTCATAAAATTCGTACCCGTCATTGCCGATGCTGTCAGCAATCCGGAAAAAAGTGCACCGCCAATCCCAGCGGTTACGATATCCTGACCCGTTAGGTAAAAATCCCTTACCGGGGTTCGGGGTTGAAGGAACTTCTGTCTGAAACGGGATGGACTGTGATCGACTCCATAGATCTCGCCTTTGTCATATCGGGTAAAAAATGCGGTCGAAAGGGGAGTCGAAAGCTCCTTGTGTTCGATCTTGCCCTCGACCTGTGGAAAGTGTTCCAACAACTTATCGATCAACCTTTGAGTCAGCCATTCCTTGAGTTCTTCATAGTCTTGTCCGCGCTTCATCCAGCTGCTTCCTTCCCAGGGCCCAAACATGTCAAAAGGGACCAGGGTGATAATGTCGATGGTGCTCTTGCCCGGATACCTGTTTTGAAAATCAGGATCCTTGGATGCCGGGAAAGAGATGTAAACCACAGGGAAGTCTTCTTCCGGATTCTTAAGATAACGATCCACACAAGCGTCGTGAGTCCCGTTTTCAGGATATAGCCAGTAGTTCGTTTTTGGGAGATTAAGATCCTCAGGGGTCCCTTTCAGACCCAGGTAAAGGCAAGCATGGCAGGCCGATGGTTTCACCTGTGAAAGCCTCTCCCTGAGCTTGTGTTGTCGAACTACCTCTTGCGGTAAGAAGCTTTTGAAGGTATTCACAACTCCAGCTCCGCTGATCACTTTTTTGGCAGCAATCTTTTTTCCGTCTTCCAGTTCTACCCCGACAGCTCTGTTGTTCTCTATGATTACCTCTTTGACCGGGGCCTTGACCAGGATCATTCCGCCGGAGGCTTCAATCAGAGGCTCGATGGTTTTGACGATCTGCGAGGAGCCTCCGACCGGGTAGCTGCCACCGTCAAAATAATGCTTGACTACTGTAGCGTGCATGCTGAAGCTGCTTTGCTGCGGTGGAAGACCATAGTCTCCATATTGGCCGCTCAGAACGCGAATAAGTTCTTCGTTGGAAGTCAGTCTGCTCAATACCTCATAGGTTGTTTGGTCGGAATATTTGTGAAAGCCCCGGGACAAAATGGGTCCGAACATATCGCTCACCAGGGGAGGAAGTGCCTTGTTCATGTAAAAGGGGCCTACGGTGCGACCTGCCTTGAAAATCAGGTCGACATAGGAATCGATGGCTCCGGCTTCCTCAGGGAAGTAAGACTTGAGCTGTCTTTTGAATGGTTCTACCCCTTTCACCAAATCATAGGGCTTGTCACCAAGGAAAATCCGGTCGTAGACGTCACCCATGTCGGCCCATTTCAAGTTGCCATCGGTGATGTAATCAAAGAGCTTGTACATGGCGCTTTGCTCTCGCTGCATCTCTCCGATATAGTGAATCCCAACGTCCCATTCATAGCCTTTGCGCGTGAAAACGTGGGTATAGCCTCCAGGGGTGTAATGTTGCTCTAAGACGAGAACGCGCATCCCTTCTTTGGCCAGGATTGCGGCACCGGCAAGACTACCCATGCCAGACCCGATAAAAATGGCATCATAAGACGCTTCAATCTTGGGGTTTTGCTTGTAGGAAAGGGCCATGTGTTATTTCTTCTTGCTTGTCAAGGCCTCTTCCGGAAACGGAAAGACGATGGTCGAGTTCTTTTCACTGGCGATATTCGACAGGGTCTGGTACAATCGAAGCTTAATCGCTGAAGGAGAATCATCGATGATTTTACCGGCTTCCAACAACTTGCCAGCAGCCTGCTGCTCTGCTTCCGCCAGAATAATTCGCGCCCGCCTGGACCGCTCTGCCTCTGCCTGGTTGGCCATGGCCCGTTTCATGTTTTCAGGAAGTTCGATGTCTTTGATTTTGACGTCCTGGATGGAAATGCCCCAGACCTCGGTATCTTTCTCCACCATTTCTTTTATGTTTCTGCCGATCTCTTCACGTTTTGAGAGAATGGTATCGAGCTCGACTTTTCCGCATACGTCCCTGAGGGTCGCCTGTGCCATTTGAGAGATCGCAAAGATGTAATCCTCGACCTCAAGCACGGCTTTTGTAGCGTCGTCTATCTTGAAGAAAAGGACTCCGTTGATCATGCAGGGAACGTTGTCCTGGGTCATTACCTCCTGTTTCTCGATGTTGATGGTGATCACACGGATGTCGACAACCTGTATCCGGTCGATGACGGGAATGATCCAGCGAAGACCAGGTTTGAGTAAGCTGACGTAGCGCCCGAACCTGAATTTAACGGCCCTTTTGTATTCGTAAACGACACGTATTCCTGAAAGGAGAAAAAGAATTAAAAAAATGAGAAGAAAATTGATCGGGTTCATATCTTGAAGGGATTGTGTTAAGCAGCCTTAAGATACGAAAAAGAGCCCAGATTCTTCCAGCGGTTCAAATCAAATTTTGATGAAGATCTTTTTCTTATAGAGTATATATGCCGGGATAAAACAGATCATTGCATACAGAAATGCATAGAGCATGGAAGCCAATTCAGGAACCATTCCAAGACTGACCAAACCGTTGAAGAAAAAATCTTTAAAACCGATTATATCGTTGAGCAGCCATGGGAACATGCCGGCGAAGACGTAAACGGTGATCGCATTGCTTCCGTAGATCACTCCGAATTTAGCTACTCGATCGTAGCCCATTACATCTACCAAAAGAACGCATGCCGCGAGACTCATCATGGCCCATCCCGAGGTGAAGAGAACGAAAGAACTCGTCCAGAGATTTTTGTTCATCGGAAAGAACAAATCCCAGGCGTACCCACCAATTACACACAGCAAACCGGCAAGGAAGAGGTAGTTCAACTTTTTTTCGATTCCCATGTCCTGTTTGAGCAATTGACCGGCGAGCATTCCTGTTATGCCTGTAACGATTGCGGGAATAGTACTTAGCAGACCCTCTGGATCCCAGGTGCCCTGCCACAATCTGCCCGGTACCAGCAAGCTGTCAATCCATGCAGCCAGGTTCTTGCCGGGCTCCAGGATCCCTGCTCCAATGCCCGGAACCGGGATCAAGACCATGGCTAACCAGTAGCCGACGAGTCCCGCCACGGCTATTCTCACCTGGGCTTTCCAGTCTGTAGATAAGAACATCAGGGCGCAAACGAGATAAACAATAGCGATTCTCTGCAGAACACCAGGAATGCGCAATTCGGCGAAATTGAATTCAGGGAAAAGATTCAGCAACAATCCCAGAGCAAATATTTTCAATGAACGTATCACGATCTTCTTTCTCATTTTCTTCTTGTCTGCTCCGGCGGCGAGTTGCTTGTAGGTTGAAAGAACAATCGACACCCCAACGATAAAGAGAAAGAACGGAAAGACGAAATCTGTGATGGTGACACCGTGCCAATCAGCGTGTCTCAGGGGCCAGTAAATGTGCTCCCAGGATCCGGGGTCGTTCACAACGATCATCAGGGCAATGGTCAGTCCTCTCAGCATGTCCAGTGAAATCAGTCTTTTGTTGGAATCAAATGAGCTCATAGAAATAATTTTGGGCGCCTCACGGGGGCTGACGAGGCATGATTTTCACCACAAATATTATTCAAATCGAAAGAGGTATGCAAAGTATTTCGGCAAATGGCTTCTGCCCATCGGCTACTGACCTGATTTCACATACAGACGCATCCCCTCGGGTTGATTCCGGAAAAATACTTACTTTAGTGATGCTCTCCATGGAGCCTTAATCCATAGAGAACAATTTCTTAACTAAACCTTATAATATGAAAAAATTAGTAGCTGAATTTGTCGGTACGCTCTGGCTGGTCCTTGGCGGATGCGGAAGTGCTGTTCTTGCAGCCGGATTCCCTGAACTGGGAATTGGATTTGTCGGAGTCTCGCTTGCTTTTGGGTTGACGGTTCTGACCATGGCCTACGCGATAGGTCACGTTTCGGGATGTCATTTGAATCCTGCCGTTTCGGTGGGTCTTTGGATTGGAGGTCGCTTTGATAAAAAGGAACTCATACCGTACATTGCGGCCCAGGTGCTGGGAGGCATCGCGGGGGCCACTATTTTGTACTACATCGCTTCAGGTCAGCCCGGGTTTGAGCTTGGCGGATTTGCAGCAAATGGATATGGTGAGCATTCCCCTGGAGGGTACGGTATGATGTCGGCTCTGCTGTGTGAGGTCGTCATGACTTTCATGTTTCTGATCGTGATTCTGGGAGCTACACATTCCAAAGCGCCAGCCGGTTTTGGAGGCCTGGCCATAGGTCTTGCGCTTACACTGATCCACCTGATCAGCATACCGGTGACTAATACTTCGGTTAACCCCGCAAGGAGCACGAGTCAGGCGATTTTTGTCGGGGACTGGGCGATGGGTCAGTTATGGCTTTTCTGGGTAGCGCCGATCGTTGGAGCCATTTTGGCGGGACTGGTTTACAAATATCTTTCTCCGGAGACTGCCGAATGAAGAAAAAAATAGGATCAAATAAAGTGTGATCAAAAAATTAGAGTTGATTGACAAGAAAAAGAGTTTTTGAGTTTCTTAACATGCCGATCCTGATCGGCATGTTCTTTTACCAATCGGGATGCCAGGATGTTTCGCAAGACGTGCTCACCATAGCGGCATCTGCCAACATGCAATACGCAATGCAGGAGCTAATTGATCGGTTCCATGAGGAGACCGGGATACCCTGTGAACTCATTGTAGGTTCTTCGGGAAAGCTTACCGCTCAGATAGTAGAGGGAGCTCCCTTTGATTTGTTCTTTTCGGCAGATATGAAGTATCCGCAGGAGATCTTTAAGGCGGGTATGGCTTCAGGGCCTCCAAGGGTCTATGCTTATGGATATCTCGTGTTCTGGAGTCTGGATGAGCAACTGGAATTGACAAGAGAAGGTCTCCTTCGTCAGGAGGTGAGACACATTGCCATGGCCAATCCGGAAACGGCCCCCTATGGGAGAGCGGCATTGGAACTGCTCAAGGGCATGGAGATATACGAAAAGATAGAATCAAAATTGGTGTTTGGAGAGAGTGTTGCTCAGACAAATCAATTCATCTTATCAGGTACAGCAGAATTGGGATTGACAGCACGATCTGTGGTCTCAGCGCCGGAGGCCAAAGAAAAAGGGAAATGGGCCGAAGCGGATCAGACGCTGTATGAGCCAATCGCACAGGGCCTGGTGCATGTGAAGGGGACTGATCCGGAAAAAGAAAAATGGGCGCTAGCGTTTGAAGACTTTATGAGGTCACAAACTGCCATTGATATTTTGCATAAGTTTGGATATGGTTTAGAGACAGGAAAATGAACGTGCTCAAAGGAAATATTGCAGAGGTTCGCGTCAACGGCGAATTGTCTATCGTTCGTGTGGATGTGAAAGATCATTTGTTGTCCTGCATTGTTATAGACACGCCTCAAACTGTCGATTATTTGGTTTACGGATGCGAGGTTAAGGTCATATTCAAAGAGACCGAGGTAATTATTGCAACTGGAAAAACCGAAGGGATCAGCCTGAGGAACAAATTCAAAGGGAAGGTGGTACGCATCGATTCGGACATACTTCTGAGCAAACTGACAATAGACACCCCGGTAGGAAAGATCACTTCAATTATTACCTCAAATGCCGTTCAGGAACTAGGTGTAAAAATAGGATCTGAAGTGACGGCCATGATCAAGACCAATGAGCTGATTTTATCGAAATGATAGATTTGAACCCTTTAGTGCTGACTTTTAAGCTGGCGGTGGTCACAACCATCATCCTGTTTTTCGTGTCTGTTCCGATTGCCTATTGGCTGGCTTACAGCAAGAGCAAAGTGAAGCCGGTGGTAGAGGCTCTGGTCAGTATGCCTCTGGTTCTGCCTCCCACCGTGATTGGCTTCTACATGCTCCTGGCATTCAGCCCGTCCAATGCTTTCGGGGGCTGGCTTGAAGACTGGATCGGACTCAGGCTGGTATTCTCTTTCGAAGGCCTGGTGCTCGGATCGGTGATTTACAGTCTTCCCTTTATGGTACAGCCCATTCAGGCTGGCTTTTCGAACCTTTCGCCAGATTTGAAAAGGGCGTCATATGTCATGGGAAAATCCCGACTGACCACCCTCAATCGTGTTTTGCTTCCCAATATCAAGACATCTTTGCTTACAGGCATTGTTCTGGCGTTTGCTCATACCATAGGAGAGTTTGGAGTTGTCCTGATGATTGGAGGCAACATTTCAGGAAAGACCCGTGTGGCCTCGATTGCGATTTACGACCAGGTGGAATCTTTGAATTACGACGTCGCCAACGCCTATTCCCTTATCCTCTTCGCTTTGACTTTTGTGATTCTTCTCTCGGTTTATCTGCTCAATGGAGGGTACTTTAAAAGAGTCAGGAAATGATTGAACTCAAGATTCAGAAGGAGTTGCGATCCTCTGGGGGCAAGATGCTTCTCGACATAGAATTGTCAGTAGGCAAGGGTGATTTCGTAACCCTTTACGGCAAATCCGGAGTGGGCAAGACGAGCCTGCTCATGTTGCTTGCGGGCCTCATGCGTCCCGACAATGGGTTTATCCGCGTAGGTGACCAGGTTTGGACCGATTTGGAAAAAGGCATCTGGAGAAGGCCTCAGGAGCGCAATGTTGGTCTTGTGTTCCAGGAGTATGCTCTTTTTCCCAATATGACGGTCATGGAGAACCTGGATTATGCCATGCGCAAGGGGCAGAAGGACGACCAAAGAGAGCATCTGATCGAGATCATGGATCTGAACGACCTGAAAAACCGAAAACCCGATACGCTTTCAGGAGGTCAGAAACAGCGCGTAGCACTGGCCCGGGCTCTTGTGAACAAACCGAGTCTGCTCCTTCTTGATGAGCCACTATCGGCCCTGGATCAGGACATGCGGGGCAAATTGCAGCAATATATCCTTCAGGTGCACAGGGAGTACGGCCTGACTACCCTGATGATCAGTCATGATGTCACAGAGATCATCAAAATGTCTGATTATGTCATGGAAATGGATCATGGACAGGTCATACGCAAGGCAACACCGGGTGAGATTTTTACACACGAAAAGCTCAATGCGAAATTTCAGTTTACGGGGGAAGTGATGAAAATGACCCGGCAGGACTTCATTGTTATCGTTACTGTGCTCGTCGGCAGGGAATTGGTCAAGGTAGTTGCAAATGACAGTGAAGTCGAGGGCATGGAAGTGGGTGACCGTGTCTTGATTGCTTCCAAAGCCTTCAACCCGGTCATTCACAAGATTTCCTGATTTCCGTTTTCGGTCTTTTTCCCGGATTCCTTTGGGACCCGAATCCAATTTTCATTTTCGTTAAAGTTCTTTCCTATATGCGTCAAAATTCGTATTTTTATTAGTTGATTCTATTGTGGGATTAATATTTAAAATGATTGATTATGAGCACTTTATATAAAGAAAGAAGTTTGTTTTTGAATGCCTTTTCCGGCGTATTGCTGCTTTTGTTTCTCACCGTTTCCGGAATGGAGCAGGTTGTGGCCCAGGAAACAGAGAGTTTCAAAGAATTCAAAGGAGTTGTGATAAATACCCGGTCGAAGCAAGCCCTGGAGTTTGCGACCCTTTCAGTTTCCAACACGAACATCTCATCCGTTTCTAACCTGGACGGAGAGTTCTCACTCAAGGTTCCGCTCGAGAACCTTGGAGAGAGCGTTGTGATCAGCTATTTGGGTTATCAGACCCTCAGAATGCCCCTGTCGGAATTCAGAGCAGAGGGCAATAAGATCGAACTGGTCGAGGCTTTCGAGAAGCTACCCGATGTCAATATTGCAGATGTGGATCCGTATGCCGTGATGAAAAGAGCTATGGAGAACAGAGGGAAGAATACGCTCAAGGAGCCCCTTATCGTGAAAGCCTTTTACAGGGAATCCATAAAAAAGAGAAGGACTTATGCCTCTCTTTCCGAGGCAGTGGTCGACATTTACAGGTCACCTTTTGCGGCAGAGGCCAAAGACTATGTTACGCTTGACAAGGCAAGAAAGAGCACGGATTACAAAAAGATCGACACCCTGGTCATCAAGTTGCAGGGCGGCCCTTATAACAATATAGGCATGGACATGGTGCGGAACAGGGACCTTTTCTTTTCTTATGACATGTTTGACATCTACAAATTCAAATTTGATAAGATGTTGAACATGAACGGCAATAATGTCTATGTGATAGATTTTGAACAAAAAGCCTCTATAGTTGAACCTTTCTACAAGGGTAAGCTCTACATCGACGCCGACAGCTATTCCCTGGTCAAAACCGAATTCAGCCTCAATCTCGACAATATGGTCAAGGCCAAGAAATTCTTTGTCAAGAAAAAACCCATCAACGCCGATGTGATCCCTCTGGATACCAAGTATATCATTGACTACAGGGAGCAGGACGGCAAATGGCACTTTAACTACAGCAGGATCGAGTTGAGCTTTAAAGTCAAATGGGACAAGAAGCTGTTCAACTCGATCTATAACATTTCAATCGAAATGGCGGTTACCGATTGGCAGCTCAATGAAGACAAGAAGGTAGTCAGAAGCCGCGAGCGAATGCGAAGAAGTGTCATCCTGAACGATCAGGTTTCAGGTTTTTCGGACCCTAAATTCTGGGGAGAACGCAATGTGATCGAACCGGATAAGTCTATTGACAACGCAATTCGAAAGATTCAGAGGAACTACGATAGACAGACTCCCTGACCTGTTGTAAGCTAGAGTTTTAGTAAAGTTTTAATAAAATAGTAGGCGATTATTCGTAATTTGCGCCCCAAAAAAATTGTTTTATTAGAATTGAGTATACGTCTTGCATACCTGGCAATTATTTGTGTTCTATTTGGATTTCACAGCTCGGCAACGGCCCAAATTGACAACCGTGGGATCGAAGGGGAGAATGTCTTTCAATATCAGCCCAATGAACGGGAAGAAGAACAGATGATTCCGATGGAAGCAGAGGGTACTGATATCAAAGCTGATTATTTAACACTTTTCGGAAGCCTGAAAGATATTGCCGATAATTTTCCAGCCTACACTGTGATTCCCCAGAAGAAGAACCGGGGAATGACGTCTCGTTCGAATGTGGACAAGGATGTGATGGTGAAGCAGTTTTGGAATGGCAAGGATATGAACGAGAATAAGTTCAAGACTTCGCTGGAGCTCGGAAGATATGAAACCAGCACTTCACGCATACGAATCGTTTGCCGGGACCATAGCTATGTCGACGGAGACCGTGTGAAACTCTACGTCAATGAGCAGGTCATCCGCAGAAGCATTACTCTTGAAGGCGGATATTACATCATAGACATTGACCTCAGGGAAGGCTTCAACCGCATTGACATCGAAGCGCTCAACCAGGGCTCTTCAGGACCTAATACAGCAGAATTCAAAGTATTTGACGACAATGGAAACCTGCTGGCCTCTCGAGAATGGAACATCCTTACCGGATACATTGCCACTATGGTGGTGATGAAGAACTGATCCCTCCTGTTCTTCAGTTTGACAAATAAATTACTGTTTAGGAAAGAAAAAATGCCTTTGGGATCATCATCATGACAAAACGAATTCTTGTTTTAATAGTCAAGCTCGCAACGATCGGGCTGCTTGTTCTGGCCCTGTTCATTGGGTCGGTCTATCTGGGCTTTTTCGGCCATATCTATTCCAAGAAGGAATTGAAGGAATTCAGAAATCATTCGGCCTCGTTGGTTCTGTCTGACAACGGAGGTATCATTGGCCGCTTTTTTTTTGAGAACAGAACCAATGTCAAACTCAATCAACTGCCCAAAGGGCTAATAGAGGCCCTCGTCGCCACGGAGGATGCCCGCTATTTCGAGCATGAAGGAGTTGATTCGAGGAGTCTGCTTCGAGTCCTTGTAAAAAGTATAATTCTCCAGCAGAAAGGAGCTGGGGGAGGAAGCACTATTACCCAGCAGTTGGCTAAAAACATGTTTGGTCGCCAAAATCTCGGTTGGTTGAGTATGCCGGTCAACAAGACGAAAGAGATATTCCTGGCGAGTCGCATTGAAGAGCTGTATTCCAAAGAGGAAATTCTGGCACTTTACCTCAATACAGTGCCCTTCGGAGAAAATGTGTTTGGGATAGAAGCAGCTGCCAGGCGTTATTTCAATAAGAGTGCGGCCAAGCTCAAAACGGAGGAATCCGCCGTGCTGATCGGCATGCTAAAGGCAAACACCTATTACAACCCCAGATTGTATCCGGAACACTCTATCGATCGTCGCAATGTCGTGTTGGAGCAGATGGAGAAATACGGGTACCTGGATGAAACGGAATCCGATTCCCTGAAGTTGCTATCACTGGAACTGGACTATGCCAACCTGGAGTCAGAGGGTCCGGCCAATTATTTTCTGGTTCACATACGACAGGAGGCCCAGGAAATACTGGAAGAGCTCAATGAGGATCTCGAGGAGCCTCTTGATCTGAACAAAAGCGGACTGATCATCGAGACCTCGCTCAGTCTTGAACTTCAGACTTATGCACTCAAATCCATAAAGAGTCACCTCTCTGTCATGCAGGCCAGGCTCGATCGACAATACGGCTCCGGTCGGTCTAAAAAGTCGCTTGACCAATTGGTTGATCGTGAACTGGCGAACAATAATCTGGAGGAAAGGGCCGGGGAGACCAGACCCCGTGAGCTCTTCACCTGGGAGGGATTTCGAAATGATTCTATTTCCTTACGCGACAGCATAGCACATTCCCTTCGGACCCTTCAGGCAGGATTCATCGCGCTGGACCCCAACGATGGTGAGATCAAGGCCTGGGTTGGAGGAAATGATTACCGAACCCAGCCTTATGATCAGGTCTTTGCTCAGCGGCAAACAGCTTCAGCCTTCAAACCTGTGCTTTATGCCTCGGCCCTGGAGCAGGGAGCGATGCCTTGTCAGTACCTGGACAATGATCCGATTGTACTCACCGACTTCGAGGGATGGCAGCCCCAGAATTACGATCATTCCACCGGGGGTAAGTATTCCATCGCCGGGGCTCTGTCCCGATCGATGAACATCCCAACGGTAAACTTGTTTTTCAGACAGAATTTTGACGAGCTTTCTCAGATCTGGGCGGCTTTGGGCTATAGTCAGGAACTGGAATATGAGCCTGCAGTTGCCCTGGGAACGACGTCCGCCAGCCTTTTTGAGATGAGCAGGGCCTACGCGGCATTTGCCAACGGTGGCATGGCGGTTGAGCCGCGCATGATTCGCAGAATCCGAACCGCAGACGGAAGGGTGCTTTATCAAGATGAGAAGATGAAAGAACCGAGACGCATACTGGACGTTTCCACCTCTGAGCTTCTGAGCGCGATGCTTCAAAAGGCGATGCGTGAAGGAACAGGCAGGTCCATGTCCGGAACCTATGGAGTGCAGCTGCCCCTGGCCGGGAAAACGGGAACCTCACAGGATTACGCAGATTCCTGGTTTCTCGCTTACAGCCCGAACCTTGTTTTGGCCACCCGTGTTGGTGCTCCCTATCCATCGGTGCATTTCAGCAGTGGCTCCAATGGATCAGGAAGTGCTTTGGCGCTTCCTATTGTTGCAAGGACCCTTCAGAACGTGCAACGGAGCAACGGCCTGAGTAAGCGTTTTTTCCCTCCATTTGCAGAACTGCCAGAAGACTATGCCTACGCCCTTGCATGCGACGACTACATCGATGATTCAGAGATCGAAAGAATGTTCGAAAGCGTTTTTTCATCGGATATGACAACCTTTGAGAAAGCCTCAAAAAAGGCAAAACGCCAAGCCCGAAAGAAAGAGAAGAAAGGATTCTTCAACCGACTTTTCAAACGCAATAAAGACTGAACAGGTTGACTAGTTGAACCAGCTGCTAATCAGTGCGAGACCTCCGAAAAGAAACAAGAATGCGAGCATGATGGCTATGGCTATGACATAAATGATCAGAGTGCCCTGAGCCCAGTTTTTTCGATGAATGTTCCCTTCGCTGAATGCCCAGACCAGGATCATGATGAATCCGATAAGGGGAAGGCTGGCGATGAAAATGGTGAGAGCCCATTCTTTGGGGTCAAGTGTCCGGATGTCTTGATGCTGTTCCATATTTTTTAGAATTGAATTTAAAGGTTAATAAGACGGGAAGATGATCTGAAGCTTCGTCGAATTCATCGACAACTTCTGCATTGATCTCTTCGATATAATCGGTATTGTAAAAGATGTAGTCCAGCCTTTCCGTAGGCTGACGTGAATTGTATGTGTTCTGAAAGTTACTGCGGTCGAAGGCGGCACTTCCGGTGTGAATCAATTCCTCCATAAGTTCAATTCCAGCATTCTCATAGCGCGGGTCGCTGTTGAAGTCGCCGAGCATGATAGTAGGGCCGTCTTTATAGTATTTGGCATAGATGCTGCGCAGTTTCTCTATTTGATGTATTCGCGTTGCCTGATCGAAAGCCTCCAGGTGCACATGGATCAGCACCAGATTATGGCCTGCCACCCGCACCTTGACCACCTGGGCCAGACGATCGAGGTAAAAGCTGTCGTAGTAAAATGGGTTGTCCTGATTTCTTTCCAATTCAATGCGCTCCTGTTCAAGAATCGGGTATTTGCTCAAAACAGATTGCCCGGAAATGACCTTGCCAAAATGCATGGAAACAGGATAGTACGGAAAAGGTACATAGCGTTTGTCCCAATTGACCGTCTTGGCAGAAAAGCGATAGCCTAATTCACCGATGACCTCATGCTGGTTTATATTATAGGATCTGTCAGAGTCGTAATCGATCTCCTGGAAAGCAAGCAGGTCGGCATCAATTCGCTTGAGATTGTCGAGAACCCTATCCATATTATCTTCAAAAAGAGATCTGGGTTTTTCTACCGGAAGGTTGTTCGTCATGCCGCTGAGGTAGCCTATGTTGTAGGTGAGGATGCGAAATTCATCTCCGTTTTGCTCAGTATTGATCTCAGCCGCTTCTGAGATCACGGCATAATCGGTCGGGCTCAAATTCGGGGAGGAGGCCCACAAATAGAAGCCAATGGTCAAAACCAGGAATGACATGAGAACAAGAAATGCGTATTTGAGGAATTTCATGAGGGGGCTTAAAAATTTAAATATAATAAATTAATTGATAATGAATTCTTTGTATATTTGCAGGCCAAAACGAAATTCACTTTAAAGAGAACTGATGAAAGGAGGTGCCCAACTATGTTGATTATTCCGGTTAAGGATGGTGAGAACATTGACAGAGCGTTAAAACGTTTCAAGAGGAAGTTTGACCGAACCAAGACAATGAAGACGTTGCGCGAGCGAAAGGAGTTTAAAAAGCCCTCTGTAGTTCGAAGAAAGCAGGTTCAGAAAGCCAAGTACATCCAGAACATCAGAACCAATGAAGAGAAAGGATAATTTTCTACTTCATTGAAAGATAACTTCGCAGTCGCTCAGGCGATTCGATGAAAAATCCCGGCTTAGCCGGGATTTTTTTATTGGGCTCCTGAGGAATCTTCCAGTATTTTTTGTATTTTTATAGTGGTAGGAGTGTTGATTCTATCGAGCCATTGGAGATGTTTATCGGAAACCCGAAAGATTTTGAGTATAACTCGGTTTGTTGAGTATATTGACCACGAAAAAAAGTATTCACCCTATACAATTTCGGCCTATCAGAAAGATCTTAGCGAATTCAAAGAATTCTGCGAGAAAGAGTTCGATACCTCCAAAATAGAAGATGTGCCCTATAGTTTGATCCGCAGCTGGATCGTTGATAGGGTAGAGGGTGGCCTGACCAACCGAACTATAAACCGCAAGATAAGTTCATTGAAATCCTACTACAATTTCCTATTGAGAACGAGGCAGATTTCAGAGAGCCCGCTCAGGAAGCACCAGGCGCTCAAAACGGAGAAGCGAGTGAATGTTCCTTTTTCGGAAAAGGAAATTCAGGAGGTTTTGAAAGGTTTTGATCAGGGCGATGACTTCGAATCCCTCAGGGATAAATTGATCATAGAACTCCTGTATACGACAGGGATGAGACGCGCCGAGTTGATCGGGCTCCGCAACGAGTCGGTTGACCTTTCTCAAAGGATTGTTAAAGTGGTGGGAAAAAGAAATAAAGAAAGACAGATTCCGTTATTGGAATCAGTGGTTGGAACCATCGAAAAGTACATCTATCTCAAGGAGGATATGTATCCGGACTCCGACCATTTGTTCGTTACCGTCAAAGGGAAGAAAATATATGCCAACCTGGTGTACCGAACAATCAACGATTACTTTGGAAAGGTTTCGTTGAAAGTAAAAAAAAGTCCTCACGTGGTGAGGCATTCCTTCGCGACTCATTTGCTGAGTGAAGGGGCAGATTTGAATTCCGTCAAAGAATTGCTTGGACATTCGAGCCTCGCATCCACTCAGGTGTATACACACAGTAATCTGAAGGATCTAAAATCAATGTATAACAAGGCCCATCCAAGGGGTAATAAAAACTATTAACTTATGAAAGTATCAATCCAGTCAGTTAATTTCAACATTAACCAGGACCTCGTTCAATTCGTTGAGAAGAAAGTTAATAATCTGGAGAAGTTTCACGACCATATCGTGGGTGCCGAAGTTTATCTGAAGGTACAGAGCACGAGTGAAAAAGAGAATAAAATAGTAGATATAAAAATCAAGCTCCCCGGCGTTGATGCCGTAGCCAAAAAAAACTCCCGGACTTTTGAGGAAGGCGTGAGCTCCTGCGTTGATTCTTTAAAGCGTCAACTGGTCAAAAGAAAGGAGAAGTTGAGGGCCTAAAATTATTTTAAAAAACAGGGAAAAAGTTTTGTAGAACTCATAAAACTTTTTACATTTGCAAACCGTTAGAAAAAGCGGTTTGTTTTTTTATGCGGTAGAGTGAAAAAAGGCCGATGTAGCTCAGCTGGCTAGAGCAGCTGATTTGTAATCAGCAGGTCGTGGGTTCGAGTCCCTCCATCGGCTCAGGTCTTTGAAAGAATTTTTTAGAAAATTGAGGGGAGATACTCAAGCGGTCAACGAGGACAGACTGTAACTCTGTTGGGCAACCTTCGTAGGTTCGAATCCTGCTCTCCCCACGAATTTGTATCAGATAAAGTGATTAAAAGCGGGAGTAGCTCAGTTGGTAGAGCTTCAGCCTTCCAAGCTGATTGTCGCCGGTTCGAGCCCGGTCTCCCGCTCTATTTTTTACCTTCCTGTGATAAGGTATCTGAAAAGAACTGAAACCTGTTACCGGTGAAATTGTTCTGGATCGAAGGCCGTCATTTTCATCAGATCCGGTTTTTAAACAGAATCAGCCGGTGTAGCTCAGGGGTAGAGCGTTTCCTTGGTAAGGAAGAGGTCACGGGTTCAAATCCCGTCATTGGCTCTAGATTGAGTATTTAATTGGCTCAATATACAGACTTCGAAACATACGAATTTTAACACGATTATATAACTAAGATTAAATTTAACAATCATGGCAAAAGAAACTTTTGATCGTTCAAAGCCCCATTTAAATATTGGTACTATTGGACACGTTGACCACGGAAAGACTACTTTGACTGCTGCCATTACAAAGGTATTAGCAGATAAAGGTCTTTCTGAGATTAAGGACTTCGACCAGATCGACAACGCTCCTGAAGAAAAAGAAAGAGGGATAACTATTAACACTGCGCACGTAGAATACCAGACTGAGAATCGTCACTATGCGCACGTTGACTGTCCTGGTCACGCTGACTACGTTAAGAATATGGTTACGGGTGCCGCTCAGATGGACGGTGCTATTTTGGTGGTTGCTGCCACAGACGGACCTATGCCACAGACTCGTGAGCACATCCTTTTAGGACGCCAGGTAGGTATTCCTAGAATTGTTGTATTCATGAACAAAGTCGATATGGTTGACGATGAGGAATTGCTCGAGCTTGTTGAGATGGAAGTAAGAGATCTTTTGTCTTTCTACGAATATGACGGTGACAATGGTCCTGTTATTCAAGGTTCTGCTTTGGGTGCCCTCAACGGTGAAGGCAAGTGGGTTGAAACAGTTATGGAGCTTATGGATGCTGTTGACAGCTGGATTGAACTTCCAAAACGTGACGTTGAAAAAGATTTCTTGATGCCAGTTGAGGATGTTTTCTCAATCACCGGACGTGGTACAGTTGCCACAGGTAGAATTGAGACAGGAGTTGCCAACACAGGTGACGGAGTTGACATCATCGGTATGGGTGCTGAAAAATTGACTTCTACGATCACTGGAGTTGAGATGTTCCGTAAGATTCTTGACAGAGGTGAAGCAGGAGATAACGTTGGTATCTTGCTGAGAGGTATTGACAAGGACCAGATCAAAAGAGGTATGGTTATCTGCAAGCCAGGTTCAATTACTCCTCACGCGAAGTTCAAAGCTGAGATTTATGTTTTGAAAAAAGAAGAAGGTGGACGTCACACTCCATTCCATAAAAATTACAGACCTCAGTTCTACGTAAGAACAACTGACGTTACAGGTACGATCAATCTTCCTGACGGAGTTGAGATGGTTATGCCAGGCGACAACTTGACAATCACAGTTGACCTGATCCAACCAATTGCCCTCAACCTGGGTCTTCGTTTCGCCATCCGTGAAGGAGGTAGAACGGTAGGAGCCGGTCAGGTGACTGAGATTCTTGACTGATTTTTGAAAAGAGTCAATTGAAACAATAATGAAAATCAGGTGCTTCTAAATCAGAAGCACCTTATTTTCCTTACGGGTGTAGCTCAGTTGGTAGAGCACTGGTCTCCAAAACCAGGTGTCGGGAGTTCGAGCCTCTCCACCCGTGCGTAAAGAAATTTGACAATGGGTATAGTGAATTATATAAAAGAGTCGTTTGCAGAGCTGCAGAACAATGTGAGTTGGATGCCCAGAGAAGAGGCGCAGAAGAACACAGTTCTTGTTGCCGTTTTCACCGTAATCTTTGCGATAGCAGTGTTCCTTGTAGACAAGTTCTTTCAGGCGGGTCTTGAGAAGTATTTCAATATTTTCAATTAAATCACAAGCATGTCTGATACTTCAGTAATGAAATGGTACGCAGTTCGAGCGATCGGCGGGCAGGAGAACAAGGTCAAAACCTACATTGAGAATGAAATCTCAAGACTGGGTCTTGTCTGACTACGTGAACCAGGTCCTCGTCCCGACAGAAAAAGTCATTCAGATTCGCAACGGTAAAAAGTACCATAAAGAGAAGGTTTATTTTCCAGGCTATATCATGGTCGAGGCCAATTTGAGCGGTGAGGTTCCTCACGTGATCAAATCGGTTACAGGGGTTATTGGCTTTCTTGGAGAAACCAAAGGGGGAGATCCTGTACCCTTGAGGAAATCTGAAGTAAACAGGATGCTCGGTACGGTAGATGATCTGGCCGTTCAGAACGAGAATGTCGCTATTCCATTCATCAAGGGTGAAACAGTCAAAGTAATCGATGGTCCGTTCAACGGATTTGACGGTACCATTGAAAAGATCAATGAAGAAAAGAGAAAACTTGAAGTGATGGTCAAGATCTTTGGGCGTAAAACCCCGTTGGAGCTTAACTACATGCAGGTTGAAAAGATATCATAAATGTTACGGTTATTTGGTTAATACATTAGCTTCCACTTTAGTGTATTTTCTTAATTAAAGTTAAAACAATGGCAAAAGAAGTTAGTAAGGTAGTTAAATTACAGGTTCGGGGAGGTGCAGCCAATCCTTCACCACCTGTAGGACCAGCATTGGGTGCTGCCGGAGTTAACATTATGGAGTTCTGTAAGCAATTCAATGCCAGAACCCAGGACAAACCGGGAAAGGTTCTTCCAGTCGTTATCAACGTCTACAAGGACAAGTCTTTCGACTTTGTTGTTAAAACTCCGCCAGCGGCAGTTCAATTGCTAGAAGCAGCGAAATTGAAAAAAGGTTCTGGAGAGCCTAATCGCAAGAAAGTGGCTTCTGTTACCTGGGACCAAATACGTACGATAGCTGAAGACAAAATGCAGGATTTGAATGCATTCCAAGTCGAGTCAGCAATGTTGATGGTTGCGGGAACAGCGAGATCCATGGGAATTAAGGTGAAGGGAACAGCTCCAGTTAAATCAGCGTAAGAAATGGCAAAACTGACAAAGAAGCAAAAAGAGGCTAAAGCGAAAATGGATGCGAATGCATCACTTGACGTATTGCAGGCTTCTACTTTAGTAAAGGAAATCACCAACGTAAAATTTGATGCAAGTGTTGATCTTGCTGTGCGTTTGGGTGTAGATCCGCGTAAAGCGAACCAGATGGTCAGAGGTGTTGTGACGCTTCCGAACGGAACGGGTAAAGAGGTAAAGGTCCTCGCTTTGGTAACTCCTGACAAGGAGGCTGAGGCCAAGGAAGCCGGAGCCGATTACGTTGGATTAGACGAATACCTCCAGAAGATCAAAGGAGGATGGACAGATGTTGACGTTATCGTAACCATGCCAAGTGTTATGGGTAAACTAGGTCCTTTGGGTAGGATTCTCGGTCCGCGCGGACTGATGCCAAACCCGAAGACAGGTACTGTGACCATGGATGTTGCGAAGGCAGTCAAAGATGTTAAAGGCGGTAAGATCGACTTCAAGGTTGACAAGACAGGAATTGTGCATGCTTCTATTGGAAAGGTTTCTTTCGAGGCAGACAAAATTGCTGAAAATGCCAATGAGTTGCTCAGAACCTTAATGAAGTTGAAACCAGCGACTGTGAAAGGAGCTTATGTGAAGAGCATTTTTATGTCGAGCACGATGAGCCCTGGGGTCGCTATTGATGCTAAATCAGTTAATTAAGCTAGTTAAAGTTTTTAATCATGACAAGAGAAGAGAAATCAAGAGTAATTGACGACCTGACTGGCAAGTTGACTGATAACAACATCATCTACCTGGCGGATATCTCGGGCTTGAACGCTGCACAGACCTCAAATTTGAGAAGAGCTTGTTTCAAGGCCAATGTGAATCTTGCGGTTGTCAAGAATACATTGCTCGCAAAGGCGATGGAGAAGGCTGAAAAGGATTTTGGCGATTTGCCAGAAACTCTGAAAGGCAATACCTCGCTGATGATTGCAGAGACTGGAAATGCACCAGCAAAGGTCATCAAGGAGTTCAGAAAGAAATCTGAGAAACCGCTTTTGAAAGGTGCCTACGTTGAAGAGGCCGTATATGTAGGTGATGATCAGCTTGATAGCCTGGTTAACATCAAATCAAAAGAGGAATTGATCGGAGATATCATCGGATTGCTTCAATCGCCTGCGAAAAATGTCATCTCGGCATTGCAGTCAGGAGGTGGAACATTGCATGGTATTCTGAAAACCCTCGGAGAAAAAGAGTAAACACACTAATAAACTAATATTACAATTTAAACAGAAAGAAAATGGCAGAGTTAAAAGATTTCGCAGAACAATTGGTTAACTTGACGGTGAAAGAAGTTAATGAATTGGCAAATATCTTAAAAGAAGAATACGGCATCGAGCCTGCTGCTGCAGCAGTAGCTGTAGCCGGCGGAGCTGCAGGAGGTGGTGAAGCAGCAGCTGAAGAAAAATCAGAATTCGACGTGATTCTGACTGCAGCTGGTGGTTCTAAGTTGGCTGTAGTAAAATTGGTTAAGGAATTGACCGGGCTTGGATTGAAAGAAGCCAAAGGAATCGTTGATAGCGCTCCAGCACCTATCAAGGAAGGTATCTCTAAAGACGAGGCAGAGGGTCTCAAGAAATCTTTGGAAGAAGCTGGTGCTGAGGTTGAGCTTAAGTAACAAGCTTAAATCACAACCATCTAAGGTTTAGGTCTTTGGGGTCATACCCTTTAGGCCTAAACCATTTTGCGTATACATTCGTTCTTACATTTTTAATTAAAAATTTTCTCCATTGGCAACGAAACAAAAACACCAAAGAGTAAACTTTGCATCGGCTAAATTGCTCACGGACTACCCGGACTTTTTAGATATTCAAATCAAATCTTTTCAAGATTTTTTTCAGTTGGAGACCAAATCTGATGAGAGAAGTGACGAAGGACTTTACAAGACCTTCATGGAAAACTTCCCAATCACTGATACCAGAAATAATTTTGTTTTAGAGTTCCTGGACTATTTTGTAGATCCACCGCGTTACTCCATCCAGGAGTGTATTGAAAGAGGGCTGACTTACAGTGTTCCTTTGAAAGCGCGTCTCAAGTTGTATTGTACGGATCCTGAGCACGAGGACTTTGAAACCATTGTACAAGATGTGTACCTGGGTGTCATCCCATACATGACCCATAGCGGAACCTTTGTGATCAATGGTGCAGAGCGCGTTGTAGTGTCTCAGTTGCACAGGTCTCCAGGTGTCTTTTTCGGTCAGTCTTTCCACGCCAATGGAACCAAGTTGTACTCGGCTCGTGTGATCCCTTTCAAAGGATCGTGGATTGAGTTTGCAACTGATATCAATCAGGTGATGTTCGCCTACATTGATCGAAAGAAAAAATTACCTGTCACTACTTTATTCAGGGCCATTGGCTTTGAGCGTGATAAGGATATACTTGAAATCTTCGATCTGGCTGAAGAGGTCAAAGTGACCAAGACAGGATTGAAGAAAGTACTGGGCAGGAAACTTGCAGCCCGTGTTCTGAAGACCTGGTTTGAGGATTTCGTGGATGAAGATACCGGAGAAGTGGTTTCTATCGAGCGAAACGAGATCGTTCTCGACAGTGATACCATCCTTGAAAAAGAGCACATTGAAGAAATCGTTGAATCGGGTGCCAAGACTATCTTGTTCACAAACTTGACAACGAGGCGGGAGATTACGCCATTATCCACAACACCCTTCAGAAAGATCCGACCAACTCGGAAAAAGAAGCTGTCGAGCATATCTACAGGCAATTGCGTAATGCAGAGCCGCCAGATTAGGAAACGGCGAAGGGAATCATCAATAAATTGTTCTTCTCGGAGCAGCGCTATAATCTCGGAGAGGTTGGACGTTACCGAATGAATAAAAAACTTGGTCTTGACGTTGACATCGACAACAAGTTCTTACCAAGGAGGATATCATTACCATTGTGAAGATATCTGATCAACCTGGTCAATTCTAAGGCTGAGGTCGATGATATTGACCACCTGTCAAACAGGAGGGTTCGAACGGTAGGCGAGCAGTTTGGCAGACAATTCGGTGTTGGTTTGTCACGTATGGCACGAACTATCCGTGAGCGAATGAATGTTCGAGATAACGAGGTGTTTCACCCCTATCGATCTGATCAATGCCAAGACCCTGTCTTCAGTGATCAATTCGTTCTTTGGTACCAACCAGCTTTCACAGTTCATGGATCAAACCAATCCGCTGGCGGAGATCACGCACAAAAGAAGTCTTTCTGCCCTCGGACCTGGAGGTCTTTCAAGAGAGCGCGCCGGTTTCGAGGTTCGTGACGTTCACTATACCCACTATGGACGTCTTTGCCCGATCGAAACACCTGAAGGGCCGAACATTGGTCTGATTTCATCGCTTTCCGTCTATGCCAAGGTCAACAACCTGGGCTTTATTGAAACGCCTTACCGAAAAGTTGAAGAATGCGAAGATCGATGTCAAGAACAAGCCGATATATCTTGAGTGCCGAAGAAGAAGAAGAAAAAATGATCGCCCAGGCCAACCTCCGCTTGAAAAGGACGGAACGATCGATAGTGATCGTGTTATTGCCCGTGTGGAAGGTGACTTCCCGGTGGTAGAGTACCAAAGAGGTGAACTACACGGATGTTGCACCAAACCAGATCTCTTCGATTTCAGCTTCATTGATTCCATTCCTTGAGCATGATGATGCGAACCGTGCCCTGATGGGATCTAACATGATGCGTCAGGCAGTTCCGCTTTATGCGTCCGATGCCCCAATCGTTGGAACAGGACTTGAACGACAGGTAGCAGCAGATTCAAGAGTTCTGATCAATGCCGAAGGCGACGGGGAGTTGAATTATGTCGATGCCGAGAAGATCGAGATCAACTACGAGCGAACTGACGATGAGCGAATCGTGAGCTTCGACTGGATATCAAAATCTATGAACTTGATCAAATTTAGAAAAACCAATCAGAGTACTTCGATCAACCTGAATCCGATCGTTAAGAAAGGAGACAAGGTGACGAGAGGCCAGGTTCTTTGCGAGGGATATGCTACCGAAGAAGGAGAATTGGCACTGGGAAGAAACATGAAAGTGGCCTTTATGCCCTGGAAAGGATATAACTTCGAGGATGCGATCGTGATCTCTGAAAAAGTAGTGCGTGAGGATATCTTTACCTCTATCCACATCGATGAGTACGCTCTGGAGGTGCGGGACACCAAATTGGGAGCGAAGAACTTACAGCTGATATTCCGAATGTCAGCGAGGAAGCTACCAAGGATCTGGATGAGAACGGAATGATCCGGATTGGAGCCGAGATCAAACCCGGAGATATTCTGATCGGAAGATCACTCCAAAAGGCGAAACAGATCCAACTCCGGAAGAAAAGCTTCTTCGCGCCATCTTTGGTGACAAAGCAGGCGATGTGAAGGATGCTTCGCTGAAAGCATCACCTTCTCTCAGAGGAGTGGTGATCGACAAGAAACTCTTCCCGAGAGCCATCAAAGACAAGCGAAAGAGAGCCAAGGACAAGGAAGATATTCGATAAACTTGAGGATGGAATTCTCAGGGAATATGACAGAACTGAGGAATGTTCTCATTGAAAACTCTTCAGAATGGTAATGGAAAAACTTCTCAGGGAGTTCAGAATGACCTGGATGAGGAAATCTTGCCGAAAGGAAAGAAATTCACTCTTAAAATGCTTAACTGCAGTTACATGATTTTGAGCACCTGACCAAGGGTACATGGACCACTGACAAGATTTGAACAACCTGATCAACAGGACCTGATGCACAATTATAAGATCAAAGTAGAACGACCTTCAGGGGATCGCTGCAGACGAAAGAAGTTTGCCATTACCGTAGGGGACGAGCTGCCAAGGGAATCTCAAACTCGCCAAGGTGTATGTCGCCAAGAAGCGTAAGCTTAAAGTGGGGGACAAGATGGCCGGTCGTCACGGTAACAAAGGTATTGTCGCCCGGATTGTACGCGAAGAAGACATGCCTTTCCTCGAAGACGGAACACCGGTTGATATCGTATTGAATCCGCTTGGGGTACCTTCGCGGATGAACATCGGGCAGATCTATGAGACGGTTCTTGGTTGGGCCGGTCAGAAGCTTGGATGAGACCTATGCGACTCCAATTTTTGACGGTGCGACTATCGACCAGATCAACTGATCTGACCCGAAAGGCCGGGATTCCGGATTTCGGTCATACCTATCTCTACGACGGAGGTACGGGTCAGCGATTCGATCAGCCCGCTACAGTTGGTGTGATCTACATGCTAAGCTGGGTCACATGGTAGACGACAAAATGCACGCACGATCCATCGGACCTTACTCATTGATTACTCAGCAACCACTTGGTGGTAAAGCCCAGTTTGGTGGACAGCGTTTTGGTGAGATGGAGGTTTGGGCTCTTGAAGCTTATGGTGCCTCATCCACATCTGAGAGAGATTTTGACTGTGAAGTCGGATGATGTAATTGGAAGAGCCAAGACTTACGAGGCTATCGTGAAAGGAGACAGTATGCCAGAACCGGGTCTTCCTGAATCCTTCAACGTATTGATGCACGAACTGAAAGGTCTGGGTCTGGATCTCAAGTTAGAAGAATAATAAGACTTTAGGCAGGCAGGGTTTATCGACTCCGGCCTGACCAATTCGAATTTTTACAATTTAATTCGTCCCATTACCATGGCAAGAAAAAGAGAAAAATACACTGTAAAAAAATTCAATAAAATCTCGATCGGTCTGGCTTCGCCAGAATCTATTTCGACAGAGTCAAGGGGAGAGGTACTAAAGCCCGAGACCATCAACTACCGGACGCACAAACCCGAAAGTGACGGCCTGTTCTGTGAGCGAATTTTTGGCCCTGTCAAGGATTATGAATGTGCCTGCGGTAAATACAAGCGAATCCGCTACAAGGGTATCGTTTGTGACCGTTGTGGGGTAGAAGTGACTGAGAAGAAAGTTCGAAGGGATCGCGTGGGACACATCAACCTGGTGGTTCCTGTGGCCCATATCTGGTACTTCAGTTCGCTCCCCAATAAAATCGGATATCTGCTTGGTTTGCCATCCAAGAAACTCGACATGATCATTTATTATGAGCGATATGTAGTGATTCAACCGGGTATCGCAAAGAATGAAGAAGGAGAGCCGTGCAAAAAATGGATTTCCTGACTGAAGAGGAATATCTGAACATTCTTGAGAATCTTCCCCAGGAAAATCAGTACCTCGATGACAGTGATCCTAACAAATTCATCGCCAAGATGGGAGCAGAGTGTCTTATCGAGCTATTGACCCGTATCGATCTTGAATGAGTTGTCATACGAATTGAGACACAAGGCGAATAAAGAAACCTCCAAGCAAAGAAAGATGGAAGCGCTTAAGCGTCTTCAATGTGGTTGAGGCCTTCAGAGAAGCCAATTCAAGAAGGAGAATAATCCGGAGTGGATGATCATGAAGGTAGTTCCTGTGATTCCGCCCGAATTGCGTCCATTGGTGCCACTTGATGGAGGAAGATTTGCCACTTCAGATCTCAATGACCTTTACCGAAGGGTGATCATCCGAAACAATCGTCTCAAGCGACTGATGGAGATCAAAGCACCTGAGGTGATTTTGAGAAATGAAAAGCGTATGCTGCAGGAATCAGTTGATTCCCTGTTTGACAATACCAGAAAATCTTCGGCTGTTAAAACCGAGTCAAACCGTCCTTTGAAATCCCTCTCTGACTCATTGAAGGGTAAGCAAGGTGATTCCGTCAGAATTTACTGGGTAAACGTGTGGATTACTCTGCTCGTTCGGTAATCGTCGTCGGTCCGGAATTGAAACTTTACGAATGTGGACTGCCAAAAGATATGGCGGCCGAGCTTTACAAGCCTTTTATCATTCGAAAGCTAATTGAAAGAGGTATCGTCAAGACGGTGAAGTCTGCGAAAAAAATTATTGATAAGAGAGAGCCAGTAGTTTGGGATATTCTCGAAAACGTATTGAAAGGACATCCGGTTCTGTTGAACCGGGCCCCTACGCTTCACCGATTGGGTATTCAGGCTTTCCAGCCGAAACTGATCGAGGGTAAAGCAATTCAGCTTCACCCACTGGTATGTACGGCTTTTAACGCGGATTTTGATGGTGACCAGATGGCGGTTCACTTACCTTTGGGTGAGGAGGCGATTCTTGAGGCGCAGCTATTGATGCTGGCGTCCCACAATATTTTGAACCCGGCGAATGGATCACCGATTACGGTTCCGTCGCAGGACATGGTATTGGGTCTTTATTACATGACCAAGGAAAGAAAAACAACGAAAGACTTCAAGGTACAGGGTGAGGGAACTACCTTTTACTCTCCAGAAGAGGTGAAAATTGCCTTTAACGAGAAGAAAGTAGACCTCAACGCAGGTATCAAAGTGAGAACCAAGGATCTCAATGACAATGGTGAACTGGTCGATACAATTATTGAAACCACCGTGGGTCGGGTTCTCTTCAATGAAGTTGTGCCTGAAAGGGCTGGCTACATCAACGCGGTTTTGACCAAGAGATCTTTGAGAGATATCATCGGAAGAATACTCAAGGTGACAGACGTTCCGACTACAGGTAAGTTTCTCGATGACATCAAAAACATGGGTTATAATTTTGCTTTCCAGGGAGGTTTGTCCTTCAGCTTGGGTGACATCATTATCCCTGATGAGAAATACGACATGATCGATGCTGCGAACAAGCAGGTGGATTCGATCATGGCCAGTTACAACATGGGTATGCTCACAAACAAAGAGCGTTATAACCAGGTAATCGATATTTGGGGGTCTACGAACAACAGACTCACCGAACTGTCTATGAAGAGACTGAGAGAAGACCAACAAGGCTTCAACTCGGTGTACATGATGCTGGATTCTGGTGCGAGGGGCTCGAAGGAGCAGATCCGTCAGTTGACGGGTATGCGGGGTCTGATGGCCAAGCCTAAAAAATCGACCGCAGGGGGTGGTGAAATTATCGAGAACCCGATTCTTTCGAACTTTAAGGAAGGTCTTTCGATTCTTGAGTACTTCATCTCGACCCACGGTGCGAGAAAGGGACTTGCGGATACGGCGCTTAAAACGGCAGATGCCGGTTACCTCACAAGGAGGCTGGTCGATGTCGCACAAGATGTCATCATCAATGAAGAAGACTGTGGAACGTTGCGAGGTCTTGAAGTCAAGGCGCTCAAAAACAATGATGAGATCGTTGAGTCTTTGGGAGAAAGAATTCTCGGAAGGGTGTCGCTCCACCAGGTGCGCGACCCTGAAACCGATGAAGTCATAATCGAAGCAGGAGGTCTCTTCACAGAAGAATCTGTCAAGAAGATTGAGTCTGCAGAATTGGATATGATCGAAGTTCGATCGGCACTGACTTGTGAGGCCAAAAAGGGAATCTGCACAAAATGTTACGGAGTGAGCCTGTCAAACAACAAGATGGTTCAGAAAGGTGAGGCTGTAGGTGTCGTTGCAGCTCAGTCAATCGGTGAGCCGGGTACTCAGCTGACATTGAGAACCTTCCACGTTGGAGGTATTGCAGGAAACATCTCTGAAGACAGCAGGTTGGTAGCAAACCACCCTGGTAAATTGTCTATTGAGGATTTGAAAACAGTTGATGGCCAGGACAGCGAAGGAAATGCGGTTAAAATCGTCATTTCACGAACGTCAGAATTCAAGATTCTCGACAAGACCTCAGGTCTTGTTTTGAGTACGAAGAACATCCCATACGGATCACATATTTTTGTCAAAGACGGAAGCACCGTTAAAAAGGGAGATGTCATTTGCCAGTGGGATCCTTACAATGGAGTCATTGTTTCGGAATTCAGTGGTAAGGCAATCTTTGAAGACGTTGTCGAAGGTGTTACCTACCAGGTAGAACTTGACGAACAGACTGGATTTAAAGAAAAAGTAATCTCTGATTCCAAGAAGAAGAGAGTGATTCCAACTCTGCATGTCCAGGATAAAAAAGGTACCACCCAACGTTCGTATTCTTTACCTGTGGGAGCGCACCTGCTCATTGAAGAAGGTCAGAAAATCGAGGCGGGTCAGATACTTGTAAAGATTCCTAGAAGATCCGGTAAAGCCGGGGATATCACGGGTGGTCTTCCAAGGGTAACCGAGCTATTCGAAGCCAGAAACCCATCGAATCCGGCAGTAGTAACTGAAATCGACGGTGTGATCAGCTTCGGTAAGATCAAAAGAGGTAACCGTGAGATCATTGTTGAGTCAAAACTGGGCGATGTCAAGAAGTACCTTGTTAAGCTTTCCAACCAGATTTTGGTGCAGGAGAATGATTATGTCAAAGCGGGTATGCCGCTATCTGATGGAGCGACAACGCCTAGCGACATTTTGAATATCATGGGGCCAGCCAAAGTGCAGGAATACCTCGTAAATGAGATTCAGGAGGTTTACCGTTTGCAAGGGGTGAAGATCAATGACAAGCACTTTGAAGTTGTCGTGAGGCAAATGATGAGAAAGGTCAAGATTATCGATTCAGGAGATACCATCTTCCTCGAAAATCAGTTGATTCACAAGAATGACTTCATTGAGGTGAATGACAACATATACGGAATGAAAGTGGTTGAAGACAAAGGAGATTCTGAGAGTTTCAAGAATGGACAGATTATCTCGGCGCGTGAGCTTCGTGATGAAAACTCCTTGATGAGACGCAATGACAAGGCCCTGGTTGAGGCTCGTGATGCAATTCCGGCAACTGCAGAACCCATTCTGCAGGGAATCACAAGAGCGTCCCTACAGACCAAATCGTTTATCTCGGCGGCTTCCTTCCAGGAAACCACCAAGGTGCTGAACGAAGCAGCGGTCAACGGAAAAGAAGATTACCTGGAAGGCCTGAAGGAGAATGTGATTGTTGGAAAACGAATCCCGGCAGGTACCGGAATGCGAGAGTACGACCATCTCATTGTCGGCCTCAAAGAGGAAATCGAAGAATAAGAACAAAAGGCACGATGATTCGTGCCTTTTTTTTTAACCCAAATTATTAGAAGACATGGCTACTGAAGATAAGAAGAATCAACTCAACATAGAGATTGATGAAAAGATGGCGGATGGAACTTATGCAAATCTGGCTATCATCAATCATTCCATTTCAGAATTCGTAGTTGATTTCATCAACGTAATGCCCGGAGCCCCAAAATCCAAAGTGAAATCAAGGATCATTCTGACTCCTCAACACGCCAAAAGACTGGCAAAGGCACTCAATGAGAATGTCAGTCGGTTTGAAGCCAACCACGGCGAGATCAAGGATTACGAGCAACCGCCGATCCCTTTGAATTTCGGACCCACCGGCCAGGCCTGATCCCAATGAAGTTTCCCGAAGGTTTGTCCAGGAAGCTCAGTGTCCGTCAGAATAAAGGGACGCTTCGAACCCTGCAAACGCAGGAAGATCTTATCGACTTTTTTTCAAACGACTACCTGGGTTTCGCATCTGATCCGACCCTCGATCCCGAAAGGGAGGGGGAGCTTTTATCTCCTTTTCGCAGCAATGGAAGCACAGGTTCCCGACTGATCTCTGGAAATTCACGGGCACACGAGGAACTCGAAAGAGCTCTTGCCGACTTTTTCAGAGCGGAGTCAGCGTTGCTTTTCAATTCAGGTTACGATGCTAATATCGGCTTGCTTTCGGCTGTGTTGCAGCGCCAGGACTCCATATTTTTTGACCGATTGTCACATGCCTCGATACGAGATGGAATCTCACTTTCTTCAGCCTCCTCATACGGATTTGAGCACAATGATCTGAGTGATCTGCAGAAGAAACTCAGTAAAGGGCGTTCGAAAACAGGTCAGAATTATGTGATTGTCGAATCAGTCTATTCCATGGATGGAGATGAGGCTCCGCTTAAGGAGTTTACCGAATACTGCCGCTCTGAGAATCTCTATCTCATTGTAGATGAAGCCCACTCAACAGGGGTCATAGGTTCAGACGGATCGGGTTCAATTACCTCCCTGGGTCTTGAGAAGGACGTATTTGCGCGACTTCACACCTTTGGCAAAGCACTAGGCTGCCATGGTGCGGCTGTACTGGGATCAGAAACCTTGAGAACCTACCTGACCAATTTCGCCCGCTCCTTCATCTACACCACCGCAATGCCTCCACGAGAAGCTTTGCGCATAGGAGCTGCCTTAAAGAATTTGAAGAAAACAGAGCAAAGAGATCTGCTGAGTCAGAACATCAACACCTTTTTGCAGGAAATGGAGGCTATGAATCTGACCTCCTGTTTTATTCCCAGTCGGTCTCCCATTCAGTCCTTTTTGCTGGGAGATTCCTCGCGTGCCAATGAAATTAAGAAGACATTTCAAGAGCATAAGATCGGGGCGAAGATCATTTATTCCCCAACGGTACCTGAGGGTCAGGAGCGTATCCGGATATGCATTCACAGCTTCAATACTTCGACCGAGATCCGAAGAATTCTTCAATTATTGAGTACTTTTGTCTAGAATTTTTCGAAAAGAATGCGCAATATTTTTATAACGGGAATCGGTACGGATGTAGGTAAAACCGTTGTCGCAGCTATCGTAACTGAGGCTTTGAAAGCGGATTACTGGAAACCGATACAGGCAGGTGATCTCGAGTTCTCAGACACGGATCGCGTGCGATCGTGGGTCACGAATGACCAGTCGGTGTTTCATCCGAATAGCTACGCTCTTAAAACTCCGATGAGTCCGCATGCTGCGGCCGAAATAGACGGGATTCGAATTCAATTGAATAAAATACAGGCGCCATTAACCTCAAATGACCTCGTTATTGAGGGTGCTGGTGGCCTTCTGGTTCCATTGAATGAGAAAGATACCATTCAGGACCTGATTCAGGATGACTACAAGATTCTTGTGGTTGCAAGAAACTACCTCGGCAGCATTAATCACACGCTTCTTACCCTTGACGCTCTGCGAGCCAGGGGCAGGCAGGTCTCCGGAGTGATATTCAATGGTGAGGAAGTTCCAAGCACCGAAAGCATTGTCGAAACTCTAGGTGGAGTGCCCGTTTTGGGACGTTTAGACTGGGCGGAGAACATGGATGCAGCCGTCGTTTCTAAATACGCCGAACTGTTGAGGCCAAAATTGGAGAATCTGCGATGAAAAATTACAAAGAGCGAGATCGAAAGCACCTTTGGCACCCATTGACCCAGCACGGTCTGAATCCAGATCATCTGCCTCTGGTGAGCGCCCGAGGCTCTTATCTCTACGATGAAGCGGGCAAATCTTACATTGATGGAATATCTTCCTGGTATACTTGCATGTATGGTCACTGCAATCCGGAGATCACTTCCAGCGTCAAGGATCAACTCGATCAGCTGGATCAGGTCGTCTTCAGCGGTTTCACGCATCCTCCGGCCATTGAACTTTCGGAAAAACTTGTGGAGATTCTTCCAGATGAGATCAATAAACTTTTCTTCTCAGACAACGGTTCTACCTCGGTAGATGTGGCCATAAAAATGGCTTTGCAGTATCATTTTAATCGAGGAGAGAAACGAAATAAAATAGTGGCGTTTGAGAATGCGTTTCACGGGGATACCTTCGGGGCCATGTCGGTCTCGGGACTGTCAGTTTACAATGGACCCTTTGAAGATTTTCTTTTGGAGATCGAGCGTATACCTGTGCCCAATGACCGGAATATAGGTGAGTTGGAGTCTCGTCTGAAAACAATCCTGCAAGACGAAGAAGTGGCCGCATTCATATTTGAGCCCCTGGTCCAGGGTGCGGCGGCCATGCATATGTATCCTGCCAGGCATCTCGATGTTCTGATGGATCTTGCTCGAAGACATGGTGCACTCACGATTGCCGATGAGGTTATGACCGGTTTCGGAAAAACGGGTAGAAATTTTGCCTCTGATTATCTTGATGCGGGCCCTGATATCATTTGCCTTTCCAAGTCATTGACCGCTGGTGTTGCACCTATGGCGCTTACCTGTTGCAAACAAAGTGTTTTTGATGCGTTTTACGACAGAGAAGTCTCTAAAGGATTTTTTCACGGCCATACCTATTCGGCGAACCCTTTGGCCTGTGCGGCTGCCATTGCAGGGATCGACCTTTTAATCACTGACACGATCCAGGATTCGATAAGAAGAATTGCTGGAAAGCATCTGCAATTCGAGGCTGAAGTCAAGAAGCACGCGCTGGTGAAAAGAACACGAAGTTTGGGTGTCATTTTTGCCCTTGACCTGAACCTTGAAACTGAAAGATACGGTGATTTAAGAGACCGTCTCTATCGATTTTTTATGGATCAGGGTGTCTTCCTGAGACCTCTTGGCAACACCATCTATTTGCTTCCGCCGTTTACGATTTCCGATGAAGAACTGGGCGTCTTATACACTTCGGTACTGAACAGTCTTGAAATGCTGAGCAATGACTGAACCTGTATCTATCATGGCTATGGCCTCTGTCTCTGCGCTTGGAGCGGATGAGCAGCAGGTATGGAAGAACTATAAAGCCAGGGAAACTCGTATTGCTTCGCGTGATTTCGGGTCGTTCTCAGCTCTTGTGAGCTCTATCGATAATGAAATTTGGGCAGAGATCAATGCCTTGAGAGAAGTCAAAAATTACAAGGAGTTGGACCCTTCCGTCTTGATGGCCATTTACGTAGCTCGGAAAGCGGTTTCAATAGCTGGATGGAAGAGTGAAAAAATCGGGATCAATATCGGGTCCTCACGGGGCTCGACACATCTCTTTGAAAAATACCATCGTGAATTTCTCGAAACCGGACAGGAGTTGGCCAGTACCCTGAGTTCTCCCACGACCACCCTCGGAAATCTGTCTTCCTGGGTGGGTCATGATCTTCAGTCCAAGGGTCCAACCATCAGTCATTCCATCGCCTGTTCGACCGCTTTGCACGGAATTCTAAATGGAATCGCCTGGCTCAACAGCGGGATGAGTCGGTATTTTCTAGCAGGTGGGAGTGAGGCTTCGAACACCCCTTTTACGGTGTCCCAACTAAAGGCTTTACGAATTTATTCTGAGCGGCATCAGGAATTTCCCTGCCGGACGCTCGATCTGAATAAGAGTCGCAATTCAATGGTTCTCGGAGAAGCGGCTGCAGTGTTTTGCCTCGAGAAAGGAAGTAGCCCGGATGCGTTGGCAGTGATTGAAGGAATTGGTTATGCTACAGAACCCCTGACTCACAATATATCTATTTCAACCGATGCTGAATGCTTTCAGAGATCGATGCGCATGGCCCTTGAAGGGATGAGTCCTGAGGATATTGACGTCATTGTGACCCATGCTCCAGGCACCTTGAAGGGAGATAGTTCTGAATTACTGGCGATTCAGAAGGTGTTCCAGGAAAATGTACCCGCGTTGACTTCGAACAAATGGATCATCGGTCATACTTTGGGAGCCTCAGGGGCGATGAGCCTGGAAATGGCCCTTCTTATGCTTCGAAGCCAGGAATTTATCGACGTCCCGTTTCTGGATGAACAGAAGGCCCCGGGGCGTATCAGAAAGGTGCTGATCAACGCTGTTGGATTTGGTGGAAATGCGGTCAGTCTGATTGTCTCCCGGGATTTGTCATCTTAGCATTTTGAAAATTGTTGTTCCGAAGTGAGAGCTATTCCTTATTTTTGATTTTTAACCTGGAGCCATGGAAACATATTCAAAACAAGATATAATTGACCTGTACAACATGCCCCTGATGGAGTTGATCTATCGGGCGGCGCAAGTTCATCGAGAACACCACGATCCTTCAAAAATACAAGTAAGCACGCTTATCTCAATCAAAACCGGAGGGTGCCCTGAAGACTGTGGCTATTGTCCACAGGCGGCACGTTATCATACCTCAATTGAGAAGAATGATCTTTTGCCGTATGAAACAGTGATTGGGCTTGCGCGAAGGGCGAAAGAGAATGGCTCCTCACGCGTATGCATGGGGGCAGCCTGGAGAAATGTAAAAGAGGGAGAGGATTTTGAGAAGGTACTGAAAATGGTTCGGGGCCTCAGTGAGCTGGACATGGAAGTGTGCTGTACGCTGGGCATGATCACCGAGAGCCAGGCAGTTCGACTTGCCGAGGCCGGATTGCATTACTACAATCACAACCTGGACACTTCTGAAGAATACTATAAGGAAGTGATCTCCACGCGTGGCTATGATGATCGCCTCAAGACGCTGGATAATGTCCGCAAGGGAGCTCTCAAGGTCTGTTCAGGAGGAATCATAGGGATGGGAGAAAGCATAGAAGACCGGGCAGGCATGCTGCTCAGCTTGTCGAAATTGGACCCACAACCTGAATCGGTGCCCATCAATGCCCTTGTAGCTGTTGAAGGCACCCCCATGGAGGAACAGGACATCGTACCCGTTTGGGACGTAGTTCGCATGATCGCCACGACTCGAATTGTAATGCCAAGTACTACTGTAAGGCTCTCAGCAGGTCGAACTGAAATGAGTATTGAAGCCCAGGCCCTGTGCTTTATGGCAGGAGCCTCATCCATATTTGCCGGTGAAAAATTGTTGACTACCCCGAATCCGGGTGAAGACAAAGATGCTGAGATGTTCTCACTGTTAGGTCTGACCCCGACAGAAAAGAAAAAAGACGATACGGGCAAGTTCAAAATCAGGCGCTCCCTGTTAGAAGCCGAAGAACAAGAAAAGTGGAGCCGGCCGGGTCACCTGATCGAAAAAAATGTTCAGGCCGCAGAAAAGGCCAAGGAGATTCGAAAGGTTCAGCGACAGAATTAATACACTCATGACCTATTTTTCGCCCGATTACCTGGAATTCTTCAAAGAGCTGGCAGCCAACAACAACAAGCAGTGGTCAGAGTGCCCTTCAAGAATTTCTTGTCTCTCGCAATACTGAAGTGAACATGGAACGAATCAAAACATACAAGGAGTTTTATCAGTTCTATTTGACAGAACACCAGGACAAGACCTGCCGAATTCTACACTTTATAGGTACTTTTCTTGTTTTTGTCGTGGTCTTCGCGGCGCTCTACACAGGTCAGAATTACCTCTGGGCCCTGGTTCCCGTGATCGGTTATGGATTCGCATGGGTGGGTCATTATTTTTATGAAAAGAATCAGCCCGCAACCTTTAAGTATCCCCTTTGGAGTCTGGCCTCGGATTTTAAGATGTTCTTCGAATTGCTTTTTGGAAAAATCTCATTTGACAGCCGTCGAGATCCTGGTTCTGCATTCTGATTACTTTTTTTGTAATCGAAAGCAGAGGTCCCGTCTAACGAGAGAAACCATATTTTATGAAAACTTTATTTGTTGCGTTATGCTTTGTTGTCTCTATTGGGATGAGTGGTCAAATCAGTTCCGATCACCTGGAAGTCGGGGAACAAGCTCCGGTGATTACCGGAAAAGATCAGAATGGAAAAGTCATTGATTCTGAGAAGATTTTGAAAAATGAAAAGATCCTGTTGGTCTTCTACCGGGGAAACTGGTGCCCTCATTGCAAGAAACACCTTGGGGAACTGGAAAAAAACTTGTCAGCTCTGCAAGAGAAGGGAGTTTTTGTCCTGGTGGTAACTCCTGAGTCTGAAGAGAAGACCCGTGAAACCCAGGAGAAATTCGAGACCAGCTTCTCCATAGTTCATGACTCAGGGAATCAAATCATGAAGGATTACAAAGTTGCATTTGATGTAAATGAGACCAATGTTCCTAATTATTATGACAAGATCACGGAACTGGTCAACGAATACAATTCGGAAAGTGAAAAGGTTCTGCCGGTACCGGCCACATATTTGATAGGAACGGACGGAAGAATTGAGTACGTGCAATACGATCCGGATTACAAGAATCGATCCGATATTTCGGAGATTGTGGAATCTCTCTGAATAAAGTAACACTAGCGCATAAAAAAATCCGCCCATCAGGCGGATTTTTTTTTCTTGGATATTTCCGGTTTACATCATTCCCGGCATTCCACCTCCGCCCATTGGAGGCATTGCTGGTGGATTTTCTTCTTTGATGTCTACAAGAGCACACTCGGTAGTCAGGATCATACCCGCAACCGAGGCCGCATTTTCAAGGGCGATTCGGGTCACTTTGGTAGGATCAATGATTCCAGCCTTGTGCATGTTTACATATTTCTCAGTCTTCGCGTTGAATCCGAAGTCGTCTTTTCCTTCAATTACTTTTGAAACGACTACAGAACCTTCATTTCCGGCATTTTCAGCAATCTGGCGAAGAGGCTCCTCAATAGCACGTGCTACGATGGCAACTCCTGTTTTCTCATCCTGGTTGTCGGTTTTCACTTTCTCCAGAACCTTTTTCGCTCTTACAAAAGCTACACCGCCACCGGCGATGATTCCTTCTTCAACTGCGGCTCTCGTCGCGTGAAGGGCATCGTCCACCCGGTCTTTCTTCTCCTTCATTTCAACCTCACTTGCGGCTCCAACGTAAAGAACGGCAACACCACCAGCGAGCTTAGCCAGTCTTTCCTGCAGCTTTTCCTTGTCGTAGTCAGAAGTAGTGGTTTCAATCTGAGATTTGATCTGGCTCACTCGGGCCTTGATCGTATCAGTGTCACCAGAGCCATTGACAACTGTCGTGTTGTCTTTGTCAATAGTCACGCGTTCAGCGCTTCCAAGCATGTCCATGGTTGCGTTCTCAAGTGTAAAACCTCTTTCTTCAGAAACAACTGTACCTCCTGTCAAGATCGCAATGTCCTCGAGCATAGCTTTTCTGCGGTCTCCAAATCCAGGAGCTTTCACAGCAGCAATCTTAAGAGACCCGCGCAATTTATTGACCACGAGCGTAGCAAGAGCTTCTCCGTCAATATCTTCTGCGATGATCAATAAGGGCTTTCCAGACTGTGCTACTGGCTCCAGTACAGGAAGCAAGTCCTTCATGGTTGAGATCTTCTTGTCGTAGAGCAAGATATAGGGTGACTCCAAATCGGTAGTCATTTTGTCTGAATTGGTCACAAAGTAGGGTGAGAGATATCCGCGGTCAAACTGCATTCCTTCAACGATGTCAACATGAGTATCTGTACCTTTGGCCTCTTCAACAGTTATCACACCTTCTTTGCCAACTTTGTCAAAAGCTTCTGCGATCAACTCTCCAACTGACTCATCGTTGTTTGCAGAAATTGAAGCGACCTGCTTGATTTTATCGAGGTTGCTTCCTACTACTTGAGATTGATTTTTCAGATCTTCAATGATGATTTCAACCGCTTTGTCAATTCCGTGTTTCAAGTCCAGCGGGTTGGCGCCGGCTGCCACGTTTTTCAAACCTTCTTTTACAATCGCCTGGGCGAGTACTGTAGCGGTAGTTGTTCCGTCACCCGCCAGGTCATTCGTCTTGGAGGCAACTTCTTTTACCATTTGAGCACCCATGTTTTCATGAGCGTCTTCCAATTCGATTTCTTTAGCTACGGTTACCCCGTCTTTCGTGATTTGAGGACCACCAAATGCTTTGCCGATTACAACGTTACGTCCTTTAGGACCCAGGGTCACTTTTACGGCGTTTGCAAGGGCGTCAACGCCTCTTTTCAATCCGTCTCGTGACTCTATGTCAAATATGATGTCTTTTGCCATTTTATTTTTTGTTAAGTGTTACTTAATTTATTTTGTTACAGGATCGCAAAAATGTCACTTTCCCTCATAATCAGATAGTCATTGGCGTCGAGTTTCAACTCAGTTCCAGCAAATTTTCCATAAAGTACGGTGTCCCCGACCTTAACTGTCATAGGCTCATCTTTGGTTCCTTTGCCAACTGCCACAACCTTACCTTGTTGAGGTTTTTCTTTTGCTGAATCGGGAATGTAGATTCCTGAAGCTGTTTTTGTTTCCGCCGCTAGTGGCTCTACAAGCACTCTGTCTGCAAGAGGTTGAATAGTTAATTTACTCATTCTATAATGTTTTTAGTTATGTATTAAATAATTTGATTTGCCAGCGCTAAATCGTCCGCTTTGCAGTTTGCAAAAACATTGCCATAATGGAAAAACTGACACAACGGGTAAAAAAAATGCCAACGTGTCACTACGTTGGCATAAGTTTTATTTTGTTTCCTGTCAGTTGCTACTGTCAATCACCTTGTCCGTGTCTAAGGTCGGAGGTGCTTCAAGGGCTTCCCGGTCATTGATGATTCCTTCTGTAGCTGACTCCATATCGATGGAGTTGTTTCTCGGAATGGCAAAATTCGAGAGCAGGATCAAAGCAAAAAGGGCGACGGCCAATGTCCAGGTGCTTTTGTCCAGGAAATTTGTAGTATTCTGAACCCCCCCACCCAGGTTTTGTGAACCGGCTCCGCCAAAGGAAGATGACAATCCCCCTCCTTTCGGATTCTGAACCATGATAACCAAGATCAGCAGAATCGATACGATGATGATCAAAACTAAAAATAATAAGTACGACATGTTCTCCAGTATTAGTTGTTCTGCAATTTTTTTACAGCTTCAATTCGGTCTGCAAAGAAAGAACTTTTTTCTGGATATTTCAAACTTAGAACCGTAAAAGCGGCAATGGCTTTTTCGTACTTTTTTTGCTCCAGATAAACGTGGGCGAGAGTTTCTGTCATGAGCTGATCGTTCTCTGTCGAGCTTTCCATTGCGAGGTCATCGAAGCTTCTATCTTCTGCGGGTTTGATTCGGGGTCGCTTGGTAATGAAATCATTGATCAAATCCAGGTTGCTTTTGGATTTTTTCCTGCCCGTACCCGATGAAACACTCCGATCGATGGGTTTGAGCTGGCTGAGTTGAAGCCACTCACCGAAGGAATAGGTTTCGTCACGTTGGAAATCGATGGGAGTTCCGATTCCCAGATTTTCCTCTTCCCTGGAGAGTTGTTCGGACGCCTCGGGAACGTCTACAGGCTCCTCTATTTCTTGAGCCGTTTTCTCCAATTCAGCAGGATCTGATTCAGCAGAATCTGACAACTTTGTAGCATCGGTATCCTTGCCTTCGGTATGGATCTCAAAATCGAAATTTGTGATGTAATTGAAAAGCAGTTCGCGGTCAGTCGTGTAGGCCGCAGTATGCTTCAGGGCATCATTGTACCTGAAACTTCGCTGTTTTTTCAGGGCATAGAGACGCAAAAAGTGAGCGGCTTGAAAATAGGGATATTCCTCTAGAATCTGATCCAAACCCCTGGTCTGCCCTTTTGAGATGCTAGAAGGGTCTGAAATGATCTTTGTGAATTCAATTAGGTTCATGATCCTGCCTCTTTGCTACCACTTGGCTACCGCTGCGTTAAAGATGTCCTGGGTGATCCGTTCGAATATGTCTTCATAGGCGGTGTCCAGCACACTTCCAGTCAGCTGGAGATTTCCGTCGTAGTCACTGTAAAAAGAGAAAGTCTGCTCGAAATTGTCCTCTTCGTTGAGTCGGTTGTAATACCTGACGCGCACAGCAACAGTCAATCGGTTTTGGGCTGCCGTTTGTTCGGCCGTTGCCGCAATCGGAATGATTCGGTATTGGGTGATTTCACCTTCAAAATGCAAATCGCCACCGGCGTCCGTCAGTTTGAGATTGGTCTGTCGAAGAAAGCGATCCTGCAGCGCAATAGTAAAACGCTGACTCAGGCTCGGTTCCACGAGATTGGCAGAATTCGTGAAAAAGTCAACCTGAACGGTTTCGGCGTCACCTGTGCTTCCTCCCGTAAAAGAATAAACACCACATCCCAAGGGTAGGACAAGCATAATGACAATCAGACTGAGCAGGGTCTTATTCATTGAAAAGCGAAATTTGAACTGAGATGCGCCGTGAAAAGCGCTTTACACCTACAAACAAATAAACCATTAAACATTGAGATTCACAAATTATATTGGTTTATTTTTCTGTACAACGTGCGCTCAGAGATGCCCAGTTCTTTGGCCGCCAGTTTCCTTTTGCCCTTGTTTCGTTCCAGGGCCTGTTTGATCATTTCGAGCTCTTTCTCCTGCAAAGAGAGCGTCTCTTCTATAGTCTCGGCGTCATCGTAAGAAACTATCTTCGGATTCTCTTCATAGGTCATGTCTTCCGGTGCTTCCGAAATGATTTCAAGTGGGCTGCTTTTTGATTCTTCGGGTTCCTTCCCGTAGATCTTGTCGATCAGCAATTGTGTGTTTTTCTCCGGGGGCTGATTTTCAGCTCCCTCTTTGATGAGCTTTTGGGTGAGGTTTTTCAGATCGGTGATGTCATTTCGCATGTCGAACAGAACCTTATACAGGATTTCACGTTCATTGGCAAAATCGGAATCGGGCTTTTTCTCCGAGATGACTGCCGGAAGATTTTGGTGGTAGTCTGGCAAATAAGACATTAGGATCGCGCGGGTGATGTTCCTGTTTTGTTCGATCACCGAGATTTGTTCTGTAAGATTCCTCAGCTGGCGAATATTGCCTTTCCATTCGTAGGATTCCAGGGTCTCGATTGCCTCGTCGTCTAAACGCACGGTGGGCATTTTGTACTTTTGGGCAAAGTCGGAGGCAAACTTGCGAAAAAGGAGATGTATGTCGTCGGCGCGGTCCCGAAGGGGTGGTAGCCATATCTCAACCGTACTCAGTCTGTAGTATAGATCCTCTCTGAACTTTCCTTTTTTAATGGCTTCTTCCATGTTCAGATTGGTCGCCGCCACAATTCTGACATCTGTCTTTTGAACTTTTGAGGATCCCACCTTCAAGAATTCCCCGTTTTCCAACACCCGAAGCAGGCGAACCTGAGTGGTCAGAGGAAGTTCTCCCACCTCATCCAGGAAAATGGTTCCTCCGTCAGCGACTTCGAAATAACCGCTGCGCGTTTGGGATGCACCTGTGAACGAACCTTTTTCATGTCCGAAAAGTTCACTATCAATGGTTCCCTCCGGGATCGCTCCGCAGTTCACAGCGATGTATTTGGCGTGTTTTCGATGGGATAGGTTGTGAATTATTTTTGGAATTACCTCTTTTCCGACCCCACTCTCACCTCGCACCAGGACCGATATGTCGGTGGGAGCAACGCGCATGGCCTTTTGCAAGGCTACGTTGAGCTGATTGTTGTTTCCAATGATTCCGAAACGTTGCTTTATGGTTTGGAGTGATTCCATGGTTGATGCTTTAGCTTATTCTTTTTCCGATGAGAGTAGCCGACGTACAGTCTTCGATGCTTACTTGAACCAGATCGCCAATTTTCTCATCTCCTTTTGGGAAGACCGCCACTGCATTCTGGGTATTCCTGCCCATCCAGTGCTGCTCGGATTTTTTGGAATTCCCTTCGATTAGGATCTCTACGGTCTTGCCGACGAATTGTTTCATTCTATACAAGCCGTGTTTTTGCTGTAGCTGAATGATTTCAGCCAACCTTCGCTTCTTCACCTCCATCGGAACGTCATCTTCCATTCGCTTGGCAGCTGGGGTTCCGGGTCTCTCGGAGTAAGCGAACATAAATCCAAAGTCGTATTTCACGTATTCCATTAAAGACAAGGTGTCTTGGTGATCTTCCTCGGTTTCTCCACAGAATCCGGCAATCATATCTTGCGAGATCGCACAATTAGGTATGATACGACGAATATGGTCAATCAGCTCCATGTATTCTTCTCGTGTATGTTGACGATTCATCCGCTCCAGCATGCGCGTGCTTCCCGTTTGGACGGGCAGATGGATGTATTTACAGATGTTGTCGTATTTGGCCATCGTGTGAAGAACGTCCAAACTCATATCCTGTGGATTTGACGTGGCAAAACGGATTCTCATCTTTGGAACCGCCAGGGCCACCATTTCCATGAGCTTTGCAAAATCAACCGCCGTGGAGCGGACAATCTCTGAGGCTTTGTCAAAATCTTTTTTCAACCCCCCTCCGTACCAAAGGTAGGAATCGACATTTTGGCCCAAAAGGGTAATTTCCTTATAGCCCTCTTCCCATAGCTGAATCGCTTCATTGACAATACTCTTTGGGTCTCGGCTCCTTTCCCGGCCCCGGGTAAAGGGCACCACACAGAAGGTGCACATATTGTCACAGCCCCGGGTTATTGAAATAAAAGCGGAGACGCCGTTACTGTTCAGTCGCACGGGGGTGACATCTCCGTAAGTCTCTTCTTTAGACAGGATCACGTTGATCGCGTCTTTACCGTCTTCGATCTCTTTGACGAGATTGGGCAGGTCCCTGTATGCATCAGGCCCGACAACCAGATCTACCATTTTCTCTTCTTCAAGGAATTTGGTTTTAAGTCGCTCGGCCATGCAGCCCATAACCCCTATCTTCATCGAAGGGTTGATTTTTTTTATCCGGTTGTACTGCTGTAGTCTTTTGCGAACCGTCTGCTCTGCTTTTTCACGAATAGAACAGGTATTGACCAGCACGAGGTCGGCTTCTTCGAGCAGGGTAGTGGTGTTGAAACCTTCGTCTGCGAGAATGGACGCGACGATTTCACTGTCGCTCAAATTCATTTGGCAACCATAACTCTCAATAAAAAGCTTCTTGGCATTGCCCTTGAGATTCTCTGTGATCAGGGCCTGCCCTTGCTTCTTCTCTTCAATAATGTGATCGCTCGCCATTGTCATTTTTTTGGAAGTGCAAAGATACAATCAAAATTCTTTTTTCTGACATTTTGACAGAAAAAGTCAGTCGAATCTGGGTTTCCAGCAACCCGGAATCAACCTGTTTTTCCAGACTTAAGAATGATTTAAATTTTTCTCTCTACTTTTGCAATCTCAAATCAGGAGCTAATAAAAGATCGTATGTCGAAGAATCTAGTTATAGTGGAGTCGCCTGCCAAGGCCAAAACAATTGAACGTTTTCTGGGCAAAGATTTTGTCGTGGAATCGAGCTTTGGTCATATTGTTGACCTTCCTTCCAAGGAGCTTGGGGTTAACGTAGAAGGTGACTTTTTACCCAATTACAGTGTTTCCAGCGATAAGAAAGCAGTCGTTAAGAAATTAAAGACGCTTGCAAAGAAAGCTGATACAGTTTGGCTGGCCAGTGATGAGGATCGTGAGGGAGAGGCGATAGCCTGGCACCTCTTTGAACAGCTCAAACTGAAAGATCTGGACACGAAGCGCATCGTTTTTCACGAGATCACGAAAAAGGCAATTCTCAAGGCTATAGAGAATCCGAGAAGTATAGATTACAACCTGGTGAACGCACAACAGGCCAGACGTGTTCTCGACCGGCTTGTGGGTTATGAACTCTCACCTGTACTTTGGCGTAAAGTCAAAGGAGGACTGAGCGCAGGACGGGTGCAGTCAGTCGCCGTTCGACTGATCGTCGAACGTGAAAGAGAGATTGAGAAGTTTCAACCCGTGCCTTCCTATCGTGTTGTCGGAGAGTTTTCAACCGAGGGAGGTTCGAGTTTCCAGGCCAAGTTACCCTCGAATTTCAAAACCCGCGAAGAGGCCGAAGCGTTTTTGCAATCGTGCATCTCCGCTGGTTTCAAAGTGGCTGACCTCAGCACCAAGCCGGCTAAGAAAACTCCGGCTGCACCTTTTACCACCTCTACGCTTCAACAGGAGGCGTCTCGTAAACTCTATTTCCCTGTAGCCAAGACCATGATGGTTGCCCAACGACTATATGAGGAAGGATTGATTACATATATGCGTACTGACAGTGTGAATCTATCCGGGGATGCCATTAAAGCGGCCCAGGAAGAAATTCAGTCCACCTACGGATCCGAATTCAGCAAACCGCGAAACTACTCTACGAAATCAAAAGGAGCCCAGGAAGCACATGAGGCGATTCGTCCTACCAATTTGAGCACGAAAAGCATACAGGCTGACAATGACAAGACTCGATTGTACGACCTGATCTGGAAAAGAACCATAGCCTCTCAAATGAGCGATGCGCAGCTGGAGAGAACCAATGTTCGAATCAGCAACGATAATAATGAGAAGGTGTTTACGGCCAATGGAGAGGTCATTACCTTCGAAGGTTTCTTAAAGGTCTATCTGGAGGGCAAAGACAACGACGATGACGAGCAGGCAGGTATGCTTCCCAAGTTGAGCCTGAACGAGAAATTGGAAAATAAGGCCATAAGAGCCACAGAGCGATATACCAAGCCGCCTTACCGTTTCACAGAAGCGTCATTGGTGCGCCAGCTTGAAGAGCTCGGGATCGGAAGGCCTTCTACATATGCCCCTACCATTTCTACCATTCAGCGCAGAGAATACGTAGTCAAGGGAACAGCAGAGGGCAAGGAAAGATCTTACACCGAATTGGTTCTGTCTCAGGATAAAATCAGTTCAAAGGTGCTTACTGAAAATGTTGGAGCTGATAAAGGCAAGCTTATGCCCACCGACATTGGCAAGATCGTCAACGACTTTCTGGTCGAGAATTTCAGCGAGGTTCTCGATTATAGTTTCACCGCAAATGTTGAGAAAGAGTTTGATGACATCGCAGAAGGTAAAGGCAACTGGACGGAAATGATCAAGGAATTCTACGGTGGTTTTCACAACCAGGTGGAAGATGTAGCTCAAAATGCAGAGCGTGCGAAGGGTGAAAGGCTGTTGGGTGTGGACCCAGAGTCTGGGAAGAACGTATATGCCAGATTGGGCAGATTTGGAGCCATGGTTCAGATCGGCGAAGCTACGGACGAAGAAAAGCCCAGGTTTGCCAGTTTGCAGGGTGAGCAGACACTTGACACCATTACCTATGAGGAAGCCATGGAGCTTTTCAGGTTACCGAAAGATCTGGGTCAATATGAAGAGGAGGAGGTTATTGTCGCCAATGGACGCTATGGACCTTATATCCGATTTGGAAAAACTTTTGTCTCACTTGACAAAGATGAAAACCCCTTGTCGGTTGACATGGACAGGGCTATTGAACTGATTGAAAAGAAGCGTAAAGCGGATGCCCCGATTGGGGAATATGAGGGGATGCCCATTCAAAAAGGGGTAGGTCGTTTCGGACCTTTCATCAAGTGGAACAACACGTTCATCAATGTCAATAAGAGTTATGATTTTGACAACCTGAGCCAAGAGGACCTGGAGGAGCTGATTGAGACCAAGAAAAGAAAGGACCGAGAGAAGGTGATTCACAACTGGGAAGAGGAAGGTATCCGGGTCGAAAAGGCAAGATGGGGAAGGCATAACATTCTGAAGGGGAAAACGAAAATTGAGTTGCCCAAGACCGTGGATGCTCAAGCGCTTACCCTGGAAGAAGTAAAGGATCTTCTCGAGAAAAATGCGCCGAAAAAAGGCAAGGGTCGCCGAAAAGCTGTAAAAAAGAAGTAAAATCAAATGAAGATTTTCTGGATAGTCCCTTTGGTGAAAGCCGAAGGGACTTTTTATTTTTTATGAACACAATTCCGGGGAGGCTACTGATTTTATTTACTTTGTCATTTAAACATACAAACTATACGCATGAGTCTGGACCTACTGATCCCTGTAGAAGAATTGGCTGTAGCCCATACCGCGCTGCAATCTGAGCTGAGCCTGGGTAACCGCATTGGGCTGCATACTCGACAAGAAGGGCTACCTGACCTGAAAGGAGCCTCAGTGGCTATCATTGGTATCCTGGAAGGCAGGGGTGCAGCAGACAATCTCGGAACGGGCAAGAATCTTGAATTGATCCGAAAATACCTCTATCAGATGTTTCCAGGTAACTGGCACAGCAAGATCGTGGATTTGGGAAATATTCAAAGGGGCAAGGAGGTGTCTGATACCTATTATATAGTCAAAGAGGTTCTCTCTGAGCTGATCCGTCAGCATGTGGTGCCCATAATAATAGGTGGAAGTCAGGACCTTACCTATGCGAATTACCGCGCCTATGACAAATTGGGACAACCGGTGAATTTGGTAACCGTCGACAACAGGTTCGATCTTGGAGAACTCGATCCCAATATCAATTCTTACAACTACCTGCACCATATTATAATGGACAAGCCGACCAATCTGTTCAACTTCAGTAACCTGGGTTTCCAAACTTTCTTCAACTCACAAGAAGAGATTGACCTTATGGACCGACTGTTTTTTGACGCTTACAGGCTCGGGCAGATCAGTTCTGACCTGACCGAGGTAGAACCTGTACTGAGGGATGCCGACCTGGTAAGCATTGACCTGGGAGCTGTGCGCATGGGGGATGCCCCCGGAAACAACAATGCGGCGCCCAATGGTTTTTATGGAGAGGAGATCTGTGCAATCTCGCGATATGCCGGCTTGAGCAGAAAGGTGTCCTCTTTCGGAATCTACGAATACAATCCCAAACACGACCAGCGGGAGCAAACTGCCCATTTGATCGCCCAGATGATCTGGTATTTCATAGAGGGTTACAATCTTCGGATCGATGAGTTTCCGTTTGCCTCTAAGAGCAATTACAAGAAGTATATCGTCATGGTCGAGAATGAAACCATCAATTTCTTTAAAAGCGATAAAAGCGAAAGATGGTGGATGGAGATCAACTACACCCATAATAAAACTCAGAAATCTACGTTAATACCCTGTGCGTATCAAGATTATTTGACAGCAAGTAATCAGATATTCCCGGAAAGATGGTTAAAAACATTTAGAAAATTGAATTAGTACACACTAAAGCAGGTTTTTTAACGTTCTTAGGGAACAAAAGCATGGTTTTTGTGTGGGTTTTTATTTGATTTTTTTGGAGTAAATATTCAAGCAAAAGTTAAATTAATATTGATTAAGAGTAACAATAACATCTTATTAGTAAAGTAAAAAATTATGAAAAAGTTATCCCTAATCCTAACATTGTTTGTTCTTATACTTTTGAGCAGTTGTAAGTCCGGAAATGACCGAGGCCAACTGGTGGGTGTAAGTGCGGACAAAAAATTCTTTCCTGAAAAACCTTATGGAATGGTTTTGATACCAGGTGGTGCGTTCACCATGGGTAAAGGCGATGAGGATGTTGCGGGAGCGTTCAGTGCCCCTTCGAGAACCGTTACGGTGAGACCTTATTATATGGACGAGACCGAGATTACCAACAGCGAGTACCGCGAATTTGTTTTTAGGGTTAGAGATTCTATCCTGAGAACCAAACTTGCAATTTTGGCTGAAGAGGCCTCTATCGGTGGCAGTGAATCCATTGAGCAGAACAAGGGTGATCTTTCAGGGATATCAAAATATGCTTTCAAAGAACAGGACAGTGCAGACAATGCATACTATAAATACATGATGGACAACTACGGTAGTCTGGGTGATATCAACTCACCTACCGAAGGGAGATATTTGAACTGGGACGTGGAATTGGTCTGGGATACCAGCGAATTCCCGGATGAGTACTACGCAGAGGCCATGGACAGCATTTATCTGCCTGTTGACGAATCGACCGACCGCAAGCGCAGAATTGACACCAAAAAACTGAAGTATGTCTACATGACGTATGATCAGGCTGGTGCTGCCAAAAGAAGTGGCAGTCCAAAAGACTATCTCAAGAAGGAAGCAGTGGAGGTATATCCTGACACCGCGGTTTGGGTGAAAGATTTCAATTACTCCTATAACGATCCGATGCACCAGGATTATTTCTGGCACCAGGCGTACAATGAGTATCCTGTAGTAGGAGTGAGCTGGAGTCAGGCTAAGGCCTTCTGTAACTTCAGATCGGATAAACGAAACAATTTCCTCGCAGGACGCAAGAAAGGATCTTCAGGAAGAGAGCCTAGTTTCCGTCTGCCGACTGAGGCAGAATGGGAATACGCAGCACGAGGCGGACTGGAATATGCGAAATACCCCTGGGGTGGACCTTATACTATGACCGACAGAGGTTGCTTCCTGGCCAACTTCAAGCCAGAACGCGGAAACTATGCCGCTGACGGTGCCCTGTACACAGTAGAGGCCAAGTCGTACAATGCGAACGATTACGGACTGTACAATATGGCGGGTAACGTCTCTGAATGGACCAATACAGCTTACAATCCTTCATCGTATTACCTGGGCTCAACCATGAACCCGAATGTTGTTGACAATGACAACCAGCGAAAAGTGATCCGAGGAGGGTCCTGGAAGGACGTGGCTTATTTCCTTGAAGTGGGAACACGAGACTATGAATATGGTGACTCGGCGCGAAGCTACATCGGATTCAGAACGGTTCAGGACTACATGGGAACAAAAATATCAGACTAAGTACAACTGAAAAATCAAAAAAGAAAAAGCAAATCAATAATTATTAAAGACAAGAATTATGGCACAATCAAAAGCAAAAAAGAAGATGTTCAACATGGCCTACGGCCTTGGAGCAGCAGTCGTTATCCTGGGAGCTCTGTTTAAAATTGCTCACTATCCAGGAGGAACGGAAATGTTAACAATCGGAATGGTTGTAGAGGCGTTGGTATTTGCACTCTCAGCATTCGAACCAGTAGAAGAGGATCTGGACTGGACCAATGTCTATCCCGAGCTGGTAGGTGGCGACGCCAAGGCACAAGAACAAGTTCAGGACTCACAGAGCCTGCTGTCTCAAAAACTCGATGACATGCTGGCAGAAGCGAATCTTGACGCTGATAAAATGGAAAGACTCTCAAACAGCATCAGTACTTTTGCAGAGGCTTCTGAAGGAATCAAGCCGGCTACAGACTCTATCGCGGCCTCGAACCGCTACGCTGAGCAGTTGTCTGTTGCAGCCATCGAACTCGAGTCGTTGAACAGCATGTACATGATCCAGAAGGAGAATGCCCAGAAACAGGCTGAACTCAATCAGGAAACCCTTGAAAACGCAGAAGTATTGAAAGAGCAGATGCAATCACTTGCTACAAATCTTTCTTCACTGAACGGAGTATACGGTGGTATGCTATCCGCTATGTCAAACAGAGCTTAATTAGTTACTGGTTTAACAACTTCAATTACTAACCCTATAAAAACTAATTAGAATGGCATCAGGAAATTTATCACCACGGCAAAAAATGATTAATTTGATGTATCTGATCTTCATTGCGATGTTGGCCATGAATATGTCAAAGGAAGTCTTACAAGCCTTCGGTTTAATGGATACAAAGCTGGTTTCAGCCAATGAGGCTGCGACAGCCAGGAACGACCGGTCATATGAAGACCTCGCTATGAAAGCGGTGGAACAGTCCGAGAAGTATGGAGATGAAAAGGTAAAAGCCGACAAAATTCAAGCCTTGTCGACTGAATTCTACCAGTACATCGAGAACATGAAAGATGAAATGAAGGCGACAGTCGATGATCCTACAGATTATCAGACTATGGATTCAGGAAAATTCCTGGATGACAAGTTCTTCAAAGGAGACGATGGACAATACAAGGATGAAGGACAAGCCTTTTTGGATAACATGAACAACTACCGCTCAGAGATTGTCAATGTGCTGGGAGATGGAAACGAGAACATCAAGAACGATGTTGTCAATCGTTTCTCGACAGACAAGGTGACCAACAGAGAAGGAAAAGAAATCTTCTGGTTGGACTACAACTACAAAGGTTTCCCTTTGGTTGCATCAATCACCAAATTGACACAGATCCAGGCGGATATCAAGACGACAGAATCCCAGATCCTCGGCGGAATGCTCCAGGGTCAGATGGCGAGCGACGTCTCTATGAAAAACTATCAGGCGATCCTGATTCCTAAGACTCCTGCGACTTTGCAAGGTGAAAATTTTGAGGGTAAGATTGTGCTAGGCCGATATGACGGTTCCTTGAGACCCACCAAAGTAGAGATCAACGGAAGAGAAATCACAAAATTCGAAGGAGGCGGAGCCGTCCTGGACTTTCCTTCCGGAAACGTGGGAGAGAATGCGATCAAGGGTAAGTTCATCTTCATGGAGAACGGAGAGCCCGTTGAGATTCCGATTGAGACTTCGTATGCTGTTGTGGCCAAGCCAAACAGTGCGGTGATCTCAGCAGACAAGATGAATGTTGTATATCGCGGGGTTGAGAACCCGATCACGGTTTCGGTACCGGGTGTGGCTGACAACGCTGTCAAAGCGAGTGCCCCGGGTCTTAGAAAAGTGAAAGGCATTGGAAAATACGCAATGGCGCCAGGAAAAGGTAGAGAGGTCAAGATCAATGTGACTGCAAAACTGCCTGATGGAACGCCGATCTCTTCGAGCCAGATGTTCAGAATCAAGGACATTCCTGCCCCAGTGGCAGCGGTACGTGGAGAGTACGGAATGATCAAAATGCCAAAGAGCACGCTTCAAAAGGCGACCATCAGCTCCATGCTGCCTGACTTTGTGTTCGATTTGACGATCAACACCACCGGGTTCAGCGTAAAAGTACCTGGTCAGCCAACAGTGCAGGTTAGAGGCAATAAATTTGATGCCGCGGCGATCCGGGTATTGAACAAAGCCAGAAGAGGAGATGTCGTCATTATCTTCGACATCAAGCAAAAGCTGCAGGGCAACTCAGGATACTACCTGAAAAATGCCTCGCCGGTTAACGTAGAAATAACAAACTAATTCCACTAGTATTATGAAATTGAAAAGTTTAATCATAGCAGTTGTAGGTTTATTGTCTGTCGGGTCCATCCAGGCCCAGGCAAACCTGCTGAACGCGAAGATTCCCGAACAGATTGGGATGAAAACGCCTGAGCAGCTCGCCGCTGATAACGATCAGCCACTGCCTTACGGATATATCGATGACCGCGACATACTTTGGTCAAAAGTGGTTTGGGAATACGTTGACTTGAATGAGAAGATCAACATGCCGTTCTACTATCCTGTAGACACGAGCAATATCAGCTCAAACAGAAGGTCTCTTTACGACACCTTGCTGAGAGGTATCAGAAGCGGAGAAGTCATCGACGTATATGACGATTCGTATTTCGAGGACAAGCTGACCCTGAAAGACATTAAGGGACGACTCTCCAGAATTGACACTTCAGATGCCGGTATAGAGCGTTTGAATGCGGGAGAGATTCTTACTGACGAATATGTAGACCGCAGGGACATCACTGCTGCTGATATTGAAGGTTTTCGAATCAAAGGCGTGTGGTACTTTGACAAGCGCCAGGGAGAGCTGAAATACAGACTACTTGGAGTTGCTCCAGTAGCTCCCGATGTGAACTTCATCGATTCTGAGGGTGCTCAGGACGAACTCATCGAACTTTTTTGGGTATGGTACCCGGGAGCTCGCTACGCGACGCATGACATGAAAGTGTTCAATCAGAAAAACTCAGCCTATCCGCTGTCATATGATCATTTGCTCAATGCGAGACGATTCAATGCGATCATCTACAGAGAAGAGAACATTTACGGTAACCGTGACGTTGCCGAGTACATAAAAGGCAATTCCCTCTTTCAGGTGTTGGAATCCGACAAGTTGAAAGAAGATATTCGAGATAGGGAGCTCGATATGTGGAATTACTAATTATTGAGTTAATAAGGAAGAGCCCCTGCTGTGAAGCAGGGGTTTTTTTATGTCTTATCTTTGGGGTCATAAAAGGCAACCGCCTTGTAATTACACCGTATTGTGAAGATAGATTATCTTATTGTTGGATTGGGCTTGGCGGGTATCGCTCTGGTCGAGGAGCTGAGCCGGAGAGAGCTCAGTTTTTTGGTGTTCGAAGATGAATCCCAAACTTCATCGCTTGTCGCAGGTGGGATGTACAATCCTGTCGTGCTGAAAAGATTCAATCCCGTCTGGAAGGGAGCTGAACAGCTCCAGGTGGCACTTCCTCACTACAAGAGACTCGAAGCCAAGTTCAGAGCAGCTTACGACAGGCAAATGGATATTTTGCGCATTTTCAAAAGCATTGAGGAGCAAAATAATTGGTATGAAGCCTGCGACAAGCCTCGTTTGAAACCTTTTCTGGAGCCCGCCATCGAAGATAACCGAAACGAGGATATAAAAGCCGATTTTCGACTCGGCCGGGTCAAAGGAACTGGCAGGGTCAAAGTGAGGGAGCTTGTCAACGATTACCGGGCATATCTCGAATCTCATGGGAGATTGATCCGCGAAAGCTTCTCCTATGACACACTCGAAGTGTTGGAGAAGGAATTGAAGTATAAGGATCATCTGGCAAAGCGCATCGTCTTTTGTGAAGGCAATGGATTATCTGATAATCCCTTTTTTAATTGGCTTCCCCTGGAGGGTACCAAAGGAGAGCTCATTACCATACATGCGCCGGGCCTCAAATTGAAGGAGGTGGTAAAATCTGCTGTCTTCGTCATGCCCCTGGGCAACGACCTCTACAAGATCGGGGCAACGTTCAACTGGAGTGACAAGACAAATCTTCCTACTGAGCAGGGTCGTGAGGAGCTCCTGGAAAAATTGAAGACCGTTATCTCTTGCGATTTTGAAGTGAGGGAGCACGAAGCTGGTGTAAGACCAACTACGCCTGACCGCAGGCCACTGTTGGGAAAGCATCCGGATCATCCTAGGTTGACCCTTTTCAACGGTTTGGGCACCCGGGGTGTGATGTCATCTCCACTTCTTGCGCAGCAACTAGTGGAGCATCTTGAGAATCAAGCGGAGCTGGATCCGGAAATCGATATCTCAAGATTCAGGCGCTTTTATCAGGTTTGAAACTGATGAATAGATTGATGTAAAGTAGCCTAGAAATTCGCATCACAAAAGGATTGGCCAGCACCAACACCACGAGGATGCTTATGAGCGAGGCAACCAGACCCAGATCAAACAACTGGCAAATGACGAAAACGGTCACAGCCATTGCCACTGTTATGGCATAGCTCACATACATGGCTCCGTAAAAGAAAGAAGGCTCGATCATGTATTTGAGATCACAATGGGAACATCTTTCGTGCATTTTCAAATTGTCTTTGAACCTGAAGCCGGCAGACTTGACAAAAAAGTCACCTTCCTGGCAGCGCGGGCATTTGTTGTTCTTTATACTGTAGAGCTTGCTTCCTTTTTTCCACATGGCTGAATCGCATATTTCAGTTACTTTTGCAAAGATACACGATAAACGGCAACGATGCTGAACGCACATGACATACGGGTTACATTCTCAGGCGAGGATTTATTCTCCGGCATTACCTTCAAACTAACTGCGGGAGACCGGGCGGGTCTTGTAGGGAAGAACGGAGCGGGTAAATCCACCCTCTTGAAAGTGATAGCCGGGGAGCAGCCCCTGGATGGAGGATCTCTCGCATTTGAGAAAAACGTAAGCATCGGCTACCTGAGACAGGATATCGATTTTGAACAGGGAAGAACCGTCTTGGAAGAGGCCTATCAGGCCTTTACAGAAATCAAGAAAATCGAGAAAAAACTCGAGGAAGTCAATTCAGAGCTGGCCACTCGAACCGATTATGAAAGTGAGTACTATCACAATCTCATGCATGACCTTGACGAACTGGGTCATCGTTATGAATTGATAGGAGGCTATAATTACCAGGGGGACACCGAAAAGATCCTGGCGGGACTTGGTTTCCGGCAAGAAGATTTTGACAAATCGACGGAGATTTTTTCAGGAGGATGGCGCATGCGGATTGAGCTGGCAAAGCTTTTGCTTCAGAACCATGACATTCTCCTGCTCGACGAACCCACGAATCACCTCGATATCGAATCGATTATTTGGTTTGAGGGCTTTCTCAAGTCGTTCAAAGGAGCGATTATGATGGTTTCACATGACAGAATGTTTTTGGATAACGTAACCAATAGAACCATCGAGATCTCATTGGGTCAAATCTATGACTACAAAAAACCCTATTCGGAATTCCTCTTGCTCAGAGGTGAGATTCGCGAGAAGCAGCTCCAGGCGAAAAAGAATCAGGAGAGGGAGATCAAACACACCGAGCAGTTGATCGAGAAGTTCAGGGCCAAGGCCAACAAGGCTTCCATGGCTCAATCCCTGATCAAGAAGCTCGACAAGGTCGAGCGCATCGAAGTCGATCAGGAAGATCATGCAGTGATGAAGGTCCGGTTTCCGCTTTCGGTGACTCCGGGTAAAGTGGTGATTGAGGCTCATGACGTTTCAAAGAGCTACGGCGACAATCTGGTCATTGAGGGGGTTGACCTTTTGATTGATAGAGGGAGCAAGATAGCTTTCGTGGGCCAGAATGGACAGGGCAAATCAACCCTGGCCAAAATCATTGTCGGGGAGATCGAACATCAAGGATTGCTCAAATTGGGTCACAATGTGCAGATCGGGTATTTCGCCCAGAATCAATCAGAATATCTCGATGGTGAAAAAACGGTCCTGGAAACTATGGAACAGGCGGCATCTGATGCGAACCGGTTCAAGGTGCGTGACATGCTGGGTGCGTTTTTGTTCGGAGGGGATGAGGTGGACAAGAAGGTCAAGGTCCTGTCAGGCGGAGAGAGAAATCGCCTGGCACTTTGCAAAATGCTCCTTACACCCTTCAACGTATTGATCATGGATGAACCCACGAATCATTTGGATATGGCATCCAAACGTGTTTTGAAACAGGCTTTGGAGCAGTTTGAAGGAACACTTATCCTTGTTTCTCATGACCGGGATTTTCTTCAGGACCTGGCGCATACCGTCTATTCTTTTCGTGATTCGGAGGTGAAGGCCTACCTGGGCGACATAAATTACTTCCTCGAACAGCACCAGATGGAAAGCATGCGCGAAGTAGAAATGAAAACCAGTTCAGAAAAAACCGTCAATTCCGGCAAAAAGGGAGGAAAACAATCTCATCAGGATCTCAAGCAAAAGAAAAAGATCCAGAACAAATTGAGCAAGGTCGAATCTGAAATATCAAAACTGGAGCATCAATTGATCAATGACGATGCCGAGATCGGTGAGAATTTTGAAAAGGTGCAGCAGGATGAGAAGTTTTTCGCACTGTATCAGCAAAAAAAAGACAGATTAGCTGAGTTGATGTTGTCCTGGGAGGAATTGCACGAGCAACTCGAAATCATTTCTTGACTTCTTCCAGCTGAGGAGGATAGGCCATCATGATTTTAGTTACGAAATCGTTGATCATGGCCTCCTTTTTTTCAACACTTTTACTGTAGGAAAGAATTCCGGTTCCGATTCCCTGCCAGGCGAGTTCTTTTTTTCTCGCGTCGATCAGGTCGATAAACAGGGTGCCTTCGGTTGAGGAGGAGACATTTGTGTATCCAAAGCCATAACCGGGACCATACCAACCATAGCCATAACCGTAATACCAGGGATACCAGCCGTAATAATTATTCGTGTAGACGTCGATTCTCTCACGGGATTTAGTAAAAATATTGACCAGCACATCCGGATCTTCTGAAGGAACCATGCCCTTCGCATGGAGCTCCCTTTCGATGATTCTGAGAATTCTCCGTTTGTCGAGGTCTGAAATCTCAACGCGGTCGATACCTTTCTTGTAAAATGCATAAGTCTTAAAACGAGAAAAATCTACATTTTTATCGTAATCAGAATAGACACTTATCGACGAGCACGAAACTAAAAACAAAAGGATAAGCGACGCAATTGCTGAGTAAGATTTTCACCATGGTCAATGACTTGATTATTTTGGATGTTCCTTATTAACTTATCAAGAATCGTACCATATCTGTCAGGCTCCGCGCTCTTTGTCAAAGCCATAAGGGCAATGTCGGCAACCGCTTTTGCAACAATACCCTCGCTTGAGATGATACAGTTCGGTAAAGACCTTATATCCCTCCTCACTGTAGTAAAAATCTTCAGGTTTCAATTTATTATTGTTAAATTGCATCAGCAGTTCTGCTTTGACTTCAGTTAGCTATATGGTTCTGATCATCCCCTTCATCTTTCCTTCGACGTTCAACGCCCTGGCAGTCTGGCCTTTTATTATTTTGAGAGAACCAGCGCTTCGTTCGGACTATATTTTGATTCATCACGAACGAATTCACTTGAGACAGCAGCTGGAATTGCTCTGGATATTCTTCTTTATAATCTACCTGACCGAATTCCTTGCAAAAATAATCATTTACAGGCAACCGAAACTTGCATACCGCAACATCAGCTTTGAGCGGGAGGCTTATGAAAATGAATACGACTTGAACTATGTGCGAAACAAACCGCTTTGGAGTTTTGTGGGATACATCTTTGAACGCCCCGTGAAAAATTGAAACCATATGGATATCAGCCGGAATCAGGAGGTGTTTTTGGAAGAGATCGAATCAGCTCAAGTTTCCCTATGGATGAAAAGAGAAGACGAGTTGCACCCCTACATTTCAGGGAACAAATTCAGAAAACTCAAGTATAACCTCGAAGAAGCCGTAGCAAAAGGATTTCGCACACTGCTTACCTTTGGAGGGGCCTATTCGAATCACATTTCTGCCCTGGCTTATGCCGGAAATAGCAAAGGTCTGAAAACCATCGGGATCATTCGTGGAGAGGAGCTGACGGTGCGACCCGATCTGGTGGCCGAGAATCCTACCCTGAGTTTTGCTGGGAAACTGGGCATGGAGTTGGAATTTGTGTCCCGTGAGGTGTATAAGTCCAGGCATGAAAAGGAGTTTGTCGCTTTATTGAAGGAGCGTTTCGGTGCGTTTTATCTCGTTCCGGAGGGAGGAACGAATGAACTCGCAGTAAAGGGTTGTGAGGAAATTCTAGTTGCTGATGACGAGGTTTTTGACTACATCTGTGTCCCGGTAGGGACGGGAGGCACTATGGCGGGCCTGATCAATTCGGCTAGAGATAGTCAGAAAGTATTGGGATTTCCCAGCCTCAAAGGAGATTTTCTGCATAAAGAAATTAGCAAAAGGGCGGTCCACGACCATAACTGGAGTTTGGTAAATGACTATCATTTTGGCGGATATGCTAAAATCAATGAAAAATTGATTAGTTTTATCAACCAGTATTACAGATCAACCACCATTCCTTTAGATCCGGTTTATACAGGCAAAATGATGTACGGCCTTGTCGATATGATCCGGAACAATCGATTTGAGAAGAAAAGCCGGATTCTCGCCATCCATACGGGTGGCCTTCAGGGAATTGCCGGGATGAACCAGAAATTGAAAAAAAAGAAATTACCGCTTATATGTGTGGGAGACGAATAAGTGTTTTTTTAGTAGCAGGATTCATGTTGTTGCTAATGGGGTCATGCGGATCCAAGAAGGCAGGCAGCTCCAAGAGCAGCGAGGATGGCCTTACCGCAAGAGAGCGATATTTGCACGACGAAAGTGATCAGATCTTTTATGACTTCAGAGAAAGGAATCAGGGAAAGGTAAGTAATTTCACTGTGATCATTGGCACCTACAAGGACATTGCCATTCGCAAAATGGAGCAGTACAACATCCCGGCGAGTATTACCCTGGCCCAGGGAATTCTGGAGTCCCGGAAACGGATTGTCTGAACTCACGAGAAAAGCCAACAATCATTTCGGTATCAAATGCCATTCTTCCTGGAAAGGTAAAAAAGTCTATCACGATGATGACCGGCGCGGTGAATGTTTCCGGAAATATCCTTCGGCTGAGGGCTCCTTCAATGATCATTCCAAGTTTCTGACGAGCAGAGGGCGCTATGAGTTTCTATTTGACCTAAGACCTGATGATTACAAGGCCTGGGCAAAGGGACTTAAAAAGGCTGGATACGCCACCGACCGAAAGTATCCGAAAAAACTGATTTCGTTTATCGAGAATTTTGAGCTTTACAAGTACGATGATTTGGTGCTGGATGACCGGTCTTATAAAAAGTATGCCAAGGCCCATGCACTGGAAATACCTGAGGAAAGTCGCGTAGTAGTTGTTGAAAAAGAAGAAAAGAAAAGCGGCAGGATTGCCTACCGGAGTAGCAGCGTTGACACCTATACAGTAGACAAAGGAGATACTTTGTATTCCATAGCTCGTGATCACGAACTTAGCGTGGAGGAATTGAAAGAGCTCAACAAATTGAATTCAAACCATTTGTCGGTCGGGCAGGAGTTGATTGTTTCCGAATGAAAAAACCGGGCGCTATGTCCCGGTTTACCAATCAACTCAAAACTAATCCAATCTAATCAACTTTCTCTTTTCTCACTCTTTCGATTTGAGCGACCTTTTCGGCAAGCCCGCCCTCGATTTCTTTTTTCCTGATGCTCCTTCCAGGCCGTGTACTGATCCTTGTTCAAGATTGTCTGAATCTTCTCCTGATAGGCCATTTGATTGTCGAGCATTTGCAACTGATGTTCGTATCGAGCTTCTGTGTCAGGACGCTCATCTCCTTTGAAATTTGCCTTGAACTCTTCTTTTTCCCTGGCTCTTTGCTCGGCCCAGGACTTGTTGACTTCAAGGAGCTTGTCCTGTTGATCGTCATTGAGATCCAGATGCAGGGCCATTTTTTTGGTCTTTAAAATGGCCTGTTGTTCAGGCGTATACTCGCTTCTCTGGTGTTGTTTTCCTTTCTCTCCCTGCGCATGAAGGGCAAAACTCAGCCCTAAAATAATTATGAATGCAATTTTTTTCATCTTGTCGAAACTTTTATGTTGTTTATAATTGTTTGTCTTTTTGACTGTCGGAGCTACGTTGGGTTTAATGGTGAAGTTGTAAAAAAGTGTTAAAATTTTAATGACAGAGCAGGAGGAACAAATCGACTGAACCTTTTACCTTTATGGGATGAAAAATAACATATCTTCTGCACTGAGCCTTTGCTTTAGAATTGTCTTGCTCTTCTTTTTTGGAATTTTTCTGTCCTGTTCCAAATCAAACGAACATTTACCAGAAACTCCGACGCAGGCACAAAGGCCAAATATTCTGTTTATCATGTCGGATGATCATGCCTATCAGGCTATAAGTGCCTATGGCAGTCAATTGCTTCAAACTCCTAATATCGATCGTCTGGCTGACGAGGGCTTACTGTTTACCAATGCCTGTGTTTCGAATTCGATATGCGCACCCTCTCGCGCTACCATCCTGACGGGCAAACACACGCATATCAATGGGAAAATTGATAATCTGATGCCTTTTGACACGACCCAGGTCACATTTCCTCAGCTGTTTCAACAAGGGGGATATCAGACCGCGATGTTTGGCAAGCTCCATTTCGGAAACAATCCCAAAGGGGTCGATGACTTCCTGATTCTGCCCGGCCAGGGAAATTACATCAATCCCAAGTTTATCGGGCCCAAAGGCGATACAATCATCACAGGCTATGTAACGGACATCATCACTGACCTCACTTTGAACTGGCTGGATAAAAAAAGAGACAAGAGCAAGCCTTTTATGATGATGTACCTGCACAAGGCGCCACACAGGCCCTGGTGGCCCAGCCCGGAGAAGTTTGCAGAATTCACTCAAAAGACATTTCCAGAACCCGAAACTCTGTTTGATGATTACAGCAATCGGGGGACCGCAGCTAAAACTGCCGAGATGAACCTCTTGACCCACATGATGTACAGTCATGACAGTAAGGTGCGACCCGAAACTCTGGAGTCCATGGGTGAGGTGACCCCTCGAGTGGAGGAGTATCCCAATGGCTTTTACGGACCTTACGATCGTGCGAATGCGGCTCAAAAGGCTCTGTATGACCCGATACTGGATTCTATCAACGAAGACTTTCGTACCCGATGGCCCGATATGAACGATCGGGATAAGATGCGATGGAAGTACCAGCGGTACATGCAGGATTACCTCGCGACCTGAAACAAACTCATATAAATAATTCGTCAATATTGCTAATTTTGTAATCTTTATTAAAAATCATATAATTTATTGCTAATTAAATACTTAAACCAACAGAAATGGCTAAGAAGAAAAAATTTATCACTTGCGATGGAAACCATGCAGCTTCTCATGCTGTGGATATGTTCAGTGAAGTAGCGGCGATCTATCCGATCACCCCTTCATCCAATATGGCGGAGAATATTGACGAGTGGGCTGCATTTGGGAGGAAGAATATTTTTGGCGAGAACCAGTCCAGGTTGTGGAAATGCAATCTGAGGGTGGCGCATCGGGAGCAGTGCACGGTTCACTGCAGGCAGGTGCCCTGACATCCACATTCACCGCCTCCCAGGGATTGCTTTTGATGATTCCCAATATGTACAAGATATCCGGTGAATTGTTGCCGGGCTGTATTCCATGTATCTGCAAGGAGCCTGGCTGCACAGGCATTATCTATATTTGGTGACCACTCTGATGTGATGAGTACCCGCCATACCGGATTTGCCATGCTGGCTACCGGTTCTGTGCAGGAAATTATGGACATCGGGGGGATTGCTCACCTCTGCTGCCATCAAGTCCCGCATCCCGTTTTTACATTTCTTCGATGGATTCAGGACCTCTCACGAAGTACAGAAAGTAGAAGCCTCCGACCAATGAAGATCTGGCCGGTCTGCTGGATTATGAAGCCCTCCAGCGCTTCCGTGACAATGCATTAAATCCTGAGCACCCTGTGACCAGGGGGACAGCCCAGAACCCTGACATCTATTTCCAGACCAGGGAAGTTGCCAATCCTTTCTATGAGGTGGTAGCCAGACATCGTTGAAGATTATATGAAGGAAATTACAAAGATGACCGGTCGTGAGTACCATCCTTTCACCTATTATGGGGATCCGGATGCTGAGCAGGTTGTCATGGCCATGGGATCGATCACGGAGACCCTTAAGGAAACAGTAGATTACCTGAATGCGCAGGGCAGGAAAGTCGGGATGATAGACCGTACATCTGTACCGCCCGTTCAGCGCCAAGTATTTCTTCAATGCGCTGCCCAAGTCAGTGAAGCGGATTGCTGTCCTGGACCGGACAAAGGAACCGGGTGCCAATGGAGAGCCCCTCTACCTGGATGTACGTGACCTGTTTTATGGAGATGCCAATGCCCCGATGATCATCGGCGGAAGGTATGGCCTCAGCTCGAAAGATACTACACCAGCCATGATGATCTCCGTATATGACAACCTGGCTGCCAAAAGAAAAAAAAAGAGTTCACGGTGGGGATCAGTAGACGATGTTACCAATCTTTCCCTTCCCCTGATTCCGGAAGTCAGTGCTGTGCCCAAGGGGACTTACCAGGCCAAGTTTTACGGAAT